>CAVOZD010000021.1:0-39092 GCA_963700835.1 uncultured Alphaproteobacteria bacterium
GTGCTGGCGCAGATCGACGCGGCCGCGCAGGGTGGTGTTGCGGCAATGGTTGCCCGCACCGAGCATCCGCGCGTTGGGCGTCACCCCGATCGCGCCGCCGATCGCCGGATCGCCGCAGTAGAGCCCCAGCGCCAGCAGCGCCGAGGACAGCTCCGCGGTCGCGTCGCCGTCCGCAAGCTCCGCCGCCTTGCGCACCGCGTGTACGAGGTAGGGCAGCGCCGAGCCCTAGTGCGGCAGAGCGCCTTCCGCGCCCTCGCGGTCGAGCCACCACAGATGCGTGAAGATCGCCTTGACCCGCCCGCCGGAGATGTCGAGGCCGCGCCGGCGGATCCGTTCGAAGAGCGCGCGGCGGTCGTCCTCGGAGAAGGCGAAGCCCACCGTCAGCACGCCGCCCTCGGTGCTGACCGAGCGCACGCTGTCCCAGGCCGCCGAGCCGAGCCCGTCGCCGAGATAGCGGTCGAGAGCCGCCCGCGCGATCGGGGCGACCATGCCCGCGGGCACCGGCACCCCCGCGAGGCTCGCCGCGGCGATGCGGATACCATCCTCGGAGGGCGCCACCAGAAGCGAGACCGGGATCGCCGGCGCGCCGGGAAGCTGGGCGGCGGCGAGCGAGGCGGTGATCGCGAGTCCGTCCTCGCCGATCTCCGCGCGTCCCTCGAACCCCTCCGTGATCCGGCTGGCGGAGGCGAGCACCGCGTTGAACTCCGCCTCGCCGATGCTCCAGGCGCCGCCGGCGTCCGCGCCGATCAGCACGTCGCGCAGCTCGCGCGCTACCTCGCGGGCCAGGGCCGCGTCGGCGGCGTCGGGGGGCGCGGCGCGCGCGTCGTCCCAGCGAAGCGGCCCGAGCGCCGCCGCCACGCCGAGGCCCGCCGCCAGCGCCAGGGCGACGCCGGCCCGGCGCAGCCGCCGCCGCGACGGCGAAACCTCTCGGGGCGAACGCATGGTCATCGGCCAGTCCATGCCGGCGTCCGCCGGCCCGGGCAAGCGCGGCGGGCGCACGTTTGCGCGAAGGGGCGGGCGCGCCTCAGACCAGAACCGGCTCGGCCACCTGCGCGCCAACCCCGAAGACGCGCTTGTAGCGCTCGATCTGGTCGGGCGGGCCCATCGCCTTGACCGGGTTGTCCGAGAGCTTGACCGTCGGTCGGCCGTTGGCCGAGACCGCCTTGCACACCAGGCTGAACGGGGCGAGCGCGTCGCCGGGCGCGAGGCCCCGGAAGTCGTTGGTCAGCAGCGTGCCCCAGCCGAAGCCGATCTTGACCTGGCCGTGAAAGCGCGCGTGCAGCGCCTCGATCGCAGCGACGTCGAGCCCGTCGGAGAAGATCACCAGCTTCTCGCGCGGGTCCTGGCCGCGGCTCCGCCACCAGGCGATCGCGGTCTCCGCGCCCTCCACCGGGTCGCCCGAATCGATGCGGATGCCGGTCCAGGCCGCCAGCCAGTCCGGAGCCCCCTCGAGGAACCCCTTCGTGCCGTAGGTGTCGGGCAGGATGATGCGCAGGTTGCCGTCGTAGTCGCGCTGCCACTCCTCGAGCACCCGGTAGGGCGCCTGGCGCAGCGCCGCGTCGTCCTCGGCGAGCGCCGCGTAGATCATCGGCAGCTCGTGGGCGTTGGTGCCGATCGCCTCGATGTCGTGGCGCATGGCGATCAGGCAGTTGGACGAGCCGGTGAACTTCTCGCCCAGGCCCTCGATCATCGCCTGCACGCACCAGTCCTGCCACAGGAACCCGTGCCGACGACGGGTGCCGAAATCGGAGATGCGCAGACCGGGCAGCGCGCGCAGCTGCTCGATCTTCTCCCAGACCCGGGTCATGGCGCGGGCGTAGAGCACCTGGAGCTCGAACTTGCCCATGCCGTTGACCACCGCGCGCGACCGCAGCTCCATCAGGATCGCGAGCGCCGGGATCTCCCAGAGCATCACATCGGGCCAGGGTCCGCGGAAGCTGAGCTCGTACTGGTCGCCGCGCCGCGTGAGCTCGTACTCCGGCATCCGGAACGCCTCGAGCCAGGCCATGAACTCCGGGCGGAACATCGCGCGCTTGCCGTAGAAGACGTTGCCGCGCAGCCAGGTGCCCTCGCCGCGGCTCAGCCTGAGCCCGCGCACGTGGTCGAGCTGTTCGCGCAGCTCGCCCTCGTCGATCAGTTTCGCCAGCGGCAGCGTCTTGGTGCGGTTGATCAGGCTGAACTCCACCTCGACGCCGGCGTGGCGGTCGAACACCGACTGCAGCATCAGGAGCTTGTAGAAGTCGGTGTCGATAAGCGACCGGATGATCGGATCGATGCGCCAGGCGTGGTCGTAGACGCGTTTGGCGATGTCGGTCATGGCGCCGATCCGATCCGGTCGGCGGCCCGCGCGAACCCGACGCCCGCCGCCGCCATCTCCGCGCGCGCCCGCTCCAGCGAGCCGTCCAGATCGATCGCCCGCGTCGCGTCCTCGAGCACCAGCACCTCGTAGCCGAGCCGCCGGGCGTCGAGCGCCGACCAGGCCACGCAGAAATCGAGCGCCAGCCCCACCAGGCAGAGCCGCCCGACCCCGCGTTCGCGCAGATAGCCGTCGAGGCCGGTGCGCGTGGTCCGGTCGTTCTCGAAGAACGCCGAATAGCTGTCGACGCCCGGCCTGAACCCCTTGCGGATCACCGCGTCGAAGCCGTCGTGGCGCAGGTCGGGATGGAACTCCGCGCCGGGCTGACCTTGCACGCAATGCGCCGGCCAGAGCACCTGCGGGCCGTAGTGCATGTCCTTCGTCGAATAGGGCTCGGCCCCGTCGTGGTTCGCGGCGAAGGACGCGTGGTCGGCCGGGTGCCAGTCCTGGGTCAGGACCCGGACGTCGAAGGCCGGCGCCAGCGCGTTGACGAGCGGCACGATCCGGTCGCCCTCGGCCACCGCCAGCGCCCCGCCGGGGCAGAAATCCACCTGCACGTCGATGGCGACCAGCGCCGTGAGATCAGTCGCGGTCATGCGGGCTCCGTCCCGGGCGCGCCGCCCGGCGCGGCGCCGGCGGAGACTGACAGCCGGCCTGTGGATAATCAACTCCCGTCCGCGCGGGCGCGGGCGCGAGCGGGAGGACGGGCGCTACGGGTCCCGGCGGCCGGCCGCCCGCGCGATGTCGCCGCTGAGGCGCAGCAGCCGCGCGGTCTCCTCGGCGCACTGGTCGGCGGCGACCCGCAGGCACGTCGCCTGGAGCCGGCCGAGACCGGCGAGGTCGCGGCAGTCGAGCAGCGCCCGCTGCGCCTCAAGGCCGCTCCGGATCCGCCCGGCGACCGTCTCGGCCATGCCGCGCCGCGCCGCCTCGAACCCGGCGAGCACCGCCGCGCTGTTGGCTTCCATCGTCTCGATCGCCTGCTGCTGGCTGAGGATGACCCGGTCGATCAGCGCGTCCTGCGCCAATTCGAGCCCCTCGCCGAGAAGCGCCTCGCCTGCATCCGCCGCCATGGCCTCCGATCCTCCATCCAGCCCGGAAACCGACCCCCTACACGCAGGCCGAGTTGAGCTTTGTTGATCCAGATCAACTCCGGATAGATCATGGCGGATCGTCACGCGGCTGTCGCAGGATCGTCGCAGGGTGTGCCTGCGCGGTTGATTCCCGGCCGGAACCGGTCAGGATCGCGCTGCGTCGCCATGGGGGCGGCGCCCGGTCGGGGAGATCCGGATGAGCGTTTCCGAGACCCCGACCCCGGCGCCGGCCGGGTGGGGCGAGCTGGCGCGGACCTGGGCCGGGGTGGGGCTGACGTCCTTCGGCGGCCCCTCGGCCCAGATCGCGCTCATGCACCGCGTCCTCGTGCGAGGAGAAGCGCTGGCTGTCCGAGCAGCGGTTCCTCGGCGCGCTCAGCTTCTGCATGCTGCTGCCGGGACCCGAGGCGATGCAGCTCGCCACATGGTCGGGCTGGCGCACCCACGGGGTGCGGGGCGGCATCATCGCCGGGCTGCTCTTCGTGGCGCCGGGCGCGGTCGTCATGCTGGCCCTCGCCGCGATCTACGCCGTCTGGGGCGCCACGGCGCTGGTCGAGACGCTGTTTCTCGGGGTCAAGTCGGCGGTGCTCGTCGTCGTGCTCCAGGCGCTCGCGCGAATCGCCGGGCGGGCTCTGACCGACCGGCTGAGCTGGCTGGTCGCCGCCGCCGCCTTCGTGGCGATCTTCTTCTTCGCCGCGCCGTTCCCGCTGATCCTGCTCGCGGCCGCGGCGATCGGCGCCGTCGCCGCCCGCGCCGCGCCGCCCGGCGCCGGGCCCGGCGTCGCCCTGCCCGCGCCGGGGCCGACGCTGCGCACCGCCGCGCTCTGGAGCGCGATCTGGCTCGCGCCGCTCCTTGCGCTGGGGCTCCTCCCCGGCGCGGAGCTTCTCGCCGAGATCGGCTGGTTCTTCGCCTGGCTCGCGGTGGTGACCTTCGGCGGCGCCTACGCGGTGCTCGCCTATATGGCCCAGGCGGTGGTCGCGGACTTCGGCTGGCTCACGCCCGGCCAGATGATCGACGGGCTCGGCCTCGCCGAGACCACGCCCGGCCCGCTGATCCTCGTCACCCAGTTCGTCGGCTTCCTCACCGGGTTCCAGCACGGCGGCGCGCCGGCCTGGGCCTTCGGGCTCGCCGGCGCGGCGGTGGCGCTCTGGGCCACCTTCGCACCGTGTTTCCTGTGGATCTTCGTCGGCGCCCCCTACGTGGAGTGGCTCAACGCCCAGTCGCGGCTGCGCGGCGCGCTCGCCGGCGTCACCGCCGCGGTGGTCGGCGTCATTCTCAACCTCAGCCTCTGGTTCGCGCTCCACGTCTTCTTCGGCGCGGTCGACCGGATCACGCTCGGGCCGCTCACCCTCTGGACCCCCGACCTCGCCACGCTCGACCCGCGCGTCGTGGCGCTCGCGGCGCTCTCCGCGGCGCTCCTGCTCTGGCGGGGCTGGTCGGTTCCCGCCACCCTCGCCGCCGCCGCCGCCGCCGCGCTCCTGCTCGCCGCCGCGACCGGCTGAGGCCCGGGCCACGGAGGATGTCGCCAGCGACCCGACGTTCTCGGCCACTGTCGACCGGGATGCGGAGACGATCCTGCGGAACTGGACGGCGTCGACAGACCACGCCGCCTGGCCAGGATCGTCCAGCGGTCAGGGCTCGGCGACGCGGCGATGGCCCCGACCGCCCAGGCGGCGAGCGGGGCGGGGCGCAACGATCCGATCGAGATCAGCGGCCGGCTGGTCGTCGAGCAGGAGCAGGTCACGTTCCGGTCGTGACGCCACCGCGTGAAAGGAGCGACACGCGCGACGCGATCTGCTAGCCTGCCATTGCATTGTCGCGATCATTTCCGCCGGAGCGCGCCCGTGACCGACCTCGCCCCCACCCTCTACGCCCTGCTCGCCACCGGCGCCGGCCTCGCCGCCACCGAAGCCGCCAAGACCCTCGGCAAGACCGCCGTCGGCGACGCCTACGCCGCCCTCAAGACCCGCCTCGCCGGCGCCGGCGCGAAGTCCGTGGCGCTGATCGAGCCCGACCCCGACCCGGACACCGCCGACCTGATCCGCAAGCAACTCGCCGCCCCCGCCATCGCCGCCGACGCCGAAGTGCGCGCCCTCGCCCAGACGCTCGAAGCCGCGATCGAGGCCCTGCCCGAGGCCGCGAAGTCCCCCTACGCCGTGCGCATCCGCGAGATCAGGGCCGGGCGGAACCTGCTCTTCGAGAACGTCGCCGGCGTCGAGGCCGACCTTGCCACCTCCGAAGGCGACATGACGTTCCGGGACGTCACTTCGCCGGGAAAACGGTAGGCGGCGCGGACCTCGCCGAAGCCGCGCCGCAGTACACCGGCACGTTCACCGCCGGGACCGGCCAGTACTTCGGCGGCAAGCACGTCCATGTGCACGGCCCCGTCATCGACCCCGCCGCCTTCGTGAAGATGGCGAAGGACGCGGAGGAGGCGAAGGATCTGCGCGAGCGGCTCGCCCGCGCCCAGGCGGACCTCGATGCGGTCCGTCACGACCAGCCCGAGCTGGCGTTCGACGACGTCCGCGTCGTCCACGGCGACCCCGACGCCGCCCGCGCGTCCTTTGCCGAAGCCAACGCCGCCCTCGACGCCCGGGAGGCGGCGCACCGGCTTGCCCGCGCCCGCCTCAAGCACGCCGAAGCCACGACGCTCTACCCGTTCCAGGCGTCGAAGGCGGAGCCGCTGCTGACCGAAGCCGCTGAACTTGCCCAGGCGAACGTCTGGTACTGGATCGAGTGCGGTCGCGCCCGGGCGCAGCTCCACTCGCTGGAACGCGCGCTCGCCGCCTTCATGCAGGCGGAGCGTCTCGTGCGCGCCCAAGGCCCGCAACGCGACCTCGCCGCCGCGCTCGACGGAATCGGCGACGTGCGCGTCGCCCGGGGCGACCTGCCCGCAGCCCGCGCCGCCTACGAGGAGAGCCTGGACATCTTCTACGACCTCGCCGCCCGCGACCCGGGCAACGCCGGCCGGGCCCGCGACCTCTCGGTGAGCCTTGAGAAGCTGGGCGACGTGCGCGTCGCCCAGGGCGACCTGCCCGCCGCCCGCGCCGCCTGCGCGGAGAGCCTCGACATCGCCCGCGACCTCGCCGACCGCGACCCGGGCAACGCCGAATGGGCCCGCGACGTCTCGGTGAGCCTCAACAAGCTCGGCGACGTGCACGTGGCCCAGGGCGACCTGCCCGCCGCCCGCGCCGCCTACGCGGAGAGCCTGGACATCGCCCGCGACCTCGCCGACCGCGACCCGGGCAACGCCGGCTGGGCCCGCGACGTCTCGGTGAGCCTGAACAAGCTCGGCGACGTGCGCGTCGCCGAGGGCGACCTGCCCGCCGCCCGCGCCGCCTACGCCGAGAGCTTGGACATCCGCCGCGACCTCGCCGACCGCGACCCGGGCAACGCCGGCTGGTCCCGCGACGTGGTGGCCTCAACAAGCTCGGCGACGTGCGCGGCCCAGGGCGACCTGCCCGCCGCCCGCGCCGCCTACGCGAGAGCCTGGACATCCCCGCGACCTCGCCCCGCGACCCGGGCAACGCCGGCTGCC
Source organism: uncultured Alphaproteobacteria bacterium (assembly GCA_963700835.1). GTDB lineage: Bacteria > Pseudomonadota > Alphaproteobacteria > Rhodobacterales > Rhodobacteraceae > Amaricoccus. The sequence continues at coordinate 6,983 of CAVOZD010000021.1, forward strand.
GGGGTGTCGCTCGCGAAGATGGCGCAGGCCGACCCGGAGGACGCAGCGGCGCATTGGACCGAGGCCGTCGCAATTGTCGAGAACATGGCCGCGCCGGGCGTGCTGGCCCCGGCCGATGCGTGGATGCTAGAAGACACCCGCCAGAACCTCGCCGCGGCGTCGGCCGATCGTTAGCGCCGCTCGGGCGCGGGCCGCGTCGCGAGCCCGCGGGCAGCGCGCCCTTGCCAATTGGCAAGCCGCTTTCCAGCCACTTTCCAGCCGGTTTCCAACCCGGGCAGATCGTTGATCCCAAAGCGGAAACCGGGATCGACGGTCGACCCCGCCCGCGGACCCCTCACATCAGCTCGCGCACGTCCGTCAGCCGACCCGTGATCGCCGCCGCCGCCGCCATCGCCGGCGAGAGCAGATGGGTGCGCCCCTTGTAGCCCTGGCGGCCCTCGAAGTTGCGGTTCGAGGTCGAGGCGCAGCGCTCGCCCGGTTTCAGCTGGTCGGGGTTCATGCCCAGGCACATCGAGCATCCCGCCATGCGCCAGTCGAACCCCGCCGCAATCAGCTGCGCCGCGATCCCCTCCGCCTCCGCCTGCGCCCGCACCAGCCCCGAGCCCGGCACGATCATCGCGCGGATGCCGTCCTTGACCTTTCGGCCCTCCATGACCTTCGCCACCTCGCGCAGATCCTCGATGCGGCCGTTGGTGCACGAGCCGATGAACACCGTGTCGATGGCGATCTCCGCCAGCGGCGTGCCCGGCGTGAGCCCCATGTAATCGAGCGATCGGCGGGCGGCGTCCACCTTGCCGCCCCTGAAGCTCTCGGGGTGGGGCACCACGCCGGTGATCGGCAGCACGTCCTCGGGGCTGGTGCCCCAGGTGACCACCGGGGCGATGTCGGCCGCCTCCAGGACCACCTCGCGGTCGTAGGCGGCGCCGGAGTCTGAGTACAGCGTGCGCCAGTGCGCCTCGGCGAGCTCCCACTGCTCGCCCTTGGGCGCGTGCGGCCTTCCCTTGACGTAAGCAAGGGTCTTTTCGTCGGGCGCGATCAGGCCGGCGCGCGCGCCGCCCTCGATCGCCATGTTGCACACCGTCATGCGGCCCTCCATCGAGAGCGCCGAAATCGCCTCGCCCATGTATTCGATGACATGGCCGGTGCCGCCCGCGGTGCCGGTCGCGCCGATGACCGAGAGAGTGATGTCCTTGGCGGTGACGCCGGGCCCGAGGCTGCCGCGCACCTCGACCTTCATGTTCCTGGCCTTGCGCTGGATCAGCGTCTGGGTGGCGAGCACGTGCTCGACCTCCGAAGTGCCGATACCGTGGGCGAGCGCGCCGAAGGCGCCGTGGGTGGCGGTATGGCTGTCGCCGCAGACGATGGTCATGCCCGGCTGGGTGATGCCCTGTTCGGGGCCGATGATGTGCACGATGCCCTGGCGCGGGTCGGCGACGTCGAAGAGCTCGATGCCGAACTCCTCGGCGTTGGCGCGCAGGGTCTCGACCTGGATGCGGCTCTCCTCGTTCTCGATGCCGCTGGCCCGGCCGACGTCGGTGGGCACGTTGTGGTCGGGCACCGCCACCGTCTTGTGCGGCGCCCGCACCCCGCGCCCGGACATGCGCAGCCCCTCGAAGGCCTGCGGGCTGGTGACCTCGTGCACGAGGTGGCGGTCGATATAGATCAGGCAGGTGCCGTCGGGCGCCTCGTGCACCAGGTGGGCGTCCCAGATCTTGTCGTAGAGCGTCTTGGGCGCGGACATGTTTCCCTCCCGCAGGGTGTTTCGTCAGGATCAGGCGACAGGCCCTGCGCTCAGACCGCGGCGGCCCTCCTGGCGCGGCCGAAGAAGCGCCACGGCATGCGCGCACGATCGTGCATGTCAAGCATGTCGTCCGTGTCGAGGCTGCTTTCCATGGACGCGCTGAATAGCGGCTTCACGCCGCCCCCACAAGCGGGGCCCGCGCGGCGGGTTCAGTCGTCCACGAGGCCCTCGACCATGTCGTCGCCCAGGGCTCCGCGCAGCCGCTCGAAGGCGAGGCGGATGCGCGACTTGACGGTGCCAAGCGGCAGGCCGAACCGCTCGGCGATCTCGCCATGGCTGAGCCCGCCGTAGAACGAGGCGACCAGCACCGCCCGCTGTTCGGGCGCGAGCGCCGCGACGCAGGCGCGCACCGCCGCGTCGCGCTCGGCGGCGGTGACGCGGGCGAGCCCGTCGGGCTCCGCGTCGGGCTGGAACAGCGGATCGAGCGGATCGGGCTCGGGACGGCGGGAGCGTCGGATCAGGTCGATGCGCCGGTTGCGCGCGATGGCGAAGATCCAGGTCGAGGCGGCCGCGCGGTCGGGGTCGAAGGTGCCCGCCCGCCGCCAGATCGCGACCATCACCTCCTGGGCGATCTCGTCGGCGTCCTGTGCGCTGGACCCCGAACGGATCATGAAACCCTTGACCCGGCCGGCGTAGCGCTCGAAGAGCGCCACGAAGGCCGCACGGTCCTGGGCCGCGACGGAGCGCAGCAGATCGGCGTCAGACAGGGCCGCGGAACCGTCCGCCGTGGGCCGGGACATCAGGCGCGTCCCGCCTTGTTGTCGTCAGCCCGCCGGACCGGGTTGCGAAGCACTTTCAATTCCGCGCAAAGGGGTGGAAATACGCTGGGCGATGAGGGTAGACTAGATTGAGAAAGATCACAAAAACAAGCCTGACCGTCGTGATGCGATTGCAGACGCCGCTCCGATGCAACACAAGCCGGTGATCGAGCAGGAGATGAGATCGATGAAGCCCATGCTCTGGACATCTGCGGCGACCCTGCCGGCGGTCGGCCTCGCCGTCGCCCTGGTCGCCATGGGGCCCGTCGCGGCCCAGGAGGCGACCCGCCCGGTCGCCTCGCACACCGACTGGGGGGTCTACGTGGTCGGCGACCCCAAGGAATGCTACATTGTCACGCCCCCCACCTCGTCGGCGGCCCGCCGCGACGGGCAGACGGTGCAGGTGAACCGCGGCGACATCCGCCTCTTCGTCACCTTCCGCCCCTCAGAGAACGTGACCAACGAGGTCAGCTTCTCCGCCGGCTACCCGATCCGCGACGGCAGCAGCGTGCAGCTCGCCGTCGGCGCCGACAGCTTCGCGCTGAGCCCCGGGACCGGCGACGCCGCCGAATGGGCATGGCCCGGATCGCCCGCCGAGGACGCGACCCTGGTCGCGGCGATGCGCCGCGGGGCCAAGGCCACGGTCACCGGCGTCTCTTCGCGGGGCACCACGACCATCGACGAGTTCTCGCTGCTGGGCTTCACCGCCGCCCTCGAGGACGCGAAGTCCCGCTGCAAGTAGCCGCTCGGACCGGCTACCGTCCCGACCTGCGCGCGGGCGCGACTCCGGGGCGTTGACCGCCCGCCCGGTGGATCGCATGATCTGACCTCCGTCGCTGGCCGTGCTGCCCGGCCCATGGAGGCCTGATGTCGCGCGTTCACGAACTTCCCGCCCTGCCCGAGAACATCCACTGGGGCTACCATGACGCCGCGCTGGCGCCCGTGCTGCGGGTCGCCTCGGGCGACACGGTGACGCTGACCAGCTGGGCGGCCGCCGACGTGGACAACCTGCCGCCCGATCCCGCGCTTGTCCAGCCGGGCCACCGGGAGGCGATGGCGCGCTGCGTGCGGCAGGGCGCCAGCCACATGCTGACCGGCCCGGTCCATGTCGCGGGCGCGGCGCCGGGCGACGTGCTCCAGATCGACATCCTCGAAGTGACGCCCATCGACCGCTGGGGCTGGGTGGGCGTGCTGCCGCTGCGCGGCACGCTGCCCATGGACTTCGACCGTCGGGCGATCATCCACCCCGAGATCGACATCGCCGCGCGGACCGCGCGGCTTCCCTGGGGGACCGAGATCGCGCTCGACCCGTTCTTCGGGGTTATGGCCGTAGCGCCGCCGCCGCACTGGGGGCGCATCCCGAGCATCCAGCCGCGCAAGTTCGGCGGCAACATGGACAACAAGGAGCTGCGCGCCGGAACGTCGCTCTATCTTCCGGTCTTCGTCGAGGGCGCGCTGTTCTCAGCCGGGGACGGCCACGGGGTCCAGGGCGACGGCGAGGTGTCGATCACCGCGCTCGAGACCGGGCTGACCGGCCTTTTCCGGCTGACCGTGCGCAAGGATCTCGACTACGCGGCCCCCTTCGCCGAGAACGCCACGCATCTGATCAGCATCGGGCTCAACGAGGATCTGGACGAGGCGGCGCGCATCGCGGTGCGCGAGATGATCGCCCATGTGCGCCGGCGGACCGCGCTGACGCCCGAGGAGGCCTACATGCTCTGCTCGCTCCAGGGCGACCTGCGCGTCACCCAGACCGTCGACGGCGAGAAGGGATGCCACATGATGATGCCGAAGGCGGCCCTCTGAGGCGGAGAGCCGGCTGCGGACTGGCGGCGGACCTCGCGGCGCCTTATGTGAACTGTACGATCCGCCGGGGACAATCGCCATGGCCGCCACCCATCCGATCGCGCCCGAGGCGCTGACGCTGCCGCGCAGGCTCGAGGCCCCGCCGCGCCCCGATCTCGTCGGCATGAGCCGGGAAGCGATGCATGACGCGCTCGTGGCGGCAGGCGCGCCGGAGGCCCAGGCGAAGATGCGGGTCGGGCAGATCTGGAAGTGGATCTATCACAGGGGCGCGCGCAACTTCGCGGCGATGACCAACCTCTCGCGGGAGTTCCGCGCCCTGCTGACGGAGAACTTCGACATCGCCCGCCCCGAGATCGTCACCCGCCAGGTCTCCGCCGACGGCACCCGCAAGTACCTGCTCAGGATCGCCGGCGGTTCGGAGATCGAGACCGTCTACATCCCCGAGACCGACCGCGGCACGCTCTGCGTCTCCTCCCAGGTCGGCTGCACACTAACCTGCTCGTTCTGCCACACCGGCACGCAGCGGCTGGTGCGCAACCTGACGCCGGCGGAGATCGTCGGCCAGATCATGGTCGTCCGCGACGACCTCGACGACTGGGCCCGCGGGCCCGACGAGAAGCGGCTGGTTTCCAACATCGTGCTCATGGGCATGGGCGAGCCGCTCTACAACACCGACGCGGTGCGCGACGCCATGCTGATCGCCATGGACGACGAGGGCATCGCGCTGTCGCGCCGGCGCATCACGCTGTCGACCTCCGGCGTCGTGCCCGAGATCGCGCGGGTCGGCCGCGAGATCAACTGCCTCCTGGCGATCTCGTTTCACGCCACCACCGACGCGGTCCGCGACGCGCTCGTGCCGATCAACAGGAAGTGGAACATCGCCGCCCTGCTCGACGCCTGCCGGTCCTATCCGCGCCTGTCGAACTCCGAGCGGATCACCTTCGAGTACGTCATGCTCAAGGGCGTCAACGACAGCGACGCCGACGCGCGGCGGCTCGTGAAGCTGATCGCCGGCATCCCCGCCAAGATCAACCTCATCCCCTTCAACCCCTGGCCCGGCGCGCCCTACGAGCGCTCCGACCCCGACCGCATCGAGGCCTTCGCGGCCATCGTCAACAAGGCGGGCTATTCCAGCCCGGTCCGCCGGCCCCGCGGCGAGGACATCATGGCGGCCTGCGGCCAGCTGAAGTCCGCCTCCGAACGCGCCCGCAAGGCGCGGGTCTGAAGGGGCGCGCAACGCGGTCCGCGTGCGGACCGTCCTCGACCGATTGAATCGCTGATATTTTTTTGTAAATCGCCCGTAAACGTGCTGAGCCGAGGTCGCGCGCCGCGCCGGCGCCGCCTTTCCGCAACGGGCCATCGTCGCCCGATCGGACGCCCGAGGACCATCATGCAGTCTGAACTTCCCCCACTGCCTGACCTCCTGTGGTGCGATCGTTGCGCGGCGGACGGCCGAACTTCCGGGCGTAGTCGCGGCTGAACTGAGCCGGGCTCTCGTAGCCGACATCGAATGCAACCGATGAAATGGCCATTCGGGTCTCGAGGATGCGACGGCGCGCTTCGAGCAGGCGGATATCCTTCTGATACTGACCCGGCGTCAGTCCCGTCACCGCCTTGAAATGCGCGTGGAAGGAGGACTTGCTCATGCCGGCGTGGTCGGCCAGCTCGGATATCGAGAGCGGCGCGTCGATGGAGGCCCGAATTGAGGCGATCGCCCGCGCGACGTGGTTCGAGGGGTCGTCCCGGCGCAGAAAGCGCCTGAGGATCGAGCCTTGGGCGGAAACAGAGAATCCGGGCATGGATCTCTCGAAGAAGGATCGGGCCAAGAACCGGCGCAGCGGCGTCTCCGCGAGCCAGCGCAAGGAAGCGGGCGACGGCGTCGAGCAGGTCGCGACCCGCGGGGCAGGACATCAGCGCTCCCGCGCCTTGATCGACAACGGCGAAGTCCGGCATCTGGTCAAAAAATCCCCGCAGGAGGCCAAGATCGATCGGCAGCACGAAGGCGAGGTAGGGCTCCTCGGGAGAGGCCTGGATGATCTGCGACAGCACCGGGAGGTCGTGGCTGACGATGATGGCGTGCCCGGCTGGGCAATGGACAGACAGGGCGCCTGCCGACACGTTCTTGGCGCCTTGCAGGATCACGCAGAGCAACGGTCGATACAGCGTTCCCTCGATGCCCGAGGGTTGGCTGCGTCGAAGTATGACGCTCTCGCCCAGCGCCAGGTCGGTCAGGCCTTCCGCCGCGAGGGCCGCGGCCAGGTCACGCGCCGCCCGAATGGCTTCCGTCTGCACAAGACATCCTTTGGTCCGCCCTGGATGATGGATAGCACGGCCCAGGGACAATCTGAGGCTGAATCCGAAGATTTGGAGGAAGTGACAATTTCTGTGGACGATATGGCAAGCAAGCGCCTGTTCGACTGTCTACTTCTTCTCCTGTCAGTCAAATCGCCCCCGCTTCTGGGGCGCACGTCGGAGGGCACAGATGGCCAAACATGCCACCAACAGCGGCAAGACCGCGACAGCGCTGCCCAAGGTCGGGTTCGGCACCTATCTCATTCCCGACGAGGACGCCCCGATGGCCGTCGCAGCCGCGATCGGAGCCGGGTATCGCCATATCGACACCGCTGCAGCCTACCGGAACGAGGCCGGAGTAGGTCGGGGCTTCAAGGATGGCCTTTCCGCTGCTGGCCTTGACCGCGCGGATCTCTACGTGACTGCAAAGCTCTGGCCGGGAAATCCTGCCTGGGGTGACGCTCCCAAGGGCTACGACGAGACGATCTCGGCCTTCGAGGCGTCGCTTGCGGCGCTGCGGCTGGATTACGTCGATCTCTACCTCATCCACGCGCCGTCGGGCGGAGCCGAGCGCGTGAACGAATGGCGTGCGCTTGTCGATCTGAAGGCGCGGGGCAGGACGAAGGCCATTGGAGTGAGCAACTACACCGAAGCGCATGTCGAGGAGATCCGCGCCGCCGACCTGCCGCTGCCGGAATACAACCAGATCGAACTGCACCCCTGGTCCCAGAAGCCCCAACTCCTGGCCTTCATGGCGGAGAACGGAATCGCGCCGATCGCCTACAGCTCGCTCGTGCCGCTCTCCACCTGGCGCAGCGAACCCGGACAGGACAGCGCCAAGACCGCCGAGATGCAGGCGGCGGGCCAACTCTGGCTCTCCCTTCAAGACTATGGCCTCGAAGTACGGCGTGACGGAGGCGCAAGTGCTTCTGCGCTGGGGCGTGCAGATGGGCTTTGCAGTCCTGCCAAAGAGCCTGAACCCCGACCGGATGCGTCAGAACATCGACCTGTTCGGCTTCGAGATCGACCCCGGCGACATGGCGCTGATCGAGGCGATGGACCAAGGCGACGGTGTCGCCTGGGCGACGGGCGATCCGCGCTTCATGGGCTGAACTCTTCAATCGTGACGGCAACGCGGGCGGATGGATGACCGCCCTCGGACTGCTTCTGACTGCGGCCGGTGGCCCGTCCTGCCAAGGATGAGCCCGCATGATGCCGGCTCGCGAAAGAGCGAAGGAAGCGTCCGCTGCGGGCTGGATGCAGCCGGTCGGAGTGCGCCGCGCCTCGCCTCGGTCCGCTCGCGCGGAGGGCGCGGGCCAAGGGGCGTGATCGCTGACGATCTGTAGGCCCATCGTCGCGAACGGACGGCGCGCGCGCCGCGGTCAGGCCCGCTCGTCCTTCGGCGACCCCATCACGACATAGGACGTGATCGCGTGAACCTGCGGCAGGGCGCCGAGCACGTCGGTGTGGAAGACCTTGAAGGCGGCGATGTCGCGGGCTTCGATCCGGAGCAGGTATTCGAAGGCGCCCGTGACGTTGTGGCACTCGCGCACCTCGGGCGAGCGCACTACGGCGCGCTTGAACGCCTCCTGCGCCGGCTTGCTGTGCTCGGAGAGGCCGACGGCGACGTAGGCGCTGAAGCCGACCCCGAGCCGGGCGGGGTCGAGCACGGCGCGGTAGCCGGCGATGACGCCGGCGCGCTCGAGTTCCTGCACCCGGCGCAGGCAGGCCGACGGCGAGAGACCGACCCGGGCGGTGAGCTCGACGTTGCTAAGTCGACCGTCCCCCGACAGTTCCCGCAATATCCGGTCGTCGATCCGATCCATCTTCACCATTCATTGTGAATTCTCGCGAGTCTGTCGTGGATTCGCACGCACATGCGGGCGATGGCCGGATATGGTTGCGAAATCACATACGAACTTTTCAGCGCGCTCGCCGCCTTCGCATTCGTCACCTCGGTCACGCCGGGGCCGAACAACCTGATGCTGCTGGCCTCGGGCGCGAACTTCGGGTTTCGCCGCACCATCCCGCACATGCTCGGCGTCGGGCTCGGCTTCACGGGCATGGTCGCGCTGGTCGGGCTCGGCCTCGCCGGGATCTTCGAGGCGGCACCCTGGGCGCAGGCGGCGCTCCGGGTGGTGGGGGTCGCCTACATGCTCTGGCTGGCCTGGCGGATCGCCACCGCCGCGGCGCCGGGCAGAGGGACCGCCGGCGGGCGGCCGATCACCTTCCTGCAGGCGGCTGCCTTTCAGTGGGTCAATCCCAAGGCCTGGGCGATGGCGCTGACAGCGAACGCCGTCTACGCGCCCTCGGGCGGGATCGGCGCGGTCGCGCTGGTGGCGGTGGTGTTCGGGGCGATCAACCTGCCCTCGGTGGGCTCGTGGACGCTGCTCGGCCAGCAGATCCGCCGCCTGATCGACCGCCCCGCCCGGCTTCGCGCCTTCAACGCCGTCATGGCGGTCCTGCTCGTCGCGTCGCTCTGGCCGGTGCTGGCCTGCTGAAGCCCGGCCTTGCCGGCGGGATCGAACGTCGCAAGGCGCGTCAACACTTTTCCCTCTTCAAAACATGAGCTTGGCATCTGCCCCCATGGGGACGGCCCTAAACGGGGGCCGTTCAGAGCCTGCAGACCTTGGTCAGGCCCCCGTCGACCAGGATGTCCTCCCCGGTGATGAAGGCCGCCCCGTCCGAGGCAAGGAAGGCGGCGGTCTTGCCAACTTCCTCGGTCCGGCCCAGCCTCTCAAGCGCGTGCATGTGGCGGAACTTCTCCTCGGTCTCCCCGCTCGGATCGGCATCGAGGATCATCCGCGTCATCGTCGCGTCGATCGCCCCGGGCGAGATCGAGTTCACCCGGATGTTCCATCTCCCCCACTCGGCCGCGAGCTGGCGTGTCAGCGAGATCACCGCGCCCTTGGACGCCGCATAGGCGCTGAACCCGTCAAGCGAGTGGCTCTGGTGGACCGAGGCAAGGTTGATCACCACGCCCTCACGTCGGTCGCGGAACCCCGCGAACGTCGCCCGGCAGAACCGGAACATGCCGGTGACGTTCACGTCGAGAAGCCGCTGGAAATCCGCCTCCGCCACCTCGGTGATCGGCGTGGCGGGCAGCAGGATCGCGGCGTTGTTCACCAGGATGCGCAGCGGCCCGAACTCGGCCTGCGCCGCGGCGACGGTCCGCTCGACCGCGCCGAGATCGCGGATGTCGCAGGAGCGATAGGACGCCGCCCCGCCCTGCGCCCGGATGTCGGCCGCGACCGCCGCGCCCTCCGCGTCGAGCACGTCCACCAGGGTGACCCGCGCCCCCTGCGCGGCGAACTCCCGCGCGATCCCCTCGCCCAGTCCCCGCGCCGCGCCGGTGACGATCGCCGGCCGTCCGTCCAGCATCGCATGTTCCTCCCTGCCGTCGACCGCTGACGACTGTGGCGAGCGCGCGAGCCCATTGCAACCTCGGCGGCGCTCCGGCGATAGTGTCCGCCAGACCGCGCGGGAGGAGCGCATGCAGGGCGTGGCGAAGCGGAGCGTCGATTTCGGCGACGTCGGTCTGATCGACCGGCCTGAGCCCGACCCCGCGCCGGGCTGCGTGGTGCTGCGGGTGGCCGGCTGCGGGATCTGCGGCACGGACCTGCACATCTTCCGCAACGAATACGCCGTCGCCCCGCCGGTGGTGATGGGACACGAGGTCTGTGGCGTGGTCGAGCGGGTCGGCGCAGGCGTCGACGAGAACCTCGTCGGAGGCCGCTTCGTCGCCGAGACCTTCTACTCGACCTGCATGACGTGCCGACACTGCCGCGACGGCCGCACCAGCCTCTGCCGCGCGCGCCGCTCGATCGGCAGCCACGTCGACGGCGCGATGGCCCCGCTGGTCGCGGTGCCCGCGCTCAACCTGCACGCCCCGCCCGCGGCGATGAGCGACGCGGCGGCGGCGCTGGCCGAGCCGGTCGCCTGCGTGACGAACTCCCTCTACGGGGCTGCGCCCTACGTGGAGCCTGGCGACCGGGTGCTGGTGGTGGGGCCGGGCGCGATCGGGCTGATCGCCGCGCAGGTGGCCCGGGCCTGCGGTGGCGCGGTGACGGTGCGCGGAACGTCCAGGGATCGCGCGCGGCTCGATCTCGCCGAACGGCTCGGCTTCGCGGTCAGCCTTGCCGAGGATCCGGTCGCCGAGGAGGCGTTCGACGTGACGGTGGAATGCTCCGGCGACGCCCGCGGCTACGCCGACGCCCTGCGCGCCGCAGACCGCGGCGGGCATGTGGCGCAGATGGGGCTCTCGGGGCGCGACTCGACGCTGCCGATGGATCTGGTCTGCTTCCGGGAGCTCACGATAACGTCGGGCTTTGCGTCGAACCCGCGGTCCTGGCGGCGGGCGATGCGGCTCCTTCACGCGGGATCGGTCGATCTGGAGACGCTGATCACCGCGCGGCTGCCGCTCGCGGCGTGGCGCGAGGCCTTCGACCGCTCCTTCGCGGCGGACGGGGTGAAGTTCGTCTTCGATCCGCGCATGGACAACGCCAGCTGAGAGGGAGGACGCGATGCGGCTCTATGGACGCGAGATGACCCGGCGCGAGATCGAGGCGGCCACCGGCGACACGGCGGCGTTCTTCGGGGTGCGGCTCGCGACGCTGGGCGACGGAGTGGAGCGCGGGGTTCGGATGCTGGAGTTTCGCACCGGAACCGGGCTTCGCTTCACGGTGATGATCGACCGGGCGATGGATCTTGCGGAGTGCGAGATCAACGGCATGGCGCTCGGCTGGGTGTCGCCAACCGGTTTCCGCAACCCGGGGCTGCACGAATACGAGGGCGAGGGCGGGCTCGGCTTCCTGCGGTCCTTCTCGGGGCTTCTCGTCACCTGCGGGCTCGACCACGCGCTGTTCATGTACGAGGTCGACGCCGCCGAGTACCGATACGCCGCGCGCGAGACGGTCAGGCACTCCCTGCACGGACGCGTGGGCATGATCCCGGCGCGGCTGACCGGCTATGGCGAGCGCTGGGACGGCGATCGCTGCACGCTCTGGGCGGAGGGTGTGGTGCGGCAGGCGGCGGTCTACGGCGAGGCGCTGGAGCTGACCCGGCGGATCGAAGTGGAGGCGGGAACGAACGACATCCGGATCCACGACGTGGTGCGCAACCGCGGCTGGAGCCGGACGCCGCACATGTACCTCTATCACGTCAACCTCGGCGCGCCGCTGCTTGCGGAGGGATCGCGGTATCTCGCGCCGGTCCGCGACGTGGTCTGGGCCGGCCATGCCGAGCGCTACGAGGCGCAGGGCGTGGGCTACCGCACCCTTTCCGGGCCGCACGAGGCGTTCCACGAGCAGGTCTGGGAGTTCGACCTCGCCGCCGACGCCGAGGGGCGGGTGGTGAAGGCGCTGGTCAACGACGGGCTCGGGATCGGCTTCGAGGTGACGACGCTCAAGAGCGAGTTTCCCTGCGCCTACGAATGGCAACACCTGCAGGCAGGGCAGTACGCGATCGGGATCGAGCCTGCGTCGCACCATGTGGTGGGGGACGGCTTCGCCCGGGAGCGGGGCGAGATGATCTGGCTCGAGCACGGGGACCAGCGGGAATACCATGTGGGCTTCCGGGTGCTGGACGGGGTCGGGGACATCGCGGACAGCGAGGCGCGGATCCGGGCGATCGGCGGCCAGCCGGAGGCGGACTATCCGGCGATTTCGGGGGCGTTTCCCGAGCTCCGGGACGCCCATCGGGGGTGACGGCCGATTTCGCCAAGCTTGGCAAGATCGCAACCATCTGATTTCAAAGTGAAAAAGTGTTAACGACGTCGAGAGATCCCATCTCGCTGGACCGAGCCGGGGCGGTCATCGTGCGCGTCGCCCGAGCGTGGGGCCGCCGGCCACGAAGTCGCGCAGCGCGCGCGCGTCGACGACCTCGAGCGCGGCGTATCCCTGCGCGATCCAGCTTCGTTCGGCGAAGCGGCGCAGGCTGGCGTTCACCACCTTGTGGGAGTCATTGGCGAGGCGGCCCAGCTCGGCCTGCGACAGGCGCACGGGCCCAACGTCGCGCTCGCCGAGCGAGCGCAGGAGCGTCGCGGCGATCCGGCGATCCGCGTCCGAAATCAGCAGATCGTCCGATCACGCCGAGCGCAAGGTCGAGGTTCGACATGCAGATCGCGCCGAAGCGGCGCTCGTTGGCGGGATCCCTGGCCGCCAGGCGCTCCATGGCCTCGAGCGGCAGCACGAACAGCGTGCAGTCGGTCGCCGCCTCCAGCCCCACCCGGCGCCGCTCGCCGGTGGGGAAACATCCCTCGCCAAACCACGCGCCCCGGGGTGGCGAGATGCGCGAGTTGCGGTCCGGTCCGTCCCGGCGCGATCGTGATGGCGAGGCGCCGGTGACGATCGCCGTGGATTCAGCCCGGCTCGTCGCCCTGAAGGAAGATCGTCGCGCCGCGACGGAAGTTGCGCACCCGACCGGAAGACAGAACCGACGCGCGAAACGCCTCGGGCTGACGGGAAAGCCAACCCCGGCGGGTAGGGACGTCGATCGACTCAATTTTCGGCTTTCCGGCCGCGGATGGTCCCAGAGGGGACAGTTCTGATCCGGGACCGGGGCTAGCATCAACCTGGGGGAAACGGCTCGACGCGTTCTTGCGCGAAGGAAGGCGACACAATGCGATCAACGAGATGGGCGCTCACCGGCGCCATGCTGGCGGTGCTGGCGACGGGAACGGCGATGGCGCGGGAGGCCGACCGGCCGAACATCCTGGTCATCTGGGCCGACGACATCGGCTGGCAGAACGTGTCAGCCTACGACATGGGAACGATGGTCTACACCACGCCCAACATCGACCGGATCGCCGAGGAGGGCGTCCGGTTCACTGATCACTACGCCCAGCCGAGTTGCACCGCCCGCCGGGCGGCGTTCATCACCGGCCAGTATCCGATCCGGTCCGGTATGACGACGGTCGGCCAGCCCGGCTCGCCTCTCGGGCTTCAGGCCGCATCGCCGAGCCTCGCCTAGGAGCTGAAGCAGATCGGCTACCGGACGGGGCATTTCGGCAAGAACCATCTCGGCGACCGCAACGGGCACTTGCCGACGGTGCACGGCTTCGGCGAGTTCTTCGGCAACCTCTACCACCCGAACACCCAGGAGGAGGCCGAGCAGCGCGATTACCCGCGCTTCGGAGAAGCGTTCCCGGGTTCGCTCGAGGCGTACGAGGTTGACGTTCGCCACCTCGGCTGCAGCAGGACCACGACATCGGGCTGGTGCTCGACTGGCTGGACGGGCAGGGCCTCGCCGACAACACCATCGTCTGGTACTCGCCCGACAACGGGCCGGATCATTCCTCCTGGCCGCACGGCGCGACGACGCCGTTCCGCGGCGAAAAGATGACCACCTAAAAGGGCGGCGTGCGCGTCATCTCGAGTGTGCGCTGGCACGGCGAGCTGGAGCCCGGCGGGGTGCCGAACGGCATCCAGGCGCACCAGGAAATGTTCACGACGCTGGCCTCCGCCGCCGGCATAGAGGACGTCGCCGCCGAGGTGATGGTGAGTTCCAGCGTGAGGTGCAACATTGATGACCGATGAGGTATCCGTCTTTCTTCAAACAGAAAACGGTGCTGCCATGTAAGATAATGCTCATCTCACCGCCGACGAAAGGGATCGGCTTGCTGATCCAGCCGATGGGCGTGCCGATGGACTTCATGAGCAAGGGAATGCAGCAGCGATCTCGCCGCTCGATTCTGCCGGCGGCCTTGACGCGTGACCGACCGCCGGAACAGGCGTCCCGGCTGGGACACCGCCCAACGTTTTGATCCGGAAAGACAAAATCATCAACGACGCCGGACGCACCGCCGTTCAGGAGGTCTTGAGGAGCTTCAAAGAATCGGATATTCTGGATATATGGATAGATCAGGCGCGCTCGCGGCGCTCTCCGCGCTCGGACAGGAGACCCGGCTCGACGTGTTCCGCCTGCTGGTGCGCGCCGGCGAGGCGGGATTGCTCGCCGGCGAGATCGGCGACCGGCTCGGCGTCCTGCAGAACACCATGTCGGCCAATCTCGCGATCCTGCAGCGCTCGGGGCTGCTGCGGAGTCGCCGCGAGGGACGCGCCGTCCGCTATTTCGCCGACATGGACGGCGTGCGCGGGCTGCTGGGGTTTCTCATGGAGGACTGCTGCGGCGGACGGCCGGAAATCTGCCAGCCGGCGCTCGATTCCATCGCCTGCCCCTGCTGAGGAGATCGCGACGTGACCGCACCCAAGAACGTGCTGTTCCTGTGCACCGGCAACTCGGCCCGGTCGATCCTCGCCGAGGAGATCCTCAATCGGGAGGGCGTCGGCAGGTTCCGGGGCTACTCCGCCGGATCGCATCCCAAGGGCGAGGTGCATCCGCTGGCGCTCGACCTGCTGCGCCGGCTCAACCACGACACCGGCTCCGCGCGCTCCAAGAGCTGGGAGGAGTTCGCCGGCCCCGACGCGCCGAGGATGGATTTCGTCTTCACGGTCTGCGACGCGGCGGCGGCGGAGAGCTGTCCGATCTGGCCCGGCCAGCCGATGACCGCGCATTGGGGCGTCCCCGACCCCGCGGCCGTCGAGGGAAGCGACGCGGAGCGCGGGCTCGCCTTCCGCGACGCCTACCGGATGCTGCGCAACCGCATCTCGATCTTCGTCAACCTGCCGATGGCCTCGCTCGACCGGCTGGCGCTGGCGCGGCGGCTCGACGAGATCGGCCGCGACACGGCCCCGGCGGATGCGGCGCGCGAGCCGACGCCGTGACCGCCGCCGCCGCCGAACCGGGCGGCATGGGCGTCTTCGAGCGCTGGTTGACGCTCTGGATCGCGCTGGCGATGGCGCTCGGCGTCGGGATCGGCGTCGTCGCCCCCGCCCTCGTCGAGGCCGTCGCGGCGGCCGAGGTGGCGAACGTCAACCTCGTCGTCGCCGTGCTGATCTGGGCGATGGTCTACCCGATGATGGTCGGCGTCGACTTCGGCGCCGTCGCCGGCGTCGCCCGCCAGCCGAAGGGTCTGGCGATCACGCTGGCGGTGAACTGGCTGATCAAGCCGTTCACGATGGCGCTGCTGGCGGTGCTGTTCTTCGATCATGTCTTCGCGCCCTGGATCGAACCCGAGGACGCGGCGCAGTACACCGCCGGGCTGATCCTGCTCGGCGCCGCGCCCTGCACGGCGATGGTGTTCGTCTGGTCGCAGCTCACCCGCGGGGATCCGACCTACACGCTGGTGCAGGTGTCGGTGAACGACGTGATCATGGTCTTCGCCTTTGCGCCGATCGTGGCGTTCCTGCTCGGCGTCACCGACATCGAGGTGCCGTGGCAGACGCTCGTGCTCGCCACCGTCCTCTATGTGCTGTTGCCGCTTATCGCCGGGCTCGCGACCCGTCGCGCGCTCGGATCGCCCGAGGCGATCGCTGCGTTCACCGCACGGATGAAGCCATGGTCGATCGTCGGCCTGATCGCGACCGTGACGATCCTGTTCGGCTTGCAGGGCGAAACGATCCTCGCAAGACCCGCGGTGATCGCGCTGATCGCGACGCCGATCCTGATCCAGAGCTACGCGATCTTCGCGCTGGCCTACGGCGCGGCATGGGCGCTCGGCGTGCCGCACCGGATCGCCGCGCCCTGCGCGATGATCGGCACCTCCAACTTCTTCGAGCTGGCGGTGGCCGTGGCGATCAGCCTGTTCGGCCTCGGCTCGGGCGCGGCGCTCGCGACGGTGGTGGGCGTGCTGGTCGAGGTTCCGGTGATGCTGTCGCTCGTGGCCTTCGCCAACCGCACCCGCGGCGGCTTCGCCTGACGCGGGCCCTCGCAAGCCGGTTGCTTTTCAACTGGTCCGACAACATGATCCCCCGCAGGGCGCACAAGCGCCCGGACAGCGTCATCAGGGGAGGATCACGGATGAAACGGATCATTGGCGCGCTCACGGCGGGCGCGCTCGCGCTCGGCGCGGCCACGACGGCTCTGGCGGAAGGGCGCACGTTCTACTGGATCTCGCACGGCGGACCGGCCGACCCGGTCTGGACCTATTTTCTCGAGGGCGCGAACCAGTGGGCCGAGGACACCGGCAACACGGTCAACAGCTCGTTCCATTCCGGCGACGTCGCCTCGCATCAGGAAGCGGTGCGCTCGGCGATCGCGGCGGGGCCGGACGGCATCGTCACGACCAGCCCCGATCCGGGCAGCCTCGTCGAGGTGGCCGGCGAGGCCAAGGCGGCGGGCATTCCGATCATCAACTTCAACACGCCCGATCCGACCGCGCCCTTCGACGCCTACGTCGGCGGCGACCTGGTGGTCTACGGGCGGCAGTGGGCGCAGTACCTGGTCGACAACGGCCTCGTGGAGGCGGGCGACTTCGTCTGGCTGCCCGTGGAGATCCCCGGGGCGACCTACGGCGTCCAGGAGGAGGAGGGCATCGCCTCGGTCTTCGAGCCGCTGGGCATCACCTGGGAGGTCACCGACAACACGCTCGACCAGGCCGAGGTGATCACCCGCATGTCCGACTATCTGACCGCCAACCGCGATCGCATCTCGGCGATCATCGGGCTGGGCGACCTGGTGACCGGCTCGATCAAGCGCGTGTTCGACCAGGTCGGCGTGCCGGCGGGCGAGATCCCGGTCGTGGGCTGGGGCAACTCGCTCGACACCAGCCAGGCCGTGCTGGAGGGCTACGTCAACGCCGCCCAGTGGCAGGACCCGCAGGCGACCAGCTACATCGCTCTGTCGCTGGCCAACATGGCGGCGAGCGGGGTGCCGCCGGGCTTCGACGTGATCGTCGGCGCGCTCTACGAGGCCGACACCGCGCAGGTCTACGACGACATCATGTCGGGCAACTGACGCCCTGAGACGAGGCCGCGGGCCCGAGCGGCCCGCGGCGCGCCCAGAAACCCCGCGCCGCGCGCGATGTCCCGACCCGTCCCGACCCGACCGCACCCAGAGGGCCCTCCTTGGAAAACCGCTCGCTGATCCAGCGACTGATCGCCACCCCGGAGTTTGGGCCTCTGGTGCTGCTCGTCGCCGAGATCGTCGTCTTCTTCCTGATCAATCCGAACTTCCTCTCGGCGCTCAACATTTCCAACACGCTCACCTTCACAGTGGAGCTCGGGCTCATCGCGCTGGCGATGACCATGCTGATGACGTCGGGAGAGTTCGACCTCTCGGTGGGCTCGGTCTTCGGGTTCTCGCCGGTGGTGATGTGGACGCTGTTCAACAGCGAGATTGCGCCGCTCTGGGTCTGCTTCGTCGCGGCGCTCCTGATCGCGGCGAGCATCGGGCTCGTGAACGGGCTGTTCGTCACGCAGCTCAAGATCCCGTCGTTCCTCGTCACGCTCGGCATGCTTCTGGTGGTGCGCGGCTCGGCGCTCTACATCACTGACGGGTTTCCGCAGCGGACCTGGAGTTCGGAAGGCCAGTGGATCGCCGAGCTGCTGGTCGGCGACTTCTACGTCGGGCCCTTCCGGATCTACGCCTCGCTGTTCTGGTTCATCGCGGCGGCAGTGATCCTCCACTACGTTCTGACGCGCACCAAGTACGGCAACTGGATCCAGGCCGCGGGCGGCAATCCCGGCGCGGCGCGGGCGCGCGGCGTCAAGGTGAACGCGGTCAAGATATGGCTCTTCATCCTGTGCTCGTGCATGGCGGCGCTGGCTGGCATCATCAGCTCGATCCGCACGGCGGCGGCCAACCCCAACAGTGGAACCGGCTACGAGCTCGAGGTCATCGCCATGGTGGTGATCGGCGGCACGGTGCTGACCGGCGGGCGCGGCACGATCATCGGCACGGTGCTTGGCGTGCTGATCCTGCGCATCATGCGCAACGGCATCGTGATGATCGGCGTGCCCGGCCTCGCCTACCAGATCTTCATCGGCGCGATCATCCTCGGCATGATGGCGCTGCATTCCTGGCTCGAACGCCGCCACGGCGCGGGGAGGTGAGTCGATGCCCGGCGAACTGATCCGCATGGAGAACATCCACAAGCACTACGGCCGCATCCATGCGCTCGATGGGGTCGACTTCAGCGCCGGCGAGCGTGAGATCGTCGGGCTGCTCGGCGACAACGGTGCGGGCAAGTCGACGCTGATCAAGGTGCTCTCGGGCGCCGAACCCATCACCTCGGGCGAGATCTATGTCCGCGGGACCAGGGTAGATATCCGCTCGACCACCGACGCCATCGACCAGGGGATCGAGACGATCTATCAGGACAGCGCCCTCGTCACCCAGCTCTCGATCGCGCGGAACCTCTTTCTGGGCCGCGAGCCGCTGAAGGGGCCGAAATGGCTCAACCGGATGGACCAGGAGATGATGAACGAGGTGGCGAGCACGCTCCTGCGCCGCGTCGGCATCACCAAGAACATCCCGCCGACAACGCCGATCGGCGCGCTGTCAGGCGGCGAACGCCAGGCGGTGGCGATCGCGCGGGCGATGCACTTCGAGAGCAACCTGATCATCCTCGACGAGCCGACCAACAACCTCGGCGTGGCGGAGGTGCAGGGGGTGCTGAACTTCGTGCGCGGCGCGCGGGACTCGGGGCATTCCTGCATCTTCATCGCCCACAACATCCACCATGTCTTTCAGGTCGTGGACCGCATCGTGGTCATGCGGCGCGGCCGGATCGTCGCCGACGACATCGACCCCAGGGCCTCGAGCGTCGAGGCGGTGGAGGAGGTGATCACCGGCATGAAGCTCGAGCGCGCGGCGCGCTAGGCGCGCGTCTTCGCAGGCGGCCGGACCCGAGGGTCACGCGAGAGGGGGAACAACATGCGAAGCTTCCTGGTGACGGGCGCGGCGAGCGGGATCGGCGCGGCGGTGACGGAGGTGCTGCTGGCCGAGGGCGCGGGCGTGCTGGCGCTCGACCTGCCCGAGCAGCTCGACCGGCTGGAGGCGCACGACAACCTGGTCGCGCACGCAGGCTCGGTGGCTGCGGTGTCCGATTGCGCGGCGGCGGTAGCGGCGGCGGTGGCGCGCTTCGGCCGGCTGGACGGGGTGTCGCACAACGCAGGCATCCAGCGCTACGGCACGGTCGAGACGACCACCGACGCGATCTGGGACGAGGTCGTGGCCGTGAACCTCTCGGGGGCCTTCTACATCGCCCGGGCGGCCGCGGAGGAAATCCGCCGGGCGCGAGGCGCCTATGTCTTCATGGGCTCGGTCCAGAGCATGGCCAGCCAGCAGGGCGTCACCGCCTATTCCACCTCCAAGCACGGGCTGCTCGGGCTGACCCGGTCGATCGCCGTGGACATGGCCCCGCACGGCGTGCGCGCCAACATGGTCGCGCCGGGCTCGGTGGACACGCCGATGCTGCGCGCCTCGGTGGCGCTGAACCCAGACCCCGAGGCGGTCTGGCGCGAGATCCGGGCGATGCATCCCCTCGGACGGCCGGCGGAGCCCATGGAGGTCGCGCATCTGGTCGCGTTCCTGCTCTCGGACAAGGCGTCCTTCATCACCGGCGAGGACATCCGGGTGGACGGCGGGCTCTACGCCCGGCTCGGCGGGTCGCCAGAGAAGGAGTGAGCCCGATGCGCGCGGTGCTGCACGATCGCTTCGGCCCGCCGGAGGCGCTCGCCATCGGCGAGGTCGCGGCGCCCGAGCCGCCGCCCGGCGGCGTGCTGGTCTCGGTGCGGGCCTTCGCGGTCAATTCCGGGGACGCGCGCATCCGGGCCGCGCGGTTTCCGCCGATCTTCGCGGTCCCCGGCCGGCTGATGTTCGGCATCTCGCGACCCAGGCATCGTGTGCCCGGCTCGCATTTCGCCGGGGTCGTCGCGCGGGGCGACGACGCCTTTGCGGAGGGCGCGCAGGTCTTCGGATTTGTCCCGCACGGCGCGGCGGCGGAAATCGTCGCGGCGCCGGCGAACGCAGCGCTGGCGGCGATCCCCGAGGGGCTGTCCTTCGCAGAGGCCGCGGCGCTGCCCTTCGGCGCCGTGACGGCGCTGGTGTTCCTGCGCGATCTTGGCAAGCTGCGGACCGGCGAGCGTCTGGCGGTGGTCGGCGCCTCCGGGGCCGTGGGCGTCGCCGCGGTCCAGATCGGGCGCGACATGGGCGCGACGGTGACGGCCGTGACCAGCTCCGGGAACGCCGACCTCGCGCGCGGACTGGGGGCGGAGACGGTCATCGACTACCACACTGCGGATTTCGCCGAGGCCGGCCGCCGCTACGACATGATCCTCGACACCGTGGGAGGCAGCACACTGGCGCAGGGACGCGCGGCGCTCGGCCCCGGGGGGCGGCACGTCTTCACCGAGTTCGGGGCCGCGGAGCTGGCGGCGATGGCGACCGGTCGGCTGCGCGGCAGGCCGAAGGTGATCTGCGGG
Source organism: uncultured Alphaproteobacteria bacterium (assembly GCA_963700835.1). Taxonomy (GTDB): domain Bacteria; phylum Pseudomonadota; class Alphaproteobacteria; order Rhodobacterales; family Rhodobacteraceae; genus Amaricoccus. The sequence continues at coordinate 27,904 of CAVOZD010000021.1, forward strand.
GTGGCGGGCGACACGCCGGAGGACATGCGCACGGTGGCCGGGATGGCCGCCAGAGGGGCCCTGCGCCCGGTGATCAACTCGACCTACGCCTTCGAGGACATCGCCGCCGCGCACCGGCGCGTGGACACCGGCCGCAAGCGCGGCGCGGTGGTGGTTACCGTTCCGACCGCCTCGACCTAGCCTGCGTGGTCAGGGAGCGGCGACGCGCACGGCGCCGACGCCGTACGCCGCGGCCACGCATTCGTTCAGCCAGTGGCCCGGGTCGGTCGAGAGGTCCTTCCAGAAGTAGAGATGCGGAGCGAAGCCGATCGGCGCGACTTCGACTTCCGAGGCCCCGGCCTCGACCGCCGCGCGCAGCGCGTCCGCGCGCGCCGTGACCGCCGGGCGCCAGTCGAACCGCGTCTGAGTGAGCTCGGTCAGGCCGCGGCCGACGTTGGGCGCGCTGGCCAATCCCGCAACGAGAACGAGGCCGGCCGCAAGAGCCAGGCCGCAGCGAAGGCGCGGGCCGGCGGCGGCGAGGAGCGCGGGCCCCAACGCCGCGACCAGCGCCAGCCACCCGATGATGAACCACGCCAGCATGATGTTGGAGACCCGCTCGGGCAGGATCCAGCCCTGGCCGTAGGCGACGACCATGCGTCCCGCCACCAGGGCGGCGAGGGTGGCAAGCGCCGCGACAGCCCACCAGTCCAGCCGCGCCAGCGGCCACGGCGGGGGGCGCTGCGCCCAGGGCCGCGGCGCGTCGGAGAGCTGCGGGCTCAGGAGAACGAGTAGGCCGAGCGCCCAGAACTTCGCATCCGAAAGCCAGGCCAGCGCGCTCTGGTCCGAGGCCCGCATCATGCCGATCCGGAACCCGTGGAGCGTGCCGTGATGGGGCCAGTCCGCGGCGGCCCGCAGCGCATTTCCCGGAGCCGAGACGTTGACGTAAAGGCCCGCCGCCGCGGCGATCGAAACAGCGCCAATGAGCGCGGCGGGGCCGGGGCGCCCCGCCGACAGCGCCAGCACGCCGCCGATGGCGAGAAGCGCCATCAGATAGAGCGCGACAAGCTCGTTGAACCCACCGACCAGAAACGCGATCGCGCCCGCCGCTGCGCCCGCCACGACGAGCGCGCGGCGCTCCCCCGAAAGCCCGCGCGGCGACGCCACAAGGGCGAGGCAGGCGACGGCGAGCGCGACGGGGATCTGATACTCGACCATGCCGGTGGCCCAGTACCAGGTCTGGCCCGGGGCGGGCATGGCCGCCCAGTAGAGCGCGGCGAGGAGCGTCGCAAGCTGCAGCCGGGCGAAGCCGCCCAGCGCATCCCGCCAGAGGATCCCGATCGCCATCCAGAACGTCGCGATCCACAGCGGCAGGGAGAGGCCGACCATGAGCGCGTAGACCGGCGCGTCGAGAGGCAGCCGCGGAAAGGCCAGCGCGTAGATCGCCATCGCCGCCCACCGGCCGGTCCAGGTGGCGTACTGCTCGCGCACATAGGCGAGCCAGGCGCCGGGTTCCGTCGACACCGCAGCGCGGCAGAAGTCGTCGGCGACGGGTGCGGCGAGCAGCGTGTAGACGAGCGACAGCGCAAGCACCGCCGCAACGGCGAGCCAGAGCAGGGCGCTCAGGACCCGCGAGACGGCCGGGGAACCCATCGATGTGAAGAGCATCTGCGCGCGCGACCTAGGATTCGGCGGCGGCCGTTCCGGTCGGGTCGCCTCCGCCGAGCGCGGTCTCGCCGGTGTCGGAGGACACCACGTAGAGGGGTCGCGCCTTCACCTCGAGAAAGATGCGGCCGATATACTCGCCGAGGATCCCGATGCTGATCATGTTGAAGGCGATCGAGAAGAGCACCAGTACCGCGAGCGAGGCGTAACCGGGCACGTCGACGCCTTGAACGACGGTGCGCACGATCAGGTAGATCATGTAGACGATCGAGACGGCTCCGACCATGGTGCCCAGATAGGTCCAGATCCTGAGCGGCATGGTCGAGAACGACATGATCCCGTCGAGCGCGAAGTTCCACAGCCGCCAGGAGCGCCACTTGCCGACGCCAGCCGAGCGGGGCTCGCGGTGGAACGAAACATAGGCGCGGCGGAAGCCCACCCAGTGCATGAGCCCCTTCATGAAGCGCTGGCGCTCGGGCAGGCGCAGCAGAGCGTCGACCACCCGGCGATCCATCAGCCGGTAGTCGCCGGCGTCCCGCGGGATCGGCAGTTCGCTGACGCTGTTGAAGACCCGATAGAAGTTGCGGGCGAAGAACCGCTTGGAGAAGCTGTCGGCGAGGCGGTCCGCCCGGACCCCGATCACCACGTCTGCGCCCTCGCGCCATCGGCTGATGAATTCGCCGATGATCTCGGGCGGGTCCTGAAGGTCCATGTCCATCGGCACCACGACATCGCCGCGCGCCACTTCGAGCCCGGCGGTCAGCGCCGCCTCCTTGCCGAAGTTCCGCGACAGAGAGATGACGCGCAGCTCGGGCGTGTGGCGGCCCTGCTCCTGCAGTACGCGCGCGGTGTCGTCGCGGCTGCCGTCGTCGACGCAGATGATCTCGAAGGCGGCGACCTCTCGCCTCAGGACCGGCACGACGCGCCTGAAAAACGCCGGCGCGCTCGCTTCCTCATTGAAGCAGGGAACCACCAGTGAGAGGGTCGGGCTAGAGGCTGGCATGCCAGCGATCCGCGGGTGGAGCGTCACATGCGATCAGCGCCACTGGCGGGACGGGCCGCCCATTCTTCGGAGGGAGATGCGCCTCCGATGCTCCCGAACGCGACCTTCGATCGAACACTGCACCGGTTCCCATGCGACGTCTGCTTACAGACTTCCTGCGTTTCGGTCTAGTTGGCGTCGCCGCCACGGCGGTGCACGCCGTCGTCTACGCCGCCATTGCGCACTGGGGTCTGACGTCGCCGGCCCGCGCCAACCTGGCGGCCTTCGCAGTGGCGTTTCTGGTCTCGTTTCGCGGGCATCTCGTCTGGACGTTCTCCGAGAGGATGCGAGGCGCCGACCGGAGACGCAAGATCCGCGCCTTCGTGGCCTTTCTCGGGGTCGCCCTCGTCGGGCTGGGATGCAATGCGCTTGCCGTCCACATCTGCGTCGACCGGCTGGGCCTCGACCCGCTCTGGGCCGTGGCGCCCATGGTGCTCGTGACGCCGCTGGTCACCTTCGGGCTCGCGCGCGGCCTCGCCTTTCGCTGAGCCCGCGCGCCGGGGCGTCACACGATGCCGCCGCCGGCTCCGGTGGCGGCGGGGCGTTCCGCGGCCACGCGGGCGCGATAGCGCGACGCGCGATAGGCGGCGACCGGGCGCAGCGCCCCACCCTGACGCAGGCGCGCCTCGGCGAGGATCGGCTCGACGTCGGTGCGGAAGGCGGCCTTGAGCGTCTGGGAGGCCATAAGCGCGTCATTGGCCTCCTGACAGGCGGCGAGCGCCGCGCGATCGACGAGCGACGCCTGCGCATAGGCGCGCGCCACCTCGGCGGCGGAGACGATCAGGCTCTCGATCGGGTCGGTGACGTTGTGGGACTGGTCGAGCATGTGCGCGGGATTGAAGCCGGGCCGCCCTTCGGCGTTCACCAGCTCGTTGAAGACCAGAAACAGCCGGTAGGGGTCGATGGCGCCGGTGTCGAGATCGTCGTCGCCGTACTTGGAATCGTTGAAGTGGAAGCCGCCGAGCTTGCCGAACTGGATGAGGCGCGCGACGATCATCTCGATGTTGACCGTCGGCGCATGGTGGCCGAGATCGACAAGGCAGAAGACCTGCGGCCCGAGCTCCTGCGCGATCAGATAGCTGGTGCCCCAGTCCTGGACCACGGTCGAGTAGAAGGCGGGCTCGTAGATCTTGTGCTCGGTGAAGAGCCGCCAGTCGGCGGGAAGCCCGGCGCAGATCTCGCGCATGGCGTCGAGATAGCGCTCGAAGGAGCGGGTGAAGTCGACCTGGCCGGGGAAGTTCGAGCCGTCGCCGATCCAGACGGTGAGGGCCTTCGAGCCGATGGCCTGGCCCAGCCGCACGCAGTCAAGGTTGTGGGCGACGGCCTGAGCGCGGACTTCGGCGGAGGTGTGGCTGAGCGATCCGTAGCGGTAGGAATGGGCGTCGCCGGGATGGTCCTGGAAGGTGTTGGAGTTCATCGCGTCGAAGCGCAGGCCGAGCGCGTCGGCCCGCTCGGTAAGCGCGGCCGGATCGGCCCGGTCCCAGGGAATGTGCAGCGAGACGCTCGGCGTGGCGCGTCCGAGCTGCTGGATCACCGCGCAGTCGTCGAGCTTGTCGAAGACGTCGCGCGGCTCGCCGGGCCCGGGGAAGCGCGCAAAGCGCGTCCCGCCCGTGCCGACGCCCCAGGAGGGGATGGCGACCCCGTAGGCGGCGACGCGGGCGACGATGTCCTCCACGTCGATCCCGCGACGGGCGAGATGCGCCGCGAGCCCGTCATAATCGGCGCTGTGACGGTCGAGATGCGCCGCGTTCTCTGCGGCGATCAGCTGGGGATCGATCATCTCGCGCATCGCGCGCCTCCTCGGGCTCAGCGCGGGAACGACTGGGCGTTGCCGGCGTCGACGTTCAGCATGTTGCCGGTGGACTTGGCCGCGCGTTCCCCGGCGAAGAAGGCCACCGCCTCGGCGATGTCCTCGGGATAGACGCTGCGCTTCAGGAGCGACCGCTGGCGGTAGTGGTCGTCGAGTTCTTCCGGCGCGAGGCCGTAGGTCGCGGCGCGTTCCGCGCGGCGGCTGTCGTCCCACATCCGCGAGCCGCGCAGCACCGCGTCGGGATTGACCACGTTGACCCGCACTCCCATCGGCGCGCCTTCGACGGCGAGGCAGCGGGCCAGGTGCGCCTCGGCGGCCTTGGCGGTCGAGTAGGCGGCGGCGTTGGCGCCGGCGGCGAGCGCGTTCTTCGAGGCGATGAAGATCACCGAACCACCGGTGGACTGGGCGGCGAAGGTGCGGAAGGCCGCGCGCGCGGCAAGGAAGTAGCCGGTCGCAAGAACGTCGATGTTGAGCCGCCATTCGGAGAGCGCGGTGTCGACCACGGGGTTGCCGGTGACGATGCCCGCGTTGGCGACGAGAATGTCGAGCCCGCCGAAGGCCCGCGCGGCGGCGTTCACGGCGGCGTCGACGCTGTCCTCCGAGGTCACGTCCATGACCACCGAGAACACCTGGTCGCGGCCGAGGGTCTTGGCGAGCGCCGCGTCGGTCTCGCCCAGGGCGCCCGCGTCGCGATCGGTCAGGACCACCGCCGCGCCGTCGGCGCCGAGCCGCTCCGCGGTCGCCCGCCCGATGCCTCCGGCGGCCCCGGTGATGAGCGCGATCCGGCCCGAGAGCGGCCTCGGCTTTGGCATGCGCTGGAGCTTGGCCTCCTCGAGGAGCCAGTACTCGATGTCGAAGGCCTCCTGCTCCGGCAGGCCCCGATACCGGGAGACGGCGCTGGCGCCGCGCATGACATTGATGGCGTTGACGTAGAACTCGGCCGAGACCCGCGCGGTCGACTTGTCCTTGGCAAGGGTGATCATGCCGACGCCGGGCACCAGATAGACCACCGGGTTGGGGTCTCGCATCGCCGGGCTGTCGGGCCGCCGACAGCGCGCGTAATAGGCCGCGTAGTCGCCGCGGTAAGCCTCCATCGCCGCGGGAAGGCGCTCCAAGGTGGCGTCGAGATCCGGCGCCGCCGGGTCGAAGTCGACGATCAGCGGCCGGATCTTGGTGCGCAGGAAATGATCCGGGCAGGAGGTGCCCATCGGCGCGAGCCGGCGCAGCTCCTTCGAGCAGACGAACTCCAGCACCGGGTCGGAATCGTCGAAATGCCCGATCTTGTGCGCGTCGCCGAAGGCCATGCCGCGCAGGCGGGGCATGAGCCGCGCGGCGACATGGGCGCGCGCCTCCGCCGTCAGGGCGGGGGCGGAAGCGCCGCCGAAGGCCGGCCCGTCGTCGCGGGCGTCGAACCAGGCGATGGCGCGGTTGATCACGTCGATGGTCGTGGCGTAGCAGGCCTCCGGCGTGTCGCCCCAGGTAAAGAGCCCGTGGCCGCCAAGGATGACGCCCACCGCGTCGGGGTTTTCGAGGCAGAACCTTTCAAGCCAAAGACCCAGTTCGAACCCGGGTCGCCGCCAGGGCAGCCAGCCGATGGCGTCGCCGTAGATCTCGCGGGTCAGCCGCTCGCCGTCCTCCGACGCGGCCAGCGCGATGATCGCGTCAGGGTGCATGTGATCGACGAAGCGGCGCGGCACGTAGGCGTGCAGCGGCGTGTCGATGGAGGCGGCGCGCGGGTTGAGGTCGAAGGTGGCGTGGGGCAGGTAGCCGACCATCTCGTCCTCGTGCTCGGGACCGCGGTAGAGCGCCTTGAGCCCCTGCAGCTTGTCCATGTAGAGCGTGGAAAAGCCGTCGCGGCGGATGGTGCCGACGTCGCCGCCCGAGCCCTTGACCCAGAGAACCTCGACGCGCTCCCCGGTAAGGGGGTCGGACTCTTCGATCTTGGAGGACGTGTTCCCGCCGCCGAAATTGGTGATGCGCTTGTCCGAGCCGAGCAGGTTCGAGCGATAGACCAGCCGGTCCGCCTCGTCCATCGCCCCGGCGCGTTCCGCGTCCCAAAGGTTCTTCAACAGCGCCGCCATGCCCGCCCTCCCGTTTCCGCCCGCATCACAATCAAGCGGCCGGGCCCAAGTCAATCGTTCTGCGGCGGTTGACAGCCGCGCGCTGCGGCGATCACCTCGCGTGAGGGAGGGCCGGCGCGCATGGGCGAAGCTCGGGATCGGCCGCGGCGGGTGGCCGTCGTCGACATCGGCAAGACCAACGCCAAGGTGGCGCTGATCGACCTTGCGCAGCGGCGCGAGACGGCCGTGCGGGCGACGCCGAACGTTGTCGCGAGCGACGGGCCCTATCCGCACTTCGACGCCGACGCGCTCTGGACGTTCGTGACCGAGGGACTGCGGGCGGTCGGGCGCGAAGGGACGGTCGATGCGATCTGCGTCACCACGCACGGAGCGGCGGCGGCGTTGATCGACGCGGAGGGCGCGCTGGCGCTGCCGCCGCTCGACTACGAGCACGACGGGCCGGAGGCGGTGGCCGACGCCTACAATCTCGCCCGGCCGGATTTCTCGCAGACAGGCTCGCCGCGGCTGCCGAACGGGCTGAACCTCGGGGCGCAGCTTTACTGGCAGGCGCGGGCGTTTCCCCGCGAATTCGGACGGGTCGCGGCGATCCTGCCCTGGCCGCAGTACTGGGCGTTCCGACTCTGCGGCGTGCGCGCGACCGAGGCGACCTCGCTCGGCTGCCACACCGACCTCTGGGCGGCGCGGGATGGCCGGTTCTCCAGCATGGTGGCCGCACAGGGCTGGACGGCGCTGATGCCGCCGCGCGCCCGGGCCGACGCGACGCTCGGCAGCCTCACGCCGGAGGTCGCGGCGGCGACCGGACTGCCGGCCACGACGCCGGTTCTGGCCGGAGCCCACGACTCCAACGCCTCGCTGGTCCCGCATCTCGAGCGGACGCCGCCCTTCGCGGTCGTCTCCACGGGCACCTGGGTGATCGTCATGGCGATCGGCGGCGAGGAGGTGGCGCTCGACCCGAGCCGCGACACGCTGCTCAACGTCGACGTCGACGGGCGGCCGACGCCCTCGGCGCGGTTCATGGGCGGGCGGGAGTTCGAGACCGCCGCGGATGGCGCTGCGCCAGACGCGGGCGGCGTCCAGCGGGCGCTGGCCTCGGGCGCGATGCTGACGCCTTCGTTGGTGCGGGGCTCGGGGCCGTTCCCCTGGCGGACCGGCGGTTGGGACGCGGCGGCGGAGGGGCTGGATCCGGGCGCGCGGGCGGCGACGGCGTCGTTCTATCTGGCGCTGATGACCGCGACCTGCCTCGATCTCGCGGGCGCGCGGGGACCGGTGGTGATCGAGGGGCCGTTCGGGGCGAACGCGGCCTATCTCGACATGCTTGCCGCTGCGGTCGACCGGCCGGTGCTGCTCGGCGGCGCGGCGACCGCCACGGCGATCGGCGCGGCGCTGCTCGCCGACCGGGGCCGGGCAGCGTCGGAGGCGGACACCCGCCACGAGGTGGCCCCGGACGCCCGGGCCCGGCTTGCGGCCTATGCTGCGGCTTGGCGCGCGCGAGTCGAGGGCTGAAGCGCGGGGCGCGTCAGTCCATATGGAACTGGAGGGGCAGCAGGTAGGGGAACTGCGTCTGGGGGTCGACGTCGATCTTCATGATCGGGGCCATCCAGGCGCCCCACTTCGCGTTCACCGGGTCGGCGGCGATCGCCTTGCGGCTGGCGTCGAGATCATCGGTCTCGAAGTAGCCGAAGAGCGTCAGACCGTGGCGGAAGATGCTGTAGTTGCGGATGCCGGCCCTGCGCAGCGCCTCGAGCATCTCCGGCCAGATCTCGTCGTGGCGGCGGAGGTATTCCTCCTCATATCCGGGGCGAACCTCGAGAACCCAGGCGTAGTTGGTCATGTTCCCTCCCCGGACCAGCGCCGCCAGCGGTCGCGCAGGCGCACGGTTTCCGTCAGCACGTCGTCGTGCAGCGTGTTCATGTAGTCCTGGTGCACGTATTCGAGCGCCATGTGGCCGGTGAAGCCGGCGTCGCGCAGAGCCCCGAACTGCGCCTCCATGTTGAGCGTCCCCTCGCCGCCCTTGGCCTGAAGCGCGCCGGGGCGGGCCTGGCGGAGGTGGACGTGGACGGCGTGGGGCGCGAGCGGATCGATCTCGTCCTGCCGGTAACCGAGGCAGGCGAAATGGGCGTAGTCGAGCGTCAGTTTCAGCCCCGCGACGCGCTCGACCATGCGCAGCGCATCGGCGGGGCTCTCGAGGATCGAGTGCACGTGCGCCTCGATGGTCAGGGTCGCGGCGTGATCGGCGGCGACCGCGAGCATTTCGGCGAGCGCGGCCGCGCTCGCATCCTGCGCCTGAACCCGGCTCTGACCGGGATTGATAACGCCGGGCAGCACGAAGACCGTGGCGATGCCGGCGGCGTCCGCGAAGCGCAGCACGGAGGTCAGATCGCGCAGGTTGGCCGCGAGGCTCGCGGGGTCGGCGAGGTTGCGGTCCTCGAGGCCTGCGCCGAACAGGTGGTAGTAGTTCGGGACCCTGACGCCGAGGTCTCGGACGACCGCCGCAACCGCCTCGGGGTCGGCGAGCAGATCGGCCCTGGGCAGGGCCGAGGCGTAGAAGAGGCCGATGTCCAGCGCGCCGATGCCCAGAGCGCGCGAGATGTCTGCGCATTCGCGCAAGCTGCAGGCGGGGAAAGACCAGGCGGTCAGCGAGAGCTTCATGCGACCGCCTCGGGCCGGCCGCTGGCGGCGGAGCGATAGAGCGCGTCGAGCGTCTCGACGACGCGGGCCCCGTTCTCGGCGTCGGCGTCGTTTGCCACGTCGCGGCCGAGGCAGATTTCGACGAAGCGCGTCACCGGAAGCGTCCCGTCGTAGGCGCCGTCGCCGGGCGGGATCGGCCAGTCCTCGTCGGAGCCGTCGTTTCGGGCGAGCGCCAGCCGCTCGCGCTCGACATCGAAGAGGATCATGCCCTCGGTTCCGAAGATGCGCACGTCCATCTGGAAGCCGCGGTGCTTGGGCACCGTCGAGGCGCCCGACAGCGCCATGGTCGCGCCGCCCTCGAAGGTGACTGCGGCCGCGTCGTAGTAGTCGACCCCGCTCGGCGAGGGGCCGGACGCGCAGTACACCCGGGCGGGCGTGAGATCGGCGACGCGGTAGACCCAGGCGAGCGAATGCGACATCTGCCCCCAGCCGTAGCCGCCGGCGCGCTTCGGATCTGCCCAGGTCGAGGCCGGCGGGCGGTACATGTGCCCGTCGGTCTCGCGCATCGGCTGTCCGGCCATCAGGTCCTCGAGCGCGGAAGCCATCTGGCAGACGACATGGCGGACCGCGCCGATGCGCCCCTCCGCGATCCAGGCCGCGGCGGCGGCGGTGTAGGGGCGGAAGTTCCAGCCGCAGGGCACCAGCACCTGACGATCCGCCGCCCGCGCGGCGGCGACCAGCGCACGTGCCTCGGCGGTGGTGGTGACCATCGGCTTCTCGACGAGCGCATGGGCGCCGGCGGCGAGCGCCGCGCGCGCCGGTTCGGCGTGGGCGACGTGCGGGGTCGCGATCATCACTCCGTCCAGACGTTCGGCCACGAGCATCTCCTCGGCGCTCGCGTAATGGCCCGGGATGCCGAAACGTGCCGCCACCGCCGCGCGCCGCTCAGCGTCAGGCTCGGCCAGCGCCACGACTTCGGCCTCGGGATGGGCCTGGGCGGCGGGAATGTGATTGAACGTCGCCCACCAGCCGGCCCCGACCACTCCGAGCCGCGCCGGCATCAGTGTCCCTCGCGCGCGTCGCCGGCGAGCCCTGCGCGAATGTTGGGGATCAGCACCGACAGGATCAGCAGGAGGCCGATCGCCCCGGTCTGGAGGTGGCCGGTGATGTCGGCCAGCGCCATGCCGTTGCGCAGGTTCAGCACGATCAGGATGGCGAGCACCGCCCCGAACAGATTGCCGCGCCCGCCGAAGATCGAGATCCCCCCAAGCAGCACCATGGTGATGATGTCGAGCTCGAAGCCGAGCGCCACGTCGCCGCGCACGGCGCCCACGCGCGCGGCGTAGAGCAGCCCCGCCAGCGCCGAGACGAACCCCGAGGCGACGAAGAGCGTCGCCTTCACCCGGCCGACCTCGACGCCGGAATAGCGCGCGACCTCGGCCGCGTTGCCGATGACGTAGACCTTGCGCCCGAAGCCCGAGAACTGGAGCACGATCACCGCGAGCACGACGCCTGCAAAGAAGATCAGCAGCGACAGGGGAAACGGACCCAGGATCGGCTGCTGGCCGAGCGCGTCGAACCAGTCGGGAAAATCGGTGACGCCGCGATCCTCGACGAGCACGCGCGCGAGCCCGCGGAACCCGATCAGCATTGCGAGAGTGACGACCAGCGAGGGCAGGCCGAGCCGGGTGATGAAGAAGGCGTTGAAGGCCCCGCCGGCGGCGCCGATCAGCAGGCAGATCGCGATGGCCGCGGGCACGCCGACGCCGTTCTGGAACAGCCACCCGAAGGCGCAGGCCGAGAGCCCCATCATGGAGGCGACGGAGAGGTCGATCTCGGCGTTGATGATGATGAAGGTCATCACCAGGGCGACGATGATCTTCTCGATGGAGAGCTGGAAAAGGTTGATCTGGTTGCCTACCGTCAGGAAGGCCGGGTTCATCGCCGAGTTGACGGCGATGGTCGCCAGAAGGATGGCGAGCAGGAA
>CAVOZD010000022.1:0-197723 GCA_963700835.1 uncultured Alphaproteobacteria bacterium
GGAATTCGTCCTTTGCGCCGCTTGGACCCCGCAGCCTGAGCCTGCCGAGCCCCAGAATGCGCTTCAGATGGGCGAAGAGCATCTCGACCTTCTTTCGGAGCTTGCAGGACAGGCCGTACTCTTCGGTCTTGGCGATGTCCCGGGCCATCTGGCGGGCGCCCTCATGCTCGGAGCGGGCGATCTTTCTGGCTGGCTGGTTCGGCGTGCATCTGGATTTGATCGGACATGCGCCGCAATCCTGGAGGCGGGCGAAATAGCGTTTGAACCCGTCCTTGCCGAACTCGGGACGGGCCTGGGACATGTCCCGCCAGTACGGTTTGAGCTTTTGCCCGGCCGGGCACGTGTATGCGTCCGCCTTGCGGTCATAGGTGAACTCGCGCGCCGAGAACGTGCCGTCCGCCCGCTCGGATTTGTCGATCACCGGAATATGCGGCTCGATGCCGTGCTCCTCGACCAGCCATCCGAGCATCGGGCCCGAGCCATACGCTGTGTCCGCGATCAGACGCTCGGGATAGAGCCCGAAGCGATCCATGACCCGGTCGATCATGGTCCGGGCCGCACCGGTCTCGGCGGTTCGGATGGACCGGCTCGCCTCCACATCGACGATGATGCCGTGGTCGGTGTCGACCAGATAATTGTTGGAATACGCGAAGAATGCCGGGCCATGACGGGCGGCCGTCCACTGGCTGGCGGGGTCGGAATGGGAGGTGAACTTCGGCGCGACCTCGGTGGCCGCCCCGAACGCGGCGTCGTCGAGCGTGGCCAGGTAGTCCCGCACGGCGCGGGGCGCGTCATCGGGATCGATCGCGTCCGGGTTCCAGTCTTCCTTGGCCGTGGAGTTCTTTTTGTTGGCGTCCGCCTCGATCAGACTGGCATCCACGGCAAAGCGTTCACCGCCGACCACGCCCTCCCGGATGCATCGCGCAACAACGTCCTCGAACACGATCCGCAGCAGATCGCTGTCGCGGAACCGGCCGTGACGGTTCTTGGAGAAAGTCGAGTGGTCCGGCACCCGATCCGTCAGATCGAGCCTGCAAAACCATCGATAGGCCAGGTTGAGATGAACCTCTTCGCACAAGCGCCGTTCGGATCGAATGCCGTGGACATACCCCAGGAGCAACATGCGGATCATCAGCTCCGGATCCACCGACGGTCGACCGATGGAACTGTAGAACGGCGTCAGAGGTCACGTCCGTCAAGGTGGTGGAGTTTCCGGTGTAGCCCACTGAGAGCATCGGTCAGGCTGCCTGCGTTGTAATGCTGAGAAGCGGGTCGCTCTCAGCGGCGTCGATCTGGGCGAAGGCCTCGACCTGCATGTAGCGGTGCTGGCTCTGCCATTCGTCATTCTGCTCGAACAGGACCGCGCCGATCAGGCGGACGATGAAGTCCTCGTTCGGGAAGATCCCGACGACGTCGGCGCGGCGCTTGACCTCCTTGTTGAGGCGCTCGAGCGGGTTGGTGCTGTGCAGCTTGGTGCGGTGCTGCGCCGGGAAGCTCATGTAGGCGAGCACGTCGGCCTCGCTCCCATCCATCAGGTCGGCGAGTTTGGGCCAGCGGGCGCGGAGTTGGTCGGCGACATGGCGCCAGGTCTCGACGGCGGTCTTCTTGTCGGGCTGGTTGAAGGCCTGGCGGATCGCGGCGGCGACGACGGTATGCTGGCCCTTGGGCACATGGGCGAGCGCGTTCCTGATCCAGTGAACGCGGCATCTTTGCCACGTCGCCTCGAAGACCCGCGCGATCGCGGCCTTGAGGCCGGTGTGCGCGTCGGAGATCACCAGCTTCACGCCCTCCAGCCCACGGCTCTTCAGGCTGCGCAGGAACTCGGTCCAGAAGGTCTCCGCCTCGGACGGACCGACGCACAAGCCGATGATCTCGCGCCGGCCGTCGGTGTCGACCGCCATGGCGATTATGGCGGCGACGGAGACGATCCTCCCGCCCTGGCGCACCTTGAGGTAGGTCGCGTCGAGCCAGAGGTAGGGCCAGTCGCCGGCGATCGGCCGGTCGAGGAACTCCCGGACACGGTCGTCGATGTCCTTGCACAGCTTCGAGACGGTGCTCTTGGAGATGCCGGAGAGCCCCATGGCCTGCACCAAGTCGTCGACGCGGCGGGTGGACACGCCGCCGATCCACGCTTCCTGGATCACCGCCACCAGCGCCTTCTCCGACGTCCGGCGCGGCTCGAGGAAGCCCGGGAAGTACGAGCCCTGCCGCAGTTTCGGGACCCGCAGGTTCAGCGCGCCGAGGCGCGTCTTCAGCTCGCGGTCACGATAGCCGTTGCGCCAGGTCTGGCGGCCGCCGCCGCGCTCGTAGCGGGCGGCGCCGACAAGGCCCTCGACGTCATGCTCCATCAAGAGCTGTAGCACCGCCTCGGCGACGGAGCGCAGGAAATCCCCGTCATCCTGCTTTTGCAGCAACTCGATCAGCGGCAAGGTGGTCTCGGTCATCGGGGTCTCCATCGGCCCGTGGTTGAAGTCCGCAAACACCACCATAGCCGACGCCCTCGATGGCTACCCCGGATCACACCGCCGACGCGGCGCGAAATTCCACCACGAACTCGGACGCTAACGCGTCAGATGCGCGCGAACCGGCGAGAGATCGACAAAACGGTCAATGGACCGAAGCAGATGGTCCGCAGGGACATGGTCGTCGAGACGGAAGTCATAGAACAAAGCGCCCTGCGCCGGTGAGTTCCATCGTGAAGCGCAACACCGCGGGCGGATGATGTATCCGTCTGTCTCGAAACGGAGAACGGTGTCGCCATGTCAGGATATTGCCGCCTCACGGCTGAGGAGCGTGATCGGATCGCCGATCTGAAGGCGGCCGATCTGTCGCTTCGAGCGATCGCCAGGGCGCTCGGGCGGGCGGCGTCGACCATCTCGCGCGAGCTCAGGCGGAACGCGCTCGACAGCGGGGCGTATCGGCCGCACGTGGCGGACGGGTCGTACCTGCTGCGCCGTGAGCGCCGGGCAACCCTGGAGACGGACGCGAAGCTCGCGACCTACGTCACGGACCGGCTGGCCGAAGGCTGGACGCCGGAGCAGGTCGCAGGGCGGCTGCGGCTCGGGATCGAGACCGGCCTGCGCGCCGTCTGCGCGGAGACGATCTACGGCTGGGTCTACCGTGCCGGCCAGAAGGCGGAACGGCTGTGGCGCTTCCTGACCCGCCGGCATGCCCGCCGCAGGAAGCGCCACGCTCGGGCGTCTCGCGACACGATCGCCGAGAAGGCCCATATTTCGCAGCGATCAGGCGACGCTGACGCCCGCGAGACGGTGGGGCACTGGGAAGCTGATCTGGTGATCTGCAAACGGTCCCGTCCGGTCCTGGTGTTGCACGAGCGCAAGACCAGGATCACGCTGCTGTCGCGCCTGGCGGGAAAGACCGCGGCAGAGACGGTCGCTGCGATGATGGCCACCTTCCGGCGCCTCGACCCGAGGATGCGCGGCTCGGTCACCTTCGACAACGACACCTGCTTCGCTCGCCACATGCTGCTGCGCGGGATGCTGAGCGCAACGACCTACTTCTGCGACGCCTACGCGAGCTGGCAGAAGGGCGGGGTCGAGAACGCCAACGGGCGGATCCGGCGATGGCTCCCACGCGGCGCCGATCTCGACGAGATCAGCGAGCAGGACATCCAGGAGATCGCCATGACCATCAACCTCACCCTGCGCAAATGCCTCGCCTACCGATCACCCGTCGAAGCCTTCATGTCAGAGCTTGGCAGGGACCTCGAAATCAGGTTCGCTTGATGCGTTGCGCTTCGCGTTGGAATCCACCGCCTCTTGCCGTGACCCCATCATCGCAAAACCCTCCCCGATCTGGCGAATTGAATCAGCGACTACGCCACGTTGCAACAATCGTTTTTCAACGGAATAGGCTCGAGGCGGTCATCTGACGGTATTGGTCGAATGACGGCTTCGTCCCGCGTTACGCACATCACTCGGTTAAATCCCCTCGCCTTAACCCATTTTTATCATTGATCTTTAGAGACTTGCAGATTGACCACGACGCCGTTTCTGCGCTATCCATGACCCATCGATGGCTTGGGCAGAACCGCCCACTTCCTCCATCGCTCTCCAGGACATTCCGAGGTTGCACCCCGGCGCCAGCGCGCGACCAGGGACGGCGCGGGTCTGCGAGCTTTCCGACACGACGGCATGATGCGGGACCGCACGGGTGTGGGGTCCGAGCGTTCCGCGCCCGCCCGGAAAGCCCGCATGATTGGGGGTCTGGACCCGCGCGCGGGATCGGGAGGGCTCCTTGAGGGGGGAGACCTCCCGATTTCCGTGCGCGCGGCGGCCCTTCTGGCGGTCCCAACCGGCCTGAACTGGCGTCCGCGACCGATCCGGCTATAGTCCACCGCTGCGGCCCGGTTCGGCGGCCCGCGGCCTGAAGGAGACCGGACTTGAGCACGGGACTGATCGCGCTTCTCGACGACGTGGCGGGCATCGCCAAGGTCGCGGCGGCCTCGGTCGACGACATCGCCGGACAGGCCGCGAAGGCCGGAGCGAAGTCGGCGGGCCTGGTGATCGACGACGCCGCTGTCACGCCGCGCTACGTGGTCGGCTTCGCCGCGGCCCGCGAAGTGCCGATCATCGCCAAGATCGCCAAGGGGTCGCTGAAGAACAAGCTGCTCTATCTGCTTCCCGCGGCGCTGCTCCTCAGCCTCTTCGCGCCCTGGGCCATCACCCCGCTCCTGATGGTCGGGGGGCTCTACCTCAGTTACGAGGGCGCGGAAAAGATCTACGAACTCCTGGTACCGCACAAGGCGCACGCCCACGAGGAACACGTGGGCGTCGCGCCCAAGGACCCGGTCGCGCTCGAGAACCAGAAGGTGTCGAGCGCGATCAAGACCGACTTCATCCTGTCGGCGGAGATCATGGCGATCGCGCTCTCGACAGTGCCCGACTCCCCGCTCGTGATGCAGGCGATCGTGCTGGCGCTGGTCGGCGTCGGCATCACGCTCGGAGTCTACGGCGCGGTGGCGCTGATCGTGAAGGCCGACGACGCCGGCGTCGCGCTCGCGGCCACCGACATGGGCGGGCCGCTGGGCGGGTTCGTGCGCGCCTTTGGCCGCGGGCTGGTGAGGTTCATGCCGTCCTTTCTGAAGGGGCTCACCACGATCGGCACGGCCGCGATGCTCTGGGTCGGCGGAGGCATCCTTGTGCATGGCCTGGCGAGTTTCGGGCTGAGCGGGCCGGAGCATCTCATACACGAGATCGCCGTCGCGGCCGGCGCCGCCGCGCCCGCGGCGCTTTCGGGCTTCGCGCAATGGCTCGCCGGCGCGCTGGGCTCGGCGGTCTTCGGCCTGGCCGCAGGCGCGGCGATGATCCCGGTCACCAGCCTCGCGCTCGCGCCGGCCTGGGCGGCGGTGAAGTCGCTGCGCAGCTGAACCCGCCGTCGCAACCGCGCCTTGCCGGCGACGCACGGGCGCAGATATAGCTCGCTCGCATGGTCACGGGCATTTTCGTCCTTCTCTTCATCGGCCTCGAGATCGTGGCGATCGTGCTGGCGTTCCGCGCGGTCGCCTCGGCGCGCACCGCCCAGGGCTCGATCGGCTGGGTGGTGTTTCTCATCGCGGCGCCCTACTTCGCCGTGCCGCTTTACCTTGTGTTCGGCCATTTCCGCTTCGTGGGATACGTCAACGCCCGCAGGGACAGCGCCGAGGCGGTCCAGAGGCTTCTGGGGCCGGGCGCGCGTCCCGCCGCCGGACCCAAGGCGGGCGAAGCCCATACCCGGGTCTTCGAGCGCATCGGCGACGTGCACGCGACCTCCGGCAACGGAGTGGAATTGCTGATCGACGGCGAGGCGACGTTCGCCGCGATCTTCGCCGCCATCGACGCGGCGGAGAGGTACGTGCTCGTGCAGTTCTACATCCTGCGCGACGACCAGCTCGGGCGTGCGCTCAAGGACCGGCTGATCGCCAAGTCCCACGCCGGCGTTTCGGTGCGCATGCTCTACGACGCGATCGGCTGCGCCAGCCTGCCCAAGCGCTACATCGAGGATTTGCAGGTGGCGGGCGTCGACATCCGCGACGTGCACGCCATGCGCGCCCGCACAAACCGGCTGCAGATCAACTTCCGCAACCACCGCAAGATCGTCATCGTCGACGGGATCACCGGCTTCGTGGGTGGGTTCAACGTCGGCGACGAATACCTGGGTCGCGACCCCAAGTACGGCCGCTGGCGCGACACCCACTGCCGCATCACCGGCCCGATCGTGGCGCAGCTCCAGCTCGTCTTCGGCGAGGACTGGTACTGGGCCAGCCGGAAGATCCTCGCGGACGAACTCAACTGGCGGCCCGGACGCGACCCCAAGGACCGCGACGCGCTGATCCTCGCGACCGGGCCCGGAGACGCCTTCGAGACCGGCACGCTCTATTTCGTCAACGCCATCGAGGCGGCGCGCGAGCGGCTCTGGATCGCCAGCCCCTATTTCGTGCCCGACATCGACATCCTGACCGCGCTCAAGCTCGCGGCGCTGCGTGGCGTGGACGTGCGCTTGCTGACGCCGGCGATCGCCGACCACAAGACGCCCTGGTACGCGGCCTTCGCCTATTTCGACGAGGTGCGCGCCGCCGGCGTGCAGGTCTGGCGCTACAGCGGCGGCTTCCTGCACCAGAAGACGCTTGTGGTGGATCGCGCCATCGCCTCGATTGGCACGCTCAATCTCGACAACCGATCCTGCCGGCTGAACTTCGAGGTGACCGCGCTGTTTTTCGACGCCGAGATCGCCGACCGGACCGCGGCGATGCTCGAGGCGGACTTCGCGGAGAGCTGGCTTCTCGAGACGCCGCTGGCCGAACAGAACTGGCGCAAGCGCGTCGGCGCGCCGGTCGCCCGGCTGTTCGCGCCGCTGCTCTGAGCGCCGCCCGGCGCGACGCCGGTCCGCGCTCCGTCCCTTTGTCGCCGGCGCGGAGCGCGCTACTTCCCCGCAGGAGACTGGTGAGGAGCCCCGACCGATGCGACACGCCCCGTTCCGCCTCGCCGCCGTCGCCGCCCTGATCGGCGGCGCGGCCCTCGCCCAGGAAACGCCGGCCGAGCGGCCGCCCTCGCACTGCATCGCCTTCGTGGAGAACACGCCCGGGCTCGAGGCGATCCCGGTGGTCCTGGCCGAGCCGCCACTTGCGGTCGACTACCGCTCGGCGCCGCCCCCCGACACCGTGCGCATCAGCTACATCGACCACGCGATGTTCCTGATCCAGACGCCCGGGGGGCTGTCGGCGGTGACCGACTACAGCGGCTTCATCGGGCCCGCGGACTTCGTGCCCGACGTGGTGACCATGAACCACGCCCACGGCACCCACTGGACGGCCAGTCCGGACCCGCGCATCCCTCATGTGCTTCCGGGCTGGAACGACGCGGGCGACGGGCCGATCGCACACCATCTCGACCTCGGCGAGATGCTGGTGCGCAACGTGCCCACCAGCATTCGCGGCCGCTTCGGCGGCCCGCCGGAAGCGGACGGCAACTCGATCTTCGTGTTCGAGGCCGCAGGGCTCTGCATCGGGCACCTGGGCCATCTGCACCACGTGCCGACGCCCGAGCAGTACGCCGCGATCGGGCGTCTCGACGTGGTGATGGCCCCGGTGGACGGCGGCCTGACCCTGCCCCTGCCGGACATGATCGCCGTCCTCAAGCATGTGCGGTCGGCGATCGTGATCCCGATGCACTGGTTTTCGACCGGCTCGCTTCAGACGTTCGTCGCCGGCATGGAGGGTCAGTTCCGCGTCGACGTACGCCCAGAACCCTTCATCGAGGTGTCGCTCCGCGACCTTCCGAGGCAGCCGACGATCACCGTGATGCCGCCGCTCCTGCTCGGGCTGGAAGACCCCTGATCCGGCAACTGCGCCGGGGCGTGACGCTCAGGTCGGGTAGCCGCCAAGCTCGCAGACGACCCTCCATTCCTCGGCTGTCACCGGCTGGACCGAGAGGCGCGTGTTGTTGACCAGCACCATGTCGGACAGACGCGGGTCGGCCTTGCACATCTCGAGCGTGACCGGCGTCGGGAACGGCGCGACCGCTCGGATGTCGACGCAGTCCCAGCGCTCGTCGTCGGTGGTGGGGTCGGGACGCGACTCGGCGATCACCTCGACCACGCCCACCACCGCGCGCTCCTTCTGGGAGTGATAGAAGAATCCGAGATCGCCTACCGTCATCGCCCGCATGTTGTTGCGCGCCTGGTAGTTGCGCACGCCGTCCCAGTGCTCGCCGGCGTCTCCCCTGGCGACCTGCTGGTCCCAGCTCCAGGTCGAGGCCTCGGACTTGAAGAGCCAGTAGTTCATCGCGGCGCTCCCTTAAGTTGCTCGCGATCCTCATGCGATCGCTGTTTGCGATTGGCAACCTGCGCGCGCGTCACGGCTCTAGCAAGCCGGGACACACATTAATTCAGATCAAGGTCCGTTGCATTTCAAATTCTAAGATGAAGATGTTTTGCGCATTCTGTCGGGAGGGGGCGATGGCATCGAACAGGCGCCTGTCGAGGCTGGGAGGGAGCTTGCTTCTTCTTTCCCTGTGCGCCTGCGCGGCCCAGACCGTTGGCGAGAACGAGACCTCAACAAGCGCCATCGCAGCAGTCCCTGGTCCAGCCATGGCGGAGACCGGAACTTGGACCTTCGCGTTCCGCCAGACTGCGATCAGTGCGCCGAAGGGCTGCAGGATCATCGAGGGCGACGGCCTATCGGAGGGCTCGATTCGGTGCATGATCAGCCGCGAGCGGGGATCCGCCGTCTTCGTAAGGCTCGACGAGTGGCTGGAACTGACGCGGAGGCCGGGGGTCACCCCAGACTATGCCACCGCGATCGCGCTCGTCGTGAACGATGGCTTTGACAACTTCGTCAAGTCGAGCCTTGAGGGAAGCAAGACCAGAAACGTCACCGCGGCCTCGGTCCCGTCCGCCCGCCTGCCCAAGGGCATGAGCGCCTGCAAGGCCTACGGGATGGATCAGACTCACGCGGACAAGGAAAGCGGCTGGAGCGTCCGGGAAAAGGGATTGTATTGCGCGGTTGCGGGGCCCGAAGGCGTGTGGACGATGATCGCCTCGGTCGCCGACCTGGCGCAAACCTCCGAGGGGCAAGGGCACGCCGCGAACTTCGACGCCTACGCCAGTGGAATCCTCTCGACCTATCGGATGCGGTAGAACGCGAATCCTAGCCGATGAGCCGCTTCCACGGCCGCACCGCCACCTGCGCGAAGAGCCCGGCCCTGGCGTAGGGGTCGCCCGCCGCCCAGGCGTCGGCGGCGGCCTGGTCCTCGACCTCGATCAGGATCAGCGAGCCGCACATCTCGCCCGTCGCGTTCAGGAAGGGGCCGGCCTGTCGCACCACGCCGGTCTCGGCCAGATAGGCCCGGTGGGCGGGGCGTTCGTCCTCGCGCACCTGCGCCTTGCCGGGCGCATCGTCGCAGATCACCGCGTAGAGCATGTCATTCCTCCCTGAGCGGGCGGGACAGCAGCGCGTCCATCGCCTCGTTGAGCGTCATGGCGCCGTCGAGCACGTCCGCCACCGCGGCCGCCACCGGTGTCTCCACTCCATGATCGAAGGCAAGCTGGCAGGCCGCGCGCGCCGTCGCAACCCCCTCGACGGTGCCGCCGGGAATCGCCGCGCCCGAGCCGATGGCGCGCCCGGCCGCGAAGTTGCGCGACTGCGGCGAGGTGCAGGTGAGCGAGAGATCGCCCAGCCCCGAGAGCCCGGTCAGCGTCTCGGGACGCGCGCCCATGGCCGCGGCGAGCCGGGCCATCTCGGCGAAACCCCGGGTCATCAGCGCCGCCTGCGCCGAATGGCCCAGACGCGCGCCGTCGACCATGCCGCAGGCGATGGCCACGACGTTCTTGAGCGCCCCGCCGAGCTGGGCCCCGACAACGTCGTCGCTGAGATAAAGCCGCAGCCGCGGCGTCGCCAGCCGGCGCTGGAGCGCGCGCCCCAGTTCCACGTCGGCGCAGGCGAGCGTCAGCGCGGTCGGCAGGCCGCGGGCGATCTCGCAGGCGAAGCCCGGTCCGGTCAGCACGGCGAGCGGTGCGCCGGGCGCGATGTCGGCGACGATCTCGCTCTGGAGCCGGTGGCGCTCGGCGCCCACTCCCTTGGCGCAGAGCACCCGCGGCGCGGCGGGGGGAAGCGCCGGTCCGTGGGCTCCAAGAAAGCCCGCCGTCGCCTGCGCCGGCAGCGCCAGCAGCAGCACCGCGCAGGGCGCCATCGCGGCGAAGTCGGCGACGCAGGCGAGTCCCTCGGGCAGCGACGCGCCGGGCAGCCGGGCGGCGTTCTCGCGCGCGGCCTCCATACGCGCCATCGCTGCGGCGTCGCGGCCCCAGAGGCGCACCTCGCGGCCCGCGGCGGCCTGCGCGATGGCCAGCGCCGTGCCGAAGGCCCCCGCCCCGACGACGCCGATCATCCCTTCGCCCCCTTGCGCCCGCCGCCGAGCAGCGGGGCTGCGTCGGCGTCGAGCGGCCAGCGCGGTCGGGCGGCGAGCGCAAGATCGTCCGGCGCCGCGACCGCCATGCGCTCGGCCGCCGCCCAGGCGATGATCGCGCCGTTGTCGGTGCACAGCGCCAGCGGCGGCGCCGACCAACCAAGCCCCGCCTCGGCGGCCACGGCCTCGAGCGCCACCCGGATCGCGCCGTTCGCCGCGACCCCCCCGGCGACCGCAAGTACCCCGCCCGGGCCGCCGCGGGCGGCGAAGAGCGCGGCCGCCCGGCGGGTCTTCTCGGCCAGCGTCTCGACGACCGCGGCCTGAAAGCCCGCGCAGAGATCGGCGCGGTCGGCGCGGGTCAGGCCACCCTGCGCCTCGACGAGCCTGTCGCGGGCGCGACGCACCGCGGTCTTGAGCCCCGAGAAGGACAGGTCGCACCCATCCCGGTCGAGCAGCGGCCGCGGGAAGGCGAAGCGCGCGGGGTCGCCCGCCCGCGCCTCGGCCTCGACGACCGGACCCCCGGGCTGCGGCAGGCCGAGCAGACGGGCGATCTTGTCGAAGGCCTCGCCCGGCGCGTCGTCGATGGTGCCGCCCAGCCGCACGAAGCGGTCCGGCCCCTCGACGGCGAGAAACTGGCAGTGCCCGCCGGAGACCAGCAGCATCAGGTAGGGAAAGGGCGTCGGCGCGATCAGCCGCGGGGTCAGCGCGTGGCCCGCCAGGTGGTTGACGCCCCAGAGCGGCAGGCCCCGCCCGGCCGCCACGCCCTTGGCGAACATCACGCCCGACACCAGGCCGCCGATCAGTCCGGGCCCCGCGGTCACCGCCACCGCGTCGATGGCGTCGAGCCCGATCCCGGCGGCGCGAAGCGCGGCCGCAGTCACCACATCAAGCCGCTCGACATGGGCGCGCGCAGCGATCTCGGGCACGACGCCGCCGAAGGGCGCGTGCAGCGCCGTCTGGCCGATCACCTCCGAGGACAGGATGTCGCCGACAGGCGTTCCGGGACGCGCGCGCACCACCGCCGCCGCGGTGTCGTCGCAGCTGCTCTCGAGCCCCAGAACAAGGAGTTCGCGCATCCCCGGCGCTCCATCCGCCCGCGTACCGCCGGTACCGGCGCGGGGGTCCGCGATTGCGCCCGGCGCGCGCGGCAGGTAACACCTGCGCGCCTCCCGCGCAACGCCGCGCCCCGCCCGAGGAGGGCCCGTCCTGTCCGACACGCTGCCGCGCCGCACCCTGCTTCTCACCCGCCCGGCCGAGCAGGGAAAGGACTTCGCGGCGGCGCTCGAAGCTCGTCTGCCGGGGCGCTACCGCTGTCTCTTCGCGCCGCTGATGCGCATCACGCCGGTCGCGGGCGCGGTCGATCTTGCCGGCGCCCAGGCGCTGCTCTTCACCTCCGCCAACGGCGTCACCCAGTTCGCCGCGCGCAGCCCGCGGCGCGACCTGCCTGCGCTCTGCGTCGGCGAGACCACGGCCGAAACCGCCCGCGACGCGGGATTCGGCGCTCTCTCCGCCGACGGCGACGTGGACGCGCTCGCGGCGCTCGCCGCGGCGCGGCTGGACCCGGAGGGGGGCGCGCTGGTGCATGTGCGCGGCCGCCGGGCGGCGGGCGACCTGGTCGGGCGCCTGCGCGCGGCGGGCTTCGACGCACGCAGCGCGGAGATCTACGAACAGGCCACGATCCCGATGCCCGCGGCGGCGGCGGCGGCGCTCGCGGGCGGCGGCGTCGACGCGGTGGCGCTGTTCTCGCCGCGTTCGGCGGCGCTCTTCGCGAAAGCCGCCGCGGCGTCGCGATGGGATCTGGGGCGGGCGGCGGCGGTCTCGCTCGGGGCGGCGGCGGACGCGGCGGTCGCCGGGCTTGGCTTCGGCCGGCGGCGCATCGCCGAGGCACCGACCCGGGCGGCGTTGATCGAGGCGCTGACCGGGCTCTGAGCAGACCGGCGCGCGAAGCCACCGCGGACGGCCCGGCAATGGCTTGTTCCAAGAAAATCCTTGTCCTAGTATCCGACCCGACGATCCACCGAGTGACGAGGGGCGCGCCGCGGGCGCGGACGGGGACACAGCAGCATGTCGAACGAAAAGACCGATCCGACGGACGAGAATCGCGCGCCGTCCGACGGGGAGGACGGTCGCGAGGCCGCGCCGTGGCAGGACAGCGACGCGCGCGAGGGCCGAGAAGAGTCCGGCGGCCGGGACGCACCGGAGGCCGTCGCGGACGACGGCCATGACGGCGAACGGCGCGACGAGACGGCGACAGACGCGCAGAGCGCGGACGAACTGGAATCGGCGGACCGGGATGCGGCCGCGGCGTCCGACTGGACCGCGACTGACCCGGACCCGGCCGAGCCGGTCGCCGAGCCCGCGGCGGCCGCGCCGCTCGCAGCTGCGGCCAGGCGTGACGAGACCGAGGCCGAGGAGCACATCGAGGAGGAGCATGGGCCCTCCTTCGCGTCGCGCGCGCTCACCTTCCTGCTGCTGCTTCTGGCCGGGGCGGGACTCGGCCTCTGGGCGGCCCCGAGGATCGCGCCGATGCTGCCCTCCGGCATGTCGGGCGTCGCGGAGTGGCTGACCCCCGGGGCGGCTGAATCCGACGAGCGGATCGCGGCGCTCGAATCGCGGCTCGACACGGACCTATCGCAGGTCACCGCGCGCTTCGCGGAGATCCAGCCGCCCGAGGACGTCGCCGCTCGCGTCGACAGCGCGGTCAGCGCCGCCATAGCGACGGCCCGAGCCGATCTCGAGGCCGAGATCGCGGCGCTCGACGAGCGCCTCAACCAGATCGACCCCGCCCGGATCGGCCAGCGCCTGTCTCAGATCGAGACCGCCGTCGACGGGCAGCGCGCCGAACTGGCCTCGATCAAGGACCAGTTCTCCGGCGGCGCCGCAGCGACGAGCGCGCTCTCCGAACAGACCGGCGAGCAGATCGACCTGTACCGGGCCGAACTCGACGGCCTGCGCGCCGAACTGGGCGCCCAGTCGGGCAAGGTCGCCGAGCTGATGGCCCGAATCGACGCCGTCGACGCCAAGGCAGAACGCCAGATCGAGACCGCCCAGGCCCGCGTGGCCGAGGTCGAGGCGAAGGCCGCCACCGAGGTGACCATCGCCTCCGCCGAGGCCGATCTGGCGGGCGTGCGCGCCGCGCTCGCCGCCGGGGAGCCGTTCGCGGACGCGCTGCAGCCATTGGTCGATGCGGGACAGATCCCCGTGCCGGAGCCCCTCGCCGCGGTGGCCGAGGCCGGCGTGCCGACGATCAACCGGCTTCGCGTCGAGTTCCCGGACGCCGCCCATGACGCGATCCAAGCCTCGATCATAACCACCGCAGACGAGAACGTCATGGCCCGCACGACCGCATTCCTGCGCGCCCAGGTCGCCAGCCGGTCGCTCAGCCCCAAGGAAGGCTCGGACGCGGACGCGGTGCTGTCGCGCATGGAGGCGCGCCTCGGCGAGGACGACCTCGCCACGGCGCTGGCCGAAAGCGAGGCGTTGCCCGCCGAAGCGGCAGCCGCCATGGCGGGCTGGCTCGACGCCGCGCGCGACCGGCTCGCCGCCGAGCAGGCGCTCTCCGAACTGACAGCCGAAATCTCGGCCACGAACTGATCGCGAGGCGCACATGCTCTGGTCCCTGATCAAGATATTCCTTTTCCTCGCCATCGCGGTCGCGCTCGCCTTCGGCGTCACCTACATCCTCGAGACCCCCGGCGGCATCCAGATCGAGTTCGGCGACCGGCGCTACGAGCTGACGCCGATCGGCTTCGTGCTGGCGATCGTGGCGCTGCTCGCCGCGGCCTGGCTGATCCTCAAGCTCGCCGGACTGATCCTCGCGGTCTTCCACTTCCTGATGGGCGACGAGACGGCGATCAGCCGCTATTTCAACCGCAACCGCGAGCGCCGCGGCTTCAACGCGCTCTCCGACGGCATGGTCGCGATCGCGGCGGGCGATCCCAAGGCCGCGGTCAGGCAGACCGCCAAGGCCGAGAAACTGCTCGACCGGCCCGAGATCACCCGGCTGGTGAGCGCGCAGGCCCACGAACTCAGCGGCGACGCCGACAAGGCCACCTCGATCTACAAGCAGATGCTGGCAGAGGACCGCACGCGGTTCGTCGGCATCAAGGGGCTCATGGAGCAGCGGCTGGCCGCCGGCGACACCGACACGGCGCTGGCGCTGGCGCGCAAGGCCAGCGCGCTGCGCCCCTCCAACGAGCGCGTCCTGCGCACGCTCTTCGAGCTGCAGACCAAGAAGGAGGATTGGGCCGGGGCGCGGCAGACGCTCAACGCCTCGATCAACGCGAGGCTCTTGCCCCGGGACGTGGGCGCGCGCCGCGACGCGGTGCTCTCGCTCGCCGACGCCCGCCAGGCCTACGCCGACGACAACCCGTCGCGGGCCCGGGAGGCCTCGCTGCAGGCCAACAAGCTCGCCCCGACGCTGATCCCCGCCGCGGTCATGGCGGCGGAGGCCCATCTCGACGGGAACGCCAAGCGCAAGGCGGTCAGGACCCTGACGACCTGCTGGGCGGCGAACCCGCATCCCGACCTCGCAGCGGCCTTCGCCAAGATCCAGCCCGACGAGACGCCCGCGGCGCGGCGGGTCCGCTTCGAGACACTGACCGCGGCCAAGCCGGACGATCCCGAGAGCAAGCTGCTCCTGGCCGAGCTCGCGCTGGCCGACGAGGACTTCCCGGGCGCGCGCAAGGCGCTCGGCGGGCTGGCGGAATCCGAGCCCACGACCCGCAGCCTCGCGATCATGGCGGCGATCGAACGCGGCCAGGGCGCTCCGGAATCGGTGGTCCGCGGCTGGCTTGCGAAGTCGCTGAGCGCCTCGCGCGGTCCGCAGTGGGTCTGCACCGCCTGCAACGACGTTCACGACGGCTGGGAGCCGGTGTGCAGCAACTGCAACGCCTTCGACACCCTGACCTGGAAGACCCCGCCGCACGCGCAGAGCTCCGGCCTCGCCCAGTCCGCCATGCTGCCGCTTATCGTCGGCGCGCTCGAGGACACCCGGACCGACGCCGCGGACGCTGCGGCCACTTCCGAGGTCGAGGACGCGCAGGAGATCGGGGCGGAGGCGCGGACCGCCTGATCCCGACCGGGGGTCAGTCCCAGTCAGTCTGCCGGAAGCGCGCGACGGTCGCGCCGTCCGCGTCGGTCAGCGTCATCGCGGCGCCCTCGCGCAGGTAGCCGCGCGCCGCCTCGAGCGTCGCGACGAACCTGGTCTCGAGTTCCATCTGCGGCGGCGGACAGGCGCGTCGCGTCAGGGCGAGCGGCCCAAGCGCGAAGCCGCCGTCGTCGTCCGCCGCAAAGGCGCCGGTGAAGCGGTTGCAGCCGGACATGCCCGAGGCCCGGCCCTCGCCGCCGAACTGCACGAAGGCACCGGCGTCCTCGGGGACCGGCGCGCCGGCGATCTCCACCGGCGCCCACTCGCTGCCTGCAAGGCCCTCCGCCATCGCCGACCCCGCCACCACGAGCAGGGCGCATCCTGCCCATGTTCTGATCCGTCCCATGCGCCCGGCCTCCGCTGCGCTCGCGCGGTCAGCCTAGCGCGTCCCCCAGCCATCGGTCCAGCGGCCGAAAGCGCTGGCGCCGCGACGGGGATGCGGCGAGACTGGCCGCAAGAAATGAGGGAGGAGGGACCCATGGGCGTGATCGGCGTCGTCGGGCTCGGCGACATGGGCTCGGGGCTGGCGAAGAACCTCATCGCCGCCGGCTACGAGGTGCGCGGCTACGACCTGGCCGCAACGCGCATGGACGCCTTTGCGGCGATGGGCGGCGTTCCGGCGGCCTCCGCACCGGACGCCGGCGCCGGCGCGGAGGCGGTGTTCGTGATGGTGCTCAACGGAACCCAGGCGGCCGAGGTGATCCTCGGAACCGACGGGAGCGGCGGGCTGCGCGGCGCGATGCCGGAGGGCGGGCTCGCGCTGCTGACCGCCACCGTGCGGCCGGCGGAGGCCCGCGCGATCGGCGCCGCGCTCGAGGGCGGGCCGATCGGGATGATCGACACGCCGGTCAGCGGCGGCTTCCCCGGCGCGCAGGGCGGAACCCTGACGATGATGGCCGCCGGCTCGGACGCAGCCCTCGCGCGCGCGCGCGGGCCGATGGAGGCGGTCTCGGCCACCATCCACAGGGTCGGATCCCGACCCGGCGACGGCCAGACGGTGAAGGCCTGCCTACAGTCGCTGATCGGCTCGATCTTCGCCGCCACCTTCGAGGCCTCGGTGCTGGCGGCCAAGGCCGGAGTCCCGGGCGAGGTGCTCCAGCGGGTGATCGCTACCTCCGGGGCGGGCTGCGGCGTCGCCAACACCGCGCTCTCCAACATCGTCGAGCGCCGGTTCGAGGGCACCGGCAGCCGCATCGACACCATGCACAAGGATCTGACCATCGTGATGGATCTCGCCCGAGAACTTGGCGTGCCGCTCTTCACCGCCTCCACGGCGATGAACCTCTTCGAGGCGGGCCGGACCCGCTACCCGCAGGGCGACAACTGGGTGGTGACGCGGGTGCTCGAGGAGATCGTGGGCGCCGGGCTGGAGCGCGGCCAGTGAAGCTCGGGGTCATCACCGACGGGATCAGCCGCGACCTCGCCCATGCGCTCAGGGTCATGGACGAGTTCGGCCTCGAGCACGCCGAACTGCAGTTCGTCGGCGACACGGAGGTCGGCGACCTCGACGCCGGCGCGCGCGCGGAGGTCCGCCGCCTGATCGACGCGCACGGCAAGACGGTCTCCTGCATTTCGCGCCACCTCTTCGCCGGCATGATCATGGCCCATTCTCGGCCCGGCGACGCGGAGCACACCCGCCACATGGAGGCGCTGCGCCGCTGCATCGGCATGGCCCAGGAGCTTGATTGCCCGCGGGTGCGGATCATGACCGGCAAGAAGGAGATGATCCTCTGGGGCAGCCACGGCGCGGAGAAGTGGAACGTCGCCAGGGGCGCCTGGGACGCGCAGCTCTCGCTGATTGCGCCGGCGGTGGAGTTGGCCCGCGCCGAGGGGATGACGCTCGTGGTGGAGACCGGCAACGGGACGATGGTCAACTCCAGCTGGACCGCGCGGCGGCTGATCGACGATCTCGGGGCCGGGGACACGCTGAAGGCGCTCTGGGACCCGGCCAACAACTGCTGGTGCCACGAGGCGGCCTGGCCGGACGGTTACGCCGCGCTCGCCGGCGGCTATCTCGGCCATGTCCACATCAAGGACGTGCAGGTCGACACGCCGCGCGCCACCCTGGAGGTGCGCCCCATGGGCGAGGGCCAGCTCGCACCGATGTTCGCCCCGATCGCCGCGGCGCTGCGCGCCGACGGCTACGACGGCGTGATCTCCTTCGAGAGCGTCTACCACCCCGGCGACGGCGACTTCGAGGCCGGGTTCCGCCGCTGCATCGGCCGCTTTCTCGAGCTCTTCGGCTGAGGCGGACGCCTCAGTCCGGCGGCGGGCCCTTGAGCGCCTCGAGGAAGCCGACGACCTCCTCGGCCACGAAGGGGTCGCTGATGCCGGGATCGGGCATCGTCGTGCCGGGCGCGAAGGCCGCAGGCTCGTCGATGAAGGCGAGCAGTTTGTCGCTGGTCCATTCGCCCCCGACCGAGGCCAGCGCGCTGGAATAGCCGTCGTAGTCGCCGCTGGCGATGTCCGCGCCGAAGACCGCCGCGAGGCTCGGCGCGCCGTTGTTGTTGCCCGGCTCCAGCGAGTGGCACTCGATGCAGGTGGTGATCGCGTTCCTGACCCGCGCCGCCTCCGCCGCGCCGTAGGGCGCGCCGTCGAAATGCGCCGCGATCAGCTGCTGGGTCGCCCCAAGGTCGCGCGCGCGCAGGAAGGTCAGGCGATGGTCGTCGCCCCAGACCAGTATCGTCCCGTCCGGGTGCTGATGGATGTAGCGGACGCGCGACCCGAAGGGGATGGGTTCGGCGTAGACCACCTGGCCGGAATGGACGCGGACGCGGTAGAGCTTCTGGTCGACGAGCGTGCCGACGAGAAGATCGCCGTCCCATGCGGGATGAAACCCCTCGACGCGCGCGAGGCTCGACGGCCCGACCGACGGCAGCCAGGCCAGCGCCGGGCCCAGGAACAGATCGTGGCGGCCGTAGGAGATCGCCGAGGGAAACGGCGACATGTCGTAGGAGGTGCCGAGCGTCTCGAGCGGCCATCCGTAGTTGCCGCCTCGCAGGATCCGGTTGAGTTCGTCGCCGCCCCGCGCCCCGTGCTCGGCGACCCAGAGGCCGCCGGTCGCGTCGAGCGCGATCCCCTGCGGGTTTCGGTGGCCCACCGAATAGTGCTCGGCCTCGCCGGTCGCGACGTCGATGGCGATGATCTTGCCGTAGTCGGTGGTCGGGTCCTGAACGACCTCGATGTCCGCGCAGATCCCCTCGCGCTCGTAGTTGCCGCTGGACAGATAGAGCGTCGACGGGGTGCTGAAGGCGAGACGCCCGCCCGCCATGTGCAGCCCCATCGGGCGGCACTGTTCCTTGAACGGAAGGCAGGGAGCGCTGCGGAAGACCTCTCGCCAGTCTTCGGGCTCGGCCGCGACCCCGCGAATGTCGGAGGCGTCCGCCGGCAGGTCGAGCCGGGCGACCACGTTCGCCACGCATTCGCCCGCCGGATCGTAGTCGGTGTAGGAGATGAAGAGGGCCCGTTCGCCGGCCGCATCGACGAAGGCCACGTCATTGTAGCGGAAATCCCGCGGGACATGCGAAAGATGGCGGTACTTCTCCGATTGCGTCGCCGCGAGGAACTCCTCGAAGCCGTTGTCCGGCGGCGTGATCCCGACTCGGACAACATCCTCCGGCGTGCGTATCGCGAAGAAGCCGCCGTCGTGGGTCATCAGCAGGGTGCTGTCGCCGATCGTCGTCATGCCGCCGCCGGCCCCGTCCCGCGCGACCGGGATGGTGATGCGCACCCCGTCCAGCGCGACAAGGGTCGTCTCTGTGGTGAAGTCCTCGACGTTCGGGTCTTCCCCCAGGACGCGGATGCGGTACTGCTTTGTCAGCTTGCGTTCGTAGGCGCGCACCAGGTCATAGGGGTAGAACCGGTGCTGCGCCACGAGATAGCCGCCAAGCGCCGCGGCGCCAATGAGCGCGAGAACCAAAGCTGACCAAACGAGCCTCAAGGCTGCTCCTCCATCCCGACTTCAACGACCGGCCCGCGCCGGCTGGCGCTTTACTCCTCGGCCATCTTGATCGCCACCAGCAGGTTGACGACCTCCTCGGCCACGAAGCTGTCCTCGATGGGCGGCTCCGGCATCGATGTTCCGGGCACGACGGATGCCGGATCATCGATGAAGGCGAGAAGCCGTTCGCGCGTCCAGACCCCGGTCGCCGACTTCATGGCCTCCGAATAGCCCGTGAACGGTCCCGAACCCATCTTCGCCTCGTAGATCGCGCCGAGCCCCGGCGCGCCTGCGTCGCCCCCCGGGTTGAAGTCATGGCATTCCATGCAGGCGTTCACGGCCGAGGCGATGCGCGCGCGGTCCGCGTCTTCGTAGCCCAACCCGGCGATATGCCGGTCGATGAACTCGCCCATGTAGGTCGCGTCGTCGGGTTCGAGGAAATAGAGCCGCTTGCTGTCGGTCCACAGCGCGATCCGTCCGTCCCCGTGCTGGTGGACATCCCGGATGCGTTCGCCGATCGCGATCCGCTCGGCGAACAGCACGCGGTCGTCCTGCACGCGGACGCGGTGCAGGCTCTCGTTGCGCAGGCTTCCCACGAGCAGATCGCCATCCCAGCTGTCGTCGAAGCCTTCCACAACCGTCAGCGCAGAGGTGGCCACGGACGGAACCCAGGCGAACACCGGAGCCTCGAACCGGTCGTGGCGGCCGTATGACGCCGCCATCGGCCAGGGCGTCTTGTTGTAGGACGTGCCCAGGGTCTCGACCGGCCAGCCGTAGTCCGCGCCCTCGCGCACGAGATTGAGCTCGTCGCCGCCGCGCACGCCGTGCTCGACCACCCAGACGCGGCCCTGGCGATCGGCGGTCACGCCCTGCATGTTGCGATGACCCTTCGACACCTGGCGGGACTGGCCGGTGGCGAGGTCGATCTCGATGACCTTGCCGTAACTGTTGCCCGGGTCCTGGGCCAGCGCCTCGAGGGCGGACACCCCGTCCCAGGAATAGTCCCCGCTCCCGAGGTAGAGCAGCCCCGGCTCCTTGAACGCCAGACGCCCGCCGGCCATGTGCCCCTCGATGGCGGCGGCGATGGTCTTGAGCGGAAGACATGGCTCGGTGCGGAACAGCACGCGCCAGTCTCGGGCGCGCGCAACCGTCGTCCTGATGTCCGTCTCGGCGACCGGCAGCACGGCGACCGCGGTGCCGTAGCACTGCTTGGCCGGATCATACTCGGTGTAGGAGAGCGCAAGGCCGGTCTCGTCGCCCACCGCATAGCGGATGACGGCGTTGTACCGGAAGGATCCCGGATAGTGGATCAGCGCCTTGCCCGCGTCGGTCGCGGCGAAAGCCATGTAGGCGTCAAAGCCGTTCTCCGGCAACTCGATGTCGAGCCTGGCGATGTCCGAGGACGATCGAGCGGCGAACACCCCGCCTTCATGCGTCACGAGCACGACGTCATCCCCAAAGGAGGCGAGGCCCCCGCCGTCCCCCTCGCGCGCCACGGGGATCTCGGCGCTCTGGCCCTTCAGTCGCAGGAAGATCGACTCGAAGCGGTCCTCGCGGACCTCCGGCTCCTCTTCGGGGTTGATCGCGTGGTAGATCCCGCGCGCCTTCCGCTCGAGGTCGCGGATCTGGCTGTAGGGAAACACCCGGTGCGCGCCGACGACGTAGCCTGCGAGCGCCACCGCTGCGAGGATGGCCCCGAGAAGCGCGACACGGACAAGACCGGCCATCGGCCTCTTCCTCACTCGTCACCACGACAGGCACTTTGGCTAGCGCAGGCCATGATGGTTAACAAGTGCTAACGCGGTCGCGCCCCGGGGTCGTTAACCATGATAGCCTGCGTGGTGAAGAGCGGGACAACCGGGGGCTGCGGCAACCTGCGACGACTTCGCCCCGGGTTGCGGCGGATCAGTTCAGCGACGGGACCATGCCGCGCTCGGCGGCGAGGTCGCGCATGCGCTTCTGCAGTTTCTCGAAGGCGCGCACCTCGATCTGGCGGATGCGCTCGCGGCTCACGTCGTACTCCTGGCTCAGCTCCTCCAGCGTCACCGGCGATTCCTTCAGCTTGCGCTCGGTCAGGATGTGGCGCTCGCGTTCGTTGAGGTCGCGCATCGCCTCGATAAGAAGCTCGCGCCGGCCCTCGAGCTCGTCGCGCTCGGCGAGCTCCGCGGCCTGGTCGGCCTCCTCGTCCTCGAGCCAGTCCTGCCACTCCGCCGCGCCCTCGCCGTCGTTCTTGACCTGGGCGTTGAGGCTCGCGTCGCCGCCGGCCATGCGGCGGTTCATGGAGATCACGTCGTCCTCGCTGACGTTGAGGTCCTTGGCGATCCTGGCCACGTTCTCGGGCCGCAGTTCGCCCTCCTCGATCGCGCCGATCTTGTTCTTGGCCTTGCGCAGGTTGAAGAACAGCTTCTTCTGCGCCGCGGTGGTGCCCATCTTCACCAGGCTCCACGAGCGCAGGATGTATTCCTGGATCGAGGCGCGGATCCACCACATCGCGTAGGTCGAGAGCCGGAAGCCCTTGTCGGGGTCGAATCGCTTGACCGCCTGCATCAGCCCGACGTTGGCCTCCGAGATCACCTCGGCCGTGGGCAACCCGTAGCCTCGGTAGCCCATGGCGATCTTCGCGGCCAGGCGCAGGTGGCTGGTCACAAGCTTGTGCGCCGCCTCGGTGTCACCGTGGTCGGTCCAGGCCTTGGCGAGCATGTACTCTTCGTCCGGCTCGAGCATGGGAAACTTGCGGATTTCCTGCATGTAGCGGGAGAGGCCGGCCTCGGGAGAGGGCGCTGGAAGATTTGCGTAGGTCGCCAAGATGCCTCCTGTCGGAGCGCTCGGGCTCCGCTGCGATGTCGCGCTCTGCGGCGCGCATCCTGCGTTTCGCTCCATGAACGCGCCGGTTACGCGATTCCGGCGCTCCGATGCTGACGATTTCGCGACCGTCGCGGGATCCGGTTGCGAACGCTCCGGTCGTCACGGGGCTCCCCGCGTCGCGGAAGCGCGCTCGAACAATGAGTGTTCGTCTAGCATTCCGGTTGGCGAATGTCCATATCGCGAGTCCGCATGCCCGGCGGGGCGACGCGATGTCTGGACAAGCCCGGCACCGGACCACAGGTTGCACGACAGGCGGTCGGTAGGCCGTCCACCTCTGTTTTCGAGGGATCCCGCCAATGTCAAAGCCAATCGCCGCCGCGCTGCTAACAATGGCCCTCGCCGCCGCACCCGAGACGCCCGCGCACGCCGAGCCGGGAGAGTGCGTCGTGCTCCTGCACGGTCTGGGGCGCAGCAGCGCCTCGCTCGTGGTCATGGAGGAGCTGCTGACGGCGAGCGGCTATCTGGTGGTCAACACTGACTATCCCTCGACCGAGAGCACCGTCGAGGGCGCGCTCGACCACGTCGCCGCCGCGGTCGCGCAATGCGGCGAGGGCCGGGTGAACTTCGTCACCCACTCGATGGGCGGGATCGTCACGCGGGCCTTCATCGCGGCGGCGCGGCCCGAGAACCTCGGGCGCGTGGTCATGCTCGCCCCGCCCAACAGCGGCTCGGAGGTGGTGGACCAGTTCGGCGACCTCAGGCTCTTCGAGGCTCTCACCGGCCCGGCCGGGCAGGAGCTCGGCACCGGGCCGGACGCGATCACCAGACGGCTGGGGCCGGTGGA
Source organism: uncultured Alphaproteobacteria bacterium (assembly GCA_963700835.1). Classification (GTDB taxonomy): domain Bacteria; phylum Pseudomonadota; class Alphaproteobacteria; order Rhodobacterales; family Rhodobacteraceae; genus Amaricoccus. The sequence continues at coordinate 23,139 of CAVOZD010000022.1, forward strand.
CTTCGAGCTCGGCGTCATCGCCGGGGACCGTTCGATCAACCCGCTATTCTCCAGCATGATCCCGGGTCCCGACGACGGCACGGTCTCGGTGGAGAGCACCCGCATCGAGGGCATGGCCGACCACATCGTCCTGCCGTCGAGCCACACGCTCCTGATGAACAGCCCGCTCGTGGTCGCCCAGACCATCACCTTCCTGCGCACCGGCGCCTTCGACCACGATCTCGGATACCCCGAACTGATGCGCCGGGTGCTCCGGCGCTGAGCCGCCCGGCTCAGCGCAGCTGCGCGCGCAGCGCCGCGTGCAGGTTCGCGGCGCGCTCGGGATAGTCGGCGGGGAAGGTCCAGTAGCCCTGGCCCGTCACGGCGGTTTCCGCCAACAGGCCGCGCGCGCCCGGCGAGAGGTGAAAGAGCAGCGCCAGAAGCAGGTCGTTGCTCACCCAGGGGTCGTCGTACCAGAAGGTGTGCGAGGTCGCGGGAAGCTGAGGCATGGTCTCGGGGCTGACCTGCACGATCTCGAGACCTTCGCTGAGCGTCGCCTCGAGGAGCCAGCCCGCCGCCTCCGCGTCGAGTTCGTCGAGATCGGGCCGTCCGGCCCGCGAGGCGCGGTTGACGGCACCGGCGAGCCGAAGCGCGCTGTCGCCGAGGTTGACGGCCGTGGTCACCCGAGACGCCGCGCCCGCATAGTCTGCGAGGTCATCGACGAAGCCGCGGAAATCCGCGTCCGGCGCCGCGTGATAGACCTCGCCGACCCGCGCCGCGATGTCCTGTCGCTCGCGGCCCGCGAGCCCGAGCGCGTCGCCGCCCACCGTCGCCCCGGCGCTGTAGGTGAACACGTTGATGCGTTCGCTTGAGGTGCGCTCGGCGATCAGGCCCATGAGGTCGACCAGCTTGGGCGCCGATCCGATGGCGGTGCGAATATCGCGCGAATAGCGCAGGAAGTTTTCCGCCGTCGGCCAGGCGAAGAGCACGACGACGGCGTTGCGCCCGGTGAAATGGCGCAGCTGCGAGGCCTGGCCCGCGGCGCGCTCCACGGTGGTGTTGGCCCCGTGCACGTAGATGAGCACGTCGGCGTCCCGGGCCGCGTCGAGCGCGGCGTCGATCTCCGCCAGCCAGTCCAGCGCCTCCTTCGGCGGCGCCGCGAAATCCTCCGCTCCGAGGCTCGCCGCCTCCGCCATGCGCTCAAGGTGGATGTAGGGGCGATCGTCGGTGTCGTTGGTCGTCCAGGCGACGATCTCGTCGAGGGTCGAGCCCTCCTCGCCGATGCGCAGCGTCGCCAGGCCGAGATGCAGCCGCGTGTCCGGCGCGACGGTGTAGACACGGTCGTCGCGCAGCCCCACCGGAAGCCGGTTGGTGGCGTAGAAGACCTCGATGCGCGCGCCCTCCGCCAGCGTCGGCGCCGCCGCCAGCCCCTCGGCGTCGAGGTCGCGGAACATCAGCGGTGGCGGCATCAGCCGCATCGGTGGATGATAAAGGACAAAGAAGGCCGTCACGCCGAGACCGACCAGCGCGAGCGAGCCGACGATCCAGCGAACCATGTTGGGGCTCCGAGCGACGGAGCGACAACCTAGCCGCGCGTCATCGGGCGCGCAACTCCGCCACGAGCGCAGCCATGTCCGGCGGCGGCGCGCTCTCGAAGCGCAACGCCGCGCCGGTGACCGGGTGGCGGAAGCCCAGCACCGCGGCGTGCAGCGCCTGTCGCCCAAACGCCACCGCCGCCCCGCCGCCGCGCCGCCCGTAGACCGCATCTCCGATCAGCGGATGGCCCGCATGCGCCAGATGCGCCCGGATCTGGTGGGTGCGCCCGGTCTCGAGGCGGCACTCCGCCAGCGACGCAAACGGTGCCGCCTCTGGGCCGAAACGTTCGAGGACCCGCGCCCGGGTCACCGCGCGCTTGCCACCCGCGGCCACCACCGCCATGCGCTTGCGGTCGACCGGATGGCGCCCGAGCGCCGCGTCGATGCGCAGCACGCCGCCCGGCTCCCAGTCCACCCCCGCGCGCCCCGCCAGGCGCGGATCCCCCGGATCCGGCGCGCCGCGCAGCACCGCGAGGTACCGCCGCTCCAGCGAATGGGCGGCGAACTGCGAAGCCAGCCCCTGGTGCGCGGCGTCGGTCTTGGCCGCGACGATGAGGCCCGAGGTGTCCTTGTCGATGCGATGCACGATCCCGGGCCGCCGCGCCCCGCCAACGCCCGAGAGGCTGTCTCCGCAATGGTGCAACAGCGCGTTGACCAGCGTGCCCGCCGGCGCGCCGGGGGCGGGATGCACCACCAGCCCCGCCGGCTTGTCGACGACGATGAGGTGTTCATCCTCGAAGACCACGTCGAGCGGGATCGCCTCGGGCGCGGCCCGCGTCGGCGCGACCTCCGGCAGGCGCAGCGTCACCGCAGCGCCCGGCGCCACGCGCGCGCGCGCATCCGTGAGCGCCGCGCCGGCGAGGCTGACCGCGCCCGCGGCGATCAGCGCCTGCAACCGCGACCGGCTGAGGCCGAGACCGGCGGGCGCGGCGGCGGCCAGCGCCTTGTCGAGCCGGTCGGCGACCGGCCCCAGCGTGATCTCGATCTCCTGCGGCAAGGTCTCCACGCGCGGCTCCGGCTCCGGGACCCGGCCCCATAGCAGCGGCGCGCGCCGCTGTCACCGCCGGCGCCGCGGCTGGCGCAGGCCGCCGCTCCGCGCTAGGCAGGAGCGGACCGCCGCCCGAGGAGCGCCCATGCCCGAGCCCGCCGCCGTCCCGCTCCCGCCCGAGCCGCCGGGCCTGCGCAACCTGCGCCGGCTGGTGACGCTCCTGACCGCGACGCTGATCCTCGGCGTCGCCAGCATCGTGGTGCTCTTGTTCCTGCGGCTGAACGCGGCGACCGGCGTGGCGCCTCTCGACCTGCCCGAAACCGTGACGCTGCCCGCCGGCGAGACCGCCACGGCGCTGACCGGCGGGGAGGGCTGGATCGCGGTCGTCACCCGCGACCGGGACGGGCGCGAGCGCATCCGCGTGCTCGACTCCACAACCGGCGCCGAACGCGCCGTCACCGAGATCGCCGGACGCTGAGCCCATCGTCGCTCGGTAAGCAACAATCCGCCGCATGAGAATGATCGCGTTGCGACGAGAGTCCCACATGTTAGCAGCACTGGGGCCGGTCGGCGCGCGCCGCGTCCGTCCGGGTGTCGACTGAAAAGAAACTCGAAAAATCGAAGGCAAACCTATGAAAAAACTTCTTGTCGCGACTCTTGCGCTTGGAATTCTCGGTACGGGCGCGCTCGCTTCGCCCGAAAACAAGGGCCAACAGGCGGACACAAACCATCCCAATATCCATGGCAAGGTCGGCCAGAAGCCGGCCGGGGAAACCAACAAGAACGCCAACCCAAACGGTTCAAACGCCAACGGTGGCGGCATCCACGGCATCGCGAACACGCCCGGTCAGAACGGCGTCAACCCAAACGCTGACGGGACCAAGGGCTTCGCAAACCAGCTGAACACCGTGCACGGCGGCATCGGCGACGTGAACAAGAACGTCGGGAAGTGACCTGAGCCCGGCCGGCCGCGGCGCACGCTACCGACCATAGCGCGCCGCCGTCAGCCCGTCGAAATCGATCTCCGGCGCGCGTCCCATCACCAAATCCGCCACCGCTCGCCCCGAGCCGCAGGCCATCGTCCAGCCGAGCGTGCCGTGGCCGGTGTTGAGAAACAGGTTGGGAAACTTCGTCGGTCCCATCACCGGCGTGCCGTCCGGCGTCATCGGCCGCAGCCCCGTCCAGCCCTCGGCCTTCTCCAGATCGCCGCCGCCGGGGAAGAGATCGCCGATCACGTGCTTGACCGTGTCGGTCGCGTGCGGACCCAGCCGGCCGCTGTAGCCGGCGATCTCGGCGGTGCCCGCGACCCGGATCCGGTCGCCGAGCCTTGTGATCGCCACCTTGTGGGTCTCGTCCATGATCGTCGACTGCGGCGCGGCGGCGTCGTCGATCACCGGCAGGGTGACCGAGTATCCCTTGACCGGATAGACCGGGATCCGGATGCCGACCGTCTTCAGCACCATCGGCGCGTAGCTGCCCATGGCGCAGACATAGGCGTCGCCGGTCTCGACGCCGGACGGGTCGGTCTCGACGCCGGCGATGCCACCCGTACCGACGCGCAGCGCCTTGATCGTTTGCCCGTAGCGGAACTCCACGCCCAGCCCCGCCGCCTTCTCGGCGAGCGCGACGGTGAACATCCGGCAGTCCCCGGTCCGGTCCGCGGTCAGTCGCAGCCCGCCCACAAACTTCCCGCGAACCCGCGCCAGCGCAGGCTCCACCGCCACGCAGCCGTCGCGGTCGAGCACCTCGAAGGGCGACCCGAACTCCGCCAGGATGTCCTGGTCCGCCTTCGACCCCTTCATGGACTTCTCGTCGCGGAAGAGCTGCAGCGTGCCCTGTTCGCGGCCGTCGTACTCGATCCCGGTCTCTGCGATCAGTTCGGGCAGGCAGTCGCGGCTGTAGTTCGACACCCGCACCATGCGGGCCTTGTTCACCGCATAGGACTTCTCGTTGCAGTTGATCAGCATCTGCGCGCCCCAGGCCCACATCGTCGGGCTGATCAGCGGCCAGATGAACAGCGGCCGGCGCTTCATGAACAGCCACTTGAGCGCCTTGACCGGCACGCCGGGCGCCGCCCAGGGCGAGGTCATCCCGTAGCTTAGCTCGCCGGCGTTGGCGTAGCTGGTCTCGAGCCCGGGGCCGGTCTGGCGGTCGAGCACCACCACCTCCGCCCCGTGCTTCGCCAGATACCAGGCGGTCGTCACCCCGATGACGCCCGCTCCGAGAACCACAACCTTCATGCGCCCTCCGCCCGACCCGAACCGAGCGCCGAGACTGCGCCGGATCGCGCGTCAAGGAAAGCCCGCTCCGGCCCGCGCCCCCTCAGACGCGCTCGCTCATCAGGCCGACCGCGCCCAGCGCGAGCAGCACGCCGATCCCCTCGCGCAGCGTCAGGCTCTCCTTGAAGACCACCACGCCCAGCGCCGCCATCGCGAGGATGGTCAGCATCGCGTACCACACGCCGATGGTCGCGAGGTTCGACTGGCGCATGGCGTAGAGAAAACCCACCGCGATCAGCACGTAGAAAAACATCCCGATGAGGAATTCCGGCGCGCGGACACCCTCGGGCTTCAACGAGGCCACCTTGAGGAAATAGTCCCCGACCGCGCCTGCGAGCACGATCCCAAGGATCAGGACGAATGCGTTCATTGGCGCGGCTCCGGTTGTTGCGACTGCCGCGGCGCTCGCCGTTCCCCACCTCGGCGGAGCCAACCGATCGCCGCAGACGCAGTCATTGCAGACCCGGCGGGCCCTGATGTGATGTATATCACGAATCGCGACATTTTGCGACGATGGGGTCGGCTCGGCCAGAGAGGACTCGGAGGATCGACGATGCTCATGCGGCGACTGGTCTGGGTGGCGACCTTCGCACTCGCCGCGCTCGTCCTCGGCGTCCTTGGCCATGTCGCGCTCACCAATACCGCCGCGCGCGGGGGCGAGGGGCTTCCCGCACGCGCCGAGGCGACCTGCGCCTGGTGCCATCGCTGAGCCGCGCTAGGGGGTCCAGGGTGGTCCGGCGCGGCTGGATTTCACTCTAGGGTTGAGTTACTCTTGACTTGCTGCAACGCAGCATCAATATCGCAATTGCGAAGTCACCGTGAGGCAGGCAAGGAGACGAAGCCCCATGTCCGAAGACGAGATCACATCGCGCGTCCGTGCGCGCATCGAGGAGGAGCTAGGCGGTTTCCGCGCCTTCTCCGACCTCCCCTCGACCGAGATCGAGACGATCGCCGCGCGGCTGACCCGCGCGCTCGCGCCCTACCTCACCGAGAAACGTAACGGGGAAGCCCGGGCCGCCTAACCGGCGGTCCGATCGCCGGGCGCGAAAGCGGCGCGGCAGCCCGCGGGCGTCAGTCCACGAAGATCTTGTCGCCCACCTGATCGATCAGCGACTTCGCCTTGCGCGTCGTCACGTCCCGGGCGGCCTCGGCGGAGTCACAGGTGTCCGCACGGACCATGCGGTGCGACCGCACCGCGCCGTCGACTTCCTTCTCGATCCGCGCGGCGACCCGGAAGACCCCGCCCTCCTTCACCGGCTCTGCGAAGATACGGAAATCCTTGTAGAGTTCCGGCTCGGGCTCCGGCGTGGAACCGGAAGAACCGCCGAACAATCGTGAGAAAAGGGACATTTGGTTCGCTCCGCTTTGCGCCGGGCCTACTGGGTGGGATCCGGGTCCACCGGTTTCGTGGGACGGCGTCGCCTGTTCCCGAACGCCTCCTGCACCCAAGCGGGCGCATCCTCGGAAGTCGGGTCGATCTCCACGTATGCCGACGGCACCAATATCACCCAACCGCGGCGACTGATCCTCTCCTCGCAGCCAGGCTTGGGGCGATATACGCGCCGTGGCGTATCGGACCCCCAGACAACCTTCGTTCCGTCCGAATAAAAGTCGGAGACCCTTCCGCCTGAGAGCCAGTTGACACGCGACCCGCCCCAGAGCGCCGGCCGTCTGTTGCGCTCCACCATGGCGCTACTGATCCAGAAAGCTGCGCAGCTTCCTTGACCGGCTCGGATGCTTGAGCTTGCGGAGCGCCTTCGCCTCGATCTGGCGGATGCGCTCGCGGGTGACGGAGAATTGCTGGCCGACCTCCTCGAGGGTGTGGTCGGTGTTCATGCCGATGCCGAAGCGCATGCGCAGCACGCGCTCCTCGCGGGGGGTGAGGGAGGCGAGGACGCGGGTGGTGGTTTCCTTCAGGTTCAGCTGGATGGCGCTCTCGAGGGGCAGGATGGCGTTCTTGTCCTCGATGAAGTCGCCGAGCTGGCTGTCCTCCTCGTCGCCGATCGGGGTCTCGAGGCTGATCGGCTCCTTGGCGATCTTCATCACCTTGCGGACCTTCTCGAGCGGCATCTGCAGCTTCTCGGCCAGCTCCTCGGGGGTCGGTTCGCGGCCGATCTCGTGCAGCATCTGGCGCCCCGTCCGCACCAGCTTGTTGATCGTCTCGATCATGTGGACCGGGATGCGGATGGTGCGGGCCTGGTCGGCGATGGAGCGGGTGATCGCCTGGCGGATCCACCAGGTCGCGTAGGTCGAGAACTTGTAGCCGCGGCGATACTCGAACTTGTCGACCGCCTTCATCAGGCCGATGTTGCCTTCCTGAATGAGATCAAGGAACTGCAACCCGCGGTTGGTGTATTTCTTGGCGATGGAGATCACCAGGCGCAGGTTGGCCTCGACCATCTCCTTCTTGGCCTGGCGGGCCTCCTTCTCGCCCTTCTGGACCTGGGCGACGATGCGGCGGAACTCGGAGATGTCGACGCCGACGTACTGGCCGACCTCCGCCATCTCGCCGCGCAGCTCCTCGAGGCGGTCGCGGTGGCGGGTGGTGAGATGGTCCCAGCCGCGCCCGGAGAGGCGGCCGACCCGGTCGATCCAGCCGGGCTCGAGCTCGGCGCCGCGGTACTCGCGCACGAATTCCTGGCGGTTGACGCGGGCCTGGTCGGCGAGCTTCACCATCGCGCCGTCGAGGGTCATGATCTTGCGGTTGATCCCGTAGAGCTGGTCGACCAGCGCCTCGATGCGGGCGTTGTGCAGGTGCAGCGAATTGACCAGCTCGACGATCTCGCCGCGCAGGCGCTGGTACTCGCGCTCGCGCTCGAGCGAGAAGCTCTCGCTCTCGTTGAGGGTGGCGGAGATGCGGTCGTCCTGCATCTCGGCGAGCTGGTGGTAGTCCGAGGCGATCCGGTCGAGCGTCGCCAGGACCTCGGGCTTGAGCGCCGCCTCCATCGCCGCCAGCGACAGGTTGCCCTGGTCGTCCTCGTCGTCGTCATCGTCCGCGTCGCCGCCCCCGGCGGCCGCTCCGGTCTCGCCGTCGTCGGACCCGTCGTCGGCGTCCGTCGACGCCGGCTGCGCGGCCGCGCCGTTGCTCCTGGCGGGTGTCTCGGAACCGTCGGTCTTGAGCGCGTCGAGCACGCTCTCCTCCTCGGCCTCGGCGTCCATGTGCCCCGAGAACGTCGTCTCCAGATCGATCACGTCGCGCAGCATGATCGCCTCGTCGAGAAGCTCGTCGCGCCAGATCGTGATCGCCTGGAAGGTCAGCGGGCTCTCGCAGAGCCCCGCGATCATGGTGTTTCGCCCGGCCTCGATCCGCTTGGCGATGGCGATCTCGCCCTCGCGCGACAGGAGCTCGACCGAGCCCATCTCGCGCAGGTACATGCGCACCGGATCGTCGGTGCGGTCGAGGGCCTCGCCGCCCGCCGAGGTTGTGGCCAGTTCGCGCGAGCCGCTCTCGGTCTCGACGACCTCGGTGTCGCCGCCGCCGTCGTCCTCCTCGCCCTCGTCGCCCTCGATGACGTTGATGCCCATCTCCGAGAGCATGGCCATCACGTCCTCGATCTGCTCGGAGGCGACCTGTTCGGGCGGAAGAACTTCGTTGAGCTCGTCGTAGGTGATGTAGCCGCGCGCCTTGGCGGTCGAGATCATCTTCTTGACCGCGGCCTGGCTCATGTCCAGCATCGCGCCCGGTCCGTCGGCCCCGTCTTCGGGAGGTTTCTTGCCGTCGTTGTCTTTGGCCGCCATGGACATCTCCAGGTGAGCCCGAATCGAATCGGGAGTACGGTCGAACTGTTCTTTCCTACGAATTAGTGATTCGCAACGGCGTCAGCGCCCCTTGGGCTTGGGTTTAATCCAGATCCTGCGGTCGACCAGCGCCTGCAGATGTCTCGACAGCTCCGCCTCGTCGGCCTCGCCGGTGTCCTCGCGCGCCAGCGGCGTCACCGCCGCGGAGTGCGCCGCCTCCGCCGCCTGGCGCAGCCGCCAGGTCAGGCCCTCGTCGGCGGTCCCGGCGAGCTCGACCTCCGCCTCGCTGATCTCTGCGCGCCGTCCCGCCGCGGCGGCGTGGCGGGTCAGCTCCTCGTCGATGGCCTGCACGGCGACCTCGGGCGACGCCTGCGGCCCGAGCCGGCTGTTGGCGCGCAGCTGGCCGAGCGCATAGAGCGTCTCGCGCGGATCCCGGCCCAGCCGGCGGGTCACCGCGTCCCAGAGGCCGCCGCTCCCGGCGGGCTCCCCGCCATCCTCCGCCAGCGCAGAGAGCAGCGCATCGCGCAGTTCCGCCAGATCCGGGCAGGCGAAGCGCATCCGCTCCAGCCGGTCCTCGAAGTCCAGAGCCGCAGCCGGATGGTTCAGACAGCCGGCGAGTATGGCGCTCTCGACCACCCGCGCCTCGGACGCGCCGCCGGCGTCGCGCGCCAGCAACGACGCCTTGGTGGCCGGAGAGGCGCCGCCGGCGAAGGCGTTGCGCGGCGGCCAGGCGCGGCCGTCGCGGCCCTTCGCCGCGGCCCCGGCGGCGGCGCGTCCGGCCGGGGACCGCGCGGCCGGCGCAAAGAGCGCCCGCCGCCGCGCGCGGAACTCCGCCTGATAATGCGCCCGCAGACCCGCGTCGGCGATGCGCTCCAGATGCCCGCGCAGCCGCGCGTCGAGCGCCGCCCGCCGCTCGGGGCTGTCGAGCGGCGCGCCCTCGGTCTCGCGGCGCCAAAGCAGCTCGACGATGGGGCGCGACTCCTCGATCAGCCGGCGCATCGCCGCCGCGCCGCCCGCGCGCACCACGTCGTCGGGATCCTGTCCGGCCGGCAGCAGCGCGAAGCGCAGCGACTTGCCGCCCGCCAGCAGCGGCAGCGCCAGGTCGATCAGCCGTTGCGCCGCCTTCAGTCCGGCCGCGTCGCCGTCGAGCGCCACCACCGGCTCGTCCGCCATGCGCCAGATCAGCCCGAGCTGCGCCTCGGTGACCGCGGTGCCGAGCGGCGCCACCACCTCGTCGAAGCCGGCCCGCGCCAGGCCGATGGCGTCCATGTAGCCCTCAACGACGATCACCCGGCCGGCCTTGCCGGCGGCCGCCCGCGCCGGCCCGCCGTTGTAGAGCGTGCGGCCCTTGTCGAAGAGCGGCGTGTCGGGGGAATTGAGATACTTGGGCTCCTGGTCCGCCCGCAGCGCCCGCGCCCCGAAGGCGATCGCCCGCCCGCGCGGATCGCGGATCGGGAACATTACCCGGCCGCGGAACCGGTCGTAGGGCGCGCCGCCGCCCTCGGGCGCGCCGACGAGCCCGGCCTCGATCAGCCTCTCCGCGGCGAAGCCCTTGCCGCGCAGGTGCTCGAACAGCGCCGAGCGGGTCTCCGGCGCGAAACCGATCTCGAACCGCGCGAGTGTCTCGGCGTCGAGCCCGCGTCCGGCGAGATAGGCCCGAGCCTCCGCCGCCCGGGCCGAGTTGAGCTGCATCCTGTAGAACTGGACCGCCGCCTCCATCGCCTCGACGAGGCCCTTCGCCGCCTCGGCCTTCGCGGCGGCGTCCGGGTCGCGGGCTGGCATCGGCAGTCCCGCCTCCCCGGCGAGCACCTCCACGGCCTCCATGAAGCCGAGGTTCTCGCTCTCGCGCACGAAGCTCACCGCGTCACCCTTCGCGTGACAGCCGAAGCAGTAGTAGAAGCCCTTGACGTCGTCGACGTGGAAGGAGGCGGTCTTCTCCTGATGGAACGGGCACGGGGCCCAGTAGTCCGAGCGCGCCGGATTGCTCTTGCGGCTGTCCCAGGCGACCTTCCGACCCACGACCTGCGCGAGCGAAATGCGCGACCGCAAGTCGTCGAGAAAACCGGGGGGAAGCGCCATCGCCGGAATATCGTGCCTCGATGGCCGCTTGGCAAGGGGGCGGGCGCTCACGGACGCCGCGACAGGTCGTCCGCTCAGACGATGAGCGGGTCGTCCGGCGCGACCACGAAATCCGCCGCCTCCCCCGCGTCGATCAGCGCGTCGCGCACGACGATCCGCGCCTCGCCGAGGGTCAGGATCGTGTGCAGCCCGTTGGCGCTGCGCGCCACGCCCAGGGCCCCGTCGTCCCGCTCCGCCACGATCCGGATTGCGTCCATGCCCGCCGCATAGTCGAGGATGCGGTCGTCGCTGCGCGCATCGGCGTGGAACAGGAACGTGTCGCCGCCGGCCCCGCCTTCGAGCCGGTTGCGACCGGCGCCGCCGTCTATCAGGTCGTCGCCGCGCCCGCCGGAGATCAGGTCCGCTCCGCCGCGCCCTTCCAGCCGATCGTCGCCGCCGCCACCCTCCAGCACGTCGCGCGCCCGCGACCCGATCAGCCGGTCCTCACCTGCGCCGCCGAAAAGCGCGTCGGCGCGTCCCTCCGCCCGACCCTCGGGCGATCCGGTCCCGCCGGCGCGCAGCAGATCGTTTCCCTTGCCGCCGCGCAGCGTGTCGAAGCCCTGCCCGCCGAAGATCCGGTCGTCTCCGGCGCCGCCGATCACCACATCGTCGCCGCGACCGGCGCGCACCACGTCGTCGCCACCCTTCGCCAAGATGCGCTCGCCGACCTGCAGCCCGACGAGCGCGTCCGCGCCCGCGCCGCCGCGCAGCGTCCCGTCGGCGGGCGGCGTCACAGCGTCGAGGATGTCGCCCCAGGACCCGAAGCCCACTGCCCGGTCGCGGTCGAGCCCGTCCGGCAAGAGCCTTCCCGGCGCGCCGCCCGCCGCCGCCATCAGCGCGCCGACGAAGGCGTTGGAGTTCTCCTCCAGCAACACATAGTCGATCTCCGCCGCCGCGATCCGCTCGGCGTAGCGGACCATCAGCGCCCATGCTGCGTCGGTGGTGAGCCCCGTAAGATCGATCGGCGTGCTGAAGCGATCCTTGAGGCTGTCGCCGTCGCGGTCATCCTTGGACTCCTCGATCGGCCGGTTGACCTCGACCTCCATCGGCGTCCCGAACGGCCAGCGCCCGTCCTCTGGCCCGGCGCGCAGCACGTAATCCCGGCCATCAGCGTCGCGGTGAACAAGATAGAGATGCATCGCCCCGGTCGGCAGGCCGAAGAGATCCACGTCCCGCGCCTCGATGTGAATCTCGCCCGCCACGCCGGTCTCCGTTCCGCGTCGATGCGGACGCATCCTGGCACGGCCGAGGCGCCGGCGCGAGCCCCGACGAAGCGATCAGGAGGCGCAGGTGCTCCAGACCAGCAGCGTCAGCGGGTCGACGCCGAAATCGCGCGCCAGCGACCCGCCGAACTGCCGCAGCCAGACGTCCTGCGCCGCATACGCCTCCGCCTCCCGCGCGCCGGGACAGGCGTAGGTGCGGCCGGCGGCGGCCTGGCGGCGGTGCACCATCTCGTGGAGCAGCACCGACAGCGCCTGGGGCGAGGCGGGATCGAAGCCCTCGGCCAGATGGATCGCATCCTGCGCTTCGAGATAGATCCCCTCGACCTCCAGCCCCGCCGCGGCGTCCGCCGCGCCGTAGCGCCGCTCTGCGAGCTTCGCCGCCGGTTCGATCACGATCACCGGCGCCGCCCCGCCCGCCGGCAGGTCGACGTTGGCGTCGAGCCATGCCGCTACCAGCGCGAGCGCCATCGCCACCTCGCCCCGCCCCTCGCCGTCTTGCGCCTCCGCAGGCGTGTTCGCAAGCGACAGAAGAAACCCGGCGCAACATGCCGTGATCAGTTTCATTTCACGACCCCGTCCGTTCAAGTGATCTCGTCTTCGGACCCTGCCGTCGCCCCCGGCTGGGAGTCATGAACGCGGCCTGAAAGTTCCCTGAAATTGTGGTAGACTGTTTCGCGCTGACCCAGGAGGATCCGTGCCGACCGTGTCCCGACACCGTTTCGGCGGCTTCGTGCTCGACCTCGACCGGGGCCGCCTCATCGACGGCGCGGGCGAGGAACGGGTGCTGCGCGCAAAATCGTTCCTCGTGCTGCGCGCGCTCGCCGAACGCGCCGGTGCGGTGGTGAGCAAGGACGAACTCGCCCGCGAGGTCTGGCCCGACGTCATCGCCTCCGACGACACGATCGCCCATTGCGTCAGCGACATCCGCAGGGCGCTCGGTCCCGAGGGCGCGCGCCATATCCGCACCATGCCGCGGCGCGGCTACATGTTCGCGCCCGAAGCTCCGGCCCGCGCCGCCGCCGTTCGACCGCCGCGAAGCTGGCGCCGGGCTGCGCTCGCGGGCCCGCCGGCGCTGGCCCTCGCCGTTGCCCTGGCGTTCTTCGCGCTGGCCCCGCCCGACCCCACGCCGTCGCCGGCCGACCTCGCGATCGCGCAGGCCGATACGCTGCTGCGCGACCCGGACTGGACGCGCCGGTCCGACAACGACAGGGCGCGGGCGCTGCTTGAGGCCGCCGCGGTCGCCGCGCCCGGCGACGCCCGGATCGAGACCCTGCGCGCGCTGACCTGGTGGCGGGAGGTGCGCCACCTGCCCTGGGGCGGCGGCCGGCGCGAGATGGACCGTGCGCTGGCGCATCTCGAGGCGGCCATGGCGCTCGGCGGCGATCCCGGCGCGCACCGCCTCCTCGCCGAGATCCGCCTTCTGTCGCCCTTCCCGGAGACCCGCGACCCGCTCGGGGCGCTGGCCGCGGCGCGCGCCGCCGTCCGGCTCGCGCCCGCCGACGCCGCCAGCCACGCCACCCTCGCGGAAGCGCTGGCGATGACGGGTCGCGCGGAGGACGCGCGCGCCGAGATCGCGGCCGCGCGCGCGCTCGACCCCGCGCCGCCGCGCCGCTTCGCCTATATCGCCGGCCTCAGCCACCTGCTCGCCGGCGCGCCCGAGGAGGCCGCCGCGGCGTTCGACGACTTCGGGCGGACCGGCGCGGCGGACGTCGAGCGCGGCTGGTCCGGCTGGCTGCACGCGGCCAGCCTCGCGCAGGCGGGTCGCGCCGCCGACGCCGCCGCGGTACTGGCCCCCGCGCGCGCGCAGCGGCCCGACCTCAGCGCCGCGGCCGCAGCCACCGCCTTCGACGGGCTCGGGGACTCCGCAATCGGCGTCATCCTCGACGGGCTGAGGCGCGCGGGCCTGCCCGGCTGAGCGCGCCGGTCACTCCGGATAGGCCAGCGTCTCCCAGCGCCGCCAGCGCGCGGCGAAGCTCTGGTACTCCGCCCAGGCCGCCGCGAGCAGCGGATCGGCCGCGGCTTCCTCGGCGATGACCTCCGCCCAGGCCGCGCGCAGCGCCGCCAGCACCTCCGGCGGCCACTCGCGCACCGCGACGCCTGCCGCCTCGAGCCGCTCGAGCGTCTCGATCTGCGCCACGCTCGCCGCAGCGAAGCTCCAGGCCAGCGACTCGCCGCAGGCGACCTCGACGATGCGCCGCTGCGTCTCGCTCAGGCCCTCCCAGATCGCCACCGGCATCAGGAGCTCCAGCGCGGTCGCGGGCTGCTGCCAGCCGGGGAAATAGAGATAGCCTGCGGCGCCCTCGAGGCCGAGCGTCACGTCGATGGACGGCACCGAGAACTCCGCGGCGTCGATCACGCCCGCCTCGAACGCCGCCGCGATCTCGCCCGCCGGCAACTCGTAGGGAACCACCCCGAGCCGGCGCAGGGTCCGCGCCCCGTAGCCGAAGGCCCGCATGTTCAAGCCGTCCAGATCCGCGAGCGAGGCGATCTCGGCGCGGAACCAGCCGCCGGTCTCCGCCGGCAACAGCCCGCAATAGACGCTCTTGAGCCCGTGGCGGGCGTAGATCGCGTCGAGCGCCGCCTGTCCGCCGCCGTGGCGCATCCAGGCGGTGAAGGCGTCGCCGTGGGGCCCGAACGGGAAGCCCGAGAACAGCGTCAGCGCCGGATCCTCGCGGTGGTGATGCCCCGCCGAGCCCCAGACCGCGCCGATCACGCCCGCCTCCATCGCCCCGAACGCGTCCTGGTCGAGCACCATGCGGTCGCGGTATTCGAAGTCGAGCGATCCGCCCGAAAGCGCCCGCACGGTCTCGGCAAAGCGCGCGCCCGTCTCGCCGAAGTGCCGCGGATGCAGCAGGCTATTCATCACCAGCCGCACCGGCTCCTGCGCCTGCGCCTGCGCCGGCGCCTGCCCCAACCAGACGCCGCTCGCCAGAGCGACCGCCGCGAGCGTGTTCTTGATCCGCATGCGCGCCTCCCTCGCGCGACCACTATCGCAGCGCCGGCGCCCCCGCGCAACGGCATGACCGGTTGCGCCGCCGGACGGGCGGGCTCACTATTCGGCTGCCGACACCGGAGCCACGCCATGCCCTCGCTGCCGCCGCGCATCTACCGCAACCACCATCTCGACAACACAAGATGGGAGCATGTGACGCCGCGGGACGGCGACGTGGTCGTGGTCACCCCCTACAAGTCCGGCACGACCTGGACCCAGAACATCGTGCTGCACCTGATCCACCAGGACTTCGCGGTCCGCGAGATCCACGAGCACTCGCCCTGGATCGAGATGCGCATCCGGCCGGTGGAGGAAATGGCCGCGAAGCTCGCCGCCCAGCCGGGCCGCCGCTGCCTGAAGTCCCACATGCCTTTCGACGGCCTGCCGTTCTCGCCGGAGACCCGCTACGTCATGCCCGGCCGCGATCCCCGCGACGTGTTCATGTCGTTCTGGAACCACTACTCGGCCTACCTGCCGAAGATGTACGCCGATCTCAACGACACGCCCGGTCGGGTCGGCGCGCCGCTGCCGCAGTGTCCCGACGATATCCGCGTCGCCTGGCGCGACTGGATCACCCGCGGCTGGTTCGAGCACGAGAGCGAAGGGTATCCGTTCTGGTCGAACATGGGGCTGGTGCAGAGCTGGTGGAACGAGCGCCGCCGCCCGAACCTGCTCTTCGTGCACTACAACGACATGCTCGCCGACCTGCCCCGCGAGGTCGCCCACATCGCCGCCTTCCTCGACATCGAGGCCGACCCCGACGTCGTCGCCCGCATCGCAGAGGCGACGTCGTTCAGGACGATGAAGGCGCAGGCCGAGACCCTCGACCGCACCGCCGACGACCAGTTCGCCGGCGGCGCCGGCCGCTTCATCTTCAAGGGCGTCAACGGGCGCTGGCGCGGCGTGCTCACCGACGACGACCTCGCGCTCTACGAGGCGACCGCCGCCCGCGTGCTCAGCCCCGACTGCCGCGCCTGGCTCGAAGGCCGGGGCGGCTCGTGAAGACGCGGGCGGACGCGTGAATCCCGCCTGCTTTCACGCGTGAAATCGAACTCATGTGACTGAAATCGTTCAGGTTTCCGGATTCCGTTTACCTGAACGCAACCTGTGTTAACGTCGGGGCGCGGACGGCTCTGCCGCGACCTCCGCCCCGACCGCCGCGCCCGGCCCGAGGCCGAGGGCGCGGCGTGGCGCGGTCTCACGACCCGGCGAGATGCTCGTTGAAGAACGCCACCGTGCGCGACCAGGCGAGCTCGGCGGCTTCCGCATCGTAGCGCGGGGTCGAGTCGTTGTGGAACCCGTGGTTGACCCCCGGATAGACGTGCACGGTGAAGTCCTTGCCGTTCTCCGCCAGCGCCGCTTCGTAGGCCGCCGCCCCCTCGTTGATGCGCTCGTCGAGCTCGGCGTAGTGGATCAGAAGCGGCGCCTGGATGTTCGGCACGTCCTCCGCGGCGGCCTGCCGGCCGTAGAACGGCACCGAGGCGGCCAGCTCGGGATAGGCCACCGCCATGGCGTTGCACACGCCGCCGCCATAACAGAAGCCGACGCAGCCGACCCGGCCGTTGCCGTCCTCGTTCGCGCTCAGCCATTCGAAGGCCGCGAAGAAGTCGTTCATGAGCTTCTCGCCGTCGACCGTCTGTTGCAGCTCGCGCCCCTCCTCGTCGTTGCCGGGATAGCCGCCGACGCTCGACAGGCCGTCCGGCGCCAGCGCCATGAAGCCGTCCTTGGCCAGACGCCGCGCCACGTCCTCGATGTAGGGGTTGAGCCCGCGGTTCTCGTGGATGACCACCACCGCCGGCAGCGGCCCGGTCGCCTCGGCCGGCCTCACCAGGTAGCCGCGCACCTCGCCGTGACCGTTCGGCGACGGATAGGTGATGTACTCCGCCACGATGTCCTCGTCGTTGAACGACACCTGCATCGCCAACGCGTAGTTGGGCCTGAGCATGTCGAGAAGCGCCAACGCGGTCACGCCGCCGACGGCGTACTTGCCGGCGCGGTCGAGGAACTGCCGCTTGGTGATCTTGCCATGCGCGTAGAAGTCGTAGAGTTCCAGCAGCCCCTGGTCGAAGTCCTTTGCGGTCATCCGCTTCTGCGGCGTGAGATCGTTCATCGCGGTCTTCCCTCCTGATCGACAGATCGTTTGCGGATCAGGAGGTAGGGCGCGCCCGCGCCCGGGCTACTCGTTTTCCCACCAGGCGACGACGTCGTACTCGGCCGGGGCCGGCGTCGCCTCCAGATGCGGCGCCATCCGCCCCCAGAGCGCGCGGATCCGCTCGGCGTCCTCCTTGGGCGCCTCGCCCGCGTCGAGCAGCGACACCACGTAGCCGTCGCCGGCGTCGTTGATCACGCTGAGAAACTGGCGGATGCCATGCAGCGCCATGATCTCGTCCTTCATCGTCTCGATCTCGGCGCGCGCCGCCGGGATCGCATCTGGCCTGACCTTGTAGTGCGTTACGCGTGCGCGCATCCCTGTCCCCTTCTCCCCGGCGCCATGAATGTCTCGCCGCCCGCGCGGCCGGATTCGCGCAGGCTCCCGACACCATAGCACAGCGCGCCGCCGGGTCAGGCCCCGGGGCGCGTCGCTGGCGCGGCGCGCGGGACCGCGCTAGCCTCGCGCTCATGCAGACCGAGTTCGTCATCGACACAAGCGGCCCCGGCCTCGTCGAGATCACCGCCGAGGTCGCCGCCTGGCTGGCGAACGCGCGCGCCGGCGACGGGCTCCTCACGCTCTTCGTGCGCCACACCTCCTGCTCGCTGCTCGTCCAGGAGAACGCCGATCCGGACGTGCGCGTCGACCTGATGGCCTTTCTCGCCCGGCTGATGCCCGAGGGCGAGGCGTGGATCACCCATGACGCCGAAGGCCCCGACGACATGCCGGCGCACATCAGGGCGGCGGTGCTGCCGGTGTCGCTGTCGATCCCGGTGCGCGGCGGCCGCATGGCGCTCGGGACCTGGCAGGGCGTCTATCTCGTGGAGCACCGCGCCCGCCCGCACCGCCGGACCGTGGCGGCGCATTTCGCCTGAGCCGGCCTCTCAGCCGTCGAGGAACGCCGCCAGCCGCGCCGCCAGCGCCGCCCCGTCGCGCAGCTCGCACTCCCAGACCACCGCGACGCCCCAGCCCGCCGCCTCGAGCGCGGCGCAGGCCGCGGCGTCGCGCGCGACGTTGCGCGCGATCTTGGCCACCCAGTAGGCCCGGTTGGCCTTCGGGACGCGCGCGCCGCGCGCGCAGCCGTGGCCGTGCCAGAAGCAGCCGTGCACGAAGATCACCCGCCGCCGGCCGGCGAACACGATGTCCGGCCGCCCGGGCAGGTCGGCGCGATGCAGCCGGTAGCGATAGCCGCGGCCGTGCAGCATCCGCCGCACC
Organism: uncultured Alphaproteobacteria bacterium; assembly: GCA_963700835.1. Classification (GTDB taxonomy): domain Bacteria; phylum Pseudomonadota; class Alphaproteobacteria; order Rhodobacterales; family Rhodobacteraceae; genus Amaricoccus. Next base: position 41,415 of record CAVOZD010000022.1, read on the forward strand.
GCCATCTCCGGGCCGGTGTCGCGCGACCGCACCGCCCGCATCGTGCGCGCGCGGGCCGGGTCGACCTCAGCCTTCGTGGTCAAAGAGACCCTCGGGCCGCGCGCCTTCCAGCGCCGCGCTCCGGCGCTCGGCGAGCCACGCGAGCCGCTGGGCCTGCACGCGCAGCACCCGGCGCAGGCCCGCCTGCACCTTGCGCTCGGAGACCACCTGGGCCAGCCGCGCGATCACCTGCGCGCGCCGGGCGATGCGCACGTCGGGGTGCGCGCGGATCCGGTAGACCGCCTCCGAGACGATCCGCCCGCGGTGGGACGCGGGCGCGTCGACGACGAGCTCGCCCGGCGGCGGATCCTTCTCGTTGAGGATCGCGCCGAAGCGGCTGGCGGCGAGCGCGGAGGCGTGCACCTGGCGCTCAAGCGCGTTCAGGCGCTCCCGGGCCGTCGCGTCCCTGCCGTCGGCGTCCTGCAGGTCGGCCATCGGCCAGGCCTCGATCTCGAAGACCTCGAACGGGTCGAGCACCGACATCGCGACCGCATCGGTGCGCTGGTTGGTCAGATGGCGCCGGATCCGGGTGCGCAGCATCTCGTTGGTCTGGCCGACGTAGATCGGCTCGCCGTCGTAGTCGAAGAACGCGTAGACGCCCCAGCGGAAATTGCCCAGCCGCCGCCGGCCGCCGGTGACCGGATCGCCGACCTCCTGATCGAGATAGACCGCCAGGCGCAGGCGCAGGTCGTCCGTCTCGAAGGGCGGGAAGCGCGTGGCGTCCGACGCCGGCCCCGGACGCGCCGTCACCGCCGGCTCACGCGGCGGCGCGTTCGCCGCCCTCTGCGATGATCGGCTCGAGGATCCGCTCGGCGAGATAGCGCACGACCGGAACCGCGACGCCGTCTCCGACCAGATGGTAGGCGTCGTTGTAGCGCTCCGGCAGGACGTAGGTCTCCTCGAGGCCCATCAGCCGGGCCGCCTCGCGCGCCGACAGGAGCCGGGACCGCACAGACGCGCCGTCGACCACCAGGATCGACTGGCGGCTCGATCCGCCGGCGGGGGTGCGCAGGCACCCGGCCACGTCGTCGAAGCGCACCTCGGCCCGCTGGCGCCGCACGCCGTCCGCGTCGGCGCGCGTCCGCTTGTAGAGCGTGCCGACCACCTGGCGTCCGCTGGCCTGGGCGGCGCGCACCTTCTGCCGGTGCAGCGGGTTCATCAGATCGAGGATCCGCGCGGTCTCCTCGGCGCTGCGCCAGGCGACATCCGCGGGGCTCGCCTCGATGATGTCCTGCAGGCCGATGTTGCGCGCGGGCGGCTCGGGCATCGACCACCAGATCCAGTTCCGGCGCACCGCCGCCGACAGCCCCGCGCTGGCCTTGCGCAGCGCCTCGCCGTGCCAGCACGCGCCGGCCCCGGAGGCGACCAGCCCCTCGGGCACGGCGACATCCCGTCGCACGGCCACGATGAAGAGCCGCGGCCGGGACTGCGGCACGAACCGCACCGCGTCAACGACCAGCGCGCCGACCCGGTAGCCTTCCGCCGTGATCGCCGCCGCGATGGTGGCGAAGGCGTGCCCGCCACGCGAGGTGACCGCGCCGGTCACGTTCTCCAGCACCACCACCCGCGGCCCGCGCCCCTCGGCGCACAGGCCCTTCATCAGCGTCCAGAACGGCCAGAACGCCCCGGACCGCTGTCCGCCGAGCCCGGCCCCGACGCCGGCCAGCGACAGATCCTGGCAGGGGAACGACGCCCAGGAAAGGTCGGCGCGATCGGGCAGGTCGGACGTCGCCAGCGACGCCACGTCGGCCACGACCATCTCGCCGCCGCCCCAGTTGCGGGCGTAGCTCTCGGCCTTCTTGGCGTCGAGGTCGTTGGCGAAGAGACACCGCCACCCCGGCCCCAGGCCGGCGCGCGCCATGCCTCCGCCCGCGAAGAACTCGTAGAAGCTGTGGGTCATGACATCCGGAACCGCGACCGCGCAACTATGGACGCCCCGGCGCGCGCGTTCAAGCGCCGGCCTGCAAAGCCGGACGGCGGGCCTGAGCCCGCCGCCGGAACCTGATACAACGGAACGCGACCCGCACACACCCCAGCGGCACAATGCCGCCGCCCTCGGGCCTGGGGAGAGTATTGCAATGTTGCAGCGCAGAATCAACAGCGATCTCTGTCATGTGATCGTCAAAATAGCCTGACTTTCTGACGCTCCAGTTCCTGCTGCACTGCGGCGATGTCCACCTCCGCCAGCGACCGGCCGCTGCGGATCGACAGCGCCGCGGCAACGCCCGCCCCCTGTCCTGTCACCGCGCAGCAGGCCATGTTTTGGCTGGCGGCGTGGGCGATCCGGTCACCGCCGATGGCCCGCCCCGCCACCAGCAGGTTCTCCACGCCCCGCGGCAGCATCGCCCGGTAGGGGATGCGCATGTAGCGTCCCGTCGTCGGCAGGATCAGGACGCCGTAGCCGTCGATGAATTCGGGATAGATCCCGATCGTGTCCTCGAACCGCGCCTCGCCGCGCACGTCGGCCTCGGTCATGTCGTAGGCGGCCACGATCTTGCGGGTGTCGCGGATGCCGATGGTCATGCCGAAGTTGCGCAGCCGCGCCCCAGCGCAGCCCGGCGTGAAGCGCCGCAGCGCCTCGATGGCGAGCATCGCCTGCCGCCGGCCCTCGATCTCGAAGGCGGTCATGCTGTCGGGATCGAGGCCGTCGCATCCGGCCAGATGCACGAGGTTCATGTAGGTCAGCTCGCCGGTGTCGTGCGCGGCGCCCCAGGTGCCGCCGATGGTCTTGAGATCCGCCGGGATCAGCCCGCCGCCGCCGCCGCCTCGAAGGGCTTGCGCAGGAACGGCGAGTAGAGCCCGTCCTCCTTGCCGTCGGTCTCGACGCTCCACTCCCCGCTCGACCAGTCGCCGTAGGTCTGCGGATCGGCGCGCACGCCGGCGAGGAACGCTTCCTTGTCCACGCCCGCAAGGTGGAACATCACGCTCGCCGCCTGCATGCGCTCCACCGGCGTCTTGACCGTGGGCGCGCCGCCGCGGAAGGCGATGTCCGCGTCGCCCGTGGCGTCGATCACCCGGTCGGCCAGGATCGCCTCGCGCCCGGCCTTGCTCTCGACGATCACGCCCTTCACCGCCGCGCCCTCCATCACCGGGGCCACCACCAGCCGGTGCAGCATCGGGGTGACGCCGGCCTCCGTGACGAGCGCGTCGGCGACGAGCTTGAATCCCTCGCTGTCGAGTTCGTAGCTCAGAGACTGGCTCTCGGGCGTCGCCGCGCCCATCGCCTTCGCGCGGTCCTCGAACTCGCGCCCGATCCCGCCGGCCTCGACCGTGGCCTCGCGGCGGTACCAGGCGATGCCCTCGACGCCGACCGCGGTGATGTTGCCGCCGAAGCAGCCGAAGCGCTCGACCAGGGTGACCTCGGCGCCGGCCCGCGCCGCAGCGAGCGCCGCGGCGAGCCCGCCCGGGCCGGAGCCGACCACCAGCACCTCGGTGCGGTGGATCACCTCGGTCCTGCGGGCGGGTTCGGCGATCTGCAAGGGCGGCTCCGTGGGGGCGCGAGTCCGTCAGGAGAACCAGCCATCCGTCCGGTCCGCAAGCGATTTCGCGCCTCGCACAGCGCGTCTTGTGCTAGACTTCGGCCACCGGCAATGGGGGTCCGCCATGCTCTTCCGTCAGCTCTTCGACAGCACCTCGTCCACCTACACCTACCTGCTCGCCAGCCGGGTCGGCGGCGAGGCGCTGCTGATCGACCCGGTCCTGGAGAACACGGGTCGGTACCTCAAGCTGCTCGCCGAGCTCGATCTGCGCCTCGTCAAGGTGGTCGACACCCACATCCACGCCGATCACGTCTCGGCCATGGGCGCGCTGCGCGACGCGACGCGGTGCGTGACGGTGATGGGCGAGCAATCGCCGGCCGACGTGGTGTCGCTGCGGGTGCGCGACAACGATCCGCTGACCATCGAGGGGATCCGGCTGACGGCGCTCTACACGCCCGGCCACACCTCGGAGAGCTATTCCTTCCTGATGGACGACCGGGTCTTCACCGGCGACACGCTGCTGATCCGCGGGACCGGCCGCACGGACTTCCAGAACGGCGACCCCTACGACCAGTATCATTCGCTGTTCGACCGGCTGCTGCGGCTGCCCGACGCGACGCAGGTGTTTCCCGCCCATGACTACAAGGGCGACACCGTCAGCACCATCGGCGAGGAGAAGGCGTGGAACCCGCGACTCCAGGTCGCCTCGGCGGAGGAATACGCCGCGATGATGAATGCGCTCGACCTGCCGAACCCGAAGATGATGGACGTCGCCGTGCCGGAGAACCTGCGCCTCGGGCTGCGGCTCGACGCCCAGCACCGGGTCCCGTCGGTCGAGGTGGAGGAGCTGATCGCCGCCTGGCCCGGCGTCGACGGCCAGTTCGTCGACATCCGCGAGGATGCCGAACGCCGACGCCACGGCGCGATCCCCGGCGCGATCCACGCGCCCTACGGCCGGTTCGAGCACGATTGCGGGCCCTCGGGAGCGCTCGCCGGGCTGGCCCGCGCCGGACGGGTGCTTCTCTATTGCGCGGTCGGGGAACGCTCGACGCTGGCCTGCGAGATCGCCGCCGAGCGCGGGCTGAAAAACGTCGCCCACGTGCCCGGCGGCTTCAGGGCCTGGCGGGCCGCCGGCGGACCGGTCGAGGAGATCGCCTGAGGGCGCGGCGCCGTCGCCGCGCCCTCGGCGACCTCAGACGCCGAGCGTCCGCAGCGCGACGCTGAACGCGCCGCCGGTGGCGAAGATCGCGAAGCCCCAGCCGAAGCCGAAGATGGCCTTGTAGCAGTAGTCGTTCATGGTCGGACCCTCCATTGGTCGAGCAAACCTCGCCTTTCGCCCGAGTCGCCGCAACCGCCGAGGCGTTAACGCCTTAAGCGTTTCCTAACACCGCTCGCGCGCATGTTCGGGAGGGGCGCTGGCGATTGCGCGCCGCCACGGGTTGCGGACATTCCGAATTCGATTGGGCCCGATGGGTCCCGAAACCGCGCGTGCGCCGATAAGCGCCCACGCCGCCGCTTGCGCTCGCCGGACTCGCTCCCGGCAAGACGGTCGGCTACAGCTTGCGCGCCGGAATCGAGTAGGCCACGGCGGCGCCCTAGCCCCGGAGCGCGTCCTTCCAGTCGTGCTGCGGGGCGAAGCCCACCATCTCGCGCGCCTTGGCGTTGGCGTAGAAGGTCTCGCGCTCGCCCATCTCGCGGCGCAGCGGCACGCCCTCGTAGAAGCGCGCGATCAGCGCGTCGGTCGGCGCGTCCACCGAATGGTGGTCGTTGGAGACATTGAAGACCTCGTAGCCGAGCCCGTCCGTCGCCAGGCAGCGGTCGACCATCTGTCCAAGATCGCGGGCGTCGATGTAGGCGAAGATGTTGCGCCGGCGCAGCGCCGGATCCTCGACGAACGCCGGAAACATTTCCGCATATTCATGCGGTTCTATCACGTTGTTGATGCGCAGCCCGTAGATGTCGAAGCCCGAGCGGCGCTGGAAGCTGCGCGCGGTCGCCTCGTTGACCACCTTGGACATCGCGTAGCTGTCCTCGGGCACGGTCGGATGGTCCTCGTCCACCGGCAGGTATTCCGGCTTGCGCTCCCCGTCGGCGAAACACACCCCATAGGTCGTCTCCGACGAGGCGAAGACGATCTTCCGAATCCCGAGCTTCACCGCCGCGTCGATCACGTTGTAGGTGCCCAGCACGTTGACCCGGTAACACTCGTTGTCCGAAGTCAGCAGCAGCCGTGGCACGGCCGCAAAGTGCACCACCGCGTCGAACTTCGGAACCCCGGTCCCGGGCTCCAGCTCGTCGAAGCCCGCGTAGCTCGCCATCACGTCGAACATCTGCCCTGCGTCGGTGATGTCGGCGATGCGGTTGTCCACCCCGGGCAGGTCGAGCGGCCTGAGATCGACGTTGAGCACCCGGTGCCCCCGCGCCAGCAGGTACTCGACCGCGTGCCGCCCCGCCTTGCCCGTCCCGCCGGTGAAGAAGATGCGCATGGTGTCCCTCCCTGATGCCGTGCGCAGGGCCTAGCGCCCGGGGCCCCGGACCGCAATCCCGCAGCGGCGGGCGGCAGTCGATCATCCCGCCTCCGGGGCGTCGCCGTCCGGCGTTTACCTTCGCGCAACAGGTCGATGTCAACACTGCCCGGCAAGGGGCGGCCATCCTGCCGCGCGCATCCTCAAGAGCGGACATGTCGTACATTCAGGGCTTTGCGGACGGATCCACACCTGCGACCGGCGGCGGCGCGCTCGGACGGGTGCTCGCGGTTGAGGGCTCGGAGGCCCGCATCGGGCTGCTCGCGCCGCTGCCGACCGGCCACGACCGGCCGACGGTGGGCAAGTTCGTCGCCATCACCGGCCACGAGACCACCCTCGTCGGCATGATCTCGGAGGTGAGCTTGCGCACCGAGGAGCTTGACGGATCGCGCACCGTGGCCCGCGTCGACCTGCTGGGCGAGATCGAGCGCGTCTCCGACGCCACCAGCCGGTTCCGCCGCGGCGTGCGCGAATACGCAGCCATCGGCGACCCGGTGCGCATGATCGGCCGCGACGAGCTGCGCCTCATCTACGCCTCGAGCAGCGCCCGCGCGATCACCGTCGGCCACCTCAGCCAGGATCCCTCGATCCCGGCGTACATCGACACCGACCACCTGCTGGCCAAGCACTTCGCCGTGGTCGGCTCGACGGGGGTGGGCAAGTCGAGCGCCGTCGCCGCCGTGCTGAGCGCGATGGTCGAGGTGCGCCCGGAACTGCGCGTGCTCCTGCTCGACGTGCACAACGAGTACGCCGCCGCCTTCGCCGGCCGCGCCAATGTCATCGGCGCCGAGAACCTGCGCCTGCCGTTCTGGCTCTTCAACCTCGAGGAGACCGTCAACGTCATCTTCGCCGGCAAGCAGGCCGCTCCCGAAGAGGTCGAGATCCTCGCCGAGCTGATCCCGCTGGCCAAGGCCGGCTACCAGAGCGGGGGCGAGCGCGCCGTCGAGCGCCGCCAGTCCCGGCGCGGCGCCTTCACCGCCGATTCGCCCTCGCCCTACCACCTGCAGGACTTGCTCGGCCTGATCCGCGAGCGCATGGGCAAGCTCGAGAACCGCGCCTCCAGCATGGTGCATCACCGGCTGATGATGCGCATCGAGACGATCCGCAGCGACCCGCGCTACGAGTTCATGTTCAAGAACGCCAACCTCGGCGGCGACACCATGGCCGCGACGCTCAACCAGGTGTTCGGCCTGGCCTCCGAGGACCGGCCGCTCTCGATCCTCAAGCTCGCGAGCCTGCCCGACGAGGTGGTCGACGCGGTCGTCTGCATCCTCGCCCGCCTCGCCTTCGACTTCGCACTCTGGAGCGACGGCGCCATCCCGATCCTGCTCGCCTGCGAGGAGGCGCATCGCTACGCCTCCGCCGACCGCCAGTCGGGCTTCGCGCCCGCGCGCCGGGCGCTGAAGCGCATCGCCCGCGAGGGCCGCAAGTACGGCGTGCATCTCGCCCTGGTCACCCAGCGCCCGGCCGAGCTCGACCCGACGATCATCTCCCAGTGCTCGACCTTCTTCGTGATGCGCATGACCAACGACGCCGACCAGGCGCTCCTGCGCTCGGCGGTCTCGGAGGCCGCGGCCAACCTGCTCGGCTTCGTGCCCTCGCTCGGCGCGCAGGAGGCGATCGGCATCGGCGAGGGCCTGCCGCTGGTGGCGCGCATCACCTTCAGCACCCTGCCCCGCGACGCGATCCCCCAGAGCGAGTCCGGCGCGCGCGCCGAGGATGGCGCCGGGCTGACCCGGGCCCAGATCGTCGAGGCCACCATCGAGCGCTGGCGCCGCGCCACCACCAGCCTCGGCCCGCGCCCCGACGCCGGGTCGGCACCCCCCGAGCCGCCCGCCGCCGCCACGCTGCGCGCCGATGCTCCGCCCGGGTCCGCCCCGAGCCTGCTGCGCCGTCCCCCGCCCGATCCGTCCGCCGACCCCGCCCGGCCCAGCATCCTGCGGCGCTGAGGGTGGGCGGAGCCGGCGCGCCGCGACGGCCTTGACGGGTCGTGGTCGAAGGCGGCCCCGTCACGCATGTTGAAGGCGGTTGGCCGAATTCGCACCGGCATCACAGGGTGCTTCAAGTGTGGAGTGATCCTCGTCGGCGTCACGATTGAGGCGTCGCGCTGGTTCCGCTGATCACGGTTCACATCGTCAACAAGCGGAAGCCGCTGAACTGGCCGGCGGAGTGAGGGCACAGCCACGCCTCCCGAGCCGAGAGGCTTTCGATCCGACGGTCAGCGGCCATAGCTGCCTGACGCACCAACGTCAGCACAGCAGGATCTTCCGCACGGCACATCCCGATCGTTGTAGAGACCAAAAGTTGCGGTCGAGGCCAAGGACTAAGGGCCGACCGGCGACAAGTTCGGCTAGACCGGCCCCGTCGTCACCGTTGCACTCCAGGTCGACAAGGCGTCCGACTTCACGATTCCTGTAACCGGCTCACTCGGGCGACCTCTGTTGATCCCGGAACCCGGCGGAGCGGCGATCGTAATGGCTCGGTTCGTCAATTCGTTTCCGGGACACGTGTAGAAAACCGGGTGCTTGTCTTCGCCCGCAGCGTCGGCGCTGACAAGCAGATGCACCTCGGCGTTGACGAGCCTCTGTCGAAAGATGCCTTGCTGATTCAAGCTCTGTTGCCAGAGCGTCGCGATCAGTCGGTTGGATTGACCGGTTTTACTCACCTCGCGCTCGAGGTCTTCAAGAGCGCTCAGAAGCCGACTGTCCATGCCCGAGAGCGTGCCTGGCGGCTGGAACGGGCCTTCGAGATCCCAGAGAAGCTGTCGGTAGCGCGTCAGAATGCTCGGCGGGAGGTCGTCAGGATCGGTCGTCGCGAGAGCGGTGATCAGCGAGTCGCTACTGAATCTTGTAGTAACCCCGCTCCTGGAGAATGCCCCCGAGCGCGGCCGGGCTGCTTTCCAAAGCCCTGTCGATCACCACGTCGATGGCGTCACCGGCGCTTGCTGATACTCTAACCCCCGAGTTCCTGTCTATCACCAACTCGAATGGTCGGTTCTGCGCAGCGATGGTGGAAACAACGTAGGTCAGGGCTGCGACCGCTACCATCGCCACCATCAACGTCGGGGCTTGCCGCGCCCAAAGCGGTGTACGTCCTGCCGGATTCCTCTGATTTGTCATCAGAACTCCCTCCAATGATGTAACGTTTTAAAATTCACTTCAAGGCGCTAGAACTCTGGCGTCGACGGCGTAAATTTTGTCGCGCGACTCCGAATTCGCTTTTTACGATTATAGCAGATGATCGATTGAATTGAACGGTGCAGTGTGTTCGGCGGATTCGGGGCGCAACTGGGCCCTCATCGGGTCCCGATCCACGACATCTTCCCAAGAGCAGGCGCATGATCGCGCCGCGCCACGATGAACGACTTTACCCTACCCGACGAGCATGGCGCGACCGGGTAAGGTGCTCCCTGTCGATCCACGCGCAAGATCTGGGACAGCCGTCGCGGCGCTGTTGCCGCCGATCCTATTCCGCTTGAATCGGCACAGGCGTCGTCCGCTTCCCGACGGCTAGATGCCGGTCGTCCTGTTGACCGGCGTCGTATCGCAAGCGCTTGTGACCGGGTACAGCCTCTGGTCGCTCTCGGATCGGATTCGGCGGATCTTTTTCGAAGTGCTTTTCTTTCGGCAAGGCTCTGCTGCCGGAGCGTTCATCGGAGCGGTCTCTTGGTCTTCGCTGGCCTTGCTGAGCCTGCGCCGAGCGCGGTCTGGCTGAGTTCGTGCGGCAGCGGCAGAGCACTGCAAACCTTCAGCGCTGGCAGGTCCGGCCAAACGGAGCAGCGATCCGGGACATTCGACACGCCATCTTCGCCAGCATGTACGCCCGCAGAACCGCGTTCATCCGGGCCTGATAAACCTCGCCCTGTCGCCAGAACCATTTCGCCACGTCCTGGTCGAAGCGGAGCGTAACGCTGAACTTGCGCGGGCGGGTCGGATTCCCCGCGTCGACCTTCCCCCAGCCCTAGGGGCAGCGTGCCCGCATCCATTCGCGGCGGCTCCATTCGTCGAGCGTGCCCTGGAGCCGTTCGAGCGCCGCCATCGGACCTAGTGAACGTCACATTCCGAGCGCTTCCTTGTAGAGCTCCAGCACCGCCTCCTCCTCCGACAGCTCGGCGGGATCCTTCTTGCGCAGCGCGATCAGCCTGCGCATCACCTTCACGTCGTAGCCCCGGCCCCTGGCCTCGGCCATCACCTCCTTCTGCGCGTCGGCGATGTCCTTCTTCTCCTGGTCAAGCCGTTCATATCGCTCGATGAACTGGCGCAGCTCCGCCGCCGTCACCTTGTAGGTCGCGCGGGGGTCCTCTTCGATGACGTCGTCCATTCCGTCTCTCTCCGGGCTTCGGTCTTGGATCGGCGCGGACCCTATCCGCCGGGCGCGGGGGCCGGCAAGGGCCCTTGCGCGCGGGTGCGGCGCGCGATATACCCGCGCGCGCTCAAGCCTCGGGAATTCCATGACAATTCTGATCATCCTGGGCGCAGCCCTCGTCGCCGCCGGCCTCTTCGGCCTCGGTTACTGCATCTGGAAGGGCTTCGCGGTGCGCCGCTCCGGATCCGACCCCGCCGCCGCCCGCGCCACCCTCAACCGGCTGCTCGCGGTCAACCTCGCCTCGGTCGGCCTCGCCGGCCTCGGCCTCGCCATGCTGGTGATCGGCCTCACCCTCTGACCCCGGCCCGCGCCGCGATCAGCGCCCCGCCCGCGACCAGCGCCGCGGCGATCACCAGCCCCGCGCTCGGCTCCGCATGCCCCGTGGCGATCAGCACGATCGTCGACAGGAGCGGCGCGGCGTAGGCGGCGGTTCCCAGAAGCTGGATGTCGCCATGCTTCACGCCGACGTCCCAGAGATAGAACGCCAGCCCGACCGGCCCGGCCCCCAGCGCGGCGAGCGACGCCCAGCCCAGCGCGTCCACCGGCCAGACGGTCGTCTCGAGCGCCAGATGCGCCGCGCCCGACAGCGCCGCGGTGACGAGGCAGAACACGGCGACGGTCTCGGTCGGCGCGGCCCCCATGCGCCGGCTCAGCACCGAATAGCCCGACCAGATCAGCGCGCAGGCGCCGGCGGCGGCGTAGCCCGGAAGCGCGCTGGCGCTGACCGCCCCGCCCGGCCCCGACACCACCAGCGCCGCCCCCGCGAAGGCGACCGCCGCCCCGATCACATGCCCGGGCCGCAGCCGCTCGCCGGGCAGAAGCCCCGACATCAGCACGATCAGCAGCGGCCAGAGATAGGCGATCAGGCTCGCCTGCGCAGGGGGCGCCAGACCGAGCGCGGTGAAATAGAAGAAATGGAACCCGAAGAGCCCCGCCACGCCGATCAGCCACACCGAGGGCCGCACGCCGCGAAACACCTGCGCGGCGCGCCCCGACGCCGCAACCCAGACGAGCCCGAGCGCGCCGCCGATGCTGAAGCAGACCGCGGTGAGCTGGAACGGCGGCACGCGCCCGACGCCGACGGTGAGCAGCGCCAGGAGCGCCCAGAGCAGCACCGCGCCGAACCCGATCGCAGTGGCGCGAGGCAGGCTCAAGCCGCGCTGCGCTCCGGCACGACCCGATGAAGATAATCGACGATCATCCGCGCCCAGGCCGCCCCGTGCTCGGTGGCGTCGAGCGTCGCACGCGCCGCCTCGGCCACGTCCGCGGGGATCGCGGTCCCCGCGCGCAGATCGATCAGCGCGCCGAAGAATTCGGGCCCGTATTCGGGATGCGGCTGGAGGGTCACCGCGTCGGGCGCCTCCGGGTCGCCGTAGGCGACGGCGGCGAACTCGCAATGGGGCGACCGCGCCAGCACCGTCGCGCCCTCGGGCAGGGCGACGACCTGGTCCTGGTGCAGCGCCCGCACCGCGAAGCGGTCGGGCACATGGGTCATCCAGGACGGCCGGCGCGTCACCTCGTATTCGTGCACGCCCAGACCCCAGCCCTTGTCGGACTTCTCCGCCCGGCCGCCCAGCGCCTCGGCCAGGATCTGGTGGCCGAAGCAGATGCCGACCACGGGCACGCGCCTGGCCACGCAGTCGCGCAGGAACGCCTTGAGCGGCGCGATCCAGGGCAGGTCGTCGTAGACCCCGTGCCGCGAGCCTGTCACGATCCATGCGTCCGCCTGCCGCGGATCGGCCGGCGTCTCGCCCGACACAACGCGGACGACCGCGAACTCGAGCGTCGGATCAACCGCGCCGAGCATGGCCTTGAACATCTCGGGATAATCGCCGTGACGCGCCTTCAGGTCGGAAGGCACCTCCCCGGTCTCCAGAATGCCGATCTTCATTTCGCGCCACTCCATCGCCCGCGCCGCCGCGGCCGCCATACAGGTCTTGCTAGCGGGCCGGCGCGGCGCGCCGGTCCGCCGGTCGCGTCAGTCGCGCTCGACGCAAAGCGCGACGCCCATGCCGCCGCCGATGCACAGCGTCGCGATGCCCTTCTTGGCGTCGCGGCGCTTCATCTCGTGCAGAAGGGTGTTGAGCACGCGCGCGCCCGAAGCCCCGATCGGATGGCCGATGGCGATCGCGCCGCCGTTGACGTTCACCTTCTCGGGGTCCCAGCCCATGTCCTTGTTCACCGCGCAGGCCTGGGCGGCGAAGGCCTCGTTCGCCTCGATCAGGTCGAGATCCTCGACCTTCCAGCCGGCCTTTGCGAGCGCCTTGCGCGAGGCGTAGATCGGGCCAACGCCCATGATCGACGGATCGAGGCCGGCGGTGGCGTAGGCCGCGATCCGTCCGAGCGGCTCGAGGCCGCGCTTCTCGGCCGCCTCCGCGGTCATCAGCACCGTGACCGCGGCGCCGTCGTTGAGGCCCGAGGCGTTTCCGGCCGTGACCGAGCCGTCCTTGGCGAAGGCCGGGCGAAGCTTGGTCATCGCATCTAGGGTCGCGCCGTGGCGGATGTACTCGTCCTTGTCCACCACCACGTCGCCCTTCCGTGTCCTGACCGTGAAGGGCGTGATCTCGTCGTCGAAGCGCCCCGCCTTCTGCGCGGCCTCGGCCTTGTTCTGGCTCGCCACCGCGAAGGCGTCCTGCATCTCCCGGGTGATCTGCCACTGGCTGGCGACGTTCTCGGCGGTCTGGCCCATGTGATAGCCGTTGAAGGCGTCCCACAGACCGTCCTTGACCATCGTGTCCACGAAGGACTTGTCGCCCATCTTCTGGCCGCCGCGCAGGTTGGCGGCGTGCGGGCTCAGCGACATGCTCTCCTGGCCGCCCGCGACCACCACCTCGGCGTCTCCCAGCATGATGTGCTGCGCCCCGATCGCCACCGCCCGCAGCCCCGAGCCGCAGACCTGGTTGAGACCCCACGCGGCGCTCTCCTGCGGAAGGCCCGCGGCGATGTGCGCCTGACGCGCCGGGTTCTGGCCCTGACCGGCGGTGAGGACCTGGCCGAGGATGGTTTCCGAGATCTCGTCCGGCGCGACCCCGGCCCGCTCGAGCGCGGCGCGGATCGCCGCCGCCCCGAGTTCATGCGCCGGCGTGTCGGCGAAGGCGCCCAGGAAGCTGCCTACCGGCGTGCGCGCGGCGGAGGCGATTACGATGTTGGTCATGTGCGATCTCCTTGCCGTGACCTCGGACGGTCCGGCGCCCCAGACTTCGACGCGGTCCGGCGCCTGATTCGCCGTCCACGCCGCGCGGCCTCGTGGTCGCACAACTCATGGCGCGCCTCAAGCGCGGCCGCCGGCGAGGAAATCAGCCATCGGTCGCCAGACTTCGGAGCGGGCGCCGCCGCCCACGACCATGCCGACGTGGCCGGTGGCCGGGCGCAGGATGGTCGCGCCCGGGATGGCCTCGGGCAGGCCTTCGGCGAGCCTGGGCGGCGCGATGGAGTCGGCGCGCCCGCAGAAGGCCAGCGTCGGCGCGGCGATCTCTCCCGGCCGCACGGTCCCGCCAAGGAAGCGCCAGGCGCCGCGGGCGGTCCGGTTCTCGATGTGCCAGCCGATGAGCAGGTCCCGCGCCGCCGGCGCGGCCATCGGCACCCCGTCGGCGAGCCAGTCCTCGATCGCCACGAAGCGCCGCGCCGCCGCGCTCTTTGGGTTCATTTCCGCAAGCCTGCGGAACTTCAGCGCCGCCTGCAGGGGATTGATGAGCGCAAACAGCATCTGGAAGACCGAAACCGGCACCGATCCGAACACCTGACCCATCCGCTCGATCATCGTCGCGGCGTCGGCGGCGCCGCGCGCACGCACCAGCGCGCGCAGGCCGCCGGCCATCCCGTCGGTCGACGAAAAGTCCCAGGGCGCGCCGATCAGCGCGAGGCGCGCAACGCCTTGGGGCGCGCGCGCGGCGAGCCCGGCGGCGAGCGTGCCGCCCATGCAATAGCCCAGGACGGCGACCGACCGGCCGGCGCGCGCCCGCAGGAAGTCGAGCGCCGGCGCCAGCCGCGCCGCGCCGTAGCGCTCGAGATCGAAGCCCGCCTCTCCGGGCCCCGGGGCGCCCCAGTCGAGAAGCACCGGCCGCAGACCCCTGGCCGCAAGCCAGCGCAGAAGCGACGCGTCCTGCGTCAGATCGAGGATGTAGGCCCGGTTTATCAGGCTCGGCGCCACCAGCACCGGCGGGCCGGCCGGGTCGGTCGCCTCCGCGCAGGCCCCGTAGTCGAGCAGGCGCGACGACCCGGCGCTCCAGATCGTGGGCGGTTCGCGCAGGGCGCGCCGGTAGGGGTGGCGCTGCCAGGTCTCCAGTCCGCGCAACGTCGCGGCCAGCCGGCGCGCGATTTCGGCCGCGAGCTCGATCCGGTCGAGGTCGGGCCCGATCGCGGCGGCCTCCGCGGCGAGCGCCGCCGACCACGGAAAATCGGGAGCGTCGGCGCGGGGCGCCGCGGCGAGCGCCTGCCCGTATCCGGTCAGCGCCGCGCCGAGATGGAAGATCAGCGGGTTCGGCTGGCCGACCCGATGCGGGGCCGGATCCGCCATCAGCTCCTCCGGCGACCTGCCGACGCCAGCGCGCCGTGCGCCGCAGCAAAGACCAGGTTGCGCTCCCAGAGATCCAGATAGGCCGTCGCCCGGGCGCGTTGCTGCTCGCGTTCCGAGCGGATCGCGTCGCTGGCCTCGGGGCTGTCGGTGCGGTCCTTGGTCTCCATGGCCGCCTCAGATGGCCGAACGCCGCCGCAGGCGCAATTCGCAGATGCAAAAAAACCTTTGCTGCGCCGGGACCGGGCGGTAAGGTCTCCGACCTGAACGCGCCCACTGACCAGGAGACACATGCGTGGCCGAGAAGCACCAGAAGGCGGGCGAACCGATCATCATCAAGAAGTACGCGAACCGCCGGCTCTATAACACCGCGAAATCCACCTACGTAACCCTCGATCACCTCGCGCAGATGGTGCGCGACGGCGATGACTTCGTGGTCAACGACGCCAAGACCGGCGACGACATCACCCGCTCGGTGCTCGCCCAGATCATTTTCGAGGAGGAGGCCAAGGACGGGCCGAACATGCTGCCGGCCAACTTCCTGCGCCAGCTCATCCGCCTATACGGCGACACGCTGCAGGGCTTCGTGCCCGGCTACCTCGAGGCGTCGATGGAGACCTTCGCGCGCAACCAGGAGAAGATGCGCGAGCAGGTGCGGTCGGCCTTCGAAGCCAACCCGGCTCTGGCCAACTTCGAGGCGCTCGCCCGCTCGAACATGGAATGGTTCGAGAACGCGATGCGCATGTTCGCGCCCTTCGCCACCGGCATGGGCCCCAAGGACGCCGACGGCGCCAGGCCGGAGGCGCCGGCCAAGGGCAAGGACGTCGAGCTCGAGGCGCTCAAGGCCCAGCTCACCACCATGCAGGCGCAGCTCGCCAAGCTCGTCAAGGACGGCTGACGCGGCTCAGCCGGCCGCCCTCCGGTCGGCTGCGTCTTCGCGGGCGGGCAGTTCGCGCGCGCGCGCGGGGCGGCCATAGAGATACCCCTGCAGGCAGTCCACACCGCGCGCGCGCAGCCAGTCGGCGTCGGCGACGGTCTCGACCCTCTCGGCCACGGTCGCCATCTCGAAATGCCGCGCGATCGACATCAGGCAGTCGAGCAGGACCTGGTTGTCCGGCGACGCGTGGATGCCCTGGGCGAACACGCCGTCGATCTTGACCATGTCGAAGCGGAACTCGCGGAAATGCCGGAACCCGGTGGCGCCGGCGCCGAAGTCGTCCAGCGCAAGCGCGCAGCCGGTTCCGCGCACGTGGTGCATGAAGTCGAGCATCTGATCAGCGTTCTGCAGAGCCGCGTCCTCGGTGATCTCCAGGATCAGCCGACCACAGATACCGCCGCCGCCGCGCGCGGCGGCGGCGAGGATCGCCAGCCATTCCTCGTCGCCCATAGAGCGTGGCGAGATGTTGACCGAGAGCCGCAGCGACTTGTCTGCGGCCAGCGCCCGGAGCGCCTCGGTCAGCGCGAGCCTGTCGATGACGCGACCGAGCGGCCCGTCCTCGCAAACTGGCAGGAACGCGCCCGCGGGCAGCACCTGTCCGGTCGGCAGCGTCAGCCGCGCCAGCATCTCGTAGAACGCCGGAAAGCCGGGCTGCCGCGCCCGCACGACCGGCTGGTAGTGGAAGCCGAGCCGTCCCTGCGCGAGACCCTGGGCCACGGCGAATTGAAGCCGGGCCCTGGATTTCCACCCGATCCGTGGCGGAAGCGCACGCGTCCCGGCTGATGGAGCGGAGCAGCTTGAAGGCGTCGATCGAGCTTGTCGCGTGCATGAGACGGGTGCCCTCCCAGTTTCCGGCCCGCCCCTTCGGCGGCCTGCGTTTACCTAACGGGATGTTCTTTAAATGTTCGTGAAATTTAGGAAAACTGTCGCCGCGGCTTTCAGGCCGGGATCGGCGCCCAGCATGTCGCGTCCGAGCCGGGTCCGGCCACCAGATGCGCGCCCGCAGACCCCGCGGCGCGGCCGGGCCAGCGCCCTTGCGCGTCCCGAATCAGCCGGCGCGGAACGCATCCGCACGCGAGGGCGCGTGGCGCTGGATCGGGACGGCCGGTGGTCGGGGCGATAGGATTTGAACCTACGACCTACGGTTCCCAAAACCGCCGCGCTACCAGACTGCGCTACGCCCCGTTCCGGCCCGAACGCCCGGCCGCTCCCAATCGACGGGAGCGGAGGCGCGGATTTCGCGCCTTATGCGCACGAACGCGGCGATGCGCAAGCGCGCCCGGCCGCCCGCGTCGCCGGGTTCACTCCGCCGCGCAGGCCCACGCGGCCAGGTCGGGATCGACGGCGGGGTGGCGGAGCTCGGCGCCGACCTCGATTCCGAGCTGGCGGGCCGCCCCGCCGTTGATCTCGAGCACGAACTGGATGTCGTCGCCGCCGGGGATCGGCGTGCGGTCCAGCGGCGCGGCGTTCTCGTGGATCTTGCGCAGCGTTCCGGTCCCGTCGAAGAACAGCATGTCGAGCGGGATGACGGTGTTCTCCATCCAGAACGCCACCGGCTGCGGCGTATCGTAGACGAACAGCATCCCGCCGAAGCGGTCGAGGCTCTCGCGGTGCATCAGGCCCTGCGCCCGACTCGCGGGCGTATCGACGACCTCCACCGCAAAGCGCACCGACGTGTCGGGGTCGCGCAGGTCGACCGCGCCGGGCGCGCATTCCTGCGCGCCGGCCACTCCCGCGACGACCGCGGCGGCGAGCGCCAGCGCAAGGAAACCGGCCCGCAGGGGCCGATCAGTGCGCGCCACTGTTTGCCTCGTTCATGCGGGCGACGAAGTCCCAGCTGCGGACCTCGTAGACCATGGGACCGCGCGGCCCGGCGGTCACTCGGACGGCGAGCACGTCACCCGCCAGCACCTCGCCGTAGCCATACTGGCGCAGGGTTTCCATGTGCAGGAACACGTCCTCAGAGCGGCCGTAGATGTTGACGAACCCGAACCCCTTGACCCGGTCGAACCACTTCACCCGGGCCGGTTCCAGCGCACTCGACAAGGCGCCGTCCATCAGCGGCGTCGGGGTCGCCAGCGGGGAGGCGTCGTTCACCGGCAGGATGTCGACGACCTCCACCGCCTGTCGTCCGCGGTCGGTGGTCTGAACCTCAAGCACGATCTCCGCGCCCTCGGCTACCGAAGTGTAGCCGAACACTCTCAGGACATTGGCGTGCAGCAGGATGTCGCCCTCGCCGTCTTCAGCCACAACGAACCCATAGCCCTTGGTCGTGTCGAACCACTTGACCTGACCGCGGACATTCATCTGGGCGAACACTCTCTCGTACTCTTTACCCCGCAGCGGTCGCGCCACCGCGAAATGATACTTCATGGACTCGGCGCACCGTCGCCGATGGAGGGATCTGGGCGGAGATTAGCCTGTCGCGATGTTAACGCAATCGTTAACTGGATCAACGGAGCGCCAGGCTGCCAAATTGCAACTTCGGGTTGCTCACGGGTCCGTGATGTCGCTGCATGGTTTGGCGAGCGTCCTCAGACGTGCTGGCCGCCGTTGATTTCGATCTCGACGCCCGAGACATAGCTGCTCTCCGGCGTGCAGAGATAATAGATCGTGCGCGCGACTTCCTCCGGTCGGCCGAGCCGGCGCAGCGGGATGTCGGCCACGAGCTTCTCGGTGCCCGGAGACAGGATCTCCGTCTCGATCTCGCCCGGCGCGATCGCGTTCACCCGGACCCCGAGCGGCCCGAAGTCATGCGCCATCTCCCGCGTCAGCGCCGCCAGCGCCGCCTTGGAAGTGGCGTAGGCCGCGCCCGCGAAGGGGTGCACCCGCGCGCCCGCGATCGACGTGACGTTGACGATGGCGCCGCGCGCGGCCGCCAGCTCCGCGACGAGGCCCCGCGCGAGGATGACCGTCGCGAAGAAGTTGACGTGAAACACCCGCCCCCAGGTCCGCAGGTCGGTGGACAGCGTGTCGAGGCGGGCCCCGTCGGGACCCTTGGGTGAGATTCCGGCGTTGTTGACCAGGGCCTCGAGCCGTCCGCCAGGCAGGCGCGACTTGATCTCGGCGACCGCCGCGACGGTGTTGTTGGGATCGGACAGATCGACGGTGACGTGATCGTCCTCCCCGGCCTCCCAGGGGCAGTCGTCCGGAAACGGATAGCGCGAGCAGGTGATCACCCGCCAGCCCGCCGAGGAAAAGCGCTTCACCGTGGCGTGACCGATGCCCCGGCTCGCGCCCGTGAGCAGAAGCGTCTTTCGATCCGGCATGTCCGCCCCCCAAAGCGATGGAGCCGGCAGCCTACTTCATGGCCGCGCCGTCCGATAGCGGCGGCGCGGCCGGTCGATCAGAACAGGAAATCTTCGGCGGTCAGCGACGACGCGTCGACGCCCTCCACGATGACCACGGTCGATCCGAACTCGACCCTGGCCCCGGCGGCGACGTCGCTGACGGTGAAGTCTCCGGGACCGGTCGCGCCGTTCAACTGGATGCGATCGAGACCGTCCTCGAAATCCTTGATCGCGTCGACGCCGTCGGTCACGCCGAAGATGAAGACGTCCGCGTCCGCGCCGCCGAACAGGGCGTCGTTGCCCGTTCCGCCGTTGAGCCCGTCGGCGTCGTCCCCGCCGCGCAGGGCGTCCGCGCCTTCACCGCCCTTGAGCGTGTCCTCTCCCAGCCCGCCGCGGAGGTCGTCGTCGCCGCCCTGACCCAGCAGGCGGTCGTTGCCGTCGTCGCCTCGAAGCCGATCGTCGGCGAGGCCGCCGCGCAGCTCGTCGTCCCCGTCGCCTCCGATGAGCGTATCGCGTCCCCCGCCGCCGTTGAGACGGTCGTCGCCAAGGCCGCCGTTCAGAAGGTCGTTGCCATCGCCTCCGACGAGACGGTCGTCGCCGTCGCCGCCATCGAGATTGTCCGTGCCGTCGTTCCCGAACAGTCGGTCCGCGCCAGCGCCTCCGAGGAGCGTGTCGTTGCTGGCGCCGCCCGAGAGCACGTCGTCGCCGTCCTCACCATCGAGCGTGTCGATGCCCCCATCGCCGAACAGCCGGTCGTTCCCGGAGCCGCCCAGCAGGGTGTCGCCCCCGGCGCCGCCGGACAGTTCGTCGTCGCCGCCGCCGCCACGCAGCTCGTCCGCGCCATCGCCGCCCTTCAGCTGATCGTTTCCCGTACCGCCCGAAAGCCTGTCGCTGCCCGAGCCGCCGTTGAGCAGGTCGGCGCCGGCTCCGCCCTTAAGGATATCATTCTCACCACCGCCGGAGAGCGTGTCGTCGCCGTCCTGGCCGGCGAGGAAGTCTTGGCCGTTTCCGCCAGCGATGTTGTCGTCGCCTTCGCCGCCGAGCAGCCGGTCATCCCCGGTGCCGCCGCGCAGGAGGTCGCCCCCCTTCCCGCCCCTGATCACGTCGTCGCCATCCTCGCCGAACAGGCGGTCATTGCCTCTGTCGCCGTCGAGCACGTCGTCGCCCTTGCCGCCGTAGAGCCGGTCGGAGCCTCGGTTGCCATCCATCACGTCGTTGCCGCCGTAGCCGAACAGAACGTCGCTCCTGTTCGACCCGATCACCTCGTCGCTGGACTCGAGGGCGCGCGCAAATGCGTTCGGCGGCCGCCCCTCATCGAGCACGAACTTGGTCAGGAGGTTCAGGCCACGAATTTCGTAGACCGGATTTCCGCTGACCGAGTACTCGATCTTGCTGATCGCGCCGCGCCACTCGTCCCGGGGATAGACAAACTGACCCGTGTAGACCGCCTTGCGGCCGGAGGAACTCGCAACGTACTCGGTCGACGTCGCCTTGACCTCCGGAGCGGTCTTGTAGGTGAGCGTCGACATGTCGACGGCGGAAAACGCCCTGAATATAGCCACTTGAACCGACCTTTGCTGACTGCAACGCTGAAAACGTTCGAGGTCTTGGCTATATGCGCGGCGCATCCGTCTCAAGATCGAAATGAATGAATGGTAAAGACGCCCAGCTGCACCTGCCCCGGAATACGGGCGGAACCACGACGCCGTCCGTCAGGTCAGGGTCAGCTCAGGGATTGAGCCGCTCGACACGCCACTCCGCCTGCGGGTCGGCTCGCGACCAGCGGAAGCGGTCGTGCAGCCGGTGCGCGCCGTCGGCCCAGAACTCGATCTCGACCGGCGTGATCCGGTAGCCGCCCCAGAACGGCGGGCGCGGCGGGTTCGCTCCCTTCGTCGCGGTGACGCGCGCGACCATCGCCATCAGCGCCGCCCGGCTCGACAGCGGTTCGGACTGGCGCGACGCCCATGCGCCGAGCCGGCTCGGCAGGCTGCGCGAGCGGTAGTAGTCGTCGGCCTTGGGCCCTTCTTCCTTCCCGACTGGGCCGCGAACCCGGATCTGGCGGCGCAGGCTCTTCCAGTGCATCACGAACGCGGCCTTGCCAGCGCCATCGATCTCGCGCGCCTTCACGCTGCCGTAGTTGGTGTAGAAGACGAACGCGTCCGCCTCGATCTCCTTGAGAAGCACCATGCGCGCATTCGGAAGGCCGTCAGCGTCGACGGTGGCGAGCGCGATCGCGCTGGGGTCATTGGGCTCGCTGCGCTCCGCCTCGGCGAGCCAGGCGCGGGCGATCGCGAACGGGTCCGTGCCCGCAAAGATCCCGTCGCGCTTCACGTCTTCCGTCATCGCCGCCTCCCCGATCCTGAGCTCGGAAACGTAGTTGGCGCGCCGTGAAGTGCAATCGGGGCCGCGCGCGCCGCCTTGATGCGATCCCGGCCTTCCCTTACACCGGCGCGGCGCAGGCGGAGGCGGGAGGCACTTGATGGGCGGACTGATGAGCGGCAAGCGCGGGCTGGTCATGGGACTCGCCAACGACAAGTCGATCGCCTGGGGCATCGCCCAGGCCTGCCGCGACCAGGGCGCCGAGCTCGCCTTCACCTATCAGGGCGAGGCGCTCGGCAAGCGCGTGCGGCCGCTGGCCGAGGCGGTCGGCTCGGACCTCGTCGCCCCCTGCGACGTCACCGACGAGGCCTCGCTCGACGCGGTCTTCGACCTCCTGGCAGAGCGCTGGGGCGGGCTCGACTTCCTCGTCCACGCCATCGGCTTTTCCGACAAGAGCGAACTGCGCGGCCGCTATGTCGAGATGACCACAGCGGCGAACTTCACCCAGACAATGCTGATATCCGTCTATTCCTTCACCGCCGTGGTCCAGAGGGCGTCGAGGCTGATGACCGAAGGCGGCTCCTGCCTGACGCTCACCTACTACGGCGCGGAGAAGGTGATGCCGCACTACAACGTCATGGGTGTCGCCAAGGCGGCGCTCGAGGCCAGCGTGAAGTACATGGCCATGGACCTCGGGCCACGGAATATCAGGGTCAACGCGCTGTCGGCGGGCCCCATCAAGACGCTGGCCGCCTCGGGCATCGGCGACTTCCGCTACATCATGAAGTGGAACGAGCTGAATGCGCCGCTGCGCCGCAACGTCACCCAGGCCGACGTCGGCAAGTCGGCGATGTACCTGCTGTCGGACCTCTCCTCGGGCGTCACCGGCGAGAACCTGCACGTGGACGCCGGCTACCACGTCGTCGGCATGAAGGCCGAGGACGCGCCCGACATAGACGTGGTGTCGGGCCGCAAGGAGGGCTGATCCGTGGCCGAACAACTCCCGCATGAAAAGGGCTTCCACGTCTCCTGGGACCAGATCCACCGCGACAGCCGGGCGCTCGCCTGGCGGCTCGACGGCCAGGGACCGGACGCCGGCAAGTGGCGCGCGGTGGTCGCCATCACCCGCGGCGGCATGGCCCCGGCGATGATCGTGGCGCGCGAGCTCGACATCCGCACTGTCGACACCGTCAGCGTGAAGTCCTACGACTGGCAGCAACAGGCCGAGGCCAGCGTGCTCAAGGCGCCTGACAAGGCGCTGATGGGCGACGGCGAGGGGGTGCTCATCGTCGACGACCTCGTCGACACCGGAAAGACCCTCGAACTCGTCCGCGCCCTCTACCCTAAGGCGCACTTCGCGACCGTATACGCCAAGCCCCAGGGCCGGTCGATGGTCGACACCTTCATCACCGAAGTCAGCCAGGACACCTGGATCTTCTTTCCCTGGGACATGGCGCTGCAATACGTCAAGCCCTACCGGGGCGATTGATCGCGCCGGCCGCGCGCCCGGTTCCGAGGGACCGGTTCGGTGTTGGCGCGTTTCCTTCCCGACATCAAAAAGCTGTCGGAACGGAAAGGAAAATCGTCATGCTTTACTGGGCTCTGGTGTTTCTGGTGGTGGCGCTGATCGCCGCCGTCTTCGGCTTCGGAGGCATCGCCTCCGCCTCGGCCGGCATCGCGCAGATCCTGTTCTTCGTCTTCCTGGTGCTGTTCGTGGTGGCGCTGGTGGCGCGGGCTGTGCGCGGCCGCGCGCCCTGAGCCCGCGTCGCCACGCTCCGGCCCGGCGCGCCGGGCCGGCGCTCAGGCCGCGAGGGTCTCGGTGGAGGCGAAGAACATCGCCTGGCTGACCGCCGAGCGAATGTGCGCCTCGCTGAACGGCATGGTGATCACGAAGGCCGGCTCCGGCCGCTCGCCGGTCAGCAGCCGCTCCGGGAAGGCGGTGACGAAGATCCCCGGCATCGACCCGACGGCCCCGAGCGTCTCGTTCACCGCCGCGACGCCCGACGAATTGTCCGCAAGCTGGATGTCGGCGAGCACGAGATCGGGCTTTTCTTCCGCGAGCAGCGCCATTGCGCCGGCGTGGGTTCGCGCGACGCCGGTCACCGTATGGCCCATGTCGCTCACGATCGCCTCGAGATGCATGGCGACGATCGCCCCGTCCTCGATCAGCATCAGCTTTCGCGAGACGATCGCCGCGTTCTCGTGGCGGGCGGTCTCGACCAGCGCCAAGGACCCTTCCGCCGAGACGCCGATGATGCGGCCGATGTCGACGGCGCCGACCCCCTCGATGGTGCTGAGCAGGAGCGCCTCGCGGCTGGCCAGCGTCAGGTTGCGCATGTGGCGCGGCGCGCTCGCGCTCCTGCTCGGCGGCGTCGACGGGCTCGACGACCCCGGCGCCGGGCTCGGCCAGCGGCTGATCGTCTCCTTCGTCCGCCAGCTCGACGGCGCGCTGCACCGGGAGGCCGCCTCGGACCACTTCGTCGTCGCGGTGCGCTTCGCGCCGGCGCCGTTCTCTTCGGAGGACGACCGCCCGCCGGCCATCGCCGAGATCGCCTGACGCCGCGGGCGGGTTCAGGTGACGAGGTTGCGCGGCCGTCCGGCGCAGAAGGCCTCGATGTTGCCCGTCACCTGATCGACCAGCGCCTGCATGCCCCCGACGCTCGCCCAGGCGACATGCGGCGTCAGGATCACGTTGGGAAGCCGTGCCAGCTCCATCACCGTCGAGCCCATCGGCGGCGGCTCGACCGCGGAGACGTCGAGCCCCGCGCCGGCGATCTGGCCTGCGCGGAGGGCGGCCGCCAGGGCCTCCTCGTCGACAATGCCGCCGCGCGCCGTGTTGATCACGATGGCGGTCGGCTTCATGCCGGCGAGGAACGCCGCGTCGATCAGGTTGCGGGTCTCGTCGGTCAGCGGGCAGTGGCAGGTCACCACGTCGGAGGCGTCACGAAGCGTCTCGAGGCTCACCAGCGGCCCGGTTTCCGGGGCGGTCGCCGCATAGGCGTCGTGATAGATCACCTCCATGCCGAAGCCGCGGCCGACCCGGCCCACCGCCTGGCCGATCATGCCCGCGCCGATGACGCCGAGCGTCGAGCCGGCCAGATCGCGGATCGGCCGGTTGAAGAAGCAGAACTGATCGGCGCGGACCCATGCGCCCTCGAGCACCTGCGCGCGATACTCCACGATGTTGCGCCGCAACGCGGTGATGAGCGCGAAGGTGTGTTCCGGCACGGTGTTCACCGCGTAGCCGCGCACGTTGGCCACCGCCACGCCGCGCGCGCGGCAGGCGGCGATGTCGATCACGTCGTATCCGGTCGCGGCCACGGCGATCAGCCGCAGGACGGGCAGGCGCGCCAGCGTCTCCGCGCGGATCGGGACCTTGTTGGTGATCGCGATCGTCGCGCCGTCCAGCCGCGCCGCCACGTCTTCGGCGGCGGTCCGCTCAAAGCCCGTCCACGCATGCTCGACCTTCGGCCGCCGCATCACTACGCCGGGACCGATCGTGGCCTCGTCCAGAAAAACGATACGTTCTATTGGCTTGACCCCTCTTGCCCGCGATGCGCCCGTCTGGCCAACCGTTCCGACAGAGCAGAGGAGACGTCAATTTCCAGAGAAAGGGAATGGTGCGGTCGAGAAGACTCGAACTTCCACGGGAGTTACCCCACAGCGACCTCAACGCTGCGCGTCTACCAATTCCGCCACGACCGCACTGCGCCGGCTTCTAGCAAAGCCCCCGAGAGTTGTGAAGACCGGAAAACGGAGTCCAGAACGCCCCGCCGGAAGCGCCGCCGCGCTGATCGCCCGCGGGCCTCGAAGTCGGCCCGAGACCACGCCGCTGACGTGCAACCCGGCGCGGGGCGGCGGCTACGCCTTGTCCCGGCGCGTGTTGACAGCCGGCCCGGGCCGAACCTAGGGGTTGCCTGCCGCGCGGCCTACCGCCGGGCGCCGAGCGACCCGATGGAGCGCCGAAACTGAGCGAGAGCCCCGAACAAGTGACCGAGTGGATCGTCTCGCCTCGGCTCGTCGACTACGATGTCGCCGTCGCGGCCATGGAGCGGCGCGTCGCCGACATCATCGCAGGCGCGGCACCCGAGGCGGTTTGGCTTCTCGAGCACCCCCCGCTCTACACCGCCGGCGCCTCGGCTCGGCCGGAGGATCTCGTCGATCCCGACCGTTTCCCCGTCCATGCCACCCGGCGCGGCGGCCAGTACACCTATCACGGCCCCGGCCAGCGCGTCGGCTACGCCATGCTCGATCTCAACCGCCGCGGCCGCGATCTGCGCGCCTATGTGCGCGACCTCGAGGAATGGGTGATCCTGACCCTGGCCGAGTTCGGGGTGACCGCCGAGCGCCGCGCCGGTCGCGTCGGGGTCTGGGTCGTCCGCCCCGACCGGCCCACCGATCCCGGCGGCCAGTCGGCGGAGGACAAGATCGCCGCGATCGGCGTGCGCGTGCGCCGCTGGGTCGCGTTCCACGGCGTCTCGATCAACGTCGAGCCGGACCTGGCCCACTTCGACGGCATCGTGCCCTGCGGCATCCGCGAGCACGGCGTCACGAGCCTCGTCGACCTTGGCCTGCCCGTCGCGATGACCGATCTCGACGTCGCCCTGCGCCGCGCCTTCGAGGACGTCTTCGGACCGACCCGGAACGGCGACATGCTGCGTTAACACTTTTATCTATTTATATCAGAGTTTTAGGTTCGGTCCGCACGCGGACAGCCGCGGACGAGCCGGCGACTGTGCGGATCAGCCCGCCGGATAGGGGTAGGTGAAGAAGAGATAATGCGCCGCATTGAGCGCAAAGTGGGCGAGGATCGCCGCCTCGATCCGCCCGGTCAGCCAGAAGGCGTAGCCGTACCCCAGCCCCGCCAGCCCCGAGGCCGCCACCAGCGCCGCGCCCCCCGGCGCATGGGCGAGCCCGAAGACCACGGCCGAGGCCCAGATCGCCGGATGCGCCGACCAGCCCCGCGCCGCCGCCGCCCCGGTGAGCCGGCCCTGGACCAGCCCCCGGAACAGCGCCTCCTCCGGCAGGCAGACGGTCGCCAGGTTGAACGCCGCCCAGAGCATGAAGCCGCCCACCGTGACGTCCCACGAGATCGCGCTCGTCGCCGCCGCGAGGCCCAGCACCGCCACGACCGTCGCCGCCGCCACCGGCGCGGCCTTCCGGAGCAGCGCCGCCCAACCCGCGCGCGACATCAGCCCCGGCAGCGCCAGACCGAGCAGCAGCACGCCCGCGCCCGCCTTGTCGAGCGACACCCATTTCTCGTAGGTCGCGCCCGACCCGATCTCGACGGGCCCGATCACGCGAAGACCCTCGAGGCCCGTAACCAGGTGCAGAAACAGGAGCGCGGTCGCCGCGACCAACGCCGCCCAGAGCACCCATCCCCGCCCGTCGAACTCCGCGGTCCGCGCAGAGAGCCAGCAGCCGGCGGCGAAGACGCCGAGGACCGCCAGCCCGATCGGCGCGACATGTCCCGACAGCGCGCCCGCCATCGCCGCGACCCCGACCAGCGCGATCCCGGCGGCGGGCGCGATCCAGAGCGCCGGGCCGGCGAGCAGGAGCGCCGCCGCCATCAGCGCCCCGGCCGCGCCCGCGTCCTGCAGGAGCGCCGCCACCCGTTCAGCGCAGGTCCGGCGGGCGGGCCTCCGTCACCAGCTCGCCGAGCACGATGTCGAGCCCCCGCGTCGCCGTCTCCTTCACGCCGAGCCGCCGCACTGTCACGGTCCGGTCCGCCAGTTCCCGCCCGCCGACAGCGAGGATCACCGGCACGTGCGCGAGCGAATGCTCGCGGACCTTGTAGTTGATCTTCTCGTTGCGCAGGTCGGCCTCCGCGCGCAGGCCCTCGCGGCGCAGCGTCTCGGTGACCTCCACGGCATAGGCGTTTGCGTCGGAGGTGATCGGAGCGACGACGACCTGACGCGGCGCCATCCAGAGCGGGAACCGACCGGCGTAGTTCTCGATCAGGATGCCGATGAAACGCTCGAAGCTCCCCAGGATCGCCCGGTGCAGCATCACCGGCCGGTGCTTTGCGCCGTCCTCGCCCACATAGGTCGCATCGAGGCTCTCGGGCAGCACGAAATCGACCTGAAGCGTGCCGCACTGCCAGTCGCGCCCGATCGCGTCGGTCAGCACGAACTCGAGCTTGGGTCCGTAGAACGCCCCCTCGCCCGGGTTCATCTCGATGGCCTCCGTCACCCGGCGCACCGCCGACAGCAGCGCCGCCTCGGCGCGATCCCATGTGCCGTCGGACCCCGCGCGCTTGTCGGGGCGGTCCGCGAACTTGATGCGGTAGCTGTCGAACCCCAGATCGCGATAGATCCGCGACAGCAGCGCGATGAAGATCTCCGTCTCCGCCTCGATCTGTTCCTCGGTGCAGAAGATGTGCGCGTCGTCCTGGGTGAAGCCGCGCACCCGCATGAGGCCATGCATGGCTCCCGAGGGCTCGTAGCGATGGCATCCCCCGAACTCGGCCATGCGCAGGGGCAGGTCGCGGTAGGACTTCAGGCCGTCGTTGTAGATCTGCACGTGGCAGGGACAGTTCATCGGCTTGAGCGCGTTCACGCGCTTGCCCTTCACCGGACCGCCCTCGTCGTCGCGTTCCTCGACTTCGGCGATGAACATCGAGGAATGGAACTTTTCCCAGTGGCCGGACTGCTCCCAGAGCTTGCGGTCGACGACCTGGGGCGTGCGCACCTCTCGGTAGCCGGCGGCATCCAGCCGACGGCGCATGTAGTCCTCGATCACCCGGTAGACCATCCAGCCGTCGGGGTGCCAGAACACCATGCCCGGCGCCTCTTCCTGCATGTGGAAGAGCTTCATCTCCCGCCCGATCCGCCGATGGTCGCGCCGCTGCGCCTCCTCGACGCGATGCAGATACGCCTTCAGCTCGTCGCCGGACCGGAACGCCACGCCATAGATCCGCTGGAGCATCGGGCGGCGCGAGTCGCCCCGCCAATAGGCGCCCGCGACCGACATCAGCTTGAAGTTGTCGCCCGGGATCTGACCGGTGTGGACGAGATGCGGACCCCTGCAGAGGTCCTGCCAGTGACCGTGCCAGTACATCCTGATAGGCTCGCCCTCGGGGATAGCCTCCACGAGCTCCACCTTGTAGGGCTCGTGCGTCGCCCGGTAGTGCGCGATCGCGCGTTCCCGGTCCCAGACCTCCCAGCGAACGGGATCGCGCGCGGCGATGATCTTGCGCATGCGCGCCTCGATGCTCTCGAGGTCCTCCGGCGTGAACGGGTCCTTCCGGTCGAAATCGTAGTACCAGCCGTTCTCGATCACCGGACCGATCGTGACCTTCACGTCCGGCCAAAGCTCCTGCACGGCCCGCGCCATCACATGGGCGCAATCGTGACGGAACAGCTCCAGCGCCTGCTTCTCGTCGCGCGCGGTGATGATCGCCAAGCGAGCATCCGTCTCGATCGGCCAGGAGAGGTCCGACAGCATTCCGTCGATCTCGCAGGCGAGCGCCGACCTGAGCAGCGACTTGGATATGTCCGACGCAACCTGCGCGCCCGTGACGCCGGACGGATACTTCCTGACCGCTCCGTCGGGCAGCGTTATGTCGATTTGGCGGAGCGACGCGGCTGCGTCTTGCATGGTGGATCTCCTTCGGGTTTGGCGCCCACGGCACGCCCGGGTCTCAGGGTCGGGTCCGGATTACCCGCCCAGCGCCGGCTGTCAAGCGGCGTTGCCTGCGGTGGCGGCGGTCGTTAGGAACCCTCTCATGTGTCCCGACTTCCTCGAAACCGGCGACGGACGACGCATCGCCTACCACCGCTCGCCCGGAGACCTGCCGGGCGTCGTCTTCCTCGGCGGCCTTCGCTCGGACATGACCGGCGCCAAGGCGCTCTTCCTGGAGGCGTGGGCGCGCGAGTCCGGCCGGGCGTTCCTGCGATTCGACTACACAGGCCATGGCGCCTCGTCGGGAACCTTCGAGGCCGGCTGCATCGGCGATTGGGCCCGTGACGCCCAAGACGCGCTCGCATCCCTTGCGCGCGGGCCGCAGGTCCTTGTTGGCTCAAGCATGGGCGGCTGGATCGCGCTTCTGCTTTCGCGTCGCGACCCCGGACGCATCGCCGGCCTTCTGGGCGTCGCCGCCGCGCCGGACTTCACCGAGGATTCCATGTGGGCGGGTATGGACGAGGCGCAGCGGACCCTGCTCGCCTCGGCCGGCCGCATCGAGGTTCCGTCCGACTATTCCGAGGAGCCCTACGTGGTCACCAGACGGCTGATCGAGGACGGCCGGGACAACCTAGTGTTGCGCGATCCGCTCGACCTTCCCTTCCCCGTTCGATTTCTTCACGGAACTGCGGACCGGGACGTCGACCAGAGCGTCGCGCTACGATTGCTCGCCCACGCTTCATGCCCGGACATGCGTCTAACGCTGGTCAAGGACGCCGACCACCGGTTCAGCGCGCCCGAGAACCTCGACCTGATCGCCTCGACGCTCGGCGAACTCCTGTAGACCCCTGGCGTATCGGCGAGAGCCGCAAGCGACTCGCCTGTCAGACCGACCGACTCAGACGGCTTCGGAGAGCCGTTCAGCCTTGCTCGTGAGTTGACCTAACCTAGTGCAAACCGGCAATGCCAGCGGCGCGCAAGCCGGCGTCGTCGTCACGCAAGGCGCTGGCGCGCTGCCGATGTCACCCTTGGGCCGATAGGCGCTCGATTTCCTCCTTGAGGTGCAGCTTCTGCAACTTAAGCCGCTTGATGCTGAGGTCGTCGACCGAGGGCTTGCGCTGTTCTTCTTCGATGGTCTCGGAGAGAAGACGGTGCTTTCTGCGCAGTTCCGTCAGGTGCGAACCCAGGCTCATGCTTGACCTCCTCGAATGCAGGGAAACCCTTCAAGTAGACCACGGATTGTACCGCTTGTCACGCGAACCCGAGGCGGCGTCCGGACCGCGAGAAGAGCCGGTCGCCGGTGAGCGAGGCGCTTCCGAAGAGCGCGATGAGGCCCCCCGTGGCGATCGCGGCAAGAGCGACCAGGCTCGCGGGGCTCAGGGTCTCGCCGAACCAGAAGAACCCGACCACCACCGCGACGGGCAGATTGAAGTAGAGAAAGGGCGCAAGAAGCGTGGCGTCGGTCCGCTGGTAGGCGGCGACGGTCAGGAAATGGCAGATCGCCGAGACGCATCCGAGCGCGATCGCCCCCACGAGGAGATCGCTTGTCAGCGCGGGGAGGCCGCCGAGGAAGGCGAAGGGCGCGATCAGGGCGGAGCCGAGCAGAGACTGGACCGCGAGCGTCGAGAGCGCGTCGGTCCGGCTGGTGGCGCCGCGGGTGGCGGCGAGATAGGCGCCCAGCAGGACGCCTCCGGCGAGCGCGAAGACGCTGCCCAGTTGAACCCCAGCTTCCGGGCGCAGGAGCGCCACCGCGCCGACGAAACTGACCGCTGAACCTGCGAGACGCGCCGGGGTCGCCGGCTCGCGCCACACCAAGATACCAAGCACTCCCGATACGATTGGCGCAATAAGGAAACCGCCCACCGCGTTCGCCATCGGCCCCATCGACAGCGCCGAAATGAGCGCCGTCATCGCGCCCATCATCAGCGCCGTGCGCGCAACCTGGCCGACCCGGTCGCCCTTGGGAACCGCGATCGCCCGACCGCTCGCCCTGGCGATGAACAGCGCAAGGCAGCCGGCCGTGAAATACCTCAGGAAGGCGATCATCATCGGGGTGTTTTCGGCCGAAAGGGTCTTGGCCATGCCGTCGATCGCAGGCGTGAGCATCATGGCGAGAATCAAGAAATAGACGCCTGCTTGCATCACCGACCCTCTCGCGATACTCAACTAACGCGACCAAGGTGGCTAGCGCGTTAGTTGTTTTTTAACCTTGATTACCACCTGAACGTGCATCAGGCAACAGTTCTTGCATGTGGCGCAGGATTTTTTCCGCCCGCTCAGTATAGTCGGGCGCGTCGCGGATGTGAGCGGAACCTTCATGAATGGTTAAGGGTGAATGCAGGACAAATTGCGCAGAGCTTCCTTTGCGCGCCCGGACCAATACGCGACCGGCGGGACGATCCGGCCTCGGGGCGACGGGCAAGACTTCAACGCCGCCGAATAGACCGTCCAGAGACGCGAGCAGTTCGGGAAGACGGTCGGCGCGGTGAATGAGAGTCAGGCGCCCCTTGGGCCGCACCCGTCGTGCGGCTGCCGCAATCCAGGCCTGCAATCCAGGGTCCTGCTCCACATGGGCCCGACGCCGTCCGGGATCGGGCGACGGCGGACCCTCGCTTTCGCGTCGGTAGGGCGGATTGGTGATGACGTGATCGAACGCGCGCGCGCTCAGGTCCTGCGACGGCGCGAAGACATCGCCGTCGTGCACCGTGACCGGCAGGTCGTTCTCGGCGGCGTTGCGCCGGGCGAGCGTCGCGTAGTCCGACTGTATTTCGAGTCCGTGCAGGTCGAGACCGCGCACGCGCGCCCCGAGGCAGAGCGCGGCCGCGCCGACGCCGCAGCCGACGTCGAGCACGCTTTCGCCGGCGCGCACCGGTGTGAACGCTGCCAGCAGGACCGGATCCATCGCGGCGCGGTAGCCGCGGGCCGGCTGCCACAACCGCAACCGGCCGCCCAGGAACGCATCGCAGGTCAGGTCCGTCATCGGAGCGTCGCGCCGCCTGTCGGGCGCCCCTCGGGCTCATTCGGCCGTGAGCTCGCCGACGTCATTGTCCCTCAGGATGGCGCGGGCCCGGAAGGCGTCGCGATCGGCGACCATCAGCCGCCTGGGAAACGCGCCTATGCCGCCTTCGAGCACGCTCATGTGGACGTCCAAAACGAAGCAGTCTATACCCTCCGCGCGCAGTAGCGCCGTGCAAAACGGGATTGTCGTCGGGTCGTTCGTGCGCAGGATCTCCCTCATTCCGGCACGGTAGAGAGCGCGCAGTCGAAGGTCGAGAGCCAACGGTCATGAATGAAGCCATGCGGCCGCCGTCGCCCGTCGAGGCGCTGCAGGATCTGCTTGCGGATGACATGAGCGCCGTCAACGCGCTGATCCGCGATCGCATGGCCAGCGAGCACGCTCCGCGGATTCCGGAAGTTACCGCGCACCTCGTCGAGGCGGGAGGCAAGCGCCTGCGCCCGCTGCTGACGCTGGCCGCGGCACGGATGTGCGGGTACTCCGGCGATCACCATGTCCGCCTGTCGGCCACGGTCGAATTCATCCACACCGCGACGCTGCTGCACGACGACGTGGTCGACGAAAGCGCCCGCCGCCGCGGGCGGCCCACGGCGAATTTGCTGTGGGACAACAAGTCGAGCGTCCTGGTGGGCGACTACCTGTTCGCGCGCGCCTTCCAGCTCATGGTCGAGACCGGCTCGCTGCGCGTCCTCGACATCCTCTCCAATGCAGCCGCCGTGATCGCGGAAGGCGAGGTTCTGCAGCTTTCCGCTGCGGCCAACATCGCCACGACTGAGGAGACCTATCTGCGGATCGTCCGAGGAAAGACGGCGGCGCTCTTCTCCGCGGCCTCGGAGGTCGGCGCCGTCATCGCAGGGGCGCAGGAAGAACACGTGGCTGCGCTCCACGCCTATGGCGACGCGCTGGGCGTGAGCTTCCAGATCACCGACGATCTGCTCGACTACGGCGGCGTCAGCGCAACTCTTGGCAAGAACACCGGCGACGACTTCCGCGAACGCAAGTTGACGCTTCCCGTCATCCGCGCGCTTGACGACGCCAGTCCAGAAGAGACCGCCTTCTGGCGCCGCGTTCTCGAGAGCGGCCGTCAGGAGGAGGGTGACCTCGCCGAGGCGCGGGCGATCATGCTGAGGCGCGGCGCCCTGGACTCCACCCGCGCGACGGCGCTCGATTACGCGGCGATCGCGCGCGAAGCCCTCGCGCCGCTTCCGGAAAGCGAGATCCGCGCGCAGCTAATCGGGCTCGCCGGATTTCGTCGTCGCCCGTCTGGCGTGAGTCCCTGCCGACCGGGGCGGCGGCGACCCACCAGGTCGGCTCGGCCCGGCGGATGGTCTCGGCGGCCGCAAGCGCCGACGACCCCGTCTCGAACATCCCGAAACACGTGGCGCCCGACCCCGACACCCGGACCGGCCCCGCGCCGGGTTGCGCGGCAAGGGCGGCAAGCGCGCGCGTGATCGCCGGGCAAAGAGCGATCGCCGCAGCCTGGAGGTCGTTTCGCTGACCGGCGAGGAAGCGGAAGAATGCGGATGGGCTCGGAAGCGCGCCGGTGAAGTCCCGGGGCATCGGGGCGTTCTCCGCGCAGTCGAGCTGGGAAAACACCGCAGCCGTCGACACTGGCGCGCCGACATGGGCGAGCACGAGCCAGAATGGAGGGGTGGGAACGGGAACAAGGCGCTCGCCGACTCCGCGCATCCGGCTCGACCGCCCGTCAAGGCAGACCGGGACGTCGGCCCCGAGCCCGACAAGATCGGCCGGCTGCGGCAATCGAAGGTCGCGCCGGCGCGCCAGAAGTCGCAGTGCGGCGGCAGCGTCCGCGGACCCTCCCCCGAGCCCTGCGGCGACCGGCAGCTGTTTCTTGAGCCGCAATGCCGCCCCGCGGCGGCCGGCCAGCAGGCGGGCGGCCGCGCGAAGAACGAGATTGTCGCCGTCGGCGGCGAGACGATCGGCAAAGGGCCCGGAGATGGCCAGCGACAGGCCGTCGGCGTCCTCCGCCTCCACGATGTCGCCGACGCGTGGAAAGACCACCAGACTGTCAAGCAGATGATACCCGTCCGCACGTCGGCCCGTGACGTGGAGCGAGAGATTGACCTTGGCCGGCGCGAACTCCGCGCCCGACGCGTCGCTGACAGGCATCGCTAGCCGTCCGAGGCGGCCTCGTCGACGGCCTCGCCGGTCTCGGCCTCCTCGAGGAGGACCGCATCGAGGCCCACCTCGAGCTTCCGCCTGATCCGGTCCATGTCGAGATCGTCGGCCGGGCCGAACGACAGCGCGCGCCGCCACTGGAAGCGCGCCTCGCGCGCCCGCCCGACCATCCAGAGCACGTCGCCCAGATGATCGTTGATCACCGGATCGTCGGGCACGAGCTCCACAGCGCGCAGCATGTGCGGCACCGCCTCGTCGTAGCGGCCGAGGCGGTAGAGAACCCATCCGAGCGAGTCGGTGATATATCCGTCGTCGCGCTGGCCGCGGACGGCCTCTTCGATCATCGCCAGCGCCTCGTCGAGATCGCGACGCTGCTCGACCAGCGAATACCCCAGATAATTCAGCACCAGCGGCTGATCGGGTTCCAGCTCCAGCGCCTTGCGGAAATCCGCCTCCGCCGCATCCCACTGATCGGAGCGTTCGTAACTGATGCCGCGCGTGTAATAGAGGACCCAGTGCACGCTGGTCGGCGTGTCGATGAGCGCGATCGCCTCTCCGTAGGCCTCAGCGGCCTCGGCGAAACGCTCGGTCGAGCGCAAGGCGTCGCCGAGCGCCGAATGCGCCTCGATCTGATCCGGTTCGGCGGCCACCAGAGCCTCGAGCGTCGCGATGCCCGCTTCCGGATCGCCCGCCTCCCGCTGGGTTTCGGCCCTGCGGATTTCCGCCGTGACGAACCACGGCGAGATCTCGGGAATGCTCGAGAGCGCCTCGGTCGCCAGGTCGAACCGGCCCTGTTGCTCCAGGATCTCTCCCGCCAGCAGCCGCGCCTCGACCAGATCGGGCCGGATGTGCGCCGCAAGGCGCGTGTGGATCAGCGCCACACGGATCGAGTCCTCGCTGTCGAGGGCGTCGGCCAGCGTGATGTAGGCGTCGGCCGCGCCGTCCCTGGCCGCCGTGACCTGGTCGAAGACCACCTCCTCGCCGCTGGCCAGCCGTTCGCGCAGATCATCCAGCAGCGCGTCCGGAAAACCGCTCGAGAGCGCCTCGTCGAGCAGCGCCATGGCGTCCTCCTCGCGCTCGATCTGCGCGAGGACCTGCGCATGGGCCGCGATTGCGGCGCGGCTGAGGTGGAGCGGCTGGTCGTCCTCTCCCGCCATGATCTTCTCCGCAGAGACAAAGTCTCCGACGAGCGCCAGCGAGAGCGCCTTGTGATATTGTCCGTAGGCCTTCAGGGCGTCGTTCTGATCCATTGCATCGAACGCCGCCTGGGCGGCCTCGAAGTCGCCGCGCCCCGCCTCGACCCAGCCGGCGAGCAGGCCGCGGAGCAACGGGTTGACCGCCTCGCCGCCGGAGTCGAGCAGCGAGTCGGCGGCGTCGAAGTCCTCGCGGGCGAAGGCGTCGGCCAGCATCACGACGTTCGCGACCGGGTTCCCGGGCGCGGCCTCCTCCAGATCGGCGGACCTCTGGAGCGCCCTCTCGACGTCGCCGAGCGCGACATGGGCGATCACGGCGTTCTGCAGGATGGCGGGATTGCCGCCATCCTGCTGCAGAGCCCGTTCGTAATAGTCTGCCGCCACGGCGTAGTCGTTCCGCAGATCGGCCTGCATCGCGGCGAGATAGGCGCCGGACAGCCCGCGAGCCGAAGCGGGCGATGACGCGGCCGCGAGGATCGCTGCGAGGAGGGCGCCTGCGAGCAGCAGGGATCGGCTCATCGGCACGGGAAGTTTCTCCTGTATGCGGCAAGGCCGCTGACCCTAAGTCGGCGGGACGGCCGTTTCAATTGCGCGGATTTCCGGCGACGGATCGCTCGCATCACATGTTCGGGTAGTTCGGCCCGTCCCCACCCTGGGGAGTCCTCCAGTCGATGTTCTGGCTCGGATCCTTGATGTCGCAGGTCTTGCAGTGGACGCAGTTCTGGAAGTTGATCTGGAACCTCGGGTTGGACCCGTCCTCGTCGCGAAGGACCTCGTAGACCCCGGCAGGGCAGTACCGCTGCGCCGGTTCTCCGAAGCGCGGCAGATTGACCGCGATCGGAACGCTCGGGTCGCGCAGGGTCAGGTGACAGGGCTGATCCTCCGAATGGTTGGTGAAGGAGTACGCGACGTTGGTCAGTCGATCGAAGCTCAGCACGCCGTCCGGCTTGGGATAGTCGATCGGCGCGCAGCGATCCGCCGGCAGCGTCGCCTCCGCGTCGGTCTTGCCGTGGCCGAGCGTGCCGAGCGGCGATCGGTTTCCGGTGATGCTGTTGATCCACATGTCCGCGCCGCCAATCGCGAGGGACGCCGCCAGCCCGTAGCGAGACCAGAGCGGCTTGACGTTGCGCACCGGCCTGAGATCGCGCGCGATCAGGCCGGACCGCACCGCCTCCTCGTAGGCGGTCAACTCGTCGCCGGAGCGTCCGGCAGCGATCGCGGCCGCTGCGGCCTCGGCGGCCGCGATCCCGCTGAGCATCGCGTTGTGATTTCCCTTGATCCGCGGCACGTTGACCAGGCCCGCCGAACAGCCGAGCAGGGCGCCGCCGGGAAAGGCGAGCTTCGGGATCGACTGCCAGCCGCCTTCCGAGATCGCGCGCGCGCCGTAGGCGACCCGCTTGCCGCCCGCCAGCACCTCGGCGATCAGCGGATGGTGCTTGAAGCGCTGGAACTCCATGTAGGGATAGAGGTGCGGATTGCCGTAGTTGAGATGCACGACGAACCCGACGTAGACCTGATTTCCCTCCAGATGATACATGAACGAGCCGCCGCCGGCGTTGCCTCCCAGCGGCCATCCCATGGTGTGCGTCACCTGTCCTAGCCGGTGCTGCTCCGCCCTGACCTCCCAGATCTCCTTCATGCCGAGCCCGAACTTCTGCGGCTCGCGCCCCGCCGAGAGATCCGCGCGCGCCATGATGTCCTTGGTCAGCGAGCCGCGCACGCCTTCGGCCAGGAGCACGTACTTGCCGCGCAGTTCCATCCCCGGCTCGTAGCCGGGGCCGGGCGTGCGATCCGGGTTCAGTCCGAACTCGCCGGCCACTACCCCCGAGACCACGCCGCCGTCACCGTAGACCAGCGCGCTCGCCGCCATGCCGGGGAACACCTCCACCCCGAGCGCCTCGGCCTGTTCGGCCATCCAGCGGCAGACATTGGCCATCGAGACGATGTAGTTGCCGTGATTGCTCATCAGCGGCGGCATCGCCCAGTTCGGAATCCGGACCGCTCCGGCTTCTCCCAGCATGTAGAAGCGGTCCTGCGTGACCTTGGTCGTGATCGGTGCGCCCCGCTCGCGCCAGTCGGGGAGCAGCGCATCGAGGCCGGTCGGATCGAGGACGGCTCCCGAGAGGATATGCGCGCCGACCTCGGAGCCCTTCTCGAGCACCACGACCTGCAGGTCGGGATCGATCTGCTTCAGGCGGATCGCGGCTGAAAGCCCCGCCGGTCCGGCTCCGACGACGACGACGTCGTAATCCATCGCTTCGCGCTCGACTTCG
The DNA here is from genome assembly GCA_963700835.1 of uncultured Alphaproteobacteria bacterium. GTDB lineage: Bacteria > Pseudomonadota > Alphaproteobacteria > Rhodobacterales > Rhodobacteraceae > Amaricoccus. Next base: position 79,126 of record CAVOZD010000022.1, read on the forward strand.
GCCATTCGACGCTCCCCTGGATGACTGCGATCTCCGGCTCGCTCGCCGCGCTCCCTAGCCCAGCGTTGCCGCGCGGGTCAATCGCGCGACCCAATTCCGGACCGGCGCAGCCTGACAGCGCCGCTGTCCGCTTGCAGTGTGGCATTCGGCCTCATATCCTTATCAGGCGACGCCGCCGGTGATGATCAGGCCGAACCCTCGGGCTTCGGCCTGTTTGGTTTTCCGCGGGCGATCGCTTCTGCGACGGAGGACGGGCATGGAGAAGATACCGCTCACCGCAAGGGGCTTCGCGAAGCTCGACGCGGAGCTCAAGAACCTGAAGTCCGTCGAGCGGCCCGCCGTCATACGGGCGATCGCGGAGGCGCGCGAGCACGGCGACCTGTCGGAGAACGCCGAGTATCACGCCGCGCGCGAGAAGCAGAGCTTCATCGAGGGGCGGATCAAGGAGCTCGAGGGCATCATCGCCCGCAGCGAGGTGATCGACGTGGGCCGGCTGTCGGGGCCGATCAAGTTCGGCGCGACCGTGCTGCTCGTCGACGAGGACACCGAGGAGGAGAAGAGCTACCAGATCGTCGGTGAAGCCGAGGCGAGCATCGAGAACGGTCTTCTGAACATGCGTTCGCCGCTGGCGCGCGCTCTCATCGGCAAGGAGCCCGGCGACAGCGTCGAGGTCAGCACTCCGGGCGGGGTTCGCAGCTACGAGATCGTCACCGTCGACTATCGATGACGGGCCCGCGCAAGGCCCTCGCGGGTCTCTCCGCAAACCAGCGCCACGCCGCGATCGCAAGCGCGGTCTGGGCGCTGGTTCTCGCAAGCTACGCCGCCGGCTTTTTCGGCGAAAGCTCGGGCGCTCGGGCGTCCGGAGCGATCTTCGCCGACGCGCTCCTGTTCTTGCTGGGTCTGGTCGTGCCCATCCTGCTTTTCTGGCTCGCGGCGCTTCTCGCCGACGAACTCGGCCGCCAGCGCGAAATCGTCCTGGCGCTCGCCGACGCAGTCGCGCCGCTGCTGGAAGCCCTGCAGGCGACCCGCGCCGACCTGCGCTCGCAGGCGACGCACTCGCCGCAGGAATTGCAGCGCGCGGTGCAGGGCGCGCTGCTGGCGAATCAGCCGCCGGACCTGCGGGCCACGCTCGACAGGCTCCTGGCGGGAAATGCGGACCTCAAGCGAGACGTGCGGGGATTGCTGGAGAGGAGCGCGGAGACGCCGGCGCGCGAGCGGGCGATCCCCGCAGCGCCCTCGGTCGAGATCGAAGCGATGGAGACCGACTTTCCCGCAGAGCCCCCGGACAACCCGCACGCGCCTCCCGACGACGCCCCCGTCGATCCAGAAGTCGCCTTCGGACTGGGCTGGCCCGACCTCGTGCGGGCTCTCGACTTTCCGCGCGACGCAGATGACGCCGAAGGATTCCGGGCGCTGCGCAACGCGCTGCGTCGCCCGCAACTCGCCCAGCTCCTCCAGGCCGCGGAGGACGTGCTGAACCTTCTGTCTCAGCACGATGTCTATCTCGACGAGATCGCGCTGGACGCGCCGGACCCCGCCGCCTTGCGCCGATTCGGCAAGGGCGCGCGCGGCGCCGAGGTCGCCGCCGCCGGAGGCGTCCGCGACGAGGAGGTGCTGACCTGCGTGCGCGACCTGATCTCCTCCGATCCGATCTTTCGAGACACGGCCCTGTTCTTTCAGCGGCGCTTCGACGCGGTGCTCTCGGAATTCGCCGCGAACGCCAGCGACGCCCGCATCGCGGACATGGCGGACACGCGATCGGCGCGGGCGTTCATGCTCCTGACGCGGATCAGCGGCGGTTTCGGCTGAGCGATCAGTCCTCGCGCCACGCCTCGGCCACCCAGTCGACCGGCGGCAGGTAGTGGCGCAAATGGCGCATCGGCGGCTCGTGCCGGTCGGCGTCGAAGAGACGCAGAACGTGGGCGAGACGTCCGCCGGGCTTCTGGCGCTTGCCCCAGCGCCCGGCGATCGCGTCCGGCGGCTGGAGCCCGCCGGGAAAGATCACCACGCGGGCGTCGGGCGGCAGCCGCGGCGGCAAGACGTAATTGAGCGGAAACGGGCGCACGCAGTCGATGCGGAAGTGAAGCACCCACGGGCGCGGCCAGAAACCGACCCCGCCGGGCGCCTCGCGCGTCACGAAGCGCTGCTCGAAGCGGTAGGCGTCGGCGACCCCCTGCGGGTCGGCGCGGAAACGCGCGAGCAAGGGCGCAAGCTTGCCCACCGGAAAGCGGTAGATCGAGGTCTGGCCAAGCTTTTCGAACGGCGTGCTCTGGTTGCGCGCAAGGATCACGTCGTTCGGGTCGCCATGCTCGAAGAAGGCGTCCATGCCGCCGGTGATGACCAGATCGAGGTCGAGAAACAGCACCGGACCGTCGAGATCGCGCCAGCCGCGCGCTCCACAGTCGCGCCTTCGGCCAGATCCCCTTGGTGCCGGTCGGCATGGCCACGTCGAGCTCCGGCAGCGGTTCGCAGCGCACCTCCGGCCGCACGCCGGCGGCGCTGTCGGTGAAGCAGGTGAAGCTGAACGGCGGCGTGGTGTTGCGCGCCACCATGGCGTAGAGGCGGTTGATGTAGGGCGCGCCGTATTTCGCGCCCCAGTTGATGCAGATGAACTGCCTCAATGCTGTGATTTTAGTGAGTCAAGAATTTCTTGATAGGCTGCTGTGGTCCAATAAAAAGTGGTCTCTTCATTGTCCTGCCAAATTCCTTCCTGTTTCGTCATCAAACCTCGTCGCCACAAAGTCGTAGATCGCTTCAAAGACCTCCTGAAGCTTGAAATTCCGTCCGGCGGCTGTCGATGCGTGTTGAAGACTGATGGGAGAGAGTCGCTTGCGGAGGTCGTTTTGAAACCTAGAGGGCTCGAGAGCAGCTTCGCACTGAGCCAACAAAAACAAATGGTTTAATGGTAGCATGTCGAGCCGGTGTGCCGCTCTTGCAACGCGGCCGACATCCCTTTCATCGGAGTTCTGACGGTTTCACCCGCGATCAATTCGGCCAGTAACTGTAGGTTGTGCTCGTACTCCCCGAGACGTACCTGTTCGAAAAAGCGATACCCGGCCGGCAGAAAAAACTCGCGCTGACCATCTGTTAGATTGTCCAGCTCCGACATCCCGCGCCTCCGAACCGCATCGAAGAGTATTTTTTGACCTGCTACAATCCTTCGTTCTATGAGTGCTCTAAAGGCGGGCGCGGCGAATGGTACCTCGCTCAAGATGAGCTCCACGACAGTCGACACATTCCGCGCACCAGCTGCCGGTTGAGGGAGCTGTTTGAGCTGGTCCATCAGAAATCGCTCGCGATCCCCTTGAGCTCCCAGTCGCCGAAGCGGATCGGCTCGGGGCCGTCGCGGCCGCCGAGCTCGCGCGGGAGATCGAGGGGTCTGGCCTGCGCGCGGCGACGGGCGGCCTCGTCGAGCGCGCGGGCCGCGGCGGCGGCGATGCGCGCCTCTTTCGTCTCGGGGTCTGCCGACATATATCTTTTCCCGGTTTTCCGGCCCGAGACTATGGCCGGACATGCGGCGCTGGCAAGGGTGGGGCGAGCGATGAACTATTTCCGGACGACGCTGCTTCTGGCGGCGATGACCGCGCTCTTCATGGGCGTCGGCTGGCTGATCGGCGGCTCCGGCGGCGCGCTTCTGGCGCTGGTCATCGCCATCGGGATGAACGCCTTCGCGTGGTGGAACTCCGACCGGCTCGTGCTGCGGATGCACAACACCGAGCCGGTAACGCAGGCGAGCGCGCCCGAACTGCACGCCATGGTGGCCGATCTCGCCCGGCGCGCCGAGATCCCGACGCCCGCGATCTACATCATGCGCGACGCCCAGCCCAACGCCTTCGCCACGGGACGCAATCCCGAGAACGCCGCGGTCGCGGTCACGACCGGCCTGCTGGAGACGCTCACCCACGATGAGGTGGCGGGCGTGATCGCCCATGAGCTGGCCCACATCAAGAACCGCGACACGCTCACGATGACGGTGGCGGCGACGGTGGCGGGCGCGATCTCGATGCTGGCGCAGTTCGGCATGTTCACCGGCGGGGCACAGGGGCGAGAACAGGGAGGGCTCGGCGCGGTGGGCGTGATCTTCGCAGTGCTGTTCGCGCCGCTGGCGGCGATGCTGATCCAGATGACCATCAGCCGCACGCGGGAGTATTCCGCCGACCGCGACGGCGCGGCGATCAGCGGCCAGCCGCTGGCGCTGGCCAGCGCGCTCGCCAAGATCTCCAGCCGCGCCGGCCGGATCGAGATGACCAGCGCCGAGCGCAATCCGGCCTCGGCCTCGCTCTTCATCGTCAACCCGCTCAGCGGCAGGCCGATGGACAACCTCTTCGCCACCCATCCCAGCACCGCGAACCGCATCGCGGCGCTCGAGCGGCTGGCTACGGAGATGGGCGCGCCGACCCGGCCCACCACCATTCCGCGCGCCGGCGCGCGGTGGTGAGCGCGCCCGGCGCGCCGGCCCGGCGCGCCGCCGCGGGTCTGCTTGCTGGGGTCCTGCGCGCAGGTCAAAGCCTCTCCGATCAGACGGCGTCGCCGGACGGCCCGCTGGCGCGGCTGGCGCCTGCGGAACGGGCCCGCGCCCGGGCGCTCGCCACCACGACGCTGCGCCACCTCGGCCGCATCGACGCGACGCTCGCGCGGTTCCTGCGAAAGCGCCCACCGCCGGGACCCGAAGACGCGCTGCGCCTGGCCTGCGCCGAGCTGATGGTCGAAGGCGCGCCGGCCCACGCGGCGGTCGATGGCGCCGTGCGGCTGGCGCGAGCTGGCGGACGCGGCGCCGAGCGCCACGCGGGCCTCGTGAACGCCGTCGCCCGCCGCCTTTCGACGCAAGGAGCGACGATCTGGGCCGCCACTCCGGAGACGCCGCCGCCCGACTGGATCGCCGGGCCCGTCCGCGAGGCCTGGGGCGCAGCGGCGCTGGAGCGCATCGCCGCAGCCCACGCCGTCGACGCGCCGCCGCTCGATCTGACGCCGCGCGATCCGGGAGCGGGAGCAGCCCTCGCAACGGACCTCGGGGCGGAGCACCTGCCCACGGGATCGCTGCGGCTGATCCGGCCGGGCCAGGTCTCAACCCTTCCGGGATTCGCCGCGGGCGCCTGGTGGGTCCAGGACGCCGCGGCGGCGATTCCGGCCCGACTTCTGGGCGATGTCCGGGGACTGCGCGCGCTCGATCTCTGCGCGGCGCCCGGCGGCAAGACGCTCCAGCTCGCCGCGGCGGGGGCGCAGGTGACGGCGCTCGACGTCTCGGAGGCGCGGCTCGGGAGACTCCGCGAGAACCTGGCGCGCACCGGCCTCGCCGCGGAGATCGTCGTGGCGGACGCGCGCCGCTGGCGATCCGACGCGGCCTTCGACGCGATCGTGCTCGACGCGCCATGCTCGGCGACCGGCACGCTGCGTCGCCACCCGGACCTGCCCTGGCTGCGCGACGGCGCGGCGCTCGGCCCCCTCGTGGCGCAGCAGGACGCGCTTCTCGCCGCGGCCTGGCAGATGCTGCGACCAGGCGGGCGGCTGGTGTTCTGCACCTGCTCACTCCTGCCGGCGGAAGGCGAGGAACGGGTCGAGGCCTTCCTCGAGGTCGAACCATCGGCCCGGGTCGTGGTGCCCGACGCGGCCGGGCTCGGCCTCGATCCGGGCTGGGTGGACGTGGGAGGGCTCCTGCGGCTGCGACCGGACTACTGGCCCGAACGCGGCGGCATGGACGGGTTTTTCGCAGCGCTGCTCGAAAAGCCCGCCGGCGCGCGTGACGTTCGGCGCCCGGATCGGTAAAGACCTGATTCGCAACGGCCCGCGGGCGTTTCGGGATCGCGACAACAGGTGAGCCAGTCCGCACAGACGTTTCAGGCGCTCCGGGCGCGGTGGGCCCGTCCGGCGCGAGCGCTGCGCAATCGGGTCTGGGCGAGCCGGTCGCGGCTTGGCCCCCGCCCGAAGGTCGCCGAGACGCTACCCGAACCGGCGATGCTGGGCGACGCGGAACTCGGCCGGGCGCTAGTGGACGGGAACTGGCGGGTGGACGGCGCGCGGATCGCCGTGGGCCCTGGCTCGATCTGGGAAGCGCAACTCGGCCCGGCGACTGGGGCCGAGCGCGCACGGCAGGCGTTCCTCTGGCTCGACGATCTCGCCGCGCTGGGCGCTCGGCCGGCGCGCGAACTCGCCCAGGGCTGGTGCCAGGACTGGATCCGGCGCTACGGGTCGGGCAAGGGCCCGGGCTGGACGCCCGAACTCGCCGGACGGCGGGTCAAGCGCTGGACCGCGCACGCCGCGATGCTGACCCAGGGGCTCGACCGCACGGCCACCGATCGGTTCTGGCGCGCTCTCGCGGGACATCAGCGCTATCTCGCCCACGCCTGGGAGCACGCGCCGGCCGGCGTGCCGCGTCTTCGGGCGCTGACCGGCCTGGTGTGGTCGGGGCTCGTCGTCGAACACGAGGGCCACAAGTCCGCCTGCGCGGCGCTCGGGCGCTTCGCCGACGAGATGATCGACGGGTCGGGCGGGGTGGCGACGCGCGCGCCGGAAGACCTGGCCGAGGCGGTGATCCTGCTGATCTGGACCGCACGGCTGCTCGAGGACGCAGGCGACAGCCCGCCGGCGACGCTGCTTGTCGCGGTGGCGCGCGCGGTGCCGGTCCTGCGCCAGCTTCGCCTCGGCGACGGCTCGTTCGCGCGCTTTCACGGCGGCGACGCGGGTTCGGCCAACGCCCTCGACCAGGCTCTGGCCGAACTGCGCCTGGGAGTGCAGCCCAAGCCGCGCACGCCGATGGGCTTTGCGCGGCTGACCGGCGGGCGGATCGCGCTGGTGATGGACGCAGCCGCGCCGCCGGACGCCGACGAAGGCCGTCCCGCGGCGAGCACGCTCGCCTTCGAGATGAGCGCCGGCCGCGAGCGGATGATCGTCAATGCGGGTCCCGGCGGGCGCTTCGGCCTCGACTGGGAGGCGCTGTCGCGCCAGACGGCGGCGCATAGCACCGTGGAGGTCGACGGGGTCTCCTCGGCGCGGCTGGTGACCGGCGGCCTGGCGGCGCGCACCTTCGGGCCGCGGCTCGTGGACGGGCCTTCCCTAGTGTCGCTCAAGCAGGCCCACGACGCCACCGGCATGTGGCTGCTCGCCACCCACGATGGCTACGTCGAGAGCCACGGGCTGCTGCACGAGCGTCGGCTCTTTGTGGACGCGCGCGGGGCGGAGGTGCGGGGAGAGGAGATCCTCTCGGTGACCGACGCCCGCGCGCGGGGGCGCTTCGACCGGGCGGCGCGCGCAGGATCGGTCGCCGTGGCGGCGCGGTTCCATCTCCATCCGGGCGTGGCGGCGGAGATCGACCCCGTGCGCCAGATCGCGATGCTCACCCTGGCCTCCGGAGCGGTGTGGGTGTTCCGGGCGGGCGGGGGCTTTCTCGAACTCGAGGACACGGTGTTCTTCGACGCCGACGCGCCCAGGCCGCTCACCGCCCGTCAGGTGGTTGTCCGCGCCGAGGTCGTGGAGTATCTGGCCCAGATCACCTGGTCCTTGGCCAAGGTCTCCGACCCGGAGCCTTCCGACGCCTCCTGAGCCCGCAAGGAGATCCGCCATGTCCCCCGATCTCGCGCCCGTTCGCCGCGCAATCCTGTCGGTTTCCGACAAGACCGGACTGGTCGATCTCGCCGCAGCGCTGGCCGGGCGCGGGGTCGAACTGCTTTCGACCGGTGGCACGGCGGCGGCCCTCCGCGAGGCAGGTCTTGCGGTCCGCGAGGTCGCCGAGGTGACGGGGTTTCCCGAGATGCTCGACGGCCGGGTCAAGACCCTGCACCCGAAGGTGCATGGCGGGCTTCTGGCGCTGCGCGACGCGCCGGAGCACGTCGCGGCGCTGGCCGCCCAGGACATCGCCGAAATCGATCTTGTGGTCGTCAACCTCTATCCGTTCGAGGCGACGGTTGCGCGCGGCGCCGATTACGCGGCCTGCGTGGAGAACATCGACATCGGCGGGCCGGCGATGCTGCGCTCGGCGGCGAAGAACCATCGCTTCGTCACGGTGATCACCGATGTCGCCGACTACGCGCCGCTTCTGGCCGAACTGGCGGTCCACGACGGCGCCACATCGGCGGATTTCCGGCGGTCGCTGGCGCTGACCGCCTTCGGGCGCACCGCCGCCTATGACGCCGCGGTCTCGGCCTGGATGGCCGAAGCGACGGGGACATCGACCCCGCGACGCCGCACGGTGGCGGGCGCGCTCGCCCAGACGCTGCGCTACGGCGAGAACCCGCACCAGGCGGCGGCCTTCTACCGCGACGGGACGGCGCGGCCGGGGATCGCCACCGCGCGCCAGCTCCAGGGCAAGGAGCTGAGCTACAACAACATCAACGACACCGACGCGGCGTTCGAGCTGGTCGCAGAGTTCCCGCCCGGGGAAGGGCCCGCCTGCGCGATCATCAAGCACGCCAATCCCTGCGGCGTGGCTCGGGCGGACACCCTTGCCAGAGCCTATCGCGCCGCCTTCGACTGCGACAGGACCTCCGCCTTCGGCGGCATCGTGGCGCTGAACGCGGCTCTCGACGCGGCGACGGCGGAAGCGATCGTTGAGGTGTTCACCGAGGTGGTGATCGCGCCCGACGCGGACGCCGAGGCGATCGAGATCTTCGCGGCGAAGAAGAACCTGCGGCTCCTTCTGACCGGTGGACTGCCCGATCCGACCGCCCCCGGCCGCGTCTGGCGGCAGGTGGCGGGCGGCTTTCTCGTGCAGGATCGCGACGCCGGGCGGATCGCCGCGCCGGATCTGAAGGTCGTGACAAGGCGCGCGCCGTCACAGGCCGAGATGGCGGACCTCGCCTTCGCCTGGCGGGTCGCCAAGCACGTCAAGTCGAACGCGATCGTCTACGCGAGGGACGGCGCCACCGTCGGGATCGGCGCCGGGCAGATGAGCCGGATCGACAGCACCCGGATCGCCGCGCGCAAGGCCGCGGACATGGCCGAGAGCCTCGGCCTCCCGCAAAGCCCGGCGCGGGGTGCGGTCGTGGCCTCGGACGCCTTCTTTCCCTTCGCCGACGGGCTCCTCGCCGCCGCGGAGGCGGGCGCGACCGCCGTGATCCAGCCCGGCGGCTCGATGCGCGACGCCGAGGTGATCGCGGCGGCCGACGACGCCGGTCTCGCCATGGTCTTCACCGGGATGCGCCACTTCCGCCACTGAGGCGTCGTCCCTTCCACGACAGGTCCGAGGTCCCGTGCGCGCAGATGATCCGAGCACGCGCGCCAGCCTGATCGTCGCCGCGACCGGCGCGCTCTGGGGCCTCTACTGGATCCCGGTGCGGCGGATGGCGGAGTTCGGGCTGGCCGGGCCCTGGGGCACGCTCGCCATTGTCGCGGCCGCGGCGCTCGCAATCGCGCCGTTCGCCCTGCGAGGCGGCCGGTTGCACAACGCCGATCCCTGGGCGCTTGGCTTCGTCGCGCTCGGCGGAGCGGCGTTCGTGCTCTATTCGGTGGGATTCGTCTACGGACGGGTCGCCATCATCATCCTGCTGTTCTTTCTCACGCCGGTCTGGAGCGTCCTGATCGGGCGGTTCATCCTGGGATGGTCGACGCCGCCCGCGCGTCTCGCCGCGATCGGGGTCGGCCTCGCCGGCCTCGCCGTCATGCTGGCCGCCGACGGCGCCGCGCCGGTTCCACGCGGGATCGGCGAGTGGCTTGCGCTGCTGTCGGGCCTGCTCTGGTCGGTCGCCACGACCGGCGTCCGGGTCCGCCGCAGGCTCGATGCGCGCGCCTACGCCTTCGTCTTCGCGCTCGGAGCCTGCATCGGCGCCTTGGCTCTGGGGCTCGTCCTGCCGCCGCCGCCCGGCGCGCAGGTCCCGCTGCGCCTCGGGCCGGCGGCGCTCTGGGCCCTAGCGGCGGGATGCCTCTGGTGGGGCGCCTCGGTCGCGGCGCTGATGTGGGCCACGGCGCGTCTGGAACCCGCGCGGGTGGGGCTTCTCCTCATGAGCGAAGTTCTGGTTGGCGCGGTCTCTGCCGCGCTCATCGCCGGCGAGGGGCTCGGGGCGCTGGAGATCCTCGGCGGCGCGCTGGTGCTGGCCGCCGGGGCGCTCGAGGTCTGGCCGGTCCGTCGGCGGTCCGGCGATGGCGCCGCCGCCGACGGGCCGCCCTGAAGGGCGGTCAGGCCTTCTTGACGGCGATCTTCTTGGCTTCGCTGGCCTTGGGCCGGGCGCGCGGAACCGTCACCCGCAGGACCCCGTCCTCGACATGGGCCCCGATGCCGTTCTCCTCGGCGTCCTCGGGCAGGCGGAAGCTGCGCTGGAAGGCGCCGTAGCTGCGTTCGGAGAAATAGAACGCCTTGCCCTTCTCCTCCCGCTCCGAGCGCTTCTCGCCCTTGATGGTCAGGACTCCCTCGTGAACCGAGACGTCGATGTCCTTCTCGGCGACGCCGGGCAGTTCCATCACCACCTCGTAGCCGTTCGCGTCGTGGGAGGCCTCGGCCGCAGGGGCGAACCAGTCGGCGACCCGCGCCGCCGCGCTTCGCAACGGGTCGTAGAGGGCGGGCCAGCCGCTGAAGGGGTTTGTACTCTCGCGCATGGTGCAACTCCGTCGTTGACGCATTCAGTCCGGTCGCAGAATCGCGCGGGCTCAGGCGGCCCGCATTGATCGGCGTCAATTCGCGCCGCCGCCCGGCTTGCCGGCGTCGGGGGCCTCGACTAGACAGCGCCGACCTCGACGGAGCCTGGGAATGCGCGCCCGACCCCTCATGCTTCTCATCGCGCTGGCGGTGATCGTCCTCGACCGGATCGTCAAGTTCTGGGTCGTGGAGCGGCTCGACCTGCGCGAACGGGGCTTCATCGAGGTCTTCGATCCCTGGTTCAACCTGTCGATGGCCTGGAACCGCGGGGTGAACTTCGGGCTCTTCGACATGGGCGAGCGCGGGCGCTGGGTGCTGATCGCAGTGGCGCTCGCCATCGTCGCGGCGCTGCTGGTCTGGGCGCGACGCTACGACCGCGGCCCCGCGCAGCCGATCGGGGTCGGCCTCGTGGTCGGGGGGGCGCTCGGCAACGTCTGGGACCGGCTGCAGTACGGGGCGGTGGCGGACTTCATCAACATGAGCTGCTGCGGGATCCGCAATCCCTTCGCCTTCAACATCGCGGACGCGGCGATCTTTCTCGGTGCCGCGGTGTTGATCCTGTTTGTGGGCGAACCGGATGAACGGAGCGCCCGGACGCGCAAGAGGACGTGACGCGCCGCCCCGGTTGCGCTAGACACGGTTCGCAACGCAAGAGGTGGCGCATGCGCAGTTTTCGGGCATCGGGCGCGGCGGCGCTCGCGACGGCGGCGGCGCTGGCCATGTCGGGCTGCTCCGAGGGCGGGCTCGGGGCAAGCCTTCGTCAGGCCGGCGTCTCTTCGACGCCCGACGAATTCCTGGTTCTGCCGACCAAGCCGCTCGAGATCCCCGACAACCTGCTCGCCCAGCCGCTGCCGACGCCCACCACCGGGTCGAGCAACCGCGTCGACTACAATCCTCGGGTCGAGGCGGTCGCGGGACTGACCGGAGGATCGGGCGCGCTGCCGACCGCCAGCGGCGCGGCGCTGGTCGCGAGGGTGCCGCCGGGCTCCCCGGAAATCCGCGCAACGCTCGTGGTCGAGGACGCCCAGTACCGCAGCCAGAACCGCGGCCGGCTGCTCGAGCGCTGGTTCAGCCGGGATCAGGACGCGCTCATCTACAGGGGCATGAGCCTCAACCAGGCCTTCGAGTTCGAGCGCCTGCGCGGCCAGGGCGTCGAGGTCCCGCCCTCGCCGCCGAACTACGCCGCGCCCTCCTGAGGCCGATCACGGTCCCGGCGCCCCCGGTTGAACTCTCCTTCGAGCGCAATACGATAAATGTCGCTCAATTCGAGGATCTCCATGCGTTTGACCCCTTTCGTGTTCGTCCTCGCCGTCGCGCCGCCGGCCATGGCCGAGGTCGTCCAGGACATGCACAGCTTCACTCTCGACAACGGCATGGTCGGGGTCGTCATCGAGGACCGTCGCGCCCCGGTCGTGACCAACATGGTCTGGTACCGGGTCGGCTCGGCCGACGAGCCGCCGGGCCAGTCCGGCATCGCGCATTTCCTCGAACACCTCATGTTCAAGGCGACGGACGAGCTTGCGGACGGGGAATTCAGCCGGATCGTCTCCGCGAACGGTGGCGATGACAACGCCTTCACGTCAACCGACTACACCGCCTATTTCCAGCGCATCGCCGCAGACCGGCTCGAGATCGTCATGGCGATGGAGGCCGACCGGATGACCGATCTCGACCCGACGCCCGAGGGCGTTCTCTCCGAGCGCGACGTGGTCCTCGAGGAGCGGCGCCAGGTGGTCGAGAACGATCCCGGCGGCCCCTTCAACGAGCAGCTGCGCGCGACGATGTATCTCAACCATCCCTACGCCCAGCCGGTCATCGGATGGCGCCACGAGATCGAGGCCTTCGACTACGACAAGGCGCTGGCCTTCTACCGAGAGCATTACGCCCCGAACAACGCCATCCTGGTGGTGGCCGGCGACGTCGACGCAGCGGAGGTCGAGGCGCTGGCGCGCAAGCACTTCGGCCCGATCCCCGCCTCTGACGCGATCCGGCCGCGGGTCAGGCCGCAGGAACCGTCGCAGATCGCGGCGCGCCGGGTCGAGTACCGCGACGAGCGTGTGCGCGAGCCTTACGTCCTGCGCCAGTATCTTGCGCCGGCGCGCCGTTCCGGAGACCAGGAAGAGGCGGCGGCGCTCTATGTGCTGGCCGAGCTGCTCGGCGGGGCGGGCATCACTTCGACGCTGGCCCAGGCGCTCGAGGTCACCGATCCTGTCGCCATTGACACCGGCGCCTTCTACTCGGACGTGAGCCTCGATCCCCGCGGCTTCGGCGTCTACGTCGTGCCCAGGCCGGACGTGAGCCTGGCCGAAGCCGAGGCGCGCCTCGACTCGCTTCTCGCGGAGTTCGCGGAAACCGGCCCGGACCCGGCCGCGCTGGAGCGGATCAAGCGCCAGATCGCGGCCGATCAGATCTACGAGCTCGACAGCCAGAACCGACGCGCGCGCACTGTCGGCGCGGCGCTCGCGACCGGACTGACGCTCGAGGACGTGGCGGAATGGCCGGAACTTCTGAAAGCCGTCACCGCCGAGGATGTGCGGCAGGCGGCTGTGGAGCTGTTCCGGCCGGAACTGTCGACCACCGGCTGGCTGATGCAGGCCGGGGCCGGCCCCGACGGGGCGCTGGTGCAATGAGCCGGCTCCTTCCCCGCGCTGCGATGCGCCGCCTCGGCCCCGTCGCGATGACGCTCGCGGCCGCGCTGGCCTTCGTCACGCCGGCCCGGGCCGAGATCGACATCGAGGTCGTCACCTCGCCGGGCGGCATCACCGCCTGGCTCTACGAGGAGCGCTCGATCCCGATGCTGAGCATCGAGGCGAGCTTTCGGGGCGGGGCGGTGCTGGATCCCGAGGGCCAGGAAGGCGCCGCCTACCTGATGGCCTCGCTGCTCGAGGAGGGCGCGGGCGATCTCGACGCAACCGCCTTCGCCGTGGCCCGCGACGATCTCGCGGCGCAGTTCTCGTTCTCCGCCCGCCAGGACGAGGTCTCCGTCTCGGCGCAGATGCTCAGCGAGAACCGCGACGAGGCCGTCGAACTCCTGCGCCGCGCCATCGTGGAACCGCGCTTCGACGAAACCGCCTTCGAGCGGGTCCGGGGGCAGATCCTCTCGTCGCTGCGCGGCGACCAGACCGACCCCGACGAGATCGTCGGAAAGGCCTACTACGCGCAGGCCTTCGCCGGCCATCCCTACGCCCGCCCCCACGAGGGCACGCTCGAGGCGGTCGCGGCCCTGGACCTCGACGCGATCCGCGCGATCCACGCGGCGACCATGGTGCGCGACCGACTGATGGTCGCGGTGGTCGGCGACATCGACGCCGAGGAACTCGGGCCGCTGCTCGACGATCTGTTCGGGGACCTGCCCCAGAGCGGCGGAACCCTGCCGCCCGTGGCCGAGGCGCAGGCCCCGGGCACGCTTCAGGTCATCGATCTGGCCATTCCGCAGTCGGTGGTCATGTTCGGCCACGGCGGCATTCCGCGCGACGATCCCGACTTCATCCCCGCCTTCGTGATGGATCACATCCTGGGCGGCGGCGGCTTCGGCTCGCGCCTGACCGAGGAGGTGCGCGAGAAACGCGGCCTGACCTACGGCGTCTACACCTATCTTGCGCCGAGCGACTACGGCTGGCTCTATCTCGGCCGGTTCTCCTCCGCCAACGAGCGGGTCGCGGAGGCGATCGAGATCGTGCGGGACGAATGGGCGCGCATGGCCGCCGAAGGCGTGACCGAGACCGAGCTTGAGGACGCCAAGCGTTATCTGACCGGCGCCTATCCCTTGCGCTTCGACGGCAACGGCCGCATCGCCGGGCAGCTTCTCGGCCTGCAGACGGCCGGGCTCGGGCCGGAATACGTCAACGAGCGCAACGCCCTGATCGAGGCGGTGACGCTGGAGGACATCCGCAGGGTCGCCGCGCGGATCCTCAGGCCCGAAGACCTGACCTGGATCGTCGTCGGCCGCCCCGAAGGGCTCGAAGCCACCAATTAACCATGGCGGGCGTGTTGCACGCCTGCTAAGTGTTGGGGCATGAACGCCCAAAACCCCAACATGCAGGCGGACCTGCCTCGCATCCGACAGCTCGACGCCGCCGCGGCCAACCGCATCGCGGCCGGCGAGGTCGTTGAGCGCCCTGCGTCGGTCGTGAAGGAGCTGGTCGAGAACGCGCTCGACGCGGGCGCGCAGGCGATCGCGGTGTCCTTCGCGGAGGGCGGCAAGCGGCGGATCCGCGTCGCCGACGACGGCCATGGCATCGCCGCAGAGGATCTGGCGCTGGCGTTGTCGCGGCACGCCACGTCCAAGCTCGCCGGCGACGATCTGGTCAACATCCGCTCGTTCGGCTTTCGCGGCGAGGCGCTGCCCTCGCTCGGCGCGGTCGGGCGGCTGACGGTGACCTCGCGGGCCGCCGGCGCCGGCGAGGCGGCGCGGATCACGGTGCGCGGCGGCGCGGCCGGGCCGGTGGAGCCCGCGGCGCTCGGTCGTGGCACGGTGGTCGAGCTCGATGGCCTGTTCTCGGCGACGCCGGCGCGGCTGAAGTTCCTGCGCAGCGACCGGGCGGAGGCGCAGGCGATCGCCGATACGCTGCGGCGGCTGGCGATGGCCGCGCCCGCCGTCGCCTTCACGCTCGAGGACGTGACCGATCCAGCCGCCCCGCGCCGGATCTTCGGCTTCGAGGCCGAGCCGGGCGATTTTTTCTCCGGGCTCGGCGGCCGGCTGCGGGCGGCGCTGGGGCCGGCCTTCGTCGAGAACGCGCTTCGGATCGAAGCGGAGCGCGACGGCGTCCGGCTCGAGGGTCTGGCGGCGTTGCCGACCTACAGCCGCGGCGCCGCGGTCGCCCAGCACATCTTCGTCAACGCCCGCCCGGTGCGCGACAAGCTCCTGCTCGGCGCCTTGCGCGCGGCCTACGCCGACGTTCTGCCGCGCGACCGCTACCCCGTCGCGGCGCTCTTCCTGCGCTGTCCGCCGCAGCTCGTCGACGTCAACGTGCACCCGGCCAAGGCCGAAGTGCGCTTCCGCGATCCCGGGACGGTGCGCGGCCTCGTGGTCAGCGCGCTCAAGGCGGCGCTGGCCGGGGCGGGGCACCGCGGCTCGACCACCACCGGCGCGGGTATGCTGGGCGCGTTCCGCGCAGGCGCCGTCCCCCCGCCGCCGTTCCGCGCCGCCGCGCCAGCGCCCGCCTTCATCGGAGCCGCGTCCGCTTCGGCTCGGGTCGAGGTGGACGCGCGCCCGTCGCCGGAGGCCGCGACTGACGAGGCCGCCGAACTGCCGCTCGGAGTCGCGCGGGCGCAGCTTCACGAGACCTACGTGATCGCCCAGACCGCCGACGGGATCGTCATCGTCGACCAGCACGCCGCCCACGAGCGGCTGGTCTACGAGCGCCTCAAGGCCGAGCGCCGGTCGGGCGGACGCACCCCGAGCCAGATCCTGCTGATCCCCGAGGTCGTGGCGCTCGACGCCGGCGCCTGCGCGCGGCTCACGGAGGCCGCCGAGGACCTCGCAGCTCTCGGCCTCGTTTTCGAACCTTTCGGCGGCGATGCGCTCTGCCTGCGCGAGACCCCGGCGATCCTCGGCGAAGTCGACGGCGCGCGGTTGCTGGCGGATGTCGCCGACGCGCTGGCCGAGGATGCGGGCGGCGGGCTGGAGGCCCGTATCGACGCGGTGGTCAGCCGCATGTCCTGCCACGGTTCGGTGCGCGCCGGGCGACGGCTCAGCGGACCGGAGATGAACGCGCTCCTGCGCCAGATGGAGGCGACGCCGCTCTCCGGCCAGTGCAACCACGGCCGCCCGACCTTCGTCGAGCTGAAGCTCGCCGACATCGAGAGGCTCTTCGGGCGGCGATGATCGCGATCGGCGGCGTGACGCTTGCGCTCGACGATCCTCGCCTCTGGGTAGCGGTGGTTGGCGCGGCGCTCCTGGCGCTCTTCTGGCGCGCGGTGGCCCGGACCGGCCGGATGGCCGAGCCGCTTGCGCGCCACCTGGCCGATCTCGACGGGGCCGTGCGGGCGCTCAACGACGGCCAGCATCAGCTCCATGGCGGGCTGACCCACGTCGCCGAAGCCCAGGCCGCGGCGCAAGCGCGCATGGTGGAATCCATGGAGAACCGGCTCGCGGAGGTGGCGCGCGGCATGGGCGAGAGCCTCGGGGCGAGCGCCACCCGCACCGCCCGCTCGCTGGGCGACCTGCATCAGCGGCTGGAGGCGATCGACCGGGCGCAGAGCAACATCGAGAAGCTGTCGGGCGACGTGCTCGGGCTCCAGGACATCCTGTCCAACAAGCAGACACGCGGCGCCTTCGGCGAGATCCAGCTGCGCGAGATCGTCACCCGGGCGATGCCGCCTGACGCTGCGACCTTCCAGGCGACGCTGTCGACCGGCGTGCGCGCGGACTGCCTCATCGACCTGCCGCATCCCCCGGGCCCGATCGTGATCGACGCGAAGTTCCCGCTCGAACCCTACGAGGCGCTGCTCGAGGCCGGGAACGACGCCGAACGCGCCGCCGCGCGCCGGGCGATGCGCGCCGCAATCCGCGCCCACATGCGCGCGATCTCGGAGAAATACGTCATCGAGGGCGAGACCGCCGACGGCGCGTTGATGTTCCTCCCCTCCGAGGCGGTCTACGCCGAACTGCACGGCGGCTTTCCCGATCTCGTGCGCGAGGGGTTCGAGCTGCGCGTCTGGGTGGTGTCCCCCTCGACCTGCATGGCGACCCTGCACACGCTCCGCGCGGTGCTGCGCGACGTGCGGATCCGGGCCGAGGCCCAGGCGATCCGACGCGAACTCGGACTGCTCCACCGCGACGTGGAGCGGCTCTTCGACCGCGTCGGCAATCTCGACCGGCACTTCTCCCAGGCGCAGAAGGACCTCGGCGAGATCCGCGTCTCCGCCGAGCGCGCCCGCCTCCGCGCCCGACGGCTCGAGGCGGTGGACTTCAGCGATCCCGATCCGGCCGAGGCGGCTGGCGCCGTCGGGACTGTCGCGCGGCTGGGCGACCGGAGCTGAACCCGGGACTGTGACGAACCGGCCACGCTGCGTTGCAACACGGCCGGCGCTGGTCGGGACGGGATGACCGGTCTATGTGGTCGTGAGAGTGTCGTGACCTGACCGCTCAGGAGACCAGCCATGACGCAGATCGCGCTCGAGGATCACCCCGACCGCTACCGCCTGAGCAACGAGCTACACGCTCGGCCCTTCCCGGAGCTCAGCGCGCCCTGCCGCGCGATCCACTTCGCCATCAAGCAGGTTGAGAACGCCGCCGAGCGCGACCGCGGCGCGGATTTCGACCATCTGATCGCCCTGCTCGATCGCTACGGCGCGCCGCATCCCGCCCCGGGCGCGAACCACTACTCGGGCGCGCTCGGGCGCGGCTTCCTGAAATGGGAGATGCACACCGAGTTCGTCACCTACACGCTCTTCGCCGACGGCGTGTCCGAAACGCCGTTCTCCGCCGAGATGTTCAAGCTGTTTCCGCAGGAATGGCTCGCCCGGGCGCCGGGACGGGCGGTCAGCGCCTGTCTCGTCCGCGTCGAGGCGGTGACTCCGGAGGACGCCGAAGCCCGCATCGACCAGGACTTCCAGAGCTGGTTCGTGCCCGAGAGCCTCGCGGTCAGCCGGGTGCTCGACGGGTCCGCGGTGATCGGCACCGACTTCCGCATCGACGAGAACGGCAACACCCGGATCGCGGTGCTCTGCGCGCCCGATGTGAACCGGCGCCGCCTCGGTCGGATCGTGCAGCGGCTCCTCGAGATCGAGACGTACAAAGACGTGTCGATGCTGGCGCTCCCCGTGGCGCGGGCGGTGTCGGCCGACACCAGCCGGCTCGACCGCGAGCTTTCCGACATCGTCGCCTCGATGGCCGCCGAGAGCGGGCACGAGGCCGAGACGCTCGACCAGCTCCTGCGGATCTCCTCCGAGATAGAGCATCTCGCCTCGAGCAGCGCCTTCCGCTTCGGCGCTGCGGAGGCCTACGAGGCCATCGTCAACCAGCGCATCGCCGTGCTGCGCGAGGAGCGGCTCGGCGGCCGCCAGCTCCTTGCGGAATTCATGATGCGCCGCTTCGATCCGGCGATGCGCACCTGCCGGTCCTCGAAGGCGCGGCTCGACGAACTCTCGATCCGCGCCGCGCGCGCGGCGAACCTGCTGCGCACCCGCGTCGACGTGGCCAACCAGGAGCAGAACACCCTGGTCCTGCGCCAGATGGACCGCCGCGCGGCGCTGCAGCTGCGGCTCCAGGAGACCGTCGAGGGGCTGTCGGTGGTGGCGATCAGCTACTACGCGGTCAATCTCGCGGCCAACGTGCTCGAACCGATCGCGGGACCGTTCGGGATCGGCAAGCCGTTCCTGATGGCGCTTCTGACCCTGCCCGTGGTGCTGCTGGTCTGGTTCATGGTGCGCCGCATCCGCTCGCGGATCGCGCGGCGCGAGGCGCGGGGCGAGGAGCGCTGAGCCCCGGTCAGCTCCGCCGCGCTGGACGGAACTTGTCGCAGCCGGGGTCGATCTGGGTGTTGGGATCCATCGGCGAGCGGGTTCGAAACGCCGCGCGTCCGATCACGTGGGCGCCGACTGGCGCGGTTGCGATCATGAACAGGAAGACGAAGAGCGCCTCGGCCAGTTCGAGCCAGGTCTCCGCGCCGATCATCACCGCAATCCCGATCAGCGCCAGGCCCAGCGTGCCGGCCTTGGTGGCGGCGTGCATGCGCGCAAAGACGTCGCGAAGCCGGATAACGCCGATCCCCGCGATCAGGCAGAAGACGCCCCCCAGCGTCATCAGGATCGCATAGGCCCAGTCAATCATCGGAATCCCCCCGGGTCCGGTCGATGTAATGCGCGAAGGCGACCGTGGCCAGGAAGGCGATCAGCGCCAGCGCGATGGCGGCGTACATGTAGGCGTCCACGCCGCTGACCTCGCTGAAGACCACGAGGAACACCACCATCAGCATCGAGACGAGATCGAGGGCCACCACACGGTCGGCCAGGGTGGGGCCGACCAGAAGGCGATAGGTCGCCGCAAGCAGCGCCAGCACGATGCACAGCGTCGTCAGGCTCAGCGCCCAACTCGTCAGCCCGCTTCCGTTGATCTCGATGATCATGCGCGCGTCGCCCGCAGGACCCGGGTCTCGATCCCGTCGCGCACCGCGTCCCGGGTGGCGTCGCCGCTGTCGCCGGCGAAGAGATCGTGCACCAGCAGGGTCGAGCGGTCCTCGCTGACGTCCACGCTCAGCGTGCCGGGAGTCAGCGAGATGAAGTTGGCCACCAGCGTGATCTCGAGGCCCGAACTGGCCTTGAGCGGCACCGTCACCAGCCGCGGCCGGGTGCGGTCGGTGGGCGACAGCACCGCGATCGCGACCTGCACGCTCGAGGCGACCAGATCCCACAGGAAGACCACGAACAGCCAGACCGCGTGGAAGGGCCGGAGCAGCGCGCTCATCGGTCGGTTCCCAGCACGGTGTCGATGTAGGGCGCCGGATCGAGGATCTGCGCCGCCGCTGTCTCGGCCAGTCCGATGAAGTCGCCCGCGTAGACGCCGACCAGGACCAGCACCGCGGTCAGGATCAGGAGCGGGACCACCATCGCCGCCGGCGCGTGGGCGGTGATCCCGTAGTCCCCGTCCGGATGGGCGTCCCAGAACACCGCCGCCCAGAGCCGCGCCATGGCGAAGAGCGTCAGGAAACCCGTGGCCAGCACCGCGAAGGCGAGCAGCAGATGGCCCGCGTCGAGCGTGGCCTGCACCAGCAGCAGCTTGGCCCAGAACCCGGCGAAGGGCGGCACGCCGGCAAGCGACAGCGCCGAGAGCAGGAACAGCGCCGAGAACCATGGACGCGCGCGCCAGAGCCCGCCCGACTGGCCGAAGCGCTCGGACCCGGTCATGCGCGCCGCAGCGCCGGCGCCGAAGAAGAGACAGACCTTCACCACCACATCCTGAAACAGATAGAAGAGCGCCGCAACGATCGCGAGCGCGGTGTTGAGCGCAAGCCCGAGCACGATCAGCCCCACGGAGGAGATGATCGAGAAGTTGAGCACCCGACGCGTGCTCGACATCGCCAGCGCCCCCAGCGCGCCGGTGAACATCGTCAGCACCGCCGCCCAGAGCAGCACGGTCTGGATCGGCGTGCCGTCGATGTCGTAGATCAGCGTGAACACCCGCAGGAGCGCGTAGACGCCCACCTTGGTCAGGAGCGCCGCGAACACCGCCGAGATGGCGAAGTTCGGGGTGTGATACGAGGCCGGCAGCCAGAAGAACGCCGGGAACAGCGCGGCCTTGGAGCCGAAGGCGAAGACGAGGAAGGCCGCCGAGGCGATGATCGCCGTCTCGCCCTCGCGCCCGGCGACCCGGAAGTGCAGATCGGCCATGTTGAGCCCCCCGGTGGCGCCGTAGAGCAGGCCGACCCCGGACAGGAAGGCCACCGTCGCGATCAGGTTGAGGCCGACGTACTTGATCGCGCCGTCGATCTGATCGCGATCGCCGCCGATGACCAGAAGCCCGAACGACGAGATCAGCATGACCTCGAACCAGACGTACATGTTGA
This sequence comes from uncultured Alphaproteobacteria bacterium, assembly GCA_963700835.1. Classification (GTDB taxonomy): domain Bacteria; phylum Pseudomonadota; class Alphaproteobacteria; order Rhodobacterales; family Rhodobacteraceae; genus Amaricoccus. The sequence continues at coordinate 100,195 of CAVOZD010000022.1, forward strand.
ACAGATCGCCGGTCAGGAACGCGCCGCAGATGCCCGCGAGCATCCCGTGCATCAGCGGATGGAAGCCGTAGTGCTCCTCGCGCTGGCGCACCTCGGCCAGAGCGAAAACGATCGTCGCGACCGCGACGATCGCCACCAGCAGGACCATGATCGCCGACAGCCAGTCGGCGACGAAAGTGATGCCGTAGGGCGCAGGCCAACCGCCAGCCTGGGCGGCCACCACGCCATGTCGGGAGACCTCGATGATCACCGCCACCGCCGCGGCGAGCAGCGCCAGCGCGCCGATCAGCGAAATGCCCCGCTGCATCTCGGTCGACCGGTGCGCCAGCAGCGCGAGCACGGCCGTGAAGAACGGAATGACGACGGGCCAGAAGAGCAGCACTAGCCGCGCCCCTCGCCAACCGGCTCGGCCTCGCGCATCTTGTCCATCTCGATGGTGCGCAGCATGTAGTAGGAGCGGTACGAAAGCGACAGCGCGAAGACCAGCAGCCCGAAGCCGATCACGATCGCCGTCAGGATCAGCGCCTGCGGCAGGGCGTTGGAGGCGTCCTGGACGTACTTCTCGCCCTCGGGCACCAGCGGCGGATCGGCGTACTTCAGCCGCCCCGCCCCGAAGATCAGCAGGTTCGCGGCGTTCGAGATCATCGTCAGCCCGAAGAGGTAGGGCAGCGTCTTGCCGCTCATCATCAGATAGGCCCCGGCGGCGACCAGCGCGCCTGCGAGCACGGCGAGGACGATCTCCATGCTCAGTCCTCGCCCCGGTCGGCGTCGGTCGCCACGACCTCTTCGAGATTGAAGAGGATGCCACAGACCGTGCCGAGCACCACCAGATAGACGCCCGCGTCGAAGAGCATGATCGAGCCCGCCGGGAAGCCGCTCTTGGAGCCGTCCTCCGCGATGGTCAGGAACGGCCAGACGCCCTTGAGGAAATAGCCGTACTGCAACCCGCCCCACACGCCCGCGACCAGCGCGCAGCCGAGCCCGAAGGCCGCGATCGAGGTCGGATTGAAGCGGAGGGCCCGCCGGGCGGCCGCGAGCCCCTCGGCCTTCTCGAGAAGCGCGAAGGCGGTCGCGGCCAGAAGCCCGCCGATGAAGCCGCCGCCGGGTTCGTTGTGGCCGCGGTAGAACACGAAGATCGACAGGATCAGGATCAGCGGCATCAGGAACCGCGTGGCCGTGCTCAGGATCAGCGAATTCATTGTCTTGTCGCCCTTCTGCGTCCCGCCCGAAGCGCCGCGATCGCGGCCACGCCGGCGATCACCACGACCGCGATCTCGCCCATGGTGTCAAAGCCGCGGAAGTCGACGAGGATCACATTGACGATGTTGCGCCCGTAGGCCTGCGGCGCGCTCGTTTCTTCGAAATACGCGGTGAGCTCGCGGTCAAGGCCGCCGCCGAGCACGGACAGCAGCGCCAGCGTCACGGCGACGCCGAGCGCACCCGCTACCACGGCGTTGAACGCCCGGAACGGGATCGCGCCGGTGGGCGGCAGCCGGACCATGGCGATCGCGAGGAAGATCACCACGAGGATCTCGACGAAGAGCTGGGTCATCGCCACGTCGATGGCGCCGTAGAGCACGAAGACAATGGCGATGCCCGCGCCGATCCCGCCGAGCGCGGTGATCGCGGTCAGACGCGACTCCGTGCGCAGCACCACCACGATCGAGGCGAGGATGATCGCGAAGATCGCCCAGTCGATCAGATCGAGATCGACAGCGAGCGTCGGCCAGGATCCGCGCCCGACCAGGATCGCGCCCCAGATCAGCGCGGCCAGCACGATGAAGGTGTTGCGCAGATAGCTGGTCATGAGCCCGTTCTGGATCGCGTCCGTCACCCGGTGGGCGATCGCCGCCGCGCCCGCCAGGAAGCCGTCGTACCAGCCCTCGGTGCGCGGAACGTAGGGCTCGAGTCCGGCCAGCGCGTCCCGGATCGGGTCGAGCAGCAGATAGAGCACGAAGCCGATCGCGAAGGTCACGAGGCTGAGGATCAGCGCGGCATTGACCCCGTGCCAGAGCGCCAGATGGATGGGCAGCTCCTCGACCCCGCTCACCGCCGACACCATCGGGCCGACAAGCGCGTGCTCGATCCAGTGCGGGAAGAGGCCGGTGAAGAGCCCGAGCCCCGCGAGGATCACCGGCCCGGCCCACAGCCCCCAGTTGGGGTCGGCGGGCATGTCGCGCGGGCTTCGCCGCCGCCCGAAGAACGGCCGCAGCGCCACCATGCCGGCGCAGGCCACCATCAGGGCGTTGGCCGCCACCGCCACGCCGGCGATGACCTGCGGGGCGATCGGCGAATACTCGACGGACTTGTAGATGATCTCCTTGCCGATGAAGCCGAAGAAGGGCGGGAAGCCGGCCATCGAGGCGGCGGCGAGCGCGATCACCGTGGCGGTCAGCGGCATCGCGCCGGCGAGACCGGAGACGTCCGGATAGTTCCGCGACCCCGCCCCCTTCTCGATCATGCCGACCGAAAGAAAGAGCGCCGCCTTGTAGAAGGCGTGCACGAGCAGGAAGGTCATCGCCGCGGTGGTCGCCATCGGCGTCGAGAGGCCCAGCAGCATCGTCATGATGCTCAGCCCCATGATCGTCGTGTAGGCCAGCATCAGCTTCAGGTCGGTCTGGCGCATCGCCCAGACCGAGGCGAGGATCATCGTGAAGGCCCCGATCGGAGTGAGCGTCCAGATCCAGAGCTCAGTGCCGCCGAGCGACGGCGACATGCGGGCCATCAGGTAGACGCCGGCCTTAACCATCGTGGCCGAATGCAGATAGGCGCTGACCGGCGTCGGCGCGGCCATCGCGCCGGGAAGCCAGAAGTGGAACGGCCACTGCGCCGACTTGGTGAAGCAGCCGAGGATCACCAGAACGAAGATCAGCACGTACTGCGGGCTGTCGCGGAAGACGTCGCCCATGGCGTTCATCTCCGAGAGCCGGAACGTGCCGGCCATCGAGCCCATGATCAGAAGGCCCGCCAGCAGCGCCAGCCCCCCGAAACCGGTGACGAGCAGCGCCTGCAGCGCCGCCGCCCGCGCAGACTTGCGCTCGTGGTCGAACCCTACCAGCAGCCAGGAGGTGATCGTGGTGCCCTCCCAGAACACGAAGAGCGTGATCGCGTCGTCGGCGCAGACCAGCCCCAGCATCGAGATCGCGAAGGCCACCAGCGTGATCAGCAGCGACAGCAGCCGCCGGTCGGTGCGGAAATAGGTGGCGGCGTAGAGAAAGCACATCGCGCCGATCCCGCAGATCAGCAGCGCGAAGGCGAGCGAGAGCCCGTCGAGCCGGAAGGCGAACTCCACGCCGAGCGACGGCGCCCAGGGGACGACGAACTCGGGATAGGCCCCCTCCGACACCGGGCCCACGAAGCGGAAGAACCACGCGGTCGCCGCCGCCGCGATCAGGGCGGGGATGAACCGCCATGCGCCGGCGTTGGGCAGGATCGTCGGCTGGCGGGCGGGTTCGGCCAAATCGCACTCTCTCAGGTTTCTGGCCCGGACCGGCGCCCGGAAGCTTTCTGCTCGCTGTCGCCACACGTCGGATCGCGGTCTGACCCCACGATGCTCTCGACCCGCCGACCCACGATTCAGCGCCCCTTTGTCACGGAAGCACCGGGGTGAATCAAGCCTTTGTTAACGCTTTCGCGACAGTTGCAGCCCCTTGCGCGCCGAATCGCCCCGGTCCATCTAGGGATCATGGACCAGCGGGTTTTCGACGCGGAGCGGGTGGCCCGGGCGCTCGCCGCGCCGCCGGGGCGCTCAACCGACTACGACCTCGACCCGAAGGCCCGCCCGACCCGGAACCGGGCGTTGCGCGCGGCGGCGGTGCTCGCGCCGCTCGTCGAACGCGCTGGCGGCCTCTCCGTGATCCTGACCCGCCGCGCCGCCCGGCTCAAGCATCATCCCGGCCAGATCGCCTTCCCCGGCGGCAAGCGCGACCCGCGCGACGCCGACCTGCGGGAGACGGCGCTGCGCGAGGCCCGCGAGGAGATCGGGCTCCACCCGGGCGCCGTCGAGATCCTCGGAACCTTCGACGGGCACGAGACGGTCACCGACTTCGATGTGACGCCCTTCGTCGGGCTGGTGCGCGGCGTCTTCGAGCCGCGCATCGACCGCGCCGAGGTCGAGGAGGTGTTCGAGGTGCCGCTCGCCTTCCTTCTCGACCCCGCCAACCTGCAGGTCCACGAGCGCGACTGGGCGGGCCAGCGCCGGCGCTACTTCGCCATCCCCTACGGCCCCTACTACATCTGGGGGGCGACCGCGCGCATGCTCAAGACGCTCGCGGACCGGACGCGCGCGGTCTGATGCGCATCGACGCGCCCTGGCTGACCCGGCCGGAGACGCGCGCGGTCTGCGCGGCGCTCACAGACGCGGGCTGCGCCGCCTACCTCGTCGGAGGCTGCGTGCGCAACGCGCTGATGGGCCTGCCCGCCACCGACATCGACGTCGCAACGGACGCCCCGCCGGCGCGGATCATGGAGCTGGCGAAGGACGCCGGACTGCACGCGGTCCCCACAGGCTTCGAGCACGGCACCGTCACGGTGGTCGCAGGCGGGACGCCCTTCGAGGTCACCACCTTCCGGCGGGACCTCGCCACCGACGGCCGGCGCGCGACCGTGGCCTTCTCGGCGGACCTGCGCGAGGACGCGGCGCGGCGCGACTTCACCATGAACGCGCTCTACGCCACGCCGGACGGCGACGTCGTCGACCCGCTTGGCGGCCTCGCGGACCTGCGCGCGCGGCGGGTGCGCTTCGTCGGCGACGCGGCCACCCGCATCGCCGAGGACACCCTGCGCATCCTGCGCTTCTTCCGCTTCCACGCCTGGTACGGCGACGCGGCGGCCGGACTCGATCCCGCTGGCCTCGCCGCCTGCGCCGCGGGTCGGGCCGGGCTCGACGGCCTCTCGCGCGAGCGCGTCGGCGCGGAGATGGCGCGCCTGCTCGGCGCCCCCGATCCCGCCCCCGCCGTGGCGGCGATGGCCGCGACGGGCGTGCTCGAGCGGACCCTGCCCGGCGCGGATCCCGCGACGTTGCCGGGCCTCGTCGCCGTCGAACGCGCCGCCGGCGTCGCGCCGGACTGGCGGACCCGCCTCGCCGCGCTGGGCTGGAGCGCGGGCTGGGCGGAGCGGCTTCGGCTCTCGCGCGCCGACGCCCGGGCGCTCGGGGCGATCGCGGCGTCGCTGGAGGCCGCGGCGCCGCCGGCCGCCGCCGCCTACCGCCACGGGGCCGATGCGGCCCGCGCCGCGGCGCTTATCGCCGCGGCCCGCCGCGGCGCGCCGCCTCCCCGCGACCTCGCCGCCGCGCTCGCCCGCGGCGCGGAGGCCGTCTTTCCCCTGCGCGGCGGCGACATCGCGCTGAAGGGACCGGACCTCGGGGCGGAGTTGAGCCGTCTCGAGGCGCTGTGGATCGCCTCGGATTTCACCCTGGACGCCGACGCGCTCCGCGCCGCCAGCCCCGCCGGCCGTTGAACCCCGGCCACCCCTGGCCGCGCTCCGGGCTTGAGCGAATCACCCGGAGCACTTAATGTGAGAACATTACAAGAACGCATGAGGGGGAAAAGATGTCTGCCGAAACCACGCGCGCGACCGCGGACAAGCTGGTCGCCTACTGCCGCAACGACGACACCATCAAGGGGCTCGAGGAACTCTACGATCCCGCCGCCGTCTCGGTGGAGTCGATGCCGATGCCCGGCTCCGACAGCGCCGAGACCCGTGGCGTCGACGGCATCCGGGGCAAGCACGAATGGTGGGCCGCGAACTTCGAGGTGCATTCCGCGACCGTCGACGGGCCCTATCCGCATGGCGACGATCGCTTTGCGGTGATCTTCGAGATGGACACCACCCACAAGGAGAGCGGCCAGCGCAACCAGATGAAGGAAGTCGCGGTCTATCACGTCAATGACGCCGGCAAGATCGTGCGCGAGGAATTCTTCTACGCGATGTGAGCGGCGTCGACCGCCGGCGCCGCGGCCACGGCGCCGGTCGTTCCGCGCAGGCCCCGCCACCACGGATCGCGCGCCAGCGCCCGGCGCAGAGGCGTCCGGGTGGCGGCAGGGGCGCTGCGGATGTAGCGCCGCGCCTCGGCCAGGCTCTCGGCCTGCAGCGCCCGCAGATAGGCCAAACCCTCGGCCACCGAGAACGCCCGGCCGGTGGTCGCGGCGAAGTTCGGCTCGAGATCGGTCCAGACCGCCCCGCTCCAGCCCTGCGCGGCGCACCAGCCGCCGACCGCCGCGACGACATCGGGCATGCGTCCCTCCCCCGGACCCGACGCCTCGACCCAGCCGATCCGGTCGCGCGGCGCGCGCTCGCGGGCGGCGAGGTCGGCGCGCGCCTCCGCCAGCGTCGTCCGCCGCGACCGGATCGCGTGGGTGGCGCAGGCGACGCCGTGCTCGGGATCGAGACAGACCACGAGGCTCAGCCGCCGCTTCGGACTGATCCGGCTGAACTCCATCGGCAGCCGCGGCCCGGCGCGCAGCGCCCAGGGCCCTTCGACCTTCGGCGCGAGATCGTCGAGATCCCAGAGCAGCGAGCCCCAGCCGAGAATGGCGACGCGGCCGGTCATGCCGCCAGCCGCGCTCCGCTCGGGGTCAGGCCGCGGCCGCCGCGTCCTTCGACGTGAGCGCACGCGCGACAGCCTCGGCGACCTGATCGAGCGTCGCGGTCAGACGGTTCACCTGCGAGCGCGTCAGCGCCTGCTCCTCGGGCTCGTAGCGGACCCTCAGATACTCCCGATTCAAGCTGAGGCATTCCAGATGCCGCGCCGTCTTCGCCCCAAGCACCAGCCCATGGCCCTGCGCAAGCTGCGTCCGCTTCGCCATGTCGTGAAAAAGCTTGCGGATCTCGCCATGCGTCGCGCCGTGATGCAGGAGATAGGCGTTCAGATAGAGCTCGATGCCGTGAAGGGCGCAAAGCCGCCCCGGTGCGCGCAGATCCCGGCCCGCGCCAGCCGCCAGCAACGTCTTCGCCGCCGTCCGGTAGGACGCCGCAAGGCGCACCATCTCCGCCAGCCCGGTCTCCGATCCGGGGTAGGGCTCCGGCGCTTCCGCGCCGGCGATGTCGATCGCGCCGCCATCCATCGGACCACAGTGCCGCCGCTCCCGGTCCGCGGCAACGCCCGCGCGCCGCTGCGGTTAACGCGCCCAATCCGCCCTCACGGCCACTTCGCCACGGGCGGCAGGCTCATCAGCACCGCCTTGGGGTTGTGCCCGGTCTGCAGCCCGAACTGGGTGCCGCGGTCGTAGACGAGGTTGAACTCGGCGTAGCGCCCGCGCTTGACAAGCTGGATCTCGCGCTGCGCTTCCGTCCAGGGCCGGCGCATGTGCTTCTCGGTGATCGGCCGGAAGCTCTCGAGAAACGCCCGGCCCACGTCTTGCGTGAAGGCGAAGTCCGCCTCCCAGTCGCCGCTGCACAGATCGTCGTAGAAGATCCCGCCGACGCCCCGCGGCTCGTTCCAGTGCCGGATCATGAAATACTCGTCCGCCCAGGCCTTGAACCGCGGATAATATTCCGGGTCGTGGCGGTCGCAGGCGTCGCGCAGCACCCCGTGAAAGAACGCCGTGTCGGCGTCGTCCTCGATCATCGGGTTGAGGTCCGAGCCGCCGCCGAACCACCAGCCGCCCGGAGTCCAGAACATCCGCGTGTTCATGTGCACCGCCGGCGTCAAGGGTGAGCGCATGTGCGCGACGAGGCTGATCCCGCTCGCCCAGAAGCGCGGATCGGCGTCGAGGCCGGGGATCTCCTTGCGCGCCGTCAGGCTGCGCTGCGCCGCCTCCCCGAGCGCGCCGTAGACCGTCGAGACGTTCACGCCGACCTTCTCGAACACCCGGCCGTCGCGCATCACCGACATCACCCCGCCGCCGGCGTCGTCCTCGGCGGGGCTGGCGCGCCGGGTCTCCTCCCGTTCGAAGCGTCCGGGCGGCAGCGCCGCGAACGGCCCGGCGTCCTGGACGTCCTCGATCGCCTCGAAGGCGGCGCAGATCTCGTCGCGCAGCGCAGCGAACCACGTCGCGGCGCGGGCCTTCTCGTCCTCGCCGACCCCGGCGCCCGTTCCGATGTCGTCCATCGCGTTCCTCCCCGGTTGCCGCCCAGCCTTACCGGCGCGGCGCGGCGGCTGTCCAGTCCGCGCAGGGGTGACAGGCGCGGCGAAATCGGCTATGGAAACGTCGCGCCAACGAGGAGACGACGCATGGAGATCATTCGGACCCGCACCCTCCGCTAGCCCGGTCCGAATGGGGCCGACTGGCCCTTCCATCCATTGCCGTCGCTTCCGCCTGAAAGGCGTTTCCATGTTCCGCTTCTTCGAATCGCTCGTCGATCCCTATGAGCCCTATCCGGCCGAAGACACGCCGCCCACGCGGCTGTGGCCGTTCCTGCGCGCCTATCTCTGGCCGACCCGCTGGGTGCTCGCCTGCACCATCGTCACCGTGGCGCTGGTCGCGATCGTCGAGGTCTGGCTGATCTGGTACGCCGGTCGGCTGGTCGACCTGATGACCGCGGCCGAGCCCGAGGCGATCTGGCGCGAGCACGGGGTCGAGTTCGCGCTCGTCGCGATCTTCATCGTGTTCCTGCGGCCGGCCATCCAGACGCTGCAGGCGGCGTTTCTCAACCAGGCGCTGATGCCCAACGTCGGCACGCTGGTGCGCTGGCGCGCGCACCGGCACGTGCTGCGCCAGTCGGTCGGCTGGTTCCAGAACGACTTCGCCGGGCGCATCGCCAACCGGGTGATGCAGACCGCCCCGGCGGTGGGCGAGGCGACGTTCCAGACCTTCGACGCCATGGCCTATTCGGCGATCTACCTCATCGGCGCGCTCTGGCTCCTGTCGGAGGTCGACGCCCGGCTGGCGATCCCGCTCATCGTCTGGTTCGCGCTCTACGTCTGGCTGGTGAGCTGGACCGTTCCGCGCGTCGGCAAGGCGTCCAAGGCCTTCTCGGACGCGCGCTCGGCGATCACCGGGCGCATCGTCGACAGCTACACCAACATCCAGTCGGTCAAGCTCTTCGCCCACACCCGCAAGGAAGAGGAGTACGCCGGCGAGGCGATCGAGCACGGGCGCAAGACCTTCGCGGCGCAGATGCGCATCATCACCGTGATGGATCTCGGCCTCACCATGATCAACGGGTTCCTGATCGTGGCGGTCGTGGGCTACGCCATCGTGCTCTGGCGGGCGGGCGTGACCTCGGTTGGCACCGTCGCCGCCGCCACCGCGCTGACCCTGCGGCTCAACGCCATGACCGGCTGGATCATGTGGGCGCTCTCGGACCTCTTCACCAACCTCGGGGTCATCCGCGAGGGCATGGAGACGATCGCCCAGCCGATCGAGCTCATCGACCGCCCCGACGCGCCCGCGCTCCAGGTGACCCGCGGCGAGATCGCCTTCGACGCGGTCAGCCACCACTACGGCCGCGGCGCCGGCGGGCTCGACCGGGTGTCGCTGACCATCGCGCCGGGCGAGAAGGTCGGCCTCGTCGGCCGCTCCGGCGCCGGCAAGTCCACGCTGGTCAACCTGCTCCTGCGCTTCTTCGACACCGAGGGCGGCGCCATCCGCATCGACGGACAGGACGTGCGCGCGGTGGGCGAGGACAGCCTGCGCGGCCGCATCGGCATGGTCACCCAGGACCCCTCGCTCCTGCACCGATCGGTGCGGGCCAACATCCTCTACGGCCGGCCCGAGGCGACCGAGGCCGAGGTGATCGAGGCCGCGCGCCGGGCCGAGGCGCACGACTTCATCCTCGACCTGCAGGACCTGGCCGGCAACCGCGGCTACGACGCCCAGGTCGGCGAGCGCGGCGTCAAGCTCTCCGGCGGCCAGCGCCAGCGCATCGCGCTCGCGCGCGTGATCCTCAAGGACGCCCCGATCCTGGTGCTCGACGAGGCGACCTCGGCGCTCGACAGCGAGGTCGAGGCGGCGATCCAGGAGACGCTCTATGGCGTGATGGAAGGCAAGACGGTGATCGCCATCGCCCACCGGCTCTCCACCATCGCCCGCATGGACCGCATCGTGGTGCTCGACGGCGGCCGCGTCGCCGAGGTCGGGACGCACGGCGACCTGCTGGCCCGCGACGGTCTCTACGCCCGGTTCTGGAACCGACAGTCGGGTGGTTTCATCGATTGCGCCGCGGCGGTGGAGGCCGCAGAGTAATCGGGTTCGGCGGGACGACCATGCGTCCTGATCGACGCCAAGCTGAGACCCGGGGGGTCGGCCGGGGCCGCCTCTCCGGACGGGCCCTCGCCGAGCCGCCGGCGCATGTGACCGGGACGCCGAGCGGGATGAGAATCCGCGGACCCTGAGCGACTGCGCCCGCCCCGGCCGCGCCGGTGGCGACAAGACGTCCGCGCGGCATCGCCCGCGGCCAGCCCCGGGATATCGCCATGCTCGACCGCTTCGCCTCCCGTTTCGACACGCTCTATTCCCCGACGACCCTCGCGGCCGACCGGCAGCCGCCTGGCCCGGTCGGTCCCTTCTTCGCCTACTTCATGCGCCAGTTCCGCGGCGCGCTCATCGCCCGCTTCGTTCTGGTCGCGCTTGGCTCGATCGCCGACGCGATGATGCCGGTCTTCGTCGGCTGGACGGTCGGGATGCTGTCCACCACCCCGCCCGGCGCGCTCTTCGCCGAGCACGGGGCGACGCTGGCCTTCATGCTCGGCGTCGTGCTCCTGCGCCCGCTGATCTTCGCGGCCGACGCGATGGCGCGCAATCACGCGATCACCCCCAACATGATCGACCTGGTGCGCTGGCAGAGCCACTGGCATGTGATCCGGCAGTCCTGGACGTTCTTCCAGAACGACTTCGCCGGACGGATCGGCAACCGGATCATGCAGGCCGGCGACGCGGTCGAGGTCACGGTCAACATGACCATCGACGCGGTCTGGTACGCCGCGGTCTTCGTCTTCGTGGCGATCCTGGTGCTGGCGCGCATGGATCCGCTCCTGCTGATCCCGATCGCGGTCTGGCTCGCGCTCTACGCGCTGCTGCTGGCCCGCTCGATGCCCCGAATCGAGCGGGCGTCCAACGCGGTCTCCGAAGCCAAGTCGGTGATGACCGGGCGCATGGTCGACAGCTACACCAACATCCAGACGCTCAAGACCTTCGCCGTCGACGGCGATGAGGACGCGTATGTGGCCGAATCGGTGACCGCGCACGTCTCCGCCTTCCGCCGGCTGATGCTGATCTTCACAACCAGCTGGTCGCTGCTCTTTCTCATCAACTCCGGCCTGGTGATCTCGGTGACGTGGCTGGCGCTGTCGGCATGGAACGCCGGCACGATGAGCACGGCCATGGTCGCCACCGCGGTTCCCTTCGTCCTTCAGATCATGGCGATCTCCGGCCGCATCCTCGAGATCGGCTCGACGGTCTTCCGCCAGATCGGCATGGCGCGCGACTCGATGGACACCATCACCCGGCCCCTGACGCTCACCGACGCGCCGGGGGCCGGGACGCTCGCCGTGACGCGGGGCGAGATCGTGTTCGACCGGGTCGGCTTCAACTACTGGCGCGGCGACGAGACCAGGGTGGTGCACGGCTTCGACCTGCGCGTGGCGCCGGGCGAGAAGATCGGGCTGATCGGGCGGTCGGGCGCGGGGAAATCCACGCTGGTCAACCTCGCGCTCAGGATGTTCGACGTGGCCGAGGGGGCGATCCGCATCGACGGGCAGGACATCCGCGACGTCACCCAGGAGAGCCTGCGCCAGGCCATCGGCATGGTCGGCCAGGACACCTCCCTCCTGCACCGTTCGGTCCGCGAGAACATCAAGTACGGCCGGCGCGGCGCGTCCGACGCCGAGATGATCGAGGCCGCCCGGCGCTCGAACGTGCACGACGTCATCGTCGGCCTCGTCGACCCGCAGGGCCGCACGGGCTACGACGCCCATGTCGGCGAGCGCGGGGTGAAGCTCTCGGGCGGCCAGCGCCAGCGCATCGCGCTCGCCCGCGTCATCCTCAAGGACGCGCCGATCCTGATCCTCGACGAGGCGACGAGCGCGCTCGACTCGGAGGTCGAATCGGCGATCCTCGACACGCTCTACGCGGTGATGCAGGGCAAGACGGTGATCGCCATCGCCCACCGGCTCTCGACAATCGCCCGCATGGACCGGATCGTCGTGCTCGACGAGGGGCGCATCGTCGAGGACGGGACGCACGCCGACCTGCTGGCCCGCGACGGCCTCTACGCCCGCTTCTGGAACCGCCAGTCGGGCGGCTTCATCAATCCCGAGGCCGCTTTGGAATCGGAATAGGCGAGATCGTGGTGAGCGCGAACCCGTTCTGCGCGCCGAAGCCGCCGCGAGCCCCCCGGGAACCGGCGTCCGCCGCCGGCCGCGGACCCATTCCGGGCCTCCGGCCCTCGACGGCCTATATGCTGGGTTCTGGAACCTCCGTCCGGGCGGGTCTATCAGTCTCGAAGCCGCCGGGCCGGACCCGCGGGAAGGCGGGCGCAGGCCCGAGCAGGAGCGCGCATGACGACTTCAGGGGACCCCCGCGGCGGCGCAGGCGGAAAATTAACGATGATTAATGTCATTAATATCATGCACTTAACCGGAATTGCACGCGTGTTACGCCCCGATAACACACCCTGGACCCTTTCGGCATGAAGGCCTTCTCCGATCTGATCGAACCGTTCCGCCACGCCGATGGCCCCCCGCCGCAGCGGCTGGGCGCCTTCCTGCGCTGGGCTCTGGCCGGCGCCTTCCCCGCGATCCTCGTCGCGCTGGCCATCTCGGTGGCTGTCGGCGCGACCGAGGTCGGCGCGGCCTTCCTCGTCGGCTGGCTGATCGATCTCGCCCAGTCGCGCGGGCCGGCAGGCCTCTTCGCCGAAACCTGGCCGATCCTCGTCGGGGCGGTGCTGTTCTTCCTGCTGCTCCGGCCGGCGCTGATGGGGCTCAACGCGGCGCTGACCGCGCTCACGCTCTCGCCCAACCTCTATCCGCTGGTGCTCTCGCGGCTCAACCGCCACACGCTCGGGCAGTCCCTGCGCTTCTTCGACGACGACTTCGCCGGCCGCATCTCCCAGAAGCAGCAGCAGACCGCTCGCGCCATCACCGAGGTCGTGTCGGAATTGGTGAACATCCTCGGCCTCGCGGTCTCCGCCATCATCGGCGCCGGAATCCTGGTGGGCGCGATGAGCCCGTGGCTCGCCCTGGCCCTCATCGTCTGGGTCGCCGCCTACGCGGTGCTGATCCGCCACTACATGCCGCGGGTGCGCGCCCGCTCCAAGGACCGCGCCGCCGCCCGCGCGGTGGTCACCGGGCAGGTCGTCGACACCATCACCAACATCGCGACCGTCAAGCTCTTCAGCCACGGCCGCCACGAGGACGCCGCCACCCTGAAGGCGCTCGACCGCTACCGCGACGCCACCGTCGGCTTCGGCCTCGTCTCGACGCAGTTCCGGTTCTGGTTGATGGCGCTCGCCGGAACCCTGCCGGTGGTCTTGATCGGCGGCGCGCTGCTGCTTTGGACCCGCGGGCAGGCCAGCGCCGGCGACATCGCCGCCGCCGGGCTCGTCGCCACCCGCATCGCCCAGATGTCGGGCTGGGTGTCGATGACGGCCATGGGCGTCTTCACCAACATCGGCGAGATCGAGGACGGCATGCGCACCCTCTCGCCGCCGCACGGGATCGCGGACAGGTCCGGCGCGGTCGAGCCCACCGGGGCGCGCGGGCGCGTCACCTTCGATCGCGTCTCGTTCGGCTACGGCCGCGAGACCCCGGCGCTCGACGGCTTCACCCTTGACGTGGCGCCCGGCGAGAAGGTGGCGCTGGTCGGGCGCTCGGGCGCCGGCAAGTCCACCGCCGTCTCACTGCTCCTGCGCCTCTACGACGTGGAGGGCGGGCGCATCCTGCTCGACGGGGCCGACATCCGCGACCTGACCCAGGACGGGCTGCGCGCAGAGATCGGCATGGTCCGCCAGGAGACCTCGATGTTCAACCGCTCGGCGCTCGCCAACATCCGCTACGGCAGGCCCGACGCCACCGACGACGAGGTGTTCGAGGCCGCCCGCCGCGCCGAGGCCCACGACTTCATCCTCACCCTGCGCGACATCAAGGGCCGCGAGGGCTACGCCGCCCATCTGGGCGAACGCGGCGTCAAGCTCTCCGGCGGCCAGCGCCAGCGCATCGCGCTGGCTCGCGTGATCCTCAAGAACGCGCCGGTTCTGGTGCTCGACGAGGCCACGAGCGCGCTCGACAGCGAGGTCGAGGCGGCCATCCAGGACACGCTCGAGACGGTGATGGAGGGCAAGACCGTGCTCGCCATCGCCCATCGCCTCTCGACCATCGCCCGCATGGACCGCATCGTTGTGCTCGACGCCGGCAGCATCGTCGAGCAGGGAAGCCACCGCGAACTCCTCGGGCGGGGCGGGCTCTACGCCAACTTCTGGACACACCAGTCCGGCGGCTTCATCAACCTCGCCGCGGAATGAAGGGCGCTGCGAGCCGATCACGGCTTGACGCCAGCGTCTTAGAAGGTGATATCTTAAAATGTAAATGTTCTGTTGTGAGGGGGCGCGGGCGCATTGCGCCGATCTGTAGTTGTAATGGGTACCCGCGATCCTGCATCCGACCTGCCCCTGATCTCTTGCGTAATCATCTTTCTCAACGGCGAGGCGTTCATCGCCGAGGCCATCGAGAGCGTGTTGGCGCAGACTTGGCCGAATTGGGAGCTCATCCTCGTCGACGACGGCACGACCGACGGCGCGTCGGACATTGCGCGCCGCTACTGCGAGGCCCACCCGGATCGGATCAGGCTCATCGCCCACGAGGCTGGCCGGAATCTGGGCATGAGCGCCTCGCGCAACGCCGGCGTCCGGGCGTCGCGCGGCAAGTATGTCGCCTATCTCGACGCCGACGACATCTGGCTGCCCGAGCGCCTGGCGGTTCATGTCGAGGCGCTCGAGAGCCACCCGCATGTGGCCATGACCGCAGCGTCGACGTTCTTCTGGCGAAGCTGGAACCCGGATGCCGCTCCGTGGTGGCGCCCCTGGGCCAGCGTCGACATCAGCCACGGCACCGGGCTCGGCGATCGCCGAATCACGCATGCGCCCGATACCGCGACCCATTTTCTCGAGCGGCGTGGCGGCGGGATGCCCGGCGTATGCAGCGTCCTCGTGCGAAGATCCGTCCTCGAAGCGGTCGGCGGCGGCGAGGACAGCTTCCGGACCCTGTACGAAGACCAGGTTCTTATGTTCAAGATCTTCCTCGAGCATCCGGTGATGGGGATCGGCCGTATCCTCGACCTCTATCGACAACACCCGGACTCGGCCTGCGAAAGCGAGGGCAGGACAGCGTCCGACCGGGCGGCGCGGCCTCGGTTCCTCGCCTGGCTACGCTCGCGCGTGGAGGAACTGGAGATCTCGGATCCGGACCTGCGCGCCGCGCTCGAGGCGGAGATCCGCCGCGCGGAGGAGCCGGCGCCTCCCGTCGGCCTGTTCCGCCGCGTCCTCGACGTCTGGCTGCTCGAAAGCCGCCTCGCGGTCATCAAGATTTTTACGCCACCGCGCTACAATCTATGGCGCCGTCGCATCGGACTGACTCCTCTGGCGAACGACATGGATGCAGAAGGCGGGTACCCTCGGCCTTCGGCCAGTTTCGGTCGCCGCCGGGCCCTGAGCCTGGCATCCCCGGATCACAATTGTGCGGAGCCGTTCCGGGCCGAAACTTCCGTAAGAAAGTGATCGCAAGGATCGCTCCGGCGCGAGCGCCAACCGCAGGAGGACGGCGTCCCTGGAACGCGCAATGAACTGGCGGCTCGACCGCGCGCTCGTCGCGGCCGGTCTTGCGCCCACCCGCGCCCGCGCCCAGGCGCTGATCGCCGCCGGCGCTGTGACGGTGGACGGGACGCCTGCGGCGAAGCCCTCGCAGCCGGTGGCCCCGGGCGCGTCGCTGGCGCTGACCGGCGATCCCGCTCCCTGGGTGTCGCGCGCCGGGCTCAAGCTTGCGCATGCGCTCGAGGTCTTTGGCATCGCCCCCGGCGGGGCGGTCGCGCTTGACCTGGGCGCCTCCACCGGCGGCTTTACCCAGGTGCTGCTGGAAGCCGGCGCGGCCGAGGTCTGGGCGGTGGACGTCGGCCACGGCCAGATGGCGCCGGCGCTGCGGGATCACCCGCGGTTGCGGCTTCTGGAGGGGCTCAACGCCCGCGATCTCGGCCCCGCGCACGTCCCCCCGCCAGACTGGATTACCGCCGACCTCTCGTTCATCTCGCTCACCAAGGCGCTGCCGCCGGCGCTGGCGCTGGCCCGGCCCGGCGCAACGCTGGTGGCGCTGATCAAGCCACAGTTCGAGGTGGGCCGCGCCTTCGTCGGCAAGGGCGGGCTGGTGCGCGACGCCGCCGCCATCTCCCGCGCTCGGAGCGACGTGGCCGCTTTCCTCGGGACCGCCGGCTGGCATGTGACCGGGACGGCGGAGAGCCCGATTCGCGGGGGCGACGGCAACGCCGAATTCCTGATCGCCGCGCGCAAGCGCACGCTATTAGCCCGCTTGTCCGCGCCGCAGGTCTGACTGAGACTGCACCCCTGATCGCAACAAGGCGATATACTTGACGGAATATTCTTTTGGATATATATTTCCACCATGAAACCCGGCCGCTGGAGATGCCGAAAGGCTTCGAGGAGGAGGTTCTCGCCTCGGTGCGCCTCCTGTCGCCGGTCTGTGTGGAGAACTTCCTGATGGTCGATCTGGAGTTGCGCCGGACCGACCCCGAGACCGGTCGCTGCGGGCTGCTCGGCGACCGTTTCGAGGTCTACGCGGTCCCGATCCCGCAGTGTCCCTCGGCGCGCATGATCGTCTCCTTCGACCTGCGCGCCCGCCGGCGGCCGGGACTACAGCATGGCGCGGCCTCCGTGCGTTCCGCCTGCGACCGGGCGATGACGCTGGTCGAGCGACACCGCCGGCTGCTCAACCCCGTACGGGAGGCATGACGATGCGACTGACCGAAACCCTTCTCGCCGAAGACGGCGGCCTGCGCCGCTCCTTCGCGGCCAACGCCGAGAAGCGCGGGCTCGCGCTGTCGGCCCGCGCCCTGCGCCGGTCGGCAGGCCTGACCCAGCGCCAGCTCGCAGCCCGCGCGCGGCTCAGCCAGAGCCACGTCTCCAAGATCGAATCCGCCACTGGCCCGATGCCGAGCCTCGCGACGCTCCACCGCTACGCCGCCGCCTGCGGGGCGCAGGTGACGATCGGGTTCGAGCCCGCCGAAGGGAGCGGCGCCGTAGTGGCAGCCGCCTCAGGCGCCACGCTCGCCGCCGCCAACTGAAATGAACCTAGAGGCTGCCCTCGACGCGGCGACCGCCATCGGGGTCGCTGTTCTCGCAGTGCCGGTCTTCTCGCTCAATTTCCGCAAGAAGTCCCACACCCGCATCGACGCGATCCTTGCGGCCCGCCGCGAGACCGGCGCGGAGAGCGCGCTCGATCGCATCGGAGCGGCGCTGCGCGACGAGCGCGCCCACGACGCAGCCCGCTGGCGCCCGGTTGACGAACTCTGCCTCTACACCGGATACCTGCTCCTGCTCGGCGCCGCGATCACGCGGATCTTCGTCTGAGGGTTGACGGCCGCTGGCGGACGGCTGCGCCCTGGACGGGGCGGGGAGCCGGCCGCGCGCCGTGCGCCACCGTTCGCCCACCGCCTCTCACGCCCCGCAAGCCGCCAGATCCTCCAGATCAAGCCGCTGGTTGACCATCGCGAGAAAGTCCGCCTCGTCCCTTGGCCACTCCGCCTGCGGTCGGTCCCAGTAGAGCTCGACGCCGTTTCCGTCCGGGTCATCGAGATAGAGCGCCTCGGACACCCCGTGGTCGGCTGCACCGGTCAGCGCGATCCCTGCCGCCCGCAGCCGCCGCAGCGCGTCGCCGAGATCCGCGCGGGTCGGATAGAGGATCGCCGCGTGGTAGAGCCCGGTGTGCCCGGGCGGCGGCGGGCCCGCGCCCAGGCTCTCCCAGGTGTTCAATCCGATGTGATGGTGGTAGCCACCCGCAGAAATGAACACCGCCTGCGCGCCGTAGCGCTGGGTGATCTCGAATCCGAGCACGCCGCAGTAGAAGCCGAGCGCCCGGTTCAGATCCGCGACCCTCAGATGCACATGCCCAATCCGCGTTCCCGCGGCGATTGGTTGGTTCATCATGTGGTTCCTTGTGAAGTTGTTCCCGACGACATAGTCGGGGCGAGCGTAGCCTGCGTTTACGAACCGGGCCAGCGGGCTGCAGGAGTCGGGACATGCAGGACGTTACCATCGATCGCCTCGGCCGCCAGGGCGACGGCGTGGCCGGCGATTTGCGCGCGCCATTCACCCTGCCGGGCGAGCGCGTGCGCGGACCGGTTGAGGGCGGCCGGCTCGACGTCGCGGAGATCCTGGCGGTGTCGCCCGACCGCGTGGCGCCGCCCTGTCCGCATTTCGGGGCCTGCGGCGGCTGTGCGCTCCAGCACGCCTCCGACGGCTTCCTCGCCGGCTGGAAAACCGACGTCATCGCCCGCGCCCTCGCCGCCCGCGGCCTTGCCGCGCCGCTGCGTCCCATCGCGGTATCGCCACCGGGATCGCGCCGCCGCGCCACCTTCGCCGGCCGGCGCAGCCGCAAGACCGTGACGCTCGGCTTTTTCGCCCGACGCACCGACCGGATCGAGCCGATCGGGCGGTGCGCGCTTCTTGCGCCGGAGATCATGGCTGCCGCGCCGGCGCTGCGCGAACTGGTAGGCCTCGCGACGTCGCGCGCGAGGCCCGTCCGGCTCGCCGTCACGGCCTCCGACGCAGGGCTCGACGTCGCGGTGCGCGATGGCAAGCCCCTTGACGCCGCCTTGCGCGCGCGCCTCGCCGCTCTGGCGGTAGGCCACGACCTCGCGCGCCTGACCTGGGACGACGAGCCAGTCGCCGTGGTGCGCCCGCCGCTCCAGCGCATGGGCGCAGCCCGTGTCGCGCCACCCCCGGGCGCCTTCCTTCAGGCGACGCCACAGGGTGAAGCGGCGCTGATCGCAAGCGTGCGCGAGGCAGTCGGCGACGCGCGCCGTCTCGCTGATCTATTCGCCGGCTGCGGGACCTTCGCGCTGCCGCTCGCCGACACCGCCGAAGTGCACGCCGTCGAGGCCGCCGAGCCGATGCTCGCCGCGCTCGACGCAGGCTGGCGGACGGCGCCGGGGCTGCGGCGCGTCTCGACCGAGCGCCGCGACCTCTTCGCCCGGCCGCTCCTGCCGGCCGAGCTCTCCCGTTTCGACGCCGTGGTGATCGACCCGCCGCGCGCCGGGGCCGAAGCCCAAGCCCGCGCGCTCGCCGCGTCGTCGGTCGCGCGCATCGCAGCGGTCTCCTGCGAGCCGGCCTCCTTCGCCCGCGACGCGGCGATCCTGGTCGCGGGCGGCTACCGGCTCGACTGGGTCCAGCCGGTCGACCAGTTCCGCTGGTCCGGCCACGTCGAGCTCGCCGCCCGCTTCACCCGCATCGCCTGAGCGTCAGCCTTCCTTCAGGTAGGTCAGCATAGTCGCCGCGTCCGAGACTTGAACCGGCACGCCGGCCGGGTTGTCGCCGAAGCCGGGCTCGACGAACATCCGCCGGATCTTGCGATCAACCACATGCATCGAATACCGCCAGCTGCGGAACCCCATGCCAGTGGCCGAGCGATCGACCAGCATCCCCATCTTGCGGGAGAACTCGCCGTTGCCGTCGGGCAGCATCCGCACCTTCTCCACGCCCTTCGACAAAGCCCACTGCCGCATCACGAAGGCATCGTTGACCGCGAGGCAAGCGACCTCGTCGATCCCCGCCGCCAGAAAGTCGCCGTGCGCCGCCTCGTAGCCGGGCAGGTGCGTGTCCGAACAGGCCGGCGTGAAGGCGCCGGGCAGCGCGAAGAGCACCACCGAGCGCCCCCCGAACACCTCCGCCGTGCTCACCGCTTTCCACTCGAACGGGTTGGGGCCGCCGAGCGCGTCGTTGCGCACCCGCGTATGGAAGACGGCGTCAGGGACGTGGCTCTTAATGGCGGGACTCCTCGGTGGTCGCAATCACGGGCTCCGACCTGCCATCTTCACGGTGGCGATGCAATTCGCCGCGCACGCCGTCTCAGGCCCTCACTTCGGGAACAGGAACACCAGATTGAATCTCGCGCCCCAGTCCTGCGGCCCGAACTCCGGCGTTTCCGCCCAGTAACGCAGCCCGCCTCCAATCTGAACCGGCTGCTCGCCGAATTTTAGCAACTGGTTCACGCCGAGATTGATCGGCACAGACCATTGCTCGTTCTCCCAGTCATAGTTCGACTCGGTGTTGAGATAGAACGACGTCGCCTTCTTGGTGGTGTAGTTGACAAAGGGCTGGAGAAAGGTGTTCGAGATGTCGCCATCTGCGCTGTTTCCGCTCACCGACCAGATGTGGTTGGCCAGCCCGCCGACGGTCCACGGCCCCTGCTGTTTGAGCGCGACGCCGGTGACGCCAAGACCCCACTGGTTGGTCGAAATGCCGTCGGTCGCCGTCGGGATCAGCGCCACCGGACCGACGCCCCAGATCAGCCCTTGCGCGGTCGGCGCCTTGGGCGAGAAGAAAAGGCTCTGCGTCGTCGGACCAAAGCCGAACTGGGAGCCTTCGCTCGGGATCACTCCGTCCTGGCTATAGATCGGCAGGATGGTGCGCGAGATCACGTTCCAGCTCTCGCTGATCGAGAACGGAATGACCGGCTGGATGTTGAGGTAGTACTGGTCGCCGTCGCCGTTCGTGAAGCCCTGATTGTAGTTGAACTGGAGCGGCAGGCTGATCAGGCTCGCGATCGGGTTGGCGAGCTGCTTGGCAAGATCCGCGTCCGAGTCACCCGCGGCCGGCGACGCGGCAGTGGCTGGCGCCGCAAGCCCGGACGATTGGGCGACTGCATCCTGCGAAGCGAGAAGCGCCACGCCTAGGGCTGCGAGAAACGCCGACCTTCCCATTCTTAGAGTTCCCCCTTCTCCCGGTGTCGAAGCTGGAAGCGGACATCGCCATCTCCTCTTCACTTGTAGTCGGTCTTGATGCGCCGACGCCATCACCTGTTGGGCGCCTTGGGTCCCGACCAACAGTCATCCAGGACCGAAGGATCGCACTCCTCCTGACTCTTCGTACTGAGCGCTCGGAAGAAATCGCCCTGTTCGCCAGTCTGGCTTTACCCGATTTACGGGCCTTTCGATAGACCGTCACCAACCTGTCCGCATTGCCCTTCAGACCATGGCATCGGCTGACCGTGAGTTTGTCCAGCGCATTCGGAGTGAGCAATCGGCACCGGTGACCGGGCACCGCGCAGTTTCACAGCGGCTCGATCTCGCCCGGCCGCCAGGTCTTGTCGAACCATGGCTCGAGCGGACCGTAGAGCCGCAGGATCGCGTTCCAGGTCTGCCCCGGAACCGTCTGCACCCAGTTCGACTCCTTGCCCTCCGGCGCCTCGGGGCCGAACCAGACGTCGATCGAGCCGTCCTCGTTGACCAGCAGATCCTCGTTCTGACTGGAGACCGACGGGTGCCGCTGGTCCGTCTGGATCATCGACCGCGTCTGGTTGGAGTAGAGGATGACCGACCAGAAGTCCTTGACGGGTATGTCCTTGGGCAGGTGAAGCCGGTAGCTCTTGCCGCCATCGAGCGCCGCGCCGTCCTTGTCGTGAGCCGTCCAGGCGTATTGCGACCCCTCGCCCACCATCTTCTCCTCCATGGCCGGGGTCACGCCGGTGGCCATGAAATAGAAGAAGTTCGCGCCGTCCAGGTTGTTTACGCCCGGCTGGGACTGGAACTTGTAGCCGCCGACGAAGGCGACCTGCCAGTTGCTGTCGTCGTAGATGAAGAACTCGGGCGCGCGGGTGTGAAAAGCGACGGTTCGCGCCGTGGCGTCTCCGACGGCAGCCGCATCGGTCAGGATCGCCTTCATCCGCTCGTCCGGGGCGAAGGGTTTTCCATGCTCGATGCCGATGGACGCGAAGAAGCCCTGCGTCACCGGGTCGAGCGACTCGACCGGCTCCTCCTGAACGACCTCGTTCAGGAGTTCCCAGAACGTGTAGTCGGCGGGGTTCACGGTGTTGAAATAGCCGCCCGACAGGTTGACGAAGGTCATCTCGGTCGGCTCGGATCCCAACGGATAGAACCGGGCGTGCTCCTTGACCAGGTCGATGCCCGGCTTGGGGTCGCCGTCGGTCAGGAAGCTGCGCCAGGGGATCCAGAGATTGTAGGTCGGCGATTGCACGACCTGTACGAAGTCGTCCTCGGGCACGTCGCCGGTGTGGCCCGGCGGTAGGAAGAGATACTTGCCGCCCTCTCCCTTGTCGGCGCCGGTGATGCCGACATCGACCACCCAGCGATAAAACATGTCGTCGACCAGCCCGAGCACCTTGGGCGGCACCTCGACCACCAGCGGGCCATCCCTGAGGTCAAGCCAGGCCCAGCTGTAGACGGTGTTGTCGTTGGCGGTCAGGAAGATCTGACGCGGGTCCACAAGCTCTTCAAAGATCGGGATGGTCTTGTTGACGGGCCCCAGCGTTCGGATGGCGTTACGGTTGAACGCCTGGTTAACGATCGGCAGCGCCAGCAGGTAGGACTGCACCGCCCGCTGGAAGTCGAGGTTGTCCCAAACCAGCTTGGCCGTCGCCGCGTCGGGGTAGCCGTAGTCGAACCTCAGTGTACCGAGCCGCGTCTCGACCTCGTCGGGCGATGCGACGCCTGGCGGTATTTCCGTCTGATAGGTGAAGTCCTGGGCCCGGAGAGGACCAGCCATGGCGACGGTCGCCGCCAATCCGATCAGAATGCCCTTGCGCTTCATGTGTAACCCCAGATGACATTTCGCGCGGCGACCGCAGTCCGCTTGTCGACACCGGTCCCGCCTGACGGCGCACCATAGCCACTCCGCCGTTGACCCGGTTACCTTTTGGGGACAAAGTTTAGAGATGAGGTCTCCGGCCCCGGCCATGCAGCGGGCGGCTGCGCTTATGCATCTCGCGCCGCTCCTCGGCGAGTTCGGCCTGAGCCTCGCAGACGCTCTGGAGGGAACCGGCGTCGGGCCCGACGACATCCGACCAAGTGCCTTTCTTCCCTACGCGAGCTTTCTCGAAATTCTCGAGCGCGCCGCGACGCTCACCGGGTGCGAGGACCTCGGCCTCCGGCTCGGAAAGCGACAAAGCCTCGCCGCGCTCGGCCCTCCCGGTCGGCTGATGCCCTGCGCCGCAACCCTCGGCGCGGCCCTCAGCGACTTCGTGGCGTTCCAGATCGTGAATTCGACTGGCGCGTCGGTCTATCTGCGGCGCACCGAGGACGTGTTCGTGCTGGGCTACGGCGCCTATTCGGGCGCGGTCTCGCCACAGATGCACGACGCTGTCCTCGCCATCGGTCATGGCCTCGTGCGGGAACTCACGCGAGGCGCGGTCAGACCGCTGGAGTTCATTTCCATGCGACCTCCACCCAGGGACCCGGCGCCATGGGCGCGGCTCGCCGGAGTCCCGTTCCGCTTTGGACAGACGGAAACCTGCCTTGTTCTTCCGCGCGCCGCGCTCGACTTCCGGCTGGCTACCGCGGATCGCGAAACCCATGACGCCCTGGCTGCGGACCTGGCGGCGCACCTCGCCCGCGCGTCCTGGGGCAGGTCGCAACAGGTAGCGCACGCCCTGCGCGCGCTCCTGATCGGGGGCCGCTCGAACATGCCTGACGTCGCACGGCGCCTTGGGACGACCCCGCGAACGCTCCGCAGGGCGCTCGCACGCGAGGGCGCGACCTTCGAGGCGATCCGGGACGCGGTCCGATTCTCGACCGCGCGCGAATTGCTCATCCTGACCCGCCTGCCGATCGGCGACATCGCCATCACCCTGAACTTCGCGACGCCCAGCGCCTTCGTCCGCGCCTTCCGGCGCTGGAGCGAAACCTCGCCGGCCGCATGGCGCCAAGTTCGCAGTTCGCCGGAGCGCAAGGGTCTTGGAGCGAGCCCTGACCATCCTGGCCTGCTCGCCCGTCCACCTAAAGACCCAGTGTCGCGCAACTAGGCGCTTTGAAAAGTCAATTTTTGCGTCAACAACTTAGAGACGAGCCGAATCCGGGCCAGCCCGATCTCCGCCTCCTGCCCGCTTCCGAAGACCGGTGGAACCACGCTGGACAGCCGCCAGCTGCTCCTCTAGACCGCCTCGATCATGGCCCCCAAACCGGAACGCAAGCTCAAGGTCGTCGCCGAGAACCGCAAGGCCCGTCACAATTACTTCATTGAGGACGATCTGGAGGCCGGGATCATGCTCGAGGGCTCCGAGGTGAAATCCCTGCGCACCGGCAAGGCCAACATCGCCGAGAGCTACGCCAGCGTCGAGGACGGCGAGCTGTGGCTGATCAACGGATACATCCCCGCCTATGATCGCGCCCGCTCCTTCGGCCACGACGAGCGGCGCCGCCGCAAGCTCCTCGTCAACAAGCGCGAACTCGCGAAGCTCTGGCAAGGCGTCGGCCGCGAGGGCATGACGCTGGTGCCGCTCAGGCTCTACTTCAACGAGAAGGGCCGCGCCAAACTCCAGCTCGGACTGGCCAAGGGCAAGAAGATGCAGGACAAGCGAGAGACCGAGAAGAAGCGCGACTGGCAGCGCGACAAGGCCCGTCTCCTGCGCGACCGGGGCTAGGATCGGTCCTCTTCGTCCCCGTCTCTATTGGCGACCGCGCCGAGCACGAACAGGGCCGCCGCGCCGACGAGGCCAAGGCCGATCAATCGGCCGAGGCGGATCCTCCCGCTCTGCGCCGCCCCGACCGCCGCGATCATCGCGGCCTGCGACAGCCGGTTCTGCAAAGCCGCCTTCTGCGCCAGCCTCGCCCGGTCGCGCCGGTCCACGACCACCATCATAGCCATGGCCCCGGCCAGTGCGCAGAAGAACACGAAGGTCATGATCGACAGCGCCGCGACCAATCCAAGCACCGAGGCGAGCGTCGCGGTGACCGCCGCAAGACCGAACGCCAAGAAGACGAACCCGAGAACGCCGACCAGGATCAGGAAGCCTAGCCGGTGGCCAATGCGATCGCGGACGTCCCCGAGCCGACCCGCGTTCAGCGCGACGAATAGCCTCGCGATCCGGAACATCCAGGTCAGCGGCGCAGGATCAGGCCGATCACCAGACCGACGAGCGCCGCGACGCCAAGCGCCCGTATCGGCGACTTGCGGGTGGAGGAAACGATGTCGCTCTCGATCCGCTGCAACTCCGAGGTCATGTCAGCGAGCGCCGCCTCGCCCTTCGCGACGCCCTTGGACGCGCGCGACATCACCGTCTTCCTGCCAACCTCGCCAACGTTCGCAACTAGGCTCGACAGGTCTTCCCGAAGCTTGCCGATCTCTTGCGAAAGCGTCTCGAGATCGGTTTCTTCCTTTGTGGACTTCGACTTGGATTTCGGCGTTCATCACGGCGCTCCCGACTTCTATGGCTGATCTCGCCGGACGCTAGGCGCTTTGGCGGGCGGGCGTCAATGCCGCCCGCCGGATGGCTCAGACGAAGCGGTTCACCCAGTTCTCGAGGGTTTCTTGGCGACCCGATCGCGGCTGCGGTTCGCGCTCTTCCTCCACAACGCGCGCGGCGATCTCCTCCAGCGTGGCCGCGCCGTCGAGCATTGCACGGGCCTCGGGTTCATCCCAGCCGGCGTAGCGATCGGCGAGCGCCTGCGCGAGACCGCCGTCCTCGACCATCGCCGCCGCCGCGAGCAGGGCCTTGGCGCAGACGTCCATCCCGCCGACATGGGCGGCGATCAGATCGACCGGGTCGAGCGACTGGCGTCGCAGCTTCGCATCGAAGTTCAGCCCGCCCGTGGTGAAACCGCCGCCACGAAGGATGTAGTAGAGCGCCAGCGCCATCTCGGGAGCATTGTTGGGAAACTGGTCGGTGTCCCAACCGGACTGGTAGTCGTTGCGGTTCGCGTCGACGCTGCCGAATATCCCCAGCGCCACCGCAGTAGCGATCTCGTGCTCGAAGGAGTGCCCCGCCAACACCGAATGCCCGACCTCGATGTTGACCTTCACCTCGTTCTCGAGCCCCGCCCGACGGAGCAGACCGTAGACCGTCGCCACGTCGTAGTCGTACTGGTGCTTGGTCGGTTCTTGGGGCTTCGGCTCGATCAGGATGGTTCCCTGGAAGCCGATGCGATGCTTGTAGTCGACCACCATGTTGAGAAATCGCCCCATCTGGTCGAGTTCCCGCGCCATGTCGGTGTTGAGCAGGGTCTCGTATCCCTCGCGCCCACCCCAGAGCACATAGTTGGCGCCGCCGAGCTCATGGGTCACGTCCATCGCCTCTTTCACCTGCGCCGCGGCGTAGGCGAAGATCTCGGGATCGGGGTTCGTCGCGGCGCCGGCCATGTAGCGGCGGTTCGAGAAGAGGTTGGCGGTGCCCCAGAGCAGGCGTACGCCGGTCTCGTCGATCTTGCGCGCGAGGATTGCGCAGATCTCGCGCAGGTTGCGGTTGCTTTCGGCCAGAGTCGCGCCCTCCGGCGCCACGTCGCGGTCGTGAAAGCAGAAGAACGGGACCCCGAGTATGGCGAACATCTCGAAGGCGACCTCGGCCTTGAGCTGCGCCGCCTCCATCGTGTCGCCGAACCACGGACGCTCGAAGCTCTGGCCGCCGAACGGGTCGTTCCCCGGCCAGACGAGACTGTGCCAGTAGGCGACGGCCATGCGCAGGTGATCCTGCATGCGCTTGCCCAGGACCAGCCGGTCGGCGTCGTAGTAGCGGAATGCGAGCGGGTCCTCGCTGTCGGGACCCTTGTACCGGACGGGGTCGACGTCCTTGAAGAAATCGCTCATCGCGCAGCTCCCTTCAGCGCCGGGTAATGGGCCCGATAGCGGGCCCAGGTTTCCCTGTAGAGCGGGACAAGGCTCGAATTGGGTTCGATGACCCGCAGGATCTTCGGAGCGGCGCAGACCTCCGCCGGCGCGACGCCTTCCGCCGCGCACATCGCCAGCCGCGCAGCGCCAAGGGCGGCCCCCAGATCGCTGTCGGTAGGCACCTCGAGCGGCCGGTCGAGCACGTTCGCCACGATCGAGAGCCAGGTCTCCGACCGCGCGCCGCCGCCGACGGCCAGCGCGCTCTCGAAATCCGTTCCGGCCGCGGCCAGCGCCGCCTGACAGTCGGCAAAGGCGAAGGCCACCCCTTCAAGCACAGCCTGCGCCAGGTCGGCGACGCCGTGCGACTGCGCAAGCCCGGCGAAGGCGCCGCGCGCGGCCGCGTCGTTGTGCGGGGTCCTCTCCCCGGAGAGGTAGGGCAGAAAGGTGATATCGGACGGCTGCGACCCCGGAGGGACCAGCCCCGCCAGTTCGACCGCGCTGCGTCCGGATATCCGCGCCAGCCACTCAAGACTGTCCGAGGCCGACAGGATCACCCCCATCTGATGCCATGTCTGCGGGATGGCGTGGCAGAAGGCGTGCACCGCGCCCTCGGTGTTGGGCGAGAACGCGGCGTTGGAGACAAAGAGCACGCCGGAGGTGCCGATCGATACGAAGGCCGAGCCCGGCGTCACCACCCCGACGCCGCAGGCCGCCGCGGCGTTGTCGCCGGCACCGCCCGCCACGACCACCGGGCCGTTGACGCCCCAGCGCTCGGCAAGGTCTCGCCTGAGCTCGCCCGAGACGGCGCTGCCCTCCACAAGGCGCGGCATCTGCGCCCGGGTCATTCCGGTTGCCGCCAGAAGATCGTCCGACCAATCCCGCGCAGCGACGTTCAGCCAGAGGGTTCCCGAAGCGTCGGACATCTCCGAGACGCGCTCGCCCGTCAGCATCAGCCGGACGTAATCCTTGGGCAGGAGCACGCAGTCGACCTGCTCGAACAGCGCCGGCTCGTGGCGACGCATCCACTGGAGCTTCGGCCCGGTGAATCCGGCCATTGCGATGTTGCCGGCGACCCGGCGGCTGTCGGGAAACGCCGCCTCGATTTCGGCGCATTCCGCGCTGCTGCGCCCGTCGTTCCACAGGATCGCAGGCCGCAGCACCGCATCGTTGCGATCGAGGCAGACCGCCCCGTGCATCTGCCCCGAGAGGCCTATGCCGCGCAGTCTCGACAGGGAATGCGCTCCGGCGATGGATTCGACTGTCGTCCAGAACTCCGCCCCACCAGTCGGCCGGTTCCTGTTCGGACCAGCCCTCGTGCGGCCGTGCGACGCGCATCGGCGCGCTCGCCTGGGCGACGAGTTTCTGGTCGTCGTCGAAGAGCACGGCCTTCACCGACGACGTGCCGATGTCTATCCCGAGAAACATCGTCTTCAGACCGTCTCGGGATTCTTGCCGAGGATGATCATGCCGAGGATGTCGTCCTCGCTGACTTCGGCCACATTCACGGTTCCAACGAGCTGGCCGTTCTTCATGACGCTCGCCCTGTCGCACATCGCCTTGACCTGGTGGATGTCGTGGTCGATCAGGAATATACCGATCCCCTGCCGCTTGAGCTCCTCGATGAGTTCGGCGACCATGCGGGTCTCCGCGACGCCCAGCGCAGCGGTTGGCTCGTCCATGATCAGGATCTTCGCATTGAAGTAGACCGCTCGCGCGATCGCAACCGACTGCCGCTGGCCGCCCGACAACGCCGAAACCGGGGCGGAGAACCGTCGGAAGTTCGGGTTGAGGCGGGCCATGATCTTGCGCGTCTCCGCTTCCATGGCTGCGTCGTCCACGAAGCCGAGCGGCGTGACAAGTTCGCGGCCGAGAAAGAGGTTCGACGCGGCGTCGAGATTGTCGGCCAGCGCCAGCGTCTGGTAGATCGTCTCGATGTTGTAGTTTCGGGCGTCGCGCGGGTTGTTGATCACCGCCTCGCGACCATTGACGAGGATCTGGCCGCCGTCGCGCGCGATTGCGCCGGACAGCATCTTCATCAGCACCGACTTGCCGGCGCCGTTGTGGCCGAGCACGCCGACGACCTCGCCGGCGTTGAGGGTGACGGTGACGTGATCGACAGCCTTGATGCCGCCGAACGACTTCTGCATGTCGCGCATCTCGACCAGAGGCGCGGTCATGCTCCGGTTCTCCGCCGATAGAGGATGTCGACGAGCACCGCGAGCACCAGCACGACGCCCACCACGATTGCCTGCATTGGCGCGTCGACACCGACCATCGCCATGCCGGACTGGAGGCTCTGCATGATCAGCGCGCCGAGCACCGCGCCGTAGATCGTGCCGATCCCGCCCGACAGCGCTGTCCCGCCGATCACGGCTGCGGCGATCACGCGCAACTCGTCGAGCGTTCCGAGGTCGTTGCCGACCGCGCCGAGGCGCGCGGAGGCGATCACCGCGGCAATCGCGGTGAGCGCGCCCATCAGCGCGAAGATTTTGACCGTAAGGAGGCGCGTGTTGATGCCGGAAAGCTCTGCGGCGTCCGGGTTGCCGCCGGTGGCGAACACATAGCGACCGAACCGCGTGCGCTCGGCGACGATCGTCATCACGACGGCCACCACCAGAAGAATCACCACCGGGATCGCAATGCCGTGGTCGAGCTTGAGATTCTCGGGAACCGGCAGACCCCGGTTCTCGTAGATGCGCGCGGCGGCGCGCGCCGGGATCGGGTAGGCGTTCATGACCGCGGTGAAGCCGAGGATTGCGCCGGCGATCAGCCCGGCGATGGTGAGCTCCGCCCAGACCGGCTTGACAGGGAAGTCGTGGGAGAGCTTGCGCCGTCGCGCGGCGTAGAGCAGCCAGAAGCTCGCCAGCGTTGCGGCGCCGCCCAGCGCCCAGCTCATCGGTTCGCCGAGCGTGCCTTCCGCCCCGCCCCCGAGCAGTTTGAATGTCGGATCGAGCGGCGCGACGGTCTGGCCGCTCGTCACCCACCATGCGGCGCCGCGCCACACAAGAAGGCCTCCTAGGGTCACGATGAACGCGGGGATGTCGAGATAGCCGATGAGCCAGCCCTGAAAGGCTCCGATCACCAAGCCGACGAGCACGCCGGCCAGCACCGCACCGATCCAGATCGCCGGGCTGCCGTAACCGAAGAGATCGGGCAGGAGGCTGACTTGCACTAGCCCCATGATCATTCCGATGAAACCCAGGACCGATCCGACGCTGAGGTCGATGTGCCGGGTGACGATAACGAACACCATGCCGGTCGCCATCACCGCCACCGACGCGGTCTGCACGGAGAGATTGAACAGGTTGCGCGGGGTCAGGAAGCGATGGCCGGTGATCACGTCGAACACCGTCCATATGATCAGGAGTGCGCCGATCATGCCGAGCAGGCGCATATCGACGTCAAGCGACTTGAAGACCCTACTTACGGCGCTCACGTGGACTGCCTCCGGTGGTCGGCCGGGAATGCACCGGGCCTCGGGCGAGGAGCCGGACGACGTTGCCGTCGCCCGGCCCGTCGTCGGCTCAGTCGCAGGCGGCCACGCGCCCGGCCGGGACCGAGACGCAGAGTTCGTCCTTCGAGATCCAGCCGGCATCGACCACGACGTTCAGGTTGTTCTCGGTGATCGGAACCGGCTCGAGCAGGATCGCGTTGAGTTCGTTGCCGCCGGGCGAGGTGAACGTGATCGCCCCGTCGACGCCGTCCAGAGCCGCGCCACCTGCGAGCGCGACCGCGATCTCGCCTGCCGCCTTGCCAAGCTCGCGCGCGTCCTTCCAGACCGACACCGTCTGGGTGCCGAGCGCGATCCGGTTGAGCGCCGCCTTGTCGCCATCCTGGCCGGAGACCGGAATCCCTTCCATGCCCTGCGCGGTCAGAGCCGCCACGACGCCGCCGGCGGTGCCGTCGTTGGACGCAACCACCGCATCCACGGCGTTGTCGTTGGCGGTCAGGATCTGCTCCATGTTGCGCTGGGCGTTCGCGGGCACCCACCCATCGGTGTAGGCCTCGCCTACGATGGTGATCGCGCCGGAGTCGAGCGCGCTCTGCAGCACCTCCTGCTGGCCCCCTCGCAGAAAGTCGGCGTTCGCGTCGTCTGACGAGCCCTTGATCATCACGTAGTTTCCCTCGGGCTGCTGCTCGAGCACCGCACGCGCCTGCATCCGCCCGACCTCGACGTTGTCGAAGGTGAGATAGAAGGTGCGGTCATCCTCGATCAGGCGATCGTAGGCGACCACCGGGATGCCCTCGTTGTTTGCCGCCTCGACTGCGGGAATGATCGCGGCCCCATCCTGCGCGAGGATGATGAGCGCGTCGACGCCGCTTGCGATCAACGCCTCCACGTCGGCGAGTTGCTTGGACGGGGAAGACTGCGCGTCGGCCGACACGTACTCGGCTCCGGCCGCCTCCAGCGCCGCCTTGATCGCCGCCTCGTCGGTCTTCCAGCGCTCCTCCTGGAAGTTCGACCAACTCACGCCGACGGTCATGTCCTGCGCCAGCGCCGTGCTCGCCAGGCCTGTCGCCAGCGCAGCGACCGTCAGAAGTCCGATGGGTTTCATGCGTGTTACTCCGTTTTTCGGCTCACGGCCGTTTCTTGATCCGCCGCAGCCATCGACGATCTTGTCGTCGATTTCGGGTGGCGCGCGCAATGGCCTCACCATTCCGGCAATAAATTCGGTTGTCAAATTTATTTTGACAGGCCGGTCCGGAGCGTCATCATCTTCTTCAAATAGGGGCGGTCGAACAGCGCGATGAAGGGGAGGCGGATGCTTCGCAAGCGCATCGGCGGAATGCCTGGAGACCAACAGGGCCCGGGTCCCCCGTCGACATGAGCCGGCCCGCGCGCAGCGAAGGTCCGCGGGCCAGGAACCGACGCGCCGTGCTCGCAGCCGTGCGCGGTGGCGGCGAGGTGGCCCGCGTCTCGATCGTCCGCGAGACCGGGCTCAGTCCGGCGACCGTCACCTCGATCACCGCCGACCTGCTGTCCGAGGGGCTGCTCGAAGAGGTGATCGACGCCGACAGCGCCCGCGCCCGCGGACGGCCGCCGGTCGCGCTGAGGATCCGTCCCGACGCCCGCCTCGTCGGCGGAGCCAAGATCTCCGACCGCCGCATCACGGTTGCGCTGATGGATTTCGGCGGAGTGGAGATCCTCCATCACGCGATCGACCTTGAGCCCGATTACGCCACGCCCGGACGTCTCGTCGCAACTCTCTGGCGCGCGGTCGGTGAGGCGCTCGCCCGAACCGGGCGGGCCCATGAAACGCTCTCATGCCTGGGCGTCGGCCTGCCGGGTTACATCGAAGCCGACTCCGGTCTCGTTCACTGGAGCCCAAGCTTTCGGGATCGAAACGTCGGGCTGGGGGCGCTGTTGTCGGAAGCCGCGCCCTGCCCCGTCGTTCTCGAAAATGACGCCAACCTCGCCGCCCTTGCGGAGCGCTGGTTCGGCTACGGACGGAACGAGCGCGACTTCCTGGTCGTCACCGTCGAGAACGGCGTCGGCATGGGCATTGTGCTCGACGGTCGGCTGTTTCGCGGCGCCCGCGGGGTCGGCGCCGAGTTCGGTCATACCAAGGTTCAGCTCGACGGCGCGCCGTGCCGCTGCGGACAGCGCGGCTGCCTCGAGGCGTATGTCGCCGACTACGCACTCCTGCGCGAATCCAGGGACGTGCTCGGTCGCAGCGCCGACCCGGCGGGACCCGGCCCCGAACTGGAAGCCCTGTTCGAGGCCGCGGGCGCTGGCGAGCCGCAGGCGCAACAGATCCTGGACCGTGCCTCCCGCATGTTCGCGATCGGGCTCGCCAATCTTGTCAACATCTTCGACCCGGGACTGATCATCCTGTCCGGCGAACGCATGCGGCGCGATTTTCTCTGTCGTCCGGAGGTCCTCGCCCTCATGCGGGAAAACGCGCTTGCCCTAGACCGCCCGCCGCCGCGCGTTCGGGTTCACAAGTGGGGCGACCGGCTCTGGGCGATGGGTGCCGCGGCGCTGGCGATCGAGGTGCTGACGGATCACGCGGTCTGCGGCGCCGAGGCAGCAGGTGAGGAAGCGACAGGACTTCAAGGGTGACACCGCGCCGAGCAGGATGGTAAGACCTGCGTCGAAAAATCAGGACGACAGGGAGACACGAATGAAGAAGATCGAATGTATTTTATTGGCTGCCCTTGCGCTGGGCGCCCCGGCCTTCGGCCAGCAACAGCTCTCCATCGCAACCGGCGGCACCGGCGGGGTCTACTATCCGATGGGTGGCGGCATCGCCGAGCTCATCAACAACAACATCGAGGGCTACAGCGCCGTCGCCGAAGTGACCGGCGCTTCCGTCGAGAACATGGGTCTCATCAGCCGGGGCGACAGCGACCTCGCGCTTGCGCTCGCCGACACCGTCTTCCAGGCCTACACGGGAACCGGCAGTTTCGACGGCCGCCAGATCGCGGACGCCCGCGCGCTCGTGGCGCTCTACCCCAATGCGGTGCAGATCGTGACGCTTGCCGGATCCGGCATCGAGAGCCTGGCCGACCTCGCCGGCAAGCGCGTCTCGGTCGGCGCGCCCGGCTCCGGAACCGAAGTGAGCGCGGCGACCATCCTGGCGGCGAACGACATCACCTATGACGACATCGACGAACAGCGGCTCAACTTCAACGAGACCGCTGACGCGCTGCGCGATGGCGACATCGACGCGGGCTTCTGGAGCGTCGGCCCACCGACCAGCTCGATCCTCAACCTCGCAGCCACTGCCGACGTGGTGTTGGTGCCGCTGAGCCAGGCCGAGATCGACGCAGCGGTCGCGGCGGAGCCCACCTTCGCGCCCTACACCCTTGCGGCCGGGCTCTATGAGTCCGACGCGCCGGAGACTCCGACGATCTCGACGCCGAACGCGCTCGTGGTCAACGCCTCGATGGACGAGGAACTCGCCTATCAGATCACCAAGACGATCTTCGAGAAGGTCGACGATCTGCGCGCTATCCATCCAGCAGCGAACGACACCACCGTCGAGTTCACCATGTCCGCGCTGCCGATCCCGCTGCACCCGGGCGCGCTGCGCTACTTCGAGGAGACCGGCGCGGAGATCCCGGACCGCCTGCGCGAGTGACCGGCGCGGGGCGACGGCCGGGAGGGCCTCCCGCCGCCGCGACCCTTCTCGCCGCCGCGCTCGTCCCGTTCGCGGCGGCTGCAGATCCCGTGCTGGAGGTTCGGGACGAGGCCGGCCGCGCGCTCGTCGCGGCGGCTCTGCCGCCGGATGGTCGCTGGTGCCTCGCCTGGAACCATTCGGTGACCGGCGAGCCGGTGCTCGACTGCTTCCGCCTGGAGGCCGGGGCGCTCCTGCTCGAGCGCAGCCACCAGATCGACTTCTCCTCGGCCGGGCTCGGCCACACTCCGGGCCGCGGCCGCATTGGGACAGACGGATCCGGCGGCCAGTGGATCGAGGGCATCGACGCGCCGGTCGCCGGCGGCGTGCTCGTGCTGCGCGTGGGCGCTGCGGCCGTGGACCACCGGGTCATCGCCGGCGGCGCAATTCACAGGCTCTCCGCCGTTGCTCCGGGCGCGCGCGTCCGCATCGCCGTGACCGACGTCGGCCCATGACCGACGCCGACGCCCCGGGCTCCGGACCAGGCGCAGGCCGGCCGGCGCCCGTCGAGCCTCGCGTCATGCTGCGGCTGACGGCGCTCGTCGCGATCGCGCTGTCGCTCTTCCAGCTCTACGGCGCCGGCGTGCAGCCCCTGGGGCTCTTCTACCAGCGCACCATCCACCTCGCCTTCGTGATGACGCTCGCCTTCATGATGTTCCCGCTATTCGGCCGGGACCGGCCACGCGGCGCGGTCGGCTGGACCGTTGACCTGGCCTTCATCCTCGCCGCCATCGCCAGCGGCGGTTACATCGTGGTCTTCCTCGACGACATCATCGCCCGCGCGGGCTTCTGGTCGCCCGCCGACATCGCGATGGGTGTGATCGCGACGATCACCGTACTCGAGGCGAGCCGCCGGGCGGTCGGGCTCGGACTGACGCTGATTGGCGTCTTCGCCATCGTCTACGCGCTCTCGGGAGAGCGCGGGGCGCTGCCGGCCCTGGGCGACTGGCTGCCGGGCATCCTGGCCCACCGCGGATACTCCATCGACCGGCTGGTGGGCACGCTCTACCTCGGACAGGAGGGCATCTTCGGCCTGCCGATGGGGGTCGCGGCCACCTACATCTTCATCTTCGTGCTCTTCGGCGCCTTCCTCGAGGTCACCGGCGCCGGCAAGTTCTTCATCGACCTGGCGTACGCGGCCACCGGACGCCAGCGCGGCGGGCCCGCCAAGGCCGCGGTGATCGCCTCGGCGGGCATGGGTTCGATCTCCGGATCGGCGATCGCCAACGTGGTGACGACCGGCGCCTTCACCATCCCGCTCATGAAGCGCCTCGGCTACCGCCCGGCGGAGGCCGGCGGCATCGAGGCCGCCGCCTCCACGGGAGGCCAGATCATGCCGCCGCTGATGGGCGCCGGCGCGTTCCTGATGTCCGAATACACCCGCGTGCCCTACCTCGACATCGTGGCTGTGAGCGTGTTCCCGGCGCTGCTCTACTTCGGCACGGTCTATCTCTTCGTGCACCTCGTCGCGGCAAAACGCGGCATGGAGGGCATGTCGAGCGCCGAACTGCCGCAGGTCGGCGCAGTCATGCGGGCCGGATGGCACTTCCTGCTGCCGCTCGTGGCGCTGGTCTACCTGCTGGTGGTGGGCATGTCGCCGATGCGCGTGGGCTTCTACGCCATCGTCTTGATGCTCGCGGTCGCGGCTCTGCGCGGCGCCTGGAGGCTCTTTGTCACCGCCCTCGCGCCGGGGAGCCGGTGAGCGCGGCCAGAGCTCGGCGACGCTCTGCGCGGGGCCTGGCGCGTCCTTCTCGACGGCCTCGAACTCGGCGCCCGCAACGCCGTCGCGGTGTCGATGGCCTGCGCGGTCGCGGGCATCATCGTCGGCGTGGTCGGCCTCACCGGCCTCGGCTTGAAGTTCTCGGCGATGATGATCGCCTTCTCCGGCGGCAACCTTGTGCTCGCGCTCCTCCTTGTCCTGATCGCCAGCCTCGTGCTCGGCATGGGCCTGCCGGTGACCGCCGCCTACATCGTGCTGATCGTGCTCGTCGGCCCGGCGCTGACCGAGGAGTTCGGCGTGCCGCTGCTGATCGCGCATCTGGTGGTGTTCTGGTACAGTCAGGACAGCAACGTCACGCCGCCGGTGGCGCTGGCCGGTTTCGCCGGCGCCGCGATCGCCGGCTCGAAGCCGATGGAGACCAGCCTGCAGGCGTGGAAGTTCGCCAAGGGTCTCTACCTCATCCCGCTGTTCATGGTGTTCAATCCCGAGATCATCGAGGGCGGGCCGCTGCCGCTGCTGATCTGGGACGGCCTGATCGCCGTGCTGGCGCTCGCCACCTTCGCCGCGGCGCTCGAAGGCTACCTCTTCGGCCGCATGGATCTGGTCTCGCGTCTGCTGGTCGCGCCGGCCACGGTCGCGATCTTCTGGCCGGATTTCCGCGTCGAGGTCGCCGGCGCGACGGTGATGCTGGCGGTGATCTTCCTCAACTGGCGCCGGCGCCCACGCCCGGCGCCGGCCTGACCCCGGGCGATTGACGCGCAGGTCCCGATGCAGGAATGTGCCTCGCGACAAAGCCGGCCCGCCGGAGCGGCGGAGCGCGGCCACAGGGGGGCGCATGGGGCGACTGGACGGCAAGACCGTGCTGGCGACGGCCAGCGGGCAGGGCATCGGCCGTGCGACGGCGCTGAGCATGGCGTCAGAGGGCGCGCGGGTCATCGCCACCGACGTGAACGCCGCGACGCTGGCGACGCTCGACGGCGCGCCCGGCATCGAGACCTCCCGCCTCGACGTCACCGACCGCGCCGCCATCGAGCTCATGGTCGCGCGCCACGGCCCCTTCGACGTGCTCTTCAACTGCGCCGGCTTCGTTCATGCCGGCACGATCCTCGAGGCGACCGAGGAGGAGTTCGACTTTGCCTTCGACCTCAACGTGCGCAGCATGTTTCACACCATCCGGGCCGTGCTTCCGGGAATGATCGACGCCGGCGGCGGCTCGATCGTCAACATCTGCTCGGTGGCAGGCGCGATCACCGGCCCGCCGAACCGCTTTCTCTACAGCGCCTCCAAGGCGGCGGTGATGGGCCTCACCCGCGCGGTCGCGGCCGATTACGTCAAGGCGGGCGTGCGCTGCAACGCCATCTGCCCGGGCACGGTCGAGAGCCCGTCGCTGGACGACCGGCTGCGCGCCACCGGGGACTACGACGCCGCCCGCGCCGCCTTCATGGCGCGGCAACCGATGGGCCGCCTGGGCAGGCCCGAAGAGATCGCCGCGCTGGCGGTCTATCTCGCCAGCGACGAGAGCGGCTTCACCACCGGCCAGGCGCACGTCATCGACGGCGGCTGGACCACCTGAACGACGCCGGCGCGTCGCGACAGCTAGGAAGGGAAATGACATGAAACTGCTGCGTTTCGGCCCTGCGGGACAGGAACAGCCGGGAATGCTCGACGCCGGGGGCGTCATCCGCGACCTGTCGGGCGTCATCGACGATCTGGCCGGCGACGCGCTCGCCGACCTCGGCCGCCTCGCCGGCACCGATCCCGCCAGCCTGCCGGCGGTCCCCGGCGAGCCGCGGCTCGGACCCTGCGTCGCGGGGACCGGCAAGTTCATGTGCATCGGCCTCAACTACGCCGATCACGCCGCCGAAAGCGGGCTCGAGGTGCCCTCCGAGCCCGTGCTCTTCATGAAGGCGACGAGCGCAATCTGCGGCCCGGACGATCCGATCATCGTTCCCCGCGGCGCGACCAAGGTCGACTGGGAGGTCGAGCTCGGCGTCGTCATCGGCCGCAAGGCCAAATACGTCTCCGAAGCCGAGGCGTTGTCCCACGTCGCCGGGTACTGCGTCTGCAACGACGTTTCCGAACGCGAGTATCAGATCGAGCGCCAGGGCCAGTGGACCAAGGGCAAGTCCTGCGACAACTTCGGTCAGACCGGCCCCTGGCTGGTCACCCCCGACGAGGTCCCCGACCCGCAGAACCTCGGCATGTGGCTCGAGGTCAACGGCGAGCGCGTCCAGGACGGCTCGACAAAGACCATGGTCTACGGCGTCGCCCATCTGGTCAGCTATCTCAGCCAGTTCTTCACCCTGCATCCGGGCGACATCATCTCGACCGGAACGCCGCCGGGCGTCGGCCTCGGCTTCAAGCCGCCGCGCTACCTCAAGGCCGGCGACGTGGTCGAGCTCGGCATCGAGGGTCTGGGCCGCCAGCGCCAGGATGTGATCGCGGACGCCTGAGCCCGTGGAGCCCGAGGCCTTCCTGCGCGCGCTCTTTGACGCGGCGCTCGCCGCGGCGGCCCCGCAGGGCAAGTTCGTCACGCTGCCCGCGCCACCGAAGGGACGCACTATCGTTCTCGGCGCGGGCAAGGCGGCAGCGAGCATGGCGGCCGAATTCGAGCGGGTCTGGGAGCGCCCCGTAGAAGGCCTCGTCGTCACCCGCTACGGTCACGGGACCGCGACGCGTTTCATCGAAGTCGTCGAGGCCGGCCATCCGGTGCCGGACGCCGAGGGCGAGGCGGTCGCGCGGCGCATCCTAGCGCTCGCATCCGGCGCGGGTCTCGATGACCTCGTGGTGTTTCTCGGGTCGGGCGGCGCATCGGCGCTCCTGAGCGTGCCGCTGCCCGGACTGACGCTCGAGGACAAGCGCGCGGTCAATCGCGCGCTCCTGCGGTGCGGCGCGCCCATCGGCGAAATGAACGCCGTCCGCAAGATGCTCTCCGCGATCAAGGCCGGGCGGCTCGCCGCCGCCGCAGCCCCGGCGCGCTGCGTCACCTATCTGATATCGGACGTGCCCGGAGACGACCCAGGCGTCATCGGCTCCGGACCCACCGTCGAAGCAGGGACCGACGTGGAGCTTGCGCTCGCGATCTGCGCACGGCGCGGGGTCGACCTGGCGCCGCGGGTGCGCGCGGTCATGGTCGCAAATCCGCCGCCCGCGATCACACCGGGCCCCGTCCACATTCTCGCGACGCCCCAGGACGCGCTCGAGGCCGCTGCGGCGAAGGCCCGCGACCTCGGCGTCACGCCGCACATCCTCGGGGCGAACATCGAGGGCGAAGCGCGCGAGGTCGCTCGGGTCTTCGCCGGCCTCGTCGATCAGATCCGACGCCGCGGGCAGCCATTCCCGCCGCCCTGCGTGCTGATCTCGGGCGGCGAGACGACCGTCACCGTGCGCGGCGAAGGCCGGGGCGGGCGCAACGCCGAGTTCCTTCTCGCCCTCGCGCTTGCCCTGAAGGGAGCGCCGGGCGTGCATGCGCTTGCGTGCGACACGGACGGGATCGACGGCACCGAGGACAATGCTGGAGCATGGATGTCGCCCGAGACGCTCGCGCGCATCGCCTCTGGCGGCGTCGACGCCGGCTCCGCGCTCGCCGGCAACGACGCCCTCGCCGCCTTCGAAGCCGCCGGACAGGTCATCCGCACCGGCCCCACGCTCACCAACGTCAACGACTTCCGCGCGATCCTGGTGTCCTGATCGGCGTTGTCAGAACGGAAACTCCAGGGCGATCTGGCCGCCATAGCTGTCGAGCCCACCCGATCCGATGTCCTCGATCGCGACCCGCGCCACCGCGCGTCCGCCACTTGCGAAACGGACGACGAGCCCCGCCTCCAGATCTCCGGTGACGGCGTCGGTCGATCGGAGTTCGAGCTGATCATCGAGCACGCGGCCGTCGTAGGGCCGGGCGAGATAGGCGTCGACGCCAGCGCGCGCGAAGGGCTCGAAGACTGTCCCGCCCGACTTGCGATAGGTCCGACGCAGTTCGGCCGAGATGCGCGTCACAGCAAGGTCATCCGAGGCGCCGTCGATCCACAGGCGATAGTCCTCGGCAACTCCCGCGCCGCCGCGGCCTCTATAGGCGTGGCTGGCGGTATCATCATCGGAATAGAAGAACTCGAACTTGGGGCGAAGCTCGAAGCCGCCTCGCATGTAGCGTGCCGTCGCATTGGCGGAGACGAAGAGGCGATCGACGTCATATTCGCTCTCCAGCTCGGCGATGCGGCTGTCCATGCGACGGCGCGCATATCCGAGCCAGAGGTCGAGAACCATGTTCTCCTGCGGGAGAAACGCGGCGTAGGGGCCGAAGAAATATCCATCGTAGCTTGTCTTCGTCGAACCGGAGAACGCATTCGCGCTGGAATTCTCCCACCCGCCGGCGAGACCCAGGACAAGTTCCGGGTTCCTCACCAGATCGAAGCCGATGGTGGCTTCGGTCCGCCAACCATCGCCGTGCCGGCCGTAGCGGTCATCGTCGAATCGCAGCCCGTCGGCCTCGAACCAGGCGCGCCGATCCGGACCATCGCTGTTGGTCATCGGTCGCCCGCCTTCGCCGCCGAAGCCCCAGCCGACGAGGCGCTCGCTTATCGTATAGGGATCAATGAAGATCGGCAGCGCGCCGAGTCCGGCGATCGCCCCCTCGATATCGCGGTCGCCCTTGTCCGGCGCGGGTTCGGGGGGCGCCGACGGATCAACAGGGAACGCAGGATCCGTTGGATCGATCGGATCCGTCGGGTCGGTGGGGTCCGTCGGATCCACGGGAAAGCCCGGATCAATCGGATCGTCGGATCCACGGGGAAGCCAGGATCAGTCGGATCGGTCGGGTCCACCGGGAAGCCAGGATCAGTCGGATCCGTCGGGTCCGTGGGAAAGCCCGGATCAGTCGGGCCCGACGGAGGCGCGCCACTGTCACTATCGTCATAGTTGTAGAGGGAATGCGGCTGCGAGCCATTGGCGTCTGAAACGAAGAAACGCAGCCTTCGGTCCGCGAGCACGAACCGGCCCGTATCGAAAGCGGCGTTCTGGGACTGCAGCGAGAACTCGCCCTCGGGCGGACGCGCGCCGAGCACGAGGAACGCTTGCGAATCCTTGCCGCCGCCAAGTCGCACCAGATCGCCGCGCTGCGGGCAACTGGGATTCCCGATGCTGTCGCCTCGCTGGTTCACCCGCTCGACCTCGCAGCGATCCTGTGCGGAGACCGGCAACACGAGCGGCGCAAGCAGAAACAGCGCTGCAAGCTGCAAGAGGCGACCGTGCATGAACGAGACCTGCGATCGGCGCGTGCGATCGAAGCACGCGCCGGGCACCGTCGACGTTCAGGGTTATCGCCCGGTTAACACCATCGCGACGGTCGCCGCTTCGATGCCCATTTCGGGAACAGCGCCGGCAGGCTTCAGTCGATCCAACCTTGCGCCCGGTAGAAAGCCTCCGCCGCCGGATGCAAGGGCGCCGCCAACCCCTCGGTCGCCATGCGCTCGGGCTCGAGCCCGACCAGCGCCGGGTTCAGGCCGCGCAACGTGTCGAGATCGTTGAAGACCGCCGCCACGATCCGCGCGATGTCGTCGTCCGACGCGTCGGCGCGAGTGGCCAGCGTCGCGGTCACGCCGAAACTCTCGACATCGGCGTCCTGCCCCACATAGGTGGCGGCCGGGATCGTCGCGGTCACGTAGTCCGGATGCCCGGCGAGAAAGGCGTCCACCAGCGGCCCCGCGACCGACGCGAGCCTCGCGCCGCAGGCAAGCGTCGCCTCGCGCACCGGCGGCGCCGGATGGCCCACCACCAGCGCGAACGCGTCGATCTCGCCCGCGCAGAGCGCCTGCGCCACGCTGCTGGCCCGCATGTCCGGCTCGTCGGCCAGCGCCTCCCGCGGCCATCCGAGCGCCTCGCCCAGCGCCTCGACGAGCGACCGCTGTCCCGATCCGGGCGGACCGATCGACACGCGCCGTCCGGGCAGATCCTCGATCCCCGAAATCCCCGAATCATCGCGCACGACGAGGGTGAGCACCTCTGGAAAGAGCGACATCACGCTGCGCATGTCGTCAAAGCGCGCCTCATCCGAGAACGGCGCCGCACCGGCATATGCAGCGCCCTGCACGTCGGACTGCAACAGCGCGAGCCCGACCGCGCCCTCGCGCAGGGCGCGCGCATTTTCCACCGATCCCGCCGAAGGTCGCGCGGCGCAGCGCAGGCCGTGGGTCGGACGCTCCCGGTTGACGAGGCGACAGAGCGAGACGCCTGTCGGAAAGTAGACCGCCGCCACGCTGCCGGTCGCCATCTCGATGACCCGCGACTCCGGGGACTGGCCCGTGGCCGGCGCGGCGAGCGCCAGCGTCGTGGCGCAGGCGAGCGCCCGGATGCGCCGCCCCCCTGCTGCGCCCTGTCTGGTCAAGCGACGGCCCGTGCGAGGGCGCAGTGTCTCCAGAGGTCGGAGAGGGCGGTTGCGAGGCGGTCGAGGTCCTGGGGCGTGTGCAGCGGCGAGGGGGTGAAGCGCAGGCGCTCGG
Organism: uncultured Alphaproteobacteria bacterium; assembly: GCA_963700835.1. Classification (GTDB taxonomy): domain Bacteria; phylum Pseudomonadota; class Alphaproteobacteria; order Rhodobacterales; family Rhodobacteraceae; genus Amaricoccus. Next base: position 142,242 of record CAVOZD010000022.1, read on the forward strand.
TTCCCTTCGGCACGGTGGGGTAGTTGATCGGCTGCACGTAGATGCCCCAGTCGTCGAGCAGGATGTCGGAGATCATCTTGCACTTGACCGGGTCCTTGACCATCACCGGCACGATGTGGCTGGGGTTGGGCAGGTGCGGGATGCCGAGCCGGTCGAGCCGGGCGCGCAGCGCCGCGACGTTGGCGCGCTGGGCGCGGCGCTCGGCGTCGCTCTCCTTGAGGTGGCGGATCGAGGCGCGCGCGCCGGCGGCCACCGCGGGGGGCAGCGCCGTGGTGAAGATGAAGCCGCTGGCGAAGGAGCGCACGAAGTCGATCAGCGGCGCTGAGCCGGCGATGTAGCCGCCCATCACCCCGAAGGCCTTGCCCAGCGTGCCCTCGATCAGGTCGATGCGGTCCATCAGGCCCTCCGCTTCCGCGACGCCGCCGCCGCGCGGCCCGTAGAGGCCGACCCCGTGCACCTCGTCGAGATAGGTCATCGCGCCGTGCCGCTCGGCCACCTCGACGATCTCGGCGATCGGCGCGATGTCGCCGTCCATCGAATAGACGCTCTCGAAGGCGACGATGCGCGGGCGGGCGGGGTCGATCGCGGAGAGCTTGCGGTCGAGATCGCTCGGGATCGTTGTGCCGCCAGATCGTCTTTTCGCAGCGGGCGTGGCGGATGCCCTCGATCATGCTGGCGTGGTTGAGCGCGTCCGACAGGATCACCGCGCCCTCGAGCTTCGAGCCGAGCGTGCCGAGCGCCGCCCAGTTCGAGACGTAGCCCGAGGTGAACAGCAGCGCCGCCTCCTTGCCGTGCAGGTCGGAGAGCTCCGCCTCCAGGCGCACGTGGTCGTGGGTGGTCCCCGAGATGTTGCGCGTGCCGCCCGCCCCCGCGCCGCAGCGCTCGAGCGCCTCGTGCATCGCCGCCAGAACCTTGGGGTGCTGGCCCATGCCCAGATAGTCGTTGGAGCACCAGACCGTCACCTCGGACGGGGCCGCGGCGTCCGCCCGGCCGCAATGCCGCCGCGCCCGCGGGAAATCACCCCGCAGCCGCTCCAGTTCGGCGAACACCCGGTAGTTCCCCTCCGTGCGGAGCGTCTCCAGATGCCGGCGGAATAGCGCGTCGTAATCCATCGTCTCGTCCTCAGGCTTCGGTCTTGTGAGCAACAGGCGGCGCGGGGTCCGCTCCGACGGTCGGAAGTCTAGTCCGATTATCAGCGCCGTGGGACAGGCCCCGCGTGACCAATCGGCGCAACGTTCTCCTCCGCAATGTCCCAGCCCCTAGCGCCTCGTGGTTGAGGTTCGGTAACCGGGACGTCGATACCCGCATTGTGCCTCGACCTTTCGCAACCATTCCTTGACGTTGATCAAGCGTCGGCCGGGTCCCGGGCGACAATCTCCGTCAGGAGGCCCACAAACCCGGACACGCGATCCGGAGTCGCGCCGGAGCGACCGCGATCGCGCTCGACCCGCCCGTTCAGCCCAGCCGATCGCCGAAGGCCGAAAAAACGGCCTCGTAGGTCTGGCGCTTGAAGGGCACGATCCTCTCGATCAGCCGTTCGGGCCTCATCCACGCCCAGGCGCTGAACTCGGCGTGCCTGCCGTGGATGTCGATCAGATCGTCCGGACCCTCGAACCGCATCAGGAACCACCGCTGCTCTTGTCCGCGAAAGCGGCCCTTCCAGATGCGCGGGACCAGCTCCTGCGGAAGATCGTAGCGGATCCACTCCGGGGCCTCCGCCACGATGGATACTGCCGAGCTCGGAATGCCGGTTTCTTCGCCGAGTTCGCGCAGCGCGGCATCCTGCGCGGTCTCCCCACGGTCGATGCCGCCCTGTGGCATCTGCCAGGCGTCGCCCGGATTGTCTATGCGCCGGCCTGCGAAGACAGTCCCGTCCGGCCGCGCCACCACGAGGCCGACGCAGGGGCGGTAGGGCAGCGCGGCGATCTCCTCGGGGCTCATCGCGCCCGCGTCAGTCCTGTTCGAGGAACGAGAGCCCGCGCAGGATGTCGATCGCGTAGGACAGCTGATAATCCTCCGCACGGAGTTGGGCCGTCTCCTCGGCGCGCAGGCGATCCTCCTCGAGCGTCTTCTGCTCGTCCTCGGTGAGACTGTCGTTCTCGAGCGAGCCGCGCAGGTCGGCCTCGCTCCGCGGCGGCGGTCCGTTCTCCGCCTCCGCCTCTTCATCCGGCTCCTCGATCGGACGCACCTCAACGATGATGTCGGGGGCGACGCCGAGGGCCTGGATCGAGCGTCCCGACGGCGTGTAGTAACGGGCCGTCGTCAGGCGCATCGCTCCGTCGCCCTGCACTGGCATGATCGTCTGGACCGAACCCTTGCCGAAGCTCTTGGTTCCGACGATGACCGCCCGCTTGTGGTCCTGAAGCGCGCCGGCGACGATCTCCGAAGCGCTGGCCGAGCCGCCGTTGATCACCACGACGATCGGCTTGCCCTCGGTGAGATCCCCGGGCGTGGCGTTGTAGCGCTCGGCGTCACGGGGGTCGCGTCCCCGGGTCGACACGATCTCGCCTGATTCCAGGAAAGCATCGACCACCGAGATCGCCTGGTTCAACAGCCCGCCGGGGTTGTTGCGAAGATCGATCACGAAGCCGGTGACGTTCTCCATGCCGCCCAGCTTCTCTACTTCGGCCGCAAGCTGCTCTTCGAGGTCGGGATAGGTCTGTTCGTTGAAGGTCGTCAGGCGCAGAACAACGACGTTGTCTTCCGTCCGCGACCGCACTGCGGCGATGGTGATCGTCTCGCGGACGATCTTGACGTCGAAGGGCTCGTCCTCATCCTCGCGCAGGATCGTGATCGTGATCTCCGAGCCGACCGGCCCGCGCATCAGGTCGACCGCGTCATTGAGCGTCAGGCCCAGGACGCTGTCGCCGTCCACGTGGGTGATGAGGTCACCGGCCTCGATGCCTGCGCGCGCCGCCGGAGTGTCGTCGATCGGCGCGACGACCTTGACGAAACCGTCCTCCTGGGTGACCTCGATGCCCAGCCCGCCGAACTCGCCCTTTGTCTGAACGCGCATGTCGTCGAAGTCGTCGGGCGGCAGATAGCTCGAATGCGGGTCGAGCGACGTCAGCATCCCGTCGATGGCGCTCTGGATGAGGTCCGTCTCCGACACTTCCTCCACGTAGTCTGACCTGATCCGCTCGAAGATGTCGCCGAACAGATCGAGTTGCTCGTAGACCGAGCTCTTCTCCTCCTGCTCCTGAGCAACGATGGGCGACGCGAATTGCGTACTCACCACAATACCCACAGCGGCGCCTGCGCAGCCCGCCAGCCAAATCTTCCTCATAAGGCTTGTCCTATCCGTCCTCGGCGTCGAACCAGTGCCCGGGGTCGACCGGACCCTGACCATCGTCGACTTCTACATAGAGCGTCTCCGCGGCGCCAGCGCGAGTTATTCCACTGCTCAGCGCCAAATGCTCTTCAAGATTGAGAGAGCGCCCGCCCAGAGCGCCGATCAGCGCGCCGCGCTGGATCCGATCGCCGGTCCTGACCATGACGTCCGGCAGCCCTGCGACCACCACCCGCGCGCCTGAGTCCGCGTCAAGCACCACGATGCGTCCATAATCAAGGAACGGCCCGGCGTAGCGCACGAACCCGGTCGCGGGCGACCAGACCGGCGCGTGCGGAAGCGCGCCCAGGAGCACGCCGGGCCTCCGCGCGCCGGCGCCGTCGGGCTCGCGGAAGCCCAGAACGACCTCCGCCTCCGATAGTGGCGGGGCCAGGGAGCCCCGAGCGGCCGCGTTCGCCGCGGCTGCGCGGGGCAACGCCGCTGAGAGCTCCTCCAGGGTTGCGCTGTCCCGCAGCGCCGCGACCAGGCTGGCGCCCGGCGCCGCCTCGCCCGACGCCGCCGCCTGCGCCCTGATGCTCTCCGTCAGTAGGTCCCCGAGCCGGGCCCGCTCCGCGATGCCAGCCCCGAGGGCGTCGCGCCCGCGGGTCTGCGCCGCCTTCACCGCGGTGATCTCGTCGAGCGTCGCACGCAGGCTGGCGGCCTGCTGGCGCATCGGCGCGTCCATCGCCTTCAGCATTCCCTCCGCCCGCGCCGCTCCCAGCGGACCGTCGGGATGCATCCGGCGCGACTGCTCGGCGCTGGCCGACCGCGACTGCATCAGCGCGAGGAGTTGGGACAGATCGTCGCGCTGGACCAGAAGACCGATCAGGGCCTCGCGTTCGCGCGCCTCTGCGGACAGGATCTCGGTCGCCAGCGCCTTCAGGCTTCCGTCGAGCTTGTCGAGAGCCGCCGCGATCGTCGGCGCGTCCGCCGCCACGTTAGGCGCGGACAAGCTCTCGCCGACGCCGTGGTCCGATGGCTCGACCTCATCCGGGGGCCCTGCGGCGCCCAGCCACGCCGCCGCCACGGCCAGCAGGAGCGCCCTGCGGATCATCGCCGCTCGATGAGGCTCTCGCCCGTCATCTCCGACGGCGGATCGACCCCGAGAAGATCAAGCAGGCTCGGCGCAAGATCGGCGAGACGCCCGTCGCGAAGCCGCGCGCCCTCCGGCCCGCCCACGAGGATCACCGGAACGGGGTTCAGTGTATGCGCCGTGTGCGGCCCGCCCGTCTCCGGGTCGATCATCATTTCGCAGTTGCCGTGGTCGGCCGTGACGATCATCGCGCCCCCGACCGCCTCGATCGCCGCGATCGCCTCGCCCAGGCCCTCGTCGACCGCCTCGACCGCCGCGACGCCGGCCTCCAGAACGCCGGTGTGGCCCACCATGTCGGGGTTCGCATAGTTGACAACGATCAGGTCCTCGTCGCCGGAGCGGATCGACTTGACCAGCCACTCGGTCACCTCGTCCTCCGACATCTCCGGCTGCAAGTCATAGGTCCGCACCTTCGGGCTCGGCGCCATGTGCCGATCCTCCCCTTCCGAGGGCTGCTCGACGCCTCCGTTGAGAAAGAAGGTCACGTGCGGGTACTTCTCGGTCTCGGCGAGCCGCATCTGGCGCAATCCCTTCGCCGACACCCAGGCGCCGAGAGTGTTGGCGATCTCCTCTGACGGGAACATCGCCGGCAGATGCGCGTTGAGCGCCTCGGAGTATTCGACCATGCCGAGAAGCGCCGCATAGGCCGGGCGGCGGCCGACCGCGTAGGCGTCGAAATCCGGATCCACCAGCGCCGCGAGGATCTGCCGCGCCCGGTCCGCCCTGAAATTTGCAAAAAAGAGCCCGTCGCCGTCACTTGCTCCGGCGTAGTCGCCGATCACGGTCGGCGTGATGAACTCGTCGGTCTCGCCGCGCGCATAGGCCGCCTCGATCGCCGTCGCGGCGCTGTCGGCGCGCACGCCCTCGCCGCGCAGGATCGCGTCGACCGCCTTCTCGACCCGATCCCAGCGGTTGTCGCGGTCCATGGCGTAGAAGCGGCCGGAAACCGTGGCGATCAAAGCGCCCTCGGGCAGCGCGGCCTCCAGTTCGGCGATCTGCGCACCGGCGGAGCTTGGCGGCACGTCGCGCCCGTCGGTGAAGGCGTGCACCGCCACCGGAACGCCCGCAGCCGCGATCGCCGTCGCCGCAGCGGCCATGTGTCTCTGGTGGGAGTGCACGCCGCCCGGAGATGCGAGGCCCGCCACGTGCGCCACGCCGCCGCTCTTTGCGATGGCCGCGATGAAGGCCTCGAGGCGCGCGTTGCGGGCGAAACCGCCGTCCGAGATCGTCTTGTCGATCCTGGGCAGGTCCATCCAGACCACGCGCCCGGCGCCGATGTTCATGTGCCCGACTTCGGAGTTGCCCATCTGGCCCTCCGGAAGACCGACCGCCTCGCCGTGCGCGGCGAGTTGGGCGTGAGGACAGGTCTTCCAGATCCGGTCGAAGTTCGGCGTCCTGCCCAGCGCGACCGCGTTGCCCTCGCGGGCCTCCCGAAGTCCCCATCCGTCGAGAATGCATAGCACGACCGGTCGCATGACGCCTCGCCTGACTGTTCGGCGCAGGAATACGTCGCGGCGCGGGCGATGGCAAACCGCTCGAGCGGAAGGGCGGCCAAGTGACCCGGCCGATACCCGGCCGATCTGCGAAGGCGCGGCCCGGCCGCGCTCAGATCAGCAGCGCGATGACGAGAAAGACCACCGCCGTCAGCGCGCCGTTGAGACCCATGGCGATTCCGGCGAAGGTCCCGGCCTCCTCGCTGACCTGAAAGGCGCGCGCGGTCCCGATGCCGTGGCTCGCCACGCCCGCCGCGAAGCCGCGCGCCGCGTAGTCCGTAACCCCCAGGAGGTTCATGAGCGGCGTCACGATCACCGCACCGAAGATGCCTGTCATGATCACGAGCACCGCAGTCAGCGCCGGGGCGCCGCCGATGCTCTCCGAAAGAGCCATCGCAATCGGAGCGGTGACGGACTTGGCCGCCAGAGAGGCCTGAATCGCCGGCGGCGCGCCCAGCGCCCAGGCGATCGCCACCGCCGAACCGATCGCCGTCACCGACCCGGCCAGCAGGGCCGCAAGCATCGGCAATAGGTTGCGCCTCACCGCAGCCCGGTGCCGCCAGAGCGGCGCGCCGAGCGCGACGGTGGCGGGACCGAGCAGGAAATGCACGAACTGCGCCCCGTCGAAATAGTCGGCGTAGGACGTCCCGGTCAGCGCCAGAAGACCGACGAGAAGCCCCGCCGCGATCACCACTGGGTTAACCAGCGGATTGCGTCCCGCGCGGCGAGACGCCGCGTCGCCGATCACATAGGCCGCAAGCGTCACCGTCAGCCAGAGAAGTGGCGTCTCGGAGAGATACACCCAGAGGGCCACGATGTCAGAAGCGTCGGTCATGCGCCCCGTCCTCGCCGCAGCCGCGAGACGCCGACGAAGGTCAGAACCGTGACGACCAGCGTCAGGATCGTCGAGCCGACGAGCGCGGCCACGATCGCCGGCGCGTTCGCCGCGATCGGCCCGATCTGCTGGATGACGCCAACCGCCGCAGGCACGAAGAGGAGCGAGAGGTTCTTCAGGAGCGCGTCGGTCACCGCGTCGAGCGGCGCCGCGCTCCGGCCGGCGACGAGCAGGCCGAGAAAGAACAGCCCCATGCCGAGGACCGGACCGGGAAAGGGCGCGCCCGAAGCGCGGGTCAGCGCCTCGCCGGCGAGCTGACAGAGAAAGAGCAGCGTGAGCGCAGGGATCATGTCGGTCCTGTCGATGGCGACGCGTCGCGGCCAGGCCGACGCGGCGCGAACCTACCCGACACGACCGCGCCCGTCGATCATTGGGCCGGATCCCCAGCCTCAGCGCGTGGCCGTGGCGGGCTGCGCGGCGAGGCAGGGCGGCTCCGTGGGCATGTCCTGGCGTCCGGCGTCGAGGTCGCGGGCCACCCGCGCCAGCGACCCCGGCCTCCAGCCGCGATCGCCCCGCCAGCGCGCGACCGCCGACGCCGCCAGATCGCCCACGCGCTCCGGACCGGCGCGGTCGGCCCGCGCGAGGCGCAGCAGCGCCGCCGCCAGCCCCGAGGGACCGGGTATCGCCGCCATGCAGTCGCGCTCCGCCCGCCACTCCGCCAGCGCGGCCGCATCGAAGGCGAGCCCCTGCGCCGCCGCACCCTCCGCCACCCAGAGCAGAGCGTCGTTCGACAGCCTCGGCTCGGCCCCGCCGCCCACCGCGCCGTGGTCCCCGGGAAACCACCGCTGCTGGTAGGCCGGGGGCCCGTCGCGCCCGGCGTTCAGGTCAACCAGATTGTCCCACAGCGTCGGCGGAAACGCACGCCGGCGCTCGTCGATCGCCACTGCGTGTCGCGCCGCGAGAACGCCCCGCGACAGCTTGGTGTCGTGGAATTGCAGGCCCCGGTTGGCCCAGCGGGCGAGCGCGAGGCCCTGCGGCAGGCCGAGCGCGCCCACCGTGTCCCATACCCCGAGGAACGCGATCCGCAGTGGCGCCCCCTCCGCCCGGCCCGATAGCCGCCGCCACGCGGCGTCCGCCTCGCTCACGCTCACATGCGGCGCCAGGTCGGCGCGGAACGCGCAGGCGTGCGGCGCGTCGGGATGCGCCTCGGGCGCCCGCGAACGGTAGAGGCCGAGCGCTGCGCCGATTTCGCCGGCGCGTTCCGCCGGCGGGATGCCGCAGTTTCGGACGAGCCCGGCGATCGTGCGCGCCATGAAGGCGCCGCGGGAAAACCCGAAGAGATGGATGGCGTCGCCCGGCGCGTAGTTGAACGCGAGAAACCGGTAGGCCGCCTCGACGTTTCCCATCAGGCCGGCGCCGAAGAGCCCGCCGGCCAGCCGGTCGAGCGTCCGGGACACCGGCCCGACCCCCCTGCCGGCTCCGACGCCGTCGAGATGCAGCGTAACCTGCGCCGCCCCGTCGTCGCCGCGCGGCGCCACCGCCTTGGCGAGTTGGGCGACGTTGGTCGGCCGGCGTCCGTCGAGCCGGTTCCAGGTTCCATCGCAGCAGATCACGATTCGCTTCATGCCGTCCAATGCCCCGCGACGGGGCCCCGCCCCCGCGCGGCCCGCATACGCGTCTAGAAATCTGGAGAGACCCCGCACGGGTTGCGGGAACGGCGACAGCCTAACCGAAATCGGTTACCAAACCTGTCAATTCGCGACGACGCGTCGTCAGTGGGCGGGACGCCGCGCAGGATGGAGACGGCCTCGGACCGGCTCATGCGGAAAACGATTGGCTGAAAGCCGGTCTTGCGCTATCTTCTCATCCATCGGAGCGGATCAGCCTCGAGCCTGTCGGGCCCGGTTGAGCCGCCCCATCCGCCGAAGATCGCCCCGGTTGCCTGCCTCCTGCGCTTTCGCGCCTGCGGGTGATCGCCCGTCCGCGATCGACGGCCGTCGTGCATCGCGCTCAGGCGCCTATCGGAAGGATTAGCGACCATGCAGCCGTCGACACACAATGGGCATCGGCCGCCGAAGCGACCGATCATCATTCGCAACAGCTTCCAGGGCGCCGCCGCCGGCGTCACGACCCCGAGATCCGCGCCGAAACCAAGGCCGCAGCCGCCCAAGGCGCCCGTCCGCTCCACCCCGAACGGACATCGCATCGCCTGAGGAGCCGGTCAGGGGACCAGTGTCGACATCCAGCCCAGCGACTCGTCCGTTGGACCCGGCGGCGCGTATTCGGCGCCGACCGGCGCCGTCCAGCCGCTTCGGGCGATGTGATCCAGCACGAAGCCGTAGTCGAGTTCGCCGCCGTCCGGCGGGCCGCGATCGGGGATCGAGGCGATCTGGACGTGGCCGATCAGCGGAAACAGCGCGCTGAACCTCCGGGTCACGTCGCCCTCCATGATCTGGACATGATAGCAGTCGAACATCAACCGCAGGTTGGGGCGCGCGACGTCGGCGATGATCCCCGCCGCCTCGCAGGTCCGGCTCAGGAAGTAGCCCGGCGCGTCGCGCGTGTTGAGCGGCTCGACGAGCACGGTCACGCCGCGCCCCGCGGCGCGGTCGCAGGCGTACCGGAGGTTGTCGCAAAAGCAGGCGCGGGCGCGCGGCCCGTCCGCCCAGCCGGCCATCACGTGCACCGCGCGCGCGCCGACCGCCGCGGCGTAGTCCACCGCCGCGTCGATGAGCCCCCGGGCCTCGGTCTCCCGGCCCGGCACCGCGGCGAGGCCGCGATCGCCCGCCGCGACGTTTCCGCGCGACGTGTTCAGCGACAGCATCGGCAGGCCCGTCTCCGAGAGCGCCGCGGCGACGCGCTCGGGGGCCATTTCGAAGGGCCAGTGGCACTCGACCGCCGCAAAACCCGCAGCCGCGGCGGCGCGGATCGCGTCATCCAGCGCCAGGTCGGTCCAGAGAAAGCCGAGATTGGCAGAGAATCGCACGTCCAGACCTCCCCTGGCGCGACCCGACGCCGCGCGCCGATGTTTGGCGATCGCCGACGAGGCGTAAAGCTTCTCGGCGCGCTCCGCCGCCCGAAGGCTCATCGGGCCTCGCCAAACACCGGCTTGACCGGCGCTCGCCCGGAGCCGATTATCGCGCCGCGAGACGCCAACAATAATCCACAGGGAGGGAAACATGCGAAGACTGAATCTGGCCGCGTGCTCGATCGCAGCACTGGTCGCCTATGCGCCGATGGCTTCGGCGGACATCGCCGCTGCGGAGCGGTGGATCAACGACGAATTCCAGCCCTCGGTCCTGACGCCCGAAGAGGCCCTGGCCGAGATGCAGTGGTTCATCGACGCGGCCGCGCCGTTCGCAGGCATGGAGATCAACGTGCTGTCGGAGACGATTCCGACGCACACCTATGAATCCGAGACGCTGACCAAGGCGTTCGAGGAGATCACCGGCATCAAGGTCAATCACCAGCTCCTCGGCGAAGGCGAGGTCGTGCAGGCGGTCCAGACCCAGATGCAGACGAACCGGAACCTCTATGACGGCTACGTCAACGACAGCGACCTGATCGGCACCCACAGCCGCATGCAGCAGGCCTACAACCTGACCGAACAGATGGCCGGCGACTGGGCGGACGTGACGTCGCCGACGCTCGACCTCGACGACTTCATGGGCATCAGCTTCACCACCGGCCCGGACGGCAACCTCTACCAACTGCCCGACCAGCAGTTCGCCAACCTCTACTGGTTCCGAAAGGACTGGTTCGACGACGAAGCCAACAAGACCGCCTTCCGCGAGAAGTACGGCTACGAGCTCGGCGTTCCGGTCAACTGGTCGGCCTACGAGGACATCGCGGAATTCTTCACCAACGACGTGCAGGAAATCGACGGCGTCCAGATCTACGGCCACATGGACTACGGCAAGCGCGCGCCCGACCTGGGCTGGCGCATGACCGACGCCTGGCTTTCGATGGCCGGCGCGGGCAGCAAGGGCGAGCCCAACGGCGTCCCGATCGACGAATGGGGCATCCGCATGGAGGCCGGCTCGTGCAACCCTGAGGGCTCCAAGACCAGCCGCGGCGGCGAGGCGAACGGGCCGGCGTCGGTCTACGCCATCGCCAAGTGGGACGAGTGGCTGCGCAAGTACGCGCCGCCGGGGGCAGCCAGCTATGACTTCTACCAGTCGCTGCCGGCGCTCTCCCAGGGCAACGTCGCCCAGCAGATCTTCTGGTACACCGCGTTCGTCGCCGACATGGTCAAGCGCCCAGTCGGAGGGCAACAACACGGTCGACGCCGAGGGCAATCCGCTTTGGCGCATGGCCCCCAGCCCGCATGGGCCCTATTGGCAAGACGGCCAGAAGGTCGGCTACCAGGACGTTGGCTCATGGACCATCCTGCGCTCGACGCCCGATGACCGCGCCAAGGCCGCCTGGCTCTATGCGCAGTTCGTCACCTCCAAGACCGTGGACACCAGAAAAGAGCCACGTCGGCCTCACCTTCGTGCGCGACTCCACCGTGCGCGGCGACAGCTTCACGGAACGCGCGCCCAAGCTCGGCGGCCTCGTCGAGTTCTACCGCTCGCCGGACCGGGTGCGCTGGTCGCCCACCGGCATCAACGTGCCGGACTACCCCAAGCTCGCGCAGATCTGGTGGCAGCAGATCGGCAACGTGAACTCGGGGGCGGCCACCCCGCAGGAGGCCATGGACGCGCTCGCCCAGGAGATGGACGACACCATGGCCCGCATGCAGGCCGCGGACGAGAGCGCCAACGTCTACGGCGGTTGCGGCCCGCGCCTCAACGCGGAGATCGACCCGGCCGAATGGCTCGGCAAGCCGGACGGACCCAAGGCCAAACTAGAGAACGAGAAGCCGATGGGCGAGACCATCAGCTATGAAGAGATGGTCAAAATCTGGGCCGAAGCCAACTGACGCCCGCCGGGGTCGCGCAGCCCGCGCGGCCCCGTCGCTCTCCGAAAGCCGCCCATGACCCTCGAGTTGCGAGCCGTCGTCAAGCGTGTCGGCGCAGAGACGCATATCCACGAGACGACGCTGTCGCTCGAGCCGGGCGGCTTCAACGTCCTGCTCGGCGCGACCAACGCCGGCAAGACATCGCTCATAAAATTCATGGCGGGGCTCGAACGCCCGACGAGCGGTTCCGTCTGGCTCAACGGGCGCGACGTCACCTCCCTGAGCCCCCAGAAGCGCAACGTCAGCCTCGTGCACCAGTTCTTCATCAACTACCCCAACATGACGGTGTTCGAGAACATCGCCTCGCCGCTGCGCGTCGCCGGGTTGGATCGCGCCGAGATCGCGCGCCGGGTCGGCGAGACCGCCGATATCCTGCGCCTTGGCCCGATGCTCAAGCGGCGCCCCCACGAGCTCTCCGGCGGCCAGCAGCAGCGCACCGCCCTCGCCCGCGCCATCGTCAAGGACAGCGTGCTTGTCCTGCTCGACGAGCCGCTCGCCAACCTCGACTACAAGCTCCGCGAGGAATTGCGCGACCAGTTGCCCGCGCTCTTCGCCGGCCGCGGCGCGATCGTCGTCTACGCGACCTCCGAGCCTTCGGAGGCGCTCCTGCTCGGCGGCCACACGGCCGGCCTGCACGAGGGTCGGGTGACGCAGTTCGGCCCGACGGCGGAATGCTACCGGGTGCCGGTGGACCTGACCACGGCCGAGGTCTTCTCCGACCCGCCCATCAATGCGGTGCCGATCGAGAAGCGCGGCGGGGAGTTCCTTCTCGGCGATGGCGCGCGCTGGCCGGTCCCCGCGGCGATGGCGCGCCAGCCGGACGGTACGTACCGCCTCGGCCTGCGCCCGCATTTCGTCTCCGCCCGCCGGACGCGCCCAGACCAGCTTCCGCTCGCCGGCGAGATCCGGGTCACGGAACTTTCAGGCTCGGAGAGCGTCGCCCATTTCCAGGCGGCCGGGGTGACCTGGGTCTCCAAGTCGGAAGGCGTGCACGCCTTCGCGCCCGGCGACCGGCACGAGTTCTACCTCGACGTGGCGAACGGTCTCTACTTCGCCGAAGACGGGCGCAGGGTCGCCTGATGGCGCGGGTCGGGCTGGAGAAGCTGCGCCACAGCTACCTCGACGCGCCGCGCGCTCCGGAGGATTACGCGCTCAAGGAGATCGACATCGAGTGGCGCGACGGCGGCGCCTACGCGCTGCTCGGCCCCTCCGGCTGCGGCAAGTCGACCCTGCTCAACATCATCTCCGGCCTGCTGCGGCCCAGCGACGGCCGGGTCACCTTCGACGGCCGGGACGTCACCGATCTCCCGCCGGCCGAGCGCAACATCGCGCAGGTGTTCCAGTTTCCGGTGATCTACGACACCATGACCGTGCGCGACAATCTGGCCTTCCCGTTGCGCAACCGCGGGGTCGCGCCGGACCGCGTGGCGGCGCGGGTGCGCGAGATCGCCGAAATGCTCGACCTCGTCTCGATGCTCGATTCCCGGGCCGCCGGGCTGACGCCGGACGGCAAGCAGAAGATCTCGATGGGCCGCGGCCTCGTGCGCGAGGACGTCAACGTCATCATGTTCGACGAGCCCCTTACGGTGATCGACCCGCACCTGAAGTGGCAGCTCCGCTCCAAGCTCAAGGAGCTGCACCAGAAGATCGGGGTCACGATGATCTACGTCACCCACGACCAGACCGAGGCGCTGACCTTCGCGGACGAAGTGGTGGTCATGCAGGACGGCGAGGTGGTCCAGATCGGAACGCCCGTCGACCTCTTCGAGCGGCCGGCGCACACCTTCGTCGGCCATTTCATCGGATCGCCCGGCATGAACATCCTGCCCTGCGAGATCCGCGACGGCGCGGCGATGTTCGACGGCCAGTTCATCGCCACGGCCAACCGCGCCGGTCCCGGCGCGGGCCGCACCGAGATCGGCGTGCGCCCGGAGTTCGTGTCGCTCGCCGCGGACGGCGTGGCGGCCCGCGTCCTGCGCGTCGCCGACCTCGGCAGCCACAAGGTGGTCCAGGCGGTCGCCGGCGGGCGCAGCATCCACGCGGTCGTCGGCGAGGACGCGCAGGTTCCCGACGGCGAGGTCCGCCTCGCCTTCGCGCCCGAACAGACCCGGATCTACGTCGACGGCTGGCTGGCGGGCGACCGGGCATGAAGACCTTCACCAACAGGGCCTGGTTCTTCGTCATCCCGGTGCTCTTGCTGGTCGCCTTCAACGCGCTCGTGCCGCTGATGACGGTGGTCAACTACTCGGTGCAGGAGACATTCGGCAACAACGTCTTCTTCTGGCACGGCGTCGGCTGGTTCGAGGACGTGCTCCGCTCGCCGCGGTTCCACGCGGCCCTCGGGCGCCAGTTGCTCTTCACCGGGATCATCCTGCTCATCGAGGTGCCGCTCGGGGTGGCCATCGCGCTGGCGATGCCGCGCAAGGGGCCGTGGGTTCCGGTCTGCCTGGTGCTGATGGCGCTGCCGCTCCTGATCCCCTGGAACGTCGTCGGCGCGATGTGGAACATCTTCGCGCTTCCCGACATCGGTCTGCTCGGCTACGGGATCAACAACTGGCTCGGGATCGACTACAACTACACGCAGGATCCGCTGGCGGCCTGGTTCACCATCATCCTCATGGACGTCTGGCACTGGACCAGCCTCGTGGTCCTGCTCGCCTACGCCGGGCTGATCTCCATTCCCGACGCCTACTACCAGGCCGCCAAGATCGACGGCGCGCGGCCTCTGGCGGTGTTCCGCTACATCCAGCTTCCCAAGATGAAGCGGGTCCTGACCATCGCGGTCCTGCTGCGCTTCATGGACAGCTTCAACATCTACACCGAGATCTCGGTGCTGACCGGCGGTGGCCCCGGCAACTCGACGACGCTCCTGTCCATCGACCTCGTCAAGATCGCGCTGGGCCAGTTCGATCTCGGACCCGCCGCGGCGATGTCGCTGATCTACTTCGTGATAACCCTGCTCGTCTCATGGATCTTCTACGCCGTGATGACGCGCGACGAACCCAAGTGAGGCCGCGATGAAAGCCCTGCGCCCGCTCGCGGTGATCCTCTACATCCTGTTCCTGATGCTGCCGATCTACTGGCTGGTCATAATGTCGTTCAAGACCACCAACGAGATCCTCGGCGGCTTCTCCGCCTGGCCGCAGCAGTGGACGCTGGCGAGCTATCGCACGATCTTCACCGATCCGACCTGGTACTCGGGATACATCAATTCGATCATCTACGTGACGCTCAACACCGTCATCTCGGTGACGGCGGCGCTCCCGGCGGCCTACGCCTTCTCGCGTTACCGCTTCGTCGGCGACAAGCACCTGTTCTTCTGGCTGTTCACCAACCGCATGGCCCCGGCGGCGGTGTTCGCGCTGCCGTTCCTGCAACTCTACTACGCCGTCGGCCTCTTCGACACGCACATCGGGGTGGCGCTCGCGCACTGCCTGTTCAACATACCGCTCGCGGTCTGGATCCTCGAGGGCTTCATGTCGGGCGTGCCCAAGGAGCTTGACGAAACCGCCTACGTCGATGGCTATTCGTTCCCGCGCTTCTTCACCACCATCTTCCTGCCCAACATCAAGGCGGGCATCGGCGTGGCCGCCTTCTTCTGCTTCATGTTCTCCTGGGTGGAAATGCTGCTCTCCAAGACCCTCACCTCGGTGCAGGCCAAGCCCATCGCGGCGGTGATGACCCGGACCGCCTCGACGTCGGGCTACGAGCTCGGCCTGCTGGCGGCCGCCGGCGTCCTGACCATCATCCCCGGCGCCTTCGTGATCTACTTCGTGCGCAACTACATTGCCAAGGGCTTCGCCCTGGGGCGGGTCTGAATGAGCGCGCGACGCCTCGCGCCCGCCGCCACGCTGGCGCTCGCCGCGGCGCCCGGGATCGCGCGCGCCCAGGCGTCGGGCTGGGGCAACGTCGGCGCGCAGGAAGACGCCGGCTTCTCCTGGACCCAGCCCCTCTTCGGCGGGTTCTGGATGGCCTGGACTCCGGCGACGCTGGCCTTCTTCGTATTCGTCTTCGGGGCGATCGCGGTCATGGGCTTCATCGAATGGCGCAGCCCCGGCGGCGCGCCACGGCGCGGCGCGCTTGGCCTCGAGACCACCCGCGGCGACCGGCTGTTCATCTCGCTGCTGGGCTCGGCCTACATCTTTCTCGGCTGGCTTGGGCTCTTCTCGACGCCGCTCTGGGGCCCGCTGGCCCTGTCGATCGCCTGGGCGGTCTGGGTGTTTCGCAAGGTATGAGCACTAGCCGGCGTCGCCCCAGGCCTCGAGTCCGCGGCGCTCGAGGTAGGCCCGCACGGTCGCGGGCCGCGAGAACCGGTCCGCGATCGGGCCCGGGTTCTGCTTGACCAGCGCGTAGCCGCTCGCGGCCGGCGCCTCGCGGTCGAGATGTTCTGACAGCCGGCCGATCGTCTCCGGCGCCGAGAGATCGAGATAGTCGAGCTCGAGCACGCCCTCGCGTCGGTCGCCGAGAATCTGGCGAAGGCGCGCCTCCAGCATGGCGACCGTCCGCTCGAACTTCTCGAAATCCGCCGGATCGAATGCGATCTTCGCCCGCTTCGGCGCGAGACCCTCCGGCGTGGCCCACTCGCCCGTCCGCTCCGCGATGCGCTGCGATGAGTATTGCGCGAGCAGGTTGCGCCGCCCGATCATGACGATCCGCGTCTGCGGGTCGGCCGCCACATGTTCGAGGATCCGGCCGTCGTGGTGGGCGAAGGCCTTGAAACCGAGCAGGCGATAGCCGCGCCGCCGGCAGTCATCGTGGTACTGCTCCAGCCATGCGACCGGATCCGCATCCCGTTCCGCAAGCGCCGCCGCATCGAGCACCTTGCCGCTGCGGTACTGGATCTCGGTCCGGTGGAAGAGCTCGAAGTCGATGCAGGAGTCGCGCACGCCCCGCAGCATGTTGCACAGGAGCGTCGAACCGGTGCGCCCGAGGCCGAGGACCACCACGCGGTCCGACGGCGCCGGCGCGGGGCCCACCTTGCTCGCGACTTCTGGTGGCGCTTCCGCCGGCGCCAGCGCCTCGGCGACGCGGCCCGCCTCGACATCGGCGACCACGCCGGCGTCCTCGCAGAGCCGCGCGACCGCGTCCGAGAAGGCGGCGCCGAACCGCGCCTTGTCCGAATATGGCGCAGCACCCGCGACCAGAACAGCCGAAACCCCCGCGGACATGCGCTTGCGAAGACCGGCGTCGGACGCAACTGTGGCGGCGATCCTCACGTAGTCCTCCGTATCCGCTGCGATCAGCTCGCCAAGCCCGAATGCCTCGGCCCAGACCGCCCCTGTCTGCTCGCGCAGCATCGGGCCGCGCCGGGTGACCACCGGCAAACCGCTCTCAAGCGCCTCGCAAACGGTGGTGCCGCCGGCGTAGGGAAAGCTGTCGAGATAGGCGTCGCAGGCCGACAGCAGGCGGCGATAGTCGCCGGACTCCAGACGGCCAAGCACCGTCACCCGCGCGCGCGCCACGCCGGCCGCGTCGAGGCGCGCGTCGAGCTGCGCGCGAAATAGCGCGGGCGCATACGGCATCGCCCACCACTGCGTGTAGGGACACAGCACCAGCCGCGCCCGCCCGGCTCGCGCAAGGGCCTGCGCCCAGGCCTCAATCAGGGCGGGCTGGATCTTGTGGGCCATCGCGCCGCTCACCAGCAGGACGCCGCGGCCGGGCAGGCCGAACTCCGCGCGCACGACCGCCGCGGCGCGCGGCGGCGGCTTGGGCACGTCGGCGAAGTCGAAGCAGCACTGCAGCGGCTCGGCGATCTCGACCAGCCGCTCGGTGTACTGGCGGCGGGCGTCCGCGGTCGCCGCGCCCTTCCACGCAAGCGCCGCGTCGAAGCTCTCGAAGCCGAGCGTCGAGGGCGAGTTGAAGCACGACACGATCTGCACCCGCGCGAGACGGTGCGCGACGATGCTGGTCACCCGCTCCCAGTTCGCGACATGGGCGCCAAGCACGAAGGCGTCCAGATCGAGCCCGCGCACCGCCGCAACCGCCTCGCTGGGCGCAAGACCCGCCAGCGAGATCTCCTGGTCGAAGCGGTCACCTGTCGCCAGCGGCGCCTCGGCGTCGTCGGTGGTGATTAGGATGGTCTCGAAGCGCGCGCGGTCGATGCAGCCGTACATGCCGAGCATGGCCCAGACCTCCGGGCTCGGCTGCAGGCTGCGCACCATCACCCCCAACCGCAACCGTCCCGGCGCGCGCCGCGCGGGCGGCGGTGTCGACAGGACGCAGCCGGCCTGCCGAAGCGCGGTCTCGATGCACATGCCGCGAAGGCGGATCTGGCGCGCAAGGTTCTCGCCGGTGAAGAGCGCCTTGGTGTTGCGCAGACCGCGCAGGGTCACCAGAGCCAGATCATGGAGCGCCGAACCCTCCTCCTCGCGGCGCAGGGTTCCGTGGAGATCGCCCAGGAGCCCCTCGAGCCAGCCCACGTAGGCCGCCGCGTCGCCCGCGTCGCGCAACTCCGGCTCGCGTCCCAGATGGCGGGCCAGGGCCGCCGGATCGCGCAGGAGAAGCGCCGGCGCACGCGCCAGGTCGCGGGACGCAGAGGACCGGAACGCGGGCAGGAGCAGGAACGACAGCAGGTGCGCACGCAGCCGCTCGCGCGGCGCGTCGCTCGCCCCGCCTGCGACCGCCCTCGCAGCGATTCCCTCCTCGCTGTCGTCGAGCGGCGCAGCGAGCAGCGCTCCGCCCAGCGCCTCGATCGCGTCGACCGCGCCCACCTGCGCCGCCACCGTCTCCAGCGCGCGGCCGTCCGCCCCCGCGAGCGCCGCGGCCAGGCGCGCCCGCAGCGCCGCAGCGCGTGCAGATCGCCGCGCTCGAGGTCGGCGGCCGCGCGTCCCGCCAGTCCGGCCAGCCCGACCGGATCGACATCCGCAGGCGGACCTGCGCTCTCGGCCGCCACCATGCCCGCGCCAGCCGGCGGCATGGCGTCGAGGGCCAGCGAGATCAGCTCCAGCGGCGCCGGCGCGGGCGCGCTCTGCGCCGCCGCCGCCGACGGGTCCGCCGCGACATGGGCGGAATGGAGCGTCAGCTCGATCTCCCCGTGCGGCGTGTCGGCGGCGCCGATCCCGACCGAGATCTCGCCCTCGCCCTGCAGGTCCACGGCCTGCATCAGCGCGCCGCCCATCGAGACCCCGACGACGTGCCGCGTCCCGGCGGCGGGCGTCAGCAGGGGCCGCAGCCGAATCCGCAGGACCGCGTCCCGCGTCCCCTCGCCCAAGGCAAAGCCCAGCCCCGCCTCCGCGGCGACATTGCGCGAGCCGCCTGCCTCCGGTCCGTCCCAGCCGTCCTCCAGAAACGCCGCCGCCGCGGGGTTGGACGCAAAGAGCACCCTCTGGCCCGGATTCAGCCGCGCCCGTCGCGCGCCGAAGATCTCGGTCGCCCCCGGCTCGCCCCGGTCGATCAGCCGGGCCCAGGCGAAGCCGAAGCCCGGCTCCGCCGCCCCGTCGTCCGGCCCGAAGCGCAGGTCGAGATCGAGCGCCCGGCCGCCCAGATGCGCCGGGATCTCCGGCAACCGCAGCCGCAGCACGGACCCCGCCTGCGGCCGCCCCGTGAAGATATCGTCATCGCCGGCCCGAACGTGGAGCCATCCCTCCGGCGCGTCGCGACTGATCGCGAGGTCGAGGTCGAAGCGCCGCCTCCCCGGTGCGAAGGCCAGCGCCAGCCGGGCGGCCTCCCTGGCCATCCGCGCCGACCCGTCGGCCGCCCGCAGCCAGTCCGACCCCGGCGCGCCGCGGACCAGATCGGCCAGGGCGACGGGCGCGCCCGGACGCAGCGCCGCGTCGGGATCACGCGCCGCCCCTTCCTCCAGCCGCAGCGAGACCAGCCGCACGAACGGACCGGGCCGTCGCGCCAGCGACAGGCGCCGGCCCGCCGCCAGCGCATGACAGCTGATCTCGATGCGCTTGGGATCCTGCGGCTCGTGCGGGTCGCGATCGAGCGCGAAACGGATCGACGTCGGCGCTCCGTCATGCGCGAGCGCGCCGACCCAGGCCCGCGCCCCGGCGACCGAGATCGCCACCCCAAGGCCACCGGGCTCGAAGCCCGGCGGCGCGGCGAGCACGAGCTCGGCCGTCACCGGCCCGCCGGTCGGCTCGAGCGTGAACTCCAGCGCGGCCTCGGCGCCGGAACTTTCGCAGGCGCCGTCCCAGCGCCGCCCGCACCAACCCTCGGCCAGCGCGTTGCGGTGGCGCCCATGGTTCTGGAAGACATGCGCGACGCTATAGGCCAGCGACGGTCGCCAGCGCGGCCGCTCCAGCGCGCGCAGGCGGGCCGCCAGCCGCCGCGCGCCCGGGACGCGCCGCCAGAGCCGGGGATGGACGGCAAGCTCCTCGTTCGAGGGATCAACCGGCCGCCCCGGCGGCGCCCGCCAGCCGAAGTCGAGCATCGCCGCCGCCGCCGCCGCCCGCTCGGCGAAAGGCAGCTCCCCCGCCGCCAGCGTCGCCTGGACCGCGTCCGCCACCTGTTCGCGAAACGTCGCCCGATCGCCAGTCCAGGCCGCGGCGTTGGCGCGCGTCTCCAACGATCGCAATCGCAACGCCACGCGCAGCGCCGCGCGGTCGGCCCCGGTCTCCGGCGGGCCGTCCCAGGCCGCCAGCGCCTCGAGCGCCCGCGCCGAGATGTCGAGGTCGCGCAGGCTGCGCTGCATCGACCACGGATCGAACGTGTCGGGCCGGGTGTAGTTGTTGCCGCCATGCACGCGGTAGCGCCCGAGCACGCGCTCGACCGCTCGCGAGCGCCCCCAGAGCGCCGCGGCCCGCACCAGATAGGCGTCCGCGCAGATGCCCCACTCCGCCTCGGGCATCGGCAGCGCCGCCGCGAGGAAGGCGCGGGAGAACAGGTTGCCCGACGTCGGCGCGAACAGGAACGGACCGCTGACCGAGCGGTTGCGGATCAGCCGCGGCCGGTTGTCGCCGTCGTCGGCGGCCAGCGAATAGGGATGCAGCCCGGCGCTGCGTCCGGCCGCGTCGACGATCTCGAGCCCGAAGGACAGCAGCGCCAGATCGTCGCTCCAGTAGGCGAGCGCCGTCTCCAGAGCGTCCGCATGCAACAGGTCGTCGGCGTCGAGAAAGAGCACGGCGTCGCCCGTGGCGCGCGCGAAGCCGAGGTTGAACGCGGCCGCCTGTCCGCGCGCCGCCGCCTCGAGCACGGTCACGCGGCCGCGGCGGCGCTCCAGCGCCTGCATCGAGAGATCCGTCGAATGGTCGTCGACCACGATGATCTCCGCTGCGGGGCGCGACTGGGCGAACACGCTGTCGAGGCAGGCGTCGAGGAAATGGCCGTAGTTGTGATTGGTGACGATCACCGAAACCGAAGGCCGCGGATCCCCTGCCGCAAGCGCCGATCGCAGCGAGTTCCGAGCCCGCCCGACGCGTCGCGTCAAAGCCGCCATGATCCGGGACGTCTTGATCCTGGGAGTCGCGCATCCCGAGCGGCGCGGCGCGGCCTAGTAGCTGCCGCCGCCGGTGCTTACCCCGCCAGCGCCGCCGCCGGTGGCCGCCGCGGCGCTTGCGCCGCCGCCCCCGGCCCGCGCGCTGCTCCGAGGGATCCGCATGTGGATGGCCGCCTGGGGCGGGATCCGGTTCAGCGCCGGCCGCGACATCCCGCGCAGCACCGTCGGAGAGATCTGCGACAGCGTCTCCGGCGGCAGCGCCGCCAACGTCGCGGGCACGCAGGCGCCCGTGGGATAGGCCTGCAGCAGCGTTTCCACGTCACGGTAGTTCTGGGTCGCGAGCGCCCGTTCGCAGAGCTGCTCCTCGGAGCCGGCCGCGCGCGCCTCGGCCTGCACCTGCGCCGCCGCTGCGCTCTGCTGCTGGTCGCCCGCAGGCGCGCAGCCCACCTGGACCAGCGCGATCGAACCCAGGGAAACCCCCGCCAGAAGCGACCGGGTCAGACCCGACCGGCGCGACTTCGCCTCGTTCATGACTGTCCCCCGATCCCTGCTCGATTGATCATGCCAGAAGGCAGCCCGGATTGCCACCGTGTTTCCGCCATCCGATCACTCGGAGCGCTCGGAAACCGATCGCGGAATGTTGCGGGGGCCTCCGGTCATGGGGAACGTTTGGGGCTTAACAGCAGCTCCTCTTGTTGGCACACTCCCTGCGACTACTAGTGGCGGGTGTGTGCGGTGCGCTGGATTCTGGGACTTGTCTTCGTCGTCGCCGCGGCTGTCGCCGCCATCGCGGCCATCGACGACGAACGCCGGGTCGCGCTGGTGATCGGCAACAGCCAGTATCGCTACGCCGACCCCCTGCCGAACCCGACCAACGACGCGGAGGCGATCTCCCGGAAGCTCGCCGCGCTCGACTTCGACGTCACGACCGCCGTCGATCTGGGGCGCGACGAGATGGAGGCCGCTGTCCTGCGCTTCGGGCAGGACAGCGAGGGCGCCGACGTCGTGCTGATCTTCTACGCCGGCCACGGGGTGCAGCACGACGGCGAGAACTACCTGCTCTCGGTCGACGCCCGGCTCGACGATCCCGACGATCTGCGCGAGGCGGCCATCGAGGAGTCGCGACTGCACTCCGTCTTCGCCTTCGTCGAGCCCGAACTGTCGCTGCTCATCATGGACGCCTGCCGGACCAACCCGTTCCAGCAGACGCTCGGCGTCGAACCCGGCCTGGCGAGCGGCGGCGCGGCGAGCCACGAGTTCGGGAACTCGCGCGCCACCAAGGACCTGCTGATCGTCTTCTCGGCGGCTCCGGGCCAGGTGGCGCTTGACGGCGAGAACGGGAACAGTCCCTTCACGACCGCGCTCCTGCAATGGATCGACCGCCCGGGCCTCGAGGTCGAGCAGATCTTCCGCCACGTCCGGCGCACCGTGATCGACCTGACCGGCGGTCAGATCCCCTGGGTCGAAAGCTCGATGACCCGGGAGGCGTGGCTGAGGCCGCCCGATCCCGCCGCCGCCGGCGAGAGCTTTGAGAGCCTGCTTGCGAAGGTGGTCCAGAGCTTCGAGAACCCGCTCGAGCGCGAGGCCGCCGCGGCGCATTTTCGCCGCCTCATCCCCGACAGCGCGCTTCTTGCCGAGACCCGCGTCGCGGCGAGCGGCTCGATCGTCACCGACGCGCAGAACGACCTCGAGGCCCTGCGCTGGCTCTCGATCCGCAACAGCGAGGACCCGGCGGTCTTCGAGGCCTTTCTCGCGGCGTTCCCCGCGGGCAAGTTCGCGGCCCTGGCGCTGGACCACATCGACGCCCTGGCCCGCCTCGCGGCCGAGACGCGCGCGGCGGAGGCGGCCACGGAGGCCTTCACGCCGGCTCCGGGCGAAACGCCCGCCGAAGAGCCGGCCGTTGAAGCCGCGCCCGAGGAGCCGATCCTCGATGTCGCGGCGCTCGCTTCCGCCGAAGCCGGGCTCGACCTGAGCCTCGAGCACAGGATGGCCGTGCAGAGGCTGCTCGCCGAAATCGGGACCTACGGCGGCGCGCTCGACGGGGCCATCGGCCCCCGCAGCCGCGCCGCCATTTCCGCCTTCCAGGACGGCGGCGGCCTCGCCGAGACCGGCTATCTCGACCCGGAGGCCCTCAGGCTGCTCGTCGAGGTCGCCGCGTCGCCCGCGCTGGCCGGCGAGCAGGACGCGGCGGTGCGCGCGGCGATCCACGGCCTCGCGGCGGTCGCGCGGCTCGGCCCGGGCGCCGCGCCCACGCCGATCCGGGTCGCCTCGATTGCGCGCCACCCGGAGGTCGAGACGGTCTGGCGCGCGGTGGCCGACGAGTTCGAGGCCGATCATCCCGGATACCTCGTCGAGTTCGACACCCGCCCGGGCGCCGAATACAAGGCCCGGCTTCTGGCGATGCTCGGCTCCGACGCCCCGCCCGACATTCTGTTCACCTGGGGCGGCGGGCATCTTCGGGCGATCGCGCAGGCGGGCTTCGCCACCGATCTCACCGATCCCATGGCCTCCGGCTGGGCGCTCACCTACAAGCCCGGCGCGCTCGCCAATCTCACCATCGACGACCGCATCTACGCCGCGCCCTCCAACATGTCGCTGGTCAACCTCTGGGCCAACCGGACCCTGCTCGACCGCGCCGGCGTCGAGGCGGCCTCGCTGGAGACTTGGGAAGGCCTGCTCGCGGCCGTGCCGCGCCTCAAGGAAGCCGGCGTCATCCCGATATCGATTGGTGGGGCCGACCGCTGGCCGGTGACGAGCTACTGGGCCGGTCTGGCTCTGGCGATCGGCGGGCGCGACGGCATCGAGACCGCGCTCGCGGGCGAGGACGGCGCAGGCTTCGAGGCGCCGACGTTCGTGGAGGCGGG
This sequence comes from uncultured Alphaproteobacteria bacterium, assembly GCA_963700835.1. Taxonomy (GTDB): domain Bacteria; phylum Pseudomonadota; class Alphaproteobacteria; order Rhodobacterales; family Rhodobacteraceae; genus Amaricoccus. The sequence continues at coordinate 166,200 of CAVOZD010000022.1, forward strand.
CGCCCGGCTGCAGGATCTGGTCGCGCTCGAGCCGTTCCCGGCCGATCACCGCGACCGGACCAACACCGAGGCTGTGCGGGCCTTCATCGGCGGCTGGACGGCGATGACGCTGACCGGCGACTGGGCGCATGTCGAGATGAGCCGCAACTGGCCCGGCGGCCCGGAAGGCGCCGCCGAGACCCTCGTGCGCATTCCCTTCCCGCCCAGCGATCTCGGCGCCGGCGGTGAAATCACCGCTGGCGGCAGCGACGGATGGGTGCTGCGCGAGGGCGCGCCGGAACCGGCCCTCGACCTGCTCGAACGCCTCGCGGGCCTTGAGGTGCAGACCGAGCTCGCGCGCCTCGGCCACCTTGTGCCCAGCATCGCCGGGGCCGACGACGCCATCTCGGACCCCGCCATCGCCGCCGTCGCGACCGACCTGACCCTGAGCCGCTACCATCAGCTCTTCCTCGACCAAGTGCTCGGACCGCAGGCGGGCGAGAAGCTCAACGACGTGGCCGTGGCGCTCGCCGACGGCGACCTGACGCCCGAGGCGGCCGCCTCCGAGATCGAAGCCGCTTGGTCCGACGCGCGCGCGACGCTGACGATCGGCGCGGAGCCCGCCCTGCCGGAGCCGGTCGAATAGCCGCCCGAGATAGGTTCTTTGCCCGCTGGCAGACCTGTGCAATGTCTGGTGCGGAGGACGGGACGGAGCCGGAGGCGGCGAGGTCCCGGCGGGGACACGGAAAAGGGGGGAGAGCCATGGACGGTTCACGGGAAACCACGCGGGTGCGCCGCGCGGCCGGGCTCGCGGCGCTGGTCGCGTGCCTCTCGGTCGCGGGAGCCGTCGGCGCGGAGTCGCGCGCGCTCTGCGTCACCGACGTCGGCTGGTGCGCGCTGGCCGAACCCGGCGCCGGGGCGGCCGAGGCCTGCATCTGCGAGACGGCGGACGAGACCATCGCCGGCCGGATCCTCGCGATCGACACACCCAATCCGTTCCTCGAGCTCAAGACACCCACCGAAGGACGCGCGACCCGCGCTCTTCCCACGATCGTCAGCGCCACGCGCGGGTTCTCGGGTCCGACCCAGTTCCCGCCCCAGGAATTCTCCGCCTACGGCATCCTCGCGTTCAAGCGCCGCGCCTCGAGCTTCGACCGCGACCGCCACCTGATGATCTGCGAGGCCTATCTCAGCGCGCTGCCGCACACCTCCGAGGTCGGCACCGCGCCGGCCAACCAGATGGTGACGATCTGGCCGATCGAGACCGACAGCATGGCCGACCGGCTCAACGCGGCCGACCGCAACAGCGCCTGCGAGGACGCGGTGGAGCATTACGGGCTGGTGCAGTCGCAGAACGCCATCCGCATCCTCGAGCGCTACAGCGCCGCGGTGGGCTCCTACGACCTGAGCGCGCGCGGCCCGCTGCTGATCGCCTGGGCTCCGACCCAGAAGATCCTCGAACCCGGTTCGGCGGCGCTGGTCGTCGATCTTTCCGAGGCCGACACCTACGAGGAGGTCGTGCTCTGGCTGGATCGCTGGCGCGACAAGATCCAGAACGATCAGGAGATGTGGGACGGCGGCTTCGACGAGACCGCCGGCTGGGACAAGCTCGTCGGGATCCTGCGCGACTTCTTCGACGAGAACGGCACGCTTGTGCGGTTCGGGGAGTAGCCGCGATGTTCTGGGCCTTCGACATTCTCAAGCACGGCGTCCCGGCGCTGATCGGCTTCCTGCTCGGCCTCGCGGCAGTGGCGGTGATTGAGCCGAGCACCACCGACGGCAAGGTGCTCCTGATCGGCACGGTGATCTGCATCACCATGGTCGTCTACTTCGCCGTCCTCAAGATTTCCGCGATGATGTCGTCGGGTCGCCCCGACAAGCCGGACGACGACGCCTAGCGTCCCGCGCGGTCCTCCGTGTCGAGCCAGATCGTCACCGGCCCGTCGTTCACCAGCGACACCTGCATGTCCGCGCCGAATTCCCCGGTGGCCACCGGCACGCCCAACGCCGCGATCTCGGCGGCGAAGCGCGCGTAGAGCCGCGCGCCGGTCTCGGGATCGGCGGCGGCGGAAAACCCGGGCCGGTTGCCCCGGGTCTCGGCCGCGAGGGTGAATTGGCTGACCACCAGCGCCGCGCCGCCAACGTCGACCACCGAGCGGTTCATCCGGCCCGCCTCGTCGCGGAAGATCCGTAGCGCCGCCGTCCGTCGCGCGAGCCGGTCGGCCTCCGCGGGCCCGTCGCCGCGCATGGCGCAGACGAAGACGACGAGCCCCTGCCCGATCTCGCCGACGACCCGGCCTGCTATCGCCACCTGCGCGCCGCTCGCGCGCTGGATCAGCGCCCGCATCCCGCGCCGCCGCTCAGCCGGGAACCGCCACGACCGCGCAGCAGTCGCCGGGCTTGATCAGCCCGGGAAAGTGCCGCGCCGTCAGCAGACCGCTCCGACGGGCGCGGCACTCGACCGCCCCGACCCCGGTGCGCCCTGTCGGCCAGATCCGCGCGATCGCCTGGCCACGCTCGACCGTCTCGCCCAGGTCGACCAGCGGCTCGACCAGCCCGTGCTGTTCGGCGAAGACGAAGCAGTCGCCGTCGGGCATGTCGAGCGACACGCTCGGCCCGGTCTCCGGCGCGCCGTCAAGGATGCCCGCGTGGATCAGGAAGTTGCGCGCGCCCCGGCGCGCAATTCCGATCGAGCGCGCCGTCGCGGTGCCGCCGCCGCCGAGTTCGGTGGACACGAACACCTTGCCGAGGCTCTCCACCGCGGTGTCGAACATGCCGACGTTGTCGATCTCCAGCAGCACCATCGAATAGGGCGCGTTGAACGCCTGCATCGCGGCGATGCACGCCTCCTCCTGCCGCGCCGCCTCGAGCCGGTGGGCGGCGGCGAAGGGCAGGAAGTCGAGCGTCTTGCCGCCCGAATGGAAGTCGAGCACGTAGTCGGCCATCGGCGCGAGCGTGTGGTTGAAATAGTCGGCGATCTTCTCGGTGGGCGAGCCGTCCGGGCGACCGGGGAAGATGCGGTTGAGGTTGACGCCGTCGAGCGGCGAGGTGCGCGTCGCCGCTGCGAACGCCGGCGCGTTCATGAAGGGCGCGATGATCACCCGCCCGTGGATCGAGGTGGGATCGAGCTCGCTCGTCAGCGCCTGAAGCGCCACCGGCCCCTCGTACTCGTCGCCGTGGTTGGCGCCAGTCAGCAGCGCGGTCGGTCCGTCGCCGTTGCGGATCACGGTGATCGGGATCATCACCGAGCCCCATGCGCTGTCGTTCCGGCTGTAGGGCAGCCGCAGGAAGCCATGATGCGCCCCGTCCTCGTCGAAGGGGATCGTCGGCGCGATCGGGTTGACGGGCCGGGTCGCAAGCATCGCCTCAGTCCTTGACGAGCAGCCGGCGCGGCACGTCGGCGAGGATCTCTGGCCCGCTCTCGCCGATCACGATGCTCTCGGTGATCTCGAAGCCCCAGTTCTCCATCCAGAGCCCGGTCATGAAGTGGAAGGTCATGCCGGGCCGGAGCTCGGTGCGGTCGCCCGGGCGCAGCGAGCAGGTCCGCTCGCCCCAGTCGGGCGGATAGCTCAGCCCGATCGGATAGCCGGTGCGGTTGTTCTTGACGATCCCGTACTTGTTCAGGACGTCGAAGAAGGCGTTGGCGATGTCCTCGCAGACGTTGCCCGCCTTGGCCGCCTCCAGTCCCGCCTCCATGCCCTCGAGCACGGCTTTCTCCGCGTCGAGGAAGTCCTGCGGCGGCTTTCCGAGAAAGATCGTGCGGCTGAGCGGACAATGGTAGCGACGGAAACAGCCGGCGATCTCGAAGAACGTGCCCTCGCCGGTCTTCATCGGCTTGTCGTCCCAGGTCAGGTGCGGCGCGGCGGCGTCGGTCCCCGACGGCAGCAGCGGGACGATCGCGGGATAGTCGCCGCCGTAGCCCCACTCCTCGTCGTAGCGCAGCGCCGCGTCCCAGATGTCGGCGACGAGGTCGCACTTGCGGATCCCCGGCTCGATCTTCTCGGCGATGCGCGCGTGCATGCGCTCCACGATGCGCGCCGCCTTGCGCATCCGGTCGAGCTCGGCCGCCGACTTCACCCCGCGCAGCCAGTTCACCAGGTTGGTCGCGTCCACCGGCTCCTCCGGCAAGCCCGCGCTCAGCGCGCGAAAGCCCTTGGCCGAGAACCAGTAGTTGTCCATCTCGACCCCGATCCGTCCGGTGTGCCAGCTCCGCTCGGTCAGCTTGGCCGCGAGATAGTCCATTGGATGCACGTCGGGTGACTGCACGAAGTAGTCGGGGTAGCCGATGATGTCGGGCTCGCTCATGTAGCAGGTCCGGAGCGCGCCCTGCCCGTCCTGCTCGCGCCCGAACCAGACCGGATCGCCCACGGGTCCGATCACCACCGCCTGGTGCACGTAGAACGACCAGCCGTCATAGCCGGTCAGCCACGCCATGTTCGACGGATCCGAGGTGATCAGCGTGTCGATGCCGGCCTTCTCCATCGCCGCCCGGGTGCGCGCGAGCCGGGTCTCGTATTCCTCGTCGGAGAAGCGGAAGGTGTCTATCGTGGCCATGGCTCAGCTTTCGAAAAGGGTCCCTGCGCCGACGCTCTCGGCGCGGGCGCGGGCCAGCGTGGCGATCACCGTGTCCTGTACGCCCGTCCCCGTCAGGTCGGCAATCGTGATCTCGTCGTCGGAAGTCCGCCCGGGCGCGTCGCCCGCGACCACTGCGCCGAGTTCGCAAAACGGCGCGTCCGCCGCGACGACGCCCGCGTCGATCGCTGCGCGCAGCTCGCCCAGCGCCCGCGTCTGCGACAGCCGGTCGGCGACGTAGCGCGCCCGCGCGAGACAGGCGGGATCGAGCTCGTTCTTGGCGTGCTGATCCGACCCCATCGCCGTGACATGCTGGCCCGGCCGCAGCCAGTCGGCCATCAGGATCGGCGCGCGCGCCGGCGTGGTCGTCACCACCACGTCCGCTCCCGCCACCGCTGACGCCGCGTCCGGTTCGGCCCACGCCTCGATCCCCAGCGCCGCGCCCATCTCACCCGCCGCCGCCTCCGCCTTCGCCGGATCGCGCGCCCAGAAGACCGCCCGCCGGATCGGCCGCACCAGCGCCAGCGCGCGCAGCTGCAGCCGCGCCTGCACGCCCGCGCCGAGGATCGCCGCCGTCGCCGCGTCCGCGCGCGCGAGGCGCCGGGCCGCCACCGCGCCGGCCGCCGCGGTCCGCACGTCGGTGAGGTATCCGTTGTCCAGCAGCAGCGCCTCCACCCGCCCGGTCGCGGCCGAGAACAGCACCATCAGCCCCGAGGTCGACGGCAGCCCCAGCCTGGGGTTGTCGAAGAAGCCCGGCGAGATCTTGATCGCGAAACTGTCCACGCCCGGCACATAGGCGGTCTTGACGTCCACCTCGCCGTTGGCCTCGGCGATCTCCATCGACAGGATCGGCGGCATCACCACCCGCCCCCCGGCGAGCGCCCGGAACCCCGCCTCGATCGCGTCGACCACGCCGAGATCGAGCGGCGCCGCGGCGCGAAGCTCGGTCTCGTTCAGAACCCGCACCGCCATGCGCTCAGCCCTCCGCCATCAGGTCGACGTCCTCGCCACGGACGATGCGCAGATGCAGACCCATGTCGATGTTGGCCCCCGTGAGCAGCGCCATCGTCGGCCCCTCGGGCGCGACCCGGCCCGCCAGCAGCGCCGCCGCGCAGACGCCGCCGCCCCCCTCGACCACCTGCCGCTCCTCGGCGTAGCAGTGGCGCACGCCCGCGGCGATCTCCGCCTCCGAGAGCAGCACCACCTCGTCCACCAGATCGCGCACCATCGCGAAGGTCACCCGGTTGTCGAGCCCAACCCCGCCGCCCAGCGAATCCGCGAGCGTCGGCAGCTCTTCGACCTGCACCGGCCGGCCCGCGTCGAGGCTCGCCGCCATCGCCGCGCCGCGCGCCATCGAGACCCCCACCACGCGGATCCCCGGCCGCCGCGCCTTGAGCGCCGCCGCGACCCCAGCGATCAGCCCGCCGCCCGAGAGCGGGACCAGAGCACACGAGAGGTCGGGAACCGCCTCGAGCATCTCCAGCCCCAGCGTGCCCTGCCCGGCGACGACACGCGGGTCGTCGAAGGGCGGGATCATCTCCAGCCCTTCCTCGGCCACCAGCCGGTCCACCTCGATCTGGGCGTCGTCCTGGCTCGCCCCGACGATGCGCACCTCCGCGCCCAGCGCCTTGATGGCCGCGACCTTGTTGCCCGGCACCAGCCGCGACATGCACACCACCGCGCGCACGCCGGCGGCGCGCGCGGCGTAGGCCAGCGCCCGGCCGTGGTTGCCGGTGGAGGCCGCCACCACGCCGCGCGCCCGCGCCGCCGGGTCGAGCTGCGCCACGGCGTTGGTCGCGCCGCGCAGCTTGAAGCTGCCGGTGTGCTGATGGTGCTCGTGCTTGAGCCAGACCGGAACGCCCGCGCGTTCGCCCAGGGATTGCGAGGCGTCCACCGGCGTCGCCCGGACCGCGCCGGCGATGCGCGCGCGCGCCGCCTCGATCTCCGCGAGACCTACCCTCACGGCGCCGCCTCCGCGGGCGCGCAGCCGAAGAGCCGCCCGTAGCCCTCGATCGGCCGCGCCAGCCCCGCCGCCCGCCGCATCTCCCAGACGCAGGCCTGGTTGGAGGTCACCACCGGCTTGCCGAGCGCGGCCTCGATCGCGCCGGCCTCCGCCAGCGCCGGCAGCGCCGTGCAGGAGATGAAGAGCGCCTGCGCCTGCGGATGATCGGCCCGCGCCGCCGCGGCGCGAATGACCTCCGGCGCGACCGCGGCCATCTCTCGGTCGTCCGCGAGGCCCAGCGCGGTCGCCTGCACCACCGTCAGGCCCTCGCGTTCGAGATGCGCGACCACCGGGCGCGTCGTCGCCTCAAGATAGGGCGTCAGCAGCGCGATCCGCCGCGCGCCCAGCGCCGCGAGCCCGCGCAGCGCCGCCTCGACCGGCGTGATCACCGCAACCCCCGGCCGCCCCGCGCCGATCGCCGCAGCGACCGCGTCCGGTCCGATCACCACCGAGGCGGCCGTGCAGGCATAGGCGATCGCCGCGAGCGGCGCGCCCGGCGCCAGCAGCGCCGCCGCCTCCGCGAGCCGCGGCGCCATGCGCTGCAGGTTCTCCGGCGTCGTCGGGTTCTCGTAGGCTACCCGGGTCGCATGGATCGCCGCCTCCTCCGGGCCGATCAGCCGGGCGACGTCGCGCTCGGTGGTCAGGTCGGTCGCAAGCAGGATCAGGCCCAGCCGCGGCAACCCGCGCGCCGGCGCGCCGCCGCCGTGCCTGGGTTCACACGACAAGGACCGGACACTCCGCAAGACCCGTCACCTTGTGCGAGACGCTGCCCACGAGGAAGCCCTCGACCGAGCCGAGGCCGCGGCTTCCCACCACGATCAGGTCGGCGTCGTGGTCCTTGGCGAAGGCCGCGATGCTGCGCGCCGGCTGGCCGGCCTTGACGAAGACCCGCACCGTCTCCACGCCCGCCTCCTGCGCCAGCCGCCGCCCGGCCTCGCCCACCGCGTCGGCGTGGGCGCGCATGATGTCGTCGATGTTCCCGTCCTCGTCGGGACGGTCGTAGGAGAACGACGCCTCGAGCAGACTGTGATGGCGGAAGATCGTCAGCACGATCAGTTCCGCCCCGGCGAGCCGCGCGACGCCGGCCGCGGTGGTCACCGCCGCCGCCGCGCCGACCGAGCCGTCATAGGCCGCGATGATGCGCCGGAACACCGCCCCGCCTCAGTTGAACGCCAGGTCGCGCAGGAAGAGCGCGATCTGCGGGAAATAGATCAGCGCCACCGAGACGCCGAGCAGCATCATGATGAAGGGCGGCGTGCCGCGCACCACCTCCATGTAGGGGCGCTTGAACACCGCGATCGCCGTAAAGATGTCGCAGCCGAAGGGCGGCGTCGCCGAGCCGATGGCGACCTGCAGCACGATGATCGTGCCGACCAGCACCGGGTCGAGCCCGACATCCTTCACCACCGGCGCGAAGATCGGCACCAGCACCAGGATCACCACGATCGGGTCGACGAACATGCAGCCGATGAAGAAGGCGATCGATATCACGAAGAGGACCCCGGTCGGACCCATGTCGGCCACGCCCACCGCGCCAAGAATCGCCTGGGGGATCTGCGCGAAGGAGATGATCCAGGAAAACGCCGCGCCCGCGCCCACGAGGATGAACACCACCGCGGTGATCAGGCCGGTGGACTTGGCCGCGTCGTAGACGTCCGCGAACGACAATGAGCGGAACACCGCCATCTCGAGGATCAGCGCGTAGAGCACACAGGCCGCCGCCGCCTCGGTGGGGCTGAACACGCCGCCGTAAATGCCGCCGATGATGATCGCGGGAAAGCCGAGCGGCCAGACCGCCGTCCGCACCGCCCGGGCGCGTTCGCCCCAGCTCGCCTTTGGCTCGGTCGGCACGTTGTGGCGCACCGCGTAGATCATCGAGTAGATCGAGAACAGCACCAGGATCAGCAGTCCCGGCCCGATGCCGGCGATGAACAGCTCCGCGATCGAGGTGTTCGACACCACCCCGTAGATGATCATCCCGATCGAGGGCGGGATCAGGAACGCGATGTCGGAGGCGTTCACGATCAGCGCCAGCACGAAGCTGTCCTTGTAGCCGGCCTTGAGCATGCGCGGACGCAGCGGCGAGCCGACCGCGACCACCGTCGCCTGCGTCGAGCCCGAGACCGCGCCGAACATCGTGCAGGCGGCCGCCGTCGAGACCGCGAGCCCGCCCTTCACATGGCCTACGAAAGCCATCACCATATCTATCAGCCGCCCCGCCGACTGGCCGCGGGTCATGATGTCGGCGGCGAAGATGAACATCGGCACCGCGATCAGCGAGGCGGGCCGGATGCCGGCCAGGATCTGCTGGACCATGGTCTCCACCTGGCCGAGGTCGCCGAACATCGCGACGAACCCCACCGTCGCCCCGGCGATCAGCGGGATCATCATCGGAAAGCCCAGCAGCAGCAGCGCGATCATGGTCAGCATGATGGTCGCGGCCATGGCTCAGATCTCCCGCTCGTCGTCGCTGTAGCCCTCGAGCACCAGGGTCGAGAGCCAGATGTCTGGGTCGGTGACGTTCTTGATGGCGGTCAGCGCGTACTGGAGCCCGGTCATGAAGAAGCCGACCGGCACCCAGAGATAGGTGACCCAGACCGGGATCTGCAGCGCCGGCAGCACCCGGCCCTGTCCGGCGAGCGTGATGATGTAGCCGGTCGCGTACCAGGCCAGCGCGAACATGAAGACCGCTGTCACGGCCGCGATCACGATCATCATCACCCGGCGGGCCGGCACGGGAAGCGCGTCGAAGATCGCCGACATGCGGATGTGTCGCCCATGCCGGGCGGCGTAGCTGATGCCCGCGAAGGTGATCAGCACGATAAGAATCGAGTTGAGCTCCTCGGTGAAGTAGATGCTCGACTGGAAGACGAAACGGCCGACGACGTTGGCGACCGTGTTCGCAGCCATCAGCAGCACGCCTGCGGCCAGCATCACCGCCTCGATCCGCGCGATCGCCGCGTCGATGAGGCCGAGCGGCCCGGGGAGCGAGGTCTCCGCCCGCTGCTTCTTCGTGCGTCCGGCTCCCGCCGGCGTCCTAGCCGCTGCGTGCTCGCTCAAGCCGGGCTCCTTCCCATGGCCGCCGGGGCTTCCGGGCGCAGGCGCGCCCGGAGCCTCGAGCCTCAGTCCTGAACGGCCTCGACGTCGGCCTTCATCTGCTCGAGCAGCGCATTGCCGCCCTCGCCGGTCATCTCGACGAAGGCCGCCTCCACGTCGGCGGCGGCGGCCTCGAAGGGCGCGCGCTCCTCCTCGGAGAGCACGTTGATCACCATGTCGGGCTTGGCCGCCTGGATGTTGGCCAGCGCTTCTTCGTGCAGGCCCTTCTGGTACTCAACGATGTAGTCGAAGGCCGCCGTGGTGGCGTTGCGCACCAGCTCCTGGTCCTCCGGGCTCAGCCCGTCGAAGAACGCCTTGTTGGCCATCACCGCGGTGGTGAAGTTGTTGTGGCCGATGCAGGTGATGACGTCGGTCACCTCGTAGATCTTGGTCGATTCCAGGAAGAAGCCCGGGTTCTCCTGGCCCTGGATGATGCCGGTCTGGAGCGCGCCGTAGACCTCGCCCCAGGGCAGCGGCGTCGGCGTGGCCCCGAACGCCTTGTAGCTCTCCACCAGCAGCGGATTGGTCATCACCCGGAACTTGACCTCGTTGAGGTCGGCGGGGCTGCGCACCTCCTCCTGGGTTGTCATGCAGACCTCGCCCTCGGGGAACATGGTCAGCAGCTCCAGACCCTGCGCGGCGTAGAGCTCCGGGAAGGTCTCGTTGATGGCCTTCGACTCGCGGAAGAACGTGACGAGCGTCTCGTGGTCCTGCGGCATCAGGTAGGGCACGAAGAACACCTGGGCCTCGGGGATCGTGGCGCCGGTGAAGCCCGGCGACTGGTCGACGAACTGCAGGATGCCGGCCTTGGCCTGCTCCATGATGTCGTCGGACTCGCCCAGCGTTCCGAACGGGAAGAGCTGCACCTCGTGGTCGGAGTTGGCCTCGATCTCCTCCTTGAACTTCTGCGCGAAGACGTTCTGCACGTCCGTCGCGGCGGCCTCCTCGGTGGCGTAGCGCCAGGTTTCCGCCTGCGCCGCCGCGGCCGCCGCGATCGCTACGGCGCTCGCGCCGATGAGATTGAACAGTCTTGCCGTCATGGGTGTGGTCTCCTGTCTGCTTGCGTCATCTGCTTGCGTCATGTCCCGCCGCCGGGCGCGCCCGCGGACCATCGGACATCGGTGTGGGGGCGCGGAAACGCGCCGGATCCGGCCGGAACCGGATTAGAACCGCGCGCCCTCGGCGCTTGCGATATGCAGGCCCCCGCCGCCTGCGGGGGTCCCGCGCGGCGGCTATCGGCCCTGACCCTGAAACAGAGACAAAACCATGTCAATTCCAGAATTGAACCATTACAATCCGGATGGGCCGCGCGCCTACATCGCCAGCAGCGCCGGCTCCGGCTGGTCGCGGACCAGCCGCGCCAGCACCTCCAGACCGCGCGCCAGGCCGTCAGCGGAGGCCCCGCCGAGGCTGACCCGAAGGCCCCGCCGCCGCGCCGGCTCGCCGATCGCGAAGGCCGCGCCGGCGGCGACCGCGACGCCCCGGTGGCGTGCGTGGGCCACCAGCGCCTCCTCGGTCCAGGCCCCGGGCGCCGGCAGCCAGACATGCAGCCCGTTGGGCGTCGCCGCATGCTCGATCCCGCGCAGCGCCCGCGCGGCGATGCGGTTGCGCCGCGCCAGCGCGGCCCGCTGCCACTCGAGCAGCTCCTCCGCCGCGCCGTCCTCGATCATCCGCGTCGAGATCTCCGCGATCAGCGGCGTCGCCATCCAGTTGGTCACCATGTGCCGGTTGACCGCCGCCGAGACCAGCGTCTCGGGCATCACCAGATACCCGTAGCGCAGCCCCGGCATCAGGCACTTGCTGAACCCGGTCAGATAGAACGTGCGTTCGGGCGCGAGGCTCGCGATCGGGCGCGGCCGGCCCGCCTGCAGCGGCCCGCCGGCGTCGTTCTCCACGATGATCACGTCGTGGCGCCGGGCGATCTCGACGATCGCGCGCCGCCGCTCGGCCCCCATCAGCCGCGCCATCGGGTTGAGCCCGTTGGGCAGCAGATGCAGCGCCTTCACCCCGCCGGCCGCGCAGGCGCGCTGCAGCGCCTCGGGCTCGACCCCCTCGGCGTCCACCGGCAGCCCCACCAGCCGCAACCCCAGATAACGCGCCAGCGCCGGCAGCGTGTGATGTCCCAGCTCCTCGGTGGCGACCACATCGCCGGGACCCGCCGCCGACATCAGCGCCACCGTCATCGCCGCGGTGTTGCCGTTGGTCGGCAGCACCAGCTCGGGCCGGACGACCAAGCCGCACAGCGCCAGCCAGCGCGGCGCCGCCCGCCGGTGCCGCTCCAGCGTCGCCCGGGGCCGGAACGACACCAGCGTCTCGGGCGGCAGGTCCTCGGCCAGCGCCGCCAGCGTCGCGCGCATCCGCGCGCCATGGATCTCGTCACTGACCGGGGTCAGCATCGAGCAGTCGATCACCGGATCGCCGCCGCCGATCCGGTGCCAGGGCGTCGAGCTCTCCACCGCCCCGGCGCGCACGAAGGTGCCGCGGCCGACCTCGCCCGAGATGATGTCGAGCCGCGTCAGCTCCTCGTAGGCGCGGCTGATCGTCTGCACGCTGAGACCAAGCCGATAGGCGAGGTCGCGGTGCGTCGGCAGCCGGTCACCCGGCCGCACCTCGCCCGCCTCGATCGCGCGCACCAGCGCCTGCGCCAGCGCCCGATAGGCCGGTCGGCTCAGGGTTTCGCGCTCGGGCGGCCAGATTGTCATGATCGCGACCTTGCCTCCGATCACAACAATTGGCAAGACTGGGGACCCCGGCCGGCCCGGATCGACCCGCGCCGCGACCGGCCCGCGCCCCGACCAGGACGGACCCCGCCCGATGCCCCGCCTCGCCCTCGACGACCGAGACCTGCGCATCCTGGCGATCCTCGCGCGCGAGGGGCGCATCTCCAAGACCGAGCTCGCCCGCCGCGTGAACCTCTCCGCCACGCCCTGTTGGGAGCGGATGCGGCGGCTCGAGGAGGCCGGACTGATCCGCGGCTACCGCGCCGAGGTGGCGCTGGCCAGGGTCGCGCCGCACGTGGTCGTCTTCGTGACGGTCGAGCTCGAGAGCCACCGGCCGGAGACCTTCCAGGCCTTCGAGAGCGCGGTCGCCCGTCACGACGAGATCACCGCCGCCTGGGCGCTCGGCGGCGGCTACGACTACCTCCTCCAGGTGATCACCCGCGACATCGACAGCTACCAGCGGCTCATCGACGCCCTGCTGGCCGCGCGGGTCGGCATGCGCCGCTACTTCACCTACGTGGTGACCAAGGACGTGAAGGCGTCCCCGCCGCCGCTGGAGGCGCTGGCCGGACCCGGCCGGACGGATTGACGCCCCTTCGGCGCGATTGCAGAGGAATTCTCCGCGCCGCCGCCCGACTTCGGTGACTCCCTCGCCCGCGCGCCGTCAGAATGCCGGCGAACGCAACCATGCCGCCCAAGATGCCGGAGGATCCGCCATGCCCGCCGCCGCCCCGCAGACCGAGAGCCTCGCCGACGACCTGATGTCGGGCCTCGCCGACCGGGCGCTGGCGCGCAGCTTCGCCTATGTCGGCGGCCGCTGGGTCGCCGCCGGCGACGGGCGCGCGCTCGCGGTGACCGATCCGGCGACGGGCGGCGAGATCGGCCGCGTCGCCTGCCTCTCCGCGGCCGAGAGCGCCGCGGCGGTCGACGCCGCCGCCGCCGCATTCCCGGCCTGGTCCGGCGCGCTGCCGCAGGAGCGCGCCGCGCGGCTGCGCCGCTGGTTCGAGCTGATGCGCGACCACCGCGAGGATCTCGCCCGCATCATGACCCGCGAGCAGGGCAAGCCGCTCTCGGAGGCGCGCGGTGAGATCGACTACGCCGCCTCCTTTCTCGAGTTCTACGCCGAGGAGGCGAAGCGCCCGAACATCGAGAGCGTCACCTCGCACCTGCCCGACGCCGAGGTCGAACTCTGGCGTGAGCCGGTGGGGGTGGCGGCGCTGATCACGCCCTGGAACTTCCCCTCCGCCATGCTGACCCGCAAGGCCGGCGCGGCGCTGGCCGCCGGCTGCACCGTGGTCGCCCATCCCTCCGCCGAGACGCCGTTCTCGGCGCTGGCGCTGGCCGAGCTCGCCGAGCGCGCCGGCGTTTCGGCCGGGGTCTTCAACGTGGTCACCGGCGACGCGCCCACGATCGTCGAGCCCTGGCTGACCGACCCCCGTGTCCGGGCGCTCAGCTTCACCGGCTCGACCGAGATCGGCAAGCTGCTCTATCGCCGCTCGGCGGACACCGTGAAACGGCTGGTGCTCGAGCTCGGCGGCCACGCGCCGTTCCTGGTGTTCGCCGAGGCCGACCTCGACCAGGCGGTCGACGAGGCGATCAAGGCCAAGTTCGCCACCACCGGCCAGGACTGCCTCGGCGCCAACCGGTTTCTGATCGAGCGGCCGGCCTACCACGGCTTCTGCGCGGCCTTCGCCGCGCGGACCCGGGCGCTCACGCTCGGGCCCGGGCTCGACGATTGCGACCTGGGCCCGCTGATGAACGAGAAGGCCGTCGCCAAGCAGGAGGAGCATGTCGCCGACGCGCTGGCGCGGGGCGCGCGGCTGCTCGCGGGCGGCAGGCGCTCTGCCTTGGGACCGCTCTTCTACGAGCCGACGGTGCTGGCCGATGTGCCCCCCGACGCGCTGGTCATGCGCGAGGAGACCTTCGGCCCGGTCGCCGCCATCACGGCCTTCGACGGCGAGGACGAGGCCGTGGCCCGCGCCAACGCCACCGAATACGGGCTTGTCGCCTACCTGCACGCGCGCGACCCGCGGCGGATCTACCGCCTGAGCCGCGCGCTCGCCTTCGGCATGGTCGCGGTAAACCGCACCAAGGTCACCGGCGCGCCGATCCCCTTCGGCGGCATGAAGCAATCGGGACTCGCCCGCGAGGGCGCCCGCCACGGACTCGAGGCCTTCACCGACATCAAGTACGTCTGCCGGGACTGGGCATGACGGCGTTAGGGAAGAATTATCGAAGATTAACGCGTTCGATTTCAACGGGATAACCCGAATTGCACGCGTGTTATGGGGGTGTAACACACCCCGAGAGGAGCCGACCCATGCTGACCAACGACCAACTCGCCCTCTGGGATCGCGAGAGCTTCTTCCACCCCTCGACCCACCTCGCCCAGCACGCCCGCGGCGAGACGCCGAGCCGCATCATCACCGGCGGCGAAGGCGTCTGGATCGAGGACCGCGACGGACGCCGCCTGCTCGACGCCTTCGCCGGGCTCTACTGCGTGAACGTCGGCTACGGGCGCGCCGAGATCATCGAGGCCATCGCCGCCCAGGCCCGCGAGCTCGCCTATTACCACGCCTATGTCGGCCACGGCACCGAGGCCTCGATCACGCTCGCCCACATGATCCTCGAGCGCGCGCCGGCGGGCATGTCCAAGGTCTACTTCGGCCTCGGCGGCTCGGACGCCAACGAGACCAACGTCAAGCTGATCTGGTACTACAACAACATCCTCGGCCGGCCGCAGAAGAAGAAGATCATCTCCCGCTGGCGTGGCTACCACGGCTCGGGGCTGATGACCGGCTCGCTGACCGGGCTAGGCCTCTTCCACCGCAAGTTCGACCTGCCAATGCCGCAGGTCCTGCACACCGAGGCCCCCTACTACTACCGCCGCGCCGCCCCCGCGCAGTCCGAGGCCGCCTTCGTCGCCCATTGCGCGGCCGAGCTCGAGGCGCTGATCGACCGCGAGGGCGCCGACACCATCGCCGCCTTCATCGGCGAGCCCGCCCTTGGCACAGGCGGCCTCGTGCCGCCGCCGGCCGGCTACTGGGAGGCGATCCAGCCGATCCTGGCCCGCCACGACATCCTGCTCATCGCCGACGAGGTGGTGACCGCCTTCGGCCGCCTGGGCTCGATGTTCGGCTCGGACCACTATGGGATAAAGCCCGACATCATCACCATCGCAAAGGGCCTGACCTCCGCATACGCGCCGCTCTCGGGCTCGATCGTCGGCGACCGGGTCTGGAAGGTGCTCGAGCAAGGGACCGACGAGACTGGTCCGATCGGGCACGGCTGGACCTACTCCGCCCATCCCATCGGCGCCGCCGCCGGGATCGCCAACCTCCAGCTCGTGGACAGCCTCGGGCTGGTGGCGAACGCCGGCGAAACCGGCGCCTATTTCAAGGCGGCGCTGATCGACGCGCTCGGCGGGCACGCCTATGTCGGCGACATCCGCGGCGAGGGCCTGCTCTGCGCCGTAGAGCTCGTCGCCGACCGCGACGGCCGGCGGTTCTTCGACACCAGCGAAAAGGTCGGCCCGCGCGCGGTCGCCGCGCTGCTCGCCGAGGGCGTGATCGCCCGCGCGATGCCAGAGGGCGATATCATCGGCTTCGCCCCGCCGCTCTGCCTGACGCGGTCCGAGGCGGACCGGATCGTCGAGGCGAGCCGCCGCGCGGTCGACGCGGTCTTCGCCTGAGACCTTGTTCGAACGCCGGTCCTCGGCCGCCAGTTGCGGTCCCTTTTGACACCGCCGCGAAATCGCATAACTTCGCGCTCGGAAACACATCAGCGGAGGAAACAGTGAACACCTTGAAACTCGTCGCAACAGGCGCCGCCTTGGCTCTGACGGCCACAACGGTCGGCGCCCAGGATCGCGAAGGCTGGCCCGAGAGCTTCACCGTCGGCACCGCGAGCCAGGGCGGCACCTTCTTCGTCTACGGCTCGGGCTGGGCCAACCTCGTCGCCGAGGAACTCGGCCTCACCGGCGCCGGCGAAGTCACCGGCGGCCCGATGCAAAACATGGCGCTCGTCCACAACGGCGACCTCGCCTTCGGTCTGACGACGCTGGGCCCGGCGGCAGAATCCCTCGCCGGAACCAACCCGATCGCGCCCGGCCTCGCCATGGACAACGTCTGCGCGATGTTTCCGATGTACCAGACGCCGTTCCACATGGCGGCGCTCGCGTCGGAGGGCATCACCACGCTCTCGGAGATCCCCGACGGCACCGTGATCGGCTTTGGTCCGGCCGGATCGAGCGCGGACACCTACTTCCCGGCGATGCTCGAGGCGCTCGGCGTCGGCTTCGAGCGGCGCAATGGCGGCTGGGACGACCTCGGCGGCCAGCTTCAGGACGGGCTCATCGACGCGATCGGCTTCGCGGCCGGCGTGCCGATCCCGACGGTCAGCCAGCTCGAAGTGCAGACCGACATCAGCGTCATCGGCTTCACCGACGAGGAACTCGCCACCGTCACGGCGAACTTCCCGGTCGCAGAGTATGACGTCTCCGCCGACACCTACCAGACCCTGACCGAGGACATGAAGTCTGTGGCGATGTGGAACTTCGCCGTCGCCAACTGCGACCTGCCCGAAAGCTTCGTCTACGAGGCCACCCGCATCGCCATGGAGGACAACGCGCGGATGGTGAACATTCACTCCTCCGCCGCCGAGACCCTGCCGGAGCACTGGGACAAGAACAACGTCCTGATGTGGCACCCCGGAGCGGCACGATGGTTCAACGAGAACGGCGCGTCGATCCCCGCCGACATGATCCACGGAAGCTGACGCCGCCGAAACCCGAGGCGCAATGCGGGCCGCACCCACTCCGGGCGCGGCCCGTTTTCGTAGCGTTGCCGCGCGGTCCCTGCCGCGCTAACGTGCCGAAACAAAAAATCGGGAGGAACGACGATGACCAACGCTTCAGCCGAGCCCCAGGTCGTCGTCGCCGAAGGCGTCGATGAGGAGCCGATCGAGAGCAACCGTCGGCTGTTCGACGGGTGGCGATACTTGCTCTTCGCCACCTTCGCCGCGGTCTACGCTTTCTTCCACATGGCGGCGCTCAACGGGCTGTCGATCGAGGACTTGACCGGCATCCGGATCCCGTTCCTTCCGTCACTGCCGATGGAGACCTGGAACTTCCGCATCGTCCATGTCGCCGGCGCGCTCGGCCTTGGCTTCCTCCTCTTCGCCGGGGCGCGCTTCGCGGAAGAAGCAGGGGACGAGACGTCCGCGTTCGATTACGCCGCCAAGGCGCTGATGATCCCTGCAGCCTTCGCCACGGGCGTGGCGATCTGGTTCGGGTTTCAGATTGCCGGCGGGCTAATGTGGAACGGCATGGACGAGACGCTGCGTTTCCGGGAGGTCTGGCTCTTCGGAGCGCCGCTCCTAGTCGCGACCATCGGCGGCATCCTAATCTCCTGGACGGATCGCCGGCCGCGAGACCGCTTTGCCGCGCCGGACGTCCTGCTGACGATTTGCGGCGTGGCGGTCGCGGTCTATCTCATCACGATATACGGCACGCTGATGCGGAACTCGACCGGAACGCCCTTCGCGCCGATTGGCATTTCGCTGGCGGCGATCGCAGGCACGCTCTTGATCATGGAACTGACCCGCCGGGTCGCCGGGCTGGCGCTGGTGGTCATTTCGCTCGTCTTTCTGGCCTACGTCTTCACCGGCCAGTATCTTCCGGGCTTTCTCAACTCGCCGCCGATCAGCTGGCAACGCTTCTTCAGCCAGATCTACACCGACGTCGGCATCCTCGGACCGACCACCGCCGTCTCCTCGACCTACATCATTCTCTTCATCATCTTCGCCGCCTTCCTGCAGGCCTCCAAGGTCGGCGACTACTTCGTGAATTTCGCCTTCGCCTGCGCTGGACGCGCGCGGGGCGGCCCGGCCAAGGTGGCGATCTTCGCCTCGGGCCTGATGGGAATGATCAACGGCACGTCGGCCGGCAACGTCGTCGCTACCGGCTCGCTCACCATTCCGCTGATGAAGAAGGTCGGCTACCGAAACACGACCGCAGGCGCCGTCGAAGCAGCCGCCTCAACCGGCGGGCAGATCATGCCGCCGATCATGGGCGCCGGCGCGTTCATCATGGCCGAGATCACCGGCATCCCCTATACCGACATCGCCATCGCGGCGATCATCCCGGCGATCCTCTACTTCGTGTCAGTCTACTTCATGGTGGATTTCGAGGCCGCGAAACTCGGAATGCGCGGCATGCGCGAGGACGAACTCCCGAAGTTCCGCGAAATGGCCCGGCGAGTCTACCTGTTCCTGCCGATCATCATTCTGGTCTCGGCGCTCTTCATGGGCTACTCGGTGATCAGGGCGGGCACGCTGGCGACTATATCGGCGGCGGTGGTGAGTTGGCTGACGCCCTACCGCATGGGACCGCGCTCGGTGGTCAAGGCGTTCGAACTGGCCGGCATCATGGCCATCCAGATCACCGCGGTCTGCGCCTGCGCGGGCATCATCGTTGGCGTCATCTCGCTGACCGGTGTCGGCGCGCGGTTCTCGAACCTGCTGCTCGGCCTCGCGGGCGTCAGCCAGCTTCTCGCGCTCTTCTTCGCCATGTGCATCTCGATCCTGCTCGGGATGGGGATGCCCACGACCGCCGCCTACGCGGTCGCGGCCTCCGTCGTGGCGCCCGGCCTGACGCAGCTCGGCATCCCGCCGCTGACTGCGCATTTCTTCGTCTTCTACTTCGCCGTGGTCTCAGCGATCACGCCGCCGGTGGCGCTGGCGTCCTACGCCGCAGCAGGCATATCAGGCGCCAATCCCATGGAGACCTCGATGGCCTCCTTCAAGATTGGCATCGCAGCCTTCATCGTGCCCTTCATGTTCTTCTATTCCTCGTCGCTGCTGCTTCAGGGGGAGTGGCATACGATCGCACTGGCCTTCATCACCGCGACCGTTGGCGTCTACCTGCTGTCGGCGGCCGTCCAGGGCTGGTTCGTCGGCGCGCCGGCCGCCTGGTTACTGCGCGCGGGGCTGGTGGTTGCAGCGCTCTTCATGATCAAGGGCGGCATCGTCACGGACGTCATCGGCGTCGCGCTCGCGGCGGCGGCCTACTTCGTGCAGCGCACGTTCAGGCCGTCGCCCGGCGCGGGCGTTCGGGTCGCCGGCGCCGACTAATTCCAGCGCCCGTTGATCAAGACCCATGGGCCCATTCGCGCCGGCCGATCGACTTGATCCTCTACGGCTGATCCATGAGCCCGCTCCTGGCGTCGCAGCAATGGGCGACGATGTTGTCATGGCCGCGGAAGAAGCGGTTGGAGAGGCGTTGTCGCGCAGGACCTGCCAGACGTTCTCGACGGGGTTGAGCTCAGGCCAGCGGGGCGGCGGCGGCAGGAGGGTGATTTTGTCCGGCGCGACCAGCCGACCCGAGTGGCGCCAGCCGGCGTGGTCGAGGACGAGCACGGCATGAGCGCTTGGCGCGACGGCGGCGCTGATCCCGCCCAGATGCGCCTGCGTCGCCGGCGTGTCGCGCCAGGGCATCACGAGGCCGGCGCCCTTGCCCTCTTCCAGGCAGATCGCCCCGAAGGCGAGACCTTGTCCGCCATTGATGAGGTGGATGGCTCCCGCTCCCGGCGTTGCGATGTGCCACGGTGGGTGTTGTCGCAGTATCCACCGAAGGGAGCCATCTATGGACCAGCCTATAATCATCGGCATCGATCTGGCGAAGAGCGTCTTTCAGGTGCACGGCGTGAGCGCTGACGGCACGGCTGTTCTGCGCCGGCAGTTGCGCCGAGGCCAGGTGCTGTCGTTCTTCTCGCGGCTCGATCCGTGTCTGATCGGGATGGAGGCTTGCTCGGGCGCGCGCCATTGGGCGCGCGAGCTCGTCGCCGTGGGTCACGAGATGCGGCTGATGCCGGCAGCCTATGTGAAGCCCTATGTGAAGCGCGGCAAGACCGACCGGGCGGACGCGGAAGCCATTTGCGAAGCGGTGACGCGACCGACCATGCGCTTCGTTCCGGTGAAGTCGGCCGAGGGCCAGGCGGCGCTGCTCGACCACGTCGCACCGAAGGTGCGCCTACGGCGCAACGCGCGGGACTTTCTCATCCGGCAGCAGACCCAGACGGTGAATACCATCCGTGCGCATCTGACCGAGTTCGGGATCGTGGTGGCGAAGGGGATCCACAACGTCGATCGGCTGCTCGCAGCCGCCGAGCAGGCGCCCGAAGCCGCCCGGCCGGCGCTCGACCTGCTGGCCGACCAACTGCGCGACCTGCGCGAGAGGATCGAGACGGTCACCAAGCGCATCGAAGTCGCGCAGATGGCCGACCCGCTCGCCCGGCGCCTCGCAACGATCCCCGGCCTCGGCCCGATCGCATCCAGCGCCTTCGCCGTCACCACGCCCGACGTCGCGGTGTTCCGCTCCGCGAGGGATTATTCCGCCTGGCTCGGCCTCACACCGAAGCCGCACTCGAGCGGCGGCAAGGAGCGGCTTGGGCGGATCTCCAAGGCTGGCAACAGATACCTGCGACGCCTGCTCTATCTCGGCGCCATGGCGCAGATCGCGGCCCGGCGCGGCGCTCGCGCTGCACCGTGCTCCGGTGTCGGCCGAGCCGTCCGGCGATCTCGCCGACGCTCAAGCCCATCTCCATCATGCCGCGAAGCAGGCATCTCTCCTCAAGGCTGAGGTGGCTGTATGTCGTTCCCATGGCGGCTCTGAACATAGCCGGTGTCGCACTTGGAATGTGAGTCTACGGGCAAGCCACTATCCATGGATATTCGGTCGCGGACGCTTGCGGCTGTTGATGGCGGATCGAGCCGGCGGGCCTCGGCCCGGCGGTTCGGGGTGTCGGTGTCCTCGGTGATCCGCTGGGACGCATCCCGGCGCGCGACGGGGAGCTTCGAGCCGAAGCCGCAGGGCGGCGACATGCGGTCGAGGGGTCTTGAGGAGCGGCGCGCCGAGATCATGGTGGCGCTTGAGCAAGAGGGCGATCAGACGCTGGACGAGCTCCGCGCCCGGCTCGCCGCTCAGGGCTTTGCCACGTCCACTTCCGCGCTCTCGCGCTTCTTCCGCCGCCACGGCGTCACGCGGAAAAAAAGACCGGCCACGCGGTCGAGCAGGACCGCCCGGGCGTCCTGAGAAAGCGCCGAGCCTGGTTTGAGACGCAGCCGGACCTCGACCCCGGCAGGCTTGCCGCACGGCCATCGCAAGACGACGACGCTGGCCGCCGGCCTCCGCCTCGGCGGCATGGTGGCGCCGATGGTGCTCGATGGCCCGATCAATGGCGACTGGTTCGAAGCCTGCGTCGCCCATGTCCTTGCGCCGGTGCTGCGCCCCCGCGACATCGTCGTCATGGACAACCTCTCAAGCCACAAGCGTGCCGCCGCTCGGCGACTGATCGAGGCGGCCGGAGCCGGACTGCGCTTCCTTCCGCCCTACAGCCCCGATTTCAACCCGATCGAGATGGCATTCGCGAAGCTCAAGGCGCTCCTCCGGAAAGACGCCGAGCGCACCGTCGATGGACTGTGGAGCACCATCGGTCGACTCGTGGACGTCTTCACGCCCCAGGAATGCGTCAACTACTTCGCCGCCGCAGGCTACGATGCAGATTGATCGGGAAACGCTCTAAACGCGGGGAAAGGTCACCGGCTATAGGCTTCCGAATGGTTGATGCGATGAACGTTGAACGCCGGCTCCAGAAGATCCCAGTGCGCCACCTCGTCGGCCGAGATCGCCGACCGCGGCGCGATCCTCTCCCTGGCAAAGCCCACGCCCTCGGCCTCGCGCAGGAATGTGCGCGTCAGCGTTCGCCCGCCCCGTTGGCGGAGCGCGACGACGATCCGGCGTTTCCCGCTGCGGCGCCTCAGGAGACGGCGGTCGACACGATCCTCGCGTGCGTTGGCGGGCCGGACATGGCCGCCGAATGCGGCACCGTCAACTTCGACTTCACCTTCGAGATGCGCCTCCCTGGTCTCGGCGGCCATCGCCTCACGCAGTTTGTGCATCAGCACGAACGCCGTCTTGTGCTGGACGTCCAGGTCCCGTGACAGCTGCACAGCCGAGAGCCCCTTCGAGGCGTTCACGAAGAGACAGATCGCGCCGAGCAGGTCCGTGAACGAGAGCTTGCGCGAGGCGAAGATCGTGCCCGATGTCACGCTGAACTGGCGGTGGCAGGCGGCGCACTTGAAGCGGCGGCGTGTCGAAAGATCATAGACATCGAGGCAGCCACACGCCGGACAGACCAACTCGCCATCGGTCTCCGTCCAGCGCAACCGGCAGAACCGTCGATACGCCGCCTCCTCACCTTCAGAGAAGATCGACTTCAGCGACAACGTCCGCGCCGCCGCCGAAAGCAGGAAATGCTGCGCCATCTTCGCCTCGCGAACATCTCGTATGTTCGCTCTATGTTCTATCTGAGCGCGAATATCAACGTTTGGTGCATTTGCTACCTAAGTCCGGATCAAATCATGACTACTACATCTACAGCCTCGCCGAGGCGAAGATCGTCATCGAGAGCTGCGCCGGCACTACAACACCAAGCGCCCGCACTCATCGCTGGGCTATCGGCCACCAGCCCCCGAAAGCATCATTCCGATGGATCGGAGACCCGTCGCGCACCAGCAACAGCGCCGGACCACTCGGTGGGGGCAAGCCAAATGTGGCACCCCGTTGTGCGGGGAGTGCTTCTCGACCAATGGGTCCTACACCATGTACCTCCACGACTACGACGATGGCATGGCCTTCAGCGGGTCCATAGCGGTCACGAGCACATCGACCGTTGAGAAACTAATCTCCACGATTTCGCCAAGTTCCGGTGGGCGAACATGCGAACTGTTGAACACGTCGACCAACAAAATCTGCCGAGGAATGCCGATCCGAACCCGAACCACTGAGCCCAGGAAGCTAACCTCCGTGACGGTTCCCCGAAGCACTGCGTCGTTGCCAGGCACCCTGCCAAGCGCCACCGCTTGCGGACGTATCGCGAAATGAAACATCGATCCGGGCGCCGCCTCGATAGACCTGGCTAGAGTAAGTGGCTGTCCGTCGACCGCAACTGTTCCCCCAGCTGCATTTGTGACCTGTGCTTGTAATAAATTCAATGTACCCACGAACGAAGCGACAAAGGCGGTCGTGGGCCGGTTATAAATTGCGAAAGGATCCCCGATCTGTTCGACCACGCCGGCGTTCATCACGACAATCCGATCGGACATCGAAAGCGCCTCTTCTTGATCGTGGGTCACGTAGATCGTGGTGATTCCGAGTTCGCGCTGGATCATTCGGATTTCCTCCCGGAGTGATACCCGGATCTTGGCGTCGAGGGCCGATAGCGGCTCATCGAGGAGCAACACCTTTGGTCTGACCGCCAAAGCACGCGCCAATGCCACACGTTGCTGCTGGCCGCCGGACAGCTGGAACGGGTAGCGCGCCCCGAGGTCGGGCAAGCCGATCAGCTCCAGCATCTCCGCAATCCGCGCCTCGCGCTCGGCCCTGGGTCGGCTGGCAACCTTCAGTCCGAAGGCGACGTTCTCGGCGACTGTAAGGTTCGGGAACAGTGCGTAGGTTTGGAAAACCATGCCGATGTTGCGCTGGTTCGGCTTCAGATTAACGACGTCACGGCCATCAATGCGGATAGCGCCGCTCGACGGCGTCTCGAAGCCGGCGATCATGCGCAAGGTCGTGGTCTTGCCGCAGCCCGACGGCCCGAGGAACGATACGAACTCGCCCTGCGCGACGTCGAGGTTGAAGTCCTGCACCACGTGGCTCGGGCCGTAAAACTTCTCGAGCTTGCTGATCTCTAGAAAGAACATGGCCTACCGGGCAGTCGTGTGTTTCTGTAAACGGGTGACGAGGTTGATCAGCCCCATGCAGGCCCAGGTGATAGCGAAGGCGATCACGGCGAGCGCCGCCGGCTCGTAGGCTCGATTAGCGCCGAGGAGCTGCATGTAGGGGCCGAACGCCGGGCGGTTCAGGAGCGCGGCCAGCACGAACTCGCCTATGACGATAGCGAATGTCAGGAAGGCCCCTGACAGGACCGCTACCAGTACGTTTGGCAGGATTACCCGCAGCATGATCGTCAGCCAGCCGGCGCCGAGGCTCTGCGCTGCTTCGGTCAGGGTACCGACGTCGATGGCCCTGAGCCCGGTGTCAACGGCGCGGTACATGTAGGGGAGCGCTAGCACAGAGTAGCCCATTAGCAAGAGGAAGTTGGTGCCCATGGCACTGCCGGTCAGCGGCAGGAGCGACGAGGTGTTGTAGAGCCGAAGGTAGCCGAAAACGACGACGATCGGTGGCACCACCAGCGGCAGCAGGGTAATGAACTCGACGATCGGCCGCCAGCGCGGCAGCTTCAGTCGCACCCAATAGGCAGTCGGCACCACGATCAGAACGCCAACGAGGATAGTCAGCAGAGCCATCACCACCGAGTAGCCGAAGGTCGCCTGGAAGCGCGGGTCCGCCAGCACCGCCCAGTACGCGTCGAGACTATACTCGCCACGGCGCATGCGCAGCGAGAACTCGATCGTGCCGATTAGCGGCAGGAAGAAGTACATCATGCCGATCGCGAAGGCGAGCCAGGACCAGACCCGGGTCATTTGATCCAGCGCTCTGCGCGGGTACGCATCCAGATGTAAAGCGCGTTCGCAATGCCGGTGACCACGATCATTCCGAAGGCAAGCGCATAGCCGAGATGCGGATCCTGCAACACGTCGCCGCGGATCTGTGCAAAGAGCAGGATTGGCACGATCGCGAGCGACGAACCGGTCAGGGCGTAGGCGGTGGCGACCGCGCCGAAGGCGTTGGCGAAGAGGAGCGCCAAGGTGCCCAGCAGCGTCGGCCACAGGATCGGGAGCGCCACCATGCGCCAGTACTGCACCTGGGTGGCACCGAGGATCTGCGCCGCCTCGCGCCACTCGCGCTTCAGCCCGTCAAGCGCCGGGGTGACGATCAGGATCATCAGCGGGATCTGAAAGAACAGGTAGGTGAGGGTCAGGCCCCAGAAGCTCAGCAAGTTGAAGCCGAGCGCGTAGATGTTGATACCGAACCAGTCGCGCAGCAGCACCGTCACCAGTCCGACCCGGCCGAGGGTAGCCAGGAAGGCGAAGGCAAGCGGCACTCCAGCAAAGTTTGAGGCGACGCCCGAAAAGGTTAGCACAGGCCCGCGCAGCCAGCGCGGCAGGCCGCCGCGGGTCACCGCTGCCGCCACCGCGAAACCCACCGTGCAGCCGAGCAGAGCCGAGGCGAAGCTAATGCGGATCGAGATCCAGAAAGCGGCGAGGATCGACGGGGTGAACAGGTTGCGGACGTTGACGAGCGTCGGCTCGCCGGAGGGTGTGCGGAAGGCGCCGATGACGATATGCATCGTTGGCAGTATCAGGAACAGAAGTGCGAAGGCCACGAACGGAAGGATGCCGATCCAGACCCAGGATCGGCGGCCGACCTTCGCCGTTGTCGATTTCGCCATGCGTCAGACGATGGACGGGTCCCGGCCCTGTCGCCGGGACCCTGTCGCGATTACTGGACGTTGGCGCCGACGGTGGCGTCCCAACCGCCAGTAATGACCGGATTCATGGCGCTCTGCTCGTCGAGGGTCGGGAAGACCGCCGCCTCGTAGGCCTCCGCCGGCGGCAAGTTGTCGAGTAGCTCCTGAGGGATCACGCCGCGCTCGGCCATGTCATTAAAGCGGATCGGGTGGCAGTAGCCCTGGAGCCACTTGAGCTGGCCCTCGTCAGAATAGAGGTATTCCATCCAGAGCTTGGCGGCATTGGGGTGCGGCGCATAGGCCGAGATCGCCTGCACGTAGACGCCGGCGAGCACCCCGGTCTTCGGCACCACCACCTCGACGGGCGGATTGCCGTTCAGGGCATCGCGACCGGAGAGGGCGTTGTAGTCCCACCAGACGATGATTGGGGTCGCACCTTGCGCGAGCGTGCCGGACTTGCCGATCACCGGCACGAAGTTGCCAGCGTCATTGAGCTCCTTGAAGAACTGCAACCCCTTTTCGCCAGCGTCGGCACCGCCGTTGCCGCCGCGCGACAGGCCGGCGGCATAGACCCCGAGGATCGCCTGGTTCGATGCGCGCGGGTCGCCGGCGAGCGCCACCGCGTTGGCGAACTCAGGTTTCAGCAGGTCTTCCCAGTCCTCGGGTGGCTCAGGAATGATGTCGGTGTTCACCGCGAAGGACAGAACCCCATAGTAGTCCCCAAACCAGTGGCCGTCCGGGTCCTTGACGTTGTCGGGAATCGAATCCCAAGTGGAAACCTTATAGGCTTGCGTTAGACCCTCGTCTTTGGCCGCCGGCCCGAAGGAGAACCCGATGTCGAGCACGTCGGGGGCTTGCGGTCCGGTGTTGTCCTTGTTGGCGCGCACCGCCTCGAGTTCGTCCGCGCTGCCGGCGTCCGGGTTCAACTCGTTGACGGTGATGCCCGGGTACTTCTCTTTGAAGCCCTCGATGACGCCACCATAGTTGCACCAGTCGTGGGGCAGGGCGATCGTCGTTAGCATGCCCTCAGCCTTCGCGGCAGCAACGAGCGCGTCCATATCTTGAGCGTACACAGGAAGCGCAATCGTTGCAGAGAGAAGCCCGCCGAGGGCTGTCCTTGACTTCAGACTTGACATTCGTGATCCCCTGTTGTCTTCGCGCCAGTCTCGGCGCTTCGTCCCATCCCTTGCCAGTCATCAGGCTCTCGCCAGCCGGCATGTGATGCTACATCGAAAGCTTGTGGAACGCGCAACCAAATTTAACGAGACGCAGGAGCACAACACAGCTTGCTTCCCCGGGGCTAGTCGCCTCAAAGTCTGTTGTGGGGATGGCTCAGCGATCTTGATCTTGAGGCGATCCTCGCCAAGCGAATGAACCGGCAGCGTCACGTTAATGGATGGCGACCATGAGTTTCGGACGGTAAGAGCCGGCATGCGCGGATAGTGTCCCGTTGAGTGGTGTAGCTGGCGCTGATCATCACCGTGATGCTCGGCGCGGGCCTGCTTGATCAGGAGCACGTTCGGTGTTCGAGGACGACGGGACGGACGATGGCCTTGGATGAGTTGCACGGCCTGACGACTGGCGGCCGCTTGAGGCCGC
This sequence comes from uncultured Alphaproteobacteria bacterium, assembly GCA_963700835.1. GTDB lineage: Bacteria > Pseudomonadota > Alphaproteobacteria > Rhodobacterales > Rhodobacteraceae > Amaricoccus. Next base: position 193,598 of record CAVOZD010000022.1, read on the forward strand.
GCTCGAGGTCATCCCGGTGGCAGAGCGCGGGGAGGTCGGATGGCCGCCGCTGGCGCTGTTCAAGGCGGTGCTGATCGATGTCTGGCACGATCTGTCAGACGTGAAGCTCGCCGAGGCGCTGGAGGACCGGGCGTCCTTTCGGCGCTTCTGCGGCTTCTCGCGCTTCGAGCCGACGCTCGAGCGCACCGCCTTCGTGCGCTCCGCCGGATGCTCGTCTCGCTGCGCCTCGACCGAGTGCTCTTCGAGCGCGTGGGCGAGCAGCTCCGCGCCCGCTCGATGAGCGTGAAGACGGGGACGCTGGTCGACGCGACGGTGATCGCATCGGCCAGCGAGGCGGACGGTGAGGCCGGCTGGTCCGGCCACCGCGCACGCAAGGCGATCCACGGCTACAAGGCGCATGTCGCGGCCGATGCCGATACCGGCCTGGTCGAGCGCGTGGACGTCACGCCGGGCAATGTCCACGACGGCCGTGCCGGCGGCGCCGTCGTTCCAGACGATCCCGGCCTCGTCTACGCCGACAGCGCCTATCGCGGCGCCCGTTTCGCCGAGGCCGTGCGGGCGCGCGGCGGCGTGACCCGCGTCGCCCCCACCTCCTACTGGGGCCGCGAAGGCGACGAGGAAGCGGCGGCTGCCTTCACCGCCGAGGTCAGGGCGATCCAGCGCGTTCGCTCGCGCATCGAGAAGATCTTCGGAACCTGGAAGCGCAGCTACGGCCTGCGCCGGATGCGATGGCGAGGCCTCGCCAAGGCCGCGCTGCAGGTCCACCTGACCGCCATCGCTTACGATCTCCGGCGCGGCGTGACCCTGTTCCAGACCGCATGACGCCCAACCCCAGCCCCCGCCAGAACGGCGGCATGGGCCTTCGGCCCGGCGCGTCCGCCCCGTCGCGCGGCCCGATCTGCTCAAGACCCTGCTGCTGATAGGAAAAGATCGCGCAATCCGCGGCACGAGGGGATCTCGTCTAGATCCGGCCCGGCTGATCAATCTGGAGTCGATGAGCCGGCGAGACGCGCGACAGAAATGAAGTTGGCGCAGCCTCGCAGTTCGTAGGTGTGACCCGACGCTCGACGAGATGCGGCGCGGAGTTGGCCGCTGCCAGAGGCCGATCGACGGTGCGCTTCGGGCCGCGACCGGCAGACGCAGCAGCGCCTTCAGCTTCGCGAAGGCCATTTCGATCGGGTTGAAGTCGGGGCTGTCAGGGCTGAAGGAAGGCGCGCCGAGCGCCTCTGGCCCTCGATCATCGCCCGGACCGATGCTCGCTTGTGGCTGGAAAGGTTGTCCATCACCACGATGTCGCCGGGGCGGAGGTGTCGGCGCCAGCACTTGGGCGACATAGGCCTCGAACCAGTCGCCGTTGATCGGACCGTCGAGGACCATGGGGGCGACCATGCCGTCGAGGCGGGTAGGCCCGCGACGAGCGTCGTGGTCTTGCGGTGGCCGTGCGGACGCCCATGCGCAGCCGTTCGCCGGGCGCGCAGCGCCCTTGCGCTTCGCGACCATCCTCACCAGCTTGCGGCGCTTCGCGTGCCGCAGCGCCTGGACGACCTTGAAGGCGACCGAGTTCCTGAGCGTCGTATCGGAGCTGTCGAGCTTGCGTTCGGCCATCACACGCTCGGCGAGCTGCGCGTGGTCATCTCGCCGTCAGCACCGAGATGGCGCGCACAGATGTCGGAGATCTCGCCCTTCTTGAAGAACCCGTGGCTGACCATGTACCGGGCGCGCTGCTTCTCGGGCTCGGTGAACAGCTGGATCGTCGCGTTGACATGCGCCAGGTCGTGCCTGGCCTGCGCGATCTGCGCCTCATAGGCCGAGATCCGACCGAGAATCTCGGCCCGCTTGTCCTTCAGCGTCTGAATGACCAGTGGCTCGCCCATGCCACATTGAACCGCCGCCACGCCGTCGGGCGATAGACCCCAATCGGTGCATTTGCTACCTAAGTCCGCATCGGTGGTCCTCTCGGTCTTGGGTTGGCGTAAGCAATCAGACCCTACCGGAACATCGCCGGTGACCACCTCAGCCAGAACCTACACCACCCGATGGGGCAGTACCCGCTCCATCGATTCAGACTTTCACGGCCTTGGGAATCCCATGCGTGAGTTCGGCTTCAGCGCGAGTTGGTATCAGTGGGGGCAGTCCTGTCGGCACCTTCCCCGAAGGCCATTCCTACCTCAACCTCACCGTTGCCAGGCTCCGGCACATCGCCCACTCCGCGCGGCCGAAACCGAGCCCTACGGAGCCGCCTCTGCATGAGCGAAAATGCGAAAAAGTCTGGACGCTACCAGGTGCTCCCGGTGAGCCTCGCCATCACCAAGGAATAGACCGGACAGAGGGTCCCCGGCTCGGCCGGGGACCCTCTGTCCGGACGCAAGCCTACTTGCCCCAGATCTCGGCGTAGGCGTCGCGGTAGGGGATGTCGGGGTCGAACGCGTTGCTGTCGCCCATGTTCATCAGACCGTCCTTGGTCACCAGCGCGGGTGACGTGACGTAGCCCGAGCAGGGTTCGCCCTGGATCGCGCGGTTCAACTCGTCGACCAGTTGCCAGCCCTGCAGGTTCAGCGGCTCGGCGACGGTGATCGTCTGGTAGCCGTCCGAGCGGATCCGCTGGAACGCCGCTTCGGAGCCGTCGCCTGCCGACCCCGCCTTCGGGCCCTGTTCGGGCGAGAGTCCGGCGGCCGCGAGCGATGGCCCCATGAAGTCGAAGTAGAGGTCGTTGATCGCAAGGGCGTGGGTCCAGCTGTCGCCGTATTTCTGCAGCAGCGACGTGGTGAGCGGCCCCATCCGCGTCGAGGTGTCGGCGATCGGCGTATCAACGTATTCCAGCACGTTGCCGCCGGCGGCCTCCACGGTCTCCTTCAGTCGGTCGGCCTTGTCGATGGCGATCTGGTAGGTCGAAGTCGGTGAAGATCACCACGCCGATATCCTCGCCGCCGTCCTCGATGGCCCAGTTTGCGGCCACTTCCGACACGGTCATCGCGTCGGTCGAGACGTTTGCGAAGATGCCGCCCGGCGCGTCGCAGCCGATCTTCGGCCCGGAATGCCAGGCCACCATCGGAATGTCCGCCGCGACCACGCCTTCCAGGGCCGCCTGCTGCTCGACGGCGTCGAAGCCGTTGATGACGATCCCGTCCGGTTGCAGCGCCATGGCCTGGCCGATCGCTGCGGTGCGGCCTTGAATCGAGCCTGCGCCGTCGAGCACGCGAACCTCCCAGCCGATCTTCGCCGCCGCCTCCTCGACGCCGTTGGTCACGCCCAGAATGCCGCCGTTCTTGAGATCGGCGGCCACGACGACGATGGACTTGCCCTCGGCGGCGGTCGGGCCCGCGGTGGGTCCGTCCCACTCGGCCGCCAGCGCGGGCGCGCCGGCGAGCAGCATCGTGGCGCAGACAGCCTCGATGAAGTTGCGTTTCCTCATGTGTCTTCCTCCCAGGTTTCTGACAAGATTTTCAGCGCTTCTCCGCACCCTTCTTGCGCTGCGCGTACCCTGCGATGCCGATGGCGATCAGCAGGGTGACCCCGTTGAACAGCGGCTCGACCCAGAAGGAGCCGCCGAATTGCTGGATGCCGGAGATGCCGACGGCGAGGATCGTCACCCCGACCACGGTGCCCCACACGTTGACCCGTCCCGGCTTGATGGTGGTCGAGCCCAGAAAGGCGCCGACAAGCGCGGGCAGCAGGAACTCCAGCCCGACGCTGGCCTGTCCTATCCGCAGTTTCGCGGCGAGCAGGACGCCGGCCAGCGCGGTCATCGCCCCGCTGGCGACGAAGGCCCCGATCACGTATTTCCGGGTCGGGATGCCGTTCAGCTGCGCGGCGCGCTGGTTCGCGCCGATGGCGTAGAGGTAACGGCCGATGGGGGTGTACTCGAGGACGACCCACATCACGAAGGTGATCGCCAGAAGATAGAAGCCGGTGATCGGCAGACCGAAGACGAACGTCGTGGACAGGCCATACAATCCGTCCGGCAGCACGCCCACCATCTGCCGCCCGCCGGTGTGCCAGAGCGCAAGCGCGTAGAGCGCGGTGCCGGTGCCCAGCGTCGCGATGAAGCTGTCGATCTTGGCGACCTCGACCAGAAGGCCGTTCAGGAAGCCGGTGAACGCCCCCAGCAGCAGGACCACCACGACCG
>CAVOZD010000023.1:0-18612 GCA_963700835.1 uncultured Alphaproteobacteria bacterium
ACCGCGGCACCTCGATGCCGGCCTCCTCGCAGGCCTGGAGAAGCGTGAGACGCGGGTCGACCTCTATCTCGATGTCGTCGATGATGATCTTGCGAAGCTCGCTCATGTCGTCTCCGTCTGCGCTGTGCTGCTGCGCCAGTGCCCGAAATCGAAGGCCGCCTCGGACGGCCCTTCGGACTTCAACTGCTCGAGGCGGTCGAGCGCCTCGGTGATGTCGGGAACATGCCCTGGCGTCACCGGCCAGAGCACGTGGGCCGATGTCTCGCCCGCCTCGAACCATTCGGCCCGCCGCCGATAGAAGGACCCGTGGAGGGTATGATAGACGAAGCGTGCGAGATCCTCCACCGTGCGCCAGACCGAGAACGACGCGATCGCCCGCGCGTCCCCGTCGAGCAGTGGCCGGCCGACCGCAGCGGCGGCGTCGTTTTCCGACTCGGGAAATCGCCACACGAACCCTTCGGAGCGCTCCGCGAGCCCGTTGACGCGCTCGATCGCGTCCACGAATTCCGCCACCCGCGGGTCGCCCGCCGGATGCCGCAGCAGCGCCACGCTCAGCATGGCGACGTTGCTGCCCGCCGCGCTCATCGGCCCTCACCCTGCCCGATCAGGGCACGGGCGGTGAAGTGGTCCGCGACCGGCGCGCGGTCGATCGCCATGCCGGTCAGCCGCGCGATGTGCGCCTCGATGCGGTCCGCGGTGTCGCGCAATTCCAGCGTCATTGCGCCGCGACCTCCGCGCAGGCTTCCACGCGCCGGAGCCGCGCGTCGCGCAGATGCGACCAGCCGAAGGCGTGGTCGCTGTCGCCGTGCGCTTCCAGATGCGCGAGCCGCGCCAGCCCCTCGTCGAGCGTCGGACGATGCCCGTCCGGCACCCACCACATCACGAAATGCATCGCGCCCAGAACCTCGAACCACTCCGCCCGCCGCTCGTAGAACCGCCGGTGCACCGTGTTCCAGACGAAGGCCTCCAGGGATTCCACGTCCTTCCAGACGGTCAGGTTCGACACGAACCGCGGATCGCCTCCGATCTTGGCCTCGGTGTTGCCGGTCCCCGGCGCGCCCGAGCCCTCCATCATCCACACGAACCCGGGGCTGCGCTTGCCCACCCCGTTCACCCGGTCGAGCGCAGCCATGAACTCGGCCACCCGCGGATCGTCCGTCGGCGCGCGCAGCCGTCCCACATTGAGTTGCGCGAGGTGCATCCCGTTAACCTTTCCGACCGCCCAGCCGATTGGCAAGCCGTTTTCCAGCCAGTTTCCAGCCGGGCTCCAGCGTCAGCGTCCCGCCGTTAACCGTTGATCCCGGACGTCTTTCATTCCGCCGCCACCGAACTGACCCGCTTGGTGCGCTTGTGGCGGATCCGGTCCTCGACCTCGTCGCGGAAATGCCGGATCAGCCCCTGGATCGGCCAGGCCGCCGCATCCCCCAGCGCGCAGATCGTATGGCCCTCGACCTGTTTGGTCACGTCGAGAAGCATATCGATTTCAGAGGGTTCCGCGTCTCCGGTCACCAGCCGGTCCATCACCCGCATCATCCATCCCGTGCCCTCGCGGCAGGGCGTGCACTGCCCGCAGCTCTCGTGCTTGTAGAACTTCGACAGCCGCCAGATCGCCTTGATGATGTCGGTGGACTGGTCCATCACGATCACCGCCGCCGTCCCGAGCCCCGACCGCTGCTCGCGCAGCCAGTCGAAGTCCATCAGCGCCTCGTCGCAAACCCCCGCCGGCAGGCACGGCACTGACGATCCGCCCGGGATGACCGCCTTGAGATTTTTCCATCCGCCGCGCACGCCGCCGCAGTGCTTGTCCAGCAACTCCTTGAGCGGGATCGACATTTCCTCCTCGACCACGCAGGGGTTGTTCACGTGCCCCGAGATCGCGAACACCTTGGTGCCGGCGTTGTTCGGCCGCCCGAAGTTCGCGAACCAGCCCGGGCCGCGCCGCAGGATCGTCGGCACCACCGCGATCGACTCGACGTTGTTCACCGTCGTCGGCGCGCCATAAAGCCCGGTGTTGGCCGGGAACGGCGGCTTGAGCCGCGGCATGCCCTTGCGCCCCTCGAGGCTCTCGAGCAGCGCCGTCTCCTCGCCGCAGATGTAGGCCCCCGCCCCGTGGTGCAGGTAGAGGTCGAAATCCCATCCCGACCCCGCGGCGTTCGCGCCCAGCAGGCCCGCGTCATAGGCCTCGTCGATGGCGATCTGCAACGCCTCGCGCTCGCGGATGTACTCGCCGCGGATGTAGATCCAGCCCACATGCGCGCCCATGCCGAAGCCCGCGATCAGGCAGCCCTCGACCAGCGTGTGCGGGTCGTGGCGCATGATCTCGCGGTCCTTGCAGGTGCCCGGCTCGGATTCGTCAGCGTTCACAACCAGATAGTGCGGACGCCCGTCGTCGCCTTTGGGCATGAAGGACCACTTCAGCCCGGTCGGGAAGCCCGCGCCGCCACGCCCGCGCAGCCCGCTCGCCTTCACTTCCTCGACGATCTTGTCGCGGCCCCGCGCGATGATTCCGGCCGTGTCGTCCCATGCCCCGCGCGACCTGGCGCCCGCAAGCGAGCGGTCGCGCATGCCGTAGAGGTTGGTGAAGATGCGATCCTTGTCGGCCAGCATGCCTCTAGTTCTCCATTTCACGGCGCGCGCGCCGAACACCGATCAGCGCGACGATCGACCAGGCGAAGGCCGCAAGCGCCGCAAGGTCGAGAAGGAACGCATAGCGACCCTCCAGCCCGATCAGACCGCCGAGCCACGACCCACCCATCCAGACCAGCGCCGCGGCCAGCGTCACGATCGCCGCCGTGCGCGTGCGGGCCTTCAGTTCCTCGTCCCGGCTCGGCTCCATCGCCCGGTCACACGCTCCTTTCAGTCGTCATAGACGTCGCCGTCTTCGACGCGCCGCGAGAATTCGGTCTCGCCGCCGCTCGAAAGCAACTTCGCCTGACCGACCCAGTCATCCCGCGTCGCCCGCCCGGGAAACCCCTCGAGATTGGCGTCGATCCAGGCGATCTCCTTGGGGCCCCATCCCGCGATCTGATCGAAGTGATAGACCCCGAGCGCATGCAGGGTCGACTCAAGTTTCGGCCCGACGCCCTTGATCTTCTTGAGATCATCGGCGGCCCCGGCGCGCGGGGCGCCGAGCGTCTCCGGCTTGCGGGCCTCCGCCTCCGCTGCGCTCGCCGCGGCGCGGCCCGCGTCCGCCGCCGCGGGGGCGGCCATCATGCGCGCCGCCTCTCCGGCCGCGCGCGCCGCGTCGCGGACCCGCTGGCTCTCGCCCGCGGTCTCTGCGGTCGGAGCGGCGTCCCGCGACCGCGCAGGCGGCGCCGCCTGCGGCGCGCGCGCGGCCCCGGCCTGGGCGGGAGTCGCGCTCGCCGCAGGCGGGGCGTCCGTCGAGGCCCCGGCCCGGCTCGCCGCGTCTGGAGGCGGCGCGTCGTAGAACCGCGCCGCCGGCGCACCCATAGGGACCCCGCCCGCAGCCGCGCGACTGGCGGTCGCGAACGACACGTCGTCGCCGTCGAGCAGCGGGTCGTGGCGGTGCAGCCACCAGACCGTGGCGACGAAGGCCGCGAGCCCGCCGATCAGTCCGATGATCGACCAGAACCCGATCGCCTTGAGAAACAGCCCCACGACCAGCCCGGCCAGGATCGCCTTGACCCAAGTGGCCCCCGGCCAGCGGCGGTAGTTCTGCAGAAGCGCTCCGATTTCCATGTTCCCTCCCCGCGACGTCAGTATACGTCGCCTTCGTCAACGCGCCTCGAGAACTCCGTCTCGCCCCCCGAGGCGAGCAGCCGCGCCTGCCCGACCCAGTCGTCGCGCGAGGCCCGGCCCTTGAAGTCCGCGATGTTGTCGTCGACCCAGGCGATTTCCTCCTCGGTCCAGGCGGCGATCTGGTCGAAATGAAAAAAACCCAGGTCGTTCAGCAGCGCCTCGAGCTTCGGCCCGACGCCCTTGATCCGCTTCAGGTCGTCCGCGGCGTCGCCGTCGCGGGGGGCCTTGAGCGCCGCAGGCTGCACGCCGAGGGTCGCCGCATGCTGCACGGTGGGCGGCGCAGCCTGGCCGGTGGTCTCGTCGGCGTCGGCGTCAGGCGCAGGCGGCTTCGCCGTCGCGCGGGCTGTCGCCCTGTCCGGCGCCGGACGATCCTCGCCGGGCTCCGTGCTGGTCGGGACCGGTTCGGTCCCGTCGATGCGCTTGACCGTGTCGCCAAGGATGCCGGCCAGCGCCACCGAGGCGTTCGCGGCGTTGGTGTCCCCGCCGCCCTTGAGCGAGGTGAGCCCCGCCTTGGGCTCCGAAGCGAAACGACCGTTCTGCGGCCCGGGGGTCGGGACCTCGCCGCGGGCGAGTGCGTCGAGGATCTCGCCGAAACGCTCTGCGGTCAGATCCTCGTAATAATCCTTGCCGATCTGGGCCATCGGCGCGTTGGCGCAGGCCCCGAGGCATTCGACCTCCTCCCAGGACAGCTTGCCGTCGCCCGAAAGCTCATGGGCGTTCGCCGCAATCTTCTCCCGGCAGACCGCGAGCAGGTCCTCCGCGCCGCAGATCATGCACGACGTCGTGCCGCAGACCTGCACATGCGCCACCGAGCCCACCGGCTGCAACTGGAACATGAAGTAGAAGGTCGCGACCTCCAGCACCCGGATCGAGGCCATGTCGAGCATGCGCGCGATCTCCTCGATCGCCGGCCGCGTGACCCAGCCCTCCTGCTCCTGCGCCCGCCACAGCAGCGGGATCACCGCGCTGGCCTGCCGACCCTCGGGATACTTGGCGATCTGGCCCCGAGCCCATTCGAGGTTCGCCGACGTGAAGGCGAAGCTCTCGGGCTGCTCGAAACTGAGGCGGCGCAGCATCAGCGGTCCACCTCTCCAAACACGATGTCGAGCGAGCCGAGCGCCGCCGACACGTCCGCCAGCATGTGCCCGCGCAGGATGTGGTCCATCGCCGCCAGATGCGGATATCCCGGCGCGCGCAGCTTGACCTTGTAGGGCTTGTTGCTGCCGTCACTGACCAGATAGACCCCGAACTCGCCCTTGGGCGCCTCCACCGCGGCGTAGACCTCGCCCTCCGGCACCCGGAAGCCCTCGGTGTAGAGCTTGAAGTGGTGGATCAGCGCCTCCATCGAGGTCTTCATCTCGGCGCGCCTGGGCGGGCTGATCTTGCCGCGATGCATGACCTCGCCGCCCTGGCATTCGTTGAGCTTGTCCACGGCCTGGAGAATGATCTTCACGCTCTCGCGCATCTCCGCCATCCGGCAGAGGTAACGGTCGTAGCAGTCGCCGTTGCGACCGACCGGGATCTGGAACTCGAACTCGTTGTAGCACTCGTAGGGCTGCGCCCGACGGAGGTCCCAAGCGAGGCCAGAGCCGCGCACCATCACGCCGGAAAAACCGAGATCCTGGCATTCCTCCTGGCTGACCACGGCGATGTCGACGTTGCGCTGCTTGAAGATCCGGTTCTCCGTCAGCAGCCCTTCGATGTCGTCGAGCGCCGCCGGAAACGCCTTCGCCCACTCGGCGATGTCGTCCACGAGATCCTGCGGAAGGTCCTGGTGCACCCCGCCGGGCCGGAAGTACGCCGCATGTAGCCGCGCGCCGCAGGCCCGCTCGTAGAAGACCATGAGCTTCTCGCGCTCCTCGAACCCCCAGAGCGGCGGGGTGAGCGCGCCCACGTCCATCGCCTGCGTGGTCACGTTGAGAAGATGGTTCAGAACCCGCCCGATCTCGCAGAAGAGCACCCGGATCACCTGGGCCCGTCGCGGTACCGGCGTCTCCGTCAGCCGCTCGATGGCGAGGCACCATGCGTGCTCCTGGTTCATCGGAGCGACATAGTCCAGCCGGTCGAGATAGGGCAGGTTCTGCAAGTAGGTCCGGCTCTCCATCAGCTTCTCGGTGCCCCGGTGCAGCAGCCCGATATGCGGGTCGCACCGCTCCACCAGCTCGCCGTCGAGTTCCAGCACCAGCCGAAGAACGCCATGCGCCGCCGGGTGTTGCGGTCCGAAATTTATGTTGAAATTCCGGATCTTCTGTTCGCCGGTCGCGATGGGCTCGAGCGTGCCGTCCATCGCTCAGACCCCCCTGGAGCCGGACGGCGCCAGCCGGTTGGCGATCACCCACAACAGCACGATGATGCCGAAGGGGATCACCGCCGCCAGCGCCCAGTAGGGGCTGTAGCCGGCCTTCTCGGTGAGGCGCCACAGCGGCACGATCACCAGGGCCGCGTAGATGAGGACGAAGATGATCTCCATGGCTCAGGCTTCCTTCTTGTCGTCGCCGGGCAAGATGTATTCCGCGCCCTCCCAGGGGCTCATGAAGTCGAACTGCCGGTACTCCTGGGTCAGCTTCACCGGCTCGTAGACCACACGCTTCTGCGCCTCGTCGTAGCGCACCTCGACGTAACCGGTGGTCGGGAAGTCCTTGCGCAGCGGGTGCCCACTGAAGCCGTAGTCGGTTAGGATACGCCGCAGGTCCGGGTGGCCCGAGAACAGGATCCCGTACATGTCGAAGACCTCGCGTTCGTACCAGTCCGCGCTCGGGAAGATCGAGATGATCGAGGGCGCAATCTCGTCCTCGCGCACCTCCGCCTTCACACGGATGCGCTGGTTCAGATGCATCGACAGGAAGTGGTAGACCAGATCGAAGCGCTTCTCCCGCGCCGGCCAGTCGATCGCGGTTATGTCGACGAGCGTCGTGAACCGGCAGGTCGGATCGCTGCGCAGATGCCCGATGAAATCGCTGAGCGCCGCAAGCCCCACCGTCACTGTCAGTTCGCCACGGCCCACTTCGGAGGCCACGATCGCGTCCTCGCGGCGCAGCGCGATGGTTTCGGCAAGCTCGTTCAACGCCTCGTTCATGCTTTCCCCCCGGGGTCCGCGCCTCAGCGCACGATGGTTCCGGTGCGACGGATCTTCCGCTGAAGCTGCAGGATCCCGTAGAGCAGCGCCTCCGCCGTCGGAGGACAGCCCGGAACGTAGACGTCCACTGGCACGATCCGGTCGCAGCCGCGCACTACCGAATAGCTGAAATGGTAGTAGCCGCCGCCGTTGGCGCAGGACCCCATCGAGATCACGTAGCGCGGCTCGGGCATCTGGTCGTAGACCTTGCGCAACGCCGGCGCCATCTTGTTGGTCAGCGTGCCGGCGACGATCATCAGGTCGGACTGACGGGGCGAGGCGCGCGGCGCCGTGCCGAAGCGCTCAAGATCGTAGCGCGGCATCGAAGTGTGCATCATCTCGACCGCGCAGCACGCGAGCCCGAAGGTCATCCAGTGCAGGCTTCCGCAGCGCGCCCAGTTGATCACGTCCGCCGTCGAGGTCACCAGAAAGCCCTTGTCGGCGAGTTCGTCCGACAGGGCCCGCGTCGCGGCTTCCTTGTCCGGGCCCGCCTGGGTCGACAGCGCCGGGCTCGGGTCCATCACTCCCATTCCAGCGCCCCCTTCTTCCACTCGTAGGCGAAGCCGATCGTCAGGACTGCAAGAAACACCATCATCGACCAGAATCCGAACTCGCCGATGTTCTGAAAGCTCACAGCCCAGGGAAAAAGGAACGCGATCTCCAGATCGAAGATGATGAACAGGATCGACACCAGATAGAAGCGGATGTCGAACTTCATTCGCGCGTCGTCGAACGCGTTGAACCCGCACTCGTAAGCCGACACCTTCTCGGGGTCAGGATTGCTCACGGCCACCACCGCCGCAGCAAGCAGAAGGATCAGGCCGAGCGCGATCGCCAGCCCCAGAAATATCAGGATCGGCAGGTACTCGCGAAGCAGTTCTTCCACGTCCGCCCTCCGTCTTCACCTCACGCGCGTGGCTTATCCGTCAGGGGGCGCCGCGTCAACTCAGCCCCCGTCGCGTGCAACCCGATATTGCCACGCCCGCGCCCCGCTGCAAACGGTCCGAACGCCGCATGCGCGACCGCGATTCAGCGGTCCAGCCGGGCGAAGATCAGCGGCAGCAGGAACGCGAGCATCAGGATGCGCGCCAGATGGTGCGTCGCGATGAAGGCGCCGTCGTAGTCAAGCGCCAGCCCGATGGCCGCCATCGCCTCGACCCCGCCCGGGGCGTAGGCGACCCAGGCCTGCCCGAACGGCATGTCGAGAAGCCGCGCCACCGGCCAGGCGGCCAGCGCCGAGAGCGCCAGCGCGAGCGCCGTGGACGCCGCCGCCGCGACCGCGAGCCGCCGCAGCGCGCGCCGCTCGATGCGGCTGAACCGCGCCCCGATCACCGCGCCGGTGACCACGAAGCCCGCAAACGTCAGGGCGGGCGGGAACGGGCCCGTGACCACGCCGGCCAGATGCAGCACGGCGCTGACCGCCATGCCGCCGAGCATGAAGGCCGCCGGAACCCGCAGCCGCGCGCCGAGAACTCCCAGCGCCGCGCCCGCCACCAGCATCGCCGCCGCCGCGGGCAGCGCGACCCCTTCCTTGACGGCTGCGACCGCGCCCGGCGCGTCGCCGCTCCGCCCCTCGATCGCGACGATCGCCAAGGGAACCGTGAGCGTGATCAGGATCAGCCGCAGGGTCTGGAACACCATGACGATCTGCGGGTTGGCCCCGCGTGTCAGCGCCAGGCTTATCGCCACCGACAGCGCTCCGGGCGAGGTCGCCAGCGCCGCGTCGCCGGGCGTCTGCCCGAAGAACCGCACCAGAAGCCATGAAGTCGCGGCCATCACGCCGAGCATCACGAGACAGACCCCCGCAACGCTGAAAGGCCAGCGCGCCACGTCGTGCAGGAACTCAGGCGTGAAGCCCGAGCCGAGCGAGCAGCCGATCACCGCGAAGGCCGCGTCGCGCAGCCGGTCGGGAATATCGGCCGGAAGGCCCGCCAGCGCGGCCAGCGACACGAGCACCGAGGCCCCGAGCAGCGCCGCCGCGGGCATCCCCACGCGGCTCGCCGCCGCCGCGCCCGCCGCGCCGATCGCGAGCGTCACCGCGATCCTCGCCGGCCGCCGCCACTTCGTCGGCCCGCCGGACGATTGCATGGCTCCTCCCGCCCCGTCGGCTGCGTCGCGGCCCCGCCGCGCCCCACCGGATTACGGCGCCCGACGCGGCGGTGTCACCCCCCGTCAGCCGGCGCGGCGACCGCCGCCGCCGGCCGCTTGTATGGCGCGGCCTCGTCAACAGGCCCGGGCATGCCCCACGCCACCCAGCGAGCGATCATCCCGATCGTCTCGGGCGGCAGCGCGTAACTGAGGAACGGCATCCGCGGCTGGCTTTCTCCGCGCAGCCGGCGCACAAGCTCGCTGCCCGCCGGGTCGCCCGCAATCAGCACGGCGCCCCGCTCCCCGCCGGCGAGGGCCGCGTCGTAGCTGTCGAGCCGCAGCCCGCGGGCGGCGCCCTGCGCCGAATGGCACATGACGCAGCGTTCGACAAAGACCGCGCTGACCGCCGCCCATCCCGGCGGACCGACCGTTTCGGCGGGCTCCGAAAGCGCCGGACCAAGCGGGATCGCCGCGAGCGCGTAGGCCAAGAAGACGATGATGCGTTCCAAGCTGTGCGCCAAACCCCGATGCCGGGCCGGACGCCAGTGGAGGCCCGGCAGACCCGACGCTGTTCAGCATATCACGCCGGTTGCGCTTGCGCATGCGCAGCTTTCGGGCGACCGGCCCTGGCATGGATTTCCAGCGCCCTGCGGCCGGCGTTGTGCTAGACTGTGAGATCGACGACCGCCGACGATGGTGTCGATGGTGCGTCGGGAGGAAACGCCAAATGAAACGAATACTGGTTCTTGCCTGCGCGGCGCTGGTTTCGTCGCCCGTCGGCCTTATGGCCGAGGACGTCGATCTCGACTGGCTCCGCGAACGGGTCGCGAAATATCAGGACATCGAAGTCGCCCTCGCCGACGGCTACATCACCCCCGATAACCACTGCGTCTCGGCGGCGGGCGAAGGGCTGCCGGCCGAACTCGGCGGGATGGGCGTGCACTACATCCAACCCGAACTCCTGCAGATCACCGCCACCGAACCGCGGGTCGACGGCGTCGGCACCCACACGGACTGGGCGCAGCCGTCGATCCTGATCTACGAGCCGCAGGCCGACGGCTCGATGGTTCTCGTCGCGGTCGAGAACCTGGTCTTCGAGAAGGCGTGGAAGGAGGCCGGCGACGCCGAACTGGTGCTCAACGGCCGGGCCTGGGACCACATGGCCGACGATCCCGCGACGCTCGGAGATGAAGCGCACGGCTTCGCCCCGCACATGGACCAGCACGTCTGGCTCTTCCGCGAGAACCCGATGGGCGTGCTTATGCCCTTCAACCCCGCGGTGACCTGCGAGCACCAGCAACACTAGCCGGCGTCCCAGCGCGCGCCATCCGACGCCCGCCGCCGGCGGGCGCAGCGTGGCGCGCGGAACCTACTCCGCCGCCGCCGCGTAGGCCTCCACCGGCGGGCAGGAGCACACCAGGTGCCGGTCGCCCCAGACGTTGTCGACCCGGTTCACCGGAGCCCAGTACTTATCGACCCGGAACGCGCCCGGCGGATAACACGCCTGCTCGCGACTGTAGGGCCGGTCCCAGTCGCCCACCAGGTCCTCGACGGTATGTGGCGCGCGCTTAAGCGGGTTGTTCTCGGGATCCGAACGCCCTTCCTCGATGGCGCGGGCCTCCGCGCGGATGGCGAGCATGGCCTCGATGAACCTGTCGAGTTCCGCCTTCGGCTCGCTCTCTGTCGGCTCGATCATCAGCGTGCCGGCCACCGGCCAGCTCATGGTCGGCGCGTGAAAGCCGCAGTCGATCAGCCGCTTGGCGACGTCGTCGACGGTCACGCCGCAGCTTTCCTTGAGCGGCCGTGTGTCCACGATGCACTCGTGCGCGACCCGGCCGCTGGGCGAGGCGTACAGGATCGGATAGTCCCTGCCCAGCCGCGCCGCGATGTAGTTGGCGTTCAAGATCGCGATCCGCGTCGCCTGCGTCAGCCCCGAGCCGCCCATCAGCAGGCAATAGGCCCAGGAGATCGGCAGCAGCGAGGGCGACCCGAAGGGTGCCGCCGACACCGATCCCGCCCCGCCCGGCCGTCCCGGCAGGAAAGGCGCCAGATGCGCCTTCACCCCGATCGGCCCCATGCCGGGGCCGCCGCCGCCGTGCGGGATGCAGAAGGTCTTGTGCAGGTTCAGGTGGCTCACGTCCGCCCCGAAGTCGCCGGGTCGCGCCAGCCCCACGAGCGCGTTCAGGTTCGCCCCGTCGAGATAGACCTGCCCGCCGTTGGCGTGGGTGATCTCGCAGACCTCTCGCACCGTCTCCTCGAAGACGCCGTGCGTCGATGGATAGGTGATCATGCAGGCCGCCAGCCGCTCGCCCGCCGCCTCCGCCTTGGCGCGGAAGTCGGCGACGTCGATGTCGCCGTTCTCGGCGGCCTTGACCACCACCACCTCCATGCCCGCCATGTGGGCGCTCGCCGGATTGGTGCCGTGGGCCGAGGTCGGAATCAGGCATACCGTGCGCTCCGCCTCGCCGTGGCTGGCGTGCCAGGCGCGGATGGTCAGGAGCCCCGCGTATTCCCCCTGCGCGCCCGAGTTGGGCTGCATCGATATCGCGTCGTAGCCGGTGATCGCGCAGAGCTTATTCTCCAGGTCGGCGATCAGCTCGGCGTAGCCCTGCGTCTGGCTCTCCGGTGCGAAGGGATGGATGTCGGCGAACTCCGGCCAGCTCACCGGCATCATCTCGACGGTGGCGTTGAGCTTCATGGTGCACGAGCCCAGCGGGATCATCGCCCGGTCGAGCGCCAGGTCGCGGTCGGCGAGCCGGCGCATGTAGCGCGTCATCTCGGCCTCGGCCCGGTTCATGTGGAACACGGGGTGCTCCAGGTAACGGCTTGTCCGGATGAGATTTTCCGGCAGGCGATATTCCTGGTCGAGATCGAGGTCGAGCCCCTCGCCGCCAAAGGCGCGCCAGATCGACTGGGCGTGCGCCCGGCGGGTGCGCTCGTCCATCGCGATGCCGATGCGGGTCTCGCCCACCGCGCGCAGGTTGACCCCCTCGGCCTCGGCGGCGCGCAGGATCACCCGCTGCAGCGGTCCGACCTCCACGGTGATCGTGTCGAAGAACCGCTCCTGCTCGGCCCGGAACCCCAGCCGTTCGAGGCCCTTCGCCAGCCGCACGGTCTTGCGGTGGATGCGCTGGGCGATCGCCTTGAGCCCCTCGGGCCCGTGAAAGACCGCGTACATCGACGCCATCACCGCCAGGAGCGCCTGCGCGGTGCAGACGTTCGAGGTCGCCTTCTCGCGGCGGATGTGCTGCTCGCGGGTCTGAAGGCTCAGCCGGTAGGCGCGGTTGCCGCGCGCGTCGACCGAAACGCCGACGATGCGCCCGGGCATCAGCCGCTTGAGCGGATCGCGCACCGCCATGTAGGCGGCGTGCGGCCCGCCGAAGCCGAGCGGCACACCGAAGCGCTGGGTCGAGCCGATGGCGATGTCCGCGCCCATCTCGCCCGGCGGCTTGAGGAGCGTCAGCGCCAGCGGATCGGCGGCGACGCAGGCGAGCGCCCCCGCCCCGTGCAGCGCCTCGATCGGCCCGGAGAAGTCGTGCAGGTCGCCGCAGGTGCCCGGATACTGGAAGATCGCCCCGAAGACGGTCTCCGCCTCGAGATCCGCGAACGGATCGCCGACGATCACCTCCCAGCCGAGCGGCGCCGCCCGGGTCTCGATCACCGCGATGGTCTGCGGATGACAGTCGCGATCCACGAAGAACGCCGTCGCCTTCGACTTTGCCGCCCTCTGGCAAAGGGCCATCGCCTCTGCCGCCGCCGTCGCCTCGTCGAGCAGGCTGGCGTTCGCCACGTCGAGCCCGGTCAGGTCGGCGACCATCGTCTGGTAGTTCAGGAGCGCCTCAAGCCGGCCCTGGCTGATCTCGGGCTGATAGGGCGTGTAGGCGGTGTACCAGGCCGGGTTCTCGAAGATGTTGCGCTGGATCACCGGCGGCGTCACCGTGCCGTGGTAGCCCTGCCCGATCAGGCTGGTGAGCACGCGGTTCTTGCGCGCCACCTCGCGCATCTGCACCAGCACCGCCTGCTCCGACAGGGGCCGGCCCCAGTCGAGCGGCGCGCTCTGGCGGATCGCGGCCGGAACCGTCTCGTCGATCAGCGCATCGAGGCTCTCGGCGCCGACCGCCGCGAGCATCTGGTCGATCTCGCCCGGGGTCGGGCCGATGTGCCGGCGGTTGGCGAAGTCGTAGGGGTGATAGACGGATTCCTCGAAGGGCATGGCGCTCATGATCGCTTGTTGGAGTTCCTCGGCACTATGCCGATCCCTCGGGCGGCGACAAGGCTCGAGTTCGGCGCGCCAGGAAAGGTTGACTCACATCAGGTCCCACTGGATGCTCATCGTCTAACTTCTGCATAAATGCCGCACGGAGCACCTCCATGGACCGCCGGACCCTACCTCCGCTTGCCGCCGCGCTCGCGGCCTTCTCGCTCACGTCGCCTGCGGCGGCGCAGTCATGGGAGTTCAAGATCACGCCCTACGCCTGGCTGTCCGGCATCGACGGCGACATCGGCGCAGGGCCGATTCCCGGCGTTCCGCCGCAGTCGGTCGACCTCTCGTTCGGCGACGTCTGGGACGTGCTCGACTACGCGGCCATGCTCTACGCCACCGCCAGATACGACCGCTGGGTTCTGATCTTCGACGGCACCACAGCCAAGCTCAAGGACACGGTCGGCGTGAACGGCGAGATCGTCGACAACCTCACCGTCAAGAGCACGGTCTCAAACCTGGCGCTCGCGGTCGGCCGGACGGTCGCCACGGGCCCGGACTACCGCGTCGACGTCTACGCCGGCGGACGCGCCTGGTGGCTCGACAACAGGTTCGAGGTCGAGACGACGACCGCGTCTGGGCTCGGCACGATCAAGAAGGGCAGCGACGCGAGCTGGGTCGATCCGATCATTGGCGTCGCCGGCCAGTACCGCCTCGACGAGCGCTGGGAGATCTTCGGCGGCGCCGACATCGGCGGCTTCGGGGTCGGGGCTGACATCGAGTGGAACCTGTTCGGCGGCGCGAACTATCTCGTCAACGACCGGTTCGCGCTGACCGCGGGCTTCCGCGCCCTTTCCGTCGACTACGACCAGGACGGCATCGTCTACGACGTGACCCAGGCAGGGCCGCTGATCGGCGCCACGTTCCGGTTCTGATCGCGCCGCCCGCGCTGGCCAGGGGTTGGCCATGGCGTGACGCCAGCTCTCCGGCCCGACCCGTGAAACCATGGGAGAGGACGACAGGTTGAGATTGCTCATGGTCTTAGCGCTCTGCGCGCCGGCGGTCGTCGTCGCCGAGGAGGTCAGGATCGAGAACCTCGTGTGCGCGGAATCCGACACCATGATCCGGGCCAACCTTGCGGCCTATGGCGTCGGGCTCGGCGAGATCGTTCGCGAACGCGCGCCGGTGTCGGCCGAAGGACCGCAGCCGATCATCCGCGCGAACCAGGACACCCTGTAGCCGGGGCTCATTCTTGACCTGTCGGAGCCCGCGACGGTCACGCTGCCCGAGACCGGTGGCCGGATCCAGTCCATGCTGGTGATCAGCCAGGACCACTACGCCTTCGTGGAGGCGACCCCGGGGACCTACGACCTGACGGAGGAAGATGTGGGCATCCGCTTCGCCTTCGCTCTCTTCCGCACCTTCGTGGACGCCATCGATGATGAGGATCTCGCGGCGGCGCACGAAGCGCAGGACGGCATCACGCTGACCGGCGGCGGCGAGAGGCTGTTCGAGGGGCCGGACTGGGATCACGAGAGCCTCGCCGAGGCGCGCAAGGCGGTGAACGATCTCACAGCCGCGGTCGGCTTCGACGCGTCCCGCGCCTTGGGCCGGAACGACGAGGCTGATCCGATCGATCACCTGGTCGGCGCGATCGCCGGCTGGGCGGGCCAGCCGGCGGCGCCCGCCAGCGCGGTGATCGACAACGTCGACGCAAACGGTGACGAGACCCCGCACGCGGTCACGGTGCGGGACGTGCCGGTGGACGCCTTACGGTCGGTCACCGTCTACAACCCCGACGGCTGCCTGGAGCACAACGAGCTCGGCCGAAGCAGCTACAACAACGTCTCCGCCACGCCGAACGACGACGGCTCCTTCACCTTCCAGTTCGGCGGCTGCGACGACGGGCGGGTGAACTGCATCCCGATCACGTCGGGGTGGAACCACGCGATCCGCCCGTATCAGCCGCGCCCCGAGATCCTCGACGGGAGCTGGAGCTTCCCGGACATCGAACCCGCCGGCTGAGCGAGCGGCGCCGCAGATCAGGGGAAACCGCCATGCGCGACAAGGCTGTGCTAATGACGACCGTGCTGCTGGCCGCAACCCCCGCGTCGGCGCAGGAGCTCGTCGGAATGGCGGCGGACCCGGACGCGCAATACTCGCCGTACATCCAGCATGACTATCCGGATCAGGTGCTGTTCGGCGACACGCATCTGCACACGTCCTACTCGGCCGACGCGGGTCTCGTCGGCGCGACCACCACGCCCGACGACGCCTACCGCTTCGCTAAGAGCGAGACGGTCATCTCCTCCAACGGAATCCCGTCGCGGTTGCAACGGCCGCTCGACTTCCTCGTCGTCGCCGACCACTCGGAGAATCTAGGGCTCACGATCGCGCTCGACGAAGGCAGTCCGATCCTGCAAAGCAATGACTGGGGCCGCGGTCTCATCGAAGTGTTCGCCCCGCGCGATCAGGTGGCCATGGCGGAGGCCTATCTCTACTGGGCCGGCGCTTTCGGCTTCGACCGGGCGGCCGTCGATCCTCTCGCTGGAACCGGACTGGACGAGACGATGTGGCAACGCGTGACCGAAGCGGCCGAACGGCACAATGACCCCGGCGCGTTCACGGCGCTGATCGGCTACGAGTGGACGTCGGGCCCCAACGGCAACAACCTGCACCGCAACGTCATCTTTCGGGACGGCAAGGACAGAGCCGACCAGATCGTGCCGTTCAGCGCCTACGACAGCGAGGATCCGGAGAATCTTTGAGCGTGGATGGCGGACTACGAGGAGAGGACCGGATGCCAGTTGCTCGCCACCCCGCACAACGGCAACCTGTCGAACGGGCTGATGTTCGACGACGTGACGTTGACCAACAGGCGACCGCTCGACGCAGCTAGCGCCGAGCGTCGCATGCGCTGGGAGCCGGTCTACGAGGTCACCCAGATCAAGGGAGACGGCGAGGCGCATCCGATGCTGTCACCGGAAGACGCCTTCGCCGACTACGGGACCTGGGACACGGGCAGCTTCGGGCCGGAGCCGAAGACGCCCGACATGCTGCCGCGCGAATACGCGCGCGAAGCTCTGAAGCGCGGTCTCGTTTACGAGGACTTCATCGGCGCGAACCCCTTCGAGTTCGGTATGATCGGTTCCACCGACCTCATACGGGGCTGTCCACGACGACGGAGGACAATTTCTTCGGAAAGGTCACGATGGTCGAGCCGACCGCCGACCCGATCCGCTTCGAGGAAGCGATTACCGGGCGCACGACTCCCGACGACCCATCCGACGACATCGTGCACGCCCAGGGCCTCGCGTCTGGCCTGGCGGCGGTGTGGGCGAAGGAGAAGACGCGCGAGGAGATCTGGGAGGCCCTGAAACGCAAGGAGGTGTTCGCGACGACCGGCACGCGCATCCGCGTGCGCGTCTTCGCCGGCGCCGACTTCACGGAGGACGACCTTGCACGGTCCGACTTCGCAGCCCACGGCTACGCCGGCGGCGTTCCGATGGGTGGAACCCTCGCAGGCCCTTCGGCGGCTCCCAAGCTCATGATCCGCGCACTTCGCGATCCGGACGGAGCCAACTTCGACAGGGTACAGGTCATCAAGGGCTGGATCGACGCTGCAGGCGAAACACAGGAGCGCGTCTATGACGTGGCCTGCTCGGACGGTCGCGCCATAATCGAGGGCGCCTGCAACGGCGCGGTCGGCTCCACAGTCGACGTGTCGACGGCAACCTACTCCAACAGTATCGGCGCGCCATTCCTCGAAACCTTCTGGATGGACCCGGATTTCGATCCCGCGCTGCGCTCCTTCTACTACGTCCGCGTCCTCGAGATCCCCACACCGCGGTGGACCACCTATGACGCGGTCGTCTTCGGCCTCGACCTTCCCGATTTCGTCGAGCCGACGCACCAGGAACGCGCCTACACTTCACCGATCTGGTACGCACCCGCGCCTTGAGCGTGGGAACGCAACCGCGTACCTTTCCAGAAAGCAGTCAAGGGGAACCATAAGCATGCGTCCGCTTACAACGATCTCCGCGCTTCTCATGGCAATCATTCCAGGCGCTGCCGCGGCCCAGTTCATACCGGCCGAGGACTCGCTGTCCGGCCTCTATCCGGGCAAGGCCTATTCGCCCTACGCCGAGCGCAGCTTTCCCGACCGGGTCTTCTGGGGCGACACACATCTCCATACCGCGCTCTCGGTCGACGCCGGGCTCTTCGGCGCGAGGCTCGGGCTCGAAGACGCCTACCGCTTCGCCCGCGGCGAGCAGGTGACGGCGTCGAGCGGCCAGCCGGCGCGGCTCGGCCGCCCGCTCGACTGGCTGGTCATCGCCGACCATTCAGACGCGATGGGCTTCTTCAATGACCTCGCCGCTGGGAAACCGGACATCCTGAAGTTCGAACAGGCGAGGCCCTGGTACGATGGCCTGCAGGCAGGCGGCGAGGCGGCGGCGAACGCCGCGCTCAACCTGATCACCACCTTCGCGCAGGGGGAGGTCGATCCGGCGATGATGGTCGAGTACTCGCCGGGCGGGAAGACGTTCGCGAGCATCTGGGAGCACGTGGTCGAGACTGCCGACCGCTACAACGACCCCGGCAGCTTCACCACCATCATCGGTTTCGAGTGGACCTCGCTCGTCGCCGGCAACAACCTTCACCGCAACGTGCTCTTCCGCGAGGGCGCGGAGAAGGCGGGTCAGGTGGTGCCGTTCACCACCCAGGCGCCGGTCGGCTCGACCGACCCGCTCGACCTCTACGAGTGGCTGGAGAACTACGAGGCGACCACGGGGGGCTCGGCGCTGGCCATCGCCCACAACGGCAACCTCTCGAACGGCCTGATGTTCCCCGTCGACGCGCAGTACACCGGCCGCGAGATCGACGCGGCCTACGTCGAGGCGCGGGCGAAGTGGGAGCCGCTCTACGAGACCACGCAGATCAAGGGCGACGGCGAGGCGCATCCCTACCTCTCCCCGAGGACGAATTCGCCAACTACGAGACCTGGGACGCCGGCAACCTCGACCTCACCCAGGCCAAGACCCCGGAGATGCTCCAGTACGAGTACACGCGCGAGGCGCTGAAGAACGGTCTGCTGCTGGAGGAGCGGCTCGGCGCCAATCCCTACAAGTTCGGTCTCGTAGGATCCCACCGACAGCCACACCGCGCTCTCGACCGCCGAAGAGGACAACTTCTTCGGCAAGGCCACCAACGTCGAGCCGAAACCGGCGCGCATGGAGCACCCCTTCACCGAGACCGAATTTGGCGTCTTCGAGGGCTACCAGCTCGTCTCCTCCGGCTACACGGGCGTCTGGGCGACTGAGAACACCCGCGCGGCGATCTGGGACGCGATGGACCGCAAGGAGGTCTACGCCACCACCGGCCCGCGCATGCTGGTGCGGTTCTTCGGCGGTTGGGACTACACCGACGCCGACCTCAACAGCCGCGCGCC
>CAVOZD010000024.1:0-137181 GCA_963700835.1 uncultured Alphaproteobacteria bacterium
CGGTAGTCGGGATAGCGCAGGCGCACTCCGAGTTCCGACGTGATCCGGCGGTTGGAGACCCGCTTGGTCTCGGCGTAGAAGCTGCGCGCCATCGGCGAGAGCGCGGCGTCCTCGAAGGCGATCTCGGGCGGCGCCGGCATGCCGAGAAGTTCGGCGGCGTAGGCGATCACGTCCTGGGGCGGCGCCGGCTCGTCGTCGGCGACGTTGTAGACCCGACCGGGGCGCGGCGCGGCGATCGAGGCTGTGAGCGTCGCGGCGATGTCCTCCACATGGATCCGGCTGAAGACCTGGCCCGGCTTGACGATACGCTGCGCGCGTCCGGCCCGCAGGCGGTCGAACGCGCTCCGCCCCGGCCCGTAGACGCCGGCCAGCCGGAAGACATGCGCGGGACTGGCGAGACCGAGCCAGTCGGCCTCCGCCGCGGCGCGCCAGCGGCTGCGTTCGTTGACCGGCGCCAGCGCGTCGGTCTCGTCCACCCAGCCGCCCGCGCGGTCGCCGTAGACGCCCGTCGTGGAGAGATAGCCGATCCAGCGCGCCGGCCCCGCCTCGATCGCGGCGCGATGCGCGCGCAGTATCGGGTCGCCGTCCGCGTCGGGCGGGGCGGAGACGAGCACGTGATCCGCCGCGGCGATGGCCGCGCGCACTGCCGGCCCGTCGTCCATCGCCACCGGCCGCACCCCGGCCGCCGCCAGCGCCGCCGCCTTCTCCGGGCGCCGGGTCGTGCCGATCACGCGCCATTCCGGCGACAGGCTTGCCGCGAGCGCCGCCGCCGAGTAGCCATGCCCGAATGTCAGCAGAACCGGCCCGCTTGCGTCGTTGGTCACGGCTCGTCGCCCCGCTCCGGCCGGTTCGGCGGCGGGCGCCGCGGCCGGTCCTTGTTGTGGTTATGCTCGACCCTCTCTACGCCGTCGGCGGCGCTGGCGGAAATCAATTCCATCGAGACCTGCCGCGCGGCGATCGCCGCCGACCCCGTCGCCGCCCGCGAGGAGGCCGCGATCTGGACCCGGCTCGGCGGCGGCGTCGAGGCGCGGCTCTGCGAGGCCGCGACGCTCGAGGCGCTGGGCGCCGACGCCACCGCCGCGCGACTGCTGACCGCGCTGGCCGAGAACCCCAACCGGGCCATCGATCCCTTCCGCAGGGCAGCGATCTTCGAGGACGCCGCCCGGCTCTGGCTCGACGCCGGCCAGCCCGAGATCGCCGAGGCGGCGCTCGCATCGGCGGGCGCGCTCACCACCGGAGGTCCGTCCCGGCGTCTGCTGGCCGCGCGGGTCGCGGCGGCGCAGGGCGACTGGCCGCGCGCCCTCGATCTCGTCGACGCGCTGCTGGCCGAGTCCCCGGACTCCGCGGGCCTCTTGGCGCTGCGGGCCGCGGCGCTGCGGCGGACCGGAGACCCCGCCGCCGCCGCCGCCGCCGCCGACCGGGCGGTCGCGCTCGATCCCGCATTTCCCGACGCCCTCTTCGAGGCCGCCGCCGCCCGCGCCGAGATGGGCGAGACCGACGCCGCCGCCACGCTCTGGCTCGACCTGATAGACGACGTTCCCCGACAGCGCCTTCGCCGACCTCGCCCGGCGCAACCTCCAGGCGCTCAGCGCCGGGCCCCGAGCCGCTCCAGCGCCCAGCCCGCCGCGTCCCGAACCGTCGCGTCCGCGTCCGCGAGCCAGCCGACGCGCCGTAGCGATCAGCCCCGCCTCGCCGGAATTGCCGATGGCGTAGAGGACGTTGCGCACGAAGCGGTCGCGCCCGATCCGCTTGATCGGCGAGCCCGAGAACACCTCGCGGAACCCCGCGTCGTCGAGCGCGGCCAGATGCGCCAGCTTCGGCGCGCGCAGCTCGATCCGCGCCCAGTAGGCGGCCTCGCGGGCCATCGCGGCGAACTTGTTCCACGGACAGACCGCGAGACAGTCGTCGCAGCCGTAGATCCGGTTGCCCATCAGCGGCCGAAGCTCCGGATCGACCGGCCCGGCAGTGCTCGATGGTGAGATACGAGATGCAGCGCCGCGCGTCGAGCCGGTAGGGCGCCGGGAACGCCCGCGTCGGGCAGATGTCGAGACAGGCCCGGCACGACCCGCAGTGATCCTCGCCCGGCGCATCGGGCGCCAGATCGAGCGTGGTGAAGATCGCGCCGAGAAAGAACCAGTTGCCGAGCTCGCGCGAGAGCAGGTTGGTGTGCTTGCCTTGCCATCCAAGCCCCGCCGCCGCCGCCAGCGGCTTCTCCATCACCGGCGCGGTGTCCACGAACACCTTGATCTCCGCCCCGGTCTCCGCGCCCAGCCAGCGGCCGAGCCGCTTGAGCCGCTTCTTGACCACGTCGTGATAGTCGCGCCCGCGCGCGTAGACGCTGATCGAGCCGCGATCACGGCGGTCGAGCAGGTCCAGCGGATCCTCGTGGGGCGTGTAGGGTTCGGCCAGCATGATCACCGAGCGCGCCTGCGGCCAGAGCGCCGCCGGATCGCCGCGCCACGCCATGCGCTCGGCCATCCAGGCCATCTGTCCGTGCCAGCCTTCCGCCACGAAGCCGCGCAGCGCCGGGGCCGCGTGCGGAATGGCGTCAGGGCGGCAGACGCCCGAGGCGGCGAAGCCCTCGGCCTTCGCCCGGGCCTTGATGCGCACCGCCATGTCCCGCGGCGCGGCCGCGTCCATGTCAGAAGTCAAGGTCGGCGTAATGGTCCGGCGGGGTGAAGCCCGGCACGAGGTCGGCGAGGATCGACCGGAACGCCGGCCGCGACTTGATCTTGGCGTACCACTCGTGCAGCCCGGGGTTTCGCGACCACTCGATGTCGCCGGTGTAGTCGAGACAGCTCAGATGCGCCGCCGCGGTGAAGTCCGCGATGGTCATCATGTCCCCGGCGAGCCAGCTGCGATGCTCGATCAGCCAGTCGATGTAGTCGAGATGGTAGCGGATGTTGCGCGAGCCGGCCTTGATCTTCTCGCTCTCCGGGTAGCCCGACTTGGCGAGCTTCTTGTTGACCCGCTCGTAGAGCAGGTTCGCCGTCACCTCGTGGTGAAACTTGTCGTCGAACCAGGCCGCGAGACGCCGGGCCTCGGCGCGCCCGGGCGGATCGGGGGGCAGGAGCGGCTTCTCGGGATAGACCTCCTCGAGATACTCGAAGATCGCCGTGGAATCGGCCAGCGTCAGCCCGTCGATCTTGAGCATCGGCACCTTGCCGCTGGGGTTCTGGCGCAGGTAGTCCATGCGCCGCTCCCAGGGCTTCTCCTCGACGAGCTCGACCTCGATCTTCTTCTCGGCCAGCACCAGGCGGATCTTGCGGCAGAACGGCGAGAGCGGTTGATGATAGAGACGGCGCATTGACGGCCTTTCTTCTCGCTCGACCTCGCTCGCTCCACCGTTATTGTCGCAAACCAGCGGCGCGTTCAACCCGCGCGCGCATGTCCGCCTGCATCGTCGGAGTTCGCCGATGAAGTTCCTGCTTTCGCATCCTGGTCGTTCTGGGCGCTCCTGTCGGCCGTCTTCGCGGCGCTGACCGCGATCCTCGCCAAGGTCGGCGTCGAGGCCGTCGATCCGGACCTCGCCACGTTCCTGCGCACCCTCGTCGTCGCCGTGGCGCTGGCCGCGCTTCTCGCGCTCACCCGCGGCTGGGAGGGCGCGGCGGCGATCCCGCCGCGCGCGGCGGGTTTTCTCGTGCTCTCGGGGCTCGCGACCGGCGCGTCGTGGCTGTGCTACTTCCGCGCGCTCAAGCTCGGCGACGCCGCCCGCGTGGCGCCGCTCGACAAGCTCAGCGTGGTGCTGGTGGCGATCTTCGGCGTCGTCTTTCTCGGCGAGAGCCTCGGCCCGGTCGGCTGGCTCGGGGTCGGGCTGATCGGCGCGGGCGCGATGCTGGTGGCGCTGGGCGCCTGAGGCGTCAGAGAAAGCAGTCGGCGCGCCCGTCCGCGCGCAGCGTCGCTGCGCCCGACCTCGATCGCCGCGCCGCGCGTGCGCATGAACCGCGTGCTCGAAATCGGCGAGCGACCCTTCGGATCGGGCAACACAGCCATGAGCCGCGCGGCCCGCTCGGGTCCGATGTCGGCGGCAGGCAGGTTCCAGTAGCGCGCCGCGGCGGCCTCGACCCCGAAGACCCCCTCGCCGAATTCCGCGACGTTGAGATAGACCTCCATGATCCGCCGCTTGGGCCAGATCACTTCGATGAGCATCGCGAATCCCGCCTCGAGCCCCTTGCGCAGCCAGGACCGCTCCGGCCAGAGGAACACGTTCTTGGCCACCTGCTGGCTGATCGTCGACCCGCCGCGCAGGCGCGATCTGTCCTCCAGGGCCGCCCGGATGCCGTCGAGGTCGAACCCCGCATGCGCGCAGAAGTTCGCGTCCTCCGCCGCAGCCGCTGCGAGCGGCAGTTCCGGCGACATCGCCTCGAGCGGACGCCAGGCGTGCTCGATCGAGCCGAGCCGGCTCCATTCCTGCGCCATGAGATAGGTCACCGGCGGGTTGACCCAGCGCGTCAGCACCACCAACGCGATCGCGAGCAGGATGCAGATCACCACCGCCCGGCGCAGGAACTGCCAGAGGCCCGTCAGCGGGAGAAGGAGCACGCGCGCCGCCATGGCAAAGTCCTGCCGGGAAAACCCGGACTGCGCAACCGTAACGCGCAGGACCGGGCTCTTGTTCCCGCAAAGATTACCGCCTCGCGATTGGATTGCCCCCGCCGACCGGCCTGCCAGACGCGCTCGCCGGCGCCAAAGCGACGCGCCGCTACTCCGCCGGCATGCTCTCCACGGCGTCGGTGAGCGGATGGGGCAGTCGCACCACCATCTCCTTCGGCACGATCTGGCGGAAGCGCGGAAGCGCCTCGTCCCAGTGCCGCAGGATCTCCGCCGCCCGCGGGCTGCCCGTCTCGGCAAGGTGCATTTCCACGAGAGCCCGGAGTTGCGCCGCCCAGGCGGCCGACTGCACCGCGACCAGGATCACCGTCTGGTCGTTGAGCCGCAACCGCGCCTCGTCGGCGGGGTCGTAGACATAGGCCATGCCGCCGGTCATGCCGGCGCCGAAGTTGTCGCCGATCCGGCCGAGGATCACCGCGACGCCGCCCGTCATGTACTCGCAGCCGTTCGAGCCGCAGCCCTCGACCACCACCTCCGCGCCCGAATTGCGCACGCAGAACCGCTCGCCGGCGCGCCCGTTGGCGAACAGCCGTCCGGCGGTGGCGCCGTAGAGCACCGTGTTGCCGATGATCGCGTTCTCGTCCGGGATCAGCGGGCTTCCGAGCGGCGGGCGCACCACGATCACGCCGCCCGAGAGCCCCTTGCCGACATAGTCGTTCGCCTCGCCCGAGACCTCGATCTTCAGCCCCGGCGCCGCGAAGGCGCCGAGGCTTTGCCCGGCCGAGCCCTGCAGCTTGATCGTCAGGTGGTCGGGCTGGAGGTTGTTGTGCATGCCGAAGCGCTTGACGATGTGGCTCGACACCCGCGTGCCGATCGAGCGCAGGGTGTTCTGCGCCGCGTAGCTCAGTTGCATCTTCTCGCCGTCCTTGAAGAACGGCTCGGCGTCGGCGACGATCTGGGCGTCGAGGGTGTCGGGCACGCTCTGGCGGGGCTTGGCGCGATCGTAGTCCACCGTCTCGCCCTGCTCGACATTGATCAGCAGCGGGTTGAGATCGAGATCATCGAGATGCTCGGCGCCGCGGCTGACCTGGGTCAGGAGATCCGCCCGCCCGATGACCTCGTCGATGGAGGTCGCGCCAACGTTCGCGAGCACCTCGCGCACCTCCTGGGCGTAGAAGCTCATCAGGTTGACCACCTTGTCGGCCGTGCCCGTGAACTTCTCGCGCAGCTTCGGATCCTGCGTGCAGACCCCCACCGGACAGGTGTTCGACTGGCACTGGCGCACCATGATGCAGCCCATCGCGATCAGCGCCGCGGTGCCGATCCCGAACTCCTGCGCGCCCAGCATCGCGGCGATGACAATGTCTCGCCCGGTCCGCAGCCCGCCGTCGGTGCGCAGGATCACCCGGTCGCGCAGATTGTTGACCGTCAGCACCTGATGCGCCTCCGAGAGCCCCATCTCCCACGGCAGCCCCGCGAACTTGATCGACGTCGCGGGGCTCGCTCCGGTCCCGCCGTTGTGCCCGGAGATCAGGATCACGTCGGCCTTGGCCTTCGCCACGCCCGCCGCGATCGTGCCCACGCCCGACTGACTGACCAGCTTCACGCAGACCCGCGCCCGCGGGTTGATCTGCTTGAGGTCGTAGATCAGCTGCGCCAGATCCTCGATCGAATAGATGTCGTGATGCGGCGGCGGCGAGATCAGCGTCACCCCCGGCGTCGAATGCCGCAAGCGCGCGATGAGCTCGGTCACCTTCATGCCCGGCAGCTGCCCGCCCTCGCCGGGCTTGGCGCCCTGCGCGATCTTGATCTCGAGCTCCTCGCACTGGTTGAGATACTCCGCCGTCACCCCGAAGCGCCCCGAGGCCACCTGCTTGATCTTCGCGCTCGGATTGTCGCCGTTGGGCTCGGGATGGAAATGCGCCGGATCCTCGCCGCCCTCGCCACTGTCCGACTTCGCGCCGATCCGGTTCATCGCCACGTTCAGCGTCTTGTGCGCCTCCGGGCTCAGCGCGCCCAGGCTCATCCCCGGCGTCACGAAGCGCTTGCGGATCGAGGTGATGCTCTCCACCTGCTCAAGCACCGCCGGCGCCATCGGCTTGAAGTCCAGAAGGTCGCGCAGATGGATCGGCGGGCGCGCCTGCATCGCCGTCGAGTACCGCTTCCAGAGCTCGTAGGAGCCCCGGTCGCAGGCCGCCTGCAGCATGTGCATCGGCTGCGCCTCCCAGGCGTGGATCTCGCCCGACCGACGCGCCTTGTAGAAGCCGCCGATCGGCAGGACCGCGGCGCCGCCGCGCCAGGCCAGCGCGTGGACCCGCTCGACCTGCTCCTGCACGCCCGAGACGCCGATCCCCGAGATGCGGCTGAGCATGCCCGGGAAGTATTCGGCCACCATCGCCCGGCTCAGGCCCACCGCCTCGAAGTTCAGCCCGCCGCGATAGGAGGAGATCACCGAGATCCCCATCTTCGACATGATC
Source organism: uncultured Alphaproteobacteria bacterium (assembly GCA_963700835.1). GTDB lineage: Bacteria > Pseudomonadota > Alphaproteobacteria > Rhodobacterales > Rhodobacteraceae > Amaricoccus. The sequence continues at coordinate 7,029 of CAVOZD010000024.1, forward strand.
TTCAGGAGCCCCTGGTCGATCGCCTCGCGGTAGCGCTCCATCGCTTCGGTGTGCCCGCCCGAAATCAGCCCGCGCGCCACCCGGTCGGCGATCGAATCCTCGGCGAGATAGGCGTTGACCGTCGTCGCCCCCGCCCCGATCAGCACCGCGAAGTAGTGCGGATCGATGCATTCGGCCGAGCGCACGTTGAGCGAGGTGAAGGTCCGCAGCCCCTGTCGCGTCAGCCAGGAATGCACGGCCGACGTCGCAAGGATCATCGGCATCGGCGCCCGCTCGGCGTCCTGCCGGTGGTCGGTGAGGATGATGTGGTTGGCCCCGGCGCGCACCGCCTCCTCGGCCTCGGCGCGGATGCGCGCCAGCCCGTCGCGCAGCGCGTCCCGGCCCGCGTCGATGGGAAAGACGCAGTCGATCTCGACTGGCGGCGTCGCCGAAATGGCGCACCATCGCCTCGAAGCGCGCATTCGACACGAACGGGCTCTCGAGCTGCAGGATCTCGGTCTGGCTGTTGTCCTGGTCGAGCACGTTCTTGAGGTTGCCGAACCGGGTCTTGAGGCTCATCACCCGGTGTTCGCGCAAGCTGTCGATCGGCGGGTTGGTGACCTGGCTGAAATTCTGCCGGAAATAGTGGCTGAGCGGCCGGTACTTCTCCGACAAAACCGCCGGCGGCGTGTCGTCGCCCATCGACGCCAGGACCTCCTTGCCGTCCTCGGCCATGCCGTGAAGAATGATCTCGAGTTCCTCGATGGAATAGCCGGCCGCCACCTGGCGGCGGCGCAGGTCGGACCCGTCGTAGATCGGCTTCTCCATCACGCCGGCGGTCAGCCGGTCGAGATCGGTGATCGAGCCCACCCACTTGCCGAACGGCTGCGCCGCGGCCAGCCGATCCTTGAGTTCGGCGTCGTGAAAGAGCCTCCCCTCGGTCATGTCGACCGCGATCATCTGGCCCGGCCCGAGCGCGCCCTTCTCCACCACGCTCATCTCGTCGGTGGGCACCATGCCCGCCTCGGACCCCGCGATCAGCAGCCCGTCGCCGGTGACGACGTAGCGCAGCGGCCGCAGCCCGTTGCGGTCGAGCCCGGCGCAGACCCAGCGCCCGTCGGTCATCGCCAGCGCCGCCGGCCCGTCCCAGGGCTCCATCACCGCGTTCGAATAGGAGTACATGTCCTGCCAGGCCTGCGGCATCTTGGTGGCGAGCTTCGACCAGGCCTCGGGCACCAGCATCGACTTGGCCATCGGCGCCGAGCGGCCGGCGCGCACCAGCACTTCGAACACGCTGTCGAGCGCGGCCGAATCGGAGCTTCCCGGCGCCACGATCGGCTTGATGTCCTCGGCGAGCTCGCCGAACTCGTCCGAGCTCATCCGGATCTCGTGGCTCTTGAGCCAGTTGAGGTTGCCCTTGAGCGTGTTGATCTCGCCGTTGTGCGCCAGCATCCGGAACGGCTGCGCCAGCCACCAGCGCGGGAAGGTGTTGGTCGAATACCGCTGGTGATAGATCGCGAAGGCGCTCTCGAAGCGCACATCCGTCAGGTCGGGATAGAACACCGCAACCTGCTCGGCGAGCATCATGCCCTTGTAGATGATCGACCGGCACGACAGCGAGCAGATGTAGAAGTCGCGGATGCCCGAGCCCGCCTTCTCGATGCGGCGACGGATCACGTAGAGCTCGCGCTCGAAGGTCTCCTCGTCGACGCCCTTGGAATTGGCGATCAGGATCTGTTCGATCTCCGGCCGCGTGGCGTTGGCCTTGGCCCCGAGACAGGAGATGTCGACGGGCACGTGCCGCCAGCCGTAGATGTAGTAACCCATGCGCAGCACTTCGGTCTCCACGACCGTGCGCGCCGCCTCCTGGGCGGCGAAGTCGCTGCGCGGCAGGAAGATCTGGCCGACCGCGAGCCGCTCGCCGCGCGGTTCGTGGCCGGTGCGCCGCACCTGCTCCTCGAAGAACGCCTTGGGGATCTGCACGTGGACGCCTGCGCCGTCGCCGGTCTTGCCGTCCGCGTCCACCGCGCCGCGATGCCAGATCGATTGCAGCGCCTGGATGGCCGCCTCGACGACCTGCCGGCGCGGCGCGCCGTCGAGCGTCACCACGAGGCCGACGCCGCAGGAGGCGTGTTCCTGCTCGGGGCGGTAGAGACCCTGCCTCGGCGAGCCGCGCGAGCCGCGCCTCTTGGCGTTCCACCCAACCCGCGTCAGTCGTCGTCATCGACGTCTCCCTCTCGGTGCTCTGCCTTTCGGGGCGGCGCGTGGCGGTCAGTTCGGCCGGTCTCGGCATCTCTGGCCCTTCAGGCCGCGCCGGCGGCGCGAACATCGCCTCCACCTCGGCCTCGGTCATCTGTGGTGCGAGCCGGCGTAGGCGAAGCTCGACGGCTTGCGATCGATGTAGATCTCCGACGCCAGCGGCAGCGCGTCGGGATCGTCGAAGAGCCCCATCGCGACTGGCGCTGACCCTGCATCGGCCCGTCCATGGTGATCCGGTAGAAGAGGTTCGACCCGCAGCGATCGCACCAGGCCCGCTCCGCCCAGGCCGAGGACGGATGGTGCGGACATGCTCCGCGCCCTCGAAGGCGATCGCGTCCCGTCCGACCGAACGGCGACGCAGCGCCGATCCGCTCCAGCGCCGGCACATCCCGCAATGGCAGGCGTGGGCGAGGTCATCTCGCCGGGTTCGGCCTCGAAGGCGCACCGCGCCGCACAGCAGGCCCGTGCATCGCCATGTCCACCTCCCGGCTACGGCGCGCGCCATCGTCGCGTGAGTCAGCATTCCTGACTTGTTAACACTTCGTCGCTCGTCGAGATGTCCTACGGATATCCTACGCGAATCCTACGGGATCTCCTACGCCGTCGCGGCGGCACTCCGGATGAAAGGTTACTCCGCCGCGATGCTCGCGGAACGCGCATCGAAATCCTCAAGGATGCTCTCGGCCGCCTCGCGCCCGTCGCGGATCGCCCAGACCACCAGGCTCGCGCCGCGCACGATGTCGCCGACCGCGTAGACGCCGTCGAGGCTGGTGCGCTTGGCTTCGGAAATCCGCCTTGATCGTGCCCCAGCGCGTGACCTCGAGCCCGTCGACGCCCCAGAGCTTCGGCAGGTCCTCCGGCTCGAAGCCGAGCGCCTTGATCACCAGGTCCGCGTCCTCGGTATAGTCCGCGCCGACGATCTCCTCGGGGCTCTGGCGGCCGGTGGCGTCCGGCGCGCCGAGCCGCATCCGCCCGACCCGGACGCCGCGCACCGCGCCGTCGCCGATGAAGCCCTTCGGCGTGGTGAGCCAGACGAATTCGACACCCTCCTCCTCGGCGTTGGCCACTTCGCGCTGGCTTCCGGGCATGTTGGCCCGGTCGCGCCGGTAGAGGCACTTCACGCTGGTCGCGCCCTGGCGCACCGCGGTGCGCACGCAGTCCATCGCCGTGTCGCCGCCGCCGACCACCACCACCCGCTTGCCGTGGGCGTCGAAGCGGCCGTTGTCGAAGTCGGGCACGGCGTCGCCGAAGCTCTTGCGGTTGGAGGCGGTGAGATAGTCGATCGCGCGCTCGATCCCGTCGAGACCCGCGCCCGGCCCCCCGAGTTCGCGGGACTTGTAGACGCCGGTGGCGATCAGCACCGCATCGTGGCGGGCGCGCAGTTCGTCGAAGCCGATGTCCACGCCCACGTCGCAGTTGAGCTCGAACTCGACGCCGCCCGCCTCGAACTGGGCGTTGCGACGCATCACGACGTGCTTCTCCAGCTTGAAGCCGGGAATGCCGTAGATCATCAGCCCGCCGGCGCGGTCGTAGCGATCGTAGACCGTCACCTGGACCCCGGCCCGGCGCAGCACGTCGGCCGCGGCGAGCCCGCCCGGCCCGGCGCCGATGATCCCGACGCTTTCCGGGACGCTCGCCGCCGTTGGTGATCGGCTGCACCCAGCCCTGCTCCCAGGCGGTGTCGGTGATGTATTTCTCCACCGCGCCGATGGTCACCGTGCCGTGGCCCGACTGCTCGATGACGCAGTTGCCCTCGCAGAGCCGGTCCTGCGGGCAGATGCGGCCGCAGATCTCCGGAAAGGTGTTGGTCGCCTGGCTCAGACTCGTAGGCCTCGCGCAGACGCCCCTCGGCGGTCAGCTTGAGCCAGTCGGGGATGTTGTTGTGCAGCGGGCAATGGGTCTGGCAATAGGGAACGCCGCACTGCGAACAGCGCGCCGCCTGCTCCGCTGCGCGTTCGGCGGCGAACTCGCGGTAGATTTCCCCGAAGTCGTCACGCCGATCGTCCGACGACCGCTTAACGGGCATTTCCCGCTCCACGTCGACGAATTTCAGCATCCGCTGCTCAGCCATCCGCCTCTCCAAACAACGCACCCCCATATCCCAACCCGGGGCGCATTAAAAGTCATTTCTGCTTACCTAAATGCCGGCAAGTCGCCTTTCGGACGACCTTCTGGGTCTGGGTCAGGATGAAATAGGACCGAAGCGGACCTAAATTACGCTGTTACGCGCGGGCGAGGGCCGATCTATCGTCGCCGGCGAATCTGTGCGCTTGCCGAGGGACCATGCCGCTCTTCCAGCTCGTCGTGCTCGCGTTGGTCCAGGGCGTGACGGAGTTCCTTCCGATCTCGTCCTCGGGGCACCTGATCCTGCTGCCCAAGCTGATCGGGGCCGTCGACCAGGGGCTGGCGCTCGACGTGGCGGTGCATGTCGGCACGCTGCTTGCGGTGCTGCTCTACTTCAGGACCGACTCGGCGCGGATCGCGCGCGGCGTCGGGCAGGTGCTGCGCGGCCGTTTCGGTGCGCCGGAGGCGCGACTGGCGCTTCTGCTGGCGATCTCGACCGTGCCGGTCGTGCTGGTGGGGTTGGTCTTCCATCTGACCGGGCTCGAGGCGGCGCTTCGCTCGGTGGCGGTGATCGGATGGACGATGCTGATCTTCGGGCTGCTGCTCTACTGGGCCGACCAGAAGGGCGCGACCGAGAAGACCGCCCGGGACTGGAACCTGCGCGACGCCGTGGTGATGGGATTGATGCAGGCGCTGGCGCTCGTGCCGGGGACGTCGCGGTCGGGCATCACCATCACCGCGAGCCGGCTCCTCGGTTACGACAGGATCGAGGGCGCGCGCATCGCCATGCTGATGTCGATCCCGACGATCATCGCGTCGGGGGCGCTCTTGGGCGCGGACGTGGTGGCACAGGCCGACTGGGCGCTGGCCAGGGACGCGGCGATCGGAGCGGGGCTCGCCTTTCTTGCCGCTTACGCGACGCTTCTGGTGATGATGCGGCTGCTGCGGCGGGTGAGCTTCACGCCCTACGTGATCTACCGGGTGGTCCTCGGCCTCGTCCTGCTCGGGATCGCCTATCTCTGACGCAGATCCCGGGCCGAGGCGGTGATGCGGTCGAACTGGCCGTGCGGGCGATAGCTGTAGAGGTAGCCCTCGAGGATCACGTCCATGGCGGTCGGCGAGATCCCGAGCGCCTCGAAGCCGCGGGCGCCCTTGGAGACGACGTTGTCCCGGCCGAGCAGCCTCACCTGGTCGCCGGTGATCAGGTTGTTGGTGAAGAGCCCGAAGCTGAGGCGCTGGGCGAGGTCGAGAGCGCTCGCCTGGACCCGGGCGACGAAGCCGGGGATCGCGATCACCGGGCGGCGGCGCTCGATCACCGTGAGCATGCGGTGCATCAGGTCGCGGAAGCTCGCCACCTCCGGGCCGCCGAGCTCGTAGACGCCCGCCTCGACAGGCTCGAGCGCCGCCTTGGCGGCGGCGGCCGCGACGTCGTCCACGTAGACCGGCTGGAACCTTGTGTCGGGCGAGATCACCGGGATGACCGGCGACAGCCGGGCCATGGCGGCGAAGCGGTTGAAGAACTCGTCCTCCGTCCCGAAAACGATCGAGGGACGCAGGATCACCGCGCCGGGAAAGGCGGCCATGACCGCCGCCTCGCCCTCGGCCTTGCTGCGGGCGTAGTCGCTGTCGCCGTCGGGATCGGCGCCGATGGCGGAGATGTGCACCAGCCGGCCGACGCCTTCCTCGGCGGCGATGCGGGCGATGCGCCCGGCCCCTTCCGCCTGCACGGTCTCGAACTGCTGCTTGCCGGACGCGACCAGGATGCCCACGCAGTTGATGACGGCGTCGGCGCCGGCGATGGCGCGCCGGGTGGAGGCCTCGTCGCGGATGTTGGCCTGGATCGGCTCGACCTGGCCGACGACGCCCATGGTCCGCACGAAGCCGGCCTCGTCGGGACGGCGCACCGCGACCCGGACCCGCCAGCCGGCGTTGGCCAGGCGACGGGTCACGTAGCGACCGACGAATCCGGAACCCCCGAAGATCGTCGCGACGGGCACAGTGTTCGGCATCTCGCTCCTCCCGCGGCTTTCGACACCCGAAATAGAGCGAAGCGCCCCGGGTCACAAGCGGCGCCTCGGGCGGGATCCTGGCGGGATCATGCTTCGCGATCGGGCGCGTGCGCGCGTGCGAACCAGGCTTAAATGTCTGATTTGACAGGAGTTCCGAACCCTTCTGATTCATTAGCGAGGCCACCCCGGGGCGCCGCGGACGCGCGGTGCGGTGCGGCGGCCCGCGGCGCAACGCCGCCCGGGCTGTGGCAATGTGCGCGCGAAACAGCCGCGGGACCGCCCATGACCGAACAGATCCAGATGATTCCCCTCGCCGACATCGACGCCGACGCGCCGAGCAGCGACCGCGCCGCGCTCGAAGAGGAGGCGATGACCGAGTTGCGCCTCTCGATCGCCGCCTCGGGGCTGCGCATGCCGATCGAGGTCTTCGCCTTCGCCGACCCAACCGGCGGTCCCCGCTACGGGCTGATCTCCGGCTACCGGCGGCTCGTGGCGTTCCGGGCGCTGCTGGAGTTCACCGAAGCAGGACAAGTACGCGACGATCCCGGCCTTCGTGCGCGCGCCGGCCAGTCTCGCGGCGGCGCTGACCGCGATGGTCGAGGAGAACGAGATCCGGGTCGAGCTGTCCCCGTTCGAGCGGGGCTGCGTGGCGGTGACGGCGGTGGAGCGCGGCCTCTTCGAGACGGTCGAGGCGGCCATCGACGCGCTTTACCCGTCGGCCAACCGCACCAAGCGCACGCGCCTGCGGGCCATGGCGCGGCTGGTCGAGGGGCTCGGCGGGCACTTCGCCACGCCCGAGGCGCTGAGCGAACGGCAGGCGCGGCGGCTGGAGCCGGCGCTGCGGGCGGGATACGGCGACCTGATCCGCGCGACGCTCGAGCAGAACAGGCTGAAGGACGCCGCCAGCCAGTGGGACGCGCTGGCGCCTGTGCTCGCGGAGATGGACCAGGACAACGCGGTGGCCGCAGCCGCCGAGCCGCGGCGCGAAACGGCCGGCCGCGCCGGGTGATGACCCCACGGTCCGGCCTTCACATCCGCCGCGAGATCTCCCGCGACGACTGGGTGCTGCGCTTCTCGGGCCGGGAGGCGACCAGCGGTCTCCTTGACCTGGTGTTCGACCATATCGACCGGCGTCCCGGCCCGGCGTGACCGGGCCCGGGCGGGCGCGCCGTCCACATTGACAGGGCCGGGCGCCGCGGATACATCCGCGCCATCGGCGCCTGCCCAGGTGGCGGAATTGGTAGACGCGCTGGCTTCAGGTGCCAGTTTCCGAAAGGAAGTGGAAGTTCGAGTCTTCTCCTGGGCACCAGCTCCTGCGCGGAGCCGACCGCGCCGCCGCCGTCGCGCGTCCGGCGCGGGCTGACCAGAGGCGGAGATGGCGAACCACGTTCATGACGGCGACCTGCCCGACGGGCTCGACCTCGGACCGGTCGTTGCGATCGACTGCGAGACCATGGGGCTCGACCCGCGCCGCGACAGGCTCTGCCTGGTGCAGCTCTCCGCCGGCGACGGCGACGCGCATCTGGTGCGCATCCGCCCCGGCGACGCGGCGGCCGCGAAGCTCGCGGCGATGCTGGCCGACGCGGACACGCTCAAGCTTTTCCATTTCGGGCGCTTCGACATCGCGGTTCTGCTGAACCGCTTCGGCGTGCTGACCGCGCCGGTCTACTGCACGAAGATCGCCTCGCGGCTGGCGCGGACCTACACCGACCGCCACGGGCTGAAGGATCTGGTGCGCGAGATCCTCGACATCGACATCTCCAAGCAGCAGCAGTCGAGCGACTGGGGCGCGGAGAAACTGAGCCCGGCGCAGATCGACTACGCCGCGGCGGACGTGCTGCACCTGCACAAGCTGCGCGCGGCGCTCGACGCCCGCCTGGCGCGGGAAGGCCGCGCCGACCTGGCGCAGGCCTGCTTCGACTTCCTTCCGCATCGGGCGCGGCTCGATCTCGCCGGCTGGCCCGAGATCGACGTCTTCGCCCACAGCTGAGCGCCATGGCCAACCCGGCGCCCGCGCCCCGCATCGACGCCGCCGCGGTGTCGGCGGCCGGCCGGCGGGTGCTCGAGGTGGAGGCCGCGGCGCTCGCCGATCTGGCGACGGCTCTGTCCGGCCCGCTGGCGGCGCCCTTCGCGGCCGCCGCCGCGCGCATCCTCGCCTGCCGCGGTCGGGTGATCGTCTCCGGTATGGGCAAGTCGGGCCATGTGGCGCGCAAGATCGCCGCGACCCTCGCCTCGACGGGCACGCCCGCGCTCTTCGTCCACCCCGCCGAGGCGAGCCACGGCGACCTGGGCATGATCACCGGCGCGGACGTGGTGACGCTCCTGTCGAACTCGGGCGAGACTCCGGAGCTCGCGGATCTCATTGCCTACACGCGGCGCTTCGCCATTCCGCTGATCGGGATCGCCGGCCGGGCGGACAGCGCGCTGATCCGGCAGGCCGACATCGGCCTGGCGCTGCCCGCCGCCCCGGAGGCCTGCCCGATGGGCCTGGCGCCCACGACCTCGACGACGATGACGCTGGCGCTCGGCGACGCGCTGGCGGTGGCGCTCATGGAGCACCGGGCCTTCTCGCCCGAAGACTACCGCGGCTTTCATCCCGGCGGCCGGCTCGGGGCGCGCCTCCTGAAGGTGGCCACGCTGATGCATGGCGGCGAGGATCTGCCGCTCGCCCGGCCGGAGACGCCGATGTCGGAGGCGCTCCTGACCATGACGCGCAAGGGCTTCGGGGTGGTGGGCGTGGTCGATGCGGAGGGCCGTCTGGTCGGCGTCGTCACCGACGGCGACCTGCGGCGCAACATGGAGGGACTGCTCGGGCGCAGCGTCGGGGAGGTGATGACCCGCGACCCTCGCACGGTGTCCACCGAGAGCCTCGCCTCCGAGGCGCTGGGGGTGATGAACGCCCGGCGGATCACCACACTCTTCGCCATCGACCCCGCCGCGCCGGGGCGGCCGGCGGGCGTGCTGCACGTGCATGACTGCCTGCGCGCCGGCGTAGGCTGAGCCGGTGGCGCGGTCCGGGCCGGGGCTCTATTCGCGGGTCGTGGCGGTGCTCAAGATCGGCCTGCCGCTGATCGCGCTGGCGATGCTGTCGTCGCTGTTCCTGACGCGCACCGACGACGCAGGCGGCGAGATCTCGTTCTCGCGCGCCGATCTCGCGGCGCTGGGCAGCGGGCTCAGGGTCGACAACCCGACCTTCGCCGGGTCCACCCGCCGCGACGACCGCTTCGAGTTCGAGGCGGACGTTGTGGTGCCCGACGCCGCTCCGCCGACGCGGGCGAGCATCGAGGGGCTGCGCGGGCGCATCGACTTTGCCGCGGGTGCGCGCGTCGAGGTCTCCGCGCGGGCGGCGGAGCTGGAGATGGAGGCGCACGCGCTGGAGCTGCGCGACGAGGCGCGGGTGGCGACCTCCGACGGGCTGGTGGTGCTGGCGCCGCGGATGTCGGTCGACCTGCGCAGCGGCGCGCTCAGCGCCACCGGCGGCGTCGAGACCACCGGGCCGATGGGGGAGATCACCTCGGGCGACCTCAGCATCACGCCGGCGGAGGGTGGCGAGGCGCCGGCGCGGATTTCCTTCGGACAGGGCGTGCGGCTCGTGTACTATCCCGCAGAGGAGGCCGAATGATCCCTTTGCGACAGATGCTTGGCGGAGCGATCGCGCTGGCGGCGCTCGGCTGCGGCGTCGCGGCCCAGGAGACGCAGGTGCCCTTCGGCGGCTTCAAGCACGACGCCTCCGCCCCGGTCGAGATCACCTCCGACAGCCTCGAGCTCGACCAGACCGCGGGCACCGCGGTCTTCACCGGCGACGTGCGGGTCGGACAGGGCGCGCTTCGGCTCGGCGCGGCGCGGCTCGAGGTCTTCTACGAGAGCGCCGGCGGGTCGGCGACCGGGCAGGTCCGGCGCATGCTCGCCAGCGGCGGGGTGACGCTGTCGAACGGCGCGGAGGCCGCCGAGGCAGAGCGCGCGACCTACGACGTGGCGTCGGGCGTGATCGAGATGCAGGGCGACGTGCTGCTGACCCAGGGAGAGAACGCGCTGTCCAGCGAGGCGCTGCGCATCGACCTCGCCTCGGGGACCGGCCGGCTGGAGGGGCGGGTGAAGACGATCTTCACGCCCGGAACCCCGCCGTGAGCCGCCGGCCGGCGCTCACCATCACCGAAGGGAGCTCCGGGCTGCGCGTGGAGAACCTCGCCAAGAGCTACCGCAAGCGCCCGGTGCTGCGCAGCGTGTCGCTGCAGCTGCGCCGCGGCGAGGTGGCGGCGCTGCTGGGGCCGAACGGGGCCGGCAAGACAACCTGCTTCTACGCCATCGCCGGGCTGACGCCGCCGGACGCGGGCAGCATCCTGGTGGATGGCGTCGACGCCACCTGGCTGCCCATGTACCGCCGCGCCAAGCTCGGGATCGGCTACCTGCCGCAGGAGGCGTCGATCTTCCGCGGCATGACCGTGGCCAACAACATCCGCGCGATCCTCGAGCTGACGGTCCCCGACCGGGAGAAGCAGCACGAGATGCTCGACGAGCTTCTGGGCGAGTTCTCGATCGCGCATCTGCGCCGGGCGCCGGCGATCGCGCTCTCGGGCGGCGAGCGGCGGCGCGTCGAGATCGCGCGCTGCCTTGCGAGCCAGCCCAGGTACGTGCTGCTCGACGAACCCTTCGCCGGGGTCGATCCCCTGGCGCTGTCGGACATCCGCGAGCTGGTCAGTCACCTCAAGGACCGCGGCCTTGGCGTGTTGATCACCGATCACAACGTGCGCGAGACCTTGGAAATCGTCGATCGCGCCTACATCCTGCATGATGGCGCGGTCCTGATGAGCGGAACGCCGGAAGAGGTGGTGCACGACGACAATGTCCGTCGCGTTTATCTCGGCGAAACCTTCCGCATCTAGGACCGGCGCGCCGACCGGCTGCGAAAGGAGGGCCCGCTGATGGCCCTTGCGCCCAAGCTAGAGCTTCGCCAGCAGCAGACACTGGTGATGACGCCTCAGCTGCAGCAGGCGCTGCGGCTCCTGCGCATGAATAACCTCGAACTGGTGGACTTCGTGGCGGCGGAGGTCGAGCGCAATCCGCTGCTCGAGATGCGCGGCCCGTCACCCGATCCGACACGCCGAAGGACCGAGCGGGACGGGTGGGACGGGCGGCGGCGGGACGGGTGACGCGTTCGACGCGATCCCCGCGGAGGCGACGCTGCATGAGCACGTCCAGAGGCAGATCGGCGCGATGCGGCTGGAGCCCCGGACGCGCGAGGCGGCGCTGCTTCTCGCCGACGAGATGGACGAGGACGGCTATCTGCGCGCGCCTCTCCTCGAGGTCGCCACGCGCCACCGGCTTCGCCCCGAGGCGGTCGCGGCGGGTCTCGTCGTCGTGCAGCGCTGCGAGCCGGCCGGGGTCGGCGCGCGGAACCTGCGCGAGTGCCTGGCGCTGCAATTGCGCGACCTCGACCGGCTCGATCCGGCGATGGAGACGCTGGTGGATAACCTCGCGCTGCTGGCCGCCGGGCGGCAGGACGAACTGCGCGCACGCTGCGGCGTCGATGCGGCCGACCTGCAGGAGATGATCGCTGAGATCCGGGCGCTCGACCCCAAACCCGGCCAGAGATTTCGCGCGCGGGCCCGTGCAGTCGGTGTCGCCCGACATCTACGTGACCCGGGGCGAGGACGGCGGCTGGACGGTGGAGCTCAACACCGAAACGCTGCCGCGGGTGCTGATGGACAACGCCTATCTTGCGGAGCTTCGGGGCGGCGGCAAGGAGGCGCGCGCCTTCGTCTCGGAATGCAGCGCCAGCGCCAGCTGGCTGATTCGCAGCCTCGAGCAGCGGGCGCGCACGATCCTTCGCGTCGCCGCCGAAATCGTTGGCCGCCAGGAGCGGTTCTTCTCGCGGGGGGTGCGCGGGCTCAGGCCGCTCACCCAGCGCATGGTCGCCGAGAAGCTCGATCTGCACGAGTTGACAATCAGCCGGGTGACGGCGGGCAAGTTCCTCGCCTGCGACCAGGGCTGCTTCGAGCTGCGCTACTTCTTCACCGCCGCAATCCCGGCCACCGCCGGCGGCGACGCGTTTTCGGCCGTGGCCGTGCAGGACCGGATTCGCCTCCTGATTGAGGCGGAGGCCGGTGCGCAACCCCTGTCCGACGACCGGATCGTCGCGATCCTTCGCGGGGACGGGATTGATATTGCGCGCAGGACCGTTGCGAAATACCGTGAGGGCATGGGCATTCCTTCCTCCGTCATCCGGCGCCGGCTCAAGTCCTCCAGCATCAGAGCATGACCGATCCGACCGCGGCGAAGGAGGCGCCGGCGCGATTGACATGAGAAGGAGAGGCGTCCATAGGGTCGCCCGCGACCGGCGGGTCATCGAAAGACCGGCAAGAAAAGCCGGCGTATTGCAGGGGATCGCATGCGCATTCAGGTCAGCGGCAAGCACATCGACATCGGCGAGGCGCTGCGCGGTCACGTCGAGGAGCGCCTCGAGGACGCCGTCGCCAAGTACTTCGACAGGCCGGTGGACTCGGTGGTGGTGTTCTCCAAGGAAGCCCATGAGTTCGTGGCGGACACCTCGGTGCACCTTTCCACGGGGATGTCCGGCCAGGCGAAGGGTCGCGCCAGCGACATCTACGCGGCCTTCGAGGCGGCCGTCGATCGCCTCGAGAAGCAGCTTCGGCGATACAAGCGCAGGTTGAAGGACCACCACCGCAGCCGGGAAGCGCCCATCGAGGCGATGGGCGCGCCGTCCTACATCCTCGCCGGCGGGGCGGAGAGCGTCGACGAGGCCGAGCCCGAGACGCTGCAGCCGGTGATCATCGCGGAGATGGAGACGCCCGTCCCCTCGTTGTCGGTGGGCGAGGCGGTCATGCAGATGGAGCTGGCCAACGCCAGCCTGCTCGTCTTCCGCAACGACAGCCATGGCGGCGTAAACGTCGTTTACACCCGTGATGACGGTAACATTGGCTGGATCGATCCGCAGAACTCGAAGTGACCCGTCGAACCACCCCAAGGGAGATTCCCGATGGAGCTGTCTGACATACTCGGCGTCGACGCAGTGCGCGCGCCGGTGCGCGCCAGCAGCAAGAAGCGCCTGCTCCAGGATCTCGCGGACATGGCGGAATCGGTCCACGGGCTGCCGTCGGCGAAGGTCTACCAGGCGCTGATGGAGCGCGAGGATCTCGGGCCGACCGGGGTCGGACGCGGCGTCGGCATTCCCCACGCCCGCTTCGAAGGGGTGGACCGGGTCGTCGGGATGTTCGTGCGACTGGAGAAGCCGGTGGATTTCGAGGCGATCGACCGCCAGCCGGTCGATCTCGTCTTCGCGCTGTTCGCGCCCGAGGCCGCGGGCGCGGAGCACCTGAAGGCGCTCGCCCGGGTCTCGCGCACGCTGAGAAGCGAGGAGGTCTGCGCCAAGCTGCGATCGACCTTCGATCCCTCGGCGATCTACGCCATCCTCACCGCGGACAAGACCGAGAAGGCGGCCTGAGCCGCAGGAGCGGTCAGCGCAGCCCGCCCGAGGCCCGGCGCGGCGCGGCGGCGTCGGCGGTGACGCCGCGCAGGAACTCCATGAACTCCGCGCGCAGCTCCGGCCGCGCCAGCCCGAAGGCCACGGTCGCCTGGAGATATCCGGGCTTGGAGCCGCAGTCGAAGCGGCGGCCGCGGAAGCGCAGGGCGTGCACGTTGCCGCGCTGCGCGATCTCGGCGGCGATCGCATCGGTGAGCTGGATCTCGCCGCCGGCCCCTTCCTTCATCTCGTTGAGGTTCGTGAGCACGTCCGGCGACAGGATGTAGCGCCCGATCACCGCCATGTTGGACGGCGCGTCGGCGGGCGCCGGCTTCTCGACCATGCCGCGCACCGGCATGCAGGGCCCCGAACTCGCGTCGACGTCGAGGATGCCGTAGGAGGAGACGTTCTCGGTCGGCACTTCCATGGCCGCGACGAGGTTGCCGCCGGTCCGGGCGTAGGCGTCGACCATCTGCTTCAGGCAGGGCGTGTCGGCGTCGATCACGTCGTCGGGCAGGATCACCGCGAAGGGCTCGTTGCCGATCAGCCGCCTTGCGCACCAGACCGCGTGGCCAAGGCCGCGGCGCTCCTGCTGGCGGACATAGGCGACCGCGCCGCTTTCCATGTCGGTCTGCTTGAGCGCGGAGATCAGCGCCGTCTTCTTGCCGTCGTGCAGCGCCTGCTCCAGCTCGGGGGCGCTGTCGAAGTAGTCCTCCAGCGCGCTCTTGCCGCGGGAGGTGACGAAGATGAACTCGGTGATGCCCGCGGCGCGGGCCTCGTCGATGGCGTACTGGATCAGCGGCCGGTCGACGAGCGGCAGGATCTCCTTGGGCACCGACTTGGTGGCGGGGAGGAAGCGGGTTCCGAAACCGGCGACCGGGAAGACCGCCTTGGTTACGCGATTAGCCATCTCCACTCCGTCATTACGTAAAACAGGCCGGCCCGGGCGGGGAAAGCGCAGATCCGGGCCGGCGACGTCCTTTCCCCGGGCTCCGCTATCTCAGAAACCGGCCGTCTTCGCAAAAGGAATCTCGGCGCATTTGTCGAGACTGCGCCGGAAGTGGTGCGAAACCGCCGGTCACTCCACGCCGAGGGCGGCGAGATGCGCCTCGATCCGGGCGACGTCGGAGGGGTTGTTGAGCTCCCAGAACGACCGGCCGGGCGCGGTCACCTCCACGCAGTGCACGTCGACGCCGTGCTCCATGAAGCAGAGCTGCTCGAGCCCCTCCCAGCGCTCCAGCCGGCCCTGGTCGAGCCCGGGATAGCGCAGGAGCGCGGCGCGGCGGTAGGCGTAGACGCCCACATGGTGGAACACCGGGATCTCGTCCTTGGGGCCCAGCGGCCGGCCGGTGAAGGGCAGCACCTCCTTGGAGAAGTAGAGCGCGCGGCCGGCGCGGTCGAACACGGCGGTGGTGGCGCCGACCCGGCCGGCGCGGCGGTCCTCCAGAAAGCCCGCGAGCGCCTCGGCGTCGCAGCGCAGCACCGGGGTGGCGACGCTGCGCGACGGATCGGCGACAAGCGCCTCGACCAGCGCCGAGACGAACCATGGCGGGGTCAGCGGGGCGTCACCCTGGAAGTTCACCACGATGTCCCATTCCGGCCCCAGCGCCTCGGCCACGACCGCGCAGCGCGCCGTGCCGTTGCGGCAGCTCTCGGGCGTCATCGCAACCTCGGCACCGAAGGCGCGCGCGGCGGCGGCGATGCGGTCGTCGTCCGTGGCCACGATCACCCGGTCGACGCCCGGGACAGAGCGCGCCGCCACCCAGCTGCGATGGATCAGGCTGCGCGCGGCGCCGGTGGCCCCGCGCAGCGCCACGAGCGGCTTGCCGGGATAGCGGCTCGAGGCGAAGCGGGCGGGGATGACGATCGCGACGGCCATCGGGGTCAGGCCGGCAGCAGCGTCACGTCGGGCGCGGCGGCGATGAAGAACGGGTTCTCGAACCCCTTCTTCCCATAGGCGAGCGGGGTCAGGTCGTCGAAGCGCAGCACCCGCCCGCCGGCGCCGCGCAGCACGGCGTCGCCGGCGGCGGTGTCCCATTCCATCGTGCGGCCGAGGCGCGGGTAGAGGTCGGCCTCGCCGGTCGCCACGAGGCAGAACTTCAGCGACGATCCCGCCGAGCGGAAGTCGCGCACCGGGTAGCGGGCGATGTAGTCGTCGGTCGCCTGGTCGCGGTGGGATTTCGAGGCGACGACCACGAGGCCCGCCGGGTCGGAGGACGCGACCCGGATGTAGGCGACCTCGCCGACGGACTGCGGGTCGTGCGCGCCGGCTTCCTCGAGGGCCTGCCCGCTGGCGCAGGTGTAGAAGAGCCGTTCCTTCGCAGGCGCGTAGACGACGCCGCGCGTCGGGACGCCATGCTCGACGAGCGCGATGTTGACGGTGAAGTCGCCGCGGCGCTGCACGAATTCCTTGGTGCCGTCCAGCGGATCGACGAGGGCGAAGACGTCGGCGTCGAGCCGGTGGCTGGCCGCCTGCTCCTCGGTCACCACCGGCAGGTCGGGCAGCGCCGCGGCCAGACCGCGCGCGATGATCCGGTCGGCTGCGATGTCGGCCTCGGTCACCGGCGAGGCGTCGGACTTGGCGCGGACCTCGAAATCGGGCGAGCGGTAGATTTCCATGATCGCCGCGCCCGCCTCGAGCGCCAGCCGGCGGAACGTGGAGGTGATCTTGGCGTAGTCCATCTGGGGGTCTCCCGGGTGCGCGGCCGACTCTGACCGGCGCGTGCAGCTATGGCCCGTCGCCAACCCGGTTGTAAACATGCGCCGACGGCGGCGGCGGCGCTCAAGGCGCCGCGTCGCCGCTCGCGGGCGAGAGCGCGCCCCGGCGCTCCAGCCAGTCCGCGACGATCCAGCAGAGCAAGGCCCAGCCCGCGCCCGCGGCCCAGCCGGCCAGCACGTCCGTCGGCCAGTGCACGCCGAGATAGACCCGGCTGACGCCCACCGCGAGGGTGACGATGACCGCGACGGTCAGGATGTAGGCCTTGAGCCGGCGCCGCTGCTGCGCCCGGGCGAGCATGACCGCGAGCGTGAGATAGGTCGCGGCGGCCATCATCGCATGGCCGCTGGGAAAGCTCGACGTGTAGGTGATCGCGCCGTGCGGAACGAGGTCCGGCCGAGGCCGGTCGAATCCGAGCTTGAAGAGGGTGCTAAAGACCTGCGCCCCGGCGACGGCGGCGATCATCAGCCACATCGCCCTGCGCCGGCCCGAGAGCCACAGATAGCCCGCGGCCACCAGCGTGATCCCGGCGAGAACGCCCAGCCCGCCCAGCGCCGTGACGTCGCGGCCCATCTCCTCGAGCCACACCGGACCCAGCGGATCGGCCGGATCGGCAGGGTCGCGCAGCGCGAGCAGGACGGCGGTGTCGAACGCCCGCGTCTCGCCCTCCATCATCTCGTCGGCGAGGTTGGCGAAGGCCCAGCCGAGGAACGACAGAAGGAGAAGCGCCGCAAGCGGGCGGCGCCGCAGATGAGGCTGGATCCGCTCAAGGGCCCGTCGCAGCAGGCCCGCCTCCGCGCTCACGTCACCACCCGGCAGGTGAGGTTGACGCGCCCGCCGCCGGGCAGGAGCGGCGAGGCGCCGAAACGGATGCGGTCCACGCCGTGATAGGCGAGACGCGCCCGCCCGCCCATGACCACCACGTCGCCGCTCTCGAGCCAGATCGAGCGCGTCGGGTCCGATCGCGCCAGCCCGCCCATGCGGAAGCGCGCCGGATCGCCGAGGCTGACGGAGAGCACCGGCCAGGAGAAATCCGCCTCGTCCGCGTCGCGGTGCAGGCCCATGCGCGCCTGCGCGCCATAGAAGTTGACCAGGCAGCAGTCCGGTTCGCGGGCGTCCGAGACGAGGCTGCGCCAGAGCGCGCGGACGCCCGGCGGCAGCGGCGGCCAGGGCGCGCCGGAGGGGTGGCGGTCGACGTAGCGATAGCCGCGCCGGTCGCTGAACCAGCCGAAGCGGCCCGCCGAGGTCATGCGCACCGACATGCGCCCGCCCCGCGGCGTTTCCGGCGAAAAGAGCGGCGCGGCGCGCACCACGGCGCGGATCTCGCCCAGGAGCGCGCGCTGGTCCCCGGGACCGAGCAACCCCTTGTGAATTCGGAAATCGTCGACTTCCAGCGCGATCATGCGGCGTCTGTCCTCCGGACCGCGGAAAAAACGTCATGCGCCCGCAGGACGGGCGGTTGCAGGGCAAAAACCCCGGACCTATATACCCCGCAACGTCGGCGGCGCACGTTCCCGTGAGCCCCGGCGAGGGATGTGGGCCCAGGGGGCCGCTGCCGGACCCGGCCCGCCATATCGCCGCTTGAAAGGATCACGAATGTCAAAAGTCATCGGTATCGACCTCGGCACGACGAACTCCTGCGTCGCCATCATGGACGGAAGCCAGTCCAAGGTCATCGAGAATTCCGAAGGCGCGCGCACGACCCCGTCGATTGTCGCCTTCACCGACGAGGAGCGCCTCGTCGGTCAGGCCGCCAAACGCCAGGCGGTCACCAACCCCGAGAACACGCTCTTTGCGATCAAGCGCCTGATCGGACGGCGCACCGACGACCCGATGGTCGCCAAGGACAAGGAGATGGTCCCCTACAAGATCATCGGCGGTCCCAACGGCGACGCCTGGGTCGAGGTCCGGGGCGAGAAGTATTCTCCCAGCCAGATTTCCGCCTTCATCCTGCAGAAGATGAAGGAGACGGCCGAATCCTATCTCGGCGAGAAGGTCGAGCAGGCGGTCATCACCGTGCCGGCCTACTTCAACGACGCCCAGCGCCAGGCCACCAAGGACGCCGGCAAGATCGCCGGGCTCGAGGTGCTGCGCATCATCAACGAGCCGACCGCGGCGGCGCTCGCCTACGGCCTCGACAAGACGACGACCAAGACCATCGCGGTCTATGACCTCGGCGGCGGCACCTTCGACATCTCGATTCTCGAGATCGACGAGGGGCTCTTCGAGGTGAAGTCGACCAACGGCGACACCTTCCTCGGCGGCGAGGACTTCGACATGCGCATCGTCGAGTACCTCGCGGGCGAGTTCAAGAAGGAGCACGGCGTCGATCTGAGCAAGGACAAGATGGCGCTCCAGCGGCTGAAGGAGGCCGCCGAGAAGGCCAAGATCGAGCTGTCGTCCTCGACGCAGACCGAGATCAACCAGCCGTTCATCTCGATGGACCCCAAGACCAAGCAGCCGCTGCACCTGGTGATGAAGCTGACCCGGGCGAAGCTCGAGAGCCTGGTCTCCGACCTCATCGCGCGCTCGATGAAGCCCTGCGCCGCGGCGCTCAAGGACGCAGGTCTCTCGAAGACGGACATCGACGAGGTGGTGCTCGTCGGCGGCATGACCCGCATGCCCAAGGTCGTGGAGGAAGTGACCAAGTTCTTCGGCAAGGAGCCGCACAAGGGCGTCAACCCGGACGAGGTGGTGGCGCTCGGCGCGGCCATCCAGGCCGGCGTGCTCCAGGGTGACGTGAAGGATGTGGTCCTGCTCGACGTGACGCCGCTGTCGCTCGGCATCGAGACGCTGGGCGGCGTGTTCACGCGCCTGATCGACCGCAACACCACGATCCCGACCAAGAAGGGCCAGATCTTCTCGACGGCGGAGGACAACCAGAACGCGGTGACGATCCGGGTGTTCCAGGGCGAGCGCGAGATGGCGGCCGACAACAAGATCCTCGGCCAGTTCAATCTCGAGCAGATCCCGCCGGCGCCGCGGGGCGTGCCGCAGATCGAGGTGACCTTCGACATCGACGCCAACGGCATCGTGTCGGTGTCCGCCAAGGACAAGGGCACCAACAAGGAGCAGAAGATCACCATCCAGGCCTCGGGCGGCCTCAGCGACGCCGACATCGAGCGCATGGTCAAGGAGGCCGAGGAGAACGCCGAGGCCGACAAGGAACGCCGGTCGCTGGTGGAGGCCAGAAACCAGGCGGAGAGCCTGATCCACGGCACCGAGAAGTCGGTCGCCGAGCATGGCGACAAGGTCGACCCGACCACCGTCGAGGCGATCGAGATGTCGATCAAGAACCTCAAGGAGGCGGTGGAAGGCGAGGACGCCGAGAAGATCCGCGCCCGCTGCCAGGACGTGACCGAAGCGGCGATGAAGCTCGGCGAGGCGATCTACAAGGCGCAGGCCGCCGAGGCCGAGGCCGGCAACGCGGGCGGCGACGACTCCCGGCCGGACTCGGGGGGCGATGACGACGTCGTCGACGCCGATTTCGAGGACATCGGCGCGGACAACGACAAGAAGTCCTGAACCGCTTGACCTGACCGAATGGTCCGCCCTTCCGGGGCGGGCCATTTTCCGTCCGAAGGGAAGCTTCCGGCATGGCCACCAAGACCGACTACTACGATCTTCTCGGCGTCGGAAAGAGCGCCAGCGAGGCCGACATCAAGAAGGCCTACCGCAAGAAAGCCATGGAGCTGCATCCCGACCGCAACCGCCACGACCCGCGCGCCGAGGCGCGGTTCAAGGAAGTCAACGAAGCCTACGACGTGCTCAAGGACGCCCAGAAGAAGGCGGCCTACGACCGGTTCGGCCATGCGGCCTTCGAGAACGGCGGATCGGGCGGGTTCCGCCCGGGCGCCGGCAACGCCGACTTCGCCAGCGCCTTCTCGGACGTGTTCGACGATCTCTTCGGCGACTTCATGGGCGGCCGCGGCGGCGCGCGAAGCCAGCGGGCGGCGCGGGGTTCGGACCTGCGCTACAACCTGCGCCTCGATCTCGAGGAGGCTTATGCCGGCAAGCAGGCGACGATCACCGTGCCGGGCAGCGCCGCCTGCCAGGTCTGCAACGGGACCGGAGCGGAGGGCGGCGCGGAGCCCGCGACCTGCCCAACCTGCTCCGGCCAGGGCAAGGTCCGCGCACAGCAGGGTTTCTTCACCGTCGAGCGGACCTGCCCGACCTGTTCGGGCCGCGGCCAGATCATCAAGAACCCCTGCGGCTCCTGCGCCGGCGCCGGCCGCGTGCGCCAGGAGCGCACGCTCAACGTCAACATCCCCGCGGGCGTGGAGACCGGCACGCGCATCCGGCTCGCCGGCGAGGGCGAGGCGGGGCTGCGCGGCGGGCCGACGGGCGATCTCTACATCTTCATCGAGGTCGAGCCGCATGCGATCTTCGAGCGCGAGGGCCAGAACCTGTTCTGCCGGATCCCGGTGTCCATGGTCACGGCGAGCCTCGGCGGCGAGATCGAGGCGCCGACCCTCGACGGCGGCCGGACCCGGGTGAAGGTGCCCGCTGGCGTCGCCTCGGGCAAGCAGCTCCGCCTGCGCGGCAAGGGCATGCCGGCGCTGCGCGGCGCCGGTGCGGGCGATCTCTACATCGAGCTGTCGGTTGAGACGCCCGTCAACCTCACCCAGCGGCAACGCGAACTGCTGCGCGAGTTCGAAGACGCCGGCAAGGACAACAATCCCGCGCTGGCCGACTTCTTCGGCCGGGTGCGCGGCTTCTGGGACGGCATGAAGGGCTGAGCTTGCACGCCCGTCCAATCCCGCCCGCCACCGCTCCGCGGCGCGGCTGTTGACCGGAAGGCCGTCGCCGAATAGCGGAAATCATCACTGCCGAAACAGCAAGCGGGAACGCCGTTGAGATCCGAACTCCTGACCGTCGTCGCCGTCGCGGCGGCCCTTTCCGTCGCGCCAGCGCGCGCGGACGAGAAAACGAACGACCAGGCCGCGGCGATCGCCGCGGCGCTCGTCATCTTCGGGGCGGCGGCGCTGGCGCATCACGAGGACCACCACAAGGACGGCAAGCACCACACCCAGGCCGACCAGATCGCGGCCTTCGAGCGCGGCTATCGCGACGGCCTGCACCACGCCGGATACGATCACCGCCACGACAGCCCCGAATACAACGACGGGTACGCCGCCGGAGCCAAGGAGCGACACAACCGGCTCGCGCACCGGCACGAGAACCGCGGCGACGGGCCGAACGCGCCGACGCTGGCGATGCGCGCCTGCGTCGGCGAGGCCTCGGCGCGCTGGTCCAGAAGCCCCCTCGACATCCACGTCATCAGGAGCCGGCAGGCCGGCACCGACGACTTCTTCGTGGAGGTGGCGGCCGGCCATCGCCACGGCAACTGCGAGGTCAGCAGCCGCGGCGAGATCTATCTGTTCAAGAACGGCAGGATCTGACCGCAGCGGGGCGGCCAGAACTCCGGCCGCCGGGGGTCGCACAAGAAGATGGCGCGAAGGGGATGACCCTCGCGCCGTCTCGCTTCGTGTCGCCGTCGTTAGGCGCGTTTCACCAGGCTGATGATCAGCAGCACGATGATCGCGCCGATGGCGGCGGCGATGATCGCACCGAAGATGCCGCTCAGGCCGATGCCGATGGCCGGCAGGATGAAGCCGGCGACGATCGCGCCGACGATGCCCAGCACGACGTTGCCGACGAGACCCATGCCCCCACCCTTGACGATGGTGCTGGCGAGCCAGCCGGCGATGCCGCCGACGACGATCCAGACGATGAGCGACACCAGAACGCTGGTGCCCTCGACTGCAGCTTCTTCCATTTTCGCTCTCCCCTGGCGACGTTACGAACTGACACGCGCTTCTACCACAGACGCGGCGACGCGCGAACGACAAGTTGAGGCGCCCGGCGTCGCCGCGGGCGGCTTCCGACGACGTTCGTCGCCACCGCCGCCACGAAGTGCGGCAGGAAGACGATTAACGGAACCTGCGCGACGCATGAGGGGTAACGCCGCCGGAGCGCCGCGGTTCCATTGGGACCCGAGCCCCCGGCGCGGTCAGTCATCCGCGTCGATCAGGCCGGCGAGGCGGCTTCGCGCCCGGCTCACGCGGCTCTTCACCGTTCCGACCGAGCAGCCGCTGGCCCGCGCCGCCTCCTCGTAGCTCGAACCCCCGAGCGCCACCATCAGCAGCGTGCGCCGCTGGGCCGGCGGCAGCTGGGCGACCGCTTCTCCGAGTTCGCGCAACTCCAGCGCGTGATCCTGGCGCGCGGGCGCCGCGGCGAGCGCCTCCGGCGCGCCGAGACCCAGCATGGCGCGGGCGGCGCGTCCGCTCCGCCGACGCTCCGAGAAGAAGCTGTTGCGCAGGATCGTCATCGCCCAGGCCGCGAGATTGGTGCCGATGCGGAAGCGGCCGCGGTTGCTCCAGGCCCGCAGCATGGTCTCCTGCACCAGGTCGTCGGCCATCGCCGCGTCGCGACTGAGACTCATCGCCCGGCGCCTAAGAATCGGCGCGAGCGCGACGAGGTCGCGGCGAAAGTCCATCAGTTCGGCGTCGTTCATGTCTTGCCCACCTTGAGTTGTTGATCAGAATGAGAGGTCCGGCGGACCCGCGATCTGGGTGGGTTGATGGGGCATCCGGACACCGGGCGGTCATTAAACTGGGACATATGCCATGCAGATGAGCGAAGTGGCGCCGATGCGCATCGCCTGCCGCGCCTGCCCCCTGCGCGACCGCAAGGTCTTCAAGCCGATGGACGCGGACGAACTCGCCTTCATGGAATTGTTCAAGTCGGGGGAGTTGCATATCGACCGCGCCGCCACGATCGTCAGCGAGGGCGCGCGCAGCCCGCACCTGTTCACCATCCTCGAGGGGGCGGCGGTGCGCTACAAGACCACCGAGGACGGCCGCCGGCAGGTGATCGGCTTCGGGCTTCCGGGGGATTTCGTGGGGCTTCAGTCCGCGATGATGGGGGAGATGCAGCACACCGTCGAGGCGGCGACGAGGATGCGCCTCTGCGTCTTCGGGCGCGCGGACTTCTTCCGGCTGTTCGAGGCACAGCCCGAGCGCGCCTTCGACGTGGCCTGGCTCGCGGCGCGGGAAGAGTATTTCCTCGGCGACCACCTTCTCACCGTCGGCCGGCGCAGCGCCATCGAACGCGTCGCCTTCGGGCTGCACACGTTGCACAAGCGGGCGCTCTCGGTGGGGATGGCGACACCGGACGCCATGGCCATGCCGTTCACCCAGCAGGACCTCGCGGACGCGCTCGGCCTGTCGCTGGTCCACACCAACAAGACGCTGAGGCGCCTGCGCGAACGCGGCGTCGTCGCGTGGGCGATGGGCGTGCTGGAGATCAGGGACGCCGAGAGCCTGGCTGCGCTGGCCGGCGTCGAAGAGACGCGCGATCCCGTGCGGCCCCTGATGTAGAGGGCGCGGCCCGGCCTCCGAGGCCGGACCGCGCGGGTCAGGGCTTCAGAGGGAGCTGGCCCATTCGTCGATCTGGCGCTCGGCCTCCTGCTTGGCGACGCCGTAACGCTCCTGGATCTTGCCGGCGAGCTTTTCGCGGTCGCCGCGCACCTGCTCGACCTCGTCGTCGGTCAGCTCGCCCCACTTGCTGCGCACGCTGCCCTTGGCCTGCTCCCATTTGCCTTCGATCTGATCCCAGTTCATCGGTCATCCTCCGTTTCGGGTTTCGATGCAGGTTCAACGCCCGGCGCCCCCGATGGTTCCGGGATGCGGAGTGGAGACGGGCGGATGGGGCTTTGCGCGCGCCGGCCGCTTTCGCTACATCCGGACGCCGGAGGGCGCGTGACCGACAATCCCAACGTCTCGCCGATGATGGCGCAGTATCTCGAGATCAAGGCGCGGCACCCCGACGCGCTGCTGTTCTATCGCATGGGCGATTTCTACGAGCTCTTCTTCGAGGACGCCGAGCTGGCCGCGGCGGCGCTCGACATCGCGCTGACCAAGCGGGGCAAGCACCTCGGCGCCGACATCGCCATGTGCGGCGTGCCCGCCCATTCCGCCGACGGCTACCTGCTCACGCTGATCCGCAAGGGCTTCCGGGTGGCGGTCTGCGAGCAGATGGAGAACCCCGCCGAGGCCAGGAAGCGCGGCTCGAAATCGGTGGTGCGCCGCGAGGTGGTGCGGCTGGTGACGCCGGGCACGCTGACCGAGGAGACGCTGCTCGAGGCGCGCAGCCACAACTATCTGGCCGCCTACGCCGAGGTCCGCGGCGAGGGCGCGCTGGCCTGGGTCGACGTCTCGACCGGGGAGGTGGCGGTCGCCGCCTGCCCGCGGTCGCGCCTTGCGCAGATGCTCGCGCGCCTGCAGCCGCGCGAGGTCCTGGTGACCGAGGCGCTGGCGCGCGCGCTGGAGGCGACGCTGTCGGAGGCCGGCGCGGCGGTGACGCCGCTCGCCCCGGCCAGCTTCAATTCGACGCTGGCGGCGGGTCGGATCGCGGATGTCTACAAGGTGCGCTCGCTGGAGGGGTTCGGCGCCTTCGACCGGGCGATGACCGGCGCGCTCGGGGCGATCATCGATTATCTGGAGCTCACCCAGCGCGGGCGGCTGCCGCTGCTGCGCCCGCCGGTGGTCGAGGCGTCGGGCGGCGTCATGCGCATCGACGCGGCGACCCGGCGCAATCTGGAGATCACCCGCGCGCTCGCCGGCGGACGGGGCGGATCGCTGCTGGAGACCATCGACCGAACCGCGACCGGGCCGGGCGCGCGGCTGCTGGAGGCGCGGCTCGGGGCGCCCTCGACCGATGTCGCGCTGATCCGCGACCGGCAGGAGGCGGTGGCGCATCTGGTCGACGACCGGGCGCTGCGCGCCCGGCTCCGCGACGGGTTGCGCGCGACGCCCGACGTGGAGCGCGCGCTGTCGCGCCTGGCGCTCGACCGCGGCGGGCCGCGCGATCTCGCGGCGATCCGCGACGGTCTCGCCCGGGCCGCGGCGCTCCGGGAGGCGCTGGACGGAGACCTCCCGCGCCTGCTCGCCGAGGCCCGCGACGGCCTTGCGGGCGAGGACGCGCTGGCCGCGCTCCTGGAGGCGGCCCTCGTCTCCGAACCCCCGCTGCGGCTCGGCGACGGGGGGTTCGTCGCCGCGGGACACGACGCCGACCTCGACGAGACACGCCGTCTGCGCGACGAGGGCCGCGGCGTGATCGCGCGGCTGCAGGGCGAGTACGCCGACCGCACCGGGATCGCCGCGCTGAAGGTCCGCCACAACAACGTGCTGGGCTATTTCGTCGAGACCCCGGCGACCCATGCGCGCCGGATGATGGCCGAGCCGCTGTCGCAGAGCTTCGTGCATCGGCAGACCACCGCCAGCGCGGTGCGCTTCGCGACGCTGGAGCTGAGCGACCTGGAGAGCCGCATCCGCAACGCCGGAGACCGAGCGCTCGAGATCGAGCGGACCGTCTTCGAGGCGCTGCGCGGCGAGGTCATCGCCCGGGCCGGCGCCATCGGCGCGCTGGCGCGGGCCCTGGCGGAGATCGATCTCGCCGCGGCGCTCGCCGAGCAGGCGGCGACGGCGCGCTGGACCCGGCCGGTGGTGACCGCCGACCGGGCCTTCGAGATCACCGCCGGGCGGCATCCGGTGGTCGAGGCGGCGCTGCGCCGCACGGGCGGGGACTTCGTCGCCAACGACTGCGATCTCGGCGCGGAGGGGCCGGGGGCGCGGCCGATCTGGCTGGTGACCGGGCCGAACATGGCCGGCAAGTCGACCTTCCTGCGCCAGAACGCGCTGATCGCCATCCTCGCCCAGATCGGCGGCTTCGTGCCGGCGGAAGCCGCGCGGATCGGCGTCGTCGACCAGCTCTTCAGCCGGGTCGGTGCGGCGGACGACCTGGCGCGCGGCCGCTCGACCTTCATGGTCGAGATGGTCGAGACCGCGGCGATCCTCAACCAGGCGGGCGAGGGCGCGCTGGTCATCCTCGACGAGATCGGCCGCGGCACGGCCACCTACGACGGGCTTTCGATCGCCTGGGCGACGCTGGAGCACCTGCACGAGAGCAACCGCTGCCGCACGCTCTTCGCCACGCACTACCACGAACTGACCGCGCTCGCGGCAAAGCTGACAGGGCTCCGGAACGCCACCGTGGCGGTGCGCGAATGGAACGGCGAGGTGATCTTCCTGCACGAGGTCCGCGAGGGCGCGGCCGACCGTTCCTACGGCGTGCAGGTGGCCCGGCTCGCCGGATTGCCCGAAGCGGTGGTCGATCGGGCCCGCGCCGTGCTCGAGAGCCTGGAGGCCGGCGACCGCGGCCGGGCGGGGCGCGCCGCGAGCCTGGTGGACGACCTGCCGCTCTTCAGCGCGGCGGAGGCCCCGCGCCCCGCGCCCGCGCGCGCCTCTGCGGTCGAGGCGCGGCTTCGCGAGATCCATCCCGACGAACTGAGCCCGCGGGAGGCGCTGGCGGCGCTCTACGAGTTGCGCGACCTGCTGGGCGGCACCTGACGCCCGCCGGCGTCAGCCGCCCGACGACACCCCGACCTGGGCCGGGCGCAGCAGGCGGTCGCCGATGGTGAAGCCGCTGTTCATCACCTGGATGATGTCGCCGGCCTTGGTGTCGGGGGCCGGGGCCTCGAACATCGCCTGATGCAGCTTGGGGTCGAAGCGATCGCCGATCTCGGGGCGCAGCTCGCGGATCCGATGCTTCTCGAACGCCGAGACGAGGTCCCGGCGGGTCAGCTCGATGCCTTCCAGAAGGCCCGGCGCCGCGGCGCGGACGTCCTCGCTGGCGTTCTCGAGCGCGCGGCCGAAGTTGTCGTAGACCGACAGCAGGTCGCGGGCGAGCCGCGTGCCGCCGTAGATTTCCGCGTCGCGCCGATCGCGCTCGGCGCGCTTGCGGATGTTTTCGGTCTCGGCCATCGCGCGCAGCAGCCGGTCCTTGAGTTCGGAGACTTCCAGACGCAGCGCCTCGATCTCGTCGGACTGCGGCGAGTTCCTCGGGGATCTCCTCCTCGGTCAGGCCGTCGTCGGGATGCGCGGTCTCGGGGTCGTCCAGAAAGGCCTCGTCCCCGAATGCCTCGTCGTCTCTGTTTCTCGCCATCTTCTCGTGTCCTATCCCTGGCTCCGGCTGGAAACCAGCTTGCCGACCAGTTGCGCGGTGTAGTCGACGATCGGCACGATCCGCCCGTAGTTGAGGCGGGTCGGGCCGATCACGCCGAGGGCGCCGATGAATTTTCGCTCTGCGTTCATATAGGGAGCGACCACCAAAGAGGAACCGGAAAGCGAAAAAAGCTTGTTCTCCGAACCGATGAACACGCGAACGCCCTCGCCGTCCTCGGAGAGTTCAAGAAGCTGGGCAAGGTCGCGTTTGCGTTCGAGTTCCTCAAAGAGGCTCCGCACCCGCTCGAGCTGCTCCGCGTCGCCCGCCTGCCCGAGCAGGTTGGCCCGGCCACGCACGATCAGACGGTCGCGGCCCCCGCCGTCGCCGCCGGCCCAGGCGGCCGCGCCGGTCTCCACGAGCTCCTGCGCCGCCCGGTCGAGCTCGGCGCGCCGCCGCTCGATCTCGGCGGAGACGACGCTGCGCATCTCAGAGAGCGTGCGCCCCTGCAGAATCGCGTTCAGGAAGTTCGCCGCCGACTGCATCGCCGCCGGCGTGAGACCCATCGGCGGCTGGAAGAGCCGGTTCTCCACATGGCCGTCGGCGGTGACGAGCACCACCAGTGCCCGGTCCGGGGCGAGCGAGACGAATTCGATGTGGCGGATCGGCGCCTCCGCCTTCGGCGCAAGCACGAGGCTCGCCCCGCGCGTGAGGCCAGACAGCAGGTCGCCCGCCCGGTCGAGCAGGTCAGGGATGTCGCCCTCGCCCCCGTCGAGGGACCGCTCGATCTCGGCGCGGTCGACGCCCGGCACGCCGCCCAGCTCGAGGATGCCGTCGACGAAGAGCCGCAACCCCAGCTGTGTCGGGATGCGGCCGGCGGAGACATGCGGGCTGTGCAGGAGACCGAGGAACTCCAGATCCTGCATCACGTTGCGGATGGTCGCCGCCGAGACCCCTTCGCTCAGGCTGCGCGACAGCGTTCGCGAGCCGACCGGCTCGCCGTTCTCGAGATACAATTCCACCAGCCGTCGGAAGACCTCGCGGCTGCGTTCGTTGAGGGCGCTGAGATCGGATCGGGCTTCCAACACGCGGTCGAATTTCCTTCCATACCCGAAACATGTAGGGGTCGCGCGGTGGAGCGTCAATTCTCCGGTCCGCCGCCGCCCGTCAGGGACGCGGCGCTGGACGGCGCGCCGCGACCGCTATAAGCCGCGGGCGTCCATCCCGTCGCAAGAGGTTTCCATGCGTCCGTCAGGCCGAGCCACCGATGCGCTGCGCCCCGTCTCGATCGAGACCAACGTCACCAGGCACGCCGAAGGATCCTGCCTGATCCGCATGGGCGAGACCCATGTCCTGTGCACCGCCAGCCTCGAGGAGAGCGTGCCGCCGTTCCTGCGCAAGACCGGCCTCGGCTGGGTCACGGCCGAATACGGCATGCTGCCGCGCGCGACGACCACCCGCAACCGCCGCGAGGCGACGGCGGGCAAGCAGACGGGCCGCACGGTCGAGATCCAGCGGCTGATCGGGCGGTCGCTGCGCGCGGCCGTCGACCGGGTGGCCCTGGGCGAGCGCCAGATCACCGTCGACTGCGACGTGATCCAGGCCGACGGCGGCACCCGCTGCGCGGCGATCACCGGCGGCTGGGTGGCGCTGCGGCTGGCGGTCAACCGGCTGCTGGCGGCGGGCGATCTGCGCGACGACCCGCTGAGCGACCATGTGGCGGCGGTGAGCTGCGGCGTCTACGGCGGCCAGCCGGTGCTCGATCTCGACTACGCCGAGGACAGCGTCGCGGGGACGGACGCGAACTTCGTGATGACCGGCCGGATGGGGCTGATCGAGGTGCAGGGCAGCGCCGAGGGCGCGCCGTTCAGCCGGGCGCAGTTCGAGGAGCTGATGACCCTCGCCGAGGCCGGCGTCGGCGCGCTGGTCGAGGCGCAGAAGGCCGCGGTGACATGACCCGCCGGTTTGCGGGCGACCGGCTGGTGGTCGCCACCCACAACCCCGGCAAGCTCGAGGAGATCAGGCACCTCTTCGGAGACCGGCCGTTCTCGATCGTCTCGGCGGGCGAACTCGGCCTGCCCGAACCGGCCGAGACCGAGACGACCTTTCTCGGCAACGCCCGCATCAAGGCCCACGCCGCGGCCGCCGCGTCGGGCCTGCCGGCCCTGGCCGACGACAGCGGCATCGAGGTGGACGCGCTCGGCGGCGCGCCGGGCGTCTTCACCGCCGACTGGGCGGAGACGCCGGAGGGACGCGATTTTGGCCACGCCATGCGGCGCACCTGGGAGGCGCTGGAGGCGGCCAACGCGCCCGAGCCGCGCACCGCGCGGTTTCGCTGCACGCTGGTGCTGGCCTGGCCGGACGGCCACGACGAGGTCTTCGAGGGGCGCATCGAGGGCCGATGCGTCTGGCCGATGCGCGGCGACAAGGGCCACGGATACGATCCGATGTTCCAGCCCGACGGCCGCGACGTCACGCTGGGCGAGATGGACCGCTGGGAAAAGAACGCGATCAGCCACCGCGGCGACGCGTTCGGCAAGCTCCTTGCCGCCTGTTTCGACTGAACCCCGGACCGCCGCGGCGGCGTCCGAGGACTGGCGCGAAGGCGGATTCGGCGTCTACGTGCACTGGCCCTTCTGCGCCGCGAAATGCCCCTATTGCGACTTCAACAGCCATGTGCGCGCCTCCGTCGACCAGGATCGCTGGCGGGCGGCGCTCGTCTCCGAAATCGCGGCGGCCGCGGCGCTGACGCCGGAACGACGGGTCGACGCGGTCTTCTTCGGCGGCGGCACGCCGAGCCTGATGCCTCCCGAGACCGTGGGCGCGGCGCTCGACGCGGTCCGCGCCGGATGGACGCTGGCGCCCGACGCCGAGATCACGCTGGAGGCCAACCCGACATCCGCCGAGGCGGCGAAGTTCGCCGGCTTTCGCGATGGCGGCGTCAACCGCCTCTCGCTTGGGGTGCAGGCGCTGTCTGACCCGGATCTGCGCGCGCTCGGGCGCATGCACGACGCCGCGGAGGCGCTGCGGGCTCTGGCGCTGGCCCGGGATACCTTTCCGCGCGTGAGCTTCGATCTGATCTACGCGCGCCAGAACCAGACCGTTTCCGCCTGGCGCTCGGAGCTCGGTCGGGCGCTGGCGCTCGGGCCCGATCACCTCTCGCTTTATCAACTGACGATTGAGGACGGCACCCGGTTCGGCGACCTCGCCCGGCGCGGACGGCTGCGCGGCCTGCCCGATGCGGACCGCGCCGCGGAACTCTTCGAGACCACGCAGGAGATCTGCGACGCGGCGGGCCTGCCGGCCTACGAGGTTTCCAACCACGCGCGTCCCGGCGCGGAGAGCCGGCACAACCTCGTCTACTGGCGATACGGGGATTTCGCCGGGATCGGGCCCGGGGCGCACGGGCGTCTGAGCCTGGAGGGCCGACGCTGGGCGACCGAGACCCTGCGCGCGCCCGAGGCCTGGCTGGCGGCGGTCGCGGCGCGTCCGGGCTCGGCCACGCGCCACTCACCGGTCGCGCCCGGCGATCAGGCGGTGGAGATGCTGCTGATGGGCCTGCGGCTCTCGGAGGGGATCCGGCCCGAGCGCTTCGCGGCGCTGGCGGGGCGGCCGCTTCCGGCGGGGGCCCTCGCCGCGCTCGCCTCCGAAGGCCTGGTCGACATCTCCGCCGGCCGACTGCGCGCCACCGACGCCGGCCGTCTGGTGCTCAACGAGGTGATCGCGACGCTTGCGCCCTAGGCTCCGCCAAGCCGTTGGCACAAGGCGTCGAGATCATCCAGGCTGTTGTATCTTATGCGCAATTCCCCCGAGTTCGCGCCGGGCCGGTGGTCGATGACGACCTTCATCGCGAGGCTCGCGCTCAGGTCCGCCTCGAGCGCGCGGGTGTCGGCGTCCTTGGCGGCGACCGCCGGGCCGGCCGGCCTGTCGGGCCTCGCCGCGGCCTTGGCGAGCTGTTCGGTCTGTCGCACCGACAGGTCGCGGTCCACCACCTGGCGGGCGAGCGCCACGGGATCGGGCGCGGTGACGAGAGCGCGGGCGTGGCCGGCGGAGAGCTTGCCCGCCCGCACTAGGTCGAGCACCGGCGCCGGCAGAGTCAGGAGCCGCAGCAGGTTGGCGATGTGGCTCCGGCTCTTGCCCAGCGCCTCGCCCAGGCGCTCCTGAGTGTGCCCGAACCGGTCCATGAGCTGCCGGTAGCCCAGCGCCTCCTCGATGGCGTTCAGATCGGCGCGCTGGATGTTCTCGATGATCGCGAGTTCGAGCACCTCGGTGTCGGTCAGCTCGCGCACGATCGCCGGCAGCTCGTGTAGGTTGGCGAGCTGCGCCGCGCGCCAGCGGCGCTCGCCTGCGACAATCTCATAGCGATCAGGCCGCTGGCGGTCGGGGCGCAGGATCAGCGGCTGGATGACGCCCTTCTGCCGGATGGAGGCGGCGAGTTCCTCGAGGTCGGTCTCGTCGAAGTCCTTGCGCGGCTGGTCGGGATTGGGGCGGATCTGCTCGATCGGGTAGAGATGCGCGCCGCGCGGCCTGGCGGCGCCGGTCGGCTCGGGCGAGGCCGGCCGCTCGGCCTCCGCGACGTCCGCAAGGAGGGCCGACAGGCCGCGGCCAAGTCCCTTCTTCTCCACGTCAGTTCACTCCCTCGGTCGGTTGGGCTTCCGGCGCCATGACGAAGCCGAGGCGGGCGAGCACCTCGGCGGCCAGCTTCTGGTAGGCGATGCTGCCGCTGCTCTTGCGGTCGTAGATCAGCGCCGGAACCGCATGCGACGGCGCTTCGCTCAGGCGCACGTTCCTTGGAATGACGGTCTCGTACACCAGCGCCCCGAGGTTCTCGCGCACGTCCGCGGCGACCTGCCCGGACAAGTTATTGCGTTTGTCATACATGGTCAACACTATACCTTGTATGGTCAACCGCGGATTGGCGCCGGCGCGCACCGATTGCACGGTGCGCATCAGCTGCGACAGGCCCTCGAGCGCGAAGAACTCGCATTGCAGCGGCACCAGCACCGAATCCGCCGCGCTGAGCGCGTTGATCGTGAGGAGATTAAGCGACGGGGGGCAATCGATCAATATATAGTGGGGATCACCCAGACTGTCCCCATTATCTTGCAGTCGATCGCGCATCTTGTGAAGCCTGCGCGGATCAGAGACCATATCGACATCCGCCGAACTCAGATCTGAAGTCGCGGGCAGGATCATCAGGTTGGGAATCATCGTCTCGAAGACGATCGGCCCGGAGGGCGTCTCGCCGAACAGGAGATCGTAGCTGGTGAAGCTGCGCTCCTGCGTCCCGAAGCCCAGGCCGGTGGACGCGTTGCCCTGCGGATCGATGTCGATCACCAGAACGCGACGGCCGAGCGAAGCGATCGCGGTGCCGAGATTGATCGCCGTCGTCGTCTTGCCGACCCCGCCCTTCTGGTTGGCGATGGCCAGGATATGCGGTCGCGACGGGAGATCAGACACGGGACAGGGCTCCTACCTCGACGATCGCCGCGCCGGCGCGGCTCTGACTCGGGTGCAGTTCGAACCTGAACGACCAGATTTTCTGCGCCTCTTCGATCTCCTTATGCACCGTCTCGCCCTTGGGAAACAAGCCGATACCACCGGGCCGGGCATGTCTTTCGAGGTGTCTCAGAAGCGTCGGAAGCGGGGCCAGCGCCCGCGCCGAGACCACGTCGGCCTCCTGCGGAGCGACCGTCTCGATCCGCTCGCAAAGAATCGCCACGTCCGTCCCGGTCTCCCGCGCGGCCTCGCGCAGGAACACCGCCTTGCGCGCGTCGCTCTCGATGAGCCGCACCTCGAGGCCCGGCGCCGCCTCGGTGGCGAGGATCGCGACGACAAGCCCCGGAAACCCCGCGCCCGCCCCGAGATCGACCCAGCGGCGGGGCGCCGGCGGCCGCAAGCGCCAGAGCTGCGCCGAATCCCGGACATGCCGGTCCCAGATCTCGTCCAGCGACCCCCTGGAGACAAGATTGATCGCTGGCGACCACTTGCGGACGAGCGCCTCAAGCGTGCGGAGCCGGCGCAGTGTTTC
Source organism: uncultured Alphaproteobacteria bacterium (assembly GCA_963700835.1). Classification (GTDB taxonomy): domain Bacteria; phylum Pseudomonadota; class Alphaproteobacteria; order Rhodobacterales; family Rhodobacteraceae; genus Amaricoccus. The sequence goes on from CAVOZD010000024.1 coordinate 40,571, forward strand.
ACGTGAAACATCGAGGTCGGGAAGGTCCCGCTCCGGATTCACCCCGCGACCCGTTCGGAGGCCTGCCGGGCCCGCAACAGGAGTATCGTCAAGGCCGCCGGGGTCATTCCCTCGATGCGGCCCGCCTGCCCGAGCGTCCGCGGGCGAACCAGGCCCAGCTTCTCCCGCAACTCTCCCGAAAGACCGTCCATGGCTGCGTAGTCCAGCCCTTCGGGCAGCTCCACCGCCTCCTCCTGCCGCAATCGGGCGATGTCAGTGTCCTGACGCGACAGGTAAGGGGCATAGCGCGCCTCGATCGCGACGGCCTCCAGCGAACGGCGATCCAGATCTGCCAGTTCCGGAAACGCCCCGCGCAAGGCTTCGACCGACAGCGTTCCGGCCCCGATCAGGTCGAAAACCGACCGCCGCACCCCGTCCATGTTGACTTTCACCCCGCGCTCCAGCGCATCGGAGGGCGACACGACGGTCGACTTCAGCCGCGCCTCCGCCTTTCGGTAGTCCGAAAGCCGACGCTCGAAGGCCGCCTGACGCTCCCCACCGATCAATCCATGCGCGAGACCAATCGGCGTGAGCCTGAAATCGGCATTGTCCGGCCGCAACCGCAGCCTGTACTCGGACCGCGACGTGAACATGCGGTAGGGCTCGGTCACCCCCCGCGTCACCAGATCGTCGATCATCACCCCGATATACGCGGTTTCACGCCCCGGAACCAACGCGTCGAGACCCAGCGCCGCGCCCGCGGCGTTGGCGCCGGCGACCAATCCTTGCCCGGCTGCTTCCTCGTAGCCCGTGGTGCCGTTGATCTGGCCCGCGAGGAACAGTCCCGCCACGGCCTTTGCGGCAAGCGTGCGGATCGAGACAGCGCGGATCAAGATAGTCGTATTCGATCGCGTAGCCCGCCTGGGTAATCCGCGCGCTTTCCAGACCCGGAATGCTCCGCACATAGCGTTCCTGAACATCCTCGGGCAGAGAGGTCGAGATCCCGTTGGGGTACACCGTGTGATCGATCAAGTCCTTCGGGTTCGAGAAAGACGTTGTGGGACGACTTCTCCGGAAACCGGACCACCTTGTCCTCGATCGACGGGCAATATCGCGGCCCCACGCCGAGATCGCGCCCTCCGTACATCGCCGAACTCGCGAGGTTTTCCCGAATGATTTCATGTGTTTGATCGGTCGTCGCCGTCACCCCGCAGGCGACCTGGCGCAGCACCGGCGCATTCGACAGGAAGGACAGCATCGACCGGCTCATCATCGCCTGGCTGGGACTCAACGGCGTCCCAGTCGATGCTGCGTCCATCGAGTCGCGGCGGCGTTCCGGTCTTCAGCCGTCCTACCGGGAGGCCCAGGTCCCGCATGCGCCCTGCAAGCCGCTGCGACGCCGCGTCACCCACCCGACCCGCCGGGATGCGCCGCCGCCCGATGTGTATCTCCCCGTTGAGGAACGTCCCGGTCGTCAGGACGACCGCCCGCGCAGGAAGCGACGCGCCATCGACCCAGCTCGACCCCGCTGCACACGCCGCCCGCAATGACGAGATCCACGACCTCGCCCTCGATGATTTCTAGGCCGACCTGTCGGTCCAGCTCCCATTGCACGGCGCGACGGTACATCGCCCGGTCGCACTGGGTGCGCGGCCCATGGGTCGCCGGCCCCTTGCTGCGGTTGAGCAGCCGGAACTGGATGCCGGCGGCGTCCGCGGCGCGACCCATGATCCCGTCCAGCGCGTCGATCTCGCGCACGATATGACCCTTGCCCACGCCGCCGATCGCCGGGTTGCAGGACATGGTCCCGATCGTGGCGCGTTTCTGGGTGACGAGCGCGGTGCGCGCCCCGCGCCGGACCGCGGCGCTGGCGGCCTCCACTCCGGCGTGGCCGCCGCCGATGACGATCACGTCGAATGACGGATGTTTCACGTGAAACATCTCCTATTTGCCGAGGCAGAAGCTCTTGAAGATGACCGAAAGAACGCCCTCTACATCCATGCGGCCCGCAAGGATGTCAAGATTACGGACCGCCGCGCGCAGATCGTCGGCCGCGATCTCCGGCGCGTGGCGTTGCCGCTCAAGCGCCGCGGACGCACCGCGGATCGCCTCGAGCGCCTGCCCGACCGCGGCTCTCTGGCGCTCCGTCGACACCAACGACGCCCCCTCCGCACGCCGCGACAACTCCGCGCCAAGCTGGTCGAGGAACCGGTCGACGCCCAGGCCGGTCTTGCCGGAAACGGCATTTTCCGGAGGCTCGGCCAGCGTATCCCCTAAGGCCACCAGGGCGATGTCGCCTGGCCGAGCGTCGACACCGACATCATCCGGCCCCTCCAGCGGCCGGAGGAACACGCGAAGGTCGGCGGCGGCCGCCCGCGTCCGCGCGCGGTCCACTCCCATCGCCTCGATGCGGTCCTGGCTCTCGCGCAGGCCCGCCATGTCGAGAAGCGTGACCGGAAGGCCCCGGAGATCCATCCGCACTTCGATCACGTCGCGCGTGGTTCCGGCGACCTCCGACACCAGCGCAGCGTCCCGGCGCGCAAGGCGGTTCAGCAACGTGGACTTCCCGACGTTCGGCGGCCCGACAAGCGCCACCTCGAAGCCCTGCGCCACACGCTCGGCCACCTCGGCTCCGGCGATTTCGGCAGCCAGCTCCCACTCCAGGGCCGAAAGGTCCGCCATCGCGGTGTCAAGAACGTCTTCGGGGATGTCCTCGTCCGCGAAGTCGATCGTCGCCTCGAGCAACGCAAGGACGCGCATGAGCGCCGTCCGCCAGGCGTCGATCCTGATTCCAAGCTCGCCATCCATCAGCCGCAGAGCCTGGCTGTGCTGCGCGGCGGTCTCCGCCTCGAGCAGGGCGCCGAGCCCTTCCACGCGGACGAGGTCGGTGCGCCCGTTCAGGAGGGCCCTGCGCGTGAACTCGCCGGGCTCGGCCACTCGATAGCGGGGAATCTGGCCCAGCGCCTTCTGGACCATATCGATCGCCGCTAGGCTGCCGTGGACATGAAACTCCACCATGTCCTCGCCGGTGTGGCTGAAGGGCGCCTCGAAGCGCAGGACAATCGCTTCGTCGAGTGTTCGGCCCGTGGATGGATCGCGCAAGCGCCGGAGGCTGGGCCTTCGCATCGGCACGTCCCGTATGCCGAAATGTCCGGTCGCAAGCCAGGCCCCAGGCCCTGAAATTCTGAATACCGCAAGTGCGGATCGTCCTCGAGACGTACTGAGGGCGTATATTGTATCAATATTCTCTTCAGTAATCAGAGGGATTACTTTAGCTGTTCATTGAGTCGAAGAATTCACTGTTCGATTTTGTCTGCTTTAGCTTGCCAAGGAGGAATTCGATGGCGTCCGTCGTTCCCATCGGATTCAGAATGCGCCGCAGGACGAACATCTTGGTGAGGTCCGTCTTGTCGACGAGCAGTTCTTCCTTGCGGGTGCCGGACTTGAGGATGTCGATGGCCGGGAAGACCCGCTTGTCGGCGATCTTGCGGTCGAGCACGATCTCTGAGTTGCCGGTACCTTTGAACTCCTCGAAGATCACCTCATCCATGCGGCTGCCGGTGTCGATCAGCGCCGTCGCGATGATCGTCAGCGAGCCGCCTTCCTCGATGTTGCGCGCCGCGCCGAAGAACCGCTTCGGGCGCTGCAGCGCATTGGCGTCGACGCCGCCGGTCAGCACCTTGCCCGAAGAAGGAACCACCGTGTTGTAGGCGCGTCCGAGACGGGTGATCGAGTCGAGCAGGATCACCACGTCGCGCTTGTGCTCCACCAGCCGCTTCGCCTTCTCGATGACCATCTCGGCGACCGCCACGTGGCGGGTCGCCGGCTCGTCGAAGGTCGAGGCGATCACCTCGCCCTTCACCGAGCGCTGCATGTCGGTGACTTCCTCGGGCCGCTCGTCGACCAGAAGCACGATCAGGTAGCACTCGGGATGGTTGTTCTCGATGGAGGAGGCGATGTTCTGAAGGATCACCGTCTTGCCGGACCTCGGCGGGGCGACGATGAGGCCGCGCTGGCCCTTGCCGATTGGCGCGACGAGATCGATCACTCGCGTGGTCTTGTCCTTGCTGGTCGGATCCTCCACCTCGAGCTTGAGCCGCTCGTCGGGATAGAGCGGCGTGAGGTTGTCGAAGTGCACCTTGTGACGCGCGGCCTCGGGATCCTCGAAGTTGATCCGGCTCACCTTCACGAGACCGAAATAGCGTTCGTTGTCCTTGGGCGCGCGGATGACGCCTTCCACCGTATCCCCGGTCCTCAACGAGAACTTTCGGATCTGGTTGGGGCTCACGTAGATGTCGTCAGGTCCGGCAAGATAGTTGGCTTCCGGCGACCGCAGGAAGCCGAAGCCGTCCTGAAGCACCTCGAGCACCCCGTCGCCGGAGATCTCGACGCCTTCCTCGGCCATGTCCTTGAGGATGGCGAACATCATGTCGCCCTTGCGCATCGTCGATGCGTTCTCGATCTCGAGTTCCTCGGCGAGTTCGAGCAGGTCGGCCGGGCTCTTGGCCTTCAGTTCAGCGAGCGAAAGCTGCTCGAAGTCGGTGGACAAATCCATGGAGATCCCTGACGTCGTGCGAAAATGGACAAAGGGGGAAAGACGCGGGCGCGGAACGGCCCAGAATTCGATTCTCACAGTTCTCGGCGCTTGTCAAATGTCCCGCCTCAGAACGGCCTGACGATGACCATGATCACGATCACGATCAGCCCCAGCGTCGGAACCTCGTTCATCGCCCGATACGTCCGGCCAGTGCGTATGTTCGCATCCTCCGCGAACTCGCTCCGCCTGCGTCCCAGCCAGTGGTGGAACCAGGTCAGAGCCCCGACTCCGGCGAGCTTCACGTAGATCCACAGATCGCGGCCCCAGTCGATCAGCCCGGGCGTGAGCAGAAGCGCCAGGCCGAAGATCCAGGTCGCGATCATCGCCGGGTTCATGATCAGTCGGAAGAGCTTGCGTTCCATGACCTTGAAGGTCTCGGAGATGCCCGAGCCCGGCGGAGCCCCCTCCGCATGATAGACGAATATTCTCGGCAGATAGAAGAGCCCGGCCATCCAGGCGACCATCGAGATGACATGGAGGGCTTTCGTCCAGGGGTAGGCGGCTGCGAGGAAGTCGGACAAGTCGGGCTCCAGCATCGGTCGATGACCGGCCCTAGCATGATCGCTTCGGCACGCAAACAGGGGCGCAGGATCACCTGAATCATGGATTCTGGATTCTGAAGTGGAATGGAGAAGTAAGTCGGTGAATCCCGTGGATTACGGCTGTCGCCGATTTCCCCCACATGTTTTTCCACAGCCTCCCCGGAGACGCCCCGCCGCGCCCAATACAACCTCAAGTTGAAATAGAATAGATTTTCTCATTGTTTTTCATACGCCTGCGGACACCGCCTTCCGCCGCTCACAACCCCTGTGGACAGATTCAGGCCTCCGGACATTGCTCGGATTCGGAGTTATCCCGAAGCGGCCGGAAACCGGCGCGGGACCCGTGCGGCTGTGGGGCGACGGAACCGGTGCGGGCGCCGAATGCGCCGCCGCCGACTTTCCCGCGGCTGTCCGAAGGCCATACCGGGGTTGTCCACAATTCGGCGCCCAGGAATTTTCACCCGAGCCGGCCTCTTGCCTGCGGTTCCGACCCAGGTTCGGGGCTTGCGCCGCCGCCTGCGGCGACGGATTGTGTCCCCGACATGCTCGCCGCCGCGTCCCTTCGCTCGTGACCCAAGGGGTGATTCTCGCCTCCGCGTCCACCTCCCGCGCCGACCTTCTGCGCGCGGCGGGAGTCGTGGCCGAAGTGGCGCCCGCCGGCGTGGACGAGGCCGCCATCAAGGCCGCAATGCTGGCCGAAGGGGCGCCGCCGCGCGACATCGCCGACGCCCTGGCCGAGATCAAGGCCGTCCGTGTCGGAGGCAGGCGCCCCGCCAGCCTCGTCATCGGGGCCGATCAGGTGCTGGTCTGCGACGGGCGGCTCTTCGACAAGCCCGAAAGCCTCGAGGACGCCGGCGAACAGCTCCGCCTGCTGCGCGGCAGGACCCACGAGCTGCTCTCGGCCGCCGTCGTGGTCGAGGAAGGCCGCCCCGTCTGGCGGCACGTCGGGCGCGCGCAGCTGATGATGCGCCCCTTCAGCGACGCCTTTCTCGCCGACTATCTCGATCGCCACGGCGACGGACTGCGCGACACGGTCGGGGCCTACAAGCTGGAGGCCGGCGGGGCGCAGCTCTTTTCGCGGGTGACCGGCGATCACTTCACCGTGCTCGGCCTGCCGTTGCTCGAAGTGCTCGGCTTCCTGCGCACCCGCGGGATCTGCCTCGAATGAACACCGACCGGCCGCTCCTCGCCGGCGTGGTGGGCTGGCCCATCGGTCATTCCCGCTCGCCCAGGCTCCATGGCCACTGGCTCGATCGCTACGGGATCGACGGCTACTACATCCCGATCGCGCTGGAGCCCGAGGATTTCGAGGCGGGGCTCCGGGCGCTGCCCCGGCTGGGGTTTCGCGGCGTCAACGTCACCATCCCGCACAAGGAGACGGCCTGTGCGCTCGCAGACGCGCGCAGCCCGCGCGCCGATGCGATCGGCGCGGCCAACACGCTGAGCTTCGGGGCAGAGGGCGAGATCCACGCCGACAACACCGATGGCTACGGGTTCCTGGAGAACCTGCGCCAGGGCGCTCCGGGCTGGCGCGCCGACGCCGGTCCGGCGCTCGTGCTGGGCGCAGGGGGCGCCGCACGGGGCGTTGTGTGGGCGCTGCTGGAGGCGGGCGCCCCGGAAGTGCGGCTGGCCAACCGCACCCGGGCGCGGGCCGACGCGCTGCGCTCGGAGTTCGGGGCGCGGGTCGTCGCGCTCGACTGGGCGGAAGCCGAGGCCGCTGCGGCGGGCGCGACGGCGATCGTGAACACCACCGCGCTCGGCCTCGCCGTTGAGGACGTGGCCCCGCTCGACTTCCGCAACGCCGATGCGCAGGCCCTGGCCACCGACATCGTCTACGAGCCGCTCGAGACCCCGTTTCTGGCCGCTGCGCGCAGGCGCGGGCTCCGCACCGTCGACGGGCTCGGGATGCTTCTCCACCAGGCGGCCCCCGGGTTCGAGGCCTGGTTCGGCGTGCGCCCGGAGGTCGACGACGCGCTGCGCGCGGCGGTGCTGGCCCGATGAGCCGACGCCCGCTGGTTCTCGGCCTCACCGGCTCGATCGGCATGGGCAAGTCGACAACGGCGGGGTTCTTCCGCGCCGCCGGCGTCCCGGTCTGGGATGCGGACGCCGCCGTCGGACGCCTCTATGCGCGCGACGGGGCGGGGGCCCGGGCGCTGGCCGACCTCGTCCCTGCCGCGGTCGGCGCGGATGGGGTGGACCGCGCCGCGCTCCGGCGCATGATCTCCGGGGATCCCGGGCTCCTCGAGGCCGTAGAGGCCCGCATCCACCCGCTTGTCGCCGGCGACCGCGCGGCGTTTCTCGCCGCCAACGCCGAGGCGCCGCTGGTGGTGCTCGACATCCCGCTGCTCTTCGAGACCGGGGCGGATCGCTTTGTCGACCGGGTTCTGGTCGTCACCGCGCCCGCGGAGGTGCAGCGCGCCCGGGTCATGGCGCGCCCCGGCATGACCGAGGAGGCCTTCGCGGCCCTGCTCGCCCGCCAGACCCCGGACACCGAGAAGCGCGCCCGCGCCGATCATGTCATCCATACCGACCTCGGCCTAGAGGCCGCCCGCGCCGAGGCGCTGGCCCTGATCGCCGACCTGACCGGAGACGCCCATGCGTGAGATCGTGCTCGACACCGAAACCACCGGGCTCGACCCGGTCGCTGGCGACCGCATCGTCGAGATCGGCGGCGTGGAGCTTCTCAACCACCTGCCCACCGGCCGCATCTATCACCAGTATGTCAATCCGCGGCGCGACATGCCGCCGGAGGCCCAGGCCGTGCACGGACTGACCGTGGCGTTCCTGTCCGACAAGCCGGCTTTCGAGGACATCGTGGAGGCGTTGCTCGATTTCGTCGGCGATGCGCGGCTGGTGATCCACAACGCCAGCTTCGACATGAAGTTCCTCAACGCCGAACTGGGATGGGCGGCGCGGCCGGCGCTGCCGCAGGCCCGGGCGCTCGACACGCTGGACCTGGCGCGGCGGCGGTTTCCGGGTGCCCAGAACAGCCTCGACGCGCTCTGCCGCCGCTTTGGGATCGACAATTCCGCCCGCGAGAAGCACGGGGCGCTGCTGGACGCGGAACTCCTCGCGGAGGTCTATCTCGAGCTGATCGGCGGTCGCCAGCCGGACCTGGGCCTGGCGCTGGTGGGCGACCCGGGCCTCGGGTCGGGGGCCGCCGCGCCGGCGCGCGCCCGGCCGGTCCCGCTGCCGTCGCGGCTGACGCCGGCGGAGGCGCAGGCGCACGAGGCCTTCGTGCGGGAGATCGGCGCGGCCGCCCGCTGGGGCTACGAGTGACCCCGGCTCAGGCCTGCGCCGGCGGAGTGTCGCCCGAGGCCGCTTCCGCCTGCCGGCGGGCGATCTCGGCGCGGTAGAGCGCCACGAAGTCGATGATCTCGAGGTTGAGCGCCGGGTAGCCGCCATCGTGGATGACGTCGGCGACGATCCGACGCACAAAGGGGAAGATCAGCCGCGGACACTCCATCATCAGGAGCGCGTGCAGCTGTTCGGGCGCCACGTTCTGGATCAGGAAGAGCCCGGCGTAGTCGAGCTCCATCAGGAAGACGGGCGTCTCGCCGACGCGGCTGTCGACCTTGAGCTTGATCGCCACCTCGTAGCGATCCTCGCCCCTGCGCTGCACGTCGAGGTTCACCTGCACCTTGACGTCGGGCTTCCCCTCGCCGCCGCCGCCCTTCTGGGCCGCGACGTTCTCGAAGGACAGGTCGCGGGTGTACTGGTTGAGGATCTGGAGCCGCGGCTGCGGCTGCGTCTGGGCGGCGGCGCCGTTGCCTTCGGCCGGCTTGCCGTTTTCTCCGCCGGTCTTCGTCTCGTCGGCCATGGTTGGAATCCCTCAAGGAATGTTTCGCGGCCGTTTAGCACGCGGCCCGCCGGGGAACAACGCAGCCGCCCGCGTCAGCGGCTCGGGCGCGTCCAGCCGGAGGGGCCGCGCCGCTCGGGCGCCTCTTCGACCACCTCGTAGTCGACGTCGATGGTGTCCGGAGGCGGACGTCGGACACCCGGTCGGCGGGCGAAGCCCGCCGCCTGGACGGTGACCCTCGACGCGCCCCAGGAGATCAGCGCCGCGCGCACCGGCGGAAGCAGGAGCGCCAGCCCGACCGCGTCGGTGAAGAACCCCGGGGTCAGCAGCAGCACGCCGGCCACCAGGATCAGGGCGCCATGGGCGATCGGGCCAACCGGATTTTCGCCGAGCTCGACCGCGGTCTGCAGGCGGCGCAGCGCCTGAAGCCCCTGCACGCGCATCAGCGCGGTGCCGGCGAGGGCGGTGAGGATCACGATCGCGAGGGTGGGCCAGAGCCCGATCAGCCCGCCAACCTGGATGAAGAGCGCGATCTCGACCATCGGCACCGCGATGAACGCCACAAGCAGCCACATGATCCGATCCGCCCCATTTCGGTCCATCCGAGCGCCTTCGATGGACTTGGCCCCCTCGAGCACTTACATAGGCTCATGGGCCGGCTGGCGCTACCGGGCGGGCGAAATCGGCGAGAGGTTGGGTGAATGGGCTCCCAGATGATACAGATCATTATCCTGGCGGGCATCGCGCTCTTTCTCGTTCTGCGCCTCAAGAACGTTCTGGGCACGCGGGAGGGCTTCGAGAAGCCGCGGGAGATCGCCCCGGCGACGCCGCCGACCCGCAAGGACCGCTCCTTCGAGGTGATCGAGGGAGGCGGGCCCGATCCCGACATCGCCGACGTCGTCGATCCCGAGAGCGACGCCGGCAAGGCGCTCTCCCAGATGAAGCGGATCGACAAGAATTTCAGCGTCGTGGAGTTCTCGCACGGGGCCCGGCAGGCCTACGAGATGATCGTGATGGCCTACGAGCATGGGGATCTGGAGACGCTCAAACGGTTCCTGTCGCCGGAGGTCTACGATTCCTTCGAGGCCGCCATCGACGCCCGGGCCGAGAAGGGGCTCGAGGTCGAGGCGCATTTCGCGGGAGTGCGCGAGGTCAAGCTCGTCGACGCGCATCTGGATCCGGTGACCAACGAGGCCGACGTGACCATACGGTTCCTCGGCGAGATCACCTCTGTGGTGCGCGACGCCGACGGCGAGATCGTCGAGGGCGCCCCGGACGAGGTGAAGCAGCAGCGCGATGTCTGGACCTTCACCCGCGACATGTCGTCCGACGATCCCAACTGGACCCTCACCGGAACCGGCGGCTGATCCGCGGCGACGCCAGCCGATGAATGGCACGCCGCGCGGTCGGCGCGCGCTCTCCGACGAGGAGGCCCGGCTCTGGAGCCGGATCGCAGCCTCAACGACGCCGCTGGCCCGTCGCCGCGCGATCCTCGAGGCGACCGCAGAGGAGCCCGCTCCCAAGCCGCGCGCCACGTCCCGCCGCAAAGCGCGTGGCGAAGCCCGCCCCGGCCGCCGCACCGCGCCCGTCGTCTCCGCCTCCTCCTGCGCCGGGCCCGCGCATGGACCGCAAGGCCTACGAGGCGCTGCGCCGCGGCCGGCTCGAGCCCGAGGCCCGGATCGACCTTCACGGCCTGACCTCCGAGCGGGCGCATGCGGCGCTGCAGAGCTTCATCCTGTCGAGTCACGCCGAGGGCAGGCGGCTGGTGCTGGTCATTACCGGCAAGGGCCGCTCGAACGAGGGACCGGGGGCGCTGCGCCGCGGCGCGCCGCACTGGCTGGCGCTTCCGCCGCTGGCCGCGCGCGTGCTCGAGATCGCTCCCGCGCATCGCCGCCACGGCGGCGACGGCGCGCTCTACGTCTACCTCCGCAGGCTCCGCTGATGGCGCCGGCCCCCGCACGACCGCAGCGCATCGCCATGTGGTCCGGGCCGCGCAACCTGTCCACCGCGATGATGCGCGCCTTCGGGGCGCGCGCCGACGTGGTCGCGGTCCGCGACGAGCCCTTCTACGCCGCCTATCTCGCCGCCACCGGCAAGGCCCATCCGATGCGCGCCGAGATCCTCGCAGCACAGCCGCAGGACTGGCGCGTCGTGGCCGCGGCCTGCGCGACCGAGCCGGCCGCCGGAAACGGCATCGTGTTCCAGAAGCACATGACCCATCACATGCTGCCCGGCATGGACCTCGGCTGGATGGACGCGCTCACGCACTTCTTCCTGATCCGGGCGCCGGAACGGGTGGTGGCGAGCTACGCCGCCAGACGGGAGGAGGTGACGCTCGAGGACATCGGCTTCCGCCGCCAGGCGGAGCTCTTCGACCGGGTCGCCGAGCGGACCGGCGCGGCGCCGGCGGTGATCGACGCCGAGGCGGTGCGCGCCGACCCCGAGGGAACCCTGCGCCGCCTCTGCGCGGCGCTCGGTCTCGGCTTCGACGCCGGCATGCTGCGATGGACGCCCGGACCCAAGCCCGGCGACGGCGTCTGGGGCCGGCACTGGTACGCCTCCGTCGAGGCCTCGTCCGGGTTCGCTCCGCCCGATCCCGCGCCGCCGGCGCTCGACGGCGACATGGCCGCGCTGGCGCAGGCGGCGCGCCCGTACTACGAGGCGCTGCTGCGGCGCGCGCTCTGAGCGGCCGACGGAATCGCCACGGCGACAGGGGGATGCGGTGAACGATGCGGCCATAGACGCGCGATGGGCCTTCTCGCAGGAAATCGGCCAGCGGGCGGGCGCGCTCGCCTTCGAGCACTGGCGGGCCAAGGACCGGCTGGTCGTCGAGACCAAGAGCCACCGCCAGGACATCGTCTCCGAGGCGGACCGCGCCGTGGAGCGTCTGATCCGCGATGCGGTCGCCGAGGCCTTTCCCGGCGACGCCTTCCTCGGGGAGGAGTACGGCTTCACCCCCGGCGCCTCCGGCTTCACCTGGGTCGTCGATCCCATCGACGGCACGTCGCCCTACCTGCACGGCATTCCCGACTGGTGCGTGGCGATCGCGGTCGTCGCCGACGGGCGCACGGTGGCCGGCGCCATCGAGGCGCCCGCCCATGGCGACCGCTACGCGGCCCGGCTCGGCGGCGGCGCCACCCGCAACGGCGCGCCGATGCGCATCGCCCCCGACGTCAGCATACTCAACACCTCCTGCGCCTTCGGGACCGGGCCGAGGAGCGACCCCGCCGAGACCGCCGAGCGGGTGCGCCGGCTGATGGACGCCGGCGGCGTGTTCTTCAGCAACGGCTCGGGCGCGGTCATGCTGGCCTATGTCGCCTCGGGCCGGCTGGCCGGATACCTGACCTCCTACATGAATTCATGGGACTGCCTCGCGGGGCTCCTGATGATCGGCGAGGCGGGCGGGCGCGTCACCGACTTCGCCGAGCACCGCGATCTCGAGACCCCACGCCCGGTGCTCGCCGCGGCGCCCGGCGCCTGGGACGCGCTGGCCGCGATCCGCGACGGCTGACCGCTCAGCCGCCGCCTGCGTCGGGAATGAACGGCGTGTCGCCGTCGATCCGGAAGTCGCCGATCGCGGCCTGACCCGCCGGTGAGGTGATCCAGTCGACGAAGGCCTGTCCGCCCGCCGCGTTCACATGCGGGCGCCGCGCGGGGTTCACGAGGATCACGCCGTAAGGGTTGAAGAGCGCCGGGTCGCCCTCGAAGACCACCGCGAGGTCGCCCCTGTTGGCGAAGCTGAGCCAGGTGCCGCGGTCGGCGAGCGTGTAGGCGCCTGTCTCGGCCGCATAGTTCAGCGTCGCCCCCATGCCGCTGCCGGTCTCGCGGTACCACGCGCCCGCGGGCGCGATCCCCGCCGCGTCCCAGAGGGCGCGCTCGGCCTTGTGCGTGCCCGAATCGTCCCCGCGCGAGGCGAAGACCGCCTGCGGCCTCGGCGATGGCGCGGAAGGCGCTCGCGGCGTCCGGCGCCGCCGCCACCTCGGCCGGGTCGGCCGCGGGGCCGACGACCACGAAGTCGTTGTGCATCACGTCGCGACGTCCGACGCCGTAGCCCTCCGCCAGGAAACGCTCCTCGTCGGCGCGCGAATGCACCAGAAGCACGTCCACGTCGCCGCGCCGCCCGAGCTCCAGCGCCTGGCCGGTGCCGACCGCCACCACCCGCACCTCGACGCCGGTCGCCGCGGTGAACGCGGGCAGGATATGGTCGAAGAGGCCCGAATTTTCCGTGGACGTGGTCGAGCCGAGCGTGATCGTCTGCTGGGCGGGCGCCGCGCCCGCCAAAAGGCCAAGCAGCGCCGCGACCGCCGCGGCCAGCCGAATTCCCGTCATGCTCCCCTGCCTTTGGGCGCCGGTCACCACGGGTGCTCGCCGCGCAGGAACGCGCGCGCCTCAGCCGTGACCGGCGCTTCGAAGAACCGCGCCACCGATGCGGTCTCGAGCAGCCGGCCGCGGTGCAGGAAGGCCACGTCGTCGGCCAGCCGCCGCGCCTGGCCGAGATCGTGGGTGGTCATCACCGCGGTGATGCCGTCCTCGCCGAGGGCGCCGATCATCGCCTCCACCGCCCGGGCCGCGCCAGGATCGAGACTGGCGGTCGGCTCGTCGAGAAAGACGATCTCCGGCTGAAGCGCCCAGGCCCGCGCGATCGCCAGCCGCTGCTGCTCGCCGCCGGACAGGCGCCGCGCCGGCGCGCCGGCGATCGCGGCGAGCCCGAAGCGGGCCAGCGCCGCGTCCGTGCGCGTCCGGACCGCGCCGCGCCCGAACCCGCGGGCGCCGAGCGCGTGCTCGAGGTTGCCCCGCACCGTCCGGCGCAGCAGCACCGGCCGCTGGAACACCATCGCCTGGCGTCTGCGCGCAAGCTCCGGCGACGCCCAGTCGACGCGGCCCGCGCTCGGCGCGATCAACCCGTGACAGAGCCGCAGCAGCAGGCTCTTGCCCGCGCCGTTCGGACCCAGCACCACCAGCCGCCGCCGGGACCGCACCGTCAGCGACACGTCGTCGAGCAGGGCCGCGCCGCCGGGCGCGTAGCCGACCCCGGTCAGGCGCAGCGGCAGGATCGAGACGGCGTCGCGCATCCCCGCCTCACGCCCCCCGCGCCTGGGCCCAGCGCCCGAGCCCGTAGGCCCCGGCGTTGAGGCTCAGCGTGATCGCCATCAGGATGATCCCCAGCGCCACCGCCAGGCCGAGATCGCCGCGGCTGGTCTCCAGCGAGATCGCCGTCGTCATCGTCCGCGTGTGGCCGGCGATGTTGCCGCCGACGATCAGCACCGCGCCCACCTCGGCGCTCGCCCGCCCGAAGCCCGCGAGCACCCCGGTCATCAGGCTGAACCGCCCGTCCCAGAGCAGGGTGCGGATCGCGCCCCAGCGGGTGGCGCCGAGCGAGCGCAGGTGCTCCTCGTACTCCGCCCAGAGGTCCTCGACGACGCTGCGGGTCAGCGACACCACGATCGGCAGGACCAGCGCCGTCTGCGCCAGGATCATCGCCGTCGGCGTGAACAGGAGCCCGAGTCCGCCCAGCGGCCCGGCCCGCGACAGCAGCAGATAGACGGCGAGCCCCGCCACCACCGGCGGCAGGCCCATGAGCGCGTTGAAGCCGACGACGACCGCGCCCCGGCCGGGAAACCGCGCGAGCGCCAGCGCCGCCCCGAGCGGCAGCCCGATCGCGCAGGCCGCCGCCACCGCCGTGAGCGTCACCCGCAGCGACAGTCCGATGATCTGCAGGAGCTCGGGGTCGCCCGAGACGATCAGCGCCGCAGCCGTGCCGAAGGATCCCATGTCCATCCCGCCTCCGTCCGCACGCTCGACACTGGAGACAAACGCAAATACCTTCAACACCGGATAATCTGCAGGAAAACCGCATGGATCTGGACGACCTGATGACGACGTCCGAGGTCGCGGCCTATCTGCGGCTGAAGGAGCGCACCGTCTACGAGATGGCGTCGCGCCGGCAGATCCCCTGCAGCCGGGCGACGGGAAAGCTGCTGTTCTCGCGCCGGCTGGTCGCCGCCTGGATCGAGTCGCGCACCGAGGCGCCCGAGGGCGCGACGCCGCGGTCGCCGCTGATCTACGCGGGATCGAGCGACCCGCTGCTGGAATGGGCGATCCGCCGATCCGGCTGCGGCCTCGCCGTGCTCGCCAGCGGCTCGAGCAACGGCCTGCGCGCCATCGCGCAGGGCGAGGCGACGCTCGCCGGCGCGCATCTGCTCGATCCCGAGACCGGCGACTACAACCATGCCGCGATCCGTGCGCTCGCGCCGCTCGGCGACGTGGTGGCGATCCACTGGGCGCGCCGGGCGCAGGGGCTCATCGTCGCGCCGGGCAACCCCCTCGGCCTGACGGGTCTCGCCGACGCCGCCCGCCGACGGCTGCGATTCGCCCTGCGCGACCCCAGCGCCGGCAGCGGCGCGCTGCTCGACGCGCTGCTCGCGCGCGCGGGCCTCGACCGTGACGCCCTCGACACCGACGGCCGCGCCGCCGAGACCGAGGGCGATCTCGCCGGAATGATCGCCATGGGCGAGGCGGACTGCGGCCTCGGCGCGCAGGCGGCGGCGGGCGCGCTCGGCTTCGTCGTGCTCTGGCCGGAGGAGCGCTTCGATCTGGTGATGCGCCGGCGCGACTATTTCGAGCCGCCGGTCCAGACCCTGCTCGGCTTCGCGCGCGGCCCCGACTTCGCCCGCCGCGCGGAAGCGCTCGGCGGCTACGATCTCGCGGAGCTGGGCGCCGTGCGCTACAACGCCTGACCGGACCACGGAGGAGGGGCCCTTGACGCAGCGAGAGGCGAACGGCGCGCCGCCCAGCGACCTGCGCCCCGGCGAGATCGCAACCGACGCGGGGCCCGCGACCGATGCGGTGATGCGCTTCATCGGCGCGATCCGCACCCCTTGGGCGACCCCAGCAGACTGCCCGCGCCAGGGTGACGCGGACGCCGGGCCCGAGTGCCGGATCGTCCTCGAGCCTCCCTGGGACGCAGGCCTGGCGGGCGTCGATGCCTTCGCGACGCTCGACGTGCTCTACTGGCTCGACGAGGCCCGCCGCGATCTGGTCGTGCAGGCCCCGCGCCACGCCGACGGCCCGCGCGGAACCTTCGCCTTGCGCTCGCCGGCGCGCCCGAACCCCATCGGCCTGTCGCGGGTGCGGCTCCTGCGCCGGGAGGGCGCGACGCTGGTGGTTCGCGGGCTCGACTGCCGCGACAACACCCCGCTGATCGACCTCAAGCCGGACCGCTGCGCCCACTCGCGGGCGGGGTGACCGTCCCCGCGCCAGGGCGCCCTGGACTGGCGCCTCGCGGCGGTCTCGCCTAGGACTTTCCCCAAAACAACGGGGGAGAAAGATGCACATCTCGCAGATCATCGACGAGGACGGGGCCCGCCGGCTGGTGGCGCGCGACGGCGACGTGGCGCGGATCGTTCGCGGCGCCGACACTCTCTACGCCTTCGCCACGGAGGCGATCGCCCGCGACGCCACGCTCGCGGAGGCGGTCGAGGCGGCCGGCTTCGGCCCGGCGGTCGATCTGGAGCGCGCGCTCGCCGAGAACCGGGTGCTCTCCCCGATCGCGCATCCCGATCCCGCGCATCTGTGGCTGACCGGCACCGGCCTCACCCATCTGGGCAGCGCCGCCACCCGCGACGAGATGCACGCGCCGCCCGATGCGGCGCTGACCGATTCCATGAAGATGTTCCGCATGGGCCTCGAGAACGGCAAGCCCGAGACGCTGCCCGGGGTCCAGCCCGAGTGGTTCTACAAGGGCGATGGCTCGGCCATCGTGGCGCCCGGGGCCCCGCTGGAGAGCCCGGCCTTCGCCGGCGACGGCGGCGAGGAACCCGAGGTCGCGGGCGTCTACCTCGTCGGACCGGACGGCCAGCCGCGGCGGCTGGGCTTCGCGCTCGCCAACGAATTCTCCGACCATGTGACCGAGCGCATCAACTACCTCTATCTCGCCCACTCCAAGCTGCGCCCCGCCGCGATCGGGCCGGAGCTCCTGGTGGGCGCGCTGCCCGAACACGTCAGCGGGATCAGCCGGATCCGGCGCGGCGGCGCGGTGTTGTGGGAGAAGCCCTTCGTCTCCGGCGAGGCAAACATGAGCCACGCCATCGCCAATCTCGAGCACCATCACTTCAAGTATCGACTGTTCCGCCGGCCCGGCGACGTGCACGTGCACATGTTCGGGACGGCGACGCTCAGCTGCGCGGACGGCGTCGTCACGGCGCCCGGCGACGTCTTCGAGATCGAGGCGCCGGATTTCGGCCTGCCGCTGCGCAACCCGCTCGCCGTCGCCGCGCCCGAAGCGGTGACGATCCGCGCCCTCTGAGGGCGCGGGGCCGCTCCGCCGCCCGGGCGGCGGAGCGCGCGAGGGTCAGCTCGCGGTCTCGTTGATCAGCACCGCCACCGCCTCGGTGATGGAGACGCTGATCCGGTCTCCGGTCCGGCGGGTCGAGGCGAACTGCCGGAATTCCGGCTGAACGGTGATGCGCCGCGTCTCGCCGCTCGGCGTCACGATGGTCGCCTGCGCGGTGTTGGGGTTGTAGGATATGAACTCCACGACGAAGTCCGTGGCGACGACCGCCATGGCGCCGGGCCGCTCGCCCTCGGGCGCGCGGCCGGCGATCACCGCCGTCGAGGCGACCGGATCGGCGCTGTCGACCATGCCGACGACCACCGACTCGAAATAGTCGAACTCGACCTGATCGCCCACTTCGAGCTGGGCGAGATTGCGCACCTCGGGCCCCGCCGTGACGGTCAGAAGCTCGCCCTCCGGCGAGCGCAGCGCCACCTCGCGCGTGCTCATGTCGACCGATTCGACCGTGGCGGTCGCCGTCAGCAGGCTCGCCGATTCCCGAGGCGCCGGACCCGCGCCCAGCGTGGCGCATCCCGCCAGCGCCAGCATCGCCATTCCGCCGATCATCGCCTTCATCCGCATCCGCCCGTCCCTCCATTGGTTAACGACGGGCCTAGCTAGCATAGCGCGAATCACCCGGCAACGCCGCTGCTTCAGCCCCGGATCCGCGCCGACGCGGGATCGTAGAGCGGGCGCAGGCTGGCCCGCGCCGCGTGCCGCACCCCGGCGATCTCGATCTCGAAGCGCGCCGCCAGCGTCTCCTCGACGCTCTCCTCGGCGCAGGGCGCGTAGCCAAGCCCGACCGCCGCGCCGAGCGCGTGGCCATAGCCGCCCGAGGTGAGCCAGGACACCACCCGCCCGTCGCGCACGATCGGCTCGTTGTGGAAGAGCTGCGGCGCCGGATCCTCCAGCGC
Source organism: uncultured Alphaproteobacteria bacterium (assembly GCA_963700835.1). Taxonomy (GTDB): domain Bacteria; phylum Pseudomonadota; class Alphaproteobacteria; order Rhodobacterales; family Rhodobacteraceae; genus Amaricoccus. Next base: position 58,734 of record CAVOZD010000024.1, read on the forward strand.
GAACTGCACGAGCCGGCGCTCCAGCCCCGCCGCGCGCGTCCGCAGCACCGCCTCGCGGCCGATGAAGTCGCCCTTGTCGGGCTTGACCGCGAAGCCGAGCCCCGCCTCGAGCACGTGGTCCTCGTCGGTGATGTCGTGGCCGAAGTGCCGGTAGGCCTTCTCGAGCCGGCAGCTGTCCATCGCGTGCAGCCCGCAGAGCCGCAGGCCCGCCGCGGCGCCGGCCTCGCTCACCGCCTCGAAGACATGCGCCGCCATCTCGGTGGAGACGTAGAGCTCGTAGCCGAGCTCGCCGACATAGGTGATCCGGTGCGCCCGGGCGAGCCCCATGCCGATCTCGACCTCGCGCCAGGTTCCGAACGGCTGCGCCGCGTCGCTGAAGTCATCCGGCGAGCACGCCCCGAGAACCTCGCGCGCCCGCGGTCCCATCAGGCAGATCACCGCCTCCGCCGCCGTCACGTCGGTGATCGTGGCGAAGGCGTCGCCGACGTGGCGGCGCAGCCAGGCGAGGTCGCGCCGCACGGTCGCCGCCGGCGTCACCAGGAGGAACGCCGTCTCGCCCAGGCGTGTCACCGTCAGATCGGCCTCGATCCCGCCCCGGGCGTTGAGCATCTGGGTGTAGACGATCCGCCCCGGCTCCACGTCGATGCGGTTGGCGCAGACGCGCTCGAGGAAGGCGCAGGCGTCGCGCCCCTCGACACGGATCTTGCCGAACGACGACATGTCGTAGAGCCCCACGCCCTCGCGGATCGCCATGTGCTCGGCGGCGATATTGGCGAACCAGTCCGGCCGACCCCAGGAATAGTCGTATTCCGCCCGCTGCCCCGCCGCCGCGAACCAGTTCGCGCGTTCCCAGCCCGCCATCTCGCCCATCACCGCGCCGCGTTCGATCAGCGCCGCGTGCAGCGGCGAACGCCGCACCCCGCGCGCCGTCTCCGGCTGGCGGTAGGGGAAATGGTCCGCGTAGAGCAGGCCCAGCGTCTCGCTCACCCGGTCGCGCAGGTAGCGCCGGTTGCGCTGGAACGGCTGCGCGCGCCGGATGTCGCTTTCCCACAGGTCGAAGGGTGGCGCGCCGTCGACGATCCACTGCGCCAGCGCCCAGCCCGCGCCGCCCGAGGACACGATCCCGATCGAGTTGTAGCCCGCCGCCACCCAGTAGCCGCGCAGTTCCGGCGCTTCGCCGAGGTAGTAGCGATCGTCCGGAGTGAAGCTCTCGGGCCCGTTGAAGAAGGTGTGGATGCCCGCCTCGCCGAGGATCGGCATCCGGTTCACGCCCATCTCGAGGATCGGCTCGAAATGCTCGAAGTCCTCGGGTAGTTGGTCGAACTCGAAATCCGCGGGAATGCCGTTCATCCCCCAGGGCTTGGCGCGCGGCTCGAAGGCGCCGAGCAGCATCTTGCCGGCGTCCTCCTTGTAGTAGGCGCATTCGTCGGGCACCCGCAGCACCGGCAGCGCGCCCAGCCCCTCGATCGCCTCGGTGACGATGTAGAAGTGCTCGCAGGCGTGCAGCGGCAGGGTCACGCCGGTCCGCGCCGCCAGGTCCCGACCCCACATGCCGCCGCAGTTGATCACAGTGTCGGTCAGCGTCGCGCCGACCTCCGCGCCGGTGCGCCAGGTGACGCCGGTGGCCCGCCCGGCCTCGACCGTCACGTCGAGCGCCTCGACGCCCTCGAGGATCGTCGCGCCGTGCATCCGCGCGCCCTTGGCCAGCGCCAGCGCGATGTTGGCGGGGTCCGCCTGGCCGTCGCCGGGCAAGATGCACCGCGCCGGTCATGCCGGCGGTGTTCACGTGCGGATAGAGCGCGCGCACCTCCGCCTCGCCGATCTCCTGGGCCTCCACGTCGAAGGCCCGCGCCAGCGAGGCCAGCCGCAGGATCTCCTCCCGCCGCGCCTCGGTGAGCGCCATGGTGATCGACCCCGTTCGCCGCAGGCCCGTCGCCACGCCGGTCTCCGCCTCGAGCCGCCCGTAGAGATCGGCGGAATACTTCGCCAGCCGGGTCTGGTTCTGGCTGGTGCGAAGCTGGCCGATCAGGCCCGCCGCGTGCCAGGTCGTCCCGCAGGTCAGCCGCTTGCGCTCAAGAAGCACGATTTCCGTCCAGCCGAGCTTGGCCAGGTGATAGGCGAGCGAGCAGCCGCTGACGCCGCCGCCGATGATCACCGCCCGGGCGTGCTTGGGCGGGATCACGCGCGCATCCGCGCGTTCTCGGGATCCCAGAGCGGCCCGACCGACACCGTCGCGCCGCGCCGCTCGCCGAAGATGCCGATCTCGAGCTCGGTCCCGTCCACCGCCAGATCGGCGCGCACCATGCCCAGCGCCACCGAGCCCCCGACCCGGTAGCCCCACGCCCCGGAGGTCGCCTCGCCGACGATCTCGCCCCCTGCGCGCAGGAGCGCCATGTAGGGCGCATCGCAGTCCCCGGCGTCCACGCGCAGGCTCACGAAGCGCCGCGCCGGCCCGCGGTCCCTCTCGGCGCACAGCGCGTCACGCCCCGCAAACGCCGGCTTGGACCAGTCCACGAAGCGTTCCAGCCCGCATTCGAGCAGCGTGTAGTCGGTCGACAGATCGCCCTTCCACGCTCGGTAGCCCTTCTCGATGCGCAGCGCGTCGAGTGCGCACATCCCGAAGGGCCGCGCGCCCGCCGCCGCCAGCGCGTCCCAGACCGCCGGCGCGTCCACGGGCGCCACATGGATCTCCCAGCCAAGCTCGCCGGCGAAGGACACCCGGAGCAGCCGCGCCGGCGCTCCGGCGACCTCCGCCCGCTGCGCCGAGAGCCAGGGCCGCGCCAGGTCGCCGTCGGTCAGCGGCCCCAGCATCGCCCGCGCCTCCGGCCCCGTCACCAGGATCGCCTCGGTCGCGGCCGTCTCGTCCGAAAGCGCGAGCCCCTCGGGCAATCCGTCGCGCAGCACGTCGCGGTCGTGCCACTGCGCCACCGCCGCGGTGATCAGCAGCACGTCGTCGTCGCTCTCGGGGATCGCGGTCATCTCGGTGACCACCCGCCCCCGCTCGTCGCAGAAATAGAGCAGCCCGACCCGCCCGGGCGCCGGAACCCGCCCGGCCGCGCGGGTCGCCAGCCAGTCGCACGCCCCCGGCCCCCGCAGCCGCAGCCGGGTGAAGCCCGGAATGGCGATCATGCCGGCGGCGTCGCGCACCGCCAGGCACTCCTCGCGGATGCGCGGCTCCCAGGGCCCGGCGCCGCGACCAGGTCTGCGTCGCCGCCTCCGACACGTCGTCGCCGGCCTGCGCGAACCAGGCCGCCCGCTCCCAGCCGTTGTAGGGCGCGGTCACCGCGCCCGCCGCGAGCAGTCGCACGTGCAGCGCCGAGATCCGCCGGTCCCTTCCCGCCGGCCAGACGTGGCGCGGAAAGTGCATGGCGTATTCGTGCCCGTAGACCTCGACCCCCTTGGCGTCGCAATAGTCCTGGTCGCAGAACCCGGTGAAGCGCCGCGGGTCGCAGGACCACATGTCCCACTCGGTCGCGCCCTCGGTCACCCATTCCGCCAGGACCTTGCCCGCGCCGCCGGCCTGGGCGATCCCGAAGGTGAAGACGCAGGCCTCGAAGGCGTCGCGCACCCCCGGCATCGGCCCGATCAGCGGGTGGCCGTCCGGCGCGTAGGGGATGGGCCCGTTGATCACCTTGGAGATCCCGGCCGCGCCCAGCGCCGGCACCCGCCCCATCGCGTCCTCGATGTGGCCCTCGAGCCGCTCCAGGTCGTCGGGGAAGAGCTGGAACGAGAAATCCTGCGGCATCGGATCGTCCGCGCGCGTCCAGGCGCTGCGGCAGTCGCGCTCGTAGGGCCCGAGGTTGAGCCCGGTCTTCTCCTGGCGCAGGTACCACGAGCTGTCGACGTCGCGCAGCAGCGGCAGCTTGCGCCCCGCGGCGGCGCTCCACTCCGCGATCGCCGGGATCTCCTCGGTGAGCAGGTACTGGTGCGACATCACCGTCATCGGCACCCGCCGCCCGCCATGGGGCAGGAACCAGTCCCCGACCCGCTGCGCGTAGTAGCCCGCGGCGTTCACGACCGTCTCGCAGCGCACCTCGCCTGCAGCCGTCTCCACCACCCATTCGCCCCCCGCGCGGCGCACGCCCGTTGCCGGCGTGAAGCGCGCGATCCGCGCGCCGAGCGTGCGCGCGGCCTTGGCCAGCGCCTGCGTCGCCTGGGAGGGATCGATGTCGCCGTCGAGCGGGTCCCAGAGCCCGCCGGCGAGATCATGGGTCTCCAGGAACGGATAGCGGTCCCGCAGGTCGCCCACCTGAAGCATCTCGTAGTCCATGCCCTGCGCCGCCGCCATCTCGCGGGCGCGGGCGAACTCGCGCATGCGCTCCGAACCGTGGGCGAGCCGCACCGAGCCGGTGACGTGGTAGTTGATCGGGTAATCCGCGATCTCGCTGAGCCCGCGATAGAGCGCCGCGCCGTAGCGTTGCAGGTTCATGATCGCCCAGGACGCCGAGAACGTCGGCACGTTGCCCGCCGCGTGCCAGGTCGAGCCGGAGGTCAGCTCGTCGCGCTCCAGCAGCAGGCAGTCGCGCCAGCCGGCGCGGGCGAGATGGTAGAGGCAGGAGGTTCCGACCGCCCCCCCGCCGATGATCACGACACGGGCGTGTCCCGGAAGTTCGCTCATGGCCACTCTCTGCGCGCCAGGCAAGCCTCACGCGCCGTCGCCCCTCCTGTCAAAGACTTTCGCGCGGGTTCGCGATTTCCCGCTCCGCCATCGCGACGTAGGCCCGCCGCTCCGGCCCGTCATAGAGCGTCAGCGGCCGGATCAGGATGTTGTTGCGGCGCTGCTCGAGGCACTGCACGATCCAGCCGGGCATGCGCCCGATCGCGAAGATCGGCACGTAGAGATCCTTGGGGATCCCGTGCAGCGCGTAGATCACGCCCGAATAGAAATCGACGTTCACGTTCAGCCCGTGCCGCGCGTAGGGCTTCATCGCCGCGACCACCGCCTCGAGGATCTCGTACCAGCGCGGCGCGCCCATCTCGCGGCTGAGCCGCTCCACCCCGGCGCGCATGTGGCGCGCCCGCGGATCCTCGGCGCGATAGACCCGGTGTCCGAAGCCGGTGACCGGCAGCCGCGCCGCCCGTCGCGCCCGCACGTATTCCGCCGCCCGCTCCGGCGCGCCGATCTCCTCGACCATCGCCATCACGTCCTCCGCCGCGCCGCCATGGGCCGGACCCGACAGCGTCGCGATCGCCGCGGTGATCGCCGCGTGCAGGTTCGCCTCGGTTCCCACCGCCACGCGCGCGGCGAAGCTCGACGCGTTGGCGCCGTGCTCGGCGTGCAGGATGAAGTCCATGTCCGCCAGCCGCGCCGCGTCCCCGGACGGCCGTTCGCCCTTGAGCATCAGGAGCCAGTTGGCCGCGAGCGACAGTTCGGGATCGGGCGGCGTCGGCGCGCGGCCCGTGCGGATCGCGTGGTGCGCCGCGATCAGTTGCGGGACCTGCGCCATCAGGCGCAGGCCGTTGCGCAGGAACCCCGCCTCGCTCGCGTCCCGGCTGTCAGGATCGAGCGCGGCCAGCGCCGAGACCGACGCGCGCAGCACGTCCATCGGATGCCCCTCGCGCAGCGTCTCGATCACCCCGAACACCGGGTCGGGCAGCCGCGCCGCCGCCAGCTCCGCCCGGAACGCCGCAAGCCCGGCGCTGTCGGGCAGCTCGCCATGCACCAGCAGAAAGGCCACCTCCTCGAAGCTGGAGGACTCCGCCAGTTCGTCGATCGAATAGCCCCGGTAGAGCAGTTCGCCCCGGGCCCCGTCGATCCGGCTGACGCCGGAGCGCTCGAAGTGCACCCCGCGCAGCCCGCGGTGGATCTTGACCTCGTCCGTCATATCGCTGCCTTTCTCGGGGGCGGCGCCTGAATGCGCCGCCCGGTCGGGAGGATCTCCATGTCGGCCCTGGAGCAATGCATGGCGCGCGCCCGCGCCCGGCCGCGCCGCGTGGTGTTTCCCGAGGCTGACGAGCCGAGGGTGGCCGAGGCCATGGACCGGCTCGTGGCCGAGGGGCTCGCCGAGCCGATCGGCCTCGCGCCGGCCTCCGACGCCCATGTCGCCGCCCTCGCGCGCGCCCGCGGCCTGGACGCGGGCGTCGCCCGCCGCATGGCCGTCCGGCCGCTCTTTCGCGCCGCCGCGATGGTCGCCTGCGGCGAGGCCGACGCCATGGTGGCCGGCGCCGACAGCCCGACCCGCCGGGTCATCGAGGCGGCGGCCATCGGCATCGGCCTGGCTCCGGGCGTCGCCGCGCCCTCGTCGTTCTTCCTGATGCGGCTTCCGGACGGACGCGAGCTGCTCTTCGCCGACTGCGCGGTGACCGTCGATCCCGACGCGGCCGGGCTCGCCGACATCGCCCGCGCCTCCGCGACCAGCGCCCGAGCGCTTCTCGGGCGCGCCGAGGTGGCGCTGCTGTCGTTCTCCACCGGGACCTCGGGCGCGGGCCCGAGCGTCGAGCGCGTGCGCGCCGCCGCCGCGGCGACCGGCTTCCTCGGGCCGATCCAGGTCGACGCCGCGCTCGATCCCGGCATCGCCGCGCGCAAGGGAATGGGGTCGGGCGCCTGCAACGTTCTGGTCTTTCCCTCGCTCGACGCCGGCAACATCGCCTACAAGCTCGCCCAGGCCCTCGCCGGCGCCCAGGCGGTCGGCCCGATCCTCCAGGGCTTCGCCCGGCCGGTCTGCGATCTCTCGCGCGGAGCGCGCGTGGAGGACATCATCGCCGCCACCGCCGTCACGCTGGCGCTCGCGCCCGACTGATCCGGCGTCCCGTCCGCGGCGGCCGCGCCGTTAACCGATCTTGCCACCGGGTTAACGTGTTTCGAATACGTTCATCGAATCAGGGACTTGCGGATTCTTGCACGCGTGAAACACGTCCCGTTTCACACCGCCGCCTGCGGCCGCATGTCCGCGGGGTCGATGCCCGCCACCACCACCGGCTTCTTCATCGCGTCGCGCCGGAACGGCTCGCCGAGCTCCTGGTTGATCAGCGCCTCGATCAGCGTGGTCGTCCCCGACGCCTGGTCGCGGATCGCCGCGCGCAGCGCCTCGGTCAGCTCCTCCATGGTGCGCGCCTGCACGCCCTTCAGCCCGCAGGCCTCGGCGATGCGCGCGTAGCTCACGTCCGCGTCGAGTTCGGTCCCGATGAAGTTGTCGTCGTACCAGAGCGTCGAGTTGCGCTTCTCCGCGCCCCACTGATAGTTGCGGAACACCACCATGGTGATCGCCGGCCACTCCTTGCGCCCGATCGCGGTCAGCTCGGTCACCGCGATCCCGAAGGCGCCGTCGCCGGCGAAGCCCACGACCGGCGTGTCGGGACAGCCGATCTTGGCGCCCACGATCGCCGGCAAGCCCGTAGCCGCAGGGCCCGAACAGCCCCGGCGCGAGGTACTTCCGCCCTTCCTCGAAGGTCGGGTAGGCGTTGCCGATGGCGCAGTTGTTGCCGATGTCCGACGAGATGATCGCCTCCTTCGGCAGCGCCGCCTGGATCGCGCGCCAGACCATGCGCGGGCTCATCCAGTCCGGCCTGGCCGCGCGGGCGCGCGCGTTCCAGGTCGTTCCGGGATCATCCTCCTCGTGGTCCATCGACGAGAGCTGCTGCGCCCAGGCCGATTTCGTCTGCGCGATCGTCGCCCGGCGCGCCTCCCGATCCGCATCGCCGGCGTCCTCGGACAGTTGCGCCAGGATCGCCCGCGCGACCTGGCCCGCGTCCCCGACGATGCCGACGCTCACCCGCTTGGTCAGCCCGATCCGGTCGGGATTGATGTCGACCTGAATGATCGCCGCGTCCTTCGGCCAGTAGTCGATCCCGTAGCCGGGCAGCGTCGAGAACGGGTTGAGCCGGGTCCCCAGCGCCAGCACCACGTCCGCCCGGGCGATCAGCTCCATCGCAGCCTTCGAGCCGTTGTAGCCGAGCGGGCCGGCGAACAGCGGATGCGATCCGGGAAAGGCGTCGTTGTGCTGGTAGCCGCAGGCCACGGGCGCGTCGAGCCGCTCGGCCAGCGCCGCGGCGTCCGGGATCGCGCCGGCGAGCACCACGCCCGCCCCGTTCAGGATCACCGGGAACCGCGCACGCGACAGCAGCTCCGCCGCCCGCGCGATCGCCGCCGCGCCGCCCGGCGGCCGCTCGAACTCGACGATCGCCGGCAACTCGATGTCGATCACCTGGGTCCAGTAGTCGCGCGGCATGTTGATCTGCGCCGGCGCGCTGGCGCGGCGGGCGTTCAGGATCACCCGGTTGAGCACCTCGGCGACGCGGGAGGGATCGCGCACCTCCTCCTGATAGGCCACCATGTCCTCGAACAGCTTCATCTGCTCGACTTCCTGGAAGCCGCCCATGCCGATGGTCTTGTTGGCAGCCTGCGGCGTGACCAGCAGCAGCGGCGTGTGGTTCCAGTAGGCGGTCTTCACCGCGGTGACGAAATTGGTGATGCCCGGCCCGTTCTGGGCGATCATCATCGCCATCTTGCCGCTTGCCCGGGCGTAGCCGTCCGCCATCATCCCGCCGGAACCCTCGTGCGCGCAGTCCCAGAAGGTGATGCCCGCGCGCGGAAACAGGTCGGAGATCGGCATGAACGCCGAGCCGATGATGCCGAAGGCGTGCTCGATGCCGTGGCGCTGGAGAACCTTCACGAAGGCCTCTTCGGTGGTCATCTTCATGGCTGCGCGCTCCCCTGCGGTCCCGGCCCTGCGTCCGGCGCGAACTCTTCTCCGGGGCGCCGCGCATCGCTAGCGCCAGACGCCTCCGCCTCTAGCGCCAGACGGGCTCAGGACTTGCCCTTCCACGGGATCAGCCAGCGCTCGAGCACCCGCATCAGGATGTCGATGCTGTAACCGATCACCCCGATCAGGATGATGCCCATGATCACGATGTCGGTGAGCTGGAACTTGGACGCGGCCACGATCATCTGGCCCGCGCCCTTCTCGGCGGCGACGAGCTCGGCCGCGACCACCGTGCCCCAGCAGACGCCCATCGCCACCCGTGCGCCGGTGAAGATCTCGGGCAGCGAGTTCGGCACGATCACGTGCCGCATGATCTGCCACTTCGACGCGCCCAGCGAATAGGCGGCGTGGATCTTGGAGATGTTCACGCCCGAGACGCCGGCGCGCGCCGAGATCGTCATGATCCAGAGCGCCGCGAGGAACAAGAGGACCAGCTTGCCCTGCTCGCCGATGCCGAACCAGATGATCACCAGCGGGATCAGCGCCAGCGGCGGAACCGGGCGCATGAACTCGACGATCGGATCGAACCAGCCCCGGAACCAGTCCGACAACCCCATCGCGTATCCCAGCGGGATGCCGACGAGCGCGCCAAGGAAGAACCCCGCTATCACCCGGTAGAGCGACCAGCCGAGATGCTCGAAGAGCGTGAAGCCCCGGTATCCGTCGCGGGCGATCTCCACCAGCCGGCTCCAGACCGCTTCCGGCGGCGGCAGCCAGATGTCCTCCATCTGCCAGCCGGTGGTCGGCGCGAAGGTCAGCGAACCCTTCGCGGTCAGCCCGACGACGCCGTCGTCGACCCGGACGCTGCCGCCGGGCTCGATCGCCTCGCCGTTCACCGCCACGACCCGCCAGGCGTCGGCGTCGCCCTCGTCGTTGTCGCGCGCCGGAACGATGCCGGACCGCCACGCCTCGATGGTGAAGACGTCGTCGCGGGCGAAGCCCGCGTCCGCGCCTTCGGTCGGTGGCGGCTCGACGGCCTCGCCGAGTTCATGGACCCGCACGAAGACCGTCGCGTCGTCGGTCTCGCCCGCCGCGTTCTCGACCGTGTACGTGAAGGACGTGTCTCCGATGAACGGGCCCGGCGCGTGGATCGGGGTCAGCTTCGATCCGGTGAAGGCCCCCCAGAGCAGGAACAGCACCAGCACCGAGATCACCGAGGCGGCCCGGTTGGGGCGCACCGCGCTCTCGTCGCCGAAGGTCACGGTCTTGAGCGAGGTGAAGTCGTGCGCCTGTTCGCGGCTGCGTTGGATCGTCGTCACCACGACATAGGACAGCACGAACAGCGCCACGTAGATCAGCAGCAGGATCATTGCGCGGCCTCGGTCCGGCCCATGATCTCCTCCTCCATGTCCCAGATCATCGTGAGGATCTCCTCGCGCTTGTCGCCGAAGTCGGGCAGCTTCTTGACCTCGCGCAGGTCGGCGTTCACGCCCTCGTCGGCGAAGGGAAGCCGGTACTGCTTGTGGATCCGCCCGGGCCGGGGCGCCATCACCACCAGCCGCTCGCCGAGCAGCAGCGCCTCCTCCACCGAATGGGTGATCAGGATGATCGTCTTGCCGGTCTCCTTCCAGAGCTTGAGCACCAGCCCCTGCATCTTCTCGCGGGTGAGCGCGTCGAGCGCGCCGAGCGGCTCGTCCATCAGGATCACGTCGGGCTCGTTGGCCAGGCAGCGCGCCAGCGCCACCCGTTGCTGCATGCCGCCCGAAAGCTCGTAGACCGCCTTCTCCTTGAAGTCCCTCAGGCCGACCACGTCGAGCAGATGGTCGACGATCCTCGCGGTCTCGGCCCTGGGCATGCCCTTCATGTTCGGCCCGAAGGCCACGTTCTCGCGCACGCTCATCCACTCGAAGAGCGCGCCCTTCTGGAACACCATGCCCCGCTCCGGACCGGGCCCGCGCACGCGCTGGTCGCCGAGCATGACCTTGCCCTCGGTCGGGGCGAGGAAGCCCGCGACGATGTTCAGGAGCGTCGTCTTGCCGCACCCCGAGGGCCCCAGCACGCTGACCAGCTCCCCCTCCACGATGTTTAGCGAGACGTTCTGGAGCGCCTGCACCGCCGATCCGTTCGGCAGGTCGAATTGCATCGAGATGTCGTCGATAGCCAGTCCTGTCATGCGCCCGTCCGCTCCTTCCGTGCGGGCCCGGAGGCCCGGCTCTGGGAGGGACGCGCCGGAGGGCCCGGCGCGTCCGGCCGCCGCAGCGGCGCTACATCTGCGCCGCGGCGGCGAGCGGCGCTGTGTTGATCGCGCCGTCGTAGCTGTCGCGCGCGCTCGGGATGTTGCCGGTATCCACGAAGAAGTCGCCCACCTCCTTGAGGAAGACCTGCGATCCGCCGCCGAGCCACTTCTCGCTCAACTGGTCCTCGATGGACGGGAAGACGAAGGTCTCCAGCGACGAGGCCGCGGCGTCGACTTCCATGCCGGCGTCCGCGGCGATGACCTCAAGCATCTCCTCGCGGTTCTCGCCGGAGTTCCACATGGCGTTGGCGTCCGCTACGACCTTGAGGAAGCTCGCCAGCAGGTCGGGCTGCTCGGCGGCGAAGGTCGCCGGGACCGAGGTCACGTCGAAGACCTGGATGCCGAGCTCCTCCTTCTCCGCCCCGGTCAGGAGCACGTTGCCGTGCTCCTTCATGCGCAGGAGGCCGCCGGCGTATCCGCAGGCCATGTCGACGCTGCCCTGCGCCAGCGCCGCCGCGCCCTCGGACGGCGCCATGTCGAGGATCTCCATCGTCGAGGTGTCGACGCCGAAATGCTCCATCTGCTTGAGGAAGCCGTAATGCGCCGCGGTTCCGATCGGCACCGCCGCCTTCTTGCCTTCGAGTTCCTTGGCGCTGTCCTTGTCGATCTCCAGACCCGCCGCGACCACGCAGTTGTCGTTCTCGGCGTAGCTCACCGCCACGTCGACGATCTGGATGTCCTGCCCCGCCGAGGCGGCGACCACGAAGGGCGGCACGCCCTGGCTGACCGAGATCTGCACGTCGCCAGAGGCCATGGCCGCGCTCATCGCGGTGCCGGTGTCGAAGGCGCGCCACTCGACGGGGACGCCCATCGCCTCCTCGAAGGCGCCGTTGGCCTTGGCGTACTGGAACGGCATCGGCCATTCGAGGAAGTACGCCACCGTGATTCCGTCCTGCGCGAATGCGGCGGACGCGTAGAGGCCGGCCGCGGTCGAAAGCGCGGCGATGCGGGCAAGTCTCATTGTTGTCTCTCCGTGTTGGACCAGGCTGCGCCCCCGGTTCGTCCGGAGGACGTCGTTCCATAGGTGATCCTACCGGGCCTGCGCGCATGTGCAAGGCGCGACGGGCGACTCCCGGATTGGCCGATCACAGACAGGCGGCCAGCCGCGCCACACCCTGCGCGATGCGCTCCGCGGGAATCGAGGAATAGGCCATGCGGAAGTACCGGCAGCGCCCCGGGGCGCTGAAGAACGGCGCGCCCGGCTCGATCAGCACGCCTTCGTCCCGGGCCTGCTCGGCGAGAACCGCGCTGTCGAGTCCCTCGGGTCCGCGGATCCAGAACCCCGCCCCGCCGAAGGACGAGGCGCCCGCGACCTCGAGCCCGGCCGCGTCGAGCGCCGCCGCCATCACCGCCCGCCGCTCGCGGAACGCCCGCCGCAGCCGCGCGATGTGGGCGTTGTAGTGCCCCAGCGCCAGGAAATGCGCAGTCGTGCGCTGGGTGACGCCCGGCGGATGCCGCATCACCAGCGCCCGCAAGCCGCGCGCCTCGGCGATGAAGGGCTCGGGCGCGACCATGTAGCCCAGCCGCAGCCCCGGAAACAGCGGCTTGGTGAAGCTGCCGGCGTAGATTACCCGCCCGTCGGCGTCGTGGGACTTCACCGCCGGGCTCGACGGGCCGAGAAAGCTCATCTCGAAATCGTAGTCGTCCTCGAGGATCAGGAAATCCTCCGCCTGCGCACGGGCGAGCAGCGCGCGGCGCCGGTCGGCGGGCATGGTCGCGCCTGTCGGCGCCTGGTGGCTGGGCGAGACGCAGACCAGATCGAGCCCGTCGGGCAGCGCCGCCGGATCGAGCCCCCCCTGGTCGACCGCCGCCGGGATCACCTCGCACCCGGCCGTCCGCAGCATCGCGCGCAGGTCGGGATAGCCCGGCTCCTCCATGGCGACGCGCAGCCTCCGGCCCGACTGCGCCAGCACCTGGACCGCGAGCCAGAGCGCGTTCTGCGCCCCGAGCGTGATCAGGAGTTCGCCGTGGTCGGCGGCGATCCCGCGCCCGGGCAGGCTGTGCGACAGCGTGTAGGCCACGAGCAGCGCATCGTCCTGGCTGGCCATGTCGGAGGCGACCTGCGGGAACTCGCGCCGCCCCAGCGCCCGCCGGGCGCAGTCGCGCCACTCGTTGTGGGGAAACAGCGTGTCGTCGGCCTGCCCGTAGAGGAACGGATAGGGATAGCGCCGCCAGTCCAGCGGCTTTTCGATCCCGCGCGCGGCGCTGAACGGCCGGCCTATCCGCCCGGCCCAGTCGAGCCCGGCGGCCCGCTCGGCGCGCGGCCGCGCCGCCAGCAGTCCTGGGGGATCGTCGGCCACGAAGACCCCGCTGCGCGGCCGCGTGACCAGGTATCCATCGGCGACAAGGTCCTGGTAGACCAGCGCCACGGTGATGCGCGCCACCCCAAGGTGCCGCGCCAGCCGCCGGCTCGCCGGCATCCGCGCTGCCGGCGGCAACAGCCGCCGCAGGATCATCGCCACGACCTGTTCGCGCAGCTGCGCCTGCAACCCGGTCGCGGCCGCATGATCGAGGATGAACTGGCTTTCGGAGATCTTCACGCCGCCTCCCGCCGCGCTGCGGCCCCACGTCTGCGACCATGCCTCTGGACTTACACCCGCGGCGACTGGTCCGATAGGGTCGCGGCGCCCTTCTGGCGCCATGAATGCGACGATCTGGCGATAGAGCCGGCGCGGGTTTTGGCGCTAGAGACGAAGCTTCAGGCCTCTGTTCGGGGAGTCACCCAGATGCGCTACGCCGGCAATTCGCTCGAGGAACACTGGATCCCGTTCACGCCGAACCGCGCCTTCAAGGCGAACCCGCGCATGATCTCGCGCGCCGGCGGCGTCTGGCTCTACGACCGCGACGATCGTGCGGTGCTCGACGGCGCCTCGGGCCTCTTCTGTTCGCCCGCGGGGCACTGCCATCCGAAGATCATCGAGGCGGTGCACGACCAGATGTCGCGCAACACCTACACCGCCCCCTTCAGCCTCGGCCACGACGGCAGCTTCGCCCTCGCCGCCGAGGTGGCGAAACTGACGCCCGAGGGCATCAACCACGTCTTCTTCGTCAACTCCGGCTCCGAGGCGATCGACACCGCGCTCAAGATCGTCATGGCCTACAACAACGCTCGCGGTCAGGCCCACCGCGGCCGCTTCGTCAGCCGCGAGCGCGCCTACCACGGCGTCAACATCGGCGGCGTGAGCCTTTCGGGCATGGTCAAGAACCGCGAGACCTTCCCGATCGTGATGCCCGGCGTGGTGATGATGCGCCACACCTGGACCGGCGAGGACATCAACCGCCCCGGCCAGCCAGAGCACGGGGTCGAGCTCGCCGAGGACCTCGCCCGCATCGTCGCCACCTACGGCGGCTCCCAGATCGCCGCGGTCTTCGTCGAGCCCGTCGCCGGCTCCACCGGCGTCCTCGTGCCGCCCAAGGGCTACCTCGAGCGCATCCGCGCCATCTGCGATGAGCACGGCATCGTGCTGGTCTTCGATGAGGTCATCACCGGCTTCGGGCGCATGGGCGATCCCTTCGGCGCCCAGACCTTCGGCGTGACGCCGGACATCATGACCATGGCCAAGGCGCTGACCAACGGCTCGATCCCGATGGGCGCGGTGGCGGTGAAGGACGAGATCTACGACGCGGTCGTCGACGCCGCGCCCGAGGGGGCCATCGAGTTCTTCCACGGCTACACCTATTCCGGCCATCCGGCCGCCTGCGCCGCCGGGCTCGCCATGCAGCAGATCATCCGCGAGGAGGGGCTCTTCGAGCGCTCCAGGGCGCTGGCGCCCTATTTCCGCGACGCCATCCACTCGCTTTACGATCACCCCATGGTCAAGGACGTGCGCTCGATCGGCCTGATCGCCGGGGTCGAGGTCCACGCCAGCGGCCCGGTCGGCCGGCGGGGGCCGGCGCTTCAGACCGAGATGTTCTGGAACGGGCTCCATGTGAAGTTCACCGGCGACGTCGGCATCGTCGCGCCGCAGTTCATCGCCGAGCGCGAGCATGTCGACCAGATCGTCGACCGCTTCCGCGCCACCCTTGACGCCCACGAAGCCCAGGGAAAGGCCGCCGAATAGCGGCGGTCTTCGCCCGATCCCGATCCGTCAACGGAATTCACGTCCTTCTTCAAGGGCTTGATTCCTGTCCTGGCCGGGACAGCGCCGCGTTTACCGGACGCACCGCCTCGTAGAGCGCCCGGAACGTCGCAAAGCGCCGCTCGGAAAGCGCCGCCCCGCGGGGGTCGGGCGTGAACGTCTCCGCCGCCCCGGCCCAGTCCGCCGTCGCCGCCGCGAGGTCGGGCCAGAGCCCCGCCGACACGCCGGCCATCAGCGCCGCGCCCCGCGCCGCCGCCTCGGGTCCCGCCGTGCGGGCCAGCGGCCGGCCGAGCGCGTCGGCGCGGACCTGCGCCCAGAGATCGGACCGCATGCCGCCGCCGCCCGCCCGCAGGACCTCGGCGCGCCGCCCGCCGGCGGCCTCCACCGCCTCCAGGACCCAGCGCGCCGAGAACGCCACGCCCTCGAGCACGGCGAGCGCCGCCGCGCCCGGCCCGTGGTCGGCGCGCAGCCCCGCGAAGGTCCCCCGCGCCGAGGCGTCCCAGATCGGCGCACGCTCGCCGGCCAGATGCGGCAGGAAGAGCGGGCTCTGCGCCTCGATCCGCTCCGCCGCCGCCAGCGCCAGCAAGTCCCCGACCTCCCGCCCGAAGAACCCGCAGGCCCAGGCGAGCGCCGCGCCGCCGGCCTGGGTCGGCCCGGCGTGCAGCGTGATCCCGCGCCAGTCGGGAAAGCTCACCACGCCTGCGGCCGGGCGGCGCTCCGCCGAGATCAGCCCCACGACCTCGCTGGTGCCCGACAGATACATCGCCTCGCCGTCCCGCGCCGCGCCGACGCCGAACATCGCCGCCCAGGCGTCCATGGTCCCTACCGCCACCGGCGCGCCGGCGGCCGGCAGCCCCGCGCGCACCACGCCGGCCCTCTCCAGCGGGTCGGCGAGCGGCGGCATTCGCTCGGCCGCGCCCGCAACCGCCGCGAGAAAAGGCGCGACATAGGCCAGATCGCCGCCCACGAGGCCCACCGCCGAGATCGGATCGGCGACCGCCCGCCCGGTCAGCGCCGCCAGAACGTAGTCCTTCGGCGCCAGCACTCGCGCCGTGCGCGCCCAGAGCGCGGGCGCCTCCGCCGCCGCCCAGGCGCAGCGGGCGAGCGCGTTGCTCGCCGCGACCGGCGCGGCCGCGCCGAACCACGCGCGCTTGTCGGCGTCCCCGATCGCCGCGTCGAGCCGCGCCGCCGCCTCCGCCGCGCGCAGGTCCTGCCAGAGGATCGCCGGGCCGAGCGGGCGCATCCGCGCGTCCACGAAGAGATGCGTGTTGACCTGGCTCGTCACGCCCACGGCCCGCACCGCGCCCGCCAGCGGCGATCCCGCGAGCGCCTCCAGCGCCGCCCGCGCGCCGCGCAGCCACAGCTCGGGATCCTGCTCCGCCCATCCCGGTCGGGGACGGTCGACGCCGTAGCTTCGGGAGATCTCCGCCAGAAGCGCGCCGTCGCGGCCGAACAGCCCCGCCTTCAGCGAGGTCGTGCCGATGTCGATCCCGATCAGCGTCTCCGCCGCCATCGCGCCGCTCCCGCCTCCTGCAAGGCACTGGACGGCGGAAAACTGGCCTGCCAAAGATGCGTGCACAAGCGGCATTCGCGAGGGGGAGAACGCCATGATGCGCAGGATTTCGGCCGGAGCCGTCGCGGCGGGAACGGCGCTCGTCGCCTTCGCCGCCGGCGCCGCGGCCCAGAGCGTCGCGGTCATCACCCCCTACCTCGCCCAGCCCGGCACCCAGTTCTACGTCGAGGCCTTCCAGGCCGAGGCCGACGGCATGGGCTGGGACGTGAACGTCATCGACACCGCCGGTGACGTCGCCGCGGTGATCGCGCGCATCGAGGACAGCGTGAACCAGGGCGTCGACGCGATCGTCATCAACGTCGATCCCGCCCAGGTCGGCGCCGGACTCGCCGCCGCCGCCGCCGCCGGCGTGCCCGTCTTCGGCATGGATGCGGGCTCGGACCCCAACATCGTCGCCAACGTCACCTCGAACGGCTACGCCATGGCCGCCGAGACAGCGGCCTACGTCGCCAACCGGCTGAACGGCGCGGGCTCGGTGGTGATGTTCGTCTTCGACCCGTTTCCGCCGGTGCAGGCCCGCGGGGTCATCGCCGACGCGGTATTCGCCAACTTCCCCGACATCGCCGTCATCGACCGGCTGACCCCGGACGTCTCGGACGGCGGCATCGCCGACAGCCGGGCGCAGATGGAGGCGGTGCTGGCCGCCAATCCCGAGCCCGGCTCGATAGGCGCGGTCTGGGCCGCCTGGGACCAGCCGGCGCTCGGCGCGCTGCAGGCCATCGAGGCGGCGGGCCGCGCGGGCGAGGGCATCGTGATCACCGGCATCGACGCAAACCCGCAGGCCCGCGAGGCCATCGCCGCCGGCGGACCCTTCGAGGCCTCCATCGCCCAGGACTTCGCCGGCATCGGCGCGGCGACCGCGGACGTGGTCGCGCGGCATCTGGCCGGCGAGGAGATCCGCCAGCGGGTGATCTACGCGCCCACCGTGCTGATCACCGCCGCCAACGCCGGCGTCGCCGAATAGCCCTGCACCATCCGGTCCTGGCGCGGGCGCGGCGCTTCGCCGCCCCGCTCGCCATCCTCGCCCTGATCGTCTTCTTCTGGGCGAGCCTGCCCGGCACCTTCATGACCGCGCGCAACTGGCTCAACGTCAGCCAGCAGATCTCCATGCTCGCCGTCGTCGCCGCCGCGATGACCGTGGTGATGGCGGCTGGCGACTTCGACCTCTCCGTCGGCTCGATGGCCTCGCTCTCGGGCGTGGTCGCCGCGGCGCTCTTCGTGGCCGGGGCGCCGGTCTGGCTCGGCGTCGCCGCGGCCCTCGCGGTCGGGGTTGTCGGCGGGATCTTCAACGGCCTGCTCGTGGCGGTCGTGGGCATCCTGCCCTTCGTGGCCACCCTCGGCACGCTCACCGTCTTCTCCGGCCTCGCCTTCGTGGTCAGCGGCGGGCGCACGATCTTCGGCCGCGACATCCCCGAGGCCTTCTCCGGCTTCGCCCGCTCCGGGCTGCCGCTGGGCGCACCCGACGGACGGCCGCTCGCCGTCCCGGCGCTGACCCTGCTCGCGCTCGGCGTCGCGGTCCTCGTCTGGATCGCGCTCGAGCGGCGGCGCTTCGGCCGGCGGCTCTACGCCATGGGCGACAACCCCGAGGCCGCGCGGCTCGCCGGCGTGCGCGTCCGCACCCTGCGCGTCGCCGCCTTCGGCGTCGCGGGGCTCGGCGCGGCGGTGGCGGGCCTCATGTACGCCGCCCGCGTCGCCTCGGCGAACCCGACCCAGGGCTCGGGCCTGATGCTCAGCGCCATCGCCGCGGTGTTCCTCGGCCAGACCATGACCGAGAGCGGCGCGCCGCGGGTGCTCGCCACCCTGGCCGGCGTGCTGGTGCTCGGCGTGCTCGACAACGGCCTCACCCAGATGCGCGTCGACGCCTATGTGCGCGAGGTGCTCGTCGGCCTGATCATCATCGCCGCGGTGGGCGTCAGCGCCCTGGCCCGGCGCTAGGCGCGGCCGCCGCGGCGGCCCCGGCCCCCCCAACTCTCAGAGCACCGTGCGCACCCGCCAGAGCTCCGGGAACAGCTCCACCTCCAGCATGCGCCGCAGGTAGCTGACCCCGCCCGTTCCGCCCGTTCCGCGCTTGAGCCCGATGATCCGTTCGACGGTGGTGACATGGTTGAACCGCCAGCGGCGGAAGTAGTCCTCGAAGTCGACCAGCTTCTCGGCCAGTTCGTAGCAGCGCCAGTGCGTCTCGGGATCGCGGTACACCCGCTCCCAGACCGCCACCACGCCGTCGGAGGCCGCATGGGGCCGGCTCAGGTCGCGGGTCAGCACCTCCCGGGGCACCGGCAGGCCCTGGCGGGCGACGAAACGCAGCGCCTCGTCATAGATCGAGGGCTCGGCGAGCTCGGCCTCCAGCAGCGCCAGGATCTCCGGACGGTGCGCGTGCGGCCGCAGCATCGCCGCGTTGCGGTTGCCGGCCATGAACTCGATCAGCCGGTACTGGTGGGACTGGAAGCCCGAAGACTGCCCGAGGCTCTCGCGGAAGCGGGTGTATTCGCTGGGCGTCATCGTGCGCAGCACGTCCCAGGCGCCGTTGAGCTGCTCGAAGATGCGCGCGATCCGCGCGAGCATCTTGAACGCCGGGCGGGGTTCGTCGCCCCGCAGAGCCCGCCGCGCGGCGTGCAGTTCGTGGATCGCCAGCCGCATCCAGAGCTCGGAAGTCTGGTGCTGGATGACGAACAGCATCTCGTCATGCGCCTCCGAGAGCGGACGCTGGGCGCCCAGGATCGCGTCGAGCCGAAGGTAGTCCGCGTAGGACATGCGTCCTTCAAAGCTCATCTGCGCGCCCTCGCGCGCGGGATCGTGGGGTTCGCCCGGCATCCTGTCCGTCCTTCCGGCCCGCCGAAGGGGGCGCTTGATGCGCAGTGTACAGTCTCGCGGACCGGCTTGCGAACGCCGGGTGCGACCGGTCGGAACGGCCCATGGTCGCGCGACGCGTGTGTTATCACACGCATTAACGAATATTAATTCATTTTATTTCAATGACTTAGTCGGAATTGCACGCGTGTTACGCGCCGCTTTCACCGAGAATCTCCAGGGTCCGCCGATCGGGCGCCCCCTCGAAGAACGCCGCAAGCGCCTCGGAAAACA
Organism: uncultured Alphaproteobacteria bacterium; assembly: GCA_963700835.1. Taxonomy (GTDB): domain Bacteria; phylum Pseudomonadota; class Alphaproteobacteria; order Rhodobacterales; family Rhodobacteraceae; genus Amaricoccus. The sequence goes on from CAVOZD010000024.1 coordinate 78,405, forward strand.
GCCGGTCCTCCGGGGCCGCCGCGGCGAAGAGCGTCATCGACGAGCGGAACTTCAGCGCGTCCACCGGCCCGAGGATCGCCCCGGCCGGCCGCCCCGCATGGCCCAGCATCAGCCCCGTCGCCGCGCGCAGCCGCGACCCGAGCACCGGATCGGCGAGATAGTCCCGCGCCTCGGCGAGCGAGGCCAGCGCGAAGCGTCGCGACGTGGCGCTGCGCCCGAGCCCGGCGATTTGGGGAAAGACGAACCACATCCAGTGGCCGGACTTCGCCCCCGCCGCGAGCTCGGCCTGCACCGCCGCCCACACCGGATCCTGCGCGGCGACGAAGCGTTCGAGCCCGGCCGCGGTCACTTCCGCCGCGCCAGCCGCGCCGTCTCGGCGTCCACCGGCGCGCGCAGCGCCGCCACGACCGGGTGGCCGTCGGTGTGGCTCCGGCCATAGCCGAGGTTGAAGCCGTAGTCGAAGTCGGGCCCGTTCGCGCCCTCCACATGGGTCAGCACCGTCTCGAGCCGGTCGAGCCCCTTGGCGAGCCGCGCCTCCGGCGTCTCGGCGGCGGCGTATTCCTCCCAGAGCGCCAGCAGCCGCGCCGCCGCCTTCTCCGGGAGTGTCGCCAGCAGCGTGATGAGGTCGGCCCGCTCCGCGGCGCGCTTGTCGCCGGTCTGCTCGGGCGCGGGCGTGTCGCCGCCGACCGCCTCGGCCAGGTCGTGCACCACGAGTAGCCGCAGCAGCCGCGCGGCGTCGATGCCATCGAGGTCGTCTTCGAGGGCCACCGCCATCAGGCAGAGCCGCCAGCTGTGCTCGGCCACGCTCTCCGCTCGGCCCGCGGCGGTGCGGCCGCTCCGGAGCGTGTCCTTGAGCGCGCCGGCGGCGCGAAGGAAAGCGAGGTGTTCGTCGCGGTCTGCTGGGGTCATGGCTCTCCCAAGGTGCAGTCAGGATGTAGCGGTCCCGGTCATGGCCTCCGCAAGACGCCTCCCGCGTCACTCGGGCAAGCCGGCGCGGCGCAGCGCGCCGATCCAGCGCTCCAGGTCATCCGGTCGACGCACCGGGAAGGCGTCGGGCAGGCTCGACAGCCGCAGGCCCGGATCGATCCGGCGGAGACGGGCGACGGTCTCCCGCGCCTCGGCTATCTCGCCGCGGCTGGCGAGGCTCGCGGCGAGGACGCAGGCGCCGATGCGGTGATCGTGCCGGCTCAGCAGCGCGGCCCTGGCCCAGGCGACCGCCTCCGCATCCCGTCCGGCGAAGAAATGCGCCGCGGCGGTGGCGGCCTGCATCATCGCCATCTGCGGATCACCGGGGCTGAGCCGCATGGCCTGGTCGAGCTGGCCGAGCGCCAGCTCCTGCTCGCCGCGCCAGACATTGGCCCAGCCGATGAACAGCCAGATCATCGCCAGGTTGGGGTTGAGCGCGAGGGCGCGCTCGAGCAGCGCGACGCCGTCGCCGAAGTCGCCGGCGACGAAGGCGAGGCCGATCCCGGCCGTGGCCAGCGCCACGGCGTCATCGGGTCCGAGCTCGGCCGCCCGCCAGGCCAGACGCCGGACCTCGGCGATGTCGGCGGCGGCGTCGGTCGACCAGCCGTCGGCCTTGGCCTGTGACAGGCAGCGGGCCGCCATGCCCCATGCGGCGGCGTAGTCGGGGTCGAGCTCGATCGCCTTGCCGAACAGCCGCCGCGCCTCGCGGTTGGCGTCGCGCCTCCACTTGTGGACCTCCGCCATGCCGCGCAGGAAGTAATCGTAGGCGTCGAGGCTTGCCGTCGGCTTGCGCCGCGCCCGCTCGATCTCGGCGCGCTCGAGCTCCGGCGCGATGGCGCCGACGACGCTCGCGGTCACCCGGTCCTGCAGCTCGAAGATGTCGGCGAGCTCGCCGTCGACGCCGCCGGCCCAGATCTGCGCGCCGGTCGCGGCGTCGATCAGGCGGCCGGTGATGCGGACCCGGCCCGCCGCGGCGCGGACGCTGCCTTCCAGCACGTAGCGCACGCCCAGCTCGCGGCCGACCTGCTTCACATCGACGGCGCGGCCCTTGTAGGTGAAGCTCGAGTTGCGGGCGATGACGAACAGCCAACGCAGGCGCGAGAGCGCGGTGATGATCTCCTCGACGACGCCGTCGGCGAAGTATTCCTGCTCCGGGTCGCCGCCGAGGTTCTGGAACGGCAGTACGGCGATCGACGGACGGTCGGGCAGCGGCGGCGGATCGGTCTCCGCCGCCGCTTTGACGACGAGAGCCTCGCCCTGGCCGGCGCGGATGGATTCGGCGAGCTGAGTGGTGTCCCGCTCCGGGCGGACGGCGAGCTCGCGATGGAGCCGGTCGCGCAGCGCGTCGTAGAGGCGCAGCGCCTTCGCCGTCTCGCCGCGGTCGGAGTGGACGCGCATGAGCGCCCGGCAGGCGTCCTCGCGCAGCGAATCGAGCTCCAGGAGCCGTTGCGCGGCGGCGGCGGCGCGGTCGGTCCGGCCCTCGGCGAGGGCGCGGGACATCAGCCTGGCCGCGGCCTCCTCGGCGCGGGCGCGAAGGCGCTGGCGCTCGACGAGGAGCCAGTCCTCGAACGCCGGGTCGCGGACCTCGACGCCATCGAGCAGGTCGCCGCGATAGAGCGCGATCGCCGCTTCGAGGTTCTCGGGACCGCCGGTGTCGAGCAGGCGCTCGAAATCGAGCGTGTCCAGCATCAGCCCGGACGGCTCGAGCCGCACGGCGCGCCGGTCGGCGACGATCGCGGCGGCGCCGTCCTCGCCGAGTCCGGCCCTGACGCGGGCCAGCGCGTGCTTGAGGCTGTCGCGGGCGTGCGGGTCGCCGCGATCGCTCCAGAGAAGGCTCGCAAGCTGGCCACGTGACAGAGGGACGCCTCTCGCGAGGGCGAGGATTGCGAGCAGGGCGCGGTCCTTCAGACCCGGAAGGTCGCGCGCCGCGCCGTCGGCGCGAATCTCGAAGCCCCCGAGCAGCCTCACCGCCACGGGCGCCATGGGCCCCTCCTGGCCGGCCGCCGCCGGCGCATTCTCCGGCGCGGCATTCTGGCGCATTTTTCCCGCTGGCGGCAACGGGAGTTTCCCGATCCGGCGACCCGGTCGCCGGCGCTTCCCGCGCGGTTCCCGGGCGATTCCCGCAGCAGCGCCCAGGATGGCGGCGGACTTCGGACTGACGCCGCAGAGGAGATGCAGAGATGAGATCGGATCGAGACGACGGGCGCGTCGCGGGCGGCGCGCCGGACTGGGCCGCTCTGACGCCGGTGGGGGTGGTGGCGCTCGGCGCGCCCTCGCGGCCGATCGAGCGGCTGCCCCAGACCCAGGCGGCGGTCTACCGCTTGATCGTGGCGCTGGGGCGTATCCGGCTGCCGCGGCTCCGTCTGGCGGCGCGGGCGGCCACGCGCGAAATCGGCTTGGCAAACCGGCGCGCGGCTGGCTAGCGTGCGACGGAAGGGCGGCCGTCGATCGCCCCGACAGAGGAGCCCGCGTTCGCTTGGTCCCCGTCGTCATCAGGGCGGTCGCGCCGGCCGACGCCGCCGCCATCCAGGCCATCTACGCACCCTATGTGGCCGAGACGGTGATCTCCTTCGAGGAGACGCCGCCCGACCGCGACGAGATCGCCGCCCGCATCGCCGCCCATCCCGCGGGTCATCCCTGGCTCGTCGCCGAGACGGCGGGCGCGGTGCGGGCCTACGCCTACGCAGCGCCGTTCCACCGGCGCAGCGCCTACCGCTTCACCTCGGAGGTTTCGATCTACGTCGAGCGCGCGGCGCGCGGGCAGGGGCTGGGGCGGCGGCTGTTCGCGGCGCTTCTCGAGGCTCTGGAGGCGCAGGGCCAGCGACAGGCGATCGGACTGATCACCCTGCCGAACGGGCCGAGCGTGGCCCTTCACGAGGCCTTCGGGTTCCGTCACGCCGGCACGCTGGGAGCGGTCGGCTGGAAGTTCGGGGCCTGGCGCGACGTCGGCTACTGGCAACGCGCCCTCAACGGCGGCGCCGAGGCGCCACCGGTTGGGGCGCCTCAAGCGTGACGGCGGCGCTTTCCGGACGAAAAGGGCCGGCGCCTCTTCGGGGTCAGATCCGGGTGCCAATTCGCGACCTTCCAGGCGGTCCGCATGCGGACCGCCTGCAACAGACTGAAATACAAGGAAAAAAGGGTTAACGCGAGTCCGGGCGGTTGCCGGAGCGGCGCGGGACAGCGTTCACATCCGCCCGTGGCAGTGCTTGTACTTCTTGCCCGAGCCGCAGGGGCAGGGATCGTTGCGGCCGCTGTGGGCCCAGGTCCCGGGGTCCTCGGGGTCGACGCGCCCGCTATCGGCGGGGGCAAGGGCGGCGCCGGCCATCGCCGGGGCGCGGGCGCGGGCGCGGGCGCGGCGGCCGGGGCGGGGCTGACCCGCGCGCCTGCTTCGGCGGCGGCCCGGGCGCGGGCCTGCATCTCCGCGATCATCGCCTGCTGTTCCTCGGGCGTCATCACCTGTACATGCGCGAGCGTGCGCGTGGCCTCGACGCGCAGCTTGTCGAGCAGACCCTCGAAGAGTTGGAACCCCTCGGACTTGTACTCGTTAAGCGGGTCGCGCTGGGCGTAGCCGCGAAAGCCGACGACGCTGCGCAGGTGCTCGAGGGTGAGCAGGTGCTCGCGCCAGTTGCGGTCGATGGTCTGAAGGAGCACCTGTTTCTCGATCGAGCGCATGGTGTCGGCCCCGTACTTGGCGGTCTTGCCCGCCATGAGCCTGTCGACCTCCTCGGTCAGGCGCTCGCGGATGGTCTCGTCGTCCACCCCCTCCTCATCGGCCCATGCGGCGATGGGCGGCTCGGTTCCGAAGGTGGTCTTCACCTTTTCCGCCAGACCCTCCACATCCCACTGATCGGCATAGGCCTTCGCGGGGATCGCCCCGGCAACGAGGTCGTTCACGACCTCGTGGCGCATGTCGCGGACAACCTCGGAGACGTCCCTGGCCTCCATGATCTCCCGGCGCTGGCCGAAGATGGCCTTGCGCTGGTCGTTCATCACGTCGTCGTACTTTAAGAGGTTCTTTCGGATCTCGAAGTTGCGGGCCTCGACCTTGCCCTGGGCTTTCTCGAGCGCCTTGTTTACCCAGGGATGGACGATCGCCTCGCCTTCCTTCATGCCGAGCTTGCCCAGCATGGAATCGAGCCGGTCGGACCCAAAGATCCGCATCAGGTCGTCCTCGAGGCTGAGGTAGAAGTTCGTGCGCCCCGGGTCGCCCTGGCGTCCGGAGCGGCCGCGCAGCTGATTGTCGATGCGCCGGCTCTCGTGGCGCTCGGTGGCGAGCACGTAGAGACCGCCGGCCTCGATCGCCCGGGCCTTGCGTTCGGCCACATCGCGCTCGACGCGCTCCCTGATCTCGGCGGGGTGGGCCCCCTCCTCGTCGGCCTCGAGCGCCTCGATGACCTGCATCTCGACGTTGCCGCCGAGCTGGATGTCGGTGCCGCGGCCCGCCATGTTGGTGGCGATGGTCACCGCGCCCGGTATCCCGGCGTCGGCGATGATCTTCGCCTCCTGCTCGTGGTAGCGGGCGTTTAGCACGTTGTGTGGCACGCCCGCCTTCTTGAGCATTTCCGAGAGCGTCTCGGACTTCTCGATCGAGGTGGTGCCTACGAGGATCGGCTGGCCGCGCTCGTGGGCGTCGCGGATCTCCTCGACGATGGCCGCGTATTTCTCGCGCGCGGTGCGGTAGACCTGGTCGTCGTGATCGACGCGCACCACCGGCTTGTTGGTCGGGATCTCGACCACACCGAGCTTGTAGATCTCGGCGAACTCGTCGGCCTCGGTGGCGGCGGTGCCGGTCATGCCGGCGAGCTTCTCGTAGAGACGGAAGTAGTTCTGGAAGGTGACGGAGGCCAGAGTGACGTTCTCTGGCTTGATCGGCACGTTTTCCTTGGCCTCGATCGCCTGGTGCAGCCCGTCCGAAAGCCGCCGCCCGGTCATCATGCGGCCGGTGAACTCGTCGATCAGCATCACTTCGTCATTGCGAACGATGTAGTCCTTGTCGCGCTTGAAGAGCACATGTGCGCGCAGAGCCTGGGTGACGTGATGCACGAGCGAGGTGCTCTCGGGATCGTAGAGCGAGCGGTCCGCGGGCAGGAGTTCGAGCTCGTGCAGGCGCGTCTCGACGAATTCGTTGCCGTCCTCGGTGAGCGTGGTCGAGCGCTGCTTTTCGTCGAGGTCGTAGTGGCTCTCGTTCAGCTCGGGGATCAGCCGGTCGATGGCCCCGTAGAGCTCGGAACGATCCTGGCTCGGACCCGAGATGATCAGCGGGGTGCGCGCCTCGTCGATCAGAATCGAATCGACCTCGTCGACGATGGCGAAATAGTGATCGCGCTGGAGCACCTGTGCGAGGTCGGACTTCATGTTGTCGCGCAGGTAGTCGAAGCCGAGCTCGTTGTTGGTGGCGTAGGTGACGTCTGCGGCGTAGGCGGCCTTCTTGTCGGCCTCCTCCATGCCGGGCGCGACGACGCCGACGGTGAGGCCGAGCGTGTGGTAGACCTTGCCCATCCAGTCTGCGTCGCGGCGGGCGAGGTAGTCGTTGACCGTCACCACGTGCACGCCGCGCCCGGTGAGCGCGTTGAGATAGACGGGCAAGACGGCCATGAGCGTCTTGCCCTCGCCGGTCTTCATCTCCGAGATGTTGCCGCGGTGCAGGAACACGCCGCCGACGAGCTGGACGTCGAATGGGCGCAGTCCCAGCGCCCGGCGGGCCGCCTCGCGGGCGTTGGCGAAGGCCTCCGGCAGCAGGTCGTCGAGGCTCTCGCCTGCGGCGTGGCGCTCGCGGAAGTTTCGCGTCCGGTCAATGATCCCGGCGTCGTCGAGCGCCTGATACTCGGGCTCGAGGGCGTTGATCCTGTCGACAATCGATCGCACCGACTTGACCTTGCGGTCATTGGGAGTGCCGAAGACCTTCTTTGCGACAGCGCCAAATCCGAGCATCAGCGGATATCCTCAAATTACTCCGGGCCCGCGTGGAGCGTGACCCCCCAACCTCTTCACCCACCGGATTGTCATGACGGGGGCGCTTGTTCACCGGCGCCGATCGGTCTAAGCCGTCGCGGGGCGCGATCAGGCCTTTTCGAGCCGGGCTTGGATGTAAGCGGCGCGCCCGCCCCTGTCAACGGAGTCGGGTCGACCGGTTCCGCACGGAATTCCGGGCCGCCAGGGCGGCCGCTTGAGGAGAACGAGATGCGCAACCTGATAACGGCCGTCGTCCTGGCGATTGCCGCGGCCGCCCCGGCCGCCGCCCAGGACGAGGCCTACGACGCCGGCACCGTGCTCGCCACCGTCAACGGCGCCGAAATCACCCTCGGACACGTGATCGCCATGCAGCAGCGGCTGCCGGAACAGTATCAGAACCTGCCCGACGAGGCGCTCTTCGAGGGCGTGCTCGACCAGTTGATCGAGCAGACGCTGCTGGCGCAGATGGTGTCGGACGAACCACAGAGCGACCCGCTCGACGTGCGGCTCCAGATCGAGAACGAGCGCCGCGGCGCGCTCGCGGCCCGGGTCGTCCAGGAGCGGCTGGCCGAACCGATGGACGAGGCCGAGGCGCGCGCCGCCTATGACGCGCAGATCGCCCAGTTCACGCCGCAGCCGGAGTTCAACGCCTCCCACATCCTCGTCGCCACCCAGGAGGAGGCGGCCGCCATCTTGGTGGAGATCGAGGCGGGCGCGGACTTCGCAGCTCTGGCCGAGGAAAGGTCGTCGGACGGATCCGCCGCCAGCGGCGGGAGCCTCGGATGGTTCGGGCCCGGCCAGATGGTCGCGCCATTCGAGGCCGCGGTGACGGAGATGGAGGTCGGCGACGTCGCCGGCCCGGTGGAGACACAGTTCGGCTGGCACCTGATCAAGCTCGACGACAAGCGCGAGACTGCGCCGCCGGCTTTCGAGGAGGTGCGCGAGCAGGTCGAGACGCAGATGCGCCAGCAGGCGCTCCGCGCCGAGGTCGACGCGCTGCGCGCCTCGGCGGAGATCGAGGTGGTCGAGGATGCCGCGCCTCCGGCGTCCATCCGAGAGAACGCGCTGCTCGAGAACTGACGGGGACAGCCAGGATGGGCGAGAAGAAGGCGAAGAAGAAGCGCGACGGGAAGAAGGACAAGAAGGCGAGGAAGGCCCGCAAGAAAGCGGCCGTGATCTCGCCGCTCGCCCCTGCAAGCGGGTTCCCGCAGCTGCCGCCGGTCGCCGGCGTGCGGTTCGCCGCGATCGAGGCGGGCGTGCGATACCCCGGGAGGCTCGACGTGATGCTCGCCGAGATCGCCGGGGGATCGGCGCTGGCGGGCGTGTTCACCCGCTCGCGGACCCGCGCCGCGCCCGTGCTCTGGTGCGAGGAGAAGCTCGCCGCGCTCCGCAAGCGCGCGGACGCGCGCCGCGGCTTCGCCATCGTGGTGAACTCCGGCAACGCCAACGCCTTCACCGGCGAGGCTGGCCGGGCGGCCGTCGAGGCGACCGCGCGGGCGACAGCGGAGACGCTTCATGTGCCGGTTGACCACGTCTTTCTCGCCTCCACCGGGGTGATCGGCGAGCCGCTGCCGGTCGAGCGGATCGTCTCCAGGCTCGAGGCGCTGCGCGACCGGCTCGACGCGGGTGGCGTCGCCGAGGCGGCGCGCGCAATCATGACCACCGACACCTTCGCCAAGGGGACGGCGACGACGGTGGAGCTCGATGGCACGCCCGCCACCATCGTCGGCTTCGCCAAGGGCTCGGGCATGATCGCCCCTGACATGGCCACGATGCTCGCCTTCGTCTTCACCGACGCGGCGGTCGACGCCACGCTACTGCAGAAGATGGTGTCGCGCGCCAACGCCGACAGCTTCAACTGCATTTCGGTGGACAGCGACACCTCGACCTCGGACATGGCGCTGGTCGCGGCGACCGGACAGAACGGGGCCGCGCCCATAGCCTCGGCCCGCGATCCGCGCGCCCGCGCCTTCGAAATGGCGCTGACGGGGGTGATGCGCGACCTCGCCCGCCAGATCGTGCGCGACGGCGAGGGCGCGACCAAGTTCGTCGAGCTGCGCATTTCCGGCGCCGCCTCGAACCCGGATGCGCGAAGGGTGGGGCTCGCGATCGCCAATTCGCCGCTGGTCAAGACCGCGATCGCCGGCGAGGATCCCAACTGGGGCCGCATCGTGATGGCGGTGGGCAAGTCCGGCGCGACGGTGGACCGTGACCTCCTCTCCATCCGGTTCGGAGACATCGCCGTGGCGGAAAAGGGATGGGTCTCGCCCGACTATTCCGAAGCGGCCGGCGCCGCCTACATGAAGTCTCCGGAACTGGCGATCTCGGTGGATCTTGGGCTCGGAACCGGATCCGCGACAATCTGGACCTGTGACCTGACTGCGCGCTACATCGAGATCAACGCCGACTATCGGTCCTGAGGTCGCGGCGTGAGTCGGGTTTCATGAGGCTCGTGCTCGTGGCGGCGGTCGCGCTGATCGACCGCGACGGCAGGATCCTGATCGCCCAGCGCCCGCCAGGCAAGGCGATGGCGGGGCTATGGGAGTTCCCCGGAGGCAAGGTCGAGGCCGGCGAGACGCCGGAAGCGGCGCTGATCCGCGAACTGCACGAGGAACTTGGCGTCGGAACCTGGGCGAGTTGCCTCGCACCGCTCACCTTCGCCAGCCACGCCTACGAGGACTTTCACCTGCTGATGCCGCTCTTCGCCTGCCGCAAGTGGGAGGGCGTCCCGCAGCCGCGCGAGCACAAGGCGCTGAAGTGGGTGGCCGTGCGCGATCTGCGGTCCTATCCGATGCCGCCCGCGGACCTCCCGTTGATCCCGATCCTGCGCGACTGGCTCTGATAGGCGAATATCCGCCGACGCCTTTCCCGCGCCAGTTGTGAAGTGACGGTCGAAACGTTTCTGATTAGCGTCCGTTTAACGATAATGCGTCAAGCTGCGCGCGACTCCCGCAAGGGGGCGGAACAGGGTGGAGACGGCCATGTACCACACCATAGTCCTGTCAAGCTGCGTTTCGGTTCAGGGCGAATGTGTTGAGATGTTCGCCAATGGCGAAGTGGCGATCCGAGACGGGGAGAAGACCTATCGCGGCCGACCGATCGGCGAGGTGCGCCTCCCCGAGCATCGGGCGCCGACGCACGTGCGATTCGCTCCGCCGACGCCCTGAGCGGCGACAAGCGCGCGTCCGGTCAGATCCATCCGGAAATCTCGCGCTTCACAATCGCGGCCATCATGTCGATGTGCGCGGGATCGGCGTTCAGGCACGGGATGTAGGTGAAAGTCTCGCCGCCGGCTTCGTGGAAGCTTTCCTGGATCTCTTCGTTGATCTCTTCGAGCGTCTCGACGCAATCCGATGAGAACGCCGGCGCCATCACCGCGATGTTCCGCTGTCCCTGCCGCGCCAGTTCGGCCACATGCTCGACCGTGTAGGGCTGCAGCCATTCCTCGGGTCCGAATTTCGACTGGAAGGTCGTCACGATCTCGCCCTTTTCCCAGCCAAGTCGTTCACGCAGCAGCCGTGAGGTCTTCTGGCACTGGCAGTGGTAGGGGTCGCCCTCCATCAGGTAGCGCTTGGGCACGCCGTGGTAGCTGGTGACCAGCACGTCCGGACGCCGGTCGAGCCCGGCGTAGACGTGCTCGACCGAGCGCGCCAGCGCGTCGATGTAGAGTGGATGGTCGTAATAGGCGGGCACGGTCCGGATCGCGGGCTGCCAGTTCATCTTCATCAGCGTCCGGAACGCCTGATCGTTGGCCGTCGCCGTGGTCGGCGCGGAATACTGCGGGTAGAGCGGAAAGAAGACGATGCGCTCGCAGCCCTTGTCCTTGAGCTTGCGGATCACGGAAGGCGTCGAGGGATTTCCGTAGCGCATGGCGAAATCCACGACGACGCTGTCGCCATAGCTCTCCGCTAGCCGCGCCGCCAGCGCCTCTGCCTGCGCCCGCGTGGTCGTCAGCAGCGGGCTCTCGTCGGCCTCCTCGTTCCAGATGCCCTTGTAGGCCTCGCCCGAACTGAAGGGACGCTTGGTCAGGATGATGAGCTGCAGAAGCGGCTGCCAGAGCCAGGGCGAGTAGTCGATGACCCGCCGGTCGGACAGGAACTCGTTGAGGTACCGGCGCATCGACCAGTAGTCGGTGGCGTCCGGGGTTCCGAGGTTGGCGAGAACCACGCCGATCCGCGCCGTAGGAACGGGCGGATGGTCGCTGTCGGCATGGGCGAGCCGGCCCTCGCCGGGGTGAACTGGGCAATCGAGGGCCTTGGTCATCGTGGCGTCATACATGCGCGAATTCACCTCGGCAATCGGGGCGGAACTGTTTCAATCGGAGCTAGTCCCCTCCGATGCGGCGTCAATCGCGCCGCGAGGCGGGCCGGCGGCGTCGGCGCGCTCGCCCGCGGACTGCTCCGCGACACCGAGCGCGTCGGCGAGCCGGGTCGCGGCCGAGCCCGGTCGCAGCGGCTTTGGCTGGTCCGGCGCGGGGGCCCATCCGGTCAGAAAGATCACCTCGAATGTGGCCGGGACGCGACCGTCGGGTCGGTCGAAGCGGCGGGCGTAGATTTCTCCAGCGCGCTCGAAGAGCCGGCGTGGCGGCGGGCGCCGGAGCCGGTCGCGCATCACGTTCGTCTCGCCCATTGCGCGCAGATCGCGCATCAGCGCCATCGCACCGCTATAGAGCACGTCGAAGCGGGCGCTGTCGGCGACGGGCAGGGCGAAACCGGCCCGTTGCAGGAGCGCGCCCAGCGTCCGGATCTCGCCCATCGGCGCAACCCGCGGGCTCAGGCCGCCGGAGAGCTCCGCCTCCGCCGCGGCCAGGGCCGCGCGAAGCTCCGACAGGGTCTCGCCGCCGAAGAGCGCCCCGAGAAAGAGCCCGTCCGGGCGCAGCGCCCGGCGCGATTGCACCAGCTGGCCGACCGGGTCGTTGCTCCAGTGCAGCGCCAGGGCGTGCACCACCAGATCGAAGCTGGCGGGCGCAAGCTCCAGGGTCTCGGCGTCGGCGACCACGACGGGCGCGATCCCGGCCGTCTCGAGCGGGGCGCGCCAGACCTCCGGCCGCGGTCCGATCAGCGCGGGCGCACGAAAGGTCCTGTTAACCTCTCTGAGCCTTTCTGAGACCTCCGTGGCCACAGCGGCGTGCAGGAAGTCCGCCCCGCCGTTTCGGGAGGCGCGCGCGCGTCGGGTTTCCAGAAGGTCGCGGTCGAAGAGTTCGGGCGGTGCTTGCATGTCGTCTCTCCACGTCCTTCGGAACATAGACCTCGCGCGGGTCCGCGTCATGCTCTCCACCGTGGGGGCGATGGCGGTGGACGCGATCTATCCGCCGCGCTGTCTTGCCTGCCCCGAGTTCGACCGACGCGCCGCATGGTCTTTGCGGCGGCTGCTGGCGCGATACGCATTTCATCACCGGAGCGGCCTGCCGGATCTGCGGCGCGCCGGTCCCCGGCTCGGCGGGCGAGGCGGCCGTCTGCGAGGCCTGCGTGCGCCGCCCGCCGGGTTGGGACTTCGGCGCGGCGGCGGTGGTCTACGGCGGCGCCGGTCGGCGGGTGGTGCTGGCGCTCAAGCATGGCGACCGGCTCGACATGGTCCGCCCGCTTGCGGCCTGGATGGAGAAGGCCGGCCGCGCGGCGCTGGCCGAGAGCGACCTGATCGCGCCGGTGCCGCTGCACTGGCGGCGGCTGATGCGGCGGCGCTACAACCAGTCGGCGGAGCTCGCGCGCCGGATCGCGCGGCTCTCGGGCAAGCCGGTTGCGGTCGATCTCTTGCGCCGGGTGCGCGCGACGCCGCCGCAGGAGCGCATGGACTTCGCCGCTCGGGCCCGCAATCAGCTTCACGCCTTCGAGGTCACTCCACGCAGGACCGCGATGCTTCCGGGGCGGACGGTGCTCCTGATCGATGACGTGCTGACCTCGGGCGCGACGCTGAGCGCCTGCGCCGAGGCGCTGCGGGCCGCGGGCGCGGCGCGGGTCGGCGTGCTGGTGGTGGCCCGTGTTGCACCCGACGACGGCGCGTCTATATCGAGGCGGTCACCAGAGGATCAGCCAAACCGATGAAACCCGTCACGCTCTACACCACGCCATTCTGCGGCTATTGCGTCGCGGCCAAGCGGCTATTGACGACCAAGGGCGTGGCCTTCGAGGAGATCGACGTCTCCGGCGATCCGGAGCGGCGGGCCGAGATGGTGCAGCGGGCGATGGGCCGACGCACGGTGCCGCAGATCTTCATCGACGGCGCGCATGTGGGCGGGTTCGACGACCTCTCCGCGCTGGACCGGGCCGGGCGTCTCGATCCGCTGCTCGCGGCCTGAGGCCGGTGCGCGCGGCGCTCGTCCAGCTCAGCTCGGGTGACGATCCCGGCGCGAACCTGCCGGTGACGCTGGGCCAGGTGCGCGCGGCCGCGGACGGCGGCGCTGCGCTGATCCTGACGCCGGAATGCACGAACATGATTTCCGCCAGCCGGAGCCGCCAGAGCTCGGTGCTGGCGCTCCAGGAGGCGGACGCGACGCTCGCGGCGCTGCGGGATCTCGCGGCGGAAACGTCCACCTTTCTGGTGATCGGCAGCCTGCTTCTGAAGGCGGAGACAGACCCGAAGCGTTTCGTAAACCGCTCGTTCCTGATCGGGCCGGACGGGGCGATCGTCGCGACCTACGACAAGATCCACATGTTCGACGTCGATCTCGAGGGCGGAGAGCGCTACCGCGAGAGCGCGGGGTTCGTCGCGGGCGGCGCCGCGGTCGTGGCGCGGGCGGGTCCGGCGCGGATCGGGCTGAGCATCTGCTATGACCTGCGGTTTCCCGGTCTCTACCGGGACCTTGCGCAGGCGGGCGCGGAGATCCTGTCGATCCCCGCCGCCTTCACCGTGCCGACCGGGCGGGCGCACTGGCGCGTGCTGATGCGGGCCCGCGCCATCGAGACGGGCTGCTTCGTGCTGGCGCCGGCGCAATGCGGCGCGCATGCGGCGCAGGACGGGCCGGGCAGGCGGACCTACGGGCATTCGATCGCCGTGGGCCCCTGGGGCTCCGTGCTCGCAGAGGCGGGCGAAACGCCGGGGGTGACGCTTGTCGATCTCGATCTCGCCGAAGTCGCCCGCGCCCGGGCGGCGGTGCCTTCCCTCGAACACGACAGGCCGTATTCCGCCCCGAAGCCGCTCCGCGCCGACTGACAGTTTCCCTTGCCTGCGAGAGAGCTATGTTCTTGTCGGGGTCGGCTGGCGGGAGCGGTGGGATGTCGATGCGTGTGCTTGTTCTGGGCAGCGGCCCGGATGTCGTCCGGTGCCGCGACTGGCCGCGAAACGGGCTCGGCGTCATCGTGGCGATCAACAACGCCTGGCGGGTTCGCGACGACTGGGACCATCTTGTGCATCCGGAGGACTTTCCAGAGGACCGCCGGCCGGAGCGCGTCGGCCCGGAACAGCGCGTGGCGACGCACGAGGCCTTCGTGCCGTCTGTCAACCGGTTCGGCGGGATGGTGTTCTGCGGCGGCACCATGGCCTTCACCACGGCCTACTGGGCGCTCGACGCGCTGGCGCCGCGCGAGATGGGGTTCATCGGCTGCGACATGCACTATCCCAAGCGGGGGCAGTCGCATTTCTACGGCCGCGGCGCGCCGGATCCGCTGCGCGACGATCCGACGCTGCAGAGCCTCGAGGCCAAGTCGTCGCGCCTCGCGATCCTCGCCGCCGCCCGGGGTTGCGCGCTGGTCAACCTGTCCTCCGCGCCGGAGAGCCGGCTCACCTTTCCCCGCCTCACCGGCGCGAGCTTTGCGCGCGGCGATGCGGCCGGAACGGGCCTTAGCTCCGAGGACGCCGATCGGCTGGCGCAGCCGATCCTGGCCGAGGAGCGTCGGCTCGGCTACGAGACGCCAACGGGCCGCTACTGGCGCGAGGCGGAGCGGTTCAGCCGGAGCAAGCTCCGGCGCATCGACTCTCTCTGGTCGGCGGCGGCGCGCGACTACGCCGCGGCCGCCTGATCGCGCGGGCGGGTGCTGGCGGTGACGTAGTTCACCGAGAGGTCGCGGTCGGAGATGCGCCAGCTCCACGCCACCGGATTGAACACGAAACCCTTGCGGTCGACCGGATCGAGTCCGGCCTCGCGCAGCATGGCCTCGAGCTCGTCGGGGGTGATGAACTTGCGCCAGTCGTGGGTGCCCTTCGGCAGCCAGCGCATGACGTGCTCGGCGCCGATGATCGCCATCAGGTAGCTCTTTGGGTTGCGGTTGAGCGTCGAGCAGACCATCAGCCCGCCCGGCCGCAGCAGCCGCCGGCAGTCGGTGAGGTAGGCCTGGGGGTCGGCGACGTGCTCGACCACCTCCATGTTGAGCACCACGTCGAACACCTCGCCGGCCTCGACGAGGTCCTCGGCCGTCGCGTGACGGTAGTCGATGGCGAGCCCGGACTGCCGGGCGTGCACCTCGGCCACGGGGATGTTGCGCGCGGCGGCGTCCGCCCCGACAACCTCGGCCCCGAGCCGGGCCATCGGCTCGCAGAGAAGCCCGCCGCCGCAGCCGATGTCGAGCAGCCGCAGGCCGGCGAAGGGTGCGTCGGTCCTGGGGTCGCGGTCGAACTCCGCGGCGATCTGGGCGATCACGTAGTCGAGCCGGCACGGCTGGAGCATGTGCAGCGGCTTGAACTTGCCGTCGGGATCCCACCATTCGGCCGCCATCGCCTCGAACTTGGCGATCTCGCCGGCGTCGATGCTCCCGGTGCTCTGCATTGCGCTCATTGGGCCAACCTGCGATTATCCTTCCGTCCCGGTCATTGAGATAGCACGGACATAATGGAAAACCCGTCCCGGGACACCCCGAAGCCGGCGCAGAGCCTCTATCCGCCGATCGAGCCGTTCCGGCAGCAGGTTCTCGACATGCCCGGCGGCCACAAGGTCTATGTCGAGCAGTGCGGAAATCCCTCGGGCGAACCGGTGGTGGTGCTGCATGGCGGGCCGGGCGGCGGCTGCTCGCCGGGGATGCGGCGGTTCTTCGATCCGGCGCACTACCGGGTGGTGCTCTTCGACCAGCGCGGCTGCGGACGCTCGCGGCCTTTCGCCAGCGTGGAGAACAACACCACCTGGGATCTGGTGGCCGACATCGAGCGCATCCGCAAGGAGCTGCGCATCCGCGACTGGTTCGTCTTCGGGGGCTCCTGGGGCGCCTGCCTCGCCCTGCTCTACGCCCAGGCCCATGTCGACCGGGTGCGGGCGCTGGCGCTGCGCGGGGTGTTCACCATGACCCGCGCCGAGCTCGACTGGTTCTACGGCGGCGGCGCGGCGCGGTTCTGGCCCGACCAGTGGAAGGCGTTCTCGCACATGGTCCCGCGCGACGAGCGCGGCGACCTGATCGGGGCCTACCACCGGCGGCTGTTCGGCGAGGACGAGGCGGAGCGGGCGCGCTTCGCCCGCGCCTGGGCGGGCTGGGAATCGGCGCTGGCCGTGCTCGAACCCGGACCGGGGCGCGGCCGGCCGGGCGGCGGCTACGCCCTGGCCTTCGCCCGGCTGGAGAATCACTACTTCATCAACGGCGGTTTCCTTGACGCCGACGACCAGGTGATGCGGGACATGGACCGGCTGGCGACGACGCGCGGCTTCATCGTGCAGGGCCGCTACGACATGATCTGTCCGCCGCACACCGCCCTGGGGCTGCACGAGGCCTGGCCGGGGTCGGAGCTGCACATGATCGCCAACGCCGGCCACGCCCTGTCCGAGCCGGGCATCGGCGCGGCCCTCGTGCAGGTGATGGATGGGCTGCGCGGGGTGTGAAACGCCCCCGGTTTCACGCGTGCAAGAATCGACAAGACCCTGAATTCGCTTCGATATCCGGAACACGTTTACCCGGTTGAAACCTTGGTAAACGAAGCCGGACTGCGCGTGAGCCGTGGGCCTCCGGATCGTCCGGAGTCCGAAGCGCCAAGGCGTGTGCGCGCAGGTGCGTCGCGGCGGCGTTTGGGCGCGACCGCCCGATGGACCTGGCGTTATGGCATCGACGTGACCCGCGCTTCCCGAACCGAACAACAGGATCGGCGCGAACGGACCCGGCGAGCCGTCCGATTGCGGGAGCGTCTGAATAATGGTAGCATGATTTCTTTCCGACGCGAGGACTCCCATGGAACAGTTGGAGTATGTGTCAGGCAATTACCCAATCCAGAACATCGCCGGCGAGGTCGAACGCCTGAAGGCCCAAGACGCGGCGCTCTCGGACGCCACGAACGCGCTGCTCGACGCGATCGGCGTGTCCCCCGGCTGGCTCTGTCTCGACCTCGCCTGCGGACCGGAGGGCGTCACGCGCCACCTGCTCGAGCGTGTCGGGCCGGAAGGCCGGGTGGTGGGACTTGACGGCGACGACCAGTTTCTCGCGGTGGCGCGAGCCGGCACAGCGGCGAACGCCGAGTTCGTTTCGGGAGACGCCTATGCGACCGGACTGCCCGACCGGGCCTTCGACCTCGTGCACGTGCGCTTTCTGGCGAGCACGGCCGGAGATCCAGAGAAACTGGTCGCCGAGGCGGCGCGCCTCACTGCGCCGGGCGGAACGCTGGCCTTCCAGGAGGCCGACTTTCACACGCTACGCTGCTATCCGCAGCATCCAGCCTGGACCGAGCTGGCCGGGATCTTCGTGGCGTGCTTTCCCGACGGGGGCGAAGATCCGATCGCGCATCGCCTCTATAGACTGCTCCGGCGCGCCGGTCTCGAGGACGTGCGCTACCGCCCGGTGCTGATCGGCACGCGCGCGCAGGATCGCTGGCGGGACTACTTGCCGTCGACCATTCTGTCGATGGAGAAGCGGATCACCGGGGACCTCGGGGTGCCGAAGGATCGCCTCGCGCGACTGGTCGGCGACGTCCGGAGGCACCTTGCGGATCCCGACACGGTGTGGACCTTCAACACGGTCGTGCAGACCTGGGGCCGGGCTCCGGGCGCACGGGTCTGATGACCGGCCTGCCCTCCGCCGTGAGCGCGGGGCGTCGACGGCGCCGGGATCGGTGCGGGCGGGCGGCCCACCCACGGCGCCCCGCCTGAAGGGCCCGTGAAAGACTTCGGCCGCGATGGTCCATCGCGTCCGGATCAGGCGTTCGCCGCCTTGAGCGCCTCGGCGAAGCGGGAGAGATGCGCGAGGCCTTGCTGGGCGTCGACCCCGGAGCCCTCGAACCCCAGCACCGACAGCGCGGCGATGCGGCCGTCCACCTCGAGGAACGCCCGCCAGAATCGTCGCTCGACGCCAGCGATGGGTTGCGGGCCGCCATCCTCGACGAGCACGTAGAGCACGTCCCCGCGGGTCTCGGTGGCGAGGATGCGGACGCGGTCGCCGCGACCGCTGCGCCCGAGCGCGGCGCGGCCGTCGGGGCTGGCGGCGAAGCGTTCGAGGTCGGCCAGCGAGCGCCCCTCGGCGCCGAGGCCGGTCGGCGAGATCGAGGCGGTCAGCGCCGCGGCGACCGGCGGGGTCGCGGCGCGGGCGGCGTTGCCGAGCAGGCCGCAGTCGGAGACCAGGACGAAGGCGCCCTCGGCGGTGACGCTGGTGCTGGCGCCGTCGATGCAGAAGCCCGGCGGCGCGGCGACGACGATGGCCTGGCCGCCGACGTTGACCGAGGCGCGCCCCGGCGCGCCGCCGATGGACGCCGGCTCGCAGCCCGCCAGCGCGAGCAGCGCCGCGGCGAGGGCTGCGGGGCCCCGCAGCCGCTCAGAGGTCGGCGTAGACATGGCGCTCGCTCCGGGCGCCCGGGTGGGTCACCGCGCCGAGCCGGGTCGGACCGACGAGCTGGGCGTATTTCCAGAGCGCGCCCGAGCCGTAGATGGTCTCGCGCGGCCCTTTCCATTCCGCCTTGCGGGCCGCGAGCTCCTCGTCCGACAGCGCGACGCTGATCTCGCCCCGGATGGCGTCGAGCGTGATCACGTCGCCGTCGCGCACCAGCGCGATCGGCCCCCCGTGCGCCGCCTCGGGCCCGACATGGCCGACACAGAAGCCGCGGGTGGCGCCGGAGAAGCGGCCGTCGGTGATCAGCGCCACCTTCTTGCCCATGCCCTGACCGGAGAGCGCGGCGGTGGTGGCGAGCATCTCGCGCATGCCCGGCCCGCCGGCGGGGCCCTCGTTGCGGATCACCAGCACCTCGCCTTCGCGGTACTCGCGGGCGCGCACGGCGGCGAAGCAGTCCTCCTCGCACTCGAAGACCCGCGCCGGGCCGCTGAAGACCTGCTCCTCGGGGGGCATGCCGGCGACCTTCACGATCGCGCCCTCCGGCGCGAGGTTGCCGGTCAGTCCGACGACGCCGCCGGTTCGGGTGATCGGGGCGTCGACCGGGTGGATGACCCTTCCGTCAGCCTCGAGGCGGATGAGGTCGAGCTCCTCGCCGATGGTCCGGCCGCTGGCGGTCATGCACTCCTCGTGGATCAGCCCGGCGCGGCGCAGCTCCTTGAGCACGACCGGCACGCCGCCGACTTCGTAGAGGTCCTTGGCGACGAACCTGCCGCCCGGCTTGAGGTCGACGAAATAGGGCGTGTCGCGGAAGATGTCGCAGACGTCCTGGAGCGTGAAGTCGACGCCGGCCTCGTGGGCGATCGCGGGCAGGTGCAGCCCGGCGTTGGTCGAGCCGCCGGTGCAGGCGACCACGCGCGCGGCGTTCTCGAGGCTCCTGCGGGTCACGACGTCGCGGGCGCGGATGTTCTTTTCCAGAAGGTTCATCACCGCGATGCCGCTCTCGACCGAATAGTGGTCGCGGCTCTCGTAGGGCGCGGGTGCGCCGGAGGAGTTGAAGAGCGCCAGACCGATCGCCTCGGAGACGCAGGCCATGGTGTTGGCGGTGAACTGGCCGCCGCAGGCCCCTGCGGAGGGGCAGGCCACCGCCTCGAGCCGGGCCAGTTCCGCGTCGGACATCTTGCCCGCCTGGTGCTCGCCCACCGCCTCGAAGACGTCCTGCACGGTGACGTCGCGGCCGTCGAGCCGGCCGGGCAGGATCGAGCCGCCGTAGATGAAGACCGAGGGCACGTTGAGGCGCACCATCGCCATCATCATGCCCGGCAGCGACTTGTCGCAGCCCGCAAGGCCGACGAGCGCGTCGTAGCAGTGGCCGCGCATGGTCAGCTCGACGGTGTCGGCGATCGCCTCGCGGGAGGCGAGCGACGAGCGCATGCCCTCGTGGCCCATGGCGATGCCGTCGGTGACGGTGATGGTGGTGAACTCGCGCGGCGTGCCCATCGCCTGCTTGACGCCGAGCTTGACCGCCTGGGCCTGGCGGTTGAGCGCGATGTTGCAGGGCGCGGCCTCGTTCCAGCAGGTGGCGACACCGACGAAGGGCTGGTGGATCTCGGCGTCGCCGAGGCCCATGGCGTAGTAGTAGCTCCGGTGCGGCGCGCGCTGCGGGCCTTCCGTTACGTGCCGGCTGGGCAGCCTGCTCTTGTCGAATTTCGGCGCGTCCATCCCCGCATCCTCCCCCGTGGATTTCCCCATGTGTTTCGATCCGGCATAGGCGAGGGTCGGGGGAATCTCAAGCGCGCGCGTCGGGCCGGGCCGGGCGTCGATTGCATTCGAGGCGCCCGGGTTCTATCTATCGCCCGCCGCGCAGCCGGGAGCCGCCCCGCCGATGAACTGGATCTCCAACTACGTCCGGCCGAAGATCGGCTCGCTGTTCTCGCGGCGGGAGGTTCCCGAGAACCTCTGGGTGAAGTGCGACGAGTGCGGCACCATGCTGTTCCACCGCGAACTGGCCGAAGCGCTCAACGTCTGCACAAACTGCGGCGAGCACATGGCGATCACGCCGCGCGAGCGGTTCCGCACGCTCTTCGACGGGGGCGTGTTCGTCGAGGTGCCGGTGCCCGAGCCGATCGTCGACCCGCTCGGCTTCCGCGACCAGAAACGCTACCCCGAACGGCTGCGCGAGGCGCGGCGCAAGACCGACGAGCCCGAGGCGATGCTGGTCGCCGACGGCGAGATCGGACGGCAGCGCACGATCTGCGTCGGCCAGGACTTCTCCTTCATGGGCGGTTCGATGGGGATGCAGGTCGGCAACGCGATGATCGCCGCCGCCGAGCGGGCGGTGTCCGCCGGCGCGCCGATGGTGGTCTTCTCGGCTGCGGGGGGCGCGCGCATGCAGGAGGGGATCCTGTCGCTGATGCAGATGCCGCGCACCACCGTGGCGGTGCAGATGGTCCGCGAGGCGCGGCTGCCCTATGTCGTGGTGCTCACCCATCCGACCACCGGCGGGGTGACCGCGAGCTACGCGATGCTCGGAGACGTGCAGATCGCCGAGCCGAACGCGCTGATCTGCTTCGCCGGGCCGCGGGTGATCGAGCAGACCATCCGCGAGACGCTGCCGGAGGGGTTCCAGAGGGCGGAGTACCTGCTCGAGCACGGGATGCTCGACCGGGTGACGCCGCGCAAGGAGATCCGGCGCGACCTGATCACCATCCTGCGCCTCTTGATGCGGCAACCCGCGGCAGTGGCCGGCGAGTTGCCGCCGCCGGGGGCGCCGAGCCCCATCCCCGGCGTCGCGCCGGTCGGAGCGGACGCGCCGACGCCCGGAGCATGATCCCCGACAGCGACCGGGTGCTGGCGCGGCTGACGGCGCTGCACCCGAAGGTCATCGACCTGACGCTCGAGCGGGTCGAGCGGCTCCTGGCGGCGCTCGGCAACCCCGAGGCCCGTCTGCCGCCGGTGGTCCACGTGGCCGGCACCAACGGCAAGGGCTCGACCATCGCGATGATGCGCGCTGGCCTCGAGGCGGCGGGGCAGCGGGTGCATGTCTACACCTCGCCGCATCTGGCGCGGTTCCACGAGCGCATCCGCCTCGACGGGGTCCTGATCGACGAGGACCGGCTCCTGGCCCTGCTCGAACGCTGCGAGGCGGCCAACGCCGGCGCGCCGATCACCTTCTTCGAGATCACCACGGCCGCGGCGTTCCTGGCCTTTGCCGAGACGCCGGCGGACGTGCTGCTTCTGGAGGTGGGTCTCGGCGGAAGGCTGGACGCCACCAACGTCGTCGCCCGGCCGCGGCTCTGCGTGATCACGCCGGTCTCGCTCGACCACCAGCAGTATCTGGGCGAGACGCTGCCCGAGATCGCCGGCGAGAAGGCCGGGATCCTGAAGACCGGCGTCGCCTGCGTGGTCGCCGCCCAGGCGCCCGCGGCGCGGGAGGTGATCGAGGCGCGCGCGGCGCAGGTGATCGCGCCGCTGCTGATGGAGGGCCAGGACTGGCAGGTCTGGGAGGAGCACGGGCGGCTGGCGTTCCTCGACGCGTCGGGGCTGCTCGACCTGCCGCTGCCCGGACTGATCGGCGCGCATCAGGTGGCCAACGCGGGGACCGCGCTCGCGGCGCTGCGCGCGCTCGGTCTCGACGAGGAGGCCTGCGCGGCGGCGCTGTCGCGGGCGCAATGGCCTGCGCGGCTGCAGCGGCTGCGCGAGGGTCCGCTTGTGGCGGCGGCGGGCGGCTGCGAGCTCTGGCTCGACGGGGGACACAACCCGGCCGCCGGGCTGGCGCTGGCGGAGGCGGTGGCGCGGCTCTCGCCAAGGCCGCTCTGGCTCGTGTGCGGGATGCTGCGCACCAAGGACGCGGGCGGGTTCCTCGCGCCCTTCGCCGGCCTGGCGGAGGGCCTGCGCTCGGTGAGCATTCCCGGCGAGACCGCGACGCTCACCGCCGCCGAGACCGCGGCGGCGGCGCTCTCGGCGGGCCTTGCGGCCGCGCCGGCGGAGAGCGTCGCGGCGGCGGTGACCGAGATCGCGGCGCGCGACGCCTCGGCGCGGATCGTGATCTGCGGTTCGCTCTATCTCGCCGGCAGGGTGCTGCGCGAGAACGCCTGAGCCCGCAGGGCGGCGCCGGGGGTCGATGCCCGGGCGATTGATGCCCGTTGACCTGCGCCGCTGCTCGGCCCATTCGGCTGTAGATCGCATAGGTGGTGCGGGCGTCTCGAAACGGAGAGAACCAGATGATCAAGAAATGGACTGCCGAGGCCTTCGGCACGTTCTGGCTGGTGTTCGGCGGCTGCGGCAGCGCCGTGCTTGCGGCGGGTTTCCCCGAGCTCGGCATCGGGTTCGTCGGCGTCGCCCTGGCCTTCGGGCTGACGGTGCTGACGATGGCCTACGCCGTCGGGCACATCTCGGGCGGGCACTTCAACCCGGCGGTGACGGTCGGCCTTGCGGTCAGCGGGCGCTTCAAGTGGGGAGATGCGGGCGGCTACGTGCTGGCGCAATGCGTCGGCGGGCTGCTTGGGGCGATGGTGCTCTACCTCGTCGCATCTGGCGCGCCGGATTTCGTCGCCGGCGGCTTCGCCTCGAACGGCTACGGCCCGCGGTCTCCGGGGGGCTATGGCCTGACGTCTGCCTTTGTGGTCGAGGTCGTAACCACCGCGGCCTTCCTCGTGATCATCCTAGGAGCGACGTCGCGCGGGGTGCCGAACGGCTTCGGTCCGATCGCCATCGGCCTCGGCCTGAACTCTCGTCCACCTCATCTCGATCCCGGTGACCAACGCGTCGGTCAATCCGGCGCGCTCGCTGGCGGTGGCGTTCTTCGCCGACGCCGGCGCAATCGGCCAGCTCTGGCTTTTCTGGGTGGCCCCGCTGATCGGCGCTGCGCTGGGCGCGCTGCTGTGGACGCAACTGCTGGGAGAGCCGGAGGTCCGGGAGGCGCAGGGACCGGACTTCAGGGCGCCGAAAGGCGACTGACACCGCTCACCGCCGCTCCCTGCGGGGAGCGGCGGTCTGTCGGGAGGCGGTCGCCTCAGACGCTGTCGTCGATCCAGCCCTTCAGCGCGGCCTTGGGCGCGGCGCCGGTCTTGTTGGCCACGACCTCGCCGTTCTTGAACATGAAGAGCGCCGGGATGCCGCGCACGCCGAACCGCGCCGGCAGCGCCGGGTTCTCGTCGACGTTCACCTTGGCGATCTTGATGCGCCCCTGGTACTCCTCGGCGAGTTCCTCGAGCGAGGGACCGATCTGCTTGCAGGGGCCGCACCATTCCGCCCAGAAATCCACGAGCACCGGCACGTCGGCGGAGAGGACCTCGTCCTGAAAGGTGGTGTCGGTAACCTTGATCGTCGACATGTGGGACTCCTGGAGGGATTGCTCCGCAAGACCTAGGAACCGGCCGGGGCGGGGTCAAGGGCCGCGGCCCGGGCGAGCGCAGCCTCCGCGATGTCGTGTGGAATCGGCATCAGTCGGGCGGCCGCTGTCCAGAGCAGTGCGGTTTCGACGGTGCGATCGGGGAAGACGACCGCGAGGGCCGCGCGGTAGGCGCCCATCTGGCGCAGGATCCCTTCGGGCGCGTCCTCGGGCCGGGCGGGAACGTCGCGGTTGCTCTTGAAGTCGATGGCGCGCACATGGCCGGGTTCGACCACCAGCCGGTCGATGCGCCCGATCAGCCGCGCGCCGCCGAAGGCGTCGAGCGGCGCGCAGATCTCCACCTCCGCAAGCGCGTCTGGCGTGAAGAGAAAGCCGAGCTCGGGCCGGCGCATCAGCGCCGTCGCTTCCGCGAGCAGCGGCGCGGCCTCCGGCCCGGCGACGCGGGCCGCGAGGCGGGGCCAGTCGGCTTCGGGCGCGCGCGGCAGCGCGTCGAGCAGCGCGTGCAGCGCGGCGCCGCGCGCCTTCGCGGCCTCCGCGTCGGCCGGGACCGCGCCGCCGGTCACGGGCGCGAGCGCATGGGCGCCGCCGAGCGCGGAGGCGACGCGCGGCGGCGGCGCGGTCGCCGGACGGTGCGGCGGCCGGCCGGCCCAGGGGGGCAGGATGGCGTCTCCGGCTGGCGCGGCGTCGGCGGTTGGCGTGGCCGTCGTCGCCTCGGTCCAGTTTTCGGAGAGAACGAGGGTCTCGTCGCCGTCGGCGTCCGTGATGCGGTCGGGCGCAAGGCCCTCGAGCGCCGCGCGAACGGCCTCGTTCCAGCTCTCGCCGTCGGGTCTGGGCGGCTGGCCGGCGCCGCAGACGATCAGCCAGTGCTCGGCCCGGGTCAGCGCCACATAGAGGAGCCGGCGGTTCTCGGCGCGGGCCCGCGCCCGGCGCGCCGTCTCCGCTTCCGCCAGCGCCGGCGGGGCCCCGGCGGCCGGCGGCTTCCAGAACGCCCGGCCGTGCTGGTCGCGCAGAACCTGCGGCGGTCGGGCCTCGCGGCGATCGCCGGTGTCGGGAAGGATCACGATCGGCGCCTCGAGCCCCTTTGCGCCGTGCACGGTCATCACCCGGACCTGGTCGGCGGCGTCGTCGGTGCGGCGCTTGACCACCAGTTCCTCGCGGTCGATCCATTCGAGAAACCCGGTCAGCGTCGGGGCCTCGACCGCCTCGTAGGCGAGCGCCTGGCCGAGCAGGGCGTCGACGCCGTCCTCCGCCTCGGCGCCGAGCCGCGCCACCAGCCGCCGCCGGCCGCCGTGGCGGATCAGCATGCGCTCGAGCAGCTCGTAGGGCCGCAGGTAGTCGGCCTGGGCGAGGAGGTCGCCGACCAGCGCGCGCGGCTCCGCGTGATCGTCCTGCGCGCGCAGTTCGGCCCAGAGCGTTGCGCGCCTGCCATGGGCGAGGCGGAAGAGGTCGCGCTCGGACAGGCCGCCGATTGGCCCGCGAAGGAAGGCGGCCAGCGACAGGTCGTCGGCCGGCGTCGCGGCCACGCGCAGCGCCGCGATCAGGTCGCGCACCGCGAGCTCGGCCCCGAGTTCGCATGACATCGGCGCCCGCCACGGGAACACGCTCCGCCTTGAGCGCGCGGATCATGGCGTGAAAGAGCGGGCCGCGGCGCTGCACGAGGATGAGCACGTCGCCGGCGCGCACCGGCCTCGGACCGTCATCCCGCGGCAGCGTCCGTCCGCCATCGAGCCAGCCGCGGATCGTCGCGGCGATGCGCGCCGCCAGCGCCAGGGCGGGATCCTCGGGCGCGGGCGTGTCGAGCGGCGCGTCCCAGGGGGTTTCGTCCGGGCGCTCGGGCGGCGGGACGAATGGCCAGAGCTCGACGCGACCGGCGCGGCCGGGATGGAAGGCGCGGTGCTCGACAGGCCCCTCGAGCCCCTCGGCGCCCGGGCCGGAGAACACCGCATCCACCAGCCGCAGGATCGGCGGCGCGGAGCGGAAGGAATGCAGCAGGTCGCAGCGGCGCAGCTCCGCCCCGAGCCCGGCGAGCATCGCGTCGAAATGCCCGCGCATCCGCCCGAAGGCGGCGGGGTCCGCGCCCTGGAAGCTGTAGATCGACTGCTTCTCGTCGCCGACCACGAAGATCGTGCGCACCAGGTCGCGGGCCGATGCGCCCACGAAGAACTCCGAGGAGACCGCCTCGATCACCCGCCACTGCGCAGGGCTGGTGTCCTGGGCCTCGTCGATCAGGATGTGGTCGAGCCCGCCGTCGAGCCGCCAGAGCACCCAGGCGGCGGTCTCGGGCCGCTCGAGAAGCCCCCGCGCCCGGTCGATCAGATCATCGAAGTCGAGCCGGCCGAGCGCCGCCTTGCGGGTCTCGTACTCCGCGAGCCAGGCGCGGGCGAAGCGGTGGAGCGCGATCGAGCGGTCGAGCGCGGCGAGGCCGAGACGCTGCGTCCGCGCCGCCGCGACACGGGCGGTGAAGGCGTCGAGTTCGGCGACCAGGTCGGGGTGCGCGGCGCGCGTCGCCTTGGTGGGAAAGCGGTCGCGCGGCATGCCGGCGTTGTCGCCGGTCTGCACCAGAACCGCCGCCTCGAGCGTGGCGAGCTGCGTCTCCGGGCTGGGCGCGAGGCGGGCCGCGGCGAGCCGGTCGCCGGCCTTCGCGTCGTTGCCGCCCGCGGCAAGAAGGACCGGCGCGATGCGGTCGATCAGACGGCGCGCGTCGGCGTCGAGCACGCGGTCGCGCAGCGCGCCGATCCCGTCGTCGGGATCGACGTCGAGCGCCGCGGCGAGGGCGCCGCGGTCGACCGGGGCCGCGAAGGCGTCGCGCTGGGCGGCGATCTCCCGGAGGAGCCCGTCGATCTCGTCGCCCGAGAGGTGCATGGCCATTGCGCCGAAGACCGCGCCCTCCGCCGCGGCGACCGCGTCGAGCGCCCCGGCGCGCAACGCCTTCGCCTGGCGTTCCTCGAGCACCTCGAAGCGCGGCGAGACGTCCGCCTCGAGCGGGAAGCGCCGCAGCAGCAGGTCGCAGAACGAATGGATCGTCTGGATCTTGAGCCCTCCCGGCGTCTCCAGCGCCCGGGCGAAGAGCGTGCGCGCCCGGTCGAGCGCCTCGGGCGCGATCTCGCCGGTCTCCCCGAGGTCCGCCAGGGCGGCGCGCAGCGGCGCGTCGTCGAGCATCGACCAGGCCCCGAGCGTCCTGAAGAGCCGGTTCTGCATCTCCGCCGCGGCGGCGCGCGTGTAGGTCAGGCAGAGGATCTTGCGCGGCTCGGCGCCAGCCAGCAGGAGGCGCGCCACCCGGTCGGTCAGCACCCGGGTCTTGCCGGAGCCGGCGTTGGCCGAGACCCAGCTCGACTCGCCCGGTCGCGCCGCCGTCGCCTGGGCCTCGGTGACGGCGCTCACGCCAGATCCTCACCGACCGGCGCGTCGGCGTCGGACCATTCGCCGTACCGGGAAAGATGGTCGTAGTCGCTGGCGTAGGCCAGCAGCGCCGGGCGGAGCCGCGCCGTGAAGCCGGTGGCGGGATCCTGGTAGAACGCGACAAGCGCGCGCAGCCGGTCCCATGTCGCCTCGACGACGTCGGGGTCGATGTCGAGCGTCCGCTGCGCGCCGAGGCCGATCAGCTGGAGCCGGCGCGTCGGGCCCGGGTCGAGCCCCGCGAAGCCGCCCGCCGCCGCGATCGCCGCCTCCAGAGGAAGCTGGAGGTGGAAGCCGCGGGCCTGCGCGGCGCTTGGTACGCCGCCGGACTTGTAGTCGTAGATCGCATAGGCGCCCGCGGGATCGCGGTCGATGCGGTCGGCCTTGGCGGTGACCTCGAAGGGGCGCGCGAGACCGTCGAGCGCCCGCCGCCCCCGCGCCTCCAGCGCCACCGGCTCGGCGCCGGCGCGCCGCTCGGCCTCGCCTTGCAGGAACCAGTCCGCCGCGCGGGCGATGCGCGCGATCCAGAGCTCGCGCGCCGCCGGCGTGGGCGCGGCGGACGCGAGCGCCGGCCGGACCCGCGCCAGGAAGTCGGCGGCGTCTGCGGGCGGCGCGCCGGTGAGGGTGGCGCGCACGAAGCCCTCAAGGGCCGCGTGCAGCGCGCTGCCGCGGGCCAGAGCGTCGGCGGAGGCCCCGAGCGGTTCGAGCCGGGCGAGGCCGAGAACCTTGTGGGCGTAGATGGCGTAGGGGTCGCGCACCAGCGTCTCGATCTGCGTCACCGAGAGCGCCGCCGGCCGGGCCGCGGCGGGCGGGCGTGGCGAGGGACGGGCCGCGGGCGGAACCGCAGGGCCGGCTGCGTCGAGAAGCCCGGCTTCCGCGAGCAGCCGCGCGCCGCGCGCGCGCGCCGCCGCCAGCGCCGCCGGTCCCTCCGGCGCCAGCCCGGCGAGCAGGTTCTCCAGCCGCAGAATCCAGCGCGAGGCGACGGTCGGGGCCTCGGCGTCGCGGATCGACCTGCTGAGCACCACCGCCCGCGCGCCCATCGCCTGCTGGAAGTCGTGGGCGGAGAGCCCGATTCGCGTCTCCCGGTCCGGCAGGCCGACGGCCCGGCGCAGGTCGCGGCTGAGCCAGGGATCGGGATCGGGCAGTCGCGGCCAGACGCCCTCGTTGAGCCCACCGAGGACGATCAGGTCGGCGGACTGCACCCGGGCCTCGAGCGCGCCCCAGATCGCCACGCCGGCGTCGGTGACCTCCGCCTCCTCGGGAACGTTGCGCGCGGAAAGCTCGGCGTTCAGCAGCGCCGCGTAGTCGCGGGGGCCCAGCATGTCGCCGGGTTCCGCCTCCGCCTGCAGGGTCTCCATCAGCGCCAGCGCCGCCTCGCCGGCCCCGCGCTCCCAGAGCTGCGCGCCGGCTGCGGCCCCCGGGCCGGCGGCGAGGCTTTCCACCGCGCCCCGGTGCAGCGCGGCGATCTCCGCCAGCGGCGCGGTCGTCGCGTCGGAAAGCGGGGCCAGCGCCGCCGCGATCCAGCCGATCCAGGCGGCGTCGGCGGCGTCCCGGGTCGCCGCCCAGCGCCGCAGCCGCGGCCAGTCGACCAGCGCCCCGCCGCCGCGCAGCGCCTCGACCTCGACCGCCGCGACCCGGCGCAGGTGCGGCCCCCGCGCTCCCGGCGCGCTGGCGCAGAGCGGATGCTTGAGGAGGGCGAGCAGCGCATCGGGCGCAAGATCCGCGCCGAGCGCCGCTGCGACGCGGCGCAGGAACACGCCCGGCGGCGTCAGACCCAGCGGGCGGCCGGCGCTGTCGTCGGGGATCACGCCCCAGCGGTCGAGCTCGGCGGTCACCCGGCGCGCCAGGGTTCGGTCGGGGGTGACGAGCGCGGCGCGGTCCCCTGCCTCGAGCGCGCCGCGCAGGCGCAGCGCGATCGCCCGGGCCTCGGCCCGCGGGTCCGGCGCCTCCATCCAGGCGAGGTCGCGCAAGGCCGCCACGAGCCCGGGCCGAAGTCCGTCGCCCTCGGCGCGCCACTGGTCGGTGACCGGCGCCGGGCGCAGCGCCAGCGAGACCAGCGCGTTGCGCTCGGGCGCCGGGGCCGGCGCGTCGATCCAGGCCGGGACCGCCGCCGGGTCGAAGCCGATCTCGGCCGCGAGGCGCCGGAACGCCGCCTGCGGGTGATCGGCGGCGGAGGTGCCGCCCTCGGCCAGCCGCGCCCAGATCGCCTCCGGCGCGAGCGCGTCGTAGCCGGGAAGGATCAGCGCCCCCTGCGGCAGCATCGCCACGGCGCGCATGAAGATGCGCGTCGCCCCGCGCGAGCCGGTGGAGCCGGCGACGATCACCGGATGATCGGGCGGCGCCGCGCGCCATGCCGCCTCCCACGCGAGCGCGGCGGCGCGCATCCGCCCCTGCGCATCCTGGGGCCCGCCCGGCGCGGCGGCGGCGCGCAGGATCTCGAGAAAGGCGAGGCTGCGCCGCCAGTGGAGCGCGTGGTCGCCCGCGTCGATGTCGCCAAGGCGGGCGGGATCGACGCCCTCGCCCTGCATCTCGTCGAAGAGTTCGGCGAGGCTGTCGGCGAGATCGAGGGCCGCGGCTTCGTCGGCGACGCCGGGCTCGGCCTCGATGAGCGCGCGCACGAGCCGGGCGAGGTCGAGCCTGCGCCGGAGCGGCGCGATCGGCTCGGCGAGTTCGGCGGGCGTCGCGGGGTCGTCGGCGAGTTCCGTCACCACCCGCACCCGCGGCAGCAGCCTCGGCGGTCCGGAGCGCAGGCGGTCGAGCAGCGCGCGGCGCGCGCGCTGGGTGTTGACCCAGATCTCCACGCGCGCCAGCGCCTCGGGCGCGTCTCCCGCGAGGCGCGCGTCGAGCCCCGCCACGACCGCCGCGGTGAAATCGACCCCGGGCGGCAGCCCGAAGACCCGGGGGCCGGCTGCGGGCGGGAAGAGCGTCGTCACGCCGCGAACTCGGCCTGGGCGCGCGCCAGCCCCGCCGGTGTCCCCACGTCGAGCCAGCGCCCCTCGAAGACCACCCCGAAGAGGCGTCCCTCGGCGATGAGCGCGTCCCAGACGCGGTTGAGCGAGAAGGCCCCTGCCGGGAAATCCGACAGGACCTCGGGGTCGATGATCTGCGCGCCTGCAAAGACATGGTCTGCGGTCTGCGCCGCGCCGCGGCGGCGCAGCCGGCCGTCGGGGTCGCGGAAGAAGTCGCCCTGGCCGGCGTGGCCGACAGCGGCGGCCCGCGGCACCAGCAGGAGCAACGCGCCCATGCGCGTTCCGTTCCAGGCCGCCCCGAGCCTCGCGGCCGGATCGCCGTCGCGCCAGACCACGTCTGAATTGAGCGTGAGCGCGGGGCCGGCGCCGAGCAGCGGCAGCGCGTGCTTCAGCCCGCCGCCCGTCTCCAGCAACGTGGGTTCCTCGGAGATCGCCGCTTCCGGCGCGTGGGCGGCCAGCCAGGCGCGCATCTGCCCGGGATGGGCGTGCACGTTGACAACGATCCGCGCGACGCCGGCGGCCCGGAGCGCGGCGATGGAATGCGCTATGAGCGGCCGACCGGCGACCTCGATCAGTGGCTTCGGCCGGTCGCGGGTAAGGGCGCCCATGCGGGTTCCGAGACCCGCGGCGAAGATCATGCCCGATCCGGGCGTCACGCAGCGGCTCCTGCGATGCGCTCGAGCACGCCTGCGTCCGGCGCGGGCGCGCATCGCTCCACCCAGGCGCGCAGGTCGGCCAGCGCCGGGTCGCGGATATCGTCCTGCAACAGCCGCCAGACCCGCGGCAGGAAGGCGAGATAGCGCGGCTTGCCGTCGCGACGGCAGAGCCGGGTGAAGAGCCCCAGGATCTTGAGGTTGCGCTGCGCGGAGAGGATGCGGATGTCGCGGCCGAGCGCGTCCGGGTCCATTCCGCGGCGGGCGGCGTATCGCGCGACCGTCGCGGCGGCGAGATCGGGCGCCACGTCGCGGCGGGCATCGTGGACCAGCGAGGCGACGTCGTAGGCGGGATGACCGACCAGCAGGTCCTGGTAGTCGAGCAACCCGATCCGCGCCCGCCCGGACCGGGCGGGCAGCCACAGGAGGTTCTCCGCGTGGAAGTCGCGATAGACCGCCGCCTCGCGCGCCGACGCGACGCCCGCGCAGGCGGCGGCGACGCGCGCCTCGTACTCCGCGGCGACCGCGGCGCCGGTGGGCGCGCCGGTGGCGGCGGGCACGTACCATTCGAGCATCAGCCGCGCCTCGCGCAGCAGAAAGGCCAGGTCGTAGGGCGGCGGGCGCCAGTCGGCGTCTCCGGCGGGCGGCGGCGTGGCGTGCAGGTCGGCGAGGACGTCGATCGCGGCGGCGTAGAGCGCTGGCGCGCGCGACGGCGTCTCGGCGCAGAGGCGGTGCAGGAGCGCGTCGCCGAGATCCTCGAGCAGCATCAGCCCGAGCCCGGGATCGGCGGCGCGGATCTCGGGCGCGCTGAAGCCGGCCCCGCGCAGCCAGCCGGTGACCCCGATGAAGGGCGCGAGCGCGAGCCCGCTCTCGGGGGGCGCGTCCATCAGGATCGCCCGGCGCGACCCGTCCCGCAGCCTCTCGTAGCGCCTCGCGGAGGCGTCCCCGGCGAGCGGCGTCCGGACGGCGGCGCCCCAGCCCTCGGCGGCGAGAAAGTCCGCAATTTCCTCCGTGCGGCTCACCGGACTGGCTCCGCGGCGTCGACGAGCGCGGCGCCGAGCCAGTCCCAGCCCGACCCCACCGGTCGCAGCGTCGCAATGCGACCGTCCTCGGCGCCGGGCGCGAAGGCGAGGCCGACCTCGAGCCGACGGGCCGGCGTCAGAGGACCGAGGCGGTCGGCCCATTCCACGAAGCAGACCGCCGTGGCGAAGGCCTCCTCTAGTCCGAGCTCGACGATCTCGCCGGCGTCGCCGAGGCGGTAGAGATCGGCGTGCCAGATCTCGGCGGCGCGGGTCTCGTAGATCTGGGCCAGGGTCCAGGTCGGGGAGGGGATGTCCTCGCGCCGGCCCTCGGCGGCGAGCAGGCGGGCGATCGCGGCGCGGGCGAAGGCGCTCTTGCCGGCTCCGAGCCCGCCGACCAGCGCGACCACGTCCCCGGGGCGCAGCCGCGCCGCGATCGCCTCGGCCAGCGCGCGCGTCGCGTCGGGGGTCGGGAGCGCGATCTCGAAGCTCGGACCGGGGACGGGCGCGGCTGGGGTCATGACCCCGCTTCTACAATCCTGCCCCGGGCGCGCAAGACCGCGCTCAGGCGCTGCGCGCGATCTCCGCGCCGTGGGGCGTGGCGATGGCCGGCAGCCGCGCCACCAGGCTGAGCGCTCCGTCCTCGAGGCGCGCCTCGAGGGTTCCGCCCGCGTCCTCGGCGAGACGGCGCGCAAGGGCGAGGTTGACGCCGTCCTCGCGCGGAGCGTCGGCGGCTGGACAGGAGACGCATATGGCGCGCGCCCCCGGGCCTGAGTCGAGCGTCAGGGCGATCTCGGCGCCGGAGCCAGCCGCCTCGGCCGCCGCCAGCGCGGCGGTCGCGGCGATCCTGCGCAGGTCGTCGGGCCAGTCGCGGTGATCCTCGGGCGCGACGAGGGCGAGGCCGCGCTCGCGCAGGAGCCCGGCCAGTCCGCCCTTCTCGAACTCGATCAGCAAGGACGCGCAGCTCGCGCGAGCGCGCCAGCCCGTCCTTCAGCCCCTGCGCGACGCCGCTCAGCGCCTCGAAGGCCTCGCTTGAACGCGCCGCGGGAATCGCCGCCATCAGGTTGCGGATCGCCGCCTCGACGGGGGCGTGGATGCGATCGAGCGCGATTTCCTCCAGCACGTCGTCGCGGCCGCCGGCGCTGCGCGCGCCGGGCGCGGCGCCGGCGGTCCCGATCGCGCCCTGGTCGCGGAAGACCACCAGCGCCGAGGCGTCGGGCAGCGGTGCGACCAGCAGGCGCAGCGCCCGTCCGTCGAGCGTCGCCACGTCCGCGGTCCAGGAGCTGCGCGCCTCGGCGGCGGTGGCGAATTCCGCGAGGCGGGCCCAGGCCGGGTTCGGCGCGCAGCGCGCGGCGCATATGCCGGTCATCTCCTTGACGCTCGGCCCGTCAAGCTTCTGCATCGGATCGAGGCCCCAGAGCGTCTCGAAGGCGTCGTTGACGAAGACCAGCATGCCCGAGGCGTCGAAGACCGCAACCGCCTCGGACATCCGGTCGAGGGTGGCCTGGCTCAGTTCCAGCTCGGAGCGGTAGCGGCGCTCGAGCATGATCGCGGTCGAGATGTCCTCGAAGAGGAAGGCGAGCGCGCCCTGCGGGTGCGGCCGGCCCGTGACGCGGAAGATCTTGCCCGAGGGCAGCTCCCAGTTCTGCTCGTAGGTGCCTTCGCGCGCGCCCTCCTCGAGCTCGGTGAGCTGCCTGCGCCAGGCGGCGAAGTCCTTCTGCTCGGGCATCTGCCGGGTCTCGCGCAGCCGTTCCAGGAAATCGCGCAGGGACGGCCTTCCGGCGAGCCAGACCGCGTCGATCTTCACCAGATCGGTGAGCGCCGGGTTGAAGAGCCCGAGCCTGCGGTTCTTGTCGAAGACCGCGAGGCCGATCGGCAGATGCGCGAAGGTTTCGGTGAGCGTCTCGACGAAGCGACGGAGCGAGGCCTCCGCCGCGACCAGTTCGTCGGCGGGGCTGGCGAAGCCGAGGGTCGCGCCGGCGGGGCCGGCGGTCTGGCGCACCTCGTACCAGTGCGGCTCGGAGTTGCGCGGGCCCGGGATCGACACGCGCCGCCGCACGACGCCTTCGGGCGCGGTGAGCGGCACTTCCTCGATCACGTGCTCGAAGGCGTTGGGGATGCGGTGGTCCGGCGGACCGTCGCCGGGAGCCTCGAAGCGGTCGCGGTAGCCGGCGTTGGCCCAGACAACCTGGCCGTCCGGCCCCATGCTCCAGACGGCGATCGGCGCGCGGTCGAGCGCCTCGCGCAGGAACGCGGCCTCGCTCTCGGCGCGGTCGAGCCCGCGGCGCGCGTCCTGGAGCGCGCGGGCGTCCTCGCTCGCCGGCCGGATCGAAAGGTGCGCCGCTCCGCCGCGGGGCGCGCCGACAATCTCGTTCTGGGCGCCGTCGCCGCGCGGCAACTGCCTGCGGAACGGCTGTCCGTAGAGCACCAGCGCCTCGATGTCCTTGCGCAGTCGACCATCGTCGCCGGCGAGATGCTCCGAGAGCGCCGCCAGGCGCGACCCCTTCGGTTCGAGCGCGTCGAGCAGCGCCCGGGCCGGTTCGGTGAGCGGCTTCACGCTTGCCCCGTTGACCAGAAACTCGCAGGCGACGCCGCTCGCGGCCGCCGCAGCCCGTGTTCTCCGTCGCGGCGCGAGCAGCCGCGGCGCGAGCCCGACCAGGAGCGCCAGCGTCGCCACGGCGCTCACGAAGGCGGCGACAATCGGCTCCGGCGCGTCCGTGATCCTTGCGAGCGCCGGCCAGTCCGGCAGGGTCAGAGGCGCGAAATCCATGGAGGCCCGATGGTTGCGGTGCGGGATTTCACAAAGGTCAATAAGACTTAAGGAAGTCTTAACCGGGCGTCTCGGCGGCGTCCCGCCCGGGCGCCGCGCGGGGCCAGCGGACGCGGATCACCGCGCCGGTCGCCGGGCTCGACAGGCCCGCGGCGGGCCGGTCCGCATCGCGCAGCGAGCGGGCGTTGGCGAAGTCGATGACCGCTCCGGTGCGCTCGAGCAGGGTCGTCGCGATCACGAGGCCGAGCCGCATCCCCGCATAGCCCGGCCGGTCGACGCCCTCGGCCCTGGCGATCCGCTCCAGCGCGCCGGTCGGGCGGCCGAGCAGGGCCGCCGGCAGCCCGGGCCCGTCGTCGCGGATGGTGACCGAGACGCCTTCGCCGCTCCAGTCGAGGTCGAGCCAGACCCGGGCGAGGGCGAAGTCGACGGCGTTCTGGATGAGGTTGCGAAGGCCGAGCACGATTTCGGGCGAGTGCGGAAGCCGGGGCTCGTCGGCCGCTGCGCCGATGATGTCCTCGATGATGGCCACGCCGCGATCGGCGTGCGGCGCGGCGGCCTCGCGCACCAGCGCCGTGAGGGGCGTCATCGCGCCGTCGCCGCCGCGCTCCGCCTGGCTGCGGATCCGGCGCAGCAGCGCGTTGCAGCGCTCGACCTCCAACTCGATCAACGCCGCGTCCCGGTGAAGCTCGGGCTGGTCGACGAGGGCGGCGGCCAGTTCGCGGGCGGTGAGCTTGATGGTGGACATCGGCGTGCCGAACTCGTGCGCCGAAGCCGCGACGAGTCCGCCGAAGGCGTTGATGCGACGTTCCCGCTCCAGCGCCGCCTCCGCCGCCTCGAGCGCCTGATCGGCGCGGCGAAGGCGCAGGTAGAAGGCGCCGAGCGCCGCGGCGATGGCGGTCAGCGCGACCAGCGCCGCCGCCCACACGCTCCAGGCGATCCAGAGGCCCGGCGCGGCGCCGTCCTGGGCGGCGGCGACCGGTGGCAACGCCATCAGCGCCCCGGCGAGCGCCGCTTGGACGCCGCCGCGCGCGCCATTAGGTTGCCACCCGTTCATGGGGACGTTGTAGTGGCCGCGCAACCGCGGTCAAAGCCACGTCGGCACGGAGGGCGCGAGCGATGACCAGGGCGATCGTTCTGTTGGCGGCTGCGACGGTGATGCTCGGCGTGGCGGCGGGGTACTGGGTGATGACCGCGCGCGGCGGCGATCCCTTCGCGGACTGCCGGCGCGGCGCGGTGGCGGGCGGAGCGGCGGCGATCGGGGGGCCCTTCACGCTGGTCGACGGCTCCGGCGCGACGGTGACCGACGCCGAGGTCATCACCCGCCCGACGCTCGTCTACTTCGGCTACGCCTTCTGCCCGGATTTCTGCCCGACCGATCTCTCCCGCAACGCCCTGGCCGCCGACATGCTCGCAGAGCGTGGCGTCGAAGTGGGACAGGTCTTCATCAGCATCGACCCCGAGCGCGATACGCCGGGTGCGGTGGGCGACTTCGCAGCCGCGATCCACCCCGGCCTGGTCGGGCTGACGGGCGAGCCCGAACAGGTCGCCACGGCCGCGAACGCCTACAGGGTC
Source organism: uncultured Alphaproteobacteria bacterium (assembly GCA_963700835.1). Taxonomy (GTDB): domain Bacteria; phylum Pseudomonadota; class Alphaproteobacteria; order Rhodobacterales; family Rhodobacteraceae; genus Amaricoccus. Next base: position 114,715 of record CAVOZD010000024.1, read on the forward strand.
TACTATCGGCGCGCCGACGACGATCCGGATTACTACCTGATGGACCATTCCACGTTCACCTACCTGATGGATCCCGAGCACGGTTTCCTCGAGTTTTTCGCGTCCGACGTCTCGCCCGAGGAGCTCGCCGACGCCGCGGAGTGTTTCGCGCGCGCGCGATGACCACGCCGTGAACCGCAACGCAGGGCGCGGCGTTTGACCGCGCCCCACCGGGCGCTAATTGACCTTCCGTGTAATGGAGGCATTGCAGCGTGGTGGCCGCGGCTGAACCGGAACTGGGAGCGGACCGTTCGCTTCTGATCGTCGAGGACGACGACGCCTTCCTGCGTCGGTTGAACGTGGCCATGGAGCGACGGGGCTTCGAGGTGACCGCGGTCGACACCATCGCCGCGGCGCTTCGGACGGTGGCGACGCGGCCGCCGGCTTACGCCGTGGTCGACCTCAGGCTTCAGGACGGCAACGGTCTCGATATCGTCGGGGCGCTGCGCGAGGTCAGGCCCGATTCGCGCATCGTCGTTCTGACGGGTTACGGGGCGATCGCAACGGCGGTCGCGGCGGTGAAGTACGGCGCCGTCGACTATCTGGCCAAGCCCGCCGACGCCGACGACGTCACCAGTGCGCTGCTCGCTCCAGAGGCGGAGAAGCCCGAGCCTCCCGTGAACCCGATGTCCGCCGACCGCGTGCGCTGGGAGCACATCCAGCGGGTCTACGAGCTCTGCGACCGCAACGTCTCCGAAACCGCCCGGCGGCTCGCCATGCACAGGCGAACCCTGCAGAGGATCCTCGCCAAGCGCAGCCCTCGATAGGGCGGCGCGTCGATTCCGCTTGCATCGGGTTCGAGGCGCTCCTATATGCGCCTCAATTCGCGGCGGTTCGTTACGATCGACCCCTGCACCGGAGAAGTTCAACGGGCCGCGAGCCCGTTTTTTTGTGCCTGAAGGGAACCGCGCTTGGCCGACCTCGTCGCCAAAGCACCGATCGATCGCCGCCTGGCGCGCATCGTCGCCCCGACCATAGAGGGTCTGGGCTTCGATCTGGTGCGCATTCGGCTGATGAGCGGTCGAAGGTCGACGCTGCAGATCATGGCCGAACGTCCCGATGGCGGGATCGAGGTCGAGGACTGCGCGACGATCAGCCGGGCGGTGTCTGCGGTGCTCGACGTGGAGGATCCGATCTCGGGCGAATACGTGCTCGAAGTCTCCTCGCCGGGCATCGACAGGCCGCTGACCCGGCTGAAGGACTTCGAGCGCTACGAAGGCTATGAGGCGCGGCTCGAGACCGAGGAGCTGATCGACGGCCGCAGGCGCTTCAAGGGAGAGTTGCGCGGGGTCGAGGCGGACGAGGTGCTGATCGAGATACCCGAGGGTGTTGTCGGGTTGCGCTTCGACTGGCTCACCGACGCCAAACTGGTTCTCACCGACGCGCTGATCGCCGAGAGCCTTGCCGCCCGCAAGGAACAGGGCTTCGACGAAGGCGACTTCGACGAGATCGAGACCGACGACGGAACGGCCGACGACGACCTTGACCACGAAACGACGAACAAACACGAGGAAAGATCATGAGCGTTACCTCCGCGAACCGGCTGGAGCTTCTGCAGATCGCCGACGCCGTGGCCCGGGAGAAGATGATCGAGCCCGAACTGGTGATCGAGGCGATGGAGGACTCGCTGGGCAAGGCGGCGCGCTCGCGCTACGGGGCCGAATACGACATCCGCGCCAAGATCGACCGCAAGACCGGCGACCTCGCGATGACGCGCTACCGTCACGTGGTCGAGGAGGTCGAGAACCACTTCACCGAGCTGACGCTCGAGGACGCCCGCGCCATAAAGCCCGATGCCGAGATGGGCGAGTACCTCACCGATTCGCTGCCGCCGATGGACTTCGGCCGCATCGCCGCGCAGTCGGCCAAGCAGGTCATCATGCAGAAGGTGCGCGAGGCCGAGCGCGAGCGCCAGTACGAGGAGTTCAAGGACCGGGTCGGCGAGATCATCAACGGCATCGTCAAGCGCACCGAATACGGCAACGTGATCGTCGATGTCGGTCGCGGCGAGGCGATCCTGCGGCGCGACCAGCTGATCCAGCGCGAGGCGTTCCGCAACGGCGACCGGGTGCGCGCGCTCATCCGCGACGTCCGTCTGGAGACGCGCGGACCGCAGATCTTTCTCAGCCGCACCGCCCCCGAGTTTCTCGCGCTGCTCTTCCGCATGGAAGTGCCCGAGATCTACGACGGCGTCATCGAGATCAAGGCGGTGGCGCGCGATCCGGGCAGCCGGGCCAAGATGGGCGTTATAAGCTACGACAGCTCGATCGACCCGGTCGGCGCCTGCGTGGGCATGCGCGGCAGCCGCGTGCAGGCCGTTGTGGGCGAATTGCAGGGCGAGAAGATCGACATCATTCCGTGGAACGAGGACCCGGCGACCTTCCTCGTCAACGCGCTGCAGCCGGCCGAGGTCTCCAAGGTGGTGTTCGACGAGGAGAGCGACCGAATCGAGGTGGTCGTGCCCGACGAGCAGCTTTCGCTGGCGATCGGGCGGCGCGGCCAGAACGTGCGCCTCGCCAGCCAGCTCACCGGCTTTGACATCGACATCCTGACCGAAGCGCAGGAGAGCGAGCGCCGTCAGGCCGAGTTCGTCGAGCGGACGAACATGTTCATGGAGACGATGAACGTCGACGAGATGGTGGCTCAGCTTCTGGTCTCCGAAGGCTTCGCCTCGCTCGAGGAAATCGCCTACGTCGACATCGACGAGCTTCTGGCCATCGACGGCTTCGACCAGGACACCGCCGAGGAGCTGCAGGCCCGCGCCCGCGAAAGTCTCGACGAGATCAACGCCAAGGCGATCGAGCGCGCGCGCGAACTCGGGGTCGAGCAGAGCCTGTTCGACTTCGAGGGTCTGACGCCCCAGATGATCGAGGCGCTTGCGGAGGACGGGATCAAGACGCTGGAGGATTTCGCCACCTGCGCCGACTGGGAGCTCGCAGGCGGCTACACCACCGTGGACGGCAAGCGGGTCAAGGACACCGGCCTGCTCGAGAAGTTCGACATGAGCCTCGAGGAAGCCCAGCACCTGGTCATGGGCGCGCGCGTCCTGCTCGGCTGGGTCGACGCCGCCGATCTCGAGGCGGCGGCCGAGGCCGGCGATTCGGAGGCCGGCGAGACGGACGAGGCCGAAGCCGGCGAAGAAGCCACGGCCCCGGTTCAGGGAGGCGCGTGAGACCCGGGTGACCCGCGGCGGGCGAGATCGGGCCGACGAGGCCGGGATGCGGCGCTGCATCGTCACGCGCGAGTCGCAGCCCCGGGCCGGGCTGATTCGCTTCGTCGTCGGTCCCGACGACGCGGTGGTCCCCGACCTGGCCGAGCGGCTGCCCGGCCGCGGGCTTTGGGTCAGCGCCGACGCGGAGGCGCTGCGCCGGGCCGCGGATCGCGGTCTGTTCGCGCGCGCGGCGAAACGCGCCGCGAGGGCGGACCCCGAGCTCGTAGTGCGGGTTGAGGAGTTGCTCGCCAAGCGCGTGGTGGATCTGATCGCCATGGCGCGAAAGGCTGGCCAGGCGGTCACCGGGTTCGAAAAGACCCGCGCGGCCCTTGTGTCCGGCGACGCGGCGGTGTTGATACAGGCCGCCGACGGATCCGCCCGGGAGCGGGCGAGGCTTCGGCCTCCGCCGGGAGAAAACAACCTGATCGCGTGCCTTACGGGACGTGAATTGGGTTTGGCATTCGGTCGGGATAATGTGATACATGCCGCCGTGCTGGCGGGTGGCCTCGTCGACAGGATACGAAACGAAGCCCTGCGGCTCACCGGCTTCAGGGCCGGTGGCGCTGCGCGGTCCTCATCGGAGCGGGCCGGAGCGGAAGCGGCGGGGGAAGGCTCCCGCGGGAAAGGCTAGAACGGAATGACGGATACCAAGGACACGGACGGCAAGGGCAAGCCCCTCGGACTGCGCGGCGGCGGGACCGAAACCAGCCACGTCCGGCAGAGCTTCAGCCATGGCCGCTCCAAGTCGGTCATGGTGGAACGCAAGCGCAAGCGCGTCGTCATCCCCAAGGCGGGCGCGGCGCAGGCGACGGCGGCCAATCCCCGGAGCGCCGCGGCGCAGAACCTCTCGGACGGCGAGTTCCAGCGCCGCCTGAAGGCGGTTGAGGCCGCCAAGGCGCAGGAGGCCGACCGGCTGGCGCGCGAGCAGGCCGAATCCGCCGCCCGCGAGGCGGAGATGGAGCGGCTGCGCGCGGAGAAGGACGCCGCCGAGCGCGCCGAGCGCGAGCGCGAGGTGCACGAGCAGCGGCTCGCCGCCCAGGCGGAGGAACAGGCCACAGCCGAGGCGGCCGCCGCCAACCGCAAGCCCAAGGTCGCCAAGGGCGAGGAGACGGTCATCGATCCCGCGGCGGCCCAGGCCGAGGCCGCCCGCGCCGAGGCCGGCCGGGTTCCGGCGCGGGGCAAGACGGCCCGCACCGAGGCCGACGACCGTCGCCCGCGCGGCCGCGGCGACGACGGCCGGCGGCGCTCGGGCAAGCTGACCATCGCCGATGCGACCGACGAGGGCGGCCGCCAGCGCAGCCTCGCGGCGATGAAGCGCCGGCAGGAGCGCGAGAAGCGCCGCACCATGAGCCATTCCGGCGAGCGCGAGAAGGTCGTCCGCGACGTGCAGGTGCCCGACGCGATCACCGTCCAGGAACTCGCCAACCGCATGGCCGAAAGGGTGGCCGCGGTGGTCAAGGCGCTCATGCAGAACGGCATCATGGCCACGCAGAACCAGACGATCGACGCCGACACCGCAGCGCTGATCGTCGAGGAGTTCGGTCATCGCGTCAGCCGCGTCTCGGACTCCGACGTCGAGGACGTGCTGGTGCAGGCCGCAGGCGACGACGAGGGCAAGCTCGAGCCGCGCGCCCCGGTCGTGACAATCATGGGCCATGTCGACCACGGCAAGACGTCGCTGCTCGACGCGATCCGCAAGACCAACGTGGTCTCCGGCGAGGCGGGCGGCATCACCCAGCACATCGGCGCCTATCAGGTGGCCACCGAGGGCGGCCAGCTGATCACCTTCCTCGACACGCCGGGCCATGCGGCCTTCACCTCGATGCGCGCCCGCGGCGCGCAGGTGACCGACATCGTCGTGCTCGTGGTCGCCGCAGACGACAGCGTGATGCCGCAGACCGTGGAGGCGATCAATCACGCCCGCGCAGCCGGCGTCCCGATGATCGTGGCGATCAACAAGATCGACAAGCCCGGCGCGGACGCCAGCAAGGTGCGCACCCAGCTCCTTCAGCACGAGGTGGTCGTCGAGGAGATGGGCGGCGAGGTGCTAGACGTCGAGGTCTCGGCGATCTCGGGCAAGGGCCTCGACACGCTCCTGGAGAACATCTCGCTGCAGGCCGAACTGCTCGACCTGTCCGCCAACGCCGATCGCCAGGCCGAGGGCGCGGTGATCGAGGCGCAGCTCGACGTTGGCCGGGGTCCGGTCGCCACGGTGCTTGTGCAGAAGGGCACGCTGCGCCGCGGCGACATCTTCGTGGTCGGCGAGCAGTGGGGCAAGGTGCGCGCGCTGATCAACGACAAGGGCGAGCGCGTCGACGAGGCCGGCCCGTCGGTGCCCGTGGAGGTTCTGGGCCTCAACGGAACGCCCGAGGCGGGCGACGTTCTCAACGTGGTCGACGACGAGGCCCGCGCCCGCGAGATCGCCAGCTACCGCGAGCGGCTGTCGCGGGACCGCCGCGCGGCGGTCGGGTCCGCGACGACCCTCGACCAGCTGCTCGCCAAGGCGAAGGCCGACAAGGACCGCCGGGAACTGCCGATCCTCGTCAAGGCCGACGTGCAGGGGTCTTCCGAGGCGATCGTGCAGGCGATGGAGAAGGTCGGCAACGACGAGGTCCAGGTCCGGGTGCTCCACGCCGGCGTCGGCGCGATCACCGAGAGCGACGTGACGCTCGCGGAAGCCTCGCGTGCGCCGATCATCGGCTTCAACGTGCGCGCCAACGCGCCGGCCCGCGAAGCGGCGAACCAGAAGGGTGTCGAGATCCGCTACTACTCGATCATCTACAATCTGGTGGATGACGTGAAGGCCGCCGCCTCGGGCCTGCTCTCGCCGGAGATCAAGGAGAAGTTCATCGGCTACGCCGAGATCCTCCAGGTCTTCAAGGTCACCGGCGTCGGCAAGGTCGCCGGCTGCCGGATCACCGAGGGGGTGGCGCGGCGTTCGGCCGGCGTTCGACTCCTGCGCGACAACGTCGTGATCCACGAGGGCAAGCTCAAGACCCTCAAGCGCTTCAAGGACGAGGTCAAGGAAGTCCAGGGCGGCCAGGAATGCGGCATGGCGTTCGAGAACTACGAGGACATCCGCGAGGGCGACGTCATCGAGATATTCGAGACCGAACAGGTCGAGCGCGAACTGGCCTGACGCAGAACCTGCGGCGGCGCGGCGCGGGCGTCGCCCCGCCGCGGGAGCCGGGTCAGACCAGACCCGCCTCCACAAGGTAGGCCGCCGAAGCCCGGATCGCGTCCTCCGCCGGCGTGAAGACGGTCCCGAGCGTGTCGCGCGCCGCGGAGGCGTCGAGCGCGAACCGCTCGCCGAGATGCGGCCGGATCGTGGCGATCGAGGGATCGAAGAGGCCCAAGGCGCGGACAAGCAGGCTGGGGGCGACCCGGGTCGGAATGCGCCGAGCGGGATAGGCGGCCTTCAGGATGCGCGCCACTTCCGCGAGGGTGACGAATCGCTCTGCGCCGATGAAGCGCCGGCCGACCGAGCCCGGGGTGTCGAGGGCGGCGACATGCATGCGCGCGACGTCGGTGACGTCGACGATCCCGAAGCCGATGTCGGGCAGTATCGGGTCGCGGCCCCTCATCAGCCGCTCGACGAGCTGGAGCGAGGTTCCGTAGGACCGGTCGAGCGGCGCGCCGACAACCAGAGCGGGATTGATCGTCGTCAGCGCGAGGCCGGGAGCCTCGCTCGCCACAAAGTCCCAGGCGGCGCGTTCGGCCAGGGTCTTGGCGCGTTCGTAAGCCGTCGCCTGCGGGAGATCCGGATCGCTCCAGTCCGCCTCAGAATACACCGGCTTGCGCCGGCGTCCGTTGGTGACGGCCGCGACCGAGGAGGTGAGCACGACCCGCCCCACGCCGGCGTCGCGCGCCGCGCGCAGGGCTCGCATCGTGCCCGTCAACGCCGGCCGGATCACCGCCTCGGCGTCCTTGGGCTGGGTCAGCGGAAACGGTGAAGCGGTGTGCAGAAGGGCGTCCGCCCCCCGCAAGGCCTCCGACCAGCCCGCGTCCGATTCGAGATCAAGCGTCACGAAGCGCAGGCGGTCGCCCGGAGCGCCGGTCGCGCCGAGGCGCGCGGCCACCGCCGCGCGGGTCTCCTCGGCGCGCGCCATCGAGCGCACCGAGCCGACGACGTCCCGGCCGCTCTCCAGCAACTGCAGCACGATGTGCTTGGCGATGAACCCGCTTGCGCCGGTCACGAAGATGGTCTGTCGCTCGCTCATCGGTGGTACCGCCCATTCTGTTGACACTGTCAACTGCGGAACTAGCCCTCCCCGCCCCGCCGTCAACGACAGGTCCCTCGCTTTGTCCGCGGCGCCGGGCTAGGAGCGGGCGATGATCGACTTTCTTCGGCGGAACGCCCGTTGGCTCGGCGCCGGCTTCCTGCTCACCTTCGCCTCAGCCTTCGGGCAAACCTGGTTCATCTCGCTCTTCGCGGGCGAGATCCGCGTGGTCCATGGCCTGACCGACGGCCAGTGGGGGAGCCTCTACACCCTCGCCACGCTGGCCTCGGCGGCGCTTCTCTTCGCGCGGGGGGCGCTCGCCGACACCATGCCGCTCGGCCGGCTCGCCCCCGGCGTGGCGCTGCTCTTCGCGGTCGCGGCCGTGCTGATGGCCTTCGCGCCGTCCGTCTGGGTCCTGGGCCTCGCGGTCTTCGGTCTGCGCTTCTGCGGGCAGGGCATGTTCGGCCACATCGCCATGACCGCGATGGGCCGCTGGTTCCGCGCCCGCCGGGGCCGGGCGGTGGCGGTCGCGACGATGGGTCACCCGGCAGGCGAGTTCGTGCTGCCGCTGCTGGCGGTCCTGGCCGCGGCGTCGCTGGGCGCGCGGGCGACCTGGCTCATCGTCGCCGCGTTCCTCGCCTTCGCGGTCGCCCCGGCCGCCGCCGCGCTCTTCGCCGGCGGCCGGGCGCCCGAGGGGGTCAGCGGCGACGACGGGTCGCCGGGGCTCGCCGGACGCCACTGGACCCGCAGCGAGGCGCTCGCGCACTGGCTGTTTCCCGCGCTGCTGCCCTACATGCTGACGGGCGGCTTCATCAGCACGGTGATCTACTTCCACATGGTCCACATCGCCGGGGAGAAGGGCTGGACCCTGACCGAGATGGCGCCGGCCTATCCCACATACGCGGTGCTGGCGGTCGCGGGGGCCATTCTGGGCGGCTGGGCCGCGGACCGCTTCGGTCCCGACCGGCTCCTGGCGGTGACCTACCTTCCGATGGCCGTCGGGGTCAGCCTGATCGGCCCGGCCACGAGCGTCTGGCTCTGGTTTCCGGCTCTCGGGCTGCTCGGCCTCAGCCAGGGGATCGGCAGCGCGCTCTGGGGCGCGCTCCTGCCGGCCGTCTATGGCGCGCGGCATCTCGGCGCGGTGCGCTCGCTCGCCACCACGATCATGGTCTTCGCCACCGCGATCGGCCCCGGGCTGACCGGCCTTCTCATCGACGCAGGCGTCGCCCTTCCCCGCCAGACCACGGCGATGGCGCTCTGGTGCTTCGCGCTCTGCCTGCTCGCGCTGCCGCTGCGCCGGCGCCTCTCGCTCGAGGCCGCTCCGGCTTGACCCGGCGGCCGGAGCGCATAACTGTCGGATCAAGCGGTCTGAACTGAACCGTACGTTCCGCCGTTCGAGCGGGACGCAGCAGACGGGGGAACGCCATGGTCATGCCGGACATCGTCGAGGACGACGCAGGGTTGAGCCCCAAGGCCGAACAGGTGCTCGCCGGCGCGCGGTGCGTGTTCCTCGAGCAGGGCTTCGAGGGCGCAAGCGTCGACGAGATCGCGCGCGTCGCCGGCACGTCGAAGGCGACGCTCTACAGCCATTTTCCGGACAAGCGGACGCTGTTCGAGGCCGTGGTGACGCGGGAATGCCGGCGCATGGCCGAGACCGCCTTCGAGAGCATCGATCCCGAAGCGCCGATCGAGGTGGCGCTGACGCGGATCGGCGTCGGCTTCTCGGAGTTCCTGGTGTCGCCCGGAGCCGTCGCGATGTTCCGCATGGTCATCGCCGAATCGGGGCGCTTTCCGGACATCGGCGAGAATTTCTACATGGTCGGGCCGCAGCGCCTGCGCGACCGGATCGCCGAGGTGCTGCGCCGGGGCGCTGACCGAGGCGAGCTCGACATCGACGACTTCGACATCGCCGCCGAACAGTTCGGCGACCTGTGCAAGTCGCACCTGTTCCTCCGCCGCCTGCTCCGGATCGGCGACCCTCCCGACGCGGCGGCGCTTCGGGCCAACGCGCAGGCCGCGGTGCGCACCTTCCTCGCCCGTTACGCCGCCTGAGCGCGGGGGGCCGGAGCGTCGCCGCGCCGCGCGGGTCCGGGCGTGGCGCGGGCCTGCAAGGCGATTGCTTTCGCGCCCGGTTTCACTCTAGGTTCTGATTGGTCAGTCCAATTCGCGCTGGCTTACGCAGTGCGCCGATCAACGGCGGCCCGGCGCGACGCCGGGGCGGATAACGGGAGGGAAAGCATGAAGAAGCTGATGATGACGGGCGCCGCGCTGGCGCTTGCGGCCGGCATGGCTGCGCCGGTGATGGCGCAGGTGGTGGCCGAGAAGGGCAAGGAGGCCGACATGGTGCTCCTGCCGAAGTTCCTCGGCATCCTGGTGTTCGACCAGGCCAACGAGGGCGCCCAGGAGGCCCACGCCGAGCTCGAGAATCCGGGCGAGTTGCTCTTCGTCGGCCCGACGCCCGAGAACAGCGTCGCCGGCCAGATCGAGATCATCACCACCGCCACCACCCAGGGCCGCGACGGCGTGATGATCTCCAACAACTCCGGCGATCAGATCGCGCCGGCCGCCAAGGCGGCGCAGGAGGGCGGGGCCGCCGTCGTCACCTGGGACAGCCCGATCCCGTCGGGCGAGGGCGAGGACGTGTTCATCAGCCAGGTCGACTTCGGCTCGATCGGCGTGGTCATGGCCGACATGGCGCATTCGATCCTCGGCGGGGCCGGCCAGATGGCGGTGCTGTCCGCCACCCCGGACGCCGCCAACCAGAACGCCTGGATCGCGGCGATGGACGAGGCGCTCAAGGACGAGAAGTACAAGGACATCGAGGTCGTGGACGTGGTCTACGGCGACGACCAGTCCGAGCTCAGCTACAACCGCGCGCTGGCGCTGGTGGACCAGTATCCCGATCTGGGCGTGATCATGGCGCCGACCTCGGTGGGCATCGTCGCCGCGGCGAAGGCGCTTCAGGACGAGGGTCTCTGTGACGAGATCAAGGTCTCCGGCCTCGGCCTGCCGGCGGAAATGGTCAGCTACACGATGAACGGCTGCGCGCCGGAGTTCGCGCTCTGGGACTTCCGCGACCTGGGCTACCTGACCTACTACGCGACCTACCTGCTCGCGACCGACCAGATGGAGCCCGAGATCGGCACCACCTTCACCGCCGGCCGCATGGGCGACTTCACCATCGAGGAGGATCCCGGCCGTCCGGGGACCAAGCGCGTCCTGATGGGGCCGTTCACGGTCTACAACGCCGAGAACGTCGAGGCTGCGGCGCAGTAGCGCCCGAGGTCGAGCGGGCGTCCCCGGCCGGGGACGCCCACCCTCCTTTCCAACTCACCGGGCGCGCCATGACCGCACCGATACTCGAGATGCGCGGGATCTCGAAGTCATTCGGCCAGACCCGGGCGATAGACGACGTGTCGCTGACGCTCGCGCCCGGCGAGATCCATGCGTTGCTGGGCGAGAACGGCGCGGGCAAGTCGACGCTCATCAAGATCATGACCGGCGTTCACCAGCCGTCGGCGGGAGAGATCCTCGTGGACGGGACGCCGGCGACCATCCGCGGCACCCAGGCGGCGCAGGCGATGGGGATCGCCGCGATCTACCAGGAGCCGATGGTCTTTCCCGACCTCGACGTGGCGGAGAACATCTTCATCAGCCATCGCGATCGCGGGGCGCTGATGAACTGGAGCCGGACCCGGAGCGACGCGCGCGCCCTGATCGCCCGTCTCGGGGTCTCCATGGACGTAAGCCGGCCGGCGAGCGGCCTGACCCTCGCCGAGCAGCAGACCGTCGAGATCGCGCGCGCCCTGTCGCTCGACGTGCGCGTGCTGATCATGGACGAGCCCACGGCGTCGCTCTCCGCCCACGAGGTCGACCAGCTCATGGCGATCGCGCGCACGCTCGCCGCCCAGGGCGTGGCGGTCGTCTACATCTCCCACCGGCTCGAGGAGGTCTTCCGTCTCGCCGATCGGGTGACGGTCATGCGCGACGGCCGCCACATCTCCACCCGCCCGATCGCGGAGGTGACCAGCGACGCGCTGATCGCCGAGATGGTCGGACGCGACGCAAGCGAGTTCTTCGCCCGCGCCGGCGGCCAGGCCCGGCCGGAGATCGCGCTCTCGGCCCGAGGCCTCGGGCGAAGCGGCGCCTTCCAGGGCGTGACCTTCGACCTCCACGCCGGCGAGATCCTGTGCTTCGCGGGGCTCGTGGGCGCCCGGCGCACCGATGTCGGGCTGGCGCTCTTCGGCGTGGCGCCCGCCACCGAGGGCGAGATCGAGATCGCCGGTGCGCCGGCCACGATCGCCAACCCACATGACGCGATGGCGCGCGGGCTTGCCTACGTTTCAGAGGACCGCCGCAAGCTCGGCCTCGCCATGCCGATGCCCATCGCCGCCAACATCACCCTGCCCGCACTCGGGCGATACCTTGGCGCGCTCGGCCTGGTGCGTCGCGACGCCGAGCGAAAGACCGCGGAACGGTTCCGCAACCGTCTCAACATCCGCACCGCGGACGTCGAGGCCCCGGTCTCCTCGCTCTCGGGCGGCAACCAGCAGAAGGTGATGCTCGCCAAGTGGCTCAACACCGAGCCGCGCGTGCTCATCCTCGACGAGCCGACCCGCGGCATCGACGTCGGCGCCAAGGCCGAGGTCCACGCGATGATCCACGAACTCGCCGCCCAGGGCGTCGCGATCATCGTCATCTCCTCGGACCTTCCGGAAGTGCTGGCGCTCGGAGACCGGGTGCTGGTGATGCGCGAGGGCCGGCAGATGGGCGTCTTCGACGCGGCGGAGGCGACCCAGGAGGCGGTGATCCGCCTCGCCACCGGCCAGGGCCGGGCCGCCTGATGGGTTTCTTCGACCGGCTCTCGCCGACGGTGCTGCGCCTGATCGCGCTGGTGATCGTGATGGCGCTCGTGGTGCTGTTCTTCTCCACCCAGATCGAGAACTATCCCAACGCCCGGCTGTTCAATCGGATCTCGTCGTCGGTGGCGATCATGGCGCTGATCGCCACCGGACAGGCGCTGGTGGTGCTCACCCGCAACATCGACCTCTCGGTCGGCTCGATCGTCGGCGTCACCGCCTACGTCGTCGGCGATCTCGTCACCCGGTCGCCCGACCTCAGCCCGCTGCTGGTGGTCGGGGCGGCGATGGCGGTCGGGGCGGCGCTGGGCGGGCTGAACGGGCTTCTGGTCGCCTACGGGCGGGTGCCGGCGATCATCGTCACCCTCGGCACGCTGGCGCTCTACCGGACGCTGCTGGTGGAATACTCCGGCGCCAAGTCGATCGTCACCAACCGGTTGCCGGAATGGATCCTCGAGTTTCCCCGCATCACCCTCTTCGAGGTCGGCGGGCTCGACGTGCGGCTCACCTTCGTGATCTCGCTGGCGGTGGTGCTCGCGGTGCATCTCGCCATGGCGAAGCTGCGCATCGGCCGGCGCTTCTACGCGGTGGGCTCCAATCCGGAGGCGGCGGCCTTCGCGGGCATCAACGCCGCGCGCATCGTGCTGCTCGCCTTCGTGCTCTGCGGTGCGCTGGCGGGCCTCGCCGGCTTCATGTTCCTCGCCCGCTTCGGCAACATCACCGTCGTCGCGGGCCTGGGCTTCGAGTTGCAGTCGGTCGCGGCGGTGGTGGTCGGCGGCATCAACATCTTCGGCGGCTCTGGCACGATCCTCGGCGCCTTCCTCGGCGCGACGCTCGTGGAGCTGATCGAGTTCGAGCCTCCAGCGCTGGCCGCTGGTCAGCGAATTCTGGCGCGAGGCGGTTCTGGGCTTTCTCATCCTCGCTTCGGTCACCGCCGACACCGTGGTCATGCGGCGGCTGATGGCGGTGCGCGCGCGCCGGGCGCAGGAGCGCGCCGCCGCGGAGATCGACACGTGAGCGCCATGGAGGAAAGTCCGCCGCGCCCCGGCCTTCTCGCGCGGCTCTGGGGCTGGGAGGGTTTCCTGCTCGCCATCCTTCTGGCGACCATCGCCGTCAACTCGGCGATGAACCCGGCCTTCCTGACGGTGGGCAACCAGATCAACCTGTTCCAGCTCTCCATCGAGAAGATCATCGTCGCCCTGGTGATGACCTTCATCATCATCAACGCCGAGATCGACCTCTCCGTCGCCTCCATGATGGGGCTCTCGGCCTGCGCCTTCGGGTGGCTGTTCCAGAACGGCGTCGGCGTGCCCGCGGCCATCGCGATCTGCCTGCTGATCGGCGCCGCCGGCGGGGCCTTCAACGCCTTCTTCATCACCCGGCTCGGCCTGCCCTCGCTGGTCGTGACTCTCGCAATGCTGATCGGGTTCCGCGGGCTCGCGCGCGTGCTCGTCGAGGATCGCGGCGTCACCGATTTTCCCGACTGGTTCGACGCGCTCGGCCAGCAGCCGATCCTGGGTCCGTTTCCCCTGTCGCTGCTGATCTTCTTTGCAGGCGTCGTGCTCGCGGTGATCGTGCTCCAGTTCTCGGGCTTCGGGCGCAAGGTCTACGTCATCGGCAACGCGGCCGAGGTCGCGCGCTATTCCGGCGTCGAGGTCGGCCGGGTGAAGGCGACGCTCTTCGTCGCCTCGGGGTTCGTCTCGGCGCTGGCGGGGCTGCTCTACGCCGCGCGCGTGGGCGCCGTGCGCGGCGACGTGGCGCTCGGCTTCGAGCTCGACATCATCACCATGGTGCTGCTTGGGGGGATCTCGATCTTCGGCGGGCGCGGCAATCTGTTCGGGGCGGTGCTCGCCATCCTGATCGTGCTGAACCTGCGCAACGGCATGGCGCTGGCCGACATCACCGGCCACCTCCAGACCGGGGCGATCGGCCTCCTGCTGATCCTGTCGGTGCTGATCCCCAACATTCGCGCAGGGCTCGCCGGCGACGCGCGCGAGGGACACTGATGCCGGCGCGGCTCGGAGTGGTCGGGGCCGGCTGGTGGGCGACGTTCAATCACATTCCCGCCGCCCAGGCCCATCCCGAGGCCGAAGTCGTGGCGCTGGCCGAGCCCGACGCTGAGCGGCGCGCGGCGGTGGCGGCACGTTTCGGCATCCCGGGCCATTACGCGAGCGCCGAGGAGATGCTCGTGGCCGAACGTCTGGACGGGGTGATGATCGCGACCCCGCACGTCGCCCACGCCGAACCGGCGCGCGCGGCGCTCGCCGCCGGCGCCCATGCGCTCGTCGAGAAGCCGATGGTCACCACCACCGCCGAGGCACGTGCGCTGGTCGCCGCCGCGCGGGCGGCGGATCGTCAGGTGCTGGTGCCCTGCGGCTGGAACTTCCGCCCCTACACCGCCGCCGCTGCGGCCTGGATCGCGGAGGGGCGCATCGGCGCGGTCCGCCATGTCGTCTGCCAGATGGCTTCCGCGCTCGAGGACCTGATGGCCGGACAGCCGATGCGCGAGACCGACGGGCACATGTACCGCCCGCCGGCCTCGACCTGGGCAGATCCGAAGCGCGCCGGCGGCTACGGCTGGGGGCAGATGTCGCATTCGCTCGCCTGGGTCTACCGCGTCGCCGATCTCACGCCCGCCCGGGTGTACTGCGCGTCCGGCCCCTCGCCGAGCGGGGTCGACTACTACGACGCGGCCGCAGTCACCTTCGAGGGCGGCGCGACCATGGCGCTGTCGGGCGCCTCGACGGTGCCCAAGCACCGCGGCTTCCAGATGGACATGCGCATCTTCGGAACCGAGGGCATGATCCTCTTCGATGTCGAGCGCGAGCGGCTGGCGCTCGCCCGAAACGACGGCTCCGACGAGGACTGGCCGATCCCGTCCGGCGACGGCGCCTACGACGGGACGCTTCCGGTGACGCGCTTCGTCGAAATCTGCCTCGGCCGCGACGTGGCCAACGACGCCGACGCCGAGAATGGGGCCCGCGTCGTCGAGACGCTCGACGCGCTCTATCGCTCCGCCGCCAGCGGCCGGCCCGAGGCGGTCGCATGAAGCTCTCGCTGACCGCCTGGTCTTTCCCCGCCTGCAGCTTGCGCGAATGCGCCGACATCTCGCGCGCTCTGGGCATCGGCGCGCTGGACGTCGGCCTCTTCTACGCCTCGGCCCTGCCCAGGGCCGATCTGCTCGCCGACCCCGAGGCGGTTGCGGCGGTCGTCCGAGACCTCGGCGTCAGGGTCCCGAACTACTACCACCTGTTCGGCGCAGGCCTCGAGGACCGCAACCTCGCCGACCCCGCGAGCCTCGCGGCCAACCTGCGCGATCTGACCTCCGTGCTGCGCTTCGCGGACGCCGCCGGCATCGCCACGGTCTTCGTGCTGCCCGGCGTGATCAATCCCGGTCAGAGCCGGGTTCAGGCGCAGGATGCGAGCGCGGCCGCGCTCGCCGAAATGCTCGCGGTCGCCGCCGATCACGCCGCGACCCTGACCATCGAGGCGCACGTGCACTCGATCCTCGAGTGCCCCGCCGATGCGCTGCGCATGGTCGAGCGCGTCGCGGGGCTGAAACTGACGCTCGACTACGCCCATTTCGCCTGCCTCGGTTACCGGCAGGACGAGATCGATCCGCTCGCGCCCCACGCCGCCCACGTCCACCTCCGCCAGGCCCGCCCCGGCGCGCTTCAGGCCAAGGGCGGCGAGGGGACGCTCAACATGGAGGCGCAGTTCGGGGCCCTGCGCGACGCCGGCTTCACCGGCCACATGGCGCTCGAATACGTGCACCAGGACTACATGGGCACGCTGCACGACGACGTGCTGACGGAAACCGTGCGCCTGCGCGACCGCTGGCGGCGCTGGTCCGGGGAGGGAACATGACCAACTACGCCTGGGTTCTCGAGGTTCGCCCCGGATATGAGAAGGAATACCGCCGCCGCCACGACGAGATCTGGCCGGAGATGCTCGAGGCGCTGCGCAGGGCCGGCATCCGCAACTACAGCATCTTCCGCCACGGTCTGACGCTCTTCGGCTACTTCGAGACCGATGATCTCGACGCCAGCCGCAAGGCGATCGCCGCCGACCCGGTGAACGCGAAGTGGGGCGCCTGGATGGCCCCGATCATGAAGATCGACGTCGACCCCCAGACGCAGTTCCCCTACCTGCTGCCCCTCCAGTTCCATATGGACTGACGCGCCCCGCGCTTCAGCCCTCAACTCGCGCGCGCCAAGCCGCAGCATAGGCCGCAAGCCGGGCCCGGGCGTCCGGGGCCACCTCGTGGCGGGTGTCCGCCTCCGACGCTGCCCGGCCGCGGTCGGCGAGCAGCGCCGCGCCGATCGCCGTGGCGGTCGCCGCGCCGCCGAGCAGCACCGGCCGGTCGACCGCGGCGGCAAGCATGTCGAGATAGGCCGCGTTCGCCCCGAACGGCCCCTCGATCACCACCGGTCCCCGCGCGCCCGCGAGATCGAGGCAGGTCGCGGTCATCAGCGCCAGATAGAACGACGCCGCCGCCGCCCGCGCGCCCGGATCCAGCCCCTCCGCCGCCGCGTCCCAGCCGCCGGTCCGCCAGGGGAACGGCCCCGAGCCCCGCGCCAGCGACGGCGTCAGCATCGCGCCCGAGGCCAGCGCCCGCTGGACGCCGCCCGCGTCCGGCGCAGCGCCATCCGCAGCGATCTCGAACTCCCGCCCGCCCATGAACCGCGCCGAGGGCGTCGGCCGCCCGTCGACGTCGACGTTGAGCAGCGTGTCGCGGCTCGGGTCGAGCGCCACCTCCTCGCCGCCGATCGCCATGACGATCACCCAGGTGCCCGTGGAGACGACCGCGAAGGGCGGCGTCCGCTCGAGATGCGGGACCAGCGAGGCGTTGAAGTCGTGGGCTCCGGCCAGAATCAGCGTCGTGGCCGGCAGTCCGGTCGCCGCCGCGACCTCCGGCGTGAGGCTGCCGAGCGTCGCGTCGGCCCGGGCGCGCGGCGGCATTAGCGCCGTCCAGCCCTGTGCGGCCACCATGCTGGAGAACCGGCCATCCCGCGCCGCCCAGAGGTCGGTGTGGCAGCCGAGCGAGGTCGCCTCGGTCGCGCGCACGCCGCAGAGTCGGAACGCCCAGTACTGCGGCCAGGGCAGGATCGCCGCGACCCGTCCGAATTCGCGGGGAAACGCCCGCGCCTGCCAGTAAAGCTGCGCCCCGAGGTTCAGCCCGTTCGGCAGCCGCGGCGAGCCTGTCTGCGAGAAATCCGGCCGGGCGAGATCGTAGGCGTCGGCCACCGCCTCCGGCCCGTCGTGCTCGTAGTCGAGCGGCGGCAGCGCCAGGCCGCCCTCCGCGTCGATCAGCGCCGCCGCCGCTCCGTGCGTGGTGACGCAGATCGCATCGACCGTCCCTTCGCGCCCGACCGCCCGCAGGCCCTCGGTCACGAACGTCCAGAGCGCGTCGGCGTCGAAGTGCGGATAGGGCCCGTCGCTCGCGACAACGTTCGGCGTCGCCCGCACGGCCGTCTCGCGCCGCTGCGCAAGGTCGATCAGCGCCACCTTGGCGTTGGTCTTGCCGATGTCGACGACGGCCACCCGCCGCGGCCGGTCCCGAGCTTCGCCCATGCGCGCCGGCCCTCCCCTCGCGCGAGGTGATCGCCGCAGCGCGCGGCTGTCAACCGCCGCAGAACGATTGACTCAAGCCCGGCCGCTTGATTGTGATGCGGGCGGAAACGGGAGGGCGGGCATGGCGGCGCTGTTGGAGAACCTGTGGGACGCGGAACGCGCCGGGGCGATGGACGAGGCGGACCGGCTGGTCTATCGCTCGAACCTGCTCGGCTCGGACAAGCGCATCACCAATTTCGGCGGCGGGAACACGTCCTCCAAGATCGAAGAGTCCGACCCCCTTACCGGGGAGCGCGTCGAGGTTCTCTGGGTCAAGGGCTCGGGCGGCGACGTCGGCACCATCCGCCGCGACGGCTTTTCCACGCTCTACATGGACAAGCTGCAGGGGCTCAAGGCGCTCTACCGCGGTCCCGAGCACGAGGACGAGATGGTCGGCTACCTGCCCCACGCCACCTTCGACCTCAACCCGCGCGCCGCCTCCATCGACACGCCGCTGCACGCCTACGTGCCGCGCCGCTTCGTCGATCACATGCACCCTGACGCGATCATCGCGCTGGCCGCGTCGGAGGACGGCGAGCGGCTGACCCGCGAGATCTACGGCGACGCCATCGGCTGGCTGCCCTGGCGGCGACCCGGGTTCGAACTGGGTCTTTGGCTTGAAAGGTTCTGCCTCGAAAACCCCGACGCGGTGGGCGTCATCCTCGGCGGCCACGGGCTCTTTACCTGGGGCGACACGCCGGAGGCCTGCTACGCCACGACCATCGACGTGATCAACCGCGCCATCGCCTGGTTCGACGCCCGCGACGACGGGCCGGCCTTCGGCGGCGCTTCCGCCCCCGCCCTGACGGCGGAGGCGCGCGCCCATGTCGCCGCGCGGCTCATGCCCCGCCTGCGCGGCATGGCCTTCGGCGACGCGCACAAGATCGGGCATTTCGACGATTCCGACCCGGTGCTGGAGTTCGTCTGCTCGAAGGAATTGCGCCGGCTCGCGCCGATGGGCACCTCCTGCCCGGATCATTTCCTGCGCACCAAGATCCGGCCGCTGATCGTCGACTTCGACCCGGCGGCGCCGGATCTCGACGCCACCTTGGAGCGCCTTCCCGCGGCGATGGAGGCTTACCGCGGCGACTACGCGGCCTATTACGCGCGCTGTCGGCGGCCCGACAGCCCGGCGATGCGAGACCCCAACCCGGTGGTCTATCTGGTGCCCGGCGTCGGCATGATCACCCTTGCCAAGGACAAGGCGACCGCGCGGGTCTCGGCCGAGTTCTACGTCAACGCCATCAATGTCATGCGCGGCGCCAGCGGCGTCTCCCGGTATCGGGGCCTGCCGGAGCAGGAGGCCTTCGACATCGAGTACTGGCTCCTCGAGGAGGCGAAGCTCCAGCGCATGCCAAAGCCGAGACCGCTCTCGGGCCGGATCGCGCTCATCACCGGGGCCGCCGGAGGCATCGGGCGGGCGACCGCGGAGCGGCTCGGCGCCGACGGCGCGGCGGTGGTCCTGACCGATCGCGACGCGGGCGCCCTGGGTGAGACCGACGCGGCGCTCGCCAAGACCCTCGGCCGCGACCAGGTGTTCTCGGTGGTCATGGACGTGACCTCGGAGGACAGCGTCGACGCCGCCGTGAACGCCGCCGCGCGGGCCTTCGGCGGGCTCGACATTCTCGTCGCCAACGCGGGCATCGTCACCGGCAACCCCGTGGTCGACACCGCGCTCTCCGAATGGCGGCTCAACATCGACGTTCTTGCGACCGGCTACTTCCTTGCCGCGCGCGCGGCCTTCCGCACCTTCGCCGCCCAGTCCGCCGGTGGTTCGGTGATCTTCATCGCCTCGAAGAACGCGCTCGCCGCCGGCGCCAACGCCGCCGCCTACTCGACCGCCAAGGCCGCCGAGGCGCACCTGGCCCGCTGCCTCGCCGTCGAAGGCGCGCCGATGGGAGTGCGGGTCAACGTGGTCAATCCCGACGCGGTGCTGCGCGGCTCGCGGATGTGGGACGACAGCCGCCGCGCGGAACGCGCCGCGACCTACGGCCTCGCGCCGGAAGAACTCGACGACCACTACCGCCAGCGGTCGCTCCTGAAGCGCAGCGTCTATCCCGAGGACATCGCCGAGGCGGTGGCCTTCTTCGCCGGGGAACGCGCGGCCAAGTCCACCGGCAACATGCTGAACGTCGACGCCGGCAACGCCCAGTCGTTCCCGCGCTGAGCCCGAGGAGGCGCGCGATGCGCGAGATGATCGATCCCCAGCTGATCGCCGCAGAGAACGCGGCGCATCTCGACCGTCACAGCGCCGATTATGACGGGCTCGCGGCGCATCTCGCCCGTCGCGGGATCGACGTGGAGGACATCGTCGCCCGCGTCGCCGCCTACGGGGTCGCCATCCCCTCCTGGGGCGTCGGCACGGGCGGGACGCGCTTCGGGCGCTTCCCCGGCGCCCGGCGAGCCGCGCGACGTCTTCGAGAAGCTCGACGACTGCGGCACGGTGATCCAGCAGCTCGTGACGTGCCACGCCGAGCGTGTCGCTGCACATTCCCTGGGATCGACCCGAGGATCCGGCGGCGCTTACCGAGCGCGCCGACGCGCTCGGCCTGCGCTTCGACGCGATGAACTCGAACACCTTCCAGGATCAGCCGGGCCAGGCGCACCTCCTACAAGTTCGGGATGCCTCACCCACACGGACACCGCGGTGCGCGGCCAGGCCGTCGCCCACAACCTCGAGTGCATCGCGGCTCGGCCAGGCCCTGGGCGCGACGGCGCTCACGGTCTGGATCGGCGACCGGGGCGAACTTCCCCGGCCAGGCAGGACTTCCGCCGCGCCCTCGAGCGCTACCTCGACAGCCATGCGCGAGATCTACGCCGGGCCTTCCCGCCGACTGGCGGCTCTTCATCGAGCACAAGCTGTTCGAGCCGGCCTTCTACTCGACCGTGGTCCAGGACTGGGGCACCAGCTATCTGATCGCGCAGGAGCTCGGGCCGCAGGTCTTCTGCCTTGTCGATCTCGGCCACCATGCGCCGACGGTCAACATCGAGATGATCGTCGCGCGCCTCATCCAGTTCGGCAAGCTCGGCGGCTTCCACTTCAACGATTCCAAGTACGGCGACGACGATCTCGACACCGGCGCCATCGACCCCTACCGGCTGTTTCTGGTCTTCAACGAACTGGTGAACGCCGAAGGGCGGCCCGGAGCCTTCAATCCCGCGCACATGCTCGACCAGTCCCACAACGTCACCGACCCGATCGAGAGCCTGATCGTCTCCGCCGCCGAGGTGGCGCGCGCCTATGCGCAGGCGTCGCTCGTCGATCGCGCGGCGCTCGCCGCCTGTCAGGAGGCCAATGACGCGCTTATGGCCTCCCAGACGCTCAAGGCCGCCTTCCGCACCGACGTCGAGCCGATCCTCGCCGAGGCGCGCCTGCGTCAGGGTGGGGCGCTGCGCCCGGTCGCCGCCTATCGCGCGTCGCGCTATCGCGCCCGCGTGGCCGCGGACGCCCTGCCGCCACCGGAGCCGGCGGCGGCATCGTGTGACGCCCCGGCGCGCGCGGGCTCAGCGAAAGGCGAGGCCGCGCGCGAGCCCGAAGGTGCCAGCGGCGTCACCAGCACCATGGGCGCCACGGCCCAGAGCGGGTCGAGGCCCAGCCGGTCGACGCAGATGTGGACGGCAAGCGCATTGCATCCCAGCCCGACGAGGGCGACCCCGAGAAAGGCCACGAAGGCGCGGATCTTGCGTCTCCGGTCGGCGCCTTGCATCCTCTCGGAGAACGTCCAGACGAGATGCCGCGGAACGGAGACCAGAGAGCGCCATCTGCGAAGGCCGCCAGGTTGGGGGCGCGGGCCGGCGACGTCAGACCCCAGTGCGCAATGGCGGCGTAGACGGCACGGCGGGCACCGCCGTGGCGGCGACGCCAACTGAGACCGAAACGCAGGAAGTCTGTAGAGTAGACGTCGCATGGGCAACGGGTGGACAGCGTTGATTGAAGGTCGTGTTCGGGAGCATTGGAGGGTGCATCTCCTCCGAAGAATGGGCGGCCCGTCCCGCCAGTGGCGCTGATCGCATGTGACGCTCCACCCGGCGGATTGCTGGCATGCCAGCCTCTAGCCCGACCCTCTCACTGGTGGTTCCCTGCTTCAATGAGGAAGCGAGCGCCCGGCGTTTTTCAGGCGCGTCGTGCCGGTCCTGAGGCGAGAGGTCGCCGCCTTTGAGATCATCTGCGTCGACGACGGCAGCCGCGACGACACCGCGCGCAATCCGCCAGGAACAGGGCTGCAACACGCCCGAGCTGCGCGTCATCTCTCGTCGCGGAACTTCGGCAAGGAGGCGGCGCTGACCGCCGGGCTCGAAGTGGCGCGCGGCGATGTCGTGGTGCCGATGGACATGGACCTTCAGGACCCGCCCGAGATCATCGGCGAATTCATCAGCCCATGGCGCGAGGGCGCAGACGTGGTGATCGGGGTCCGGGCGGACCGCCTCGCCGACAGCTTCTCCAAGCGGTTCTTCGCCCGCAACTTCTATCGGGTCTTCAACAGCGTCAGCGAACTGCCGATCCCGCGGGACGCCGGCGACTACC
>CAVOZD010000025.1:0-91013 GCA_963700835.1 uncultured Alphaproteobacteria bacterium
CAGCCGGTCGCGGCGGCGAGCAGGAGCGCGGCGGCGGCGGCGGCGGCGAGGGTGGCGGGAACCGACCAGCCCCGCCAGAGCAGGAGCGCCGCGGAGAGCGCCGCGAGCGCCACGACGCGCGGGTCGAGCGTGGCGAGGTCGGGGGTCCAGAGGGTGAGCGGCCCGAGCGTGATCCGGTCGACCGCGCCGAAGAAGACGTGGAGCGCGAACCAGAGGCGAGGTTGAGGATGACGCCGACCACCGCGGCGGTGATCGCCGGCGAGCGCGCCGCGCAGCCGCGACTCGGCGTTGAGCCACTCCACGTAGGGGGCGCCGACGAAGATCCACAGGAAGCACGGCGCGAAGGTGGCCCAGAGCGCGACGGCGGCGCCGGCGAGCCCGAAGGCCCAGGCCGGCGCGCCGCCGGCTGGAAGCCGGCGAGGAAGCCGACGAACTGGGTGACGAGGATCAGCGGGCCGGGCGTGGTCTCGGCGAGGCCGAGGCCGTCGATCATCTGGCCGGGCGCGAGCCAGCCGAAGTCCGCGACCACCGCCTGGGCCATGTAGGCGAGCACCGCGTAGGCGCCGCCGAAGGTCACCACCGCGAGCCAGGCGAAGAACCAGCCGATCTCGGCGAGAAGCTCCGCGCCGGGGAGGAGCCCCAGCGCGAGGAGCGGCGCGAGCCAGATCGCGCTCCAGAGCGCGGCGGTGCGCAGCGTCGGCCCCGGCGCGGGCAGGGCGACGCCGGGCCCGGCGCCCGGCGGCGCGGCGCGGGCGGCGACGGCGCCGATCGCCGCGGCCGCGAGCAGGATCAGCGGGAACGGCGCGGCGAAGAAGAAGATCGCCACGAAGGCGGCGGCGGCGACCAGCCAGCTCAGCCGGTCGGTCAGAGCCCGCCCGGCGATTCGCGCGAGCGCCTGGAGCACGACGACGAGCACCGCCGACTTGACCCCGAGAAACAGCGTCTCGACCAGCGCCGTGGCGCCCCAGACGGCGTAGATCGCGGCGAGGGCCAGCATGACGACCGCGCCCGGCGCCACGAAGAGCAGCCCGGCGATGATGCCGCCCCGCACCCCGTGGGTGCGCCAGCCCGACCATGTGGCGAGCTGCATCGCCTCGGGTCCCGGCAGCAGCATGCAGAAGCTGAGCGCGCCGAGGAATCGCTGCTCGGACAGCCAGCGCTTCTCCTCGACGAGGACGCGGTGCATGAGCGCGATCTGGGCCGAGGGGCCGCCGAAGGACGTCAGCCCCACCCCGGCCCAGGTCCGCGCCAGTTCGCCCCATCCGGCTGGCGCCGGGGTCGGGGTCTCGGAAACGCTCATCCGGATCTCCCCGACCGGGCGCCGCCCCCACGGCGACGCAGCGCGATCCTGACCGGTTCCGGCCGGGAATTAACCGCGCAGGCACACCCTGCGACGATCCTGCGACAGCCGCGTGACGATCCGCCATGATCTATCCGGAGTTGATCTGGATCAACAAACTCAACTCGGCCTGCGTGTAGGGGGTCGGTTTCCGGGCTGGATGGAGGATCGGAGGCCATGGCGGCGGATGCAGGCGAGGCGCTTCTCGGCGAGGGGCTCGAATTCGGCGCAGGACGCGCTGATCGACCGGGTCATCCTCAGCCAGCAGCAGGCGATCGAGACGATGGAAGCCAACAGCGCGGCGGTGCTCGCCGGGTTCGAGGCGGCGCGGCGCGGCATGGCCGAGACGGTCGCCGGGCGGATCCGGAGCGGCCTTGAGGCGCAGCGGGCGCTGCTCGACTGCCGCGACCTCGCCGGTCTCGGCCGGCTCCAGGCGACGTGCCTGCGGGTCGCCGCCGACCAGTGCGCCGAGGAGACCGCGCGGCTGCTGCGCCTCGGCGGCGACATCGCGCGGGCGGCCGGCCGCCGGGACCCGTAGCGCCCGTCCTCCCGCTCGCGCCCGCGCCCGCGCCCGCGCGGACGGGAGTTGATTATCCACAGGCCGGCTGTCAGTCTCCGCCGGCGCCGCACCGGGCGGCGCGCCCGGGACGGAGCCCGCATGACCGCGACTGATCTCACGGCGCTGGTCGCCATCGACGTGCAGGTGGATTTCTGCCCCGGCGGGGCGCTGGCGGTGGCCGAGGGCGACCGGATCGTGCCGCTCGTCAACGCGCTGGCGCCGGCCTTCGACGTCCGGGTCCTGACCCAGGACTGGCACCCGGCCGACCACGCGTCCTTCGCCGCGAACCACGACGGGGCCGAGCCCTATTCGACGAAGGACATGTACTATGGCCCGCAGGTGCTCTGGCCGGCGCATTGCGTGCAAGGTCAGCCCGGCGCGGAGTTCCATCCCGACCTGCGCCACGACGGCTTCGACGCGGTGATCCGCAAGGGGTTCAGGCCGGGCGTCGACAGCTATTCGGCGTTCTTCGAGAACGACCGGACCACGCGCACCGGCCTCGACGGCTATCTGCGCGAACGCGGGGTCGGGCGGCTCTGCCTGGTGGGGCTGGCGCTCGATTTCTGCGTGGCCTGGTCGGCGCTCGACGCCCGGCGGCTCGGCTACGAGGTGCTGGTGCTCGAGGACGCGACGCGGGCGATCGATCTGGACGGCTCGCTGGAGCGGGCGCGCGCGGAGATGGCGGCGGCGGGCGTCGGGTTCGCGCGGGCCGCCGACCGGATCGGATCGGCGCAATGACCGACATCGCCAAACGCGTCTACGACCACGCCTGGCGCATCGATCCGATCATCCGGTCGCTTATCGACACCGACTTCTACAAGCTCCTGATGCTGCAGTCGGTGTTCGACCGCCACGCCGGCGTCGAGGTGGAGTTCAGCCTGATCAACCGCACCAAGACGCTGCCGCTGGCGAAACTGATCGACGAGGGCGAGCTGCGCGAACAGCTCGACCACGTGCGCGGGCTCAGGCTGAGCCGCGGCGAGGGCACCTGGCTGCGCGGCAACGTCTTCTACGGCAAGCGCGCGATGTTCCGCCCGGAGTTCATGGCCTGGCTCGAGGCGTTCCGGATGCCGGAGTACGAGCTCACGCGGCGCGGCGACCAGTACGAGCTCAGCTTCCGCGGACCCTGGCCCGATGTGATGCTCTGGGAGATCCCGGCGCTCGCGATCCTGATGGAGCTGCGGTCGCGCGCGGTGGTCAACGGCATGGGCAAGTTCGAGCTCCAGGTGCTCTACGCCCGCGCCATGACCCGGGTCTGGGAGAAGATCGAGCAGCTGCGCGCGCTGCCCGGTCTGCGCATCTCCGATTTCGGCACCCGTCGTCGGCACGGGTTCCTGTGGCAGGACTGGTGCGTGCAGGCGATGATCGAGGGCCTGGGCGAGAAGTTCACCGGCTCGTCCAACTGCCTGATCGCCATGCGCCACGACATCGAGGCGATCGGCACCAACGCCCACGAGCTGCCGATGATCTACGCGGCGCTCGCCGAGGACGACGCGGCGCTGCGCCAGGCGCCCTACCGGGTGCTCGAGGAGTGGCAGCGCGACTACGACGGCAACCTGCGCATCATCCTGCCCGACACCTACGGCACGAAGGGGTTCCTCGAGGGGGCTCCGGACTGGCTGGCGGCCTGGACCGGCATCCGCATCGATTCGGGCGACCCGGTGGAGGGCGCGGAGACCGCGATCGCCTGGTGGCGGAGCCGCGGCCAGGACCCGCGCGAGAAGCTGGTGATCTTCTCCGACGGGCTCGACGTCGCTGCGATCGAGGCGCTGCACGCGCGCTTTCACGGCCAGGTCAAGATCGGCTTCGGCTGGGGCACGCTGCTGACCAACGACTTCCGGGGCCTCGCGCCCGGCGACGCGCTCGCCCCGTTCAGCCTGGTGTGCAAGGCGGTCTCGGCCAACGGCCGACCGACGGTCAAGCTTTCGGACAACCCGGTCAAGGCGATGGGCCCGCCCGACCAGATCGAGCGCTACAAGCGCGTCTTCGGGGTTGGCGCGCAGGTGGCCGAGCCGGTTCTGGTCTGAGGCGCGCCCGCCCCTTCGCGCAAACGTGCGCCCGCCGCGCTTGCCCGGGCCGGCGGACGCCGGCATGGACTGGCCGATGACCATGCGTTCGCCCCGAGAGGTTTCGCCGTCGCGGCGGCGGCTGCGCCGGGCCGGCGTCGCCCTGGCGCTGGCGGCGGGCCTCGGCGTGGCGGCGGCGCTCGGGCCGCTTCGCTGGGACGACGCGCGCGCCGCGCCCCCCGACGCCGCCGACGCGGCCCTGGCCCGCGAGGTGGCGCGCGAGCTGCGCGACGTGCTGATCGGCGCGGACGCCGGCGGCGCCTGGAGCATCGGCGAGGCGGAGTTCAACGCGGTGCTCGCCTCCGCCAGCCGGATCACGGAGGGGTTCGAGGGACGCGCGGAGATCGGCGAGGACGGACTCGCGATCACCGCCTCGCTCGCCGCCGCCCAGCTTCCCGGCGCGCCGGCGATCCCGGTCTCGCTTCTGGTGGCGCCCTCCGAGGATGGCATCCGCATCGCCGCGGCGAGCCTCGCGGGGGTGCCGGTGCCCGCGGGCATGGTCGCCCCGATCGCGCGGGCGGCGCTCGACCGCTATCTCGGCGACGGGCTCGGCTCGGCGGCCTGGGACGGCGTGCGCTCGGTCAGCACCGAGGGCGGCGTGCTGACGGTGGGCTTCGCCTTCTCCGAGGACGACCGCCGCGCGCTCTTCGAACGGATCCGCCGGCGCGGCCTCGACATCTCCGGCGGGCGGGTCAAGGCGATCTTCACGCATCTGTGGTGGCTCGACCGCGAGGGCGCGGAAGGCGCTCTGCCGCACGAGGGCTCGGCGCTGCCCTACCTCGTACACGCGGTGCGCAAGGCGGCGGAGCTTGCGGACGGCGACGCGACCGCGGAGATGTCCTCGGCGCTGCTGGCGCTGGGGCTCTACTGCGGCGATCCGGCGATCGGCGGCGCGATCGGGGTGACGCCCAACGCGCGGATGCTCGGTGCGGGCAACCATTGCCGCAACACCACCCTGCGCGGCCGCGTCGATCTGCGCCAGCACTTCACGGTGTCCGCGGCGCTGGCGGTGATGAGCGGCGCGCGCACCGCGACCGGTGTGGGCGAGCTGAAGGAGCTGCTCGACAGCGGCGCGGGCGGCAGCGGCTTCAGCTTCGACGACATGGCGGCGAACGCGGCGGGCGTGCGATTTGCGCGGACCTTCCTCGACGCGCCGCCGGAGGACTGGCTGGCGATGCTGGCGCGGATCGAGGACGAGGACGACCTGCTGCCCGCGCTCGACGGGCTGCCGTCGGGGCTTTCGGAGGCGGAGTTCCGCGCGCGCTACGGCGATCTGGAGAGCGCCGCCTACGCCGGCCTCGTCGCGGAGATCGACGCGCGGGTCGCAGCCCTGCCCCTGCATGGCGGGGGCGGCGGGGACTGACGCCCCGCGACCCCCGGCGCTCCCGGGAGGCGGTTGCATCGCCGGCCGGTTCGGCTCCATAGCTTGTGCAAACAAACGGGAGGATGCGCCATGAGTTCCACGACCGCCGGCAAGCTGCGTTCGCGCGCCTGGTTCGACAATCCGGACAACGCGGACATGACGGCGCTCTATCTCGAGCGCTACCTCAACTACGGCGTCAGCCGCGAGGAGCTGATGTCGGCCAAGCCGATCATCGGCATCGCCCAGACCGGCTCGGACCTCAGCCCCTGCAACCGCCATCACATCGAGCTCGCCAAGCGGGTGCGCGACGGCATCCGCGACGCCGGCGGCATCCCGATGGAGTTTCCGGTGCATCCGATCCAGGAGACCGGCAAGCGCCCCACCGCGGCGCTCGACCGCAACCTCACCTATCTCAGCCTCGTGGAGGTGCTCTACGGCTATCCCATCGACGGGGTGGTTCTGACCATCGGCTGCGACAAGACAACGCCGGCGCTGCTGATGGCGGCGGCGACGGTGAACCTGCCGGCGATCGCGCTGTCGGTCGGGCCGATGCTCAACGGCTGGTTCCGGGGCCAGCGCACCGGTTCGGGCACCATCATGTGGACGGCGCGGGAGATGCTGGCGCGGGGCGAGATCGACTACGAGGGCATGATCGACCTCGTCGCCTCCTCGGCGCCATCGACGGGCTACTGCAACACCATGGGCACGGCGACGACCATGAACAGCCTCGCCGAGGCGCTGGGCATGCAGCTTCCGGGCTCGGCGGCGATCCCCGCGCCCTACCGCGACCGGCAGGAGATGGCCTGGCGCACCGGGCGGCGGATCGTCGACATGGTGGCCGAGGACCTCAAGCCCTCCGACATCATGACCCGCGACGCCTTCATCAACGCCATCCGGGTCAATTCCGCCATCGGCGGATCCTCGAACGCGCCCATCCATCTGGCCGCGATCGCGCGCCACGTCGGGGTCGAGCTCGACATCGAGGACTGGCAGACCTACGGCGAGGAGGTGCCGCTGCTCGTGAACCTGCAGCCGGCCGGCGAGTACCTGGGCGAGGACTACTACCACGCCGGCGGCGTGCCGGCGGTGGTGGCGCAGCTCATCGGCCAGGGCCTGATCAACGAGGACGCGATCACCGCCAACGGGCGCAGCATGGGCGAGAACTGCCGCGACGCGGAGATCATGGACGAGAACGTCATTCGCCCGTTCGACCGGCCGCTCAAGGAGCGGGCGGGCTTCCGGGTGCTGCGCGGCAACATCTTCAACTCCGCGGTGATGAAGATGAGCGTGATCTCGCCGGAGTTCCGCAAGCGCTACCTGGAGAACCCCGACCACCCCAACGCCTTCGAGGGCCGCGCGGTGGTGTTCGACGGGCCCGAGGAATACCACGCGCGCATCGACGATCCCGCGCTTGCCATCGACGAGTTCACGCTGCTCTTCATCCGCGGGGTCGGGCCGAAGGGCTATCCCGGCGCGGCCGAGGTGGTGAACATGCGCGCGCCCGACTACCTGCTCAAGCGCGGCGTCACGTCGCTCGTCTGCGTCGGCGACGGGCGGCAGTCGGGCACGAGCGGCAGCCCGTCTATCCTGAACGCCAGCCCCGAGGCGGCGTCGGGCGGCGCGCTGGCGCTGATCCGGACCGGCGACCGGGTGGCGCTGGATCTCAACGCCGGGACGCTGAACGTTCTGGTCGACGACGCCGAGATCGCCTCGCGGCGGGCGGAGCTGGAGGCGGCGGGCGGCTACGCCTATCCCGACTCGCAGTCGCCCTGGCAGGAGATCCAGCGCGGCATGGTGGGCGAGCTGGAGACCGGCGCGGTGCTGGAGCCGGCGGTGAAGTACCAGCGCATCGCCCAGACCAGGGGCATGCCGCGGGACAACCATTGACGCAAGGGGCGCGGCGATGATCGAGCAACCGCCGCTGGTGCGGCTGCGCCGCGGTTATCCGCGACCGACCCCGGAGCAGGTCGCGGCCTTCGCCGGGGCCCAGACCGGCAACGTCGCCGACGCGCTCGGCGGGCGGGCGGCGCTGGGGCCGGACATCGGGCCGGTGCTGGAGGGGGCCGCGGCGTTCTGCGGCGTCGCGCTGACGGCGCACGCCGGCCCGGCGGACGTGCTGGGCGTCTATGCGGCGCTCGAGATCGCCGAGCCGGGCGACGTGCTGGTCATCGCCGTCGATGGATATCGCGAGACGGCGGTGCTCGGAGACGTCGTGGCAGAGATCGCACGCAACAGGGGCGTCGCCGCCCTGGTCACCGACGGCTGCGTGCGTGACCTCGCCGGGCTGCGACGCGTCGGGGTGCCGGTCTTCGCCAGCGGACTCACGCCGGATTCCCCGAACTGCATCGGCCCGGCGTCCGCCGGGTTGCCGGTGACGCTCGGGGGACGGACCGTGGCGTCGGGTGACATCGTGATCGGCGACGAGGATGGGGTCGTCTGCGTGCCTTTCGCGCAGATCGACGCCGCGATCGCCGGCTTGGAGAAGGTGCGCGCCGCCGAAGAGCGACTCGCCGCGGCGGTCGCCGGTGGCGAGACGCGGCCAGAGTTCGTGCGGCCGATCCTCGACGGCGACCGCGTGGCGGAGATCGACTAGCAGGCGCTCCGGGAGCCTTGGCGGGAGAGGGTGGGGACATGTCCGGACGCCGGTCCGCGCCGAAGGGGCTGCAGCGGCTGCTCGATGAGGTCGTCGCGCGGGCCCGCGAGCAGGACGACTGGGGCGCGGTCGCGAGCTACATCCCGGAGCTTGCGGGCGTCGATCCGCGGCAGTTCGGGATCAGTGTCTGCACGCTCGACGGGCGGCAGTGGTCGGCCGGCGACGCGGACCGGTTCTTCTCGATCCAGAGCGTGTCGAAGGCCTTCACGCTGGCGCTGGCGCTCGGCCGGCACGGCGACCGGCTGTGGCGGCGGGTCTGCCAGGAACCCTCGGGCAACCCGTTCAACTCGATCATCCAGCTCGAGCTCGAGGACGGGCGGCCCCGCAATCCCTTCGTGAACGCCGGCGCGATCGTGGTCACCGACGCGCTGCTCGACGCGCGCGCGCCCAGGGAGATGCTGGCGGAACTGCTGCGGTTCCTGCGCGCCGAGGCGGCGGACGAGAACATCTTCATCAACGACGCCGTGGCGCGGTCCGAGGCCGAGCACGGCGACCGCAACGCCTCGATCGCGCATTTCCTGCGGGCCTGCGGCAACCTGCGCAACGATGTGGACGCCGTGCTCGGGGCCTATTTCCACCAGTGCGCGGTGGAGATGACCTGCGCGCAGCTGGCCCGCGCCGGGCGGTTCCTGCTCGAACCCGGGCGCGCGGGGCGGCTCATCGCCGCGCGGCACCTGCGCTGCATCAACGCGCTGATGCTGACCTGCGGACACTACGACGGCTCGGGCGCCTTCGCCTGCCGGGTCGGCGTGCCGGCCAAGAGCGGGGTCGGCGGCGGCATCCTCGCGGTGGTGCCGGGCAAGGCCTCGGTGGCGGTCTGGTCGCCGGGGCTCGACCGCTACGGCAATTCGCGGCAGGGCACGCTGGCGCTCGAGCATCTGTCCAAGGCGCTCGACTGGTCCGTGGCCGTCTGAACCTCAGGCGGCCGCCGCCGGCGCCGCGTCCGCGGCGGGGCCGCGCGCCATCAGCAGCCGGAACATCGGCGGGGTGAAGTAGAAGCTCACCACGGTCGAGAGCAGAACGCCGCCCGCGACCGCCATCGCGAAGGGCGGCCAGAAGCCGCCGCCGGCGAGGATCAGCGGCAGGAAGCCGCCGAAGGTGGTGATGGTGGTCGAGACGATGTGCCGGCTCGACCGGGTGACCACCTCCCGCATGGCGCCGAGGTCGCCCACGCGGGCGCGCGGATCCTCGTTCAGCGCCGAGAGCACGATGATCGCGGCGTTGATCGAGACGCCGATCGAGCCGATCACCCCGATCAGCGCGTTGATGCCAAACGGGTAGCGGAAGAGCGCCAGCGCCAGGATGCTCAGCCCCATGGCGAGCACCGCCACCACCAGAGTGATCGCGGTCAGCCGGAACGAGCCGAAGCTCAGCGCCAGCGTCGCCAGCGTGAGCGCGACCACCATGGCCAGTGTCGCCATGAGGTTGTTGACCGTGTCGGCGCGGGCGTCCGCGTCTCCGCCGAATTCCAGCCGGTAGCCCTCGGGCGGAAAATCCGGCTCGGCGGCGAGGCGGGCGCGAACCTCGGCCAGCGCCTCCTCGGGCAGCACGCCGTACGCGACGAAGGCCTGCACCAGGTTGACCCGTTCGCCGTTGCGGCGGTTGATCTGGCTGTCGGAGGGTTCGAGCGTGACCGCGCCGAGCGCGGTCAGGGGCACGCCCGGGTAGGCCCCGTCGGCGGCGCGGGCGCGGGCGTCCGGGCCGAGCACGGCGAGGTCGGCGAAGACGTCCGCTGCGGCGCGTTGCGCGCCGGCGACGCGCACCCGCACCGGCATCTCCTCGGGGCCTTCAAGCAGGCTTCCGCCGGTGGCGCCGTCGAGCTGGTCGCGGAGGTCGGCGGCCACTTCGGCCAGCGTGAGCCCGGCGGCGGCGACGCGGTCCTCGTCAAGCGTGACCTGCACCTTGGGCGGCGCGCCGGCGAGCGCGGCCCGGGTCTGGGTGACGCCCGGAACCTCCGCCATGATCGCCCGTGTCCGCTCGCCGAGTGCGCGCAGCGTCTCCAGATCGCGGCCGACGAAGCGCAACTCGATCGGCGCGGCGACGGGCGGGCCCTGCACCAGGTCCCGCACGATCACCTGCGCTTCAGGCAGAGCGGCGTCGAGCCGGGCCTGAAGCTCCGGAACGATCCGGGCGGTGGCCTCGGGGCTCGCGGTGGTCACCAGCGCTTCGGCGAAGGCGCTGACGCCGTCCTGGTCCATCGACATGTTGTAGTAGAACGCCGGCGCGCTCTCGCCGATCACCCAGGCGACCTGCTCGACGCCCGGCGTCTCGCGCAGGATCGCGTCGGCCGCGGGCGGCGGTCGCGTCGGTGGCGCCGATCGCCGCCTGGCCCGAGAGCCGCATCTGCACGTGGAACTGGTTGCGGTCGGCGCCGGGAAAGAACTGCGCGGTCAAGGTCGGGAACGACAGGAAGCCCGCCACCGGCAGCGCCAGCGCGATCAGGATCGCCAGCAGCGGATGGCGCAGCGATGCGCCGATCGAGGCGGCGAAGGCGCGCTCGAGCGGCGGGACGCGCAACCCGTCGCGCCACCAGCGCACCGGCGCTTGCGAGCGTGGGTCGGGCAGGAGCCAGCCCGCCAACGCCGGCGTGATCGTCAGCGCCAGCACGAAGGATGCGACCAGCATGATGATCACCGACTTGGCGATCGAGCCGACGAAGTCGCCGACCGGCCCGGGCAGGAGCGCCATCGGCGCGAAAGCCAGCACGGTGGTCAGCGTGGAGGCGAGCAGCGGCGTCGCCAGCCGGCGCACGGACCCGCCGACGGCGTCGAGCCGGGTCGCGCCCTCGGCGATGCGGCGGCGCACCTCGTCCGTCATCACGATCGCGCCGTCCACGAGCAGGCCGAGCGCGACGATCAGCCCGGTCACCGACATCTGGTGGATCGACACGCCCGCGAGCTTCATCGCGTAGATCGACATCAGCCCGGCGAGCGGGATCGCCGCGCCGACCACGATCGCCGCCCGAAGACCCAGGGTCACGAGCAGCACCAGAACGACGAGCGCCACGCCGAGCCCCATGTTGACCCCGAGCGCGGCGAAGCGGGCGCTGGTGTATTCCGACTGGTCGAAGATCAGCCGGTGTACGACGCCGGCGGGCAGGCCGGCCTCGAAGTCGGCCAGCCGGGCCCGGACTTCGCCCATGAAGGCGTCGACCTGCAGGTCGGGGGTCATTCGCGCTGCGACCAGCACCGCCGGCGCGCCGTCGCGCCAGGCGAGGCTCTCGGGCGGATCCTGCAGTCGCGAAGCCCACCTCGGCGACGTCGCCGACCCGCGGCGACGCGTCCGCTCCGAGCGGGATCGCGCGGATGCGCTCCAGGTCGGCGATCTCGCCGTCGAGCTCGACCACCATGTCGAGCCGCGTCCCGCGGGTCTGGCCGGCGCCGAGCTTGGCGTCGGCCGCGCCGATGGCGGCGGAGACGTCGGCGACGCGCAGTCCGAGGCCGGCGAGGGCGACGGGATCGACGGTCACATGGATCTCCTCGGCCGGCGCCCCGTAGATCTCCACCGCCTCGACGCCGGGCAGGCCGCGCAGCCGGTCTTGAAGCTCGGTCCCCATGCGGGCGAGCAGCCCGAGGTCGCGAGCGTCGCCCGGGCGCTGGGTCAGCGCGCTGATCGAGGTGTAGGTGCCGCCGCTGTCGTTGCGCAGCTCCGGCGCGCCGGCGCCGGCGGGCAGCTCGACTTCGGCGTCGTCGAGCGCCTCGCGCACGTCGGCCCAGGCCGCCTCGATGCCGTCCTTCGGCAGCAACTCGTCGAGTTCGATTTGGATGACCGCGAGCCCGGTGCGCGAGACCGAGGCGATCTCGGCGATGGCGGAGACGCCGCGCAGTTCGGCCTCGATCTTCTCGGTGACCAACGCCTCGACGCGCTCCGGCGCAGCGCCAGGCCAGGGGGCCAGCACGGTGGCGAAGATATTGGTGATCGTCGGATCCTCCTGCCGGCCGATGGTCAGCAGGCCCGAGAGGCCCATGGCGACGATCAGCAGGATCGCGAGCACGAAGGCGCGCGGGTTGCGGAAGAACCAGGTCTCCATGGGCCTCACTCCGCGCTGGCGACGACGCGCACCGGCTGAGCCGGGATGATGCGCTCGGCGCCGGTTCCGACGATGCGCGCGCCGTCGGGCAGCGCGCCTGCGACGAAGGCGCGGTCGCCGTCGACGGCCAGCACGCGCACGCTCTCGCGGCGGACCCCGGCCCCGTCGTCGGCGCCGTCGATCACGAAGACCGACCAGAGCCCGCGCGCGCCCTCGGTGAGCGCGGTCAGCGGCGCCCAGGCGCCCGGCGCAGGGTGGAAGCGCTCGGCGGCGAAGCGGACGATCGCGCCGGCGGGCGGCGGATCGTCGGCGTCGATCTCGAAGAGCGCGTCGAGCGTGCGGCTGCCGGCGTCGACCGCGGGGCCGAGCGCGCGCAGGGTCGCGGACCAGGTCGCGGTCTCGTCCTCGAGCGCGTAGGCGCGGCCGACGGCGAGCGTCGCGGCCACGTCCTCGGTGACGCCGATCCGGGCCAGCGGCGCGACCGCCTCCTGAAGCTGGAGGACCGGTTCGCCGGGCGCGACGATCGCGCCCTCGTCGGCCGATCGCATGGCGACGGAGGCGGCGAACGGCGCGCGAAGCTCGGACTTGGCGATATCGATGTCGATGCGCTGGAGCGCCGCTTCGGTCGCGGCCAGCCGGGCGCCGGCCTCGGCCAGCCCAAGCCGCGCCTCGTCGCGGCGCTGGGCGCTGACGGCGCGATCGGTGAGTCCGGCCTGCCGCTCGTTGGTCAGGCGCGCGAGTTCGAGCGCCGCGGTCTGGGCGTCGATGGTCGCGGTCAGCTCGGCGCGGGCGCTCTCGAGCTCGATCGTGTCGAGCCGCGCAAGCACCGCGCCGGCGTCCACCACGTCGCCTTCGTCGACCAGCACTTCCACCAGCCGCCCCGGGCGCTCGAAGCCGAGCGCGGTGGCGCGCGCCGGCTCCACCCGACCGGCGAAGCGCCGGGTCTCGACGTAGCCGGGCTCGAGACGAACCACCTCCGCCCGCACGGGCGTCGGGTCGGGAGGACGGACCGAGGCGTCCGCTCCGGCCCGCTGGTGCAGGGATGCGACGCCAACGCCGACCGCTGCGACCACGGTGAGACCGATCGCGGCCCGCAGGACCACGCCTGTCCAACGGGACACCGATGTGGTGGTTTCGAGTTCGGATTGCGGCATGGTCCCCCCATCGTGCGGCATGTTGACAGCGTCTACATTGCGAGATATTCCGCCAAGTAGACGGTGTCAACATTTTTCTTCATCCCTCGCTGCGGCCTTGCAATCGCCCGGGGTCGCACCCGAATATGTGCAAGTCCCGGCCCGAGGAGGCGTCGATGAACGAACGCGTGAAAGCCTACGAGGATCTGAAGTCCGCCTGCGTCAGCGAGGCGCTCGACATCATCCGAGACGTCGGCATCGAGGATCTGAGCCTGCGCGAGGTGGCGCGGCGGCTCGGAGTGTCTCATCAGGCGCCCTACCGCCACTTCCGCAGCCGCGACTACCTGCTCGCGGACGTGGTCGACCGCTGTTTCCGGGACTTCGACGCCGATCTCGCCGAGGTGCCGCACAGCGAAGACCCGCGCGGCGACCTCTCCCGGCTCGGCCGGCGCTATCTCGCCTACGCCGCCGCGAAGCCGCTCGAGTACCGGCTGATGTTCGGGGCGCGGCTGCCGAAACCCGAGGATCATCCCGGGATGCTTGAGCGGGGCTGCGGCGCCTTCGACCAGCTGCGCGCCGTGCTGTCGCGCATTCTCGGCGACACGCCCGACAGCGACCGCGTCGGGGCGGAGGCGATCTTTGTTTGGTCGACCATCCATGGACTTGCCTCGATCCTGCAGACCGAAGCGATGGCCGAGCTCGGCCTGCCCGAAGAGGTGCAAGGGCGCGTCGCCGAGCACGTCCTGGCCCGCATCGACGCGGCGCTGCCAACTGGCTGAACCCGGACGGCGCGCTTGCGCGCCGGCGCGGCTTCGTCGACAACTTCCGAAAACCGCTGGAGGGAGGACAGCAATGACCGAGACGAAACCGCCGCGCATCCGGCTCGGCATGGTCGGCGGCGGCAGGGACGCCTTCATCGGCGCCGTGCACCGGCTGGCCGCGCGCATGGACGACCACTACGAGTTCGTCGCCGGCGCGTTGTCCTCGACGCCGGAGCGCGCCCTGGAGAGCGGCCGCGCGCTCGGCCTCGCGCCTGACCGGATCTACGACGACTACAAGGCGATGGCCAGGCGCGAGGCGCGGCTGAAGGACGGGATCGAGGCCGTGGCGATCGTCACGCCCAACGACCTGCACGCGCCCGTCGCGCGGGAGTTCCTCAAACGCGGCATCCACGTGATCTGCGACAAGCCTCTGACCGCGACGCTCGCCGAGGCGAAGGCGCTTAAGAAGGCCGCCGAGGCCAGCGACGCGCTCTTCGTGCTCACCCACAACTACACCGGCTATCCGATGATGCGGCACGCGCGCGCGATGATCCGCGACGGGCTCCTGGGCGAGATCCGGGTGGTCCAGGTCGAATACGCGCAGGACTGGCTCGCCAAGCCGATCGAGCAGGAGGGCCAGAAGCAGGCGGCCTGGCGCACCGATCCGGCCCGGACCGGCGTCGGCGGCTCGACGGGGGACATCGGCACCCACGCCTTCAACATCGCCGCCTTCGTCACCGGCCTGACGCTCGAGGCGGTGGCCGCCGATCTGCAGAGCTTCGTTCCCGGCCGCCGTGTGGACGACAACGCCAACGTGCTGCTGCGCTACGCCGGGGGCGCGCGGGGCGTGCTCTGGTGCAGCCAGGTCGCGGCGGGCGTCGAGAACGACCTGCGGCTGCGGGTGTTCGGCTCCAGGGGCGGGATCGAGTGGTCGCAGGAGAGCCCGAATCATCTCTGGTTCGGCCTGCTCGGCGAGCCGCGGCGCCTGATCACCCGCGCCGGCCACGGCGCCGGACCCGAGGCGGCGCGGGTCAGCCGGGTTCCCTCGGGCCATCCCGAGGGATATCTGGAGGCCTTCGGGACGATCTACGCGGAGGCCGCGCGCGCCATCCAGGCCCGCAAGGCCGGCGCGCCGACGCCCGCGGAGGTGATGTTTCCCACCGTCGAGGACGGCGTCGCCGGCGTCGCCTTCGTGGACGCCTGCGCCCGCTCCTCGGCGCGCAACGCCGCCTGGGTCAGGCTGTGACCGGGAGCGCGTCGCTGGTGCGCAGGTGGCTTTCCTGCGGGGCGAAGCGCATCGGGATCAGCTTGGGGCCGGTCTCGGGCTGAAGCGACCGCCGGCCGCTGAGCTGGCGGATGACGCCTTCGCCGAGCGCGACCCCCGCGGCGTCGAGGTCGGCGTCGAAATGCGAGAGGCGCGGCGTGAGGGCGCGGTTGTCGATGACCGGCGAGGCGCCGATCACCGCCACGTCCGCCCCGATCCGAAGACCGCGCCGGGAGAACTCGCGGTAGAGCGCCGCCGCGACGCTCTCGTGCGCGGCCAGCGCCGCGGTGGGCCCGCCGCCGGGGGACTTGACCAGCGCGCCGAGTTGGTCGGGCAGGTCGCGTTCGCGGGCGCGCACCACGTCGACGGCGTCGTCGCCGAGCCCGCACCGGGCGGCCTCGCTTCGAAAGGCGGCTTCGAGCAGGGCCTCGTAGTTCATGCCGTCGCCGCTGAGAAAGAGCGCGAGCCTTCGGCGCCCCTGGGCAGCGAAGATCCCCACCGCCTCGGCCGCGGCCGTCTCGAAATCAAAATCGACGCAGTGAGGCCCCTCGTGTCCGAGGCTTCGGCCCAAGGCCATGTAGCGCAGACCGGCGGCCTCGAGGAAGGCGAAGCGCGGGTCGCGCGCGACGGTCTGGGTGAGGATCAGCGCGTCGGCGATCCGACGCGTCGCCACCCGGCGCAGGTGTTCGAGCGGGTCGGCGTCCGGGCCGCGGAACAGCACGATCAGGTCGAGATCCTCGCGCAGCAGGGTGCGGCGCGCGCCCTCCAGCACCCGGAAGAGGCCGCCGTCGGCGTTCTCGTCGTAGCCGGTGGTCGGGATCAGCGCCGCAACGAAGCCGGTCGCGCCGCGGCGCAGGCTCCGGCCGGACTGGTTGGGCGCGTAGCCGAGGCGGCGGGCCGCCTCCTTGACCCGGGCGCGGGTCTCGGCCTTGACGTCAGGCTGATCGTTGAGGGCGCGCGAAACCGTGCCGATCGACAGGCCGAGTTCGCGCGCAAGCGCTCTGATGCCCATGAGGCGCTCCGGTTCAGGGCGCTGGCGCCCGACACACGGTCGAACATTGTCGAGGCCCCGCGCGAAATTGCAACCGCAACCGGGACCCGCGGCGCCAAACCGCCGCGCGGGGGTCTCAGCCGAGGTCGAACAGGCCCATATCGAGGCGCACCGCTGCGCCGGCCCGGCGGGGCGTCTCGGCGATCAGACAGGACAGCGCCAGCATGTAGCGGTGTTCCATCGCCACCCGGATCGGCGCCGGATATCCCGCGGTCGCCGCCTCGAGCTCACGCGCCTGGTCGAGCGAGACGCGGACCGGCTTCTCGACCATGAGCGGCAGCGGCCGAGCCAGCGCGATCGCGGCGACCCGGCCGGCGTGAAGGAGGTTGGGGCTGGCGCGAGCTTCGCGTCGAGATCGGGGACGAATCGCGCCGCCGGCGCGATCTCCGCCACGGCGGCCGGATGCCGGCGTCGGGCTCGAGGATCACGGTCACCTCGGCGTCCGGGAGCAGGGCGACGTTGTGCAGATGCTCGCGCCCCGTCACGCCGCAGCCGATAAGCCCGTCGCGCAGCGGCGTCACGACGCCCGGTCACCGGGGTGCGCGACGGCCGGGATTCCGCTCGAAACCGTGATCTCGATCACGCTTCCTGTCGCGCCTTCGTGGTTGGCTGAGAAATGGTTACGGGAGTGGAGCATCATGAGCCAGTACATCGAAACCACCAGAATGCTGAGACGGCTGCTCGATCTGGTCGAACGCGAAGATTCGGGGCCGGACGCCGACGCCTCCTTCGCCGACATCGAGCTTGCCGGCAAGGACGACGAGCCGGAACGGCTGGGAGAGCTGATCCAGTTCCTCGAGGGGGCCCACGAGGTCGAGGCCTTCGCGCGGACCGAGCCCCGGCGCGGCCCGGCGCGGGTGCTCAGCTTCGACAGCTTCCAGAAGCGCACGCCGCCGCCGCCGCAGCTCGAGATCCTCGATCACGTGGAGTTCGGGCGGATCGTCGCCCAGTGGGCCGTCGATCCCGCCAGCCGTCCTGCGACGGTGGAACAGTTCGCCCGACAGGTGCGCGGCGTGGCGATCGTTCCGGAGGGGTTGCGCCGGTTGGCCTTCGCCCAGGAGGACGGAGACACGGTTCTCGTCAACCTGCCGTCGGCGGACGCGCTCCAGCACGCACTCGACGCCGCTGCCGATCCGCAGGCGCGCCAGCCCGCGCCGATCCCGCAGTTCTACGCCGACCAGTTGCGGCCCGAGCTCGCCCCCATGCTGACGCCGACCGACGCGCTGATGGCGCGGCTCGGCGACCGAGCGCTGTCCCTGAGCCGCTGAGGCGAGGGGTCTCCCGGCGGACCGGCTGGCCTGGTCCGCGTCTTCCCTGACCAACTGGCGGCCGGACCGATCCGGCCGCCTTTTTCGCTTGTGGCGTCGCCGCGCGTCAGACCGACAGGCAGACGTACTTCATCTCGAGGTAGTCCTCGACGCCGTGGTGCGAGCCCTCGCGGCCGAGGCCGGATTGCTTGACGCCGCCGAAGGGCGCGACCTCGGTCGAGATCAGCCCGGTGTTGACGCCCACCATGCCGTATTCGAGCGCCTCGGCCACCCGCCAGACCCGGCCGAGGTCGCGGGCGTAGAAGTAGGAGGCGAGGCCGAAGATGGTGTCGTTGGCCTGGGCGATCACGTCCGCCTCGTCCTCGAAGCGGAACAGCGGCGCCACCGGGCCGAAGGTCTCGTCGTTGGCCACCATCATCTCGCGGGTGACCCCGGTGAGCACCGTCGGCTCGAAGAAGGTGCCGCCGAGGCCATGGCGCTTGCCGCCGGTCACGATCTTCGCGCCCTTGGCGGTGGCGTCGGCGATGTGCTCCTCGACCTTGTCGACGGCGGCGGCGTTGATCAGCGGGCCGGCGGCGACGCCCTCGTCGAAGCCGTCGCCGATCTTCATCGCTGCGGCCTTCGCGGCCAGCTTCTCGGCGAAGGCGTCGTAGACCCCGGCCTGCACGTAGATGCGGTTGGCGCAGACGCAGGTCTGGCCGTTGTTGCGGTACTTCGAGATCATCGCGCCCTCGACGGCGGCGTCGATGTCGGCGTCGTCGAAGACGATGAAGGGCGCGTTGCCGCCGAGCTCCATCGAGCACTTCAGGATCTGCTCCGCCGCCTGGGCGAGCAGGATGCGGCCGACTTCGGTCGAGCCGGTGAAGGTGAGCTTGCGCACCTTCGGGCTGGCGCAGAACACCTTGCCGACCTTCGAGCTCGACTTCGAGGTGACGACGCTGAAGACGCCCTTCGGCACCCCGGCGC
Source organism: uncultured Alphaproteobacteria bacterium (assembly GCA_963700835.1). GTDB lineage: Bacteria > Pseudomonadota > Alphaproteobacteria > Rhodobacterales > Rhodobacteraceae > Amaricoccus. The sequence continues at coordinate 18,454 of CAVOZD010000025.1, forward strand.
GTTCGGCGAGCACCGCCATCGCCAGCGCCGAGAGCGGCGTCTCGCCGGCGGGCTTGGCCACGAAGGCGCAGCCCACCGCCAGCGCCGGGGCGACCTTGCGGGCGATCATGGCGTTGGGGAAGTTCCAGGGCGTGATCGAGGCGGCGACCCCGATCGGCTGCTTGAGCACCATGATGCGCTTGTCGGGCTGGTGGCCGGGGATGGTCTCGCCGTAGACGCGCTTGGCCTCCTCGGCGAACCATTCGACGAAGCTTGCGCCGTAGAGCACCTCGCCCTTCGCCTCGGCGAGCGGCTTGCCCATCTCGGCGGTCAGGATCGCCCCGAGGTCGTCGGCGTTGGCGACCATCAGGTCGTACCACTTGCGCAGGATCGCCGCGCGATCCTTGCCGGTCTTCGCGGCCCAGCCCTTCTGGGCGGCGTAGGCCGCGTCGACGGCGCGGTTGACCTCGGCCTCGCCGAGGTCGGGCACGGCGCAGATCACGTCGCCGCGGGCGGGGTTGCTCACGTCGAAGGTGCCGCCGTCATCGGCGCCGACCCAGTCGCCGGCCACGTAGCAGCGATCCCGCAACAGGTCGGGATCCTTGAGCATGGATTTCAGATCGGTGGTGTCGAGCATGGTGTTCCCTCCGCATCCGGTTATGACGCGCGCATTGACCACATGGAGGCCGCCGCCGCAAGCGACGGCGGCGCGGCGGCCGATCCGGGGCCCGGTGGGCCGGGCTCAGTTGAGCGAGTTGAGCGTCGCCCTGGCGTCGGTCGAGCACGTGCCGCTCACCTTGTCGGTGTGGGCGTAGAGGCAGGCGAACATGCGCCCGTCGCCGTTCTGCACGTTGCCGCAGACCCGGCCGGCGTCGGCCTGGCAGGAGGCGGGCGGGTTGGCCGCGAAGCCCGGCGCCATCATGCTGCGGACCCCGCTGGGGGCGAAGCGGCTGCCGCCGCTGCTGGCGACGGCCTGCACCTCGCCGCGGCAGCCCGCGCCGAGCTTCTCGCCGTGGCTGAACAGGCAGGCGGTGATGCGTCCGCGGCCCTCGCGCACGTTGGGACAGAGCGACGCGATCTCGGGCGCGCAGGTCGCCATCATGTTGGCGCGCGCCGGCGCCGGCGAGAGTGCGAGCGCGGCGAGGCCGGTGGCGAGGGCGACGAAAAGGTGCAGGTTGGTTCGCATGACGGCTCCGCGGAATTGGTTTCCGCGGCACAATAGCGCGCGCCGGGCGGACAGGCGAGCCCGGGCGCTCCGCCGCCTGCGCCCGTCAGGTCCGGGCGAGCAGCAGGAAGTCGGCGCGGGTCCAGAGCAGGTAGCAGAAGAACATCACCGCCGGCATCACCAGATCGACGGCGGCGACGCCGGTCCCGACCAAGGGTGCCAGCGCTGCGATCTGCCAGCCGAGGGCGACCAGCGCCGGGGCCCGGCTCGCCACCACCAGCCACCGACAGACATCGGGCGCGCCGAAACCGCGCGCCCGCGCGTCCGCGGCGTAGTCCTCGGGGAACGCCGCGCTGCCGAGCTTGCCGCAGAAGAGCAGCGCCCCGGAGATCAGCGCGAGCGCGGTCTGGCCGGCGAGCGCAAGCGCCACGGTCAGGATCGCGGCGCCGAGCGCCGAGAGCAGGTCGCCCCGGCGGTTGAGCCGCGGGTCGGGCGGATACCCCCGATCCCATGCGCGATGGTAGGTCTCGCCAGACCAGAAGAACACGACCATGGCGACGGTGAGCGACAGGGCCCCGAGATCGGCGGCGAAGTAGTCGCGGAGCGATCCGAGCAGGCCGGACTTCGCGCCGCCAGGCATCAGCGCCAGCTGGAGCCCGAGGCCGGTGGCGAGGCCGATGGCGTTGCCGATGTTGTAGAAGCCGCCGGGACCGCCCAGCCGCCCGGCGACCGCCGGGGCGAGGCCGCGCCCCGACGCGCGCTCCGACGCGATCGAGCCGATGGCGTCTCCGTCAATCATTCTTTGCGCCATGTCCCGCGCCCTCCCGTGGCCAAAGGAGGACAGGGTCGCCGCAACCGTCGGGAAACGCGTCACCCCTCCGGGTGTTGCCCCGAAAGATTGGCCGGCGAATTGCGCGTTGATCGCCATGCGACAACCCGACGGGTTGATCGGTGGCGCGCCGGCTGGCAAGATTGTCTCATTATCGAGAGCGTTGCAGCCGGCTTGCCGGACACGAAATTTCAGGGAGCGACCCTGCTCCTGCATTGAATTGGGGGGCGATCATGGCGCCGCGGGACACCATTTCACTGCTTTACGACGCGGGTATCGGCGAGGGCGGCTGGGACAGCGCGTTGCAGGCGATGTCGGACGATCTTGGCGGGGCGGTGGTGCTGATCGCCGGCGGCGACGCCCGCGATCCGACGAGTTTCGACAGCCGGACCCACGACTTCGATCATGGCGTCTATGCGGGCGCCGGGTTCAGCCACGAGGATGGTCTCGACCCGCGCATCAACCCGATGATGGCGGCGGGCTACGATGCGCCGGTGGGCGCCGCGTGGGATCTGAGCGCGCGCATTCCCGTGCGAACGCTCCGCGAGAGCGCCTTCTACGAGACCGTGCTTCTCGCGCAGGACGTCGCCGACGCCCGGTGCTTCGCGCTGGTCAACGCGCAGGGCCGGCAGTGCGGCGGCTTCGTCGCGCGGCGCGGCGGCCAGCTTGACGCGAGGGGCAGGCGCACGCTCGACCGGTTGCTGCCCCATGTGGTGCGCGCGATGTCGCTCGATGCGATGGCGCGGCGCCGGCGCGGAAGCGTCGCGGCGCTCGGCGCCGTCCTGGAGCGTGCGGGGACGGGGTTCGCGCTGCTCTCCGCCGACGGTCGCGTCCTGGTCGGCAACGAGGAATTCGAGACGATCGCCGCGGCGGCGGACGGGCTGACCACCGCGAACGGACGCCTTCGGTTGCGCGGCGCAGACCGCAAGGCGCTCGCCGCACATCTGGCGCGGCTCGACGGCGCGGCGCCCGCGGACGCCGAGACGCTGGACCTGCTGGTCGCGCGCCCGTCCGGACGGCCGGCGCTCGCGCTCACGGTCTTTCCCGCCTTAGGCTGGAGCGGCGTTCCCGGCGCCTCGGCCGCCTGCGCCTGCCTCTTCGTCACCGATCCGCTCGCCAAGACCCAGCTTCCGCCGGTCGAGACGGTCATGGCGGCGCTGGGCCTGACCCCCGCCGAGGCCCGGGTCGCGCGGCTGACCCCGCTCGCCATGTCCCGCCGCGAGATCGCCGATGCGCTGGGGCTGTCGGAGAATACCGTGAAGTCGCATCTCGCCGCCGTCAGCGGCAAGCTCGGCCTGCGCAATGGCCAGATCGCGCGGGTGGTGTCGCGGCTGCCGCCCGGCTGAGCGCCCCGCGTCAGCGCCTGCGCCGGCGTGCCGACGCATCCGGGCGGGGCGCGTCAGCCTGGTCCTTGAGCCCCAGATGCTCCATGGCGAGGTCCCAGATCTGACGCCTGCGATAGCCGATGTCTTGGATGAAGTCGTGCCGGGCGGAGTTGACCGCGCGCAGCGCCACCTGCGGGAAGCGCGCGATGTTGCGCGCCTGCCAGGCGTCGGCGGCGAAACCTTCGCCATGGACGAGCAGGATGCGCCCGGCGTAGCCCGAGCCCTCGAGGAATGCGCCGGCGTCGCGCCGCGCGTCGTCGGGCTCGAGCGCGAAGAGCCGATCCCTGACCGGGGCGAGCCGGTCGTCGTGCGCGAAGGACGCCGCGGCGAAGGAGGTGACCGCGCCAAGCCCGAGGACCAGATCGAAGCCGTGCGCGATCGCCTGGCGGAGGGCCATGTAGCCGCCGCTCGACGCGGCGATGCCGATGTTCACCCCGGTCGCCGACTTCTCGCGGGCGATGTAGGCGCTCATCGCGTCCAGACCGTCAAAGCCGTCCCCGCCGTCCAGAAACAGCGTCTCTCCGGTATCGAGGAAGCCGTGGGAATTGTAGCCGCGGAGCTGCACGTGCTCCATGATCCGCAGCGGCTTGATCCCCATGATCTGGCCGGAGAATCCGGTGAACAGGAAGACCGCGCCGCGGCTCACAGGCCGCTCCCGCCGAGGCTCAGATCAGCTTTCCCATCGCCACGGCCACGTCCGACATGCGGTTGGAGAAGCCCCACTCGTTGTCGTACCAGGTCAGGATCCGGCACATCGTGCCGTCCATCACCTTGGTCTGGTCGGTGTGGAACACCGACGAATGGCTGTCGTGGTTGAAGTCCGAGGAGACGAGCTTCTCGTCGGTGTAGCCGAGCACGCCCTTGAGCGGGCCGTCGGCCGCCGCGCGGATCGCCCCGTTGATCTCCTCGACCGATGTCGCGCGGCTGGCGACGAAGGTCAGGTCGACGACCGAGACGTTCGGGGTCGGCACCCGGATCGCCACGCCGTCGAGCTTGCCGTTGAGCTCGGGCAGCACCAGGCCCACGGCCTTGGCCGCGCCGGTCGAGGTCGGGATCATCGAGAGCGCGGCGGCGCGGGCGCGGTAGAGGTCCTTGTGCATCGTGTCCAGCGTCGGCTGGTCGCCGGTGTAGCTGTGGATCGTGGTCATGAACCCCTTCTCGATCCCGATGGCGTTGTTGAGCACGTAGGCCACCGGCGCGAGGCAGTTGGTGGTGCACGAGGCGCAGGAGACCACGGTGTCCGCGGCGGTCAGCGCTGCGTCGTTGACGCCGAAGACGATCGTCTTGTCGGCGCCGGCCGAGGGCGCGGAGACCAGCACGCGCTTGGAGCCGTTCTCGAGATGGATCGCCGCCTTGTCTCGGGCGGTGAAGATGCCGGTGCATTCCAGCGCCACGTCGACGTCGCCCCAGGGCAGCGCCCTGGGATCGCGCTCGGCGGTGACCCGGATCGGGCCGCGGCCGACGTCGATCGCGTCGCCGCTGACGGTGACGGTTCCGGGAAAGCGGCCGTGCACGCTGTCGTAGCGCATCAGGTGGGCGTTTGTCTCGACCGGGCCGAGATCGTTCAGCGCCACGACCTCGATGTCGTCGCGCCCCGATTCCACGATGGCGCGCAGCACGTTGCGCCCGATGCGGCCGAAGCCGTTGATGCCTACCTTGACCGCCATGCCCGTCCCCCTGTTCGCGCCGCGCGCGCTCGCAATACAGGCCCGCGCGGCTTCCCGCAAGCGGGCGCCGGCCGGGCGTGGAGCGAGCCTGGAGAGCTCGAGCCGGTTCCGGCTGTGGTTTCAATGCTTAATGTCGACTCGTCCCGACTGGAAAGCGGCTGGAAACTGGCTGGAAAACGGCTTGCCACAAGTTCACTCGGCATCAACGTTTAACGTGAGGGATCTTCCGACTGTCGGCGCCCAATCGATCGCGCAACTCCAGGACGCTGCGCCATGGCCGGATCGAGCCCAGGGCGGTAAGTCGGCCGATGGCGCATCGCAACCAACCTGCGGTCAACCCGGCGCACCACCGCTCAAAGTCCGCCGCACCGCGCCCTGCCGGCCGAAGAAGACGCGGATCACCGCCGCCTTCGACGTCGAGGTGGTGCGCTGGTACCGCGGCCTCGGCCACGGCTACCAGGCGCAGATGAACGCGGTGCTGCGGGTCTACATGCATGCGGTGATCGCGACGGAGATCGAGCAGCGGGGGGGGCCGGGACTGGAAGGGGGATCTGATTTGAGGGGGGCCGTTAGGCGGGCACGCGTGCCCTTTTACGAATCCGCTCCCACACGGGTATGCTTTACACGACAACGTCAAGATCTGAAGTTCCTGGAACTTGGCTGCAACGACGGAATAATTGCTCGGCAACGTTAGTCGCGCACTTGGTATTTGTCCCGTGCGATACGGATAAGGATCGGTGACCCGCCAGCCCGAGCGTAGGTGAACTCGACGACATCAATCAATTGCGCCATGCGGGTTGCACCGTCCGGCTCCGGGCAGCTCATCCCAATGCGACTCAGCTCTGCGAAACGTGGCTGCTGAAACCTCTGGTGGTTGAAGTCCTTATCCCAAGAGATGAGCACTCGTTGCGCCTCAATTGCTGCTACTGCGACGGTAGGATCTTTCGCGTCGGCGGCCATGACCTCTCGCACAAGTTCCACGTCGTGCCCGCGCTCGCGAAGGAAGTGCGCCACTGAATCGGGCACGTTGTTATCAAGCAAGAAGCGGATGACCGCGGGAAACGCCATTAAGCGGCGGTAGCCCTCATGCTCTTTCGGGCCTCATCCACATCGCCTTGGCGCAATTCCGGAAACTCGCGCAGAATGTCGGGTGTTGGAATGCCGCGGTCAAGATAGGCGGTAACCGCGGCGACGGGAATCCTCGTACCTTCAAAAACCGGACGATTGTTCATCACGAAACGTTCTCGGACGACATGACCGATTGTCTGCCCCTCCCGGGTGTTGAGTTCGCGAATGGCGTCCTTGGTGCTCCGGATAGCAGTCGTCAACGGGATGTCTAAGACACGCTGTCCGCTAACGACCTCCAGACGATCGCCGGTTCTCGGATCATCGAATACGACACGCTTACCCAGCACATAAAGCGTGGTCGCGGTCCATCGCTCCTCTCCCAGGTGCGCGAGGCGTTCGGAAACTTGTCGAAGATGCTGCAACGGCACTTTGTGCACGTTCCGAAGCTGCCCCAGCACACGCAACGAGACGATGTCCCGGAAAGAATAAATCCGGCTGTAGGGCAGCCTGCGGTTCGACTCGGCGTAGCTTGGTTTTAAGAAGCCATTTTTGTCCCATTGGCGTAGCTGACCTTTCGTCAGCCCGGACAAGCGGGCAGCATCTGCGTCGCTAAACGCTCCAATGACTTGGTTATTGTGCACAGCCATCCTCGCAGCGCGCTCAGCACGTCTTTTTGTAGAGATGATGCAGAATTCGGTGCGCGTCAATCTTGACGGGCTCATCGTAGGAAGGGACCCGCATGACAGCACCCGACCCAGCCTCCTTGACGGCACCGCAATTGAGACCGCTGTTGACACAAAAGGGCCTGTTCGCTGGTTTTCGTGCTTCCCGTAGTTCTCCCCCTTTCACTGATTTGTCCGTCGACAAATCGGTGCGCGCCTGCCTGCCCCCGGCAGGCGCGACAGACGCGCCCGCCAGGCAGGCGCGCACCGATTCCGCGCCGTCGGGGAGGCTTGGGGCCCCTCGCCCTGCGCGCTCGCGCGCTGCGGGCGACCGGATCGCGCGGGGCGGTGCCCCGCTTGGGCGATCCGGGGGCTGGGGTCGCTGTCTTTCCCGGAGGACGGGCCAGTCTCTCGGGACGGGGCGGGGTCGGGTCAGGCCGGTTTGGGTCGGCTGAGCGTCCGGCCCACGGCATCCTGCCAGCCGGCGTATTTGGCGTCTCGCGTCTCTGCGTCCATCATCGGCTCGAACCTGCGGTCCAGCGCCCAGGTGTCGGCGAAGCCTGCGGCGTCGGGGTAGAGGCCCGCGCGCATGCCGGCGAGCCAGGCGGCGCCCAGCGCGGTGGTCTCGAGCACCTTCGGGCGGTCGACCGGGGCGCCGAGGATGTCGGCGAGGAACTGCATCGCCCAGTCCGACGCGCTCATGCCGCCGTCGACGCGCAGCGTCGCCGCGCCGAAGGCCCCGCCCGCCGCCTCGGCGTCGGCGCGCATCGCCTCCCAGAGGTCGCGGGTCTGGAAGGCGACGCTCTCCAGCGCGGCGCGGGCGAACTCCGCCGGCCCGGTGTTGCGGGTCAGCCCGAAGATCGCGCCCCGGGCGTCGGCGTCCCAGTGCGGCGCGCCGAGCCCGGTGAAGGCCGGCACCAGATAGACGTCCTGGCCCGGATCGGCGCGTTCGGCCAGCGCCGCTGTCTCGGCCGCGGAGCCGATGACGCCGAGCCCGTCGCGCAGCCATTGCACCACCGCGCCGGCGATGAAGATCGAGCCTTCGAGGGCGTAGGTGGGCTTGCCGTCGAGCTGGTAGGCGATGGTGCCCAGGAGCCGGTTCTGGCTGGTCGCGAGCGTGCCGCCGGTGTTGAGCAGCGCGAAGCAGCCGGTGCCGTAGGTCGATTTCAGCATGCCCGGCGCGAAGCAGGCCTGACCCAGAGTCGCCGCCTGCTGGTCGCCGGCGACGCCGAGGATCGGGATGGCGCGTCCGAGGATCTCCGGTTCGGTCTCCCCGAAATCGGCGGCGCAGTCGCGCACCTCCGGCAGCATCTCCATCGGCACCCCGAGCAGCGCGCAGATGTCCGGGTCCCAGCGGCCCTCCCGGATGTCGTAGAGCAGCGTCCGGGCGGCGTTGGTGGCGTCGGTGACATGCGCCCTCCCGCCCGTCAGTCGCCAGATCAGGTAGCTGTCCACCGTGCCGAAGCAGCAGCTCGCCCGCCGCGGCCCGCGCCCGTGCGCCGGGATGGGCGTCGAGCATCCACTTCAGCTTGGTGCCGGAGAAATAGGGGTCGACCAGCAGCCCCGTGCGCTCGGTGATCATCGCCTCGTGGCCGTCGGCGCGCAGCGCCGCGCAGATCGCCGCCGTGCGTCGGTCCTGCCAGACGATGGCGTTCTGGAGCGGCGCGCCGGTGGCGCGGTCCCAGACGAGCGTGGTCTCGCGCTGGTTGGTGATGCCGATGGCGGCGATCCCGGCGGCGCCCTCGGGCGTCTTCGAGATCGCCTCCCGGCAGGTGTCGAGCGTCGAGGCCCAGATCTCCGCCGGATCGTGCTCGACCCAGCCCGACTGCGGGAAGATCTGCGGGAACTCCTTCTGGGCGATCGCGGCGATGCCGAGGGCCTCGTCGAAGAGGATCGCCCGGCTGGACGTCGTGCCCTGGTCGATGGCGAGAACGTGTTTCATGGTGGCCCCCTCCAGCGCGCCGTATACCCGGCGCCGGTCTCCGTGATAGGGTCGATCGCGGCTGGCGTCACCTTCGAAGGCGGAGCGGCGCGCGCGTCAAATCCTTTCGATCCGCCGGGACCACGATGGTGGACCAGGCGGATCAGCGGGCGGTCGGATGCCGTTCGCGGCATGAGGGAGGGCGACCGAACTGCGTCGGGCGATCGTGGTGATGGGCGTCGCGGGCGCGGGCAAGACCTCGGTGGCCCGGCAGGTCGCCGCCGCTCGCGGCCTGTCGCTGATCGAGGGCGACGACCTGCACCCGCCCGGCAACATCGCCAAGTCCTCGGCCGGCGTGCCGCTCACCGACGAAGACCGCTGGCCCTGGCTGGACGCGATCGCAGCGCGCATCGCTGCGGAGCCGGCCGACGAGGCAGTGGCCACCTGCTCCGCGCTCCGGCGCGCCTACCGCGACCGGCTGCGCCGCGGCGCTGGACGTCCGCTGGTCTTCCTGTTCCTGCACGGGTCGCCCGACCTGCTCGCCGAACGCATCGCCGCCCGCATCGAGCATTTCGCACCTCCTAGGCTTCTGCAAAGCCAGCTCGCCACGTTGGAGGAGCCGCTAGACGAGCCCGACGTGCTTCGGGTGGCGATCGACGGGCCGATCGCCGCGGTCGTGGCGCGGGCGACGGCCTCGCTCGCGGAGGAGCCCGGGACGCCGCCGCCAACAGGCGGTGCGATTGCAAGCCCGCCGCGCCGCCGATAGAACGTCCCGGCTCCACGGGAACCCTGCATGGCCCAGAACTTCCGACACTCCGAGATCCTGACGCTCGCGCGACAATCCGGAAAGGTCACCGTCGAGGATCTGGCGGCGCACTTCAGCGTGACCGCCCAGACCATCCGCCGCGACCTCGCCGAGCTTTGCGACGTCGGTCAGCTCACCCGCGTGCACGGCGGCGCGATGATCCCCTCGGGCGTCATCGCGCTCGGATACGAGGACCGGCGCAGCCTCGCCAGCCGCGAGAAGGACGCGATCGCGCGGCTGGTGGCCCAGCACATCCCCGACGGCGTGTCGATCTTCATGAACATCGGCACCACCACCGAGGCGGTGGCGCATGCGCTGCTCAAGCACCGCAACCTGATGGTGATCACCAACAACCTCAATGTCGCCAACATCATGGCCACCAGCCCCAACTCGGAGGTGATCGTCGCGGGGGGCATCCTGCGCCGCGCCGACGGGGCGCTGGTGGGTGACGTCACCGCCGAGTTCATCGGCCAGTTCAAGGTCGACTACGCCATCATCGGCTCGGCGGCGGTCGATCCGGACGGCAGCCTGCTCGACTACGACTTCCGCGAGGTCCGCGTGGCGCAGGCGATCGTCAAGAACGCCCGCAAGAGCTACCTCGTCGCCGACCACACCAAGTTCAACATGGTCGCGCCGGTGCGCATCGCCTCGCTCGCCGACCTCGACGGGTTCTTCACCGACGTGACGCCGCCCAAGACGATCGTGCGGCTCTGCGCCGACCACGACGTGTTCATCCGCACGGTCGAGACCTCGTCCCGGGCCGGCTGACCGGCGCTTGCCTCTACCAATGGCGGGCGAAATGTGATCGTCTCCCGCACCAGGGAGGCTCCATGAACAAGACCGGGGCGGAAGTGCTCGTTGACTGCCTGCTCGCGCAGGGCGTCGACACCGCGTTCGGCGTGCCCGGCGAGAGCTATCTCGCGGTGCTCGACGCGCTCTACGAGGTCTCCGACCGGATCCGCCTGATCCCCAACCGCCACGAGGGCGGGGCCGCGTTCATGGCCGAGGCCTGGGGCAAGCTGACCGGGGCGCCGGGGGTGGCCTTCGTCACCCGCGGACCCGGCGCGACCAACGCCGCCATCGGCGTGCACACCGCGATGCAGAACTCCACGCCGATGCTGCTCTTCATCGGCCAGGTCGAGACCGGGATGAAGGGCCGCGAGGCCTTCCAGGAGATCGACTACCGGGCGTTCTTCGGGCCGATCGCCAAGTGGGCGGTCGAGGTCGAGGATCCCGACCTGATGGCCGAGACCGTGGCGCGCGCCTTCGCGGTGGCCCAGAGCGGGCGGCCCGGACCCGTGGCGGTCGCCCTGCCGGAGAACGTGCTGACGGCGGTGACCGAGCGCATGGCGGGGCCGAGGGTCCGCGTGCCCGAACCCGCCCCGTCGGCGACCGACGTGGCCGAGGCCGCGCGGCTTCTGGCGGCCGCCGAGCGGCCGGTGATGCTGGTGGGCGGCGGCGGCTGGCGGGCGTCGGGGCGCGCGGCGCTCGACGCCTTCGCGCGCGCCGCGGGGCTGCCGGTGCTGTCGGCCTTCCGCTACCGGGATCTCTTCGACAACCACGCGCCGCAGTTCTGCGGCGACGCGGGCCTGGCCAAGCCCGCGTGGATGCGCGCGCTCATCGCCGAGGCCGATCTGCTGCTCGCCGTCAACGTGCGGTTCGGCGAGATCGCCACCGACGGCTGGACCCTGCTCGAACCGCCGCGCGCCGGACCCAAGCTCGTGCACGTCCATCCCGGCGCGCGCGAGCTCAACAAGATCTACACCGCCGACCTGCCGATCCAGAGCGGCCCCAACGCGTTCATGGCGGCGCTGCGCGACGCGGCCGTGCCGCCCCGGCGGGCCTGGGCCGAGCGCGCCGCCGCGGCCCGTGCCCAGCACGAGGCGAGCCTGCGGGCGCCGCCGCAGCCGGGCGCGCTCGACATGGGCGAGGTCATCGGCTGGCTCCAGGCCAACCTGCCCGAGGACGCGATCCTGACCAACGGCGCGGGCAACTTCGCGATCTGGCCCAACCGGCACTTCGCCTTCGGCCCGCGCCAGCGGCTGCTCGCGCCGCAGTCGGGAGCGATGGGCTACGGTCTGCCGGCGGCGATCGCGGCCAAGGTCGCCCGACCCGACGCCTGTGTGGTGTGCTTTGCAGGCGACGGCGACTTCCAGATGACCTGCGCCGAGCTCGGCGCGGCGCTGCAGTCGGGGGCGCGGCCGATAGTGCTGGTGCTCAACAACGGCAGCTACGGCACGATCCGGATGCATCAGGAGCGCGCCTATCCCGGCCGGGTCAGCTTCACCGACATCGAGAACCCCGATTTCGTCGCCCTCGCCGGGGCCTACGGCTTTCACGCCGAGCGGGTGCGCGAGACGTCCGAGTTCGCCGCGGCCTTCGGACGGGCGCAGGCGTCGAGCACCGGCGCGCTGCTCGAACTGGTGGTCGACGTGGAGGGTCTGACCCCGCGCGCGACGCTGAGCGCGATCCGGGCCGAGGCGCGCAGGGGGCTTGCCCATGCCTGACTACGGACGCATCCTGATCACCGGCGCCGCCGGCAGCCTCGGCGGGCATCTCCGAAGCGGGCTGCCGCATCTCGCAGACCGGCTGCGGCTCGTCGACGTGCGGCCCATGGGCGCGGCGGCGGCGCACGAGGAGATTGTCGTCTGCGATCTCTCCGACCGAGACGCGGCCTTCGAGGTGACCCGCGACTGCGACGCGATCCTGCACTTCGCCGGCCATCCGCGCGAGCAGAGCTTCGACGAGATCCTCGCCGACACGCTGCCCGCCGCCTACAACGTCTACGAGGGCGCGCGGCGGCACGGCGCGAAGCGTGTGGTCTACGCAAGTTCGATCCACGCGGTCGGCTTCGCCCCGGTCGAGGAGGTGGTAGACACCCGCGCGCCGCACCGGCCGGACACCTTCTACGGGCTGACAAAGACCTTCGTGGAGGATCTCGCCAGCCTCTACTGGGACAAGTTCGGGCTGGAGAGCGTCTGCCTGCGCATCTGCTCGTGTATTCCCGAGCCCGCCGACCGGCGCATGCTCTGGTCCTGGCTCAGCTTCGCCGACTGCGTGCGGCTGGCCGAAGCCGCGCTGACCGCGCCGCGGGTCGGCTTTTCGGTGATCTACGGCACCTCCGACAACGCGCGCGCTGCGGTCTCCAACGCCCATGCCCGCCACATCGGCTTCCGGCCGCAGGACAGCGCCGACGGCTACGCCGCGCAGGTGATCGCGCGCACCGAGCGGCCCGATCCGCGCTTCGTGGGGCACCGGGTCGTGGGCGGCGGCTTCGCCGCGACCGGACATCCGGATGACGCGGACTGACGGCTGCGTCGTCATCTGCGGCGGGGCGGCTGTCGGGGCTGCGGTCGCGTACTTCCTCGCCAGCCTGCGCCATCCCGGCCGGATCGTTCTGGTGGAGCGCGACCCGAGCTTCGCCACCGCCGCGACGGCGCTCGCGGCCAGCGGCATCCGCCAGCAGTTCTCCGACCCGCTCAACGTGCGCATCTCGCAGCACGGGCTGGAGGTGATCCGCGCCTTCCGGCTCGATTTCCACGAGCACGGCTACCTGACGCTGGCCCGGCCGGGCGCGCAGGCCGAGGCGCTGCGCGCGGCGGTGGCGGCGCAGCGCGCCGCCGGCGCGGCGACCGAGCTTCTCGGGACGGACGCCATCGCCGCGCGCTTTCCGCATCTCGCCACCGGCGATCTGGCGCTCGCCGCCTTCGGGCCGCGCGGCGAGGGCTGGTTCGACAACATGGGGCTCCTCGCCGCCCTGCGCGACCGGGCGCGGGCGCTGGGCGTCGAGACCCTCCACGACGCGGTGGTCGGGCTCGATCTCGCCGGCGACCGCGTCGTCGCGGCGCGCCTCGCCTCCGGCGCGCGGCTGCCTTGCGCCCATCTGGTCAACGCCGCCGGCGGGGCGGGCGCCGAGGTGGCGGCGATGGCGGGCGTGCGGCTGCCGGTGGAGCGGCGCAAGCGCACCGTCTTCCATTTCGAGACGGCCGAGCCGGTCCCGGCGCGGCATCCGCTGATGATCGAGCCCGGCGGGGTCTGGTGCCGGCCGGAGGGCCGCGGCTTCATCGCCGGCTGCGCGCCCGATCCCGACCCGGAGGTCGCCGCGGACGACTTCGAACCGCGCCACGAGGAGTTCGAGGCGGTGGTCTGGCCGGCGCTCGCCGCGCGGTCGCGGCTCTTCGAGGCGCTGCGGCCCGGCCGCTTCTGGGCCGGGCACTACGACTTCAACACCTTCGACCAGAACGCCATCGTCGGCCCGCACCCGGTGATCGCCAACCTGCATCTCGCCAACGGCTTCTCCGGCCACGGGCTCCAGCAGGCCCCGGCCGTCGGCCGCGCGGTCGCGGAAGGCATCGCCTTCGGCCGCCAGGTCTCGCTCGACCTTTCGCCGCTCGGCTTCGGGCGCATCGCCGAGGGCCGGCCGGCGCGCGAGCGCGCGGTGGTATGACGGGCTGATCCGATGGATGTCTTCGACCTGCTCTGGGCGAGCTGGCCCGCCGCAGAGGCCCGGCGGCTGGGATCCTGGACGCTGCGACGCGGGGACGGCGGCGGCAACCGCGTCTCCGCGGCGACGCGCGACGGCCCGGACGCGGATCCGGCGCCCGCCGAGGCGGCCATGCGCGACTGGGGCCAGGCGCCGCTGTTCCTGATCCGTCCGGGCGAGGCGGCGCTCGACGCGACGCTGGCCGCGCGCGGCTGCGTCCGGGCCGATCCGACGCTGATCCTGACCGTCTCGGTCGCGGACATCCCCCCGCCCGCCGCGCTCGCCGCCATTCCCTGCGCCGCGCCGCTCGCCTGCATGGCCGAGATCTGGGACGCCGGCGGCGTCGGCCCGGCGCGTCGCGCGGTGATGGATCGCGCGCCCCTGCCGAAGACCTGGCTGCTGGGGCGGCTGGAGAACCGGCCCGCCGGCGCGGCCTTCGTCGCCGCGCGCGGCCCCGGGGCGATGCTGCACGCGCTCGAGGTCGCGCCCGCCGCGCGCCGCCGCGGGCTCGGGGCCGACATGGTCCGCGGCGCGGCGGCCTGGGCGGCGTCCCGGGGCGCGGCGACCCTCTGCGCCGCGGTCACCGAGGCCAACGCCCCCGCGCGCGCCCTCTACGCCGGGCTCGGCTTTCGCGAGGCGGCGCGGTATCATTACCGCCGTGCGCCGGAGGAGTGAGCCGTTGACCGACAGACCCACCGCTCTCGACCTCGCGCCGGTCGATCCCTTGCCGGAAGCGACCCGGCGGTACTTCGGACTCTGCGTCGAGAAGCTCGGCTTCGTGCCGAACGTGCTGCGCGCCTACGCCCACAGCATCGCCAAGCTCGACGCCTTCGCTGCGATGTACAACGACCTGATGCTCGGCGAGAGCGGCCTGACGAAGCTCGAACGCGAGATGATCGCGGTGGTGGTTTCCGCCGAGAACCGCTGCCACTACTGCCTGGTGGCGCACGGGGCGGCGGTGCGCGCGCTGTCGGGCGATCCCGCGCTCGGCGAGGCGCTGGCGACCAACTACCGGGCCGCCACCCTAGACCCCCGCACCCGCGCGATGCTCGACTTCGCGGTGCGTGTGACCCGGGCCAGCGCCGAGATCGGCGAGACGGACCGCGACGCCCTGCGCGCCCATGGCCTGTCGGAGCGCGACATCTGGGACGTGGCCTCGGTGGCGGCCTTCTTCAACATGAGCAACCGCATGGCCAGCGCCGTCGGCATGGTCCCCAACCCCGAATACCACGCCCAGGCCCGCTGAAGCCGCCGGGAGCGATCACTCCGACCAGCGGTCGGGGTCCTGTCCGCGGAAATGCTCGGCGAGAAAGTCGATCAGCGCACGCAGCTTCGGCTGGGTGAACCGGCCCTCGGGGTAGAGCGCGAAGACCCCGATCGGCTCGGGGGCGTTGTCGGGCAGGACCTCGACCAGCCGCCCGCTCTCCAGCGCGTCCCCGAGGATGAAGGCCGGCAGCATCGCGATCCCGAGCCCGACCTCCGCCGCCCGCATCAGGCTGTCGCCGTTGTTGGCCGTCAGGCGTCCGCCGACCCGCACCTGGCGCTCCTCGCCCGAGGGGCTGCGCAGCTTCCAGAAGTTGCCCGAGGCGAGATTGGTGTAGTGCAGCAGCTGGTGCCCGGAAAGCTCGTCGATCGACCGAGGCGCGCCGCGGCTGGCCAGATACTCCGGCGCGGCGACCAGCACGATGCGCGCCTCTGCGAGCTTGCGCGCCTTCAGCGAGCTGTCCTCGAGGCGCCCGACCCGGATCGCCATGTCGTAGCCCTCCGCGACCAGCTCGACGAACCGGTCGTCCAGGACCATGTTGATGTCGATCTCGGGGTAGGCGCACAGGAACCGCGCCACCGCCGCCGAGAGCTGGTTGACCCCGAAGCTGACCGGGACCGAGACGCGCAGCGAGCCCTTGGGCGTCTCCTGCATCGCCGTGACCATCTCGTCGGCCGCGGCGGCGTCGTGCAGCACCGCCTGCGCCCGGTCGTAGTAGGCGAGGCCGATCTCGGTCGGGCTGACCCGCCGGGTGGTGCGGGTCAGCAGCCGCACCGCCAGCCGCTGCTCCAGCGACGAGACGTGCTTGGAGACCGCCGACTTCGAGATCCCCATCTTGCGCGCCGCGTCGGTGAAGCCGCCCTGGTCCACCACGGTCACGAAGGCCTGCATCTCGGTCAGCCGGTCCATGCGCCGCGCCCCTGCGTTTCCCGAATCACGGAAAAAGGGACTATTCCGCGTCAATTGTCGGCGGGCAAGAGGCTTAGCAGCCCTGCAGCTGGCGCTCGTAGGTCACCGCCCATGCCTGCACGTCGCGCGCCACCGGGGGCAGCCAGCTCTTCTTGTTGTAGCTGCCGCGGGCGAAGCCGGTCTTGCCTTCGTGATAGGCCAGGTACTGGTTGTAGGCGTCATGCAGCGGCACGCCGTTCACGCGGCTGTTCTGATGCATGTACCAGCCGATGAAGTCGGAGGCGTCGGCGAAGTCGGTCCGGTCCGCTCGACGTCGTCCCGTGCTCTCCATGTAGCCTTCCCAGGTGCCGTCGAGAGCCTGCGCAAAGCCGTAGGCGCTTGACCGCGGCACCTCGCGCTTGAAGGGGCCCCAGCCGACCTCCCGCATCGGACGGGCATCGTGCTGGAAGCTCGATTCCCGCGCGATCGTGGCCAGCTGGACCGAGACCGGCACGCCCCACTTGTCCTCGGTCCGCTCCATCGCCTTGAACCACTGGGGCCGCTCCGCCTGCATCCTGCACGCGTCCGCGACGGTGCTGGGCGGCTTGTTGCCGCCGGAACAAGATGCAAGGATCACGACGGCCGTCGCCAATACGATATGCCGCATGCGCCTGTACCCGTAGATTGTTACTGCTCGCTCGCGTGTCTTTTCGCACGTCACGGGCATGATGGTCGCAAATGGGCCGAAAAAGCAAGCTTTTCGGGACCGATAGGCCAAATTCGACGAACTTTCCGCCAGGCTGCGGCGTCCGGGCCTCAGGGATCGATGCGGATCCGGCCGGCGACCGCCACGGCGCCGTCGGCCCCGACGTCGAGCGCCACGATCTCGCCCGAGGCCGGTCCGACGCCGGTGAGCGCGGTGATGTTGACCTGGTGGGTGACGAAGAGAGTTCGCCCGTCTGCCTCGCCTCCGGCGATGAACGCGGCCAGCGCCCGGGTCTGCTCCGGGCCCGCCGCGCGGTCGCCAAAGAACGAGTTCACGATCGGCAGCGGCGTCACCGGACCGACGTCGAGCAGTTCCGCCGTCTCCAGGCAGCGGCACCACTGGCTCGAATAGACCCGCTCGAAGACGACGCCGCGCGCCCGCAGTTCCGCGCCGATGGCCCGCGCCTGCGCGCGGCCCGCCGCGTCGAGGTTGCGCTGGGTGGCGCAGTCGCCGAGCGTGAAATCCGCCGGATCGCCGGTCCCCGGGGCGCGGGCGTGGCGCATCACCGCCACCGCGCCGGGACGCGCGAGCGCCGCCCAACCGGCCTCGTCCGCGCCGGCCGGCCGACCGGCGGACACGACCGCCGCCAGACCCGCGGCCACCAGCAGAAGACGTCTCGTCGCGCGCGCTTGCATCCCGTTCTCCTCACCGATCGAGATAGGCCGCCCGCCGGCGGCGTCGCGTCGCTTCAGAGAAAGAACGCGATCGTGAGGGGGATGGCGATCACCGAGATCAGCGTCGAGACCACCACCAGGCCCGCTACCTGGTCGGCCTGGGCCTTGTACTTGGCCGCCAGCATGTAGGACGTCACCGCGACCGGCATCGAGACCTGGAGCACCAGCACCCCGAGCGCCAGCCGCGGCAGCCCCATCCAGAGCCCGATCGCCAGCGGCGCCGCGATGCAGAGCCCGAGCTTGAGCGCGCAGATCACCACGGCCCGGCCGAGCGCGCGCGGCTGGAGCCGCGAGATCGCCACCCCGAGCGTGATCAGCATCAGCGGGATCGCCACCTGGCCCATCATGTCGAGCGTGTTTCCGAGCCAGACCGGCACCGTCCAGCCCGCCAGCATGAAGACGAGCCCGAGGATCGAGGCCCAGACGATCGGCTCACGGAACGCGGTGAGCGGAGAGCCGCCGCCGGCAACCACCCAGAGCCCGAAGGTGAAGCTCATCAGCGCCATGACCGCGAAGATCACCACGGCGAAGTCGAAGCCCTGCTGGCCGAAGGCGAACAGCGCCAGCGGCAGGCCGATGTTGCCGGTGTTGCCGAAGGTGATCGGCGCCCAGAAGGTCGGAACGTCGAGCCCCACGATCGCCACGAACGCCCAGGCGACGAGGCCGATCACCGCGTAGGCGGCGATAGCGGCGAGCGCGGTGTCGCGCAGCACCAGCGGATCGACCTCCGAGCGCATCAGGGCCATGAAGACCAGGCAGGGCAGGCCGAGCGTCATCGACAGGCGCGTGACGAACTCCACGTCGTAGTTGAGCCCCATGCGGACCCAGAGGTAGCCGGCTGCCGCAAGCGCGAACACGGGGGCCACGATCTGGACAACCTGCAACAGGAGCGCCATCTCTGAACCGTTAACCCAACCCTAACGCGCTGCGCCGCGGTCTGTCCCGGAATGTGGACATTAAGTCAACCGCGGAATATCATGCAGTGCGGTACGTTGTGCGCGGGAGTGTTGAGATGCAGGAGGCTTTGGCGAAATTCGCGCTGGGTCAGGTGGTCCGCCACCGCATCCATGCGTTTCGCGGCGTGATCTTCGACGTGGATCCGACGTTCAGCAACACCGACGAATGGTGGGAGTCGATCCCCGAGGACAGCCGGCCGCGCAAGGACCAGCCGTTCTATCACCTGCTCGCCGAGAACGAGACGTCCTACTACGTCGCCTACGTCTCCGAGCAGAACCTGGTCTGCGACGACACCGGCGAGCCGGTGGACCATCCGGAGGTGTCCTCGATGTTCGGCCCGCTGCGCGACGGCGGCCGCTACGACATGGACGGCCACCTGCACTGATGCCCGCCAGCGCCCCCGGCGGGCGCGTCAGTACCCGATGGCGCAGCCGTCCTTTCGCGGATCGCTCGCCCCGATCAGCACGCCGTCCTCCGCGTCGATCACGATCGCCTGCGCCCCGCCGAGCGGGGTCGCGCGACGCACGACCCGGTGGCCGCGCCGTTCGAGGTCCTCGGCCACGGCGGCCGCGTAGCCGGTCTCCAGCTCCAGCACGCCGTTCCGGGCAAAGCTGCGCGGCGCGTCGATCGCCGCCTGCGGGTCCATGGCGAAGTCCACGAGGTTGCTGATGAGCCGCATGTGGCCCGCCGGCTGGTAGGCGCCGCCCATCACCCCGAAGGGCATGGCCAGACGCCCGTCGCGGCGCAGCATCGCCGGGATGATCGTGTGCAGAGGCCGCTTGCCGCCGCCGGCCTCGTTGACGTGGCCGGGGATCAGGTTGAACCCCGCGCCGCGGTCGTGGAAGAGCACGCCGAACTTCGGCGAGGCGATGCCCGAGCCGAAGGCGCTGAAGATCGAATAGATCATCGAGACCGCCATCCGGTCGGCGTCGACCACGGTCAGATAGACCGTGTCGCGATGCAGCGCCTCAGTCGCCGCCGGCGGATCGGGCAGGGCGCGGTCGGGCGCGATCAGGTCCGCCAGCGCCGCGGCGGTGGCGTCGGAGAGCATGTGATCGAGCCGCAGCGGGGCCCGGGTCGGGTCGCCGACAAAGCGGTCGCGGGCGTCATAGGCGAGCTTCACCGCCTCCGCCTCCAGATGCGCGCGCGCGGCCCCGAGCGGATCGAGTCCGGCGAGGTCGAGGCAGGCGAGGATGCGGGCCAGCAGGATCGCCGTCGCGCCCTGTCCGTTGGGCGGGATCTCGACCAGTTCCCAGCCGCGGTAGGGGCCGGAAATCGGCTCGACGTAGTCGCAGGACGCGGTCGCGAAGTCCTCGAGCGTGTGCGCGCCGCCCAGCGCCCGCAGCGCGCCCACCATGTCCTCGGCCGCCTCGCCCTCGTAGAAGGCCGACCGGCCCTCCGCCGCGATCCTGCGCAGGAGCGCGGCCTGCGCCGGCGCGCGGAACGTCTCGCCCGCGCGCAAGGCCCGGCCGTCGCGCAGGAAGTGCCCGCGCGCCGCGCCCTTGAGCGTCGAGGCGGCGTCCGCCCAGTCGGCCGCGGTGCGGGGTGCGACCGCTACCCCCTCTTCGGCGTAGCGTATCGCCGGGCCGAGGCTCGCGGCCAGCCCCAGGCGGCCCCAGTCGGCGGAGAGCCGGGCGAAGGCGTCCACCGCGCCCGGAACCGTGACCGCGTCGGGCGCGCCCTCGGGCATCGCCGTCGCCCCCCCGGCGCGCAGCGCCTCCGGATCGAGGCCGGCCGGCGCGCGTCCCGACCCGTTGAGCGCCACCAGCCGCTCCGAGCCGGCGGGCTTGACCAGCGCGAAGAGGTCGCCGCCCAGCCCGCACATCGGCGGCTCGCAGAACCCCAGCAGGACCGCCGCGCCGATGGCGGCGTCAACGGCGTTGCCGCCCGACTGCATCAGCGAGACCGCCGCCTGCGCCGCCAGGGGATGCGACGTGGCGCACATGCCGTTCCGCGCGTAGACCATCGACCGGCCCGGACTCTGGAAATCCCGCATGGCGCTCTCCTGATGACGCCGAGATAGAAGCCGGTCCGACGCCTTTAGGCAACCGCCCCCTCGGCGCTTGCCAAGCAGGCCGCGGGCGGGCCATTCTGACAGCGATGACGCAGCTTACGGACGCCGCACACGGGATCGTCGCGCAGGAGCGGGTGAGCTTTCACCGTTCCGAGCTTGCGGTCATTCTCGGGCTCTACGGGCGGATGGTGGCAGCCGGGATCTGGCGCGACTACGGCATCTCCATGCTGCGCGACGTGGCGGTATTCTCGGTCTTCCGCCACACCGCCGAGCACCCGATCTACCGGATCGAGAAGCGCCCCAGCCTCGTCAACCGCCAGGGCCAGTACGCGGTCGTGGGCATGGATGGACGCATCCTGCGCCGCGGCGCAGACCTGCGCACGGTGCTGCGCATCCTCGAGCGAAAGCTGATCCGCGCGGTCTGACCGGGAGCGGCGTCGCCCCCGGCCTGTCGCATCACTCCGCGGTGAGGAGCGGCGGCTTGCGCGTCGGGATGCGCGGCGCCGCGGCCGGCTCGATGCGCAGATCGATCTCGCCGTCGGTGACCAGCACCTGCACCACGCCGCCCTTGGCGAGCTTGCCGAACAGCAGCTCCTCGGCAAGCGGCTTCTTGATGTGCTCCTGGATCACCCGGCCGAGCGGGCGGGCGCCCATCTTCTCGTCGTAGCCCTTGTCGGCCAGCCATTCGGCCGCCTCCGGCGACAGCTCGATGGTCACGTTGCGATCCATCAGCTGCGCCTCGAGCTGCAGCACGAACTTCTCCACGACCTGCAGGATCACCGGCTTGGGCAGCGCCGAGAAGCTGATCACCGCGTCGAGCCGGTTGCGGAACTCCGGGGTGAACATGCGCTCGATGGCGGCGGTGTCCTCGCCCTCGCGCCGCTCGCGGCCGAAGCCGAGCGCGTTCTTCGCCTGCTCCTGCGCCCCGGCGTTGGAGGTCATGATCAGCACGACGTTGCGGAAGTCCACCGTCCGGCCGTTGTGGTCGGTCAGCTTGCCGTTGTCCATCACCTGCAACAGGATGTTGTAGACGTCCGGATGCGCCTTCTCCATCTCGTCGAGCAGCAGCACGCAGTGCGGGTGCTGATCGACGCCGTCGGTCAGAAGCCCGCCCTGGTCGAAGCCGACATAGCCCGGCGGCGCGCCGATCAGCCGGCTGACCGTGTGCTTCTCCATGTATTCCGACATGTCGAAGCGCAGCAGTTCGACCCCGAGGATCTCCGACAGCCGCTTGGCCACCTCGGTCTTGCCGACGCCGGTGGGACCGGTGAAGAGGTAGTTGCCGATCGGCTTCTCCGGCTCGCGCAGGCCGGCGCGGCTCAGCTTGATCGCCGAGGACAGCGCGTCGATCGCCGGGTCCTGACCGAAGACCAGCCGCTTGAGCGAGGTCTGCAGGTCGCGCAGCACCGCCGCGTCGTCCTTGGACACGCTCTTGGGCGGGATCCGCGCGATCTTGGCCACGACCGCCTCGATCTCCTTGGTGGTGATCGTCTTGCGCCGCCGGCTCTCGGGCAGGAGATGCTGCGCCGCGCCCGCCTCGTCGATCACGTCGATCGCCTTGTCGGGCAGCTTGCGGTCATGGATATAGCGCGCCGAGAGGTCGACCGCCGTGCGGATCGCGTCCGCAGTGTAGCGGATGTCGTGGTGCTCCTCGAAATAGGGCTTGAGGCCCTTGAGGATCTTGAAGGCGTCCTCGACCGAGGGCTCGTTCACGTCGATCTTCTGGAACCGCCGGCTGAGCGCGCGGTCCTTCTCGAAGTGCTGGCGATACTCCTTGTAGGTCGTCGAGCCCATGCAACGCAGCACGCCCGATTGCAGCGCCGGCTTGAGCAGGTTCGACGCGTCCATCGCGCCGCCCGACGTCGCGCCCGCACCGATCACCGTATGGATCTCGTCGATGAAGAGGATCGCGTCGGGATGCGCCTCAAGCTCCTTCATCACCGCCTTGAGCCGCTCCTCGAAGTCGCCGCGATAGCGCGTCCCCGCGAGCAGCGCGCCCATGTCGAGCGAGAAGATCGTCGTGTCGGCCAGCACACCCGGGGTGTCGCCGTCGACGATCTTGCGCGCCAGGCCCTCCGCGATCGCTGTCTTGCCCACGCCCGGATCGCCCACCAGCAGCGGGTTGTTCTTGCGCCGCCGGCACAGCACCTGGATGCAGCGCTCCACCTCGTGCGCCCGGCCGATCAGCGGATCGACGTCGCCGGTGCGCGCCTTCTTGTTGAGATCGACGCAGTACTTCTGCAACGCGGTCTCCTCGGCCTCCTTGGCGCTGGAGGCCTGCGCCTTGGGTTCCGCAGTGGTCTCCGCGCCCTTCACCGGACGCGCCTCGCCGTACGTCGGATCCTTGGCGACGCCGTGGCTGATGTAGTTGACCGCGTCGTAGCGCGTCATGTCCTGCTCCTGCAGGAAGTAGGCCGCATGGCTCTCGCGCTCGGCGAAGATCGCCACCAGCACGTTCGCCCCGGTCACCTCCGAGCGCCCCGAACTCTGCACGTGTATCGCGGCGCGCTGGATCACCCGCTGGAAGCCGGTGGTCGGCGCCGCCTCGGAGCCCTCGATGTCGGAGATCAGCGCGTCGAGCTCCTCGTCGAGGAAGGTCGCGATGGTCTTTCGCAGCTTCTCGATCTCGACCCCACAGGCCTGCATGACCCGCGCAGCGTCCGGCTCGTCAAGCAGCGCCAGAAGCAGATGCTCGAGCGTGGCGAGTTCGTGCTTGCGCTGGTTTGCCTGCGCCAGGGCGTTGTGGATAGCGGCCTCGAGGGAGCTCGAAAAAGTCGGCATACTCCGCGTCCTTCCGGTGTGTGCTCGCCAGCTCGGGGGCGGCCGACGAGGGCAGGAAA
This sequence comes from uncultured Alphaproteobacteria bacterium, assembly GCA_963700835.1. Classification (GTDB taxonomy): domain Bacteria; phylum Pseudomonadota; class Alphaproteobacteria; order Rhodobacterales; family Rhodobacteraceae; genus Amaricoccus. The sequence continues at coordinate 41,821 of CAVOZD010000025.1, forward strand.
CCTACTCCTACAGCTTACGCGTTAAACTTCGGTTTTATTCTGCGTCCTTCAAGGGCGATTATGGACGCGGCCGGTGGAGAGCGCAAAAAAATAAGCGTCTTCAGGCCCAAAAAATCAAAATGTGATTACCGATCGGGCATTCCTCAGAACGCGTCCTTGCGCCGGCGCAGCTCCGCGAAAGCCTGCGCGTCCGCGGCGCCCGCGAGGCCAAGCCGCGCCTTTATCGCCGGATCCACCGCGCGCAGGAACGGATTGGTCGCCAGCTCCTCCTCGAGCGAGGATGGAACCGTGGGCTCGCCCGCCGCCCGCGCGGCCCGGATCGCCGCGATCCGCGCTTGGAGGCGCGGGTTGTCCGCGTCCACCGTCGCTGCGAACCGGGCGTTCGCCTCGGTGTATTCGTGCCCGGAATAGACCTTCGTCCCCTGCGGCAGCCTCGCGAGCTTGCTCAGGCTCTCCCACATCCGATCGGCGGTTCCCTCGAACAGCCGACCGCAGCCCATCGCCATCAGGCTGTCGGCGGTGAAGACTGCGTCCGCCGCGGGGAAATGATAGGCGACATGCCCGATCGTGTGGCCGGATACGTCGATCACCTCCGCCGCGCTCTCGCCGAGCGCAACCGTGTCGCCCTCCGCCACGGCGACATCGAGCGGCGGCAACCGGGCCGCGTCCGCCGCCGCGCCGACCACCTGCGCGCCGGTGGCCGCCCGCAGCGCCTCGACGCCGTCGATGTGGTCGCCGTGATGGTGGGTGATCAGGATCAGATCGAGCCCCCAGCCCCGCGCGTCGAGCGCCGCGCGGATCGGACCCGCCTCCGGCGCGTCCACCAGCCCGACCGCGCCCGTGGCCGCGTCGCGAAGCAGATAAGCGTAGTTGTCCCGAAGACAGGGAACGGTGATGATCTCGAGCGTCATGGATCCGCCTCTCTGGAACGCCTTGGCGGCAGTGTGTCGAATTGGCTAGGGTCGCGCAATGCATCTGGACGTTCGCGACCTGCGCGCCTTCTACTACCGGACCAACCTCGGCCGGTCGGCGCAGCGCGCGCTGCAGGGAGCGGTGGCGGGGCTTTGGGCCTCCACGCCAGGGATGACCGTGGTCGGCTTCGGCTTCGCCACGCCGCTGATGCGGCCCTTCCTCGCCGACAGCGCCCGGCTGATCGCGCTGATGCCGGGCCAGCAGGGGGTGATGCGCTGGCCGCCCAGCGAACCCAACGTCTGCGCGCTCGTCGACGAGACCCGCTGGCCGCTCGAGGCGAGTTCGGTCGACCGCATCCTCGTCGCGCACGGTCTGGAGACCTGCGAGCGCCCCGACGCGCTGCTGGCCGAGATCTGGCGGGTGCTGGCGCCGGGCGGCCGGGCGATCTTCATCGTGCCCAACCGCTCGGGCATCTGGGCCCGCCGCGACGCGACCCCCTTCGGCGTCGGGCGCCCCTACAGCTTCGGACAGCTCGAGGCGATCCTGCGCCGGCAGCGCCTCGAGCCCGAGCGCCACGCCGCGGCGCTCTACGCCCCGCCGTCGCACCGCCGCTTCTGGCTCCAGACCAGCCATGTCTGGGAGCGGCTCGGGCGGAGATTCGACGCCCGGTTCATGGCCGGGGCGCTCCTGGTGGAGGCCTCCAAGCAGGTCTATGCCCGCCCGCCCGAAACCGGGTCGCGGGTGACGGTTCCAAGCCCGCTCGACGTGCTCGAGGGCTTCGCCGGACCCAAGCCGGAACCGGTCGCTCAGCGCCGCGGCGACGCCCGGGAACGCCGCTCGAAACGCTGATCCGGACCGCGTTCGGCAAGGCGTTTTCGGGGCGGGCATCAATGTATTGCCATGCAGCATGGCCGGTGTTATCACCGCGCCGGTTTCGAGGGGGACGGTCTGTCTGGACCCGGATCATGCATTGATCGCCCCGGGGGGCTCGGTGCTTCAGACGGAAGGGTGTTCGTGGCGAACTCAGCATCTTTGACATCCGGGGTGGCTGGTCGGTACGCCACTGCGCTCTTTGAGATCGCAAGGGAATCCGACTTCCTCGACAAGGTCGAAGCCGACGCCCTCACCCTTCTCCAGGCCATCGCCGACAGCGCCGATTTCCGGTCGCTGCTCGCCTCGCCGATGCTGACCCGCGACGAACAGGCCGGCGGCGTCGCAGCCCTTGCCGACGCGATGGAGCTTGGCCCCACGATGCGCAACACGCTCGGCCTCATGGCCCGCAACCGCCGTCTCTTCGTGCTCGACGACATGCTCGGCCAGCTGCGCGGACTGATCGCCGACGCCCGCGGGGAGATCACCGCCGAGGTGGTCTCCGCGCGTCCCCTGAGCGACGCCCAGCGCACAGCCCTCGCCGAAACGCTGCGCGCCGCCGTCGGTCGCGAGGTCAAGATCGACGCCGACGTCGACGAGAGCCTGATCGGCGGCCTGGTGGTCAAGGTCGGCTCCCGCATGATCGACACCTCGATCCGGGCCAAGCTCGCACAACTCCAGAATGTCATGAAAGAGGTCGGATAATGTCGATCCAAGCCGCCGAGATCTCCGCGATCCTCAAGGAGCAGATCAAGAACTTCGGTCAGGAGGCCGAGGTCTCGGAGGTCGGCCGCGTGCTCAGCGTCGGCGACGGCATCGCGCGCGTGCACGGCCTCGACAATGTCCAGGCCGGCGAGATGGTCGAGTTCCCCGGCGGCGTGCGCGGCATGACGCTCAACCTCGAGATCGACAACGTCGGCGTGGTGATCTTCGGCTCGGACCGCGAGATCGGCGAAGGCGACGTGGTCAAGCGCACCAAGTCGATCGTGGACGTGCCGGTGGGCAAGGGCCTGCTCGGACGCGTGGTCGACGCGCTCGGCAACCCCATCGACGGCAAGGGCTCGATCGAGGGCGCCGAGCGCCGGGTCGCCGACGTCAAGGCGCCGGGCATCATTCCCCGCCGCTCGGTGCACGAGCCGATGGCCACCGGCCTCAAGGCGATCGACGCTCTCATCCCTATCGGCCGCGGCCAGCGCGAACTGATCATCGGCGACCGCCAGACCGGCAAGACCGCCGTGGCGCTCGACGCGATCCTCAACCAGAAGGTCTACAACGACGCCGCCGGCGACGATGAGAGCAAGAAGCTCTACTGCGTCTACGTCGCCATCGGCCAGAAGCGCTCCACCGTCGCCCAGCTCGTCAAGAAGCTCGAGGAGACCGGCGCGATCGACTACACCACCATCGTCGCCGCCACCGCCTCCGAGCCGGCGCCGATGCAGTACCTCGCGCCCTACGCCGCCTGCGCCATGGCCGAGTACTACCGCGACAACGGCATGCACGCGCTCATCATCTACGACGACCTCTCCAAGCAGGCCGTCGCGTACCGCCAGATGTCGCTGCTGCTGCGCCGCCCGCCCGGCCGCGAGGCCTATCCCGGCGACGTGTTCTACCTGCACTCGCGCCTGCTCGAGCGCGCCGCGAAACTCAATTCGGACCACGGTTCGGGCTCGCTGACCGCGCTTCCGGTGATCGAGACCCAGGCCGGCGACGTGTCGGCCTACATCCCGACCAACGTCATCTCGATCACCGACGGCCAGATCTTCCTCGAGAGCGAGCTCTTCTACCAGGGCATCCGCCCGGCGGTGAACGTCGGCCTCTCGGTCAGCCGCGTCGGCTCCTCGGCGCAGACCAAGGCGATGAAGTCGGTCGCCGGCTCGATCAAGCTCGAGCTCGCCCAGTACCGCGAGATGGCGGCCTTCGCCCAGTTCGGCTCCGACCTCGACGCATCGACCCAGCGCCTGCTGAACCGCGGCGCGCGCCTGACCGAGCTCCTGAAGCAGCCGCAGTATTCGCCGCTGACCAACGCCGAGCAGGTCATCGTGATCTATGCGGGCACCCACGGCTATCTCGACAAGCTGCCCGTCCGCGACGTCGGGCGGTTCGAGAAGGGCCTGCTCGCGCATCTGCGCAACTCCGAAAGCGGGCTCCTGCATAGCATCCGCGACGAGGACCAGAAGATCGCGGGCGACATCGAGAAGCAGATCAAGGCAGCCATCGACGGGTTCGCCAAGACCTTCGCCTGAGCCGAGCCGGATAGGGAGCGCGGCCCATGCCGAGCCTGAAGGACCTCAAGATCAGGATCGAGAGCGTCAAGTCGACGCGCAAGATCACCAAGGCGATGCAGATGGTCGCCGCGGCCAAGCTGCGCCGGGCCCAGGAATTGGCCGAGAACGCGCGCCCCTACGCCGAGCGCATGGAGGCGGTGCTGTCCAACCTCGCCTCCGGGGTGAAGGACAGCCCGACCGCGCCGCGGCTCCTGGCCGGAACCGGCCAGCAGGAGACGCACCTCATCGTCGTCGCCACCTCCGAGCGCGGGCTCTGCGGCGGCTTCAACTCCTCCATCGTCCGGCTCGCCCGCGCGCACATGCTCAAGCTCGAGGGCGAGGGCAGGACCGTCAGGATCCTCACCATCGGCAAGAAGGGGCGCGAGCAGCTGCGCCGCGACCACGCCGACAAGATGATCGCCCATGTCGATCTGGGCGCGGTCAAGCGTGTCGGCTACGCCGACGCCGCCGAGATCGCTCAGCAGATCATCGCCCGCTTCAACGCTGGCGAGTTCGACGCCTGCACCATCTTCTACAACCGCTTCCAGTCGGTGATCAGCCAGGTGCCGACCGCGCGCCAGCTCATCCCGGCCTCCTTCGAGCCCAGCGAGGCCGCCGCCGCGCAGTACGAGTACGAACCCGACGAGGAGGCGATCCTGGCCGATCTCCTGCCGCGGGGCCTTGCCACCCAGGTGTTCACCGCGCTGCTCGAGAACGGGGCCTCCGAACAGGGCGCGCGCATGAGCGCCATGGACAACGCCACCCGCAACGCCGGAGAGATGATCGACAAGCTCACGATCGTCTACAACCGCTCGCGACAGCAGGCGATCACCAGCGAACTCATCGAGATCATTTCGGGCGCCGAGGCGCTCTAGGGACGGAGACCACCATGGCAAACCAGGCAGTCGGCAAGATCACCCAGGTCATCGGCGCCGTCGTGGACGTGCAGTTCGAGGAACACTTGCCCGAGATCCTCAACGCGCTGGAGACCGACAACAACGGCAAGCGGCTGGTTCTCGAGGTCGCCCAGCACCTGGGCGAATCCACCGTGCGCACCATCGCGATGGACTCCACCGAAGGCCTCGTGCGCGGCGAGCGGGTCACCGACACCGGCAAGGCCATCCAGGTGCCCGTCGGCGACGGCACGCTCGGGCGCATCCTCAACGTCATCGGCGAACCGATCGACGAGAAGGGGCCCGTCGACACCAACGAATACCGCCCGATCCACGCCGCGGCCCCTGACTTCGCCGCCCAGTCCACCGAATCCGAGGTGCTGGTCACCGGCATCAAGGTCATCGACCTGCTCGCCCCCTACGCCAAGGGCGGCAAGATCGGCCTCTTCGGCGGCGCGGGCGTCGGCAAGACCGTGCTGATCCAGGAGCTGATCAACAACATCGCCAAGGTGCATTCGGGCTATTCGGTGTTCGCCGGCGTCGGCGAGCGCACCCGCGAGGGCAACGACCTCTACCACGAGTTCATCGAATCCGGCGTCATCGACATCGAGGACCTGACCAAGTCCAAGGTGGCGCTGGTCTTCGGACAGATGAACGAGCCGCCGGGGGCCCGCGCCCGCGTCGCCCTTTCCGGTCTGACGCTCGCCGAGCAGTTCCGCGACCAGTCCGGCACCGACGTGCTGTTCTTCGTCGACAACATCTTCCGCTTCACCCAGGCCGGCTCCGAGGTCTCGGCGCTCCTTGGCCGCATCCCCTCGGCGGTGGGCTACCAGCCGACGCTCGCCACCGACATGGGCGCGCTGCAGGAGCGGATCACCTCGACGCGCAACGGCTCGATCACCTCCGTGCAGGCGATCTACGTGCCCGCCGACGACCTCACCGACCCCGCGCCGGCGACCTCCTTCGCCCATCTCGACGCCACCACCGTGCTGTCGCGCGCCATCTCCGAGCTCGGCATCTACCCCGCGGTCGACCCGCTCGACTCCACCTCGCGCCTGCTCGACCCGATGGTGATTGGCGAGGAGCACTATCAGGTCGCCCGCGATGTCCAGGGCATCCTGCAGCGCTACAAGAGCCTGCAGGACATCATCGCCATCCTCGGCATGGACGAGCTCTCGGAAGAGGACAAGCTCACCGTCGCCCGCGCCCGCAAGATCCAGCGCTTCCTCAGCCAGCCCTTCGACGTGGCCCAGGTCTTCACCGGCTCGCCCGGCGTGCAGGTGCCGCTCGAGGTCACCATCGACAGCTTCAAGCGCGTGGTCGAGGGCGAGTTCGACCACCTCCCCGAGGCCGCCTTCTACATGGTCGGCGGCATCGACGAGGTGGTCGCCAAGGCCGAGAAGATGGCGGCCGAAGCCGCCTGATCCGAAAGGGGCCCCGCACATGGCCGACACGCTTCAGTTCGATCTGGTCAGCCCGGAGCGCAAGCTCGCGTCGCTCGAGGCTACGCAGGTGCAGATGCCGGGCATGAACGGCGATTTCGCCGTGATGCCGAACCACGCCCCGTTCCTGACCACTCTGCGACCCGGGGTGATCCGGATCATGGCCGGCGGCCAGACCACCGAGTACCTGGTCACCGGCGGATTCGCCGAGGTCTCCGGGTCCGGGGCCAGCGTGCTCGCCGAGCGCGCGGTGCCGCTCGGCGAGGCCAGCGCCGAGATGCTCTCCGACCTGCTGGCCGAGGCCGAACGCGCCCGCGAGGCCGCGCCCGAGGCCGAACGGCAGGCCGCCGACCTCAGGGTGCGCGACGTCGCCACGCTGAAGTCGCAGCTCTCGCTCTGATCCACCCGCCGCGCGGCGGCTCAGCAGCCGACCCGCGCGCAGACGTGGCTGCGGAACACCTCGTCCACCGTCTGTGGCGCGGCCTGCCCCGCCTCCGCTTCCGGCGGATCGCCCGGGCACACGGGCACGTAGCCCGGCGCGGCCCCGGCCCGGGCGCAGTCTGACACCGGCCAGCCCTCGGGTAGCGCATCGGGGCGCGTCGCGTCCCATTTGTCGTGTCCCATCCCGCGCAGCCGGTCGAGCCGGCTCAGCGTCAGGTTGGTCAGATCGGCGATGAATGCGCAACTCCCCGCCTGGTAGGCGTTGCGCTCCGGCTGGAAGTCGAAGGCGATCAGCACCGCCTGCACCGGCACGGTCGGCGTCGGCGCCGGCGCGAAGCCGTAAAGACCCCCGGGGATCGCCGCCGTCCCGTAGGCGGACCGCAGGGCCGGCGTGTCGACCGGTGCGAGATGGAAGCGCTCGGGATCGAGTTCCGGCCCCGGCCAGGAGCGGGATCGGCGCGCCGCCGACCAGCATCGCCGCGTCGACTTCGCCGGCCTCCAGAAGCGCCAGCGCCTCGTCGCCGCCGACCTCGACCAGCTCCGCCGGCGCCGTCTCGGCCAGATCGAGCGCGAGGCGGCTGGTCAGGTTGCCCCCGTCGAGCGGGTCGCCGATCGCCACCCGCGCGCCCTCCAGATCGCCGATCCCCGCGATCGACCGGGCCGCGACCAGGTGCAACTCCTCGTCGAAGAGCGGCAGCACCACCGTGATCCCGCGCGCCGCTTCGGCCACGCCGGGGTCCTCGGCCGCGAAGGTGCGATAGAACTCCAGCACGTCGGCGTTGACGATCCCGACCTGGGTGGCGCGCCGCTCGCGCATCGCCTGGAAATTCTCGATCCCGCCGGCCGTCTCCAGCACTCCCAGCGTCCGCCCGCATTCCGCCGCCAACGCCGCGAGATCGGCGCCGATGCGGGCGGATGTGGAGCCCGCCGGGCCGGTGGCGATGTTGGTCTCGACCGGCTGGGCCGTGGCGCCCCACGCCGCCATGGCGGCGAGCGCCATCGCGCCCGACGCGGTGAGCCGGCGCGTGCGCCTCCCGCCCATCAGCATCCCGATCCGAGACGGCGCACCAGCGCCGCCGCGGTCTGCCGATTCACCGACCCGACCGTGGCGCGCAGCGCGTCCGGAACGCAGGCGCCCGCGGCCAGCGCCTCCGCCAGCGCGGCGCGCGTCGCGCCGTCCGCCTCGGCCAGCCCCGGCGCGTCGTCCAGCGCGTCCGTCACCGGCGCCGCCCCCCGGGCCGGGCCATAGGCCACCTCGAACGTCGCCGCCTCGACCGCCGCAGGATCGTCCGCCGGCGCGGCCCCCGCATCGTCCGCCAGCGCCGCCGCGTCCGCCTGCGCGTCCAGCGTGCGCAGCGCCACCTGCCGCGCGGCGATCTCCCCGGCGAGCCGGTCCAGCTCGGCCTGCATCGCTCGCGCCTTCTCGGCCTGCGCCTCGGCCTCCGCTCCGCCCGGCGCTGCGGGCGCTTCCTCCACGGGCCGCTCCCCGGCCGCGGCGATGGCGTCCTCGAGCGCGGCGAGCGCCTCGGCGCGCTCGGCCACGCGCGTCTCGAGATCCGCCAGCGTCGTCTCGGCTTCGGCAATGCGCGTCTCGAGCCCGGCCAGCGTCTCCGCCGCCGCGGCGTCGGCTTCCTGGCGTCCCTCGTCGATCTCCGCGCGCAACGCCTCGAGCTCGGCCGCCGCCGCGTCTCGGCCCGCCTGCGCCGCAGTCTCCTCGGCGCGCAGCCGCTCGACCGTCGCAAGGCTGCCGTCGGCCGTCTCCAGGAGTTCCGCGAGCCGCGCCTCCGCGACCGCCGCGTCGGCCACGGCCCGTTCCATGCGCTGGGCGGCGTTGGCGATGCGATCCTCGAGGATGCGGCGCTGCACCTCGAGTTCCGCGATCTCCGCGCGGATGATCGCCACGGTCTCCTCGGTCATCGGAAGCGAGGGCTCCTGGGACGCCGCCGGCCCGGCGATCAGCGCCGCAAGGCCCGCCGCCCGGGCGCAGCCCCGCAGCCGCGATCCGCCCCGCCACATGCGCCCGGTCAGTTTCCGATCCACAGGTCGAGCCGCCCGCGCTCGGTGTCGGGCAGGAGCTCGCCATAGTCGCGGATCACCACCTCGCGCCCGTCGGCCAGCATCGGCGCGACCAGAGCCGCCAGCGCCTCGGCCGCGGCGCGGTCCTCGGCGTGGTAATATCCGACCCGGCTCTGCACGATCTCGAAGGGCAGCGTCTCGATCCGCGGCGCGCCATGTCCGGCCGCCTCCAGCGCGGCGGTGACGCGCGCGGCGAGGTCCGGGGGCACTTCCGCGCCGACCCGGAAGCGGATCGGAGTCTGCGCGATCGGCGGCGCCTCGGCGGGGGCGGCCGGGGTCGTCGTCTCCACCGCGCCCTGGGCGGCGATCTCCGCGACGACCGGCTCCTCGGCGGCCGGGACGGTGCGATCGCGCACGCTCACGATCTGCGGCCGCAGCGCCAGGGCTGCGGCCACGATGCCGATCGCGACAAGGGCGCCGAAGGCGATCCAGGCCGCCATCCAGCGCGATCCGCGCGGCGCGGCGTAGGCGCTGCGCTGGTCGAACTCGGGCTGGGGCTGGAAGACGGGCTCCGCGCCGCCGGTCCACGAGGGCGGCGGCGCCAGCCCGGGCGGCGGTCCCGCCGGCGCGCCCGTCGACTTGGGCGCCGGTTCGGACGCAGGCGCCGGGCGCGGCGCGGTCGCGCCCGGACTGCGCCAGGGGCCGGAAACCGCCCCGGCCCGGATCCCGTCGCGCCTGCTCAGGTTCTCGGCGACGCCCGTCTGGGGCCGTCCGCGCGTGCCATCCACTTCAAGCCACCAATTCTGCTGCTCCGGTCGCGCCCGCCACCCCTGACGAGCCGACATGCTCACAATAGCATAGTTTGCGCGCCGCGCGCTTCCAATCGGTGGTTTTGTGAATTGCTTAAGCCGTCAGGGCCGCTTTCTTCAGCCAGATGTTGCGTTGCGGTACCACTCGACGATGGCGCGGCGCTCCGCGGGCTCGATGCCGGTGACGTTACCCGGCGGCATGGCGTGCGAGCGCCCCGCCTGAAGATAGATCTCGCGGGCGTGGGCGGCGATCTGCGCCTCGGTCTCCAGCATCACGCCCTTGGGCGCGGTGATCAGCCCCGGCCAGTAGACCTCCGCCGCGTGGCACATCGAACAGCGCCCGAGCACGGTCTCGGCCACCGCCTCGAACCCCTCGGCGCTGGCGAAGCGCATCTCGCGCGGGCTCATGGCGACGGGCTCGGCCTCCTCCGCCGCCGGCGTGCCGGAGAAGGTCGAGAGCCACATGATCACCACGAAGATCACCGCCGTGGCCAGCCAGGTCCATTTCGGATCGCCCCTGCGGGCGTGCATCGAGTTGAAATAGTGCCGGATCGTCACGCCCATCAGGAACACCAGGCTCGCGATCAGCCAGTTGTATTGCGTGGCGAAGGCCAGCGGGTAGTGCGTGGACAGCATCAGGAAGATCACTGGCAGGGTGAGGTAGTTGTTGTGCGTCGAGCGCAGCTTGGCGATCTTGCCGTATTTCGGGTCCGGCGTGCGCCCCGCCTTGAGGTCCTCCACCACGATCTTCTGGTTGGGGATGATCACCAGGAACACGTTCGCGGTCATGATCGTGGCGGTGAACGCGCCCAGATGCACGAGCGCCGCCCGCCCCGAGAACACCTGCGTATAGCCCCAGGCCATGACGACCAGCACGACGAAGAGCAGGAGCATCAGCACCGTCGGCCGCTCGCCCAGCCCCGACTTGCAGAGCTGGTCGTAGACCACCCAGCCCAGCGCCAGCGACGCCAGCGAGATCAGGATCGCCAGCGGCGCGCCGACGTCGAACACCGTCCGGTCGATCAGGAAGAGATCCGCCCCGAGATAGTAGACCAGAACCAGCATCGCGAAGCCCGAGAGCCAGGTCGCGTAGCTCTCCCACTTGAACCAGGTCAGGTGCTCGGGCAGCCGCTCGGGCGCCACCAGATACTTCTGGATGTGGTAGAAGCCGCCGCCGTGCACCTGCCACTCCTCGCCCGACGCGCCCGGCGGCATGTCCGGGGCCCTGGTCAGGCCAAGGTCGAGCGCAATGAAGTAGAACGACGAGCCGATCCATGCGATGGCGGTGATGACGTGGACCCAGCGGGTCGCGAAGGTCAGCCAGTCCATGATGATGGCGAAATCGTACATGCGTGCGCTCCCCGGGGCTTCGCCGCGAACCATCGCCGGAATCCCCGCGCCGGGCAACGCGCCGCGCGGTCCGATCACTTTCAAATGCCGCTTGATAATGTCGCGCCCGGGCGTAGCCTCCGGGCCCATGTCCTACGTCGCCACCCTGCGGACCTTCGTGCGGGTCCACGAACTGGGCTCCATGTCCGCCGCCGCCCGCGACCAGCGCATCTCCGCCGCCGTCGCCTCCGCGCGCATCGGCGAGCTGGAGAAGCATCTCGGCGTGCGGCTCTTCAACCGCACCACCCGCAGCCTGCGCCCGACCGAGCAGGGCGAGATCTTCTACGCCGGCGCCCAGCGCATCCTCGAGGCGATCGACGCCGCCGAGGCCGAGGTCGCGGAGGTTTCGCGCAATCCCCGCGGCTCGATCCACGTCGCCGCGCCGCTGGGCATCGGCAAGCGGCTGATCGCGCCGCTGATCCCGCGCTTCCGCGACGCCTATCCCGACATCGACGTGCGCCTGCGCCTCTCCGACCGCCGCCTCGACGTCACCGGCGAAGGGCTCGACGTGGTGTTCGCGCTCGGGGTGCTGGAGGATTCCAACCTCCGCATCCGCCCGATCGCCGACTGCGCCCGGGCGCTCTGCGCGTCGCCCGCCTATGTCGCCCGGCGCGGGACCCCGCGCAGCGGTGACGACCTGCTGGCGCAGGGCCACGACTGCCTGCTGCTGCGCTATCCCGGGGCGCCTGAATTCGCCTGGACGCTCGCCACGCAGACGGGCCCGCGCCGCTTCGACGTCTCCGGCAGCCTTGAGAGCGACGACGGCGACGTGCTCACCGGCTGGGCGCTCGACGGGCGCGGCATCGTCCTGAAGCCGCTCTTCGAGGTGACCGGCCACCTTGCCCGGGGCGAGTTCGTCATCGTCGCCGCCGAGACCCCGCCGCTCGACGCCCAGCTCGCCTGCCTCTACCCGCACAAGCGCCTGCAGGACCCCAAGGCCCGGCTCTTCATCGACTTCATGGTCGCCGGGGTGCGCGAGAGCCTCGCCGCCCTGCTCGCGGCCGCGCCCGAGCGCGTCGCCTGAGCCGGGGCGCCGCGCGGTCCTCGGCCCGGATCCGCAACGCCGCCCGAACCGGTGCATTCTCCCGGCGAACAGCCCGGAGACGCCCATGCCCGATTCGCCCGAGATCCGCCGCACTCCCCTCGCCGAGATCGACCCCGCCGCCCTCGCCCGCGACCGCATCGCCTCGGACCCCGAGGCCCAGCGCGAGCTGCGCGATTCGATCCTGAAGTCCGGCCTGCGCATGCCGATCGAGGTCTACGCCTTCCCCGAGACCCGCGGCGCCTTCCGCTTCGGCCTCGTCTCCGGCTTCCGCCGCCTCGCCGCGTTCCGCGAGCTTCTCGAAGCGTTCGGGGTCGAGGACTGCGCCAGCATCCCCGCCTTCGTGCGGACCCCCGCCGACCGCGCCGAGGCGATGGCCGCAATGGTCGAGGAGAACGCCGTGCGCGCCGACATCTCGCCCTGGGAGCGCGCCCGCGTCGCCGTCGAGGCCGCCCATGTCGGCATCTATGGCACCGTCGAGGAGGCGGTGGAGCACCTCTTTCCCACCGCGAACGCCATGAAGCGCGCGCGCATCCGCGCCGTCGCCCGCGTGGTCGAGGTGCTCGACGGCGCGCTCACCGAGCCCGAGCGGTTGTCGCTGCGCCAGCTGCTGCGCCTCTCCGGCGCGATCCGCGACGGCTTCGGCGAGCCGCTCGAGGTGGCGCTGCGCCAGACCCGGCTGCGCGACCGCGACAGCCAGTGGGCGGCGATGCTGCCCTATCTGGTGGAGGCCGAGCGCTTCGCCGCGCGCGACGACGGCCCCGACTCCGCCGCGCCCGCCCTCGAGACCCGCGGCCGCCCGCGCCGCGTGCTCAAGCCGCGCCCGCATCTCGTCGTGCGCCGCGAGATCTCCCGCGAGGGCTACATCCTGCGCTTCACCGGCAAGGAGGCCACGTCGAGCCTGCTCGACGAGGTGCTCGACGAGATCGAGCGCTGGTTCTCGCCGGGGTGAGCGGCGGGCGCGGCGTCGAACCCGGCCCGCCTGGCGGCCACGCCGGGCGGCGCCCGCCTGCCCCCGCGGCAGGCGCTTTCGCGCCCGCCCAGGCAGGCGCCGGCCTCTGCGCGAAGCTCAACGGTTGAAGGCGATCTGCGCATCCTGGTCAAGCGCAGCCCTCGGCGACGACGCGCCCCGCCCCGGCCGGACTGTCCTCTTATGCGGAACGCGCGCCGCCGGCCCGACGGTGTCGGGTCGGGCGCCGCCCTCCTTTCCCCGCGCCTCGCTCTTGGCGAAGACCTGATGCTCGACGCTCGAGACGCGAAACGGCTTCGCGTCCGGTGGAGACCCGCGATGCGCCGGCCTGCAACCGGCGCCCCGCGGACCGAAGCCGCCGGTCACGCGACATTTCACTTGGTCTTCACAGGCCGCCGCGGCTGACAGCTCTGATGGGCTACGACTACGACAAGCTGTACGGCGAGACCCGCGACGCCTTGGGTCCGCCTGCGGCCGCCATCGTCGATTTTTTCGACCAGTATGAGCGGCGGAATGCACCTGTTCTGGACGTGGGATGCGGTCAGGGCCGCGACGCAGTCTTCATCGCGCGGCGCGGCCACCGTGTCGTCGGGGTGGACCTCTCTGCGAACGGCATCCGCGATCTGCGAGCGGTCGCGGGACCGGAGCGCCTCGCCGTCGAGGCGATCGTCGCGGACATCGAGGACGACACGCCGTCCGGCGCATTCGATGTCATCTTGATCGATCGCACCCTGCACATGCTGACGCGGGACGCGCAGTTCTCGGTCCTCTCGACCCTGCTCGATCACGTGTCCCAGAACGGCTGGGTGCTGATCGCCGACGAGGAGTCGAACATCGACGGCTTTCAAGGCGTCATCGCCGCCGATCGTCGGGACCGGACAGTCGAACACCGGCAGCGAGGCCATCTGTTCGTGCGCCGCGCGCTGGACGAAGGTTCACGTCGGGACGGAGACCAGCGTGAGGCCTGGGAACCAGACGTCTGATCCTGACCACCAGCTACCTCGGCCACCAATTCCCGCCACCCCGCGACCCGCCCGAGCCGGCGGTCCGGCCAGCCTCCTCATCGCACCGCGCTCGGCGCAACGCATGCGCGCCTCTCGTCCGTCAGGGAAACATCTCCCGAAGCCGAAAGCCACTCCGGAGCATCCGCGCCGGGCTCCGCCGGCGCTTCGCCGCTCTTCGCGTCGAGCGATCCGATCGCCACGTCGCCGACAGCCCAGAGCACATTCGCGAAGGCGAAGGTGGCGCCGGCGGCCGTTCCTGTCGCCAGCGCCAACGCGCCCGTGATCACACGCCAGGGCAGCCGCGCCAGCATGCTGGTGACGAACGGCTGCTCCTGCTTCACGCGGCGGGGAATCCAGAAAAGGCCGGGGTGGACAAGCCAGCGGATGCACCAGCCAACGCCGGGGTCGAGCTTCCGGGCCATCCAGCCGGCGACGGCGCCGGTCGATGACAGGAGCGTCGCCACGACACCGCCCCGCATGCCGCCCACATCCCTGGTCTCGCGCGCCGCCTCGATGGCGTAGCATCCGCCCTGGTAGGTCAGCAGGCCGGCGGCGGCGACGAACACCCCGGACAGAAACGTCGCGGCGCTGAGCGCCAGTCCGGTTCCGCCGGGTCCGAACAGCTGCACCGCGAGAACCATCACACCGGCCCCCGCGAGCGCCAGACCGCCGAGCGACAGGGCCAGTCCGCCCAGTTTCAGCAACAGGGGGAAATTCGCCGCCCCGCGCATCAGGCAGGAGCCCACGACAAAGGCGCAGGCCGCGACGGTGAACAGATTGGCGTTGCTGACCAGTGCATAACCCAGAAGCCCCAGCGCCAGCGGCACCGCGAGCGCGTTCACCGCGTCCGCCGCCATCGCTCCGAAGCGTCGGCGCACCGCGTTGCCGAGCGGATAGGCGATCACGACGATCGCGATCACGCCAAGGGTGGCGAAGACCTCCGGGGCCTGTCGCGCCAGCCACAGGATCGCCGCGGCCGGCGACGCGCCGCCTGTCCTGTAGGCGTCGGCCAGGCTGTCAAGAAACGCTCTGATCCCGCCGGCGCCGGTGATCGACGCGATGACGTTGCCGGTCTCGTATCCCCAGAACTGGATCTCGAAACTGTGCCGTTTCATCCGATTGAAGTTCATCGAGGACCATCTCCGAAATATTGAATGGCCAACAGGAAGCGGAAAGACGCACAGACGGTTAATGCCAAAAAAGAAGGCGGACTGCTCAGTCATATAGCATGACGTGGCGGGTCTGTCTGTGGTCTCTGTTCCGGTCCGTGTGGCGACCCGCGCCCCACCCTTTCCGCCTGGCGGCCACGCCGGGCAGCGCCTGCCTGCCCCCGTGGAAGGCGCTTTCGCGCCCGCCCAGGCAGGCGCCGCCCTCTTCGCGAAGCTCGACGTTGGACGGCAAGGGTCAGAGTATCCTGGTCAAGCGCAGCCCTGGGCGACGCGACGCGCCTTCGCCCAGCAGAGTCGCCCGGTGTCGCAATCACCCCAACCAGCATTCCCCAAGTAGCCCTCTGACTTCGCTGTTCGGAACCGGTTATTTCCGCTATAAATCATATTGTTGACGGCATGCAGAGGCGTGTTTCATGGATCGCCCAAAAGGGGCGTTTCCGGGACCGGAGACACCGGTCGGGGCGAAAAACATTTGTCCAGCAAGCAGAATCAGGCAATCTTGATGCAAGACGGCGGTCTATCTGGGGAATGTCTGTTTGTTAAGTTTATGTGAATATGTTCGTTTTGGGGAGGGAAATCATGATCTGTAAAAGAAGACTACTTGGCATTTATATCGCAACGACAATGATTTTTTCAACTACGGCTGAGGCTGACTATTCTTTTTCTGTTGACGCGCATATTCTTATTGCAGAATGTTTGTCAAACAGTGATTTTTGCATCGGTTTTGTTACCGGGGTTGTACAGGTTGGTCAGAATACTGGAATAATTTGTAAAATTGATGACAGTGTAGGTGTAGATGATGTTGTTCATGAGGTTCTGCAAAAAATGGAATTGTTCTATGAGTATCGCTCTCGCCCAGCGGAGAACTTCATTCTTAACACAACGAAGGCGGAGTTTTGCGAATGATCAATTTGGCTATGATGGCTTGTTGCTCGACTAGTTCTCGGAGCCTGACGCTTGCTACCTGACACCCCGGATTTCATCGAGAGCGTTCAGGGCGCGGCGCTCAAGGGCGACGATGTCCCTTCAGCCCATCGGCGAGATCCCCTCTCAATGTCATTTGGCCGACCGCGGCGCCCGGCAGACCGGACCCGCCACGGTCCCGGACCGTGTTACGCCCGCAATTAACGAAGATGAATCACTTCAAAATCAATCAGATACCCGGAATTGCACGCGTGTTACACGCCCCGTAACACATCCCGGAGCGGGCGCGCGAGCCCGCGGACCGTCACTCCGCCGGCGCCGGCCGGGGCTCGGCCTCCAGGTCCGCCGGCGCCAGCGGGCAGAGCCGCAGCAGCGGCGGCACGGTCAGCAGCGTCAGGAACGCCGACATCGCCAGCCCGCCGACCACGACCGCGCCGAGCCCGCGGTAGAGCTCCGACCCCGCCCCCGGAAACAGCACCAGCGGCAGCATCCCGCAGACGCTTGTGAGCGTCGACATGAAGATCGGCCGGATCCGGTTGGCCGTCGCCTCCTCGATCGCCGCCGCTGGCTCCATGCCCTCCTCTCGCAGGTGATAGAGCGTCTTGTGGACGATCAGGATGGCGTTGTTGACCACGATCCCCACCAGGATCACGAAGCCGAGCAGCGTCAGCATGTCCAGCGGCTGGTTCTGGAAGAGGTTGAGGATCGCCAGTCCCCCGACCCCGCCCGCGGCGGCCACCGGCACCGAGATCATGATCACCAGCGGCAGCACGAAGCTCTCGAAGAGGATCGCCATCACGAGGAACACGATCACTACCGCCACCGCCAGGTTGACCTGGATGGCGCTCCAGGTCTGGCTGAGCTGATCGGCGGTGCCCGACACCGCGAGCCGCACGCCCGGCGGCAGTCCCTGCGCCTCGAGCGCCGCGACCACCTCGGTCTCCAGGATCTCCACCGCCGCCTCCAGCGGCAGGTCGGGAGCCGGCCGCACTTCGAGCGTGACCGTGCGCAGCCGGTCGCGGTGGCGGATCTCGGTGGGTCCCGCGGTCACCCGCACCTCTGCCAGCGCACCCAGCGGCACGATCTGCCCCGACGGCGTGACGATGGGAAAGCTGCCGACATCCTGGGTTCGCAGATCCCCGACCGGCGCGCCCATCAGCGTCAGGTCGATCCGGTTCGCGCCCACGGTGATCTCGGCCACCCTGACCCCGTCGTTGTAGGCGTCGACCGTCTGGGCGATATCGGCCGCGCCGACTGCGGCGTCCGCCTGCAGGAGCCGGTCGGGGATCAGCCGGATCTCCGGAGCGCCGAGTTCGAGGCCGGGTATCGGCCGGAACTGGTGGCCCTCCTCGCGCGGCAGCGCCCCGGCGATGATCCCGGCCGCGCGCCCGGCGACGCCGAGGATCTCCTCGAGGTCCTGTCCCGACACGTTGAGCTCGATCGTGCGCGCGCCCCCGACCCCGCGCCCGAAGAGCGACGGCTGGGTCATGAAGCCGAAGGTGCCCGGCTCGGCGAAGATCGGGCCCGACAGGATCGGGATGGTCTCGCCGGCCCGCGCTCCGTCGACCGCGCTCGCGCCCACGAAGCTGCTGCCCGACAGCGCGACGAAGAAGAATCCCTCGAGCGCCGGACGCCCGTCGGCGGTCTCGGTCGCCGGGCGCGCCTCCCACATAGGACGCGCCACTTCCTCGACGCGCTGGGCGATGGTTTCGGTGGTGTCGAGATTGTAGCCGGGCGGCGGAATGATCAGCCCGAAGACGAGGTTGCGGTTGCCCTCGGGGAGGTATTCGAGCTTGGGAAGGAACGCCCAGGCGGCCCCGCCGGCGATCCCCGCGATCGCCGCGACGAAGGCGAGCCCAAGCGCGCGGTTGCGAATCGCGAGCCGAGTGTAGCCCATCACGCCCCGACAGAAGAGCGCCGCGAGATCGTCGATCACCGGCAGGCGCATCACCTTCCGCCCCTCGCCGGCGCGGCCGAGCAGGCGCGAGGCGAGCGCCGGAACCACCGTCACCGCCACCACCAGCGACAGCATCACCGACACCGAGATCGCCACGGCGATGTCGCGGAAGAGCTGTCCGGCCTCGAGCTCCATCACCAGGATCGGGATGAACACCATCACCGTGGTCAGGGCCGAGACGAGGATCGCGCCCCATACCTGGCTCGCGCCCAGATACGCCGCCTCGCGCCGCGACAGCCCCTTCTCCCTTAGGCGGAAGATGTTCTCCAGGACCACGATCGCGGCGTCCACGATCATGCCGATGGCGAAGGCGATGCCGGCGAGCGAGATCACGTTGAGCGTGCGCCCGGTCGCCGCCATCGCCACGAAGGTCGCCACGATCGACACCGGGATCGACAGCGACACGACCAGCGTGGCCGACGGGCTGCGCAGGAACAGCATCAGCACGCCGGCCGCAAGAAGTCCGCCCACCCAGATGTTCTGCACCACGAGGTCGATCGCGCTCTCGATGTAGACGGTCTCGTCGTAGACCTGTTCGAGCACGAGACCCTGCGCGGCGACCGGCCCGGCGGCGAGTTCGTCCAGCACGACCCGGATCTCCGCCATGGTCTCGATCACGTTGGCGCCGCTCTCGCGCACGATGTTGAACGCGAGGCCCGGCTCGCCGCGGAACCGCAACCGCGCCTGCGGCTCCTTGTGCCCGAACTTCACTTCCGCCACGTCGCCGAGCCGGAGACGCCCCCGCGAGCCGGTCCCGTCCGGAGCCTCCGAGCGCAGCACCACGCCGCGCACCGCCTCGAGCGTGTTGAGATCCCCCTCGGCGCGCACCACGTAACGCCGCTTGCCCTCCTCGACGTCCCCGGCGGAGATCGAGACGTTCTCGCGGCGCAGCGTCGATACGATCTCCGGGATCGTCAGCCCGTAGCGCGACAGGTCCTCCGGCCGCACGACGATCTGAAGTTCGCGCGCAACCCCGCCGAAGACGTTGACGGCGGAAACTCCGTCGATGCGCTCGAGACGCTCCTTGATCACATCGTCCACGAAGTCCCCGAACTGGGGCAGCGGGGTCTCGTTGCCGGACGCGGCGGTCAGCAGCACCCACGCGATCGCGCTGTCGTCCGCGCCGGAGGTGTTGAGCGTCGGCGTGCCCGATTCCTCGGGATAGCTGCTCACCCGGTCAAGTCGGTTGGACACCAGAAGCAGCGTCTGGCTCATGTCGGTCCCGACCGCGAACTCCAGGGTGATCTCGGCTTCGCCCGTCTGAGCGCGCGAAGTCATGATCTCGAGCCCGTCGAGGCCGCGCAGCACGTCCTCCTGCGGGTTGATGATCTCGCGCTCGATCTCCACCGGCGCGGCCCCAGGCCATGCGGTGCTGACCACCACCACCGGGCTGCGCACGTCCGGCGCGAGCTGCACCGGGATCCGGCTGAGCGCTAGCACGCCGAACAGCACCGCCATCGCCACGACGGCGAGCACCGCGATCGGCCGGTCGATGGCGAAGCGGATCGGATCCATCGCGCGCGTCCCCTCAGCCGCCGGACCGGGCCGGCGCGACCTCGGCGCTGCCCTCGGGGCGCGCGTCCGCAGGCTGAGCCGCAATCGGTTGCATCGGTCGCAACCGCTCGTTGCCGCGCACCACGACCTCGTCGCCCTCCGCCAGTCCCGAGATCACTTCGAAGCGGTCCGCGAAGGCGCGGCCGATCACCACGTCGCGCGGAGCCGCCACGCCGTCCTCGTTCACGAAAGCTGTCCAGGCGCCGCGCGCCTGGATCATTGCGTCCTTCGGAGCGAGCAGCAGCGTTTCGGGCGGCGCGGTCGGCACGTCGATCACGATGGTCTGGCCCAGCGCGGCCTCCGGCGCCGCACCCGCCGCCGGGGTCAGCCGCACCGGGCGCGTCCGGGTTGCGGAGAACTCGCTCGGAAGCACCGCGCGCACGACCAAAGCGATCTCGCCGCCGTCCGCGCCGCGCCCCTGCACCGACTGGCCCGGGGCCAGCGCCGCCACGAACTGCGCGGGCACGTTCGCCTCCACCTCCATCTCGGCCACGTCGAGGAGCCGCGCCACCGGCTCGCCGATCTGGACGTACTCTCCGACCGCGATGCGCACGTCCATCACCGTGGCCGGGAACGGCGCGCGGATCGTCGCGCGCTCGAGGTTGTACGACGCGCCCGCGCGTTCGGCCTCGGCGTTGAGAAGCCGCGCCTCGGCGCGCGCCATTTCCCCGCGGGCCCGGGCGAGTTCGCCCTCGCGGTCCTCGAACTGGCCCTGGCTGAAGGCGTTGGACCCGCGCAGGCCCTCGACGCGCGCGAACCCGCGTTCGGCAAGCAGGATGCCCGCCCGCGCAACCTCCACGCCGGCCCGCGCCTCCGCGATCGCCGCCTCCGCCTGGGCCAGCAGGATCTCGAGCAACTCGTGATCGAGCTCAGCAAGCATATCGCCCTCGGCAACCGCGTCGCCCGCCTCGATCGCGACCTCGGTGACGACGCCGGCGACGCGGACGGCGACCTCGCTCTCGCGATTGGCCACGAACTGGCCGTAGACAGGAACTGTCTCGAAGATCTCGCGCCTGTCGACGCGTTCGGTGAGCACCATCGCCGGCTGGTCCTGCGCAGCCGCAAACTGCCAGGACGCAGCCGGTGACATGGCTGCGGCCGAGAGCGCAAGAACGCGAATGACTTTCAAGTGTCCGATCCCACCAGCGAACCCTTGAGGATAACCCCATTTGGGCGAAGTCAAAGACAATGCGTCGCCAGCGCGGCGCGCGCGCCTCCGGATGATCCGCTCCTCAGCCGCCGGCGCCCGCCGCCGGGTCCGCCGCCACCAGGCGCAGTATCGTCTCGACATTGAAGCGCAGACGCCCGGCCAGAGCGTCGGTCGTCATCATGTCCCGGCCGAAAAGCACCGCTGCGGTGTGCCTGTTCGTGAGATAGTAGTATCCGACGGCAGCGATGGTGATGGCGAGCTGGACCGGGTCGACGCCGGGACGGAACACGCCCAGCGCGACCCCGCGGTCGAGGAGCCGCGTGACCGTCTCCACGTAGCCGCGCTGGGACCGCTTGATCGCCTCCGAACGGCGGACGTGCCGGGCCCGGTGGAGGTTCTCGCTGTTGACGAGCGTCAGGAACTCCGGGTGCGCGAGATAGTACTCCCAGGTGCGCCGCACCAGCGTTTCAAGCGCCTCGACCGGAGGCAGGTGGTCGAGCGCAAGCTCCTGCTCCATCCGCCGGATGCCGAGATAGGCATCCTCGATCACCGCCTGGAACAGCTCCTCCTTGCCTCCGAAATAGTGATAGATCATGCGCTTGTTGGCTTCTGAGCGTGCGGCGATCTCGTCGACGCGGGCCCCGCCGAGGCCGTTCGCGGCGAACTCCGCCTTGGCCGCCGAGAGGATCCGCGCCCGCGTCGCCTCGGCGTCACGCGGCCGGCGCGTCCTTCGGGGCGGGCGCGACTGGGCTTCGCTCACGTCTCCCTCCCTTTGCGCCCACGACGATAGGGGCTCGGGACCAGAAAGCAAAGCCGTGGTAACCGGACGGTGCGTTTGTATTGTCATCGGCTGGCGACGGCCGGTGCGAACGATCCGACGTGCGAGTTGGGCCATTCGGTTCGGACGCGGCGGGCAGAAACTCCGGATCGCCGGGCGAGGCTTCCGGAACGGACGCGGCGCTTCGGGGTTGCCTCTTTCGCGCGTTGATCGTCAATATGGCCGCGATCGCCGCGCCGCCGCCGCCGCGGGGCGGCGCAGAAACGGACTTGCGGGGGAGGAACGGCGTCGACAACGACGCGGCGATGCCGGATGGCGGTCGGAAAGGCCGTTGACGCCGGGCGGGAAAGCCCGCGAAACAGTTCAAAATCGGAGCGCATGCCCAAACCAGCGGACGCGCGCCATCTCGAGAGGAGGGGACAATGGGACGAGTTGCGCTTGTGACAGGTGGATCGCGCGGGATCGGCGCGGCGATCTCTGTGGCGCTGAGAGACGCGGGTTACACGGTCGCGGCCAACTACGCCGGCAACGACGAGGCCGCCAGCAAGTTCACCGAAGAGACCGGCATCAAAGCCTACAAGTGGTCGGTGGCTGACTACGAGGCCTGCGCCGCGGGCGTCGCTCAGGTCGAGGCCGATCTGGGTCCGATCGATGTTCTGGTCAACAACGCCGGCATCACCCGCGACGCGCCGTTCCACAAGATGACGCCGCAGCAGTGGCGCGAGGTGATCGACACCAACCTCTCGGGCGTGTTCAACATGACCCACCCGGTCTGGCCGGGGATGCGCGATCGAAAGTTCGGCCGGATCATCACGATCTCCTCGGTCAACGGCCAGAAGGGCCAGTTCGCCCAGGCCAACTACTCCGCGTCGAAGGCCGGCGACATCGGCTTCTCCCGGGCGCTGGCGCAGGAGGGCGCGCGCAACAACATCACCGTCAACGTGGTGGCCCCCGGCTACATCGCAACCGACATGGTGATGGCGGTGCCAGAGAAGGTGCGCGAATCGATCATTGCGCAGATCCCGGTCGGACGCCTTGGCGAACCCGACGAGATCGCTCGCGCGGTGGTCTTCCTCGCCTCCGACGAGGCGGGATTCATCACCGGCTCCACGATATCCGCCAACGGCGGACAGTTCTTCTCCTGACCTGGAACGGGCGCACCACCATGAAAGACGGCACCAACGACATCGATCCCATCGAGAGCCAGGAATGGCAGGACGCGGTCGCGGACGTCATCGAGCGCGATGGGCCCGACCGGGCCCATTTCCTGCTCGACAAGGCGGTGCAGCAGGCGCGCGCCGCGGGGGCGATGCTGCCCTTCTCCGCAACCACGCCCTACCAGAACACGATCCCGACCGACGACCAGCCCGAGTTCCCGGGCGATCTTGAGATCGAGGGCCGCATCCGGGCGATCAACCGCTGGAACGCCATGGCGACGGTTGTCCGGCGCAACAAGGAAAGCAGCGAATACGGCGGGCACATCGCCTCGTTCGCCTCCTCCGCCGCGCTCTATGACATCGGGCTCAACCATTTCTGGCGGTCGCGGTCTGCGATCCACGGCGGCGACCTGGTGTTCTTCCAGGGCCATGCGGTGCCCGGCATATACGCCCGGTCCTTCATGGAGGGCCGAATCAGCGAGGCGGAGCTCGAAGACTTCCGCTCCGAGGTCGGCGGTAAAGGGCTGAGCTCCTACCCGCATCCCTGGCTGATGCCCGACTACTGGCAGTTCCCGACCGTCTCGATGGGGCTCGGGCCGCTCATGGCGATCTACCAGGCGCGGTTCATGAAGTACCTGCACAACCGCGGGCTCATCGACATGGGCGACCGGAAGGTCTGGTGCTTCCTGGGTGACGGCGAGATGGACGAGCCCGAAAGCCTCGGCGCCATCGGCCTCGCGTCGCGCGAGGGCCTCGACAACCTGATCTTCGTGATCAACTGCAACCTGCAGCGGCTCGACGGGCCGGTGCGCGGCAACGGCAAAATCATCCAGGAACTCGAGGGCAATTTCCGCGGCTCCGGCTGGGAAGTGATCAAGCTGCTCTGGGGCCGCGGCTGGGATGAGCTTCTCGAGAACGACGTCACCGGCCGCCTGCGCCAGCTCATGGCCGAGACCGTGGACGGCGACTACCAGACCTTCAAGAGCCGCGACGGCGCGTATATCCGCGAGGCGTTCTTCGGCAAGTATCCCGAGACCGCGGCGCTGGTCGAAGACTGGACCGACGAGCAGATCTGGGACCTGCGGCGCGGCGGCCACGACGTGCTCAAGGTCTACACCGCCTTCAAGCGCGCCACCGAAGTCGAGGGTCAGCCCACCTGCCTGCTGATCAAGACCGTGAAGGGCTACGGGATGGGCTCGGCCGGCGAGGGCCAGAACACCACGCACCAGCAGAAGAAGATGGCCGAGGATCAGTTGCGCGCCATGCGCGACCGCTTCCGCATCCCGGTCTCCGACGAGGATCTGCCCAAGGCGCCCTTCGTCAAGCTCAACAACGCCCAGAAGGCCTATCTCGCCGATCGTCGCAAGGCGCTCGGCGGCGAGTTCCCCAAGCGCCACTGGCGCGACGCGCCCAAGCTCGAGATCCCGCCGCTGTCGGCCTTCGAGGGCCAGCTCAAGGGAACCGGCGACCGCGAGATCTCGACCACGATGGCCTTCGTGCGCATCCTGACCACGCTCCTGCGCGACAAGAACGTCGGCAAGCAGGTGGTGCCGATCGTGCCCGACGAGAGCCGCACCTTTGGCATGGAGGGCCTCTTCCGCTCGGTCGGCATCTACAACCCCAAGGGCCAGACCTACACGCCCGAGGACGCCGACCAGATGATGTTCTACAAGGAGAGCGAGACCGGACAGGTCCTCCAGGAGGGCATCAACGAAGCCGGCGCCATGGCCGACTGGATCGCCGCTGCGACCTCCTACTCGGTGCACGGAGTGCCGATGATCCCGTTCTTCATCTATTATTCGATGTTCGGGTTCCAGCGCATCGGCGATCTCGCCTGGGCCGCCGGCGACAGCCGCGCGCGCGGCTTCATGCTCGGCGGCACCGCCGGGCGCACGACGCTCAACGGCGAGGGGCTGCAGCACGAGGACGGCCACAGCCACGTCCTCGCCTCGACGATCCCGAACTGCATCACCTACGATCCGACGTTCAGCTACGAGGTCGCGATCATCATCCATCACGGCCTCAAGCGCATGTTCGTCGATCAGTACGACGTGTACTTCTACCTCACCCTGATGAACGAGAACTACGCGCATCCCGACATGCCCATGGGCGTCGAGGAAGGCATCATCAAGGGTCTCTACCGGCTGAGGAAGACCAGTCGTCCCGGCAAGAAGCACGTCAACCTGATGGGCTCGGGCACCATCCTGATGCAGGCGATCCGCGCCGCGGAGATGCTCAAGGAGGACTTCGGCGTCACCTCCGACATCTGGTCGGCCACCAGCTTCAACGAACTCGCCCGCGAGGGCCAGGACGTGCTGCGCCACAATCGCCTCAATCCGCTCGGCGAGCAGCGCACGCCCTACGTCACCGAGCAGCTCTCCCAGGCGAAGGGGCCGGTGATCGTGGCCACCGACTACATGAAGAACTACGCCGAGCAGATCCGCGCCTTCGTGCCCCAGCGCTTCGAGGTGCTCGGGACCGACGGCTACGGCCGCTCCGACAGCCGCGTCAACCTGCGGCGCTTCTTCGAGGTGGACGCCAGCCACATCGCCGCCACCGCGATGGTCCAGCTCTTCCGCGAGGGCGCGATCACCGAGAGGGACATGAGCGCGGCGCTGAAGAAATACCACATCGACGGCGGCAAACCCAATCCGCGGCTCGTCTGACGCGCCGGACAAGGAGAACAACAATGGCCGTAGAAGTAAAGGTGCCCGACATCGGCGACTTCACCGATGTCCCGGTTGTCAGCGTTCTGGTGGCGGTGGGCGACACGGTCGCCGAGGAGGACCCGCTGATCGAGCTCGAGAGCGACAAGGCCACCATGGAGGTGCCCTCGCCGGCGGCCGGCAAGGTCGTGGAGATCAGAATCTCCGAGGGAGACAAGGTCTCGCAGGGATCTGTGATCCTGCTGCTCGAGGGCGGCGGCGCGGCGGATAAACCGCCGGCGCGGGCCGAGGCCGCGAAGGCGGCTCCCGCGGCGGCTCCGGCGCAGTCCGCCGCCCGGTCCGAGGCGGCGCCCCCGGCCGCGCCGGCCAGCGTCACCGACGCCGGTTTCGGCAAGGCTCACGCGTCCCCCTCGGTGCGCACCT
The DNA here is from genome assembly GCA_963700835.1 of uncultured Alphaproteobacteria bacterium. GTDB lineage: Bacteria > Pseudomonadota > Alphaproteobacteria > Rhodobacterales > Rhodobacteraceae > Amaricoccus. Next base: position 67,651 of record CAVOZD010000025.1, read on the forward strand.
TCGCCCGTTCGCTCGGCGTCGACCTCGCGCAGGTCAACGGCACCGGCCGCAAGGGGCGCATCCTGCGCGAGGACGTCACAAACTACTTCAAGTCGCGCTCCGCCCCGGCCGCGGCCGGCGCGGTCTCCGGCGGTACGGGCATCCCGCCGATCCCGGCGGTCGATTTCTCCAAATTCGGGGAGATCGAGGAGGTCGAGCTCTCCCGAATCAAGAAGCTCTCCGGCCCTGCCCTGCATCGCTCCTGGCTCAACATCCCGCATGTGACCCACCAGGAAGACGCCGACATCACCGAGATCGACAAGTACCGCAAGGAGCTCGACACCGAGGCGAAGAAGGACGGCTACCGCGTCACCCTGCTCAGCTTCGTGATCAAGGCCAGCGTCTCGGCCCTAAAGACCCACTGGGAGTTCAACGCCTCGCTCAGCCCCGAGGGAGACAAGCTGATCCGCAAGCACTACTACAACATCGGCTTCGCGGCGGACACGCCCGGGGGCCTGATGGTGCCGGTGATCAAGAAGGCCGATTCGAAAGGCATCATCGAGATCTCGAAGGAGCTTGGCGAGCTTTCCGCCCAGGCCCGCGACGGCAAGCTCAAGAGCGCCGACATGCAGGGCGCGACCTTCACCATCTCCTCGCTCGGCGGCATTGGCGGCACAGGGTTCACGCCCATCGTCAACGCGCCCGAAGTGGCGATCCTCGGCCTCACCCGCTCGAAGATCGCGCCGGTCTGGGACGGGGAGGCGTTCCAGCCGCGCAACATCCTGCCAATGTCGCTCAGCTACGACCATCGCGCCGTCGACGGCGCGCTGGCCGCGCGCTTTTGCGTCACGCTGAAACATCTGCTCGGCGACGTGCGCCGGCTGATGCTCTAGGGGAGCGCGCATCATGGAAGTGAAGGTTCCCGACATCGGCGACTTCAAGGACGTGCCGGTGATCGCGGTGCTCGTTGCGGTGGGCGACACGGTCGCCGCCGAGGATCCGCTGATCGAGCTCGAAAGCGACAAGGCCACCATGGAGGTGCCCGCGCCCGCCGCCGGCAGGGTCACGGCCATCTCCGTCGGGGAGGGCGACAAGGTCTCGGAAGGCTCCGTGATCCTGACGCTGGAGGCCGAAGGCGCCGCCGAGGCGCCGAAGTCGGAGAAACCCGCGCCCGCCCGGGCCGAGACCCCCAAGCCCGCGCCCGCCCGGGCGGGCGCGGCGAAGAAGGGCGACGTGCATGGCGAGGTCGTTGTGCTCGGCTCGGGCCCCGGCGGCTACACCGCGGCCTTTCGCGCCGCCGACCTTGGCAAGAAGGTCGTGCTGATCGAGAAGGATCCCACCCTCGGCGGCGTGTGCCTCAACGTCGGCTGCATTCCCTCCAAGGCGCTCCTGCACGCGGCGAAGGTCATCACCGAGACCGAGGAGATGGCCGAGCACGGGGTGAAGTTCACCAAGCCAAAGATCGACCTCGACGCATTGCGCGGCTGGAAGGACGGCGTGGTCGGGAAACTCACCGGCGGGCTGACCGGCCTCGCCAAGGCGCGCAAGGTGATCGTGGTGGAGGGCTACGGCCGCTTCACCGGGGCGAACATGATCTCGGTGGAGGGCTCCGACGGCGAGACCACCGAAGTCAGCTTCGACCAGTGCGTGATCGCCGCGGGCTCCGAGCCCGTGCGGCTTCCCTTCATCCCTCACGACGACGAGCGCGTGATCGATTCGACCGGCGCACTGGAGCTGCGAGACATCCCCAAGCGCCTGCTTGTGCTCGGCGGCGGCATCATCGGCCTCGAGATGGCCTGCGTCTACGACGCGCTGGGCTCGAAGGTCACCATCGTCGAGCTGATGGACCAGATCATCCCCGGCGCCGACAAGGACATCGTCAAGCCGCTGCACACGCGTATCGCCGGGCGCTACGAGAACATCCTGCTCAAGACCAAGGTGACGGCAGTCGAGCCGCAGAAGGGCGGTCTCAAGGTCACCTTCGAGGACGCCGACGGCAAGACCTCGACCGACACCTTCGACCGCGTGCTGGTCGCGGTCGGCCGCAGGCCGAACGGCAAGTTGATTGATGCCGACGCGGCCGGCGTGGCCGTGGACGAGCGCGGCTTCATCGCGGTCGACGGCCAGCAGCGCACCAACGTGCCCCACATCTTCGCCATCGGCGATGTGGTCGGCCAGCCGATGCTCGCCCATAAGGCCGTGCACGAAGGCAAGGTCGCCGCCGAGGTCGCCGCAGGCTCCAACCGCGCCTTCGACGCGCGCGTCATCCCCTCGGTCGCGTACACAGATCCCGAGGTCGCCTGGGTCGGCGTCACCGAGACCGACGCCAAGGCGAAGGGCCTCAAGGTCGGCAAGGGCGTCTTCCCCTGGGCGGCCTCTGGCCGGTCGCTCTCCAACGGGCGCAGCGAGGGCGTCACCAAGGTGATCTTCGATCCCGAGGACGACCGGGTGATCGGCGCGGCGATCGTCGGCACCAACGCCGGCGACCTGATCGCCGAGGTGGCGCTCGCCATCGAGATGGGCGCCGATGCGGTCGATCTCGGCCACACCATCCACCCGCATCCGACGCTGTCGGAGACCATCAACTTCGCCGCGGAGATGTTCGAGGGCACCATCACCGACCTGATGCCGCCCCGCAAGAAATAGCGCCGCGCGCACTGGCGCATGGGCCTTGCCAGCCGTGGCGCGCGCGGTCAGGCTTGCGCCAATCCGGGAGGGACGACGACATGGCCGAGGAAGTAGTGCGCTGGGGCATCCTGAGCGCAGCAAAGATCGCGCGTGAATGGGTCGCGCCGGGCATCCACATGAGCGAACGCGGCCGCATCCAGGCGATCGCGAGCCATACGCCGGGCAAGGCCGAGGCGCTGGCCGCGCCATACGGCGACGTCACCGTGCATTCCGACTACGAGGCGCTGCTCGCGGACCCGCAGGTGGACGCGGTCTACATCCCGCTGCCCAACGCCGCTCATGTGGAATGGACCGAGAAGTGCCTCGACGCGGGAAAGCACGTGCTCTGCGAGAAGCCCATCGCGCTCAAGGCCGAGGAGATCGACCGGCTGATCGCGGCGCGCGACCGCACCGGCCTCGTCGCCGCCGAGGCCTTCATGGTGACCCATCACCGTCAGTGGATCCGCGTGCGCGAGATGGTGCGCGAGGGCGTCATCGGCGATCTCCGGCAGGTGCAGGGCGCCTTCACCTTCTTCAACGACGACCCCGCCAACATCCGCAACATGCCCGAGCTCGGCGGCGGGGCGCTGCGCGACATCGGCGTCTACCCTTCGGTCACCACCCGGTTCGTCACCGGCGCGGAGCCTGAGTCGGTCGAGGCCGAGATCGACTGGGACATGGGCATCGACGCAACCGCGCGGGTCCGGGCGCGCTTTCCCGAGTTCCACCTCGACTTCTACGTCTCCATGCGCATGGCGCCGCGTCAGCTGATGACCTTTCACGGCACCGAGGGCTGGATCTCGGTGCATGCGGGCTTCAACGCCCACCTCTACGGCGACGAGGTGGTGGAGGTGCGCGGATTCGGCGACGTGCTGACCCTCGAGCGGTTCCCGTTGAGCGACCAGTACCGCGCCCAGATCGACGCATTCAACTCGGCGGTAATCGACGGAGCGCCCTACGCCTGCACGCTGGAATTCAGCCGCGGCAACCAGCGCATGATCGACATGATCTACGAGGCCGCGGGCCACGCCTGAAGGCCCGGCAGGACCAATTCAGCCAGCATCAAGGATTAGCCGCTACTGATGTGATTCCCGCCCGGACACGGCGCGCGGCTTGCGTCGAATGCGCAGTTTTGTTCTAGTGTTCGCGAGGTGGTGTGATGATCGATTGCAAGGCATTGCTGGTGCTTGGCGGGTTGCTGCTTGCGGCCGCCTGCAACCCGTCCGACGTCATGGTCGTGGAGCAGAAACCGCCGCAGGAGTCGCCAGGCCCGGAGATGGCCACGGTCGATCCCATCTACTACGCGGCGCGCTCGGATGGCAGCCGGACGATCTCCGCCGTCGACACGGCGGCGTTCCACCCCGCCCTCCTGCGCAACGAGGTCGCCTACGAGACCGCCGAGGCGCCCGGCACCATCGTCATCGACACCAAGGGCCCCTTCCTCTACCTCGTCGGGGAGGAAGGCCGGGCCACGCGCTATGGCATCGCCATCGGCCGCGAGGGCTTCGGCTGGAAGGGCGAGGGCACCATCGCCCGCACGGCCCAGTGGCCGACCTGGACGCCGCCACCGGAAATGATCGAGCGCGAGCCCTATCTCGAGAAATGGCGTGGCGGCATGCCGGGCGGGCCGAACAACCCGCTCGGGGCCCGGGCGCTTTACATCTACTTCGGCGGCCGGGATTCCGGCTATCGCATCCATGGAACCAACCAGCCCAACTCCATTGGCTGGGCTGCCTCTTCGGGGTGCTTCCGCATGCTCAACCAGGACGTCATCGACCTCTACGACCGGGTTGGCAAGGGCGCGAAGGTCGTCGTCATCTAGTCGGGCGACCGATTTTCGACAGGATTGGCCGTCCGTTCTTCCCGGACTATTTGATTAACTGCGCTTGTTGGGGCGCAGAGGTCGTGTTATGGCGCGGACCGCTTGGACCGAGGCACGCAGCCGTCGGTCGGCATTCGGGAGGGATACGATGAATTTGATGAAGCTTCTGATGGGGGCTGCGACCCCGGCGATGATCGGCAAGATCGCCGGCATGCTCGGCGTGTCGAGCCCGGCGGTCCAGAAGATGCTGGCGGTCGCGCTTCCGGTGGTCCTGTCGGGCATTCTCGGAGCCGCGAAGAAGCCCGAAGGGCGTGAGGCTTTCGGCAAGGCCCTCGGCCGGGCCGGCAACAATCCGCTCGACGATCTCGCTGCCGAATTCGACCGCGATGCGGGTCGCGTCGCCTCCGGCGGCACCGACTTCCTCTCCTCGATGCTTGGCGGCGGGACGCTTGGCACGCTGGCCTCAAAGCTCGGCGATTTCGGCGGCGTTCCGCAGGACAAGGCGGGATCGCTTCTCGGCCTTGTCGGCTCGCTCGCCATGGGCGGCCTCGCCAAGACGGCGAAGGACCAGAACCTCGACGCGGACGGCGTGCTGAAGTACATGGAATCCCAGAAGTCCGAGATCGCGGACGCCATTCCGGCTGAAGTCCGCAATGCCCTCGGCGGCACGGGCCTGCTCGCCGCGCTCGACCTGCCGCAGTCTGCGGCCCGTCCGGCCACCGGTCCCGCCGCAACGACGACGCGGGCGCCGACGCCGAAGCCCGCTCCGCCGCCCGCGAAGGGGTCTTCCTGGACCAAGTGGCTGCTGGGCCTGCTGGCGCTCCTCGTTCTGCTCTGGCTGCTCTCGCGCCTGTTCGGCGGGGCCCCCGAGGAGGTCGTGTCGGACGCGCCGGCGACGGCGGAATCCGCAGTCAGCGCGCTCGTGGTTGACGGCACCGACATCGGCGCCGGGGTGCAGGACGCCCTCACGCAGTTGACCTCGACCCTGGCGGAGGTGACGGACGCAGCCTCCGCCGAGGCCGCGCTGCCCACCCTCACCGAGATCGACGGGACCCTGGGCACGGTGCAGGCCGCCGCCGCCAATCTTGGCGACGAGGGCAAGAGCGCTCTGCAGTCCCTGATCATGGCGGTGATGCCGACCATCCAGGGCGAGGCGGACCGGATCCTGGGCGACAGCGCACTGTCGGGGATACTTAAGCCCGCGATCGACGGCGTCTTGGCCAAGCTTCAGGCCCTCGCCGGCTGAACCCACCCAAAGCGCCGCGAAGCCGCGGCTGCCAGCGACCCGGGGCCCGCTTTCGCGGGCCCCTTCCTTTTTGCGTCCCATTTTTCGCCGCCTGGGACCCGGGCTTGATATCGCCACTCCGGGGGCAGACAATGTCGGCTCAAACGAACCGGGGAAAAACGACCATGGCCGAGACAGCGAACGGCGCGCCACGCCGCACCGAGGGGCGCGGGCGGCTCTACGACAGCATTCTCGATACGATCGGCGACACGCCCTGCGTCCGGATCAACCGGCTCGCGCCCGAGGGCGTTACGATCTATGTCAAGTGCGAGTTCTTTAACCCGGCGGCGTCGGTCAAGGATCGACTTGCGATCGCCATTATCGAGGCGGCCGAGCGCAGCGGCGCCCTCAAGCCGGGCCAGACCGTCGTCGAAGCGACCAGCGGCAATACCGGCATCGGCCTGGCCATGGTCTGCGCGGCCAAGGGCTACCCGCTCGTCGTCACCATGGCCGACAGCTTCTCGGTCGAGCGCCGCCAGCTCATGCGCTACCTCGGCGCCAAGGTGGTGCTGACGCCCCGCGCGCAGAAGGGCTTCGGCATGTACCAGAAGGCCAAGGAGCTCGCCGCCGCCCACGGCTGGTTCTTGGCCAGCCAGTTCGAGACCGAAGCGAACGCCGACATCCACGAGAACACCACTGCCCGCGAGATCATCGCCGATTTCGACGGGCGCCGGCTCGACTACTTCGTCAGCGGCTACGGAACGGGCGGTACGGTCGCCGGCGTCGGCCGGGTGCTGAAGAAGGCGTTTCCCGACGTCAGGATCATCCTGTCGGAACCCGCCAACGCCCAGCTCGTCGGCTCCGGGACGGCGCAGTCGCGCAACGCCGACCACCAGCCCGCCGAAAGCCATCCCGCCTTCGAGCCCCACCCGATCCAGGGCTGGACGCCCGACTTCATCCCCTGGGTGCTGCAGGAGGCGATCGACGGCGGCTACTACGACGAGCTGATCCCCGTCGCCGGCGCCGACGGCATCCGCTGGGCGCGCGAACTCGCCGCCCGGGAGGGCGTCATCACCGGGGTCTCGGGCGGCTCGACCTTCGCCGTCACCATGGACCTCGCCGCGCGCGCCGCGCCGGGCTCGGTGTTTCTGTGCATGTTGCCCGACACTGGCGAGCGCTATCTCTCGACGCCGCTCTTCGAGCCCTTCGGCGCGGACATGAACGAAGCGGAGCTGGCGCTTTCGCACTCGACCCCGGGTTTCCGGCTCGACTAGTCTCCGCCGCGCGACGGTTGCCGGGGAGACAGATGGGAAAGCTGGACCGCGCGGCGTCGATCGAGGATCTGCGCCGCATCGCCAGGCGCCGCCTGCCGCGCTTCGCCTTCGACTTCATCGACGGCGGCGCGGAGAGCGAGACCGGACTGCGACGCCAACGAGACGGCGTTCAGACGCGTCCGGATGCTTCCGCGCTATCTCATCGACGTGTCCGACGTGCGCGTCGAGACCGCGGTCTTTGGCGAGACCTACGCCGCGCCGTTCGGTCTCACCACCATCGGCTTTCTCAACGTCGCGGGCCCGGGTTCCGACCTCGCGTGGGCCCGGCTCGCCGCGAAGCGGCGCATCCCGCACGTCATCTCCACCCATTGCTCGACCCCGCTCGAGAAGGTCGCCGCCGCGGCCGATGGCATGGCCTGGTTCCAGCTCTACGCCTCCACCAACCTCGAGATCCGCGAGTCGCTGCTCGGCCGGGCCGAGGCGGCCGGCTGCCGGGTTCTGGTCGTCACCGTCGACGTGCCCGCCTCGGGCGTGCGCGACCGCGACGTGCGCAACGAGGCGGCGATGCCGTTCCGCTTCACGCCGCGCATCACGCTCGACCTCGCGCTTCATCCGGTCTGGGCGCTCACGACCCTCCGCGCCGGCGCGCCGGGCTTTGGCAACTTCGACATCCGCCAGTTCAGCAAGGGCGGCCGCCTCTCGGTCGGCGAGATCGCCCGCCGGGTGATCTCAAACACCTTCGCCTGGGACGATCTGCGCCGGATCCGGGACCGCTGGAAGGGACCGCTTGTCGTCAAGGGCCTCCTGCACCCCGAGGACGCCGCGCGCGCCTTCGAGATCGGCTGCGACGGGATCAGCGTCTCCAACCACGGCGGCCGCCAGGCCGACTTCGCCCCCGCCGCCATCGACGCGCTGCCGGCGATCCGCGCCGCGGTCGGGGCCGACCGCACCCTTCTGATCGACAGCGGCGTGCGTCGCGGAACCGATCTCATCCGCGCCAAGGCCCTCGGCGCCGACTTCGCGCTGCTCGGCCGCGCCTTCGCCTACGGGGTCGCCGCCGGCGGCGACGCCGGCTGCGCGCGCGCCTTCGACATCATCGATCGCAGCCTGCGCGCCGGCCTCGCCCAGCTCGGACGCCCGCACTTCGCCGACGTCGACGCCTCCGTGCTCTTCAACGGGCCAGCCGCAGCAGAACCGCCCCGAACAGGGTGAGCATTGTCGCCGCCGCCTTCGCCAGATCGAGCTTCTCGCCGAACGCCAGCACGCCGATCAGGACCGCCACGAGAATGCTCGTCTCCCGCAGCGCCGCCACCAGGGCGATCGGCGCCTCCGTGAAGGCCCACATCACCAGCGAATAGGCGACGAACGACGCGCCGCCGCCCACCAGCATCACCCGCCGCCCGTCGCGCACCGCAGCGCGCAGGGTCCCGGGCCGCAATCTCGCCATCAGCGCCGAATAGACCACCGTCGCCCCGAGCGCCGAGACCGCGAAGTACCCCACCGGGCTCCCCGAGAGCCGCGCGCCGTAGCCATCGACCAGCGAGTATCCGGCGATGAAGCCGCCGGTGATCAGCGCCGCCGTCGCCGCGCCGCGGTTGGGTCGCCCGTCGCCGCGTCGCGCGAGGCTGAGACTCATCACCCCCGCCGCGATCGAGGCCACCGCCAGAAGCTCGAGCGGCGCGAGCCGGACGCCGAGCGCCGCCATCGACACGCCCGCCACCAGCATCGGCGCGACGCCGCGCGCGATCGGATAGACCTGCGAGAGATCCCCCAGCCGGTAGGCGCGGATCAGAAAGAGGCTGTATCCCACATGCAGCGCCACCGACGCCCCAAGCAGCGGCCAGCTTGCCCGGTCCGGGAATGGCGCCACCAGCAGCGCGGCGAGCGCGAAGGGCGCATGGCCGAGCACCACGGCGGTCATCGCCACGCGCTTGTCGATCCCGCTCTTGACCAGCGCGTTCCAGCCCGCGTGCAGCGCTGCGGCCGCGAGCACCGCAAGAAAGACCTTCGTCGTCATTCTCCGGCTCTAGGCGCGGCGCCGGGCGCCGTCCAGAACGGTGTTGCCCGATCGGTCCGTTTCGATACTCTGGACAGAATGACTTCGGGGGGACGGCATGGCCAAGGCGATCCACAGCATGATCCGGGTGCTCGACGAGACCCGCTCGGTCGCCTTCTACCGCGACGTGCTCGGTCTCGAGGTGGCCGACCGCTTCGATTTTGAGACCTTCACACTGGTCTACCTGCGCAACGACGCCGCCGACTTCGAGATCGAGCTCACCATCAACAAGGATCGGACCGAGCCCTACGATCTCGGCGACGGCCATGGCCACATCGCGGTCTGCGTCGACGATCTCGACGCGGAGCGCGCGCGCCTCGAGCGCGCCGGCCACGCGCCGCGCAAGATCGTCGCGTTCGAGCGCGACGGCGCTCTGATGGCGCGATTCTTCTTCATTGCCGATCCGGACGGATACCAGATCGAGATCCTGCAACGACACGGCCGCTACCGCTGAAAGCCACGCGAAATCTGGGAGGGGACATGCTCTATCATCTTGAATTCACGATCGAATATGGCGAAGACATGAGCCAGAAGGACCTGTTCGGCATCTGGGCCGAGGAGGCCGGCGCCGCGCTCGGCGCGAAGGAGGCCGGCGTGGTCGTCGATCTGTGGAAGGTCGCCGGCGAACGCCGCGTCATCGCCATTCTCGATGTCGATGGGCCCGACACGCTCGACCAGATCAGCTTCGACCTGCCGATCATGAAACAGATGGGCCAGCACATGACCATCAAGGTCAGCCCGCTGCGCCGCTACGAGGATTTCGCCGCCGACGTGAAGGCGCGACTGCAGGGCTGACCCTCCGGTTCGACTTCCGGCGGCGCCGCGTTCAATAGTCCGAACGTCCGCCGGAGATGTCGAACACCGCGCCGGTCGAGAAGCTGCAGTGCTCGGAGGCGAGCCAGAGCGTCAGGTTCGCCACCTCCTCGACCCTGCCCGTGCGCCCCATGGGCACCTTGGCCACGGACGCCGCGACGAACTCCGGGCCGAGTTGTTCGAGGGTCTCGGTGGCGATTGCCGAGGGCGTCACGCAGTTGACCCGGATCGGCGTGTCGGCGAGCTCCTTGGCGAGCGACTTGGTCAGCGCGATCACTCCGCCCTTGGCGGCCGAATAGGCGCTGAGCCCCGCAGCCGCTTCCTTTCACGCGATCGAGGCGATGCTGACGATCCGGCCCGCCGGCGCGCGTCACCTCGTAGACGCCGGTCAGGTTCACGTCGATGACCCGCCACCAGAGTGCGGGCGTCACCTCGTCGAAGGGCCGCGCGCCGCCGGTGGTCCCGGCGTCGATGACCAGGATGCCGAGGCGGTCGATCTTCGCCGCCGCCAGGGCGATCGCGTCCGCGTCGGTCACGTCGACCGCCCGGAACCGCACGCCCTCCTGCGGCGTGTCGCTGGCGCTCCGGTTCAACACCTCGGCCCCGGCGGCCGCCACGTCACGACCGATCCCGCGCCAGGCGCCCGTGACGGCGGCCGTGCGCCCCGAGAAGTCGTAGCTCAGCGACACCGGTCGGCCGCAAGGTCTCCCGCCGCCACCCCGTCAGGCCTCCATAGCTTCGAGTTCGTCGATCATCGAGGAGATGAGATCGAGCCCCTTGTCCCAGAACTGCGGATCGCTGGCGTCGAGGCCGAAGGGCGCCAGAAGTTCGCGGTGATGCTTCGAACCGCCGGCCTTCAGCATGTCGAAATACTTGTCCGCGAAGGCCGGGTCGCCCTCGGCGTGCACCGCGTAGAGCGCATTCACCAGCCCGTCGCCGAAGGCGTAGGCGTAGACGTAGAACGGCGAGTGCACGAAGTGTGGGATATAGGCCCAGAAGGTCTCGTAGCCGTCCATGAACTCGAACGCCGGGCCGAGGCTCTCGCCCTGCACGCTCATCCAGATCAGGTTGATGTCGTCGGGCGTCAGCTCGCCCTCGCGCCGCGCCGCGTGCAGCTTGCACTCGAAGTCGTAGAAGGCGATCTGGCGCACGACCGTGTTGATCATGTCCTCGACCTTGCCCGCGAGCAGGATCTTGCGCGCCGCCGGGTCGGGCGCCGCGTCCAGAAGCTTGCGGAAGGTCAGCATCTCGCCGAACACGCTGGCGGTCTCCGCAAGCGTCAGCGGCGTGGAGGACAGAAGCTCGCCCTGCTTCGCCGCCAGGACCTGATGCACGCCGTGCCCGAGCTCGTGGGCGAGCGTCATCACGTCCCGCTGCTTGCCCAGATAGTTCAGCAGCACATACGGGTGCACGTCCACCACGGTCGGATGTGCGAACGCGCCCGGCGCCTTGCCCGGCTTGACCGGCGCGTCGATCCAGCCCTTCTCGAAGAAGGGGGCCGCAATCTCGGCCATGCGGGGATCGAAGCCCGCATAGGCGTCCATCACCGTCGCCCGCGCCTCCGCCCACGGGATCTTGCGATCCTCCTCGCGCGGCAGCGGCGCGTTGCGGTCCCAGACCTGCAGCTTGTCGAGACCGAGCCACTTCGCCTTCAGCGCGTAGTACCGGTGCGAGAGCTTCGGATAGGCCGCCACGACCGCGTCGCGCAGCGCCTCGACCACCTCGGGCTCGACATCGTTGGCCAGATGCCGCGACGCCTGCGGGCTGGGCAGCTTGCGCCAGCGGTCCTCGATCTCCTTCTCCTTGGCGAGCGTGTTGGTGATGCGAGCAAACAGCGGCAGCTTCTCCGAGAACACCGCCGCCAGCGCCTCGGCCGCCGCCTGCCGCTTCGCCCGGTCCTGATCGGAGAGCAGGTTCAGCGCCGCTTCGAGCGGCAGCGTCTCGCCGCCGACCTCGAAGGTCAGCCCCGCCATCGTCTCGTCGAAGAGCCGGTTCCAGGCCGAGGCGCCGACAACCGACTGGTCGTGCAGGAATTGCTCGAGCTCGTCGCTGAGCTGGTAGGGTTTCATCTTGCGCAGCCGGTCGAGAACCGGCCGGTAGCGCGCAAGGTCCGCGTCTGCGGCGAGCAACGCCGCGAATGCGTCGTCCTCGATCCGGTTGAACTCCAGCGGGAAGAACACCAGCGGCGTCGTGGCGTCGGTAACGCGCGCCTGCATGTCGCCGAGGAACTTGCCCCGCGCGGCCTCGGTCGTGTTCTGCTGGTACCTCAGTCCGGCATAGCTCATCACCCGCCCGGCCACGGTCTGGATGCGCTCGTAGCGTCGCACCGCCTCGAGCATTCCCGCGGCGTCGAGACCGGCGAGCCGACCCTCATAGTCGGTTGCGAAGGCCGCGCATTCGCTGTCGAGCCAGTCGAGATCGGAACCGAGCTTCGGGTCGTCCGGCGCGGGGTAGAGATCGCTCAGGTCCCACTCGGGCAGGGGGCCGAGCGCGTCGGCGGCCCCGCCGGCGTCACGGCTGTCGCGAAGAATGTCTGTCATCAAGCTCGCCACTCCTCGGAGTCTGTTCGGGCGGGTGCGGGCGCTCAGTGGAGGCGCGCGCCGAGCGGCACCTGGGCTTCCGGAGCGGCCAGCACGACCGCACCCTCCGCGTCGGCGAAGCCCAGCACCAGAACTTCGGATCGAAACGGGCCGATCTGGCGTGGCGCAAGGTTGACCACGGCCATCACCATGCGGCCGACCAGCGCCGCAGGCGCGTAGCGCTCGGTGATCTGCGCGGACGATCGCATCTCGCCGATCTCGGCTCCGAAGTCGATCCAGAGCTTGAACGCCGGCTTGCGCGCCTCGGGAAACGGCTCGGCGCGCGTCACACGACCGACGCGGATATCGACCTTCTGGAAATCCTCGAACTCGATCCGCGCCATGCGCCCCTGTCCCGTCCTGCCCGAAGGCCAGAACAGAAAACCGCCTGCCCGGCAAGGGCAAGCGGTTTCTGGGTCGTCGTTGTGCGTGGCGTCAGGAGCGGTTGAGCTTGCCCGCCATGTCCTGAAGCTCCTTCACGCTCTCCTGGATGCGCGCGGAGACGATCTCGTAGGCTTCCGAGTTGGCCTTCTGGGCCAATTCGGCCAGCGCCTGCATGTTGGCCAGCGCCTTCTCGAAGGCGGCCTTGACCAGCTCGCCCTGCGCCTTTGCGCTCTCTGGGTCGAGTTTGGTGGTGTCCAGCGCCTTCATGGACTTCTGCGCCTCCGACATCGTGTCCTCGAAGATCGCGATCTGCTTCTTGAAGAGATCCTGGAACCCGGCTGCGGCCGCCTTGTTGGCCTCCACCAGCGCGTCCATGTTCTTGTGCTGCGCCGCCAGAATCGCGTCCGTGTCGATCTCCGGCATCTTGAAGTTGGCGAGATGCTTGGTGAAGTCGTTCTGCCTGAAGTACTCCATCATCTTCTCGGGATCGAAGGCGTAGGTCTTGGGGTCGAACATCGGTTCCTCCTTGGTCTGGCGTTTCACGTTCCTTACCGATATGGTGCACTGCAACATGAATGTCAAGCACTCATGCTGCAGTGCAGCAAAGCAAAGCCGTCATGATCCCAGCGCGCGCGACCGGTCCGCCGCCGCCGCCACCGCGTCGCGCAAGAGCGGCGACAGGCCGCCCTCCGCGCGCATCAGAACCGCTAGCGCCGCCGCGGTGGTGCCGCCCGGGCTGGTGACGTTTTCCCGCAGCCGGCCCGGCGGCGTCTCGCCCGCCGTCTCGGCCAACGCCGCCGCTCCCGCAACCGTGGCCCGCGCCAGCGTCAGCGCCAGGTCCTCTGGCAGCCCCTCCGCCGCGCCCGCTTCAGCCAGCGCCTCGATCAGCAGGAAGACATAGGCCGGTCCCGAACCCGACACCGCCGTCACCGCGTCCATCTGCTCCTCGCGCGCGAGGCGGACGGTCGAGCCGACCGCGCGCATCAGGGTCTCCGCTAGATCAAGTCCCGCCGCGTCCACAGCCGCATTGCCGACGATCGCCGTGATCCCGCGGCGCACGGCGGCCGGGGTGTTGGGCATGGCCCGCACGATCGGCGTTCCCGGCCCCAGCCCGCTTTCGAGTGCGGCGAGCCCGATCCCGGCCGCGATCGACACGAAGAGCGTCTCCCCGCCTCCGAACCGCGCCACCCTGGGCAGCGCCTCGTTCATCATCTGCGGCTTGACCGCGAGCACGGTCACCGCAGGGGCGGGAGGCGGCTCTTCGTTCAGCCGCAGCCCCGCATCCGCCAGCGCGCGAAGCCGGTCGTCCGGTTGCGGATCCAGAACCGTGAAGGCGCCCGGCGGAGCGCCTCCCGCGAGCCAGCCCTCGAGCAGCGCGCCGCCCATCCGGCCGCATCCGAGCAGCACCAGGCCGCTTTCCGCGATGTCTCGCATGCGCGCCTCCCCCCGGCGGCCGGCGCCTTTCCGTCCGCGCGGGGGTGGAAAGGACGGCCTCAGGCCCGACCGTAGGCCTCGGTCATCGCGATGCCAAGCGCCTTCTCGGGCGTCTCCCCGCCCCAGGCGACCAGCTGGAAGGCTGGATAGAAGCGCTCGGAGGCGTGCACCGCGGCGCGCACCATGTCGTTGATCTGATCGGAATTCGCCGTCGCGCCGCCGCAGAGGTTGAGGCTGTAGCGATAGGCCATCAGCCCCTGGTCACGCCAAAGCGTGAACGCCCCGCTCCAGCAGCGGTCGTTCGCCAGCGCCATCGCCCGGTAGAACGCCGTCAGCCGCTTGTTGGGCGGCCGCATCTCGAAGGCGCAGATCAGCCGCAGGCTCTGGTCCCGACCGCTGTAGGCGAGAGTCACCGAATAGGTCCGCCACGAGCCTTCAATGGCCACGGCGATCTGATCGTCCGCGACCCGCTCGAACTCCCACGACCGCTCCTCGGCCATGCTCTCGACGATGTCGATTGGGTGGATCTCTTCGCTGAAGAAGTCGCGTTCGACGATGCTCATGCCTGCGCCTCTGTCCTGAGCGCCCGGCGGAGCCGCACCCCGCGCGGGGGCTGTGAGGTTAACAACAGATCAACAACTTCGGCAGTTGATCTACAACATATGGTGGGTCAGGACGCCCAGTCTGTAAAGAGAATTTTCGTTAACGCGCCTTAACCACTGCGTCCCCGGCGCAAGGCGCGGCGCTCAGGCGCCGCCGCCCTTCGCCGCGGCCTCGAGCCCGTCCAGACGGGCCTTGAGCGCCTCGTTTTCCTCGCGCGCCTTCTGGGCCATCGCGCGCACCGCGTCGAACTCGTCGCGCGTCACGAAGTCGCGATCGGCCAGCCAGCGGTCGATCATGCCCTTCATGGCGGTCTCCGCCTCGGTCTTGGCGCCCTGCGCCACGCCCACGGCGTTGGTCATCAGCGCGCTGATGTCGTCGAGGATCTTGTTTCTGGACTGCATGTGGTAGCTCCTTGCGTTTCCCGCAGATATGGTTGCGCCGGCGCCGCTTGCCAAGGCGCGGCTTGACTTCGCCCGCGACGGCGCCGAAGCAGGGGCCGCCGGTCCGCGGAGCTTCCATGCCCTTTCCCGCCATCGATCCCGTGCTGTTCTCCGTCGAGATCTTCGGCGTCGAGCTTGCGATCCGCTGGTACGCGCTCGCCTACATCGCCGGGCTGGTGCTCGGCTGGCGCTACGTCGTCGCGCTCTGCCGGCGGCCGGCGCTCTGGGGCGGCGCCGCGCCGATGCGTCCCGAGCAGGTCGACGACCTGCTCACCTGGATGATCCTCGGCGTCATCCTCGGCGGCCGGCTCGGCTTCGTGGCCTTCTACGAGCCCGGCTACTATCTCCAGAACCCTGGCCAGATCCTCGCGGTCTGGCGTGGAGGGATGTCCTTTCACGGCGGCTTTCTCGGGGTCGTGGTCGCGGTGCTCGCCTTCGCCGCCCGCAACGGCCTCGACGCGATCCGCGTCGGCGACGCGGTCGCCGCGGCCGCGCCGATCGGGCTCTTCTTCGGCCGGCTAGCCAACTTCATCAACGCTGAGCTCTGGGGCCGGCCGACCACCGCGCCCTGGGGCGTGGTCTTCCCGGGCGAGGCGGCGCAGACCTGCCCGCCGGACTGGCAGGGCGCCTGCTCCCGCCACCCGTCCCAGCTCTACGAGGCCGGGCTCGAGGGGGTCGCGCTCTTTGCGATCCTGTTCCTCGCCATCCGCGCCGGCGCCCTGCGCGCGCGGGGCCGGGTGATCGGCCTCTTTCTGATCGGCTACGGCCTGTCGCGCTTCGCGGTCGAGTTCGTTCGTCAGGCCGACGCCCGCTTCCTTTCCCCGGAAAACCCCATGGGCCACGTCCTCCGCCTCGGCCCCGAGCTCGGCCTGACCATGGGCCAGATGCTGTCGCTGCCGATGGTCGTCGCCGGCGTGATCGTGCTCGCCTGGCCGCGGCGCCGGTCCGAGGCGTGACCCCGCTCGCCCGGCGCATCGCCGAGCGCATTGCGCGCGACGGTCCGCTGCGCCTCGACGCCTGGATGGAGCTCTGCCTCTCCGATCCCGATCATGGCTACTACATGGCACGCGAGCCCTTCGGCGCCGAGGGCGATTTCGTCACCGCCCCGGAAGTCAGCCAGATGTTCGGCGAGATGGTCGGCGGCTGGCTGGCGCAGGTCTGGGCCGACCAGCCCCGCGCCGCGCCGCCGGTTCTCGTCGAGCTTGGACCCGGGCGCGGGACCCTGATGCGCGACGCGCTGCGGGTGATCGATCGGGTTCCGGACCTGCGGCGCGCGCTGTCGCTCTGGCTGGTCGAGACAAGCCCGCGACTTCGCGCCCTGCAGGCCGCGACCCTCGCCGGTGCCGGGGCGCACTGGGCCGACCGTCTCGCGGATTGCCCGCGCGGACCGCTCCTGCTCGTCGCCAACGAATTCTTCGACGCCCTGCCGATCCGCCAGTTCCAGCGCGCCGACGTCGCCTGGCGCGAACGCCGCGTCACCCTGCGCGACGGACGCCTCGCTTTCGACTGGGGACCGTTGCGCGCCGACGCCGACCTCGACTCCGCCTTCCCGCAGGCGCCCGACGGCGCCATCGTCGAGGTCTGCGCCCTCGCCACGACCATAGCGCGCGAGATCGCCGCGCGCATCTCCGCCCACGGCGGCGCGGCGCTGGTGATCGACTACGGCGACCTCGACGGGACCGGCGACACGCTCCAGGCGCTCCAGGGCGGCGCGCCGGTCGACCCGCTCGCCGCCGATCCCGGGACCGCGGACCTTACCGCCCATGTGCGCTTCGCCGCCATCGTCGCCGCGGCCGAGGGACTTCGCGCCAGCGGTCCCGAGCCGCAGGGCGCGTTCCTCGAGCGACTCGGCGTCACCGACCGAGCCCGGGCGCTCGCCCGGGGCCGGAGCGGTGCATCCCTCGACGCCATCGTCGCCCAGCATCGGCGCTTGACGCATCCCGGCGAGATGGGGAAGCATTTCCGGGTTCTCGCGCTCACTCCGCAGAGCGCTCCGCCGCCTCCCGGATTCGCGCCTTGACGCTCGACATCGTCACTTCCGATCTTCTCGCCGGCGCCCGGCACGGGTTCTTCACCCGGCGCGGCGGCGCCTCTTCGGGGGTCTTCGCCGGGCTCAACTGCGGTCCGGGCTCATCGGACCAGCGCGAAGCGGTCGCCACCAACCGCTCCCGCGTCGCCGAGGCCATGGCGGTGCCGCGCGAGCGTCTGCTCTCGCTGCATCAGGTCCATGGCGCGGAAGTCGTCGTGGCGACCGCCGCGGGCTGGACAGAGCGGCCCCGCGCCGACGCCGCGGTCACCGCCACGCCCGGCGTCGCGGTGAGCGTGCTCACAGCCGACTGCGCGCCGGTGCTCTTCGCCGATGCAGAGGCCGGCGTGGTCGGCGCGGCTCACGCCGGCTGGCGCGGGGCGCTGGCCGGCGTGCTCGAGGCCACCGTTTCGGCGATGGCCGGACTCGGCGCGCGGCCCGACCGCATCCGCGCCGTGATCGGCCCGACGATAAGCCAGAGCAACTACGAGGTCGGTCCGGAGTTTTTCGAGGCGTTCCAGGCCGAGGAGGCCGGCTACGAGCGATTCTTCTCCGGCGCCGCCGGCGACCGGATGCTCTTCGATTTGCCGGGATTCGCGCTGGCGCGGCTGCGCGGTCTCGGGATCGAGGCGGATTGGACGGGTCACTGCACCTACGCCGATGCCGACCGCTTCTTCTCCTACCGCAGGGCCACGCATCGCGGCGAGCCCGATTACGGACGGCTGATCGCCGCGATCGCCCCCTGAGACGTCAGTCGCGCAGCCGCTCGTCGTAGACCTCGAACGGCACCGCGGGCTCGTCCTTGGCGCAGCGGATCACCAGGCTCGTCTTGACGCTCGCCACGTTCGGTGCCGACGTCAGCTTTTCTGTGAGGAAGTTCTGGAACGTCGACAGATCCGGCGCGACGCACTTCAGGATGAAGTCGATCTCGCCGTTGAGCATGTGGCACTCGCGCACCAGCGGCCAAGACCGCGCCATCGCCTCGAAGGCGGTCAGATCCGCCTCCGCCTGGCCGTGCAGCCCGACCATGGCGAAGACCTGCACCTCGAAGCCGAGCTCGCGGGCGTTGATCTCGGCGTGGTAGCCCTTGATGACGCCCGCCTCCTCCAGCGACCGGACCCGGCGCAGGCAGGGCGGCGCCGAGATCCCCACCCGTCGCGACAGCTCGACATTGGTCATGCGTCCGTCGCCCTGGAGTTCGGCGAGGATCTTGCGATCGATCGGATCTAACTTGATGGTGGGCATCGGGCTGGTCCCAGAGGATCGCTTTCCGCTTGGTTACGCTGGCGCGCGGCCAGAAGCAATAATGTTTCTCTGCTCCGCAACAAACCGTCTCGGGTTCGGCGGCGGTCGGCCGCTTCACAGGCCCGCGCCCTGTGGCTATACAGACGCTCCCATCCCGCGAGAGGCCCCCCATGAGCGCGACCCGCCACACCCGTCTCCTGATCATCGGATCCGGCCCGGCCGGCTACACCGCCGCGGTCTATGGCGCGCGCGCGATGCTCGCGCCGATCCTGGTGCAGGGCATCCAGCCAGGCGGCCAGCTCACGATCACCACCGAAGTCGAGAACTGGCCCGGCGACACCGAGGTGCAGGGTCCCGACCTGATGGTCCGCATGGAAGCCCACGCCCGGGCGACCGGGACAGAGGTGATCTCCGACCACATCGCGCGGCTCGATCTCTCCGCCCGGCCCTTCACCGCCGCGGGCGAGAGCGGGACCACCTACGCCGCCGACGCGGTGATTCTGGCCACCGGGGCCCAGGCGAAATGGCTGGGGCTGCCGTCCGAGGAACGGTTCAAGGGCTTCGGCGTCTCCGCCTGCGCGACCTGCGACGGCTTCTTTTTCCGCGGCCAGGATGTCGTGGTGATCGGCGGCGGCAACTCAGCGGTCGAGGAGGCGCTGTTCCTGACCAACTTCGCCGCGAAGGTGACGCTCGTGCACCGCCGCGACACGCTGCGCGCCGAGAAGATCCTGCAGGACCGGCTGTTCCGGAACCCGAAGATCGAGACCATCTGGCACCATACGCTCGATGAGGTGATCGGCGAGGATGATCCCCGCGGCGTGACTGGCGTGCGCCTGCGCCACGTCGACACCGGCGTCGAGACCGAGATCCCCTGCAGCGGCGTCTTCATCGCCATCGGCCACGCGCCCGCGTCCGAACTCGTGGCGGGCCAGCTCGAAACCCACATGGGCGGCTATGTGGTGACCAGGCCAGACAGCACCGCCACCGCCATCCCCGGCGTCTTCGCGGCCGGCGACATCACCGACCACGTCTTTCGTCAGGCGGTGACCTCGGCCGGCATGGGCTGCATGGCCGCGCTCGAGGCGGAGCGGTTCCTGGCCGAGGTCGACGCGGCGGACAGCGCCGCCGCGCCCCTCGCCGAGGTCAGTGCACGCTGACCGGGCTGAACTCGTTCTGCCGGGCGACAAGAAAGGCGCGCTTGCGGTCCTGCACCAGCGCCAGAACCGCGCCGTCCTCCGAATGGATCGCGTAGACCTCCTCGGCCCCGCCGGTGCGCGCCTGGACCTCCGCCGGCAGGTCCGCGGCCTTCACCGGCCGCACGTAGACGATGCGCCGCAAGGCGTCCCCGTCACCGGGCATGCTGGGATAATCCGTCATGACGCGCCTCCGTTCTCCTGCGCCCGTCCGCGGGCGTTGATGGCTATGGTCCGCACCACGGCGTCGGGCCGGGCCCGGACGAGATCGATGTGAAGCAGGCCGTTCTCCAGCGCCGCGCCCTCGACCTCGATCCCCTCCGCCAGCACGAAGCTGCGCTGGAACTGCCGCGCCGCGATGCCGCGGTGCAGGAACACCCGCTCCGCTCCGTCCTCGACCTGTCGGCCTCGCACGATGAGCTGGCTGTTCTCGACGGTGATGGCGATGTCGTCCTCGGCGAATCCGGCGACCGCCAGCGTGATGCGGAACGCGTCCTCGCCGCGCTGCTCGATGTTGTAGGGCGGGTAGCCGTCGGTTCCGGCGCGCGCGGTGCGCTCCAGAAGCCGGTCGAGCTGGTCGAAGCCCAGCATGTGCGGATGTGCGGCGAACGTGACCTTCGTCATGATATCCAAGCCCTTTCCCAAGCGACTCTGTCGGTGGACCCCGCTTTGGCGATCCACGGGAGTCAAAATGGGGGCTGCGGCGTGAAAAACAAGGTGCGCGAGGGGTTTGCGCCTTTGCGCCGCCCGTCGGCGGCGCTATAACCCGATCCTCACCCGGAGACGCGTCGATGACCGAGCCGCCCACAATGTCGCGCGAGGACGTGCTTCGCCTCAAGCTCGAGCTGCTCGCCCGCGAACATCGCGACCTCGACGACGCCATCGCCGCGCTCGACACCGCCGGCCGCGCCGATCCCCTGACCGTGCGCCGGCTCAAGAAGCGCAAGCTCATGCTCAAGGACGAGATCGCGCGCATCTCCGACGAGATCACCCCGGACATCATCGCCTGACGCCCGAACCCGCCGGAGGCCCCAATGAGCGAACCCGAAAGCGGCTCGGAGACCGGGTCAGAGCACAGCCCGCGCGTCGGCGTCGTCATGGGGAGCCAGTCCGACTGGTCGACCATGCGCGCCGCCGTCGACGTGCTTACCGCTCTCGGCGTGCCCTTCGAGACCCGCATCGTCTCCGCCCACCGCACCCCGGACCGGATGTTCGCCTACGCCGAGGGCGCGGCCGAACGCGGTCTCGCCGCGATCATCGCCGGCGCCGGCGGCGCGGCGCACCTGCCTGGCATGCTCGCCGCCAAGACCCGGGTGCCGGTGCTCGGCGTGCCGGTGCGGTCGGCGGCGCTTTCGGGCCTCGATTCGCTGCTCTCCATCGTGCAGATGCCCCGCGGCGTGCCGGTGGCGACCTTCGCCATCGGGCCTGCGGGGGCGACCAACGCCGCGCTCTTCGCCGCGGCGACGCTGGCTGTCGGCGACGCGGACCTTGCCGCCCGGCTCGAGGCCTGGCGCCACGCCCAGAGCGCGGCCGTCGCCGAGACGCCAGATGACGCCTGAACCGCTCCCGCCGGGCTCCCGCGTCGGCGTGCTCGGCGGCGGCCAGCTCGCCCGGATGCTGGCGCTCGCCGCCGCCCGCCTCGGGCTGCGCGTCCGGATCTTCGAGCCCGGTCCCGACCCCTGCGCCGCGCCGGTGGTCGAGGCGGTGACGCGCGCGCCCTGGGACGACGTCGCGGCGCTGCGCGCCTTCGCCGCCGCCGTCGACGTGGTCACCTACGAGTTCGAGAACGTGCCGCTCGCCGCCGTCGACGCCATCGCGGGTCTCGCGCCCGGTGCGCCCCGGGCGGCGTGCGCTCGAGGTCTCCCAGGACCGGCTCGTCGAGAAGGACTTCCTGCGCGGCCTCGACCTCGGGACAGCGCCCTACGCCGACGCGCCCGACCGCGCCGCGCTCGAGGCGGCGCTGGCCGGCATCGACGGGCCCTGGATCCTAAAGACCCGTCGCTTCGGCTACGACGGCAAGGGCCAGGTCCGCATCGAGAACCCCGCGGAGGCGGCGGCGGCCATGGCGGCGCTCGTGGGCGCGCCGGCCATCCTCGAGGGCAGCGTCGCGTTCGAGCGCGAGATCTCGGTGATCGCCGCCCGCGGACTCGACGGCGCCGTGGCCGCCTTCGACCCGGGCGAGAACACCCACGAGGACGGCATCCTGCGCACCACGAAGGTGCCCGCCGAGATCCCGGCGCGCGCCGCTCAGGACGCGGTGGTGCTCGCTGGACGGATCCTCAACGCGCTCGACTACGTCGGCGTCATCGGCGTCGAGCTCTTCGTCACCGGCCGCGGCGTGCTGGTCAACGAGATCGCGCCCCGCGTCCACAATTCCGGCCACTGGACCATTGACGCCTGTCTCATCGACCAGTTCGAACAGCACGTCCGCGCCATCTGCGGCTGGCCGATCGGCGACGGGCGGCGCCACTCGGACGCGCTGATGACCAACCTGATCGGCGACGAGATCGACGGCGTGGCCGCGCGCGGCGACGTGGCCGTCCACGTCTACGGCAAGGCCGAGGCGCGGCCCGGCCGCAAGATGGGCCATCTGACCGCGCTCGCGCCGCGAAGGGGCTGAGGCGCGGCCGAGACCCGCCGGCGCGCGCCCCTTGCCTCAGGCGTAGACGCTCTCGCGGCCGAAATGCTTGGTGAGCAGGTAGTAGATCACCGCGCGGTGCTTGCGGTTGTTTGACCGCCCGTAGGTGTCGATCGCCTTGTCGATGCCGGCCATCAGCTGCGGCCCGTCGGACAGGCCGAGCTTTCCGATCAGGAAGTTCTTCTTGACCGTCTCGAGTTCGCCCGGGCTGGTGCCAGCCACCGTGGAGCTGTCGGCGTTATAGATCGACGGGCCACAGCCGATGGTGACCTTGGTCAGCAGGTCCATGTCGGGGACGACCCCGCATTTCTCCTTCAGATCCTGGGCGTAGACCGCGATCAGATCGTCGCGCTTGCTCATGCGTTCTCTCCCTTTTCGGCTCCTCGCGGCCCTTGGCGGAAATCCTAGGCGCGGGCCCGAGCGCCGGTCAAGCGCCGCGGGCGCGCACGCCGGACCCTTTCCCGGTCGCGGATTGTTCCCGATTGCCCGAATCATCGAATCATATGATCGTGTAGAGTAACCAGCTGGGTCGCAGCCGACGCTTGTTTCGGTCCGGCAAGTAAAGACAGTCGTATTACGATCTGGGCGGGGAGGATAAATATGTCCGATACAACAGGCTCGCTTTCGGGCCGATACTTCTGTGACACCAACGACAACGATGTAGAGGATTCCGTCGATCCGGGCATCACGGGCGTTTGGGTCACGCTGATCAATGGGGGCGTCGAGATCGCAAGTACCACGACCGACGCCAACGGCGCCTACGCGTTCAGCGGCCTTCATCCAGGCCTTTACGACGTGCGCTTCACCGACCGCAACGGCGTGCTGGCCGGCAAGTCGTTGGTTGCTGCGAACGTAGGGTCTGACGACGCGATCGACAGCGACGCGATCGGAGACGCGACGCGTTCCTCGATTTCCAGCATTGAGGTGATCGCCGGCCAGGAGACGCCCGACAACGACGCGGGCGCCGAATACGCGACGGGCGCGC
>CAVOZD010000026.1:0-152058 GCA_963700835.1 uncultured Alphaproteobacteria bacterium
GCGCATGATCCATGTCTCCACCAAGACGGCGATGGCCGAGCTGATCCTCACCGGCTGCACCACCAGTTCCGATCACCTCTACGTCTTTCCCAACGGCTGCCGGCTCGACGACAGCATCGAGGCGGCGGCCGAGATCGGCATGCGTTTCCACGCCGCCCGAGGGTCGATGAGCGTCGGCGAGAGCAAGGGCGGCCTGCCGCCCGACGCGCTGGTCGAGGACGAGGCGGCGATCCTGACCGACAGCCTGCGGCTGATCGAGGCGTTCCACGACCCGGCTCCCCGGGCGATGCTGCGCCTCGTCGTGGCGCCCTGCTCACCGTTCTCGGTGTCGCAGGGCCTGATGCGCGACGCGGCGGAACTCGCGCGGTCGATGGGCGTCTCGATGCACACCCACCTTGCCGAGAACGTCAATGATGTCGCCTACAGCCGCGAGCGCTTCGGCATGACCCCGGCCGAATACGCCGAGGACCTCGGCTGGGTCGGCCCCGACGTCTGGCACGCCCATTGCGTGCAGCTCGACGCGCCCGGGATCGCCGCCTTCGCGCGCACAGGAACCGGCGTCGCGCATTGCCCGTGCTCGAACATGCGCCTCGCCTCGGGGATCGCCCCGGTGCGGGCCATGCGCGACGCCGGGGTTCCCGTCGGGCTCGGCGTCGACGGCTCGGCCTCCAACGACAGCTCAAGCATGATCGGCGAGGTCCGCCAGGCGATGCTGCTCCAGCGCGTCGGCTTCGGGCCGGCGGCGATGAGCGCCCGCGAGGCGCTCGAGATCGCCACGCTCGGCGGCGCGCGGGTGCTGGGCCGCGACGACATCGGCGCCATCGCGCCCGGCATGGCCGCCGATCTCGCCGCCTTCGACCTCGCCGACATCGGATTTTCGGGCGGTCTCGCGGATCCGGTGGCGGCGCTGGTCTTCTGCGCCCCGCCGCGCGCCTCGACTGCGGTCATCAACGGCCGCGTGGTGCTCCAGGACGGCGCGTTCCGCACGGTCGACCTGCCCGCGCTCGTGGCCGAGCATAACCGGCTCGCCGCCGCGCTCGCCGCCGGCTGAGCGCGCCGCTTGTGCGGCCGGTCCGATCCGGCTTACCGTGACGGCGGAGCAACCGAAGGGTGGGACACGCCATGCATCGACTGATCACGCGCAAGCCGTCGCTGGACCTCGACCGGCGCAGGCTCCTGGCGCTCTCGGGCGGCGCCGCCGCAGTGGCCGGACTGGGCGCTTTCCCGCGCGGCGCGCGGGCCCAGGAGCCGCTCAGGGTCGCCGCGATCTACACCGTGCCGGTGGAGCAGCAGTGGGTAAGCCGCATCCATCTCGCCGCCGAAACCGCCGTCGCGCGCGGCGACATCGAGTACGTCTTCTCCGAGAACGTCGCCAACACCGACTATGCCCGCGTGTTGCGCGAATACGCCGAGGCCGGCAGCGACCTGATCGTCGGCGAGGTCTTCGGCGTCGAGCAGGCCGCCCGCGAGGCCGCCGCCGACTATCCCGACACCGCCTTCCTGATGGGATCGAGCTTCAAGGAGGATCCCGCGCTCGCCAACTTCGCGGTCTTCGACAACTACATCCAGGATGCCTCGTACCTGACGGGCATCATCGCCGGCGCCATGAGCGGCTCGAGCCGGATCGGCATGGTGGGCGGCTTCCCGATCCCCGAGGTGAATCGACTGATGAACGCCTTCATGGCCGGGGTGCAGGAGGTGCAGACCGACACAGCCTTTCAGGTCGCCTTCATCGGCAGCTGGTTTGATCCGCCCAAGGCCAAGGAGACCGCCTTCGCGATGATCGAGAACGGCGCCGACGTGATGTACGCCGAGCGCTTCGGCGTCTCCGACGCGGCGCAGGAGCGCGGTGTACTCGCCATCGGCAACGTCATCGACACCCAGCCCGACTATCCCGAGACCGTGGTCTCCTCGGCGCTGTGGCACTTCGAGCCGACGCTCGACGCGGCCATCGCCGCCGTGCGCGCCGGCGAGTTCGTGGCCGCCGACTACGGCGTCTATTCCTTCATGATCGCGGGGGGATGCTCGGTGGCGCCGCTGGGAACCTTCGAGGGCAAGGTGCCCGAGGCGGCGATGGAGATGGTTGCGGAGCGTCAGGCGCAGATCCTCGCCGGCGAGTTCGTGGTCGAGATCGACGATTCCGAGCCGACCTCGACCTGAATGGATCCGGACCCGGAGGCGCCGGCCGTCCTGCGCCTCGACCGCATCACCAAGCGCTTCGGGGCGGTCCTCGCCAACGACGCCATCAGCCTGAGCCTCGGCGCGGGCGAGGCGATCGCGCTCCTGGGCGAGAACGGCGCCGGCAAGACCACGCTGATGAACGTGCTCTTCGGCAAGTACGCGGCCGATTTCAGGTGTCGTCGAGGTCTTCGGCCGCCCGCTTCCTCCCGGCCGGCCCGGCGCGGCGCTCGCCGCCGGCGTCGGCATGGTCCACCAGCACTTCGCCCTCGCCGACAATCTCAGCGTTCTGGAGAACATCACCCTCGGCACGCGGCCGCTCTGGCGGCCGGGGCGCGCCTGGGGCGCGGCCCGGGCGCGCATCGCCGCGCTGTCGCGCGACTTCGGGCTCGGGGTGCGTCCGGACGCGCGCGTCTCGACGCTCACCGTGGGCGAGCGCCAGCGCGTGGAGATCCTAAAGGCGCTCTACCGGGACGCGCGCATCCTCATCCTCGACGAGCCCACCGCCGTGCTCACCCCGCAGGAGGCCGAGGCGCTCTTTGCGACCATCCGGCGGGCGGTGGCGAAGGGCCTCTCGGTGATCTTCATCTCCCACAAGCTCGACGAGGTGATGGCGCTGGCCTCGCGTGTCGTGGTGCTGCGCCATGGTCGGCTCGTCGGCGAGACCCGCACCGACCGCACCGACAAGCACCGGCTGGCCGAGATGATGGTCGGCTCCGAGATTGCGCCGCCGCGGGTCGCCGCCGCCGCGCCCGGCCCGGTCCTGCTCGGCCTGCGCGGGCTGCGCACGCCCGACGCCGCCGGGGCGCCGGGGCTCAAGGGCGTCAACCTGGAGCTGCGCGCTGGCGAGATCACCGGGCTCGCGGGCGTCTCGGGCAACGGGCAAGCGGCGATCGCTGGAATCATCGCGGGCCTCGCGCGGGCGGCGTCCGGGTCGCTGGAGTTAGACGGCGCGCCGGCGCGGAACTGGTCGCCGCGCGCCGCGCTCGCCGCAGGAGTGGCGCGCATCCCGGAGGACCGCAACGCAATCGGCGTCATCGCCGACATGAGCGTCGCGGAAAACGCCGTGAGCGAGGCCTACCGCGCGCCGCCCTTCAGCCGCTCGGGCTGGATGGACTGGCGCGCGGTCGCGGATTTCGCCGAAGGCGTCGTGGCGCGCTACGACGTGCGCTGCCCCGGAGTTGGCGCGCCGACGCGGTTGCTGTCGGGCGGCAACGTGCAGAAGCTCATCCTCGGCCGCGCGCTGGAAGCGGGCCCGCGGATCATCCTCGCCGACCAGCCGGCGCGCGGGCTCGACGTCGGCGCGGTCGCGTACGTCCAGTCGCGGCTGCTGGAGGCGCGTCGGGACGGGGCGGCGATCCTGCTGATCTCCGAGGATCTCGACGAGATCATGACGCTGTCGGACGTCATCCGGGTGATCTCCGCAGGCCGGCTGTCGCCGCCGTTCGCGCGGGGTTCGATGTCGGCCCCGGAGCTCGGGCGCTGGATGGCCGGGCAGGGCTTCGCGGAGTTTGCCGATGCGGCTTGAGCCGATCGACGCGCCGGGCCCGCTTGCGGCTTCTCGCGCCCCCGGCGCTCGCGCTCGCCTTCACGATCGCCGTCGCCGCGGCGCTGGCGCGGGTCGCCGGCGGCGATCCCTTCGCCACCCTCGGCCTGATCGTCGAGGGCGCGGCGGGCTCGCGGTTCGCCCTGCTCGAGACGCTCAACCGCGCGACGCCGCTGATCTTCACCGGGCTCGCGGTCGCGGTGGCGTTCAGGGCTCGGCTCTGGAACATCGGGGCGGAGGCCCAGCTCTACATGGGCGCGGTGGTCACGGTGCTGCTCGGGACCGGCGCGCTGGCGCTGCCGGCCGCGGCGCTCCTGCCGGTGATCGGCCTCGCCGCTGTCGGCGCCGGCGCGGCGATGCTGCTGGGGCCCGCCCTGCTCAAGACCCGCTTCGGCGTGGACGAGGTGGTCACGACGCTCCTGCTCAACTTCGTGGTGCTGCTCTTCGTGTCGCTGCTGCTCGAGGGGCCGCTGAAGGATCCCATGGGGCTCGGCTGGCCGCAGTCCTCGCCACTCGTCGCCGAGGCGCGGCTGCCGCGCCTCGTGCCGGGGCTTCGGCTGCACTGGGGGTTCGCGATCGCGATCCTCGCCGCCATCGCGGTCTGGGTAATCCTGCGCCGGACCACGTTCGGCTTCGAGATGCGCGCGGTCGGGCTCAACCGCGATGCGGCGCGCTTCGCAGGCGTCCGCGTCGAGGCGACGCTGATCCGGACCGCGGCGCTCTCGGGCGGGCTGGCGGGGCTCGCCGGCTTCTCCGAGGTCGCCGGGCTCAAGGGCAACCTCACGCTCGATCTGAGCCCCGGCTTCGGCTACACCGGCATCATCGTGGCGATGCTGGCGCTGCTCAACCCGCTCGGGGTGGTCGCGGCGGCGATCTTCGTGGCGGGCGTCTTCGTCGGGGCCGATTCGATGAGCCGCGCGGCGGGCGTGCCGAGCTACATCGCCGACATCCTGCTCGCGGTGGCGCTGCTCTCGATGGTGACCGCGCTGATGTTCACCCGCTACCGGATGGTGCGCGGCTGATGGGCGAGCTCGTCGAGATCCTCTGGTCGGCGAGCTTCTGGGCGGCGGCGATCCGCATCGCCAGCCCGCTGATCTTCGCGACCATGGGCGAGCTGATCTGCGAACGCGCGGGCGTGCTCAACCTCGGCATCGAGGGGATCATGGTCGCGGGCGCCTTTGCGGGATGGATCACCGTCTACGCCGGCGGAGGCCTCTGGACCGGGGTCGCGGTCGCGGCGGCCGCCGGCGCGGCCTTCGGTCTGCTGCACGGGGTCCTGACCGCGCCGCTCGGGCTATCCCAGCATGTCGTCGGGCTGGGCGTGACGCTGCTTGCCACCTCGGCGACCTACTTCGCCTACCGTCTGGCGCTGCCGCGTGTGACGACGCCGCCGCGCATCGACGCCTTCGAGCCCTGGCCGCTGCCGGTGCTGTCGGACGTTCCGCTGGTCGGGCCGGCGCTCTTCTCGCAGACTCCGCTGACCTATCTGGCCTTCGCCACGGTCGTGGTGGTCTGGTTCGTGCTCTTTCGCACGCCGCTCGGCCTTGCGGTCCGGGCGGTCGGCGAGAACCCCGAGGCGGTCGAGGCGCAGGGCCTCCCGGTGTTCGCGTTGCGCATCGGCGCCGTCGCGGTGGGCAGCGCGCTGATGGCGGTCGGCGGGGCGTTCCTCACCATGTCGGCGTTCAACTCGTTCTTCTTCGAGATGGTCAACGGCCGCGGCTGGATCTGCATCGCGCTGGTGGTGTTCGGAGCCTGGATGCCGTTTCGCGCCCTGCTGGGCGCCGTGCTCTTCGCGGCCTTCGACGCCTTCCAGGTGCGGCTCCAGCAGGTCGTGGGCGGCGCCGTTCCCTATCAGGTCTTTCTGATGATGCCCTATCTTCTGTCCATCGTGGCGCTGGTGCTGATGTCGCGACGCGCGCGGGTTCCGGCCGCATTGATGGCGCCATATCGAAGGGGAGCGCGCTGATGTTCGACATCCTGATCAGGGGCGGAACGCTGCCCGACGGGCGCGTCGCCGACATCGGCGTCCGGGGGGACCGTATCGCCGCGATCGGCGCGCTCGAGGCGGCCGAAGCGGGCCGGATCATCGAGGCGGCCGGCGATCTTGTCAGCCCGCCCTTCGTCGATCCGCACTTCCACATGGACGCGACGCTTTCCTATGGCCTTCCGCGGATCAACGCCTCGGGGACCCTGCTCGAGGGCATCGCTCTCTGGGGCGAACTCAAGGAGATCATGACGCTCGAAGCGGTCCGCGACCGGGCGCTGGCCTATTGCGACCTCGCCGCGAGCATGGGGCTGCTGGCCATTCGCAGCCACGTGGATGTCTGCGACGATCGCCTGATCGGCGCGCAGGCGCTGCTGGAAGTGCGCGCTCGGGTCAAGCCCTGGCTCGACCTCCAGCTCGTCGCCTTTCCGCAGGACGGGCTCCTGCGGGCGCCCAACGCTATCACCAACCTTGAACGCGCGCTCGACATGGGCGTCGACGTGGTGGGCGGCATTCCGCACTTCGAGCGCACGATGGCGGCCGGCGCCGAATTGGTGCGGCTCCTGTGCGAGATCGCGGCGCGGCGGGGCCTGATGGTCGACATGCACTGCGACGAGACCGACGATCCGATGTCGCGCCACATCGAGACCCTCGCCGCGGAGACGCTGCGTCTTGGGATGCAGGGCAGGGTGGTCGGATCGCACCTCACCTCGATGCACTCGATGGACACCTACTACGTCTCCAAGCTCCTGCCCCTGATCGCCGAGGCCGGCGTGGCGGCGGTGCCCAACCCCTTGATCAACATCATGCTCCAGGGCCGCCACGACGGCTATCCCCGGCGCCGCGGCATGACCCGGGTGCGCGAGCTCCTCGCCGCGGGCGTGGCGGTCGGGTTCGGCCAGGACTGCGTGCTCGATCCCTGGTACTCGCTCGGGACCGCCGACATGCTCGACGTCGCCTTCATGGGGCTGCACGTCGCGCAGATGAGCGCCACCGACGAGATGCGCAGGTGTTTCGAGATGGTCACCAGCGCCAGCGCCGGCATCATCGGCCTCGAGGGCTACGGGCTTGAGGTCGGGGCGCGGGCGAGCCTCGTCGTGCTGGATGCCGGCGATCCGGTCGAGGCGCTGCGGTTGCGCGCCGATCGGCTGTGGGTGATCTCGAACGGCGTCGTGATCGCTTCCGCGCCGCGGCGAGAGGCGGCGCTGCGGCTGCCGGGACGTCCGGATCGACCGCAGCGCAGGTTTTCCTCGGACCGATCGCCCGCGTAGTTCGCGACTTCGTGTGGCGGTGACGGCCTTCCGCCCATTTCCCTAAAATTCAAAGACTTTTGGCGACAGATTTCTGCGTCCCCAACCACGTTCGGCTAACCGGCCGCTAACGGGGCGTCCGCTATGGATCGGCGGATTTCCCGGGTCGAGGAGAGGCCTGAATGATCCCCACGATCGTTCGCGGACCGTTTGTACTGATTCTCGCGGTGGCGCTCTGGTCGCAGCTGGCGGCGTCGGCGCGCGCCGAGCCCTCCGAGAGCGAGATCGCCCGGTGCGAACGGGCCATCGCCGGGGCCGGGTCGCGCAGCGTGCCGCAGTCGGTCCTGCACGCGATCTCGCTGACTGAGACCGGGCGGATGCTCAACGGCCGGCTGCGGCCCTGGCCCTGGGCGATCAACCGCGAGGGGCAGGGACACTGGTTCTCCAGCCGCGAGGAGGCGCTCGACTTCGCGCGCCGCAGCGTCGCGGAGGGAAGGCGCAGCTTCGATGTCGGCTGCTTCCAGATCAACTACCACTGGCACGGGGAGAACTTCGAATCGCTTGAGGCGATGTTCGATCCAGATGTCGGGGCCGCCTATGCGGCGCGGTTCCTCGACGAACTGCATCGCGAAAAGGGCGACTGGTCTGCTGCAGCAGGCGCCTATCATTCCCGAACGCCGCAATTCGCCAACAAGTATCGCGCGCGATTTGATCGAATACTCGCAAACATCGATGGCGCCCCGATCCTCGTGGCGGCGGCGAGCCAGCCCGAACCCTTGGCCGAACCCCCCGCGCGCGAGCGCAAGAGCCGCGAGCGGATGAAGAAAAAACCGCTGGTGATCAGCATCGATCCCGCCAAGTTCGCTTCCGGGCGCAGGCACGTCACGCCCGGTGAGATTGGGACTGACCGGCCGCAGCTCGAGCCGAGCCCGGCCGAAATCATTCTCACCCAGGCCGAACCGATCGTGCTCGACTGGTGATGCGCGCCCCGAACCAGACATCCCGGATTGCGTTCTGTGGCAAGGTCTTGGCGGGCCTTTTTGAAGCAATGTATGTGGCCTTGCGGAAGTCGCCCATCGAGTATCTCCGCGTGTTAACTGCCAGTAAATGTATTCTGGTGTTTATTCTACAAGTTTCGGGAAAACTCGAAATATTGAACTCTTGAAATGTCAAGAGATTCGTGTGAGTACTGATGCTGTAAGTATCGTGAGTGGTGTGTGTGATGGTGCAGGAGAATACAGTGACGCGTTTGCTCAAGCTCCTGCGCCGACAGTTCAAGGACGAATTTGCAGCGACCTCCATCGAATATGCGTTGCTTGCGGCGCTGATCGCCCTGGCGATCATCGGCGCGGTTTCGGTCATGGGGGGGTCTCTCGCTGATTCCTACGAGAACGTTCTGACGGAGCTGGAAGCTGCAAAGAGCCGCGACTGACGACTGCTTCGAAACGAGTACTTAGCAACGGAGACGGGTAATGAGTAAAGCACTGAACTTCGCCACGCGCCTTTGGAACGACGAAGAAGGCGCCACCGCGATTGAATACGGCCTGCTGGCCGCGCTGATCGCCGTCGCGATCATCACCATCGTCGGCACTCTCGGCGGCACGCTCGAGGACACCTTCACCGAGATCAACGACGAGCTGACCGCGGGCGCGCCCGCCGCCACGCCGTAATCGAGGGCTCGACCGAAGCCTGGCCATCAGATAACCGACCAGAAGGACGTGTGAGCCATGCGATTGATAATGTTGGTGCTTGTGGCGTTCGCAGTCGCAAGCGGCACGGGCTTCTATGTCCTGCGCGGGCTTGAAGAGCCCTCGCGGCCGGTCGAAACGGTTCAGGCCGATGCGCCCAGATCCGTTGAGGTCTACGTCCCGGCGACCGAACTGGCCGCCGGGGCGATCATCACCCCCGACAAGCTCGTCACCATGCCGATCGCGGAAGGTTCGGTCACGGCCGAGATGGTTCCGGCGGGCGACGCGGGCAGCCTCGAGTTGATCGGCAGCGTCGCGCGGCAGGTGCTGCCCAAGGGCGTTCCGATCGCGAGATCGGCCGTCGTCCAGCCGGGCGAGCGCGGTTTCCTCGCCGCGGTGCTTCCCAAGGGCAAGCGCGCCATATCCATTCCAATTGGCGAAGTCGCCGGTGTGAGCGGCCTCGTGCTGCCCGGCGACCGCGTCGACATCATTCTCACCTACAGCGTCAGCGGCGAGAACATCGAGGCCGCCCGCGACATCCGCGCCAGCGAGACCGTGATGCGCAACATCCGCGTCCTGGCGCTCGACCAGCGCCTGACCAAGGAAGAGGTTCCCGAGGAGGAGGGTCAGAAGGCGCTCACGCCCATCGCCCGCACCGCGACCCTCGAGGTCACGCCGCAGGAGGCCGAACTGGTGACGCTCGCCACCGATCTCGGCACGCTGTCGATGGTCCTCAACTCGATCCGCGATGGCGGCGAGGAGGTTGAGGTCGCCGGTTTGCAGGCGCTGGGCGGCTGGCTGGGTCCGACCGGCTCGGGCTGGCCCGCGCAACCGGGCGGCGCCCCGGGCGCGAACTCGCGAGGGGCGCGGGATGACTCTGGACTCCGACGTCACATCGCTCCTGCAGCACGACTGGTCGGCGCGCAACGGCCAGAACGCCGACAGCGCCCTGCTGCCGGCTCCCGGCCAGGCCGAGAGCGCCGTCCCGCTCGACGACCGCATCATCCGCGTCCAGATCGTGCGTGGCACGAGCACGGGCGACGTGAGCATCGACCCCGGCGCCTCGGCGGCGCCGGTCCCGGCGGAAGGGGCCGCTCCGGCAACACCCGCGGAATAGAAGTTCCAAGCGAAAGGCATAGAAGTGCTTAGAAAAAACAGTTTCGGGCTCGCTATCGCCGTTGCGCTCCTGGCGCAGCCGGTCACCTGGGCCGAGCAGGCCGGCGCTTTCGAGTTGATCGAGCCGCAGTCCGAGAAGTCGGTCTCGCTGGTGGTCGGCACGGGACAGCTGATCCGCGTCGACGCGGAGTTCTCCAGCCTCTTTGTCGCCAACCCCGACGTCGCGGACCTCGAGGTGAAGTCGCCGCGGCTGCTCTATCTCACCGGGGTCGGCGTGGGCGAGACGACGCTCTTCGCCGTCGACGACGAAGACAACGTGCTGATGTCGGCCACCATCAAGGTGACCCACAACACCGCGGCGCTCGAGAGCGGCTTCCAGAAGGTCGCGCCCGGCCAGAAGATCCAGGCGACGACCATCGACCAGTCGCTGGTGATCACCGGCAACATCGCCACGCCCGACGACGCCGCCAACGTCATGCAGGTCGCCAACCAGTTCGTCGACGACCCCAGCCGGGTGGTCAACCGCATGACCGTCGCCGCGCCGACCCAGGTCAACCTGCAGGTCCGCATCGCCGAGATCGGCCGCAACGTCGACCGCCAACTTGGCATCCAGTGGGGCGCAGTCGGGGTCAGCTCCGGCGGATCGACCCAGTTCGGCTTCGTCGGCGGCCGCGGGGTCGACGGCGGCTACTCGGTCGGCGTCAACTACTCTGGCGCCCGGGTCTCGGTCGACGTGCTCCTGCAGGCGCTCGCCGAGGAGGGCCTCGTCACCATCCTGGCCGAGCCCAACCTCACCGCCCGCTCGGGCGAGAGCGCGAGCTTCCTGGCCGGCGGCGAGTATCCCTACGCGGTCCGCAACGACCTTGAGAACACGATCACCTTCAAGGACTTCGGCATCGGCCTGAACTTCACGCCGACCGTGCTCGACGGCAGCCGCATCAGCCTGCGCGTGGCCACCCAGGTCAGCGAGCTTGCGTTCAACGACGAATCGGACGTGCCCGCCCTGCGGTCGCGTCGGGCGGAGACGACGGTCGATCTCGGCAGCGGCCAGAGCTTCGCAATCGCCGGGCTGATGCAGAACAGCTCGTCGCAGAGCGACAGCCGCATGCCCGGCCTCGGCAACATCCCGGTTCTCGGCGCGCTCTTCAGCTCCTCGGGCTTCAAGCGGGGCCAGACAGAACTCGTCATCATCGTCACGCCAGTGATCGTCAAGCCGACCAACCCGGATCGCATCGCCACGCCGGTCGACAACTTCGTGCCGCCGAACGACTTCGAGCGCATCCTGCTCGGCCGCTTCACGGGCAACGCCCAGAGCGCCCAGCAGGTCCAGAACCGCATCGGACGTCGTCGGCTCTACGGGGCTTCCGGCTTCGTCTTCGAGTGAACCCAGCGGAGAAGGGCGAGCACATGACCATCAAGAAAAGAGCAAACCGCCGCACACTGGGACTGGGCGCCGCGCTTGCGGCCTGCGCGCTCGCGGTTTCGGGATGCATGGAGCAGCCGATCACCCGACCGGTGCAGCCGCAGTACTTAACCAACTCGACCCAGGCGCAGACGGATCTCTTCTTCCAGCCCGGAAGCAGCCATCTGGCCAACGGCGAAGTCACCCGACTGCGCACGTTCCTTGCGGGACTGGCGTTGCAGCCGACCGACGACGTGATCGTCGACGTGCCCTCCAGCGGCTCGCCGACCGTCGACGCCCGGCGCTACGCGGCGGCGCGCAACGCCGTCGGCAACGTGCCGGCCCGGGTCCGGGTCGAGCCGCGGCCAGGCTTCGCCACCACCGAGCCGCGGCCCGACGCGGGGTTCGTCCAGGTGATCCGATACGACCGGCTCGTGGTCGACTGCGAGAACAGCGGCAAGACGGCGTTCGACATCGCCTACCGCACGCCGATTCCCCCGATCGGCTGCTCGAACGCAGTCAACCTCGCCAACATGGCCGCCGAGCGGCGGGACCTGATCGCCCCGCGCGAACTCAAGCCCATGGACGCGCGCAGCAGCGTAGCGGCCATGGAGCGCTACTACGCGGGGGAGCTCCTCGCGCCGCCCTTCGCCCTCGACGCGGTGAGTGACTGATCATGGCACAGGCAGCATCAAGAGATCTCGATCTCGACGAGGACATGGGCGAACGCGAGCCGTTCGCCGCCTACATCTCCGACGACGCCACCCAGACGGCGGCGCAGGAGATCGCCACCCAGCGCGGGTGGGCCACGAGCAACATCCGCAAGGGCGGGCTCGCCACCGCTCTGCGGCTTCTGGGCGTCGCGCCGCCGCCGCGCATCATGATCGTCGACATCGAGGAACTCGAGATCGGCGAAGTCGAATCGGGTCTGCGCGAGCTGACCCGGCTCGGCTCGTCGGTGATGGTGCTCGGCACCGTCAACGACGTGAACTTCTTCCGCCGGATCATGCGCACCGGCGCGCAGGACTACCTGATGAAGCCGGTGGACGCCGACACGCTCGGCGAGGTGTTCGTGCGCCTCGAACAGCCCGGCGACGACGGCAAGCCGAGCGGCCGCGTCGTCGGCTTCATCGGCGCGCGCGGCGGGGTCGGGGTGACCACGCTCGCCATCAACACCGCCTGGATCATGGCCGAGAAGCTCAGCCGCCGCGCCGCGCTCGTCGACATGGACATCTATGCGGGCAACATCGCGCTCGCGCTCGACATCGAGCCGACCCGCGGCCTGCGCGAGGCCTTCGACGATCCCGAGCGGGTCGACGAGGTGTTCCTGCAGAACGCCATGGCGAAGTTCGGCAAGAGCCTGCGGGTGCTCGCCACGGAGGAGAGCTTCGACGACACGGTCCGCATGACCGACGACAAGGTGCTCATCCTCGCCGACACCATGCGCAACAACTTCGACATGTCGATCCTCGACATCCCGCGTCACTTCGTGATGCGCGAGCCGGCGCTCTTCACGCGCTTTGACGACATCGTCATCGTCACCGAGCTGACGCTGCAGTCGTTGCGCGATGCCAACCGTCTGTCGCGCCTGATGCAGACCCGCAGCCGCGACGCGAAGGTCCACATCATCGCCAACCGGGTGACCTCCAAGCCGGACGTTTCGGTCAAGGAGTTCGAGGACGGCATGGAGGCAAAGCTGCGCTGCACCTTCCCCTCCGACCCAAAGGCCTTCGCCAAGGCGACGCTCCAGGGCCAGCCGCTCGTCAGCTCGGACCCCAAGCATCGCATGGTCGTAGAGCTCCACAAGCTCTGCATCGAGCTCGCCGGCGTGCCCGAAGAGAAGCGTCAGAGCTTCTTCCAGCGTCATCTCAAACGGAAGTAGGCGGGCATGGAAGACGGATTCGACGCCAACAAGGTCACCGGAGCCCACGACAGCGCGTCCATGCTGCGATCGGCCTGCGCCGAGCGCATCCGGCAACAGCTGGGCGACAAGCTGATCAGCGCCAATCCGCTCCAGCTGGCGGAGCTGGCCAACGACATCCTGGAGCAGCTCGTCGCCGGTCGCGAGGCCAAGCCGAGCCTCGTCGAGCAGCGCCAAGTGCTCAAGGACACCGTCGAGAGCCTGCGCGCCGAAATCGCGGCGGCCCGGGCCAAGGAGATCGCCGAGGACGAGGAACCCAAGGAGGAGGTCGACCCGCTGGCGGAATCGGCCATGCAGGCGGCCCCGGAGGTCAAGAACAAGCGCGCGCTCCAGGTCAAGGCGCAGGTGATGCCGCTCCTGATGCAGCGCATCGACATCTCGGTCGCCTCGGCGCTGGGCCCCGAGGAACTGCGCAACCAGATCAGCGAGATCGTCGAGGAGATCATCGTAGACTTGCGCATCCAGCTCAACGCCACCGAGATGCGCTCGATCGTCCGCCTGCTGGTGGACGACATGATCGGCCTCGGCCCGCTGGAGCCGCTGCTGAAGGACGAGACCGTCACCGACATCATGGTCAACGGTCCCCACCAGGTCTACGTGGAGCGCCGCGGCCGGCTGGAGCTCACCGACGTGGTCTTCCGCGACGATCCGCACGTGCTGCATGTCGCGACGCGCATCGTCACCGAGGTCGGACGCCGCGTCGACGAATCCACGCCTCTGGTTGACGCCCGCCTCAAGGACGGCAGCCGCGTCAACATCATCATC
Organism: uncultured Alphaproteobacteria bacterium; assembly: GCA_963700835.1. Taxonomy (GTDB): domain Bacteria; phylum Pseudomonadota; class Alphaproteobacteria; order Rhodobacterales; family Rhodobacteraceae; genus Amaricoccus. Next base: position 13,851 of record CAVOZD010000026.1, read on the forward strand.
CCGCCGCTGGCCATCGACGGCCCGACCATCGCCATCCGCAAGTTCTCCAAGAAGGAGATCACCCTCGATGTGATGGCGCGCCAGGGCAACATCTCGCCGGAGATGGCGACGGTGCTGAAGATCGCCGGACGCGCGCGGCTCAACATCCTGATCTCCGGCGGCACCGGCTCGGGCAAGACGACTCTTCTGAACGCCATGAGCCGGATGATCGACCACGGCGAACGCACGGTCACCATCGAGGACGCGGCGGAGCTCCAGCTCCAGCAGCCGCATGTGGTGCGCCTCGAGACCCGCCCCGCCAACATCGAGGGCGAGGGCGAGATCACCATCCGCCACCTCCTGAAGAACGCCCTGCGCATGCGGCCCGACCGGATCATCGTCGGCGAGATCCGCAGCGAGGAGGCGATCGACATGCTCCAGGCGATGAACACCGGCCACGATGGCTCGATGGGCACGATCCACTCCAACACGCCGCGCGACGCGCTCACCCGCCTCGAGAACATGGTTGCGATGTCGGGCTTCAAGCTGCCCGCCGAGGCGGTGCGCGAGCAGATCCAGTCTGCGATCCACCTGATCGTGCAGGTCAGCCGCATGCGCGACGGCAAGCGGCGGATCACCCAGGTGACCGAGATCACCGGCATGGAGGGTGAGGTCGTCACCACGCAGGACCTCTTCAAGTTCATCTTCGACGGCGAGAACGCCGACGGCAGTCTCTCCGGGCGCTTCGAGTGCTCGAACCTTCGACCGCATTTCATGCCGCGCGCCGAGTATTTCGGGCTTGGCGCCCGCCTGATGGAGGCGATGGGATGTCGTACCTGACCCTTGTCGTCGCGAGCCTCTTCATTGGCTCCGTCGTTCTGGTGATTGCGCTCGGGCTCTTCGTGATCACCGTGGTGCTGCGCATGCAGCAGAAGTACCGGCGCCGCTTGTCGCGCGTGGGGCGCAAGCGCATGTCGGGGCGTATGGATGTCGAGGAGGCGCGCATGAAGATGCTGCGCCAGACCAAGAAGACCAACCCGCTCGAACCGCTCACGGACGCCCTGGCGCGGGTGGTGCCGCTGCTCGACAAGACGCGTCTGCGCGCCAACATGCGGCGCGCGGGCATGTCGATGTCGGTCGGCGGATTCCTCGGATACTCGCTGTTTCTGTCCGCGATCATGATGGTCGCTGGCAGCCTCGGTCTGGGCTATCCGCCGGCGCTCCTGGCCTTTCCGGCGCTGCTTCTGGGCATGTTCGTGATGGACGCGCTGGTGAAGTTTCGCGGCGAGCTGGCCTCCAACCGCTTCATGCGCCAGATGCCCGATGGGCTCGACACCATCATCCGCGGCATCCGCTCGGGCCTGCCGGTCATCGAGTGCATCGGCACGGTGGGACAGGAGGCGGAGGAGCCGATCCGCAGCCATTTCCGCACCATCAGCGAGAGCGTCAAGCTCGGCGAGCCGCTGGAATCGGCGCTCTGGAAGGTCGCGCGGGTGATCGACCGCCCCGAGATGGACTTCCTTGCAGTCTCGATATCGATCCAGATGGAGACCGGCGGCAGCCTCGCGGAGGCGCTGGGAAACCTCGCGGACCTGCTGCGCAACCGCCAGCGCATGAAGCTCAAGATCAAGGCGATCTCCTCGGAGGCCAAGGCCAGCGCGATGATCATCGGCGCGCTGCCGTTCCTGATGCTGGGCCTGCTGACGATGATGAACCCCGACTACGTCATGCCGCTCTTCACCGATCCGCGCGGGCAGATGATGCTGGGCCTGGGTCTCGCGAGCATCACCATGGGCGCGTTCGTGATGTGGCGCATGACACAGTTCGAGATCTGAGGAGGTCGCCTCGTGACCGTAACGCCCACGGCGGCTCTCGCCTTCGGCGGCACCTTCGCCGCCCTTCTCCTCGCCCTCAGCCTGGGCTCATGGGCGGTCGAGCGCCGCTCGCGGATGGTGCGCGTGCGCAGCGCCGTCGGCAAGCGGTCCAACCGCAACCTGACCGGCGGGTCGGGATCGACGGCGGCCAAGGAGAACCGCTGGCAGAAGGGCTTGCTCAGCGTGATGCGCGGGTCGACCAAGCGTGCGCAGATCGTCAAGGGCCGCCAGGCCCAGGACGCCAAGCAGCTTCTCGTCAGCGCGGGCTTCAGGTCGCGCGACGCGATCGTCGTCTTCACCTTCTTCAAGCTGGTGATGCCGATCTTCTTCATGGGCGGCGCGGCGCTCTACGTCTACGGGCTCGACCCGATCGGCAAGGGACCCATGGCCGACTTCGGCGCGGTGCTAGCCGCGGCGCTGATCGGCAGCAAGATGCCCGAGTTCTACCTCAAGAACAAACGGCAGAAGCGGCTCGACAGCATCCGCAAGTCGCTGCCCGACACGCTCGACATGCTGGTGATCTGCGCCGAGGCGGGCCTGGCCTCGGACGCGGCGATAAAGCGCGTCGTCGCGGAGACAAGCCGCAAGGCCTCGATCCTCGGGGACGAACTCAACCAGACGGCGCTCGAGCTCAGCTTCATGCCCGAACGGCGTCAGGCGCTCGAGAACCTCGCCGAGCGCGCGCCGCTGACCTCGATCCAGGGTTTCGTCAGCACGCTGATCCAGGCGGAGAAGTACGGAACGCCGCTCGCGCGCGCCTTCAAGGTGCTCAGCCAGGAGCAGCGCAACGAGCGCATGATGCGCGCCGAGGAAAAGGCCGGCCGGCTGCCGGCGACGATGACCGTGCCGATGATGCTCTTCATCCTGCCGGCGCTCTTCATCGTGCTCATCGGCCCGGCCGCGCTCGACATCCTCGACAACTTCATTAACATGAACAAGTGACGCGACGGCGTCAGTTGAGCGCGCCGATCGGCTGACCCGCCGCCAGCAGGGCGCGAAGCTCGCGGTAGTAGGCGATGTTGTCCTGGATGCGCGCCGGCGGAAGGTCGTTGGCGAGCGTCGCAGCCGCCTCGTTGTCGCGCCCCGCGAGGCCATAGACCAGCGCGAGGTTGCCGCGGGTGTTCGCCGTCGCCGCTCCGTCGCGGACCAGTTCCCGCAGGATCTTGATTCCCTCGCTGGTCTGTCCCGAGAGACCCAGCGAAAGCCCGAGGTTGCTCAGGAGCGCGAAGTCCGTCGGGTCGCGCTTCAGCCCGGAACGGTAGACCTCCTGCGCCTCGGCGTGCCGGCTCAGCCGGTCCAGCGCGATGCCGCGCGCCGTGATGATCTGGAGGTTCTTGGGATCGCGGGCGGCGGCCTGGTCCAGGGTCTGGAGAGCCGCGGCGGCGTTGCCGGCGGCAAGCTGCGTCCGGCCGAGTTCGAGCAGGATCTGCGAATCACGCGGCTGCCGTCGGTTCGCCTCGGCGAGCGCCTGCTCGGCGCGGGCGTACTGGCCCATGCCGGTGTAGGCCCGGCCAAGGCCCACGAGCGCGTCGGTCGAGCCCGGGTTGGCGTCGTAGGCCTGCCGGTAGAGCGCCTCGGCGGTGGTGTAGTCGCCCGCAGCGATGGCCTTGTCGGCCAACCCCGACTGGGACGATTTTCCCGACAGGTTCATCGAGTCCGCAGAGCAGCCCAGAAGCAGGACCAACGCCGAAAGTCCCGCGGCCGCGCGTCCGGTCTTGTAGATCGTATGGCCCATGTTTTGTCGCCCGCATGACAGTTCAGAAGGGATCGTTCGATTAAGCTGTATTAACCACAACCATTAACGGAGCGTTTATCGCGGCCACCCGGATCGCGGCGCGGGGTTACGAATTTGAAAGAATGCCCGCCGATAGTCTCCGCGGCGCGCCCCTGGGCGTCACCCGGTTGCGGAGGCTCAATGATCTGGCTGATCTCGGCCCTGGCGGTGCTGGTGTTCGCGACCGCGGCGATCACCGACATCCGCTCGCGGCGCATCCCGAACGGCCTCGCGCTCGCGCTCCTCGCGCTCGCCTGCGCGCGCATGCTGCTCGCGCCCGGACAGGATTTCGGCGCGACCGGGGTCGACCTGCTCATCGGCCTCGCGCTCTTCGTCGCGGGGGCGGCGCTCTTTCACTTCGGGCTGTTCGGGGGCGGCGACGTCAAGCTGCTCGCAGCGGGCGCGGTGTGGATCGGGGCGGCGTCGATCGGGGAGTATCTCTTCGCGACGGCCTTGGCCGGGGGCGCGCTGGCGCTGGCCTTCGTGCTGTGGACCTTCGCCGCGCGCGCGTTCTCGTCAGTCGCGGTCCGACCCAGCCTGCCCTACGGCGTCGCGATCGCGGTCGGCGGCGTGTTCGCGACGCTCGCGCCGGCCTGACCCGGAGGTCAGGCGGCCCTGGGCGCGGCGAAGGCGACGCCGACGTGCTCCATGTCGCGATACCGGACCTCCGCGCCGTAGGACGGGCCGTTGTCGATGCGCAGCTCGAACGTCCTTGGCACGCCGAGCCATTCCGACAGCTTCAGCCGCGCGCCGCCTTCGCAGAGATCCATCACGATGCAGTCTACGGCGCTGTGGCCGTTCCGAAACACCACCCGACCGCGTCGGAGCACGTGCTTTCTCGGAAACCGTCTGCGTTCGTCGCTCATCTGCTCCATCCCCTGCGGCCTGCGCTCCCGTCGCGATCGCCCGAAGTTAACATCTCGTTCACCCTGCGTCCAATCAGTCGGTCGTTAATGGTAAACCGGCATTCGTCGTGTCGACTAAAATTGTGAGAACAAAATTAGTGCGATGTTATGAGTTTCTCACCCAGGATGACCGCGAGCGCAGGGTGCTGCGCGAACTGCTGGGCGCTTGCGTCGAGCGCGCGTGTCGCGAGCTCCGCCGCCCAGGGGTTTGGCGAGGGCTTGCCGGATGAACGAACCGAGACACAACGCCGCGACCGGGTTTCTCCAGCGCCTGTGGCGCGACCGAAAGGGCGCCGCGGCCGTCTTCATCGCCGTCGGGCTCATTCCGATGATCGGCGCGATCGGTCTGGCGGTGGATTCCTCGCTCGGCTACCTGCTCAAGAGCCGGCTCTCGAAGTCGCTCGACACCGCCGGCCTCGCCGCCGGCCGCGTGGCGCTCCAGGACAACGCCGCCGAGATCGCCCGCCAGTACTTCGACGCCAACTTCGCCAACACCTCCGGCACGATCACTCTGACCGACTTCCAGTTCGAGCTCGACGACACCCGCCAGTTCGTCACAATCAGCGCCCAGGCGACCGCGCCGACCTTCTTCATGCGCATCTTCGGCCAGGACGAGATGACCGTGGCCTCGCGCGCCCGCATCGAACGCCAGACCACGGGCATGGAACTCGCGCTCGTGCTCGACAACACCGGCTCGATGTGGGGGGCCAAGTACACCGCGATGCTGGCGGCGGCCTACGACCTGGTCGACATCATCTACGGGGACGAAACCGAGGTGGAGAACCTCTGGGTCAGCCTCGTGCCCTACACCGCCACGATCAACGTCGGCCCCGGCCGCACGGGCTGGCTCGCCGGCGGGGACCGCGCCGTCGCGAGCCCCGGCGATTTCTCGACCGACGGCTGGAAGGGCTGCTTGATGGCGCGCGGGGGCGGGCGCGACCAGGATGACGCGCCGCCGTCCGAGGCGGCGTTCACCTCCTACTTCTACGCCGCGACCGCGCGCACCCAGGACAACAACTGGCCGCCGATGAAGACCAGCATCGCCGACCAGAACCTCGGGTCCTCGTCCGACCGGAACCAGGCGCGCGGCCCCAATCTCGGCTGCGCCTCGCCGATCACGCCGCTGACCGCCTCGCGGACCACCATCGAGGCGGGCCTGGCGGCCATGGGTCCGGTCCACCGCGGCGGCACCGCGGGCAACCTCGGGCTGTCCTGGGGCTGGCGGGTGCTCTCGCCGCGCTGGCGCGGGCTCTGGGGCGGCGCCACGCCCGCCGACATGCCGCTCGACTACGGCACTCCGCTGATGGAGAAGGTCGTGGTCATCCTCACCGACGGCAACAACCAGTTCCACGATCAGGACACCGGCTCGGGCACGCCGAAGTCCGACTTCACCTCCTATGGCCGGCTCGACGACATGGGCGTGGCCGACCTCGCCGCAGGCCGGGCCATCCTCGACGGCCGGATGGCGACAACCTGCGGGCTGATGAAGACCGAGGGGATCCGCATCTACTCGATCACCTTCGGGGCTTCGCCCGACTCGACCGCCCAGAACCTCTTCCGCGCCTGCGCCACCTCGCCGTCGATGTACTTCCACGCACCGGACGAGGCGTCGCTCGCCCAGGCCTTCAAGGCGATCGGCGGCGAGCTCGCCAATCTCCGGATCGTGGAGTAGCGGCCGATGGCGCGCGCCTTCCGCCGATATCGCCTGCGCCGCATTGCCGGCGACAGCCGCGGCGCGGTCGCGCTCGAGTTCGCGCTGCTCACCCCGGTCATGCTCCTCTTCTTCATCGGCGGCATCGAGATGGCGATCGTGCTGTTCATCAGCTCCACCATCGAGGCCGCCGTCTTCGAGGCGTCGCGCTTCGGCATCACCGGCGAGACCACGCCCGGCGTGACCCGCCAGGACCGGGTGCTGGAGATCGTCGGCGACAAGACCTACGGGCTCGTCGACATGGACGAGGTCGAGATCGAGACGCTGGTCTACGACACCTTCGCCGACATCGGCCAGCCCGAGCCCTGGGAGGACGCGAACCTCAACGCCGCCTACGACGCGGGCGAGGACTTCACCGACGTCAACGGCAACGGCGTCTGGGATCCCGACATGGGCGCGGCCGGTCTCGGCGGTCCGAGCGACGTGGTGGTCTACTCCATCAGCTACAACTGGGGAATGATCACCCCGATCATGCGCGAAGTCCTCGGCGTCAGCGCGCGGCGCATGTCGAGCGTCGCCGTGCGCAACGAGCCGTTCTGAGGGGGCGAGGCCATATGAAGCGGTTCCTGGCGAGGCTGCGGCGCGACACCTCGGGCGTCTCCATGGCCGAGTTCGCCATGGTCGCGCCGATCCTCTTCGTGCTGGCGATCGGGCTGATCGAGGCCGGGCGGATGATCCTGCTGACCCAGAAGCTGCAGAGCGGCAGCTTCATCCTCGCCGACCTCGCCGCGCGCGACAAGACGCTGAGCGAGGCGCAGCTCGACAACATCTTTCTGGCGCTCAACAACATCATCGAGCCCTTCCAGTTCGACGACGCCGGCACCGCCATCGTGACCAGCGTCGCCGGCGATCCCAGCGGGGACCCGATCATCCACTGGCAGAGGCAGGGCGCCGGCACGCTCGCCGAGCCCAGCCGCATCGGCGTCACCGGCGGCGTCGCGACGTTGCCCGACGAAATCTCGCTCGCCGACGACGAGACGCTGATCGTCGCGGAGGTGTTCTTCGCCTATGAGCCCTTCATCGCGATCGCCTCGACCGAGACCGTCATGCGCCGCGTCGCCTACTTCAAGCCCCGTCTCGGCACGCTGCGCACGCTCGCGCCCTGAAGCGCGGACGTCGGTGGGCGTCCGCCAAAGCCGATATCTCTGTCCACAACCCTGCCATCGGCGCATGATCCTTTTTTGCGTCACGGAGGCCGCTGTGCATGTCTGATCGCAATTCGTCCAACGCCGACCAGCGCGCCTTCTGGAACGGAGTGGGCGGGCGCTCGTGGGTGGCGCGCCAGGACCACACCGACGCCACCCTGGCTCCAGTGACTGAGGCGCTCCTGGCCTTCGCCGCGCCGCAGCCCGGCGAACGGGTGCTCGACGTCGGCTGCGGTTGCGGCGCCTCCACCCTGGCCATCGCACGCGCCGTGAGGCCCGGGGGCAGGGTCGCGGCCCTCGACATCTCCGTTCCGCTGTTGGGAGAGGCGTCCGCGCGCGCCCGGGCGCTCGGCCTCGACAACATTGACTGGATCGAGGCCGACGCGACAAGCGCGGATCTGGACGACTACGATCTCCTGGTATCCAACTGCGGCCTGATGTTCTTCGACCAGCCAGTGGCGGCCTTCGCTAACCTGCGCCGCGCCGCCGCCCCCGGCGCACGCGCGGCGTTCGTGTGCTGGCGGTCGCTCCACGAGAACCCTTGGACTGCAACGCCGCTGCGCGCAGTCGCCCCGCATCTTCAGCCGCGACCCGAGAGCGATCCACGTGCGCCCGGCATGTTCGCCTTCGCTGATCCGGGCCATGTCGATGCGATCATGACCGGCGCCGGATGGGCGCCGCCGCGCTTCGAGAGGCTCGAACTCGAGCTCGACATCGCTGCCGGCGGCGGCCTCGGGGAGGCCCTGACCCAGCTCACCCAAATCGGCGCGGTCAACAGCCGGATCCGGGACCAGCCGCCGGAGACGCGCGCCGCCGCCATTGCCTCCATGCGCGCGGCGCTCGCCCCCTACGTCCGCGGCGCCGGCGTCCGTCTGCCCGGCGCAATGTGGATGGTCGCCAGCACGGCGGACCGGGCGCCAAGCGCCTAGGGTCCGGCGAAGGTCGCGCGCACGATCGGGATGGCGGTGTTTACCCGAAGCGTCACCGTGTCGAGCGACTGGAAGGGCAGGGAGGTCTCCACCGGAAACTCCACGCTGACGGTCACGTAGTCGACGCCGGCCACCATCTTGGTTCCGGCGGTGATCTCGAGGCTGTCGGGGTCGTAGTCAGCGAGCAGGTTGCGCATCATGTCGGCGACCTCGGTGGGCGTCTGCGTGCCGTCCATGATCACCATGCGCGCCGCGCGGCCGAGCGCGTGGTCCATCTCGCTTCGGGCCATCATCACCCGCCCGAACTCGAGCGAGGCGGCGACGAGCGCGATCAGCAGGCCGACCACCAGCGAGAAGCCGACCGAGACGCTGCCGCCTCCGTCGCCGCCGAGGCGGCGCAGCCTTGCGAGGGCGCTGGACTTGTTGTGACGCGCATCCATCTCAGCGCACCTGAAGGCTGGTGCTGGAGACGAGTTCGCGGTCGCCGAACAGCATGCCGCTGAACGTGCGTGTCGCGGCGATGTCGATGAAGACCGACGCCTCGTCGCCGGAGGCGCAGGCGGTTGTGCAGGCCGCGACGACGCCACCGCAGCGGCAGACTAGCGCCACGTCCACCGCGAGGCCGTCCGAATCCCCCGCCGATTCCAGCACAAGGTCGCGGATGATTGCGGTGTCGTTGATCAGCGACATCGCCGCCTGCGCGCCCGCCCGGACGCTCCGGTCCATGTCCATGCGCGTCGTGATGCCGCCGGCCACGTCGACCATCATCAGGAGCGCGAAGATCAAGCAGCGGCGCCCCGATGGCGAACTCGACCACCGAGACGCCGCTCTCGTCGGAGAGAAGGCGCCGCAACACTCTGCGAAGCTTCATCGCCGCGCCCTCTTATTCGACCAGCGTCACGAGACGGGACGACCGGATGTCCTTCACGCCGGTGCCGGTGCAATCGATCCCGATGCCGGAGTTGCCGCTGAACGTGATCGTGCGCGCCACCACCTGCGTGCAGCCGTTGTTGGCGGTGCTGCCGCCGAGCACCTCCACGTGGCCCGACTTCGAATAGATCGCCCCGTTGAACTTGGAGGCGTTGTTGCCGTTCATCTTGTGAACGTTGTAGGGATCATTGCGATCGACGAAGACCAGCACCCCTGCATAGTCCCCGGCCGTGGGCGCGTAGATCTGCACGGTCGACGCGCCATTCATCTTGATCGTCGCGCCGTTGGTCAGGAAGAAGGTGACGCCGGTGCCGGTCATCACGCCGGTCGAGGTGACGTCGAGCTCGCCGCCGTCCACGACATAGACGCCGGGCGCCATCGCTACCGTGCGCTGGACCTTCAGCCCGCCGCAATAGCGACCGCCGGTGATGCTGTAGCTGGCGCCGGAGCCGCCGCCGAAGACGTTCTGCGCTTTGCAGGTGCTGAAGTTCTCGCCGTTGGGACCCGTGCCCGTCAGGTCGGGCTTGGCCAGATAGGCGTAGGGATCTTCGACGATGTCGGCGTGCTCGTAGGGCGAGGTGCAGGTGGTGAGCAGCAGCCCGCTGTCGGCGTCGACCTCGCCGGCCGCGGAGACGCAAGGCGTTTCCACCGCCGCCGAGCCGGTGACGATCACCGAGTCGCTCGCGAGTGAGTTCGAGTGCACGCTGCAGCCGACCAGGATCGTGTCGGTGTTGCCGATGAACGTCACCGCGCCCGGCGCGGATTCGTCGAGCGCCAGCACGCAGGTCTGGCTCCCCTGCGAGATGCGCGCCACCGCGCGGCCCGAGACCGGCACTGGCCCGTTCGCGAAGAGCCCGGTGAACATGCGCGGCAGGTCTTCGCTGACCGTGACCTCCACGGCCTCCGCATCGCCGACGAACCCGCCGCTCGCTGGCGGCTGATCCATGTCGACCAGCCCGCGCGCGAGCACATGGCCGGTGTCGGCGGCCGCGTCCTCCGCCGCGGCCTGCATGGTCGCGGCCGAATTGCCGGCGCGCAGCGACACCGCCGCGGCGTAGGCCGCCGAGTCGGCGGCGTTCTGCACCTTGCGCTGGCTGAAGTACCAGTAGCCCACTTCGGCGCCCATGCCGAGGCCACCGACGAAGACCGGCATGGCCACCGCAATGAAGACGGCGGCCGCGCCGGAAGAGTCCGTGATGATTTTTCTAAAAGACTGCCGTTTCATCGCAAGCAACACCATGAAGGTTTCACGCTTGCCGAATGATCGGATTGAAATCTTTATATCATGCAAATATCATGATCGTGGTTTTCATAAAATCCCTTCAAGCTGCCGACCACACCATGAACGCGCGCGAACGCCCCGCCGAGGCGTCGCTAGCCAGTTGCGACCAGCCCCCGCGCCCGGTCCACGCTCGCCTTCGCCGCGCCGGCGAGCAGGCGGACGTCGTTGGGAAGCGTCACCAGGTCGAAGCCCCATCCGATGGCCCGCGCCGCGTAGTCCGGCGAGCCGCAGTGCAGTCCCGCCCGGATCCCCGCGGCCTTCGCCGCGTCGAGCACCTGCCGGATCGCCGCGATCATCTCCGGCTCCTCGCGGTCGAAGCCCGGTGGCAGCCGGCCGCCATGCAGGCTCAGGGTCAGGTCCGAGGGCCCGACATAGACCGCGTCCACGCCCTCGACCGCGACGATCCCGGCGAGGTTCTCCATCGCCCGCGCCGTCTCGATCATCGCGATGCAGAGCACCGCGGCGTTGGCCTCGGCCGGATAGTCCGCGCCGTGGGCGAAGAGCGCGCGGGTCGGTCCGATGCTGCGCACCCCGTCCGGCGCGTAGCGCGCCCAGGCCACGAAGCGGCGCGCGTCCTCGGCCGTCTCGATCATCGGGCAGATGATCCCCAGCGCCCCGGCGTCGAGCGGCTTCATCACCGCGGCGGGATCGAGCCAGGCGGCGCGCACCAGCGGAGCCACGCCGCTCGCCCGGATTGCGGTCAGCATCTCGACGCAGGCTTGATGGTCGATGAGGCCATGCTGCATGTCGATGCACACCGAATCGTATCCCTGCTGGGCGACGATCTCGGCGGAGAACCCACAGGGTATCGACAGCCAGGCGTTTAGCGCCGGCCGATCCTGGTTCCACAGCCGTCTGATCGGATTTTCCAGCACGGGCTCGCTCCTTGCGGTTCTCGTCTCGGGACGCGTCGGGCCGAGCCCACGCCCCGCCTGCATTCAAACAGCGGCGCGCGCCGGGACACAAGGTCGCGCCGTCGCCACCGGCGTCAGACCAGCGGGCTGACCACAGCGAGCGTGTTGTTCCAGAGCCGCCGCCCGATCGACCAGGCTTCGACCTCATTCGTGGTGATCTCGCGGCTGTCCGCGAGATATGCGCCCTGGCGCGCCTGCAGCGTCTGCGTGACGGCGGCGTCCATGATCAGCACGTTGTTCTCGTAGTTGAGGTCGAAACTGCGGCGATCCATGTTGGCCGAGCCGATGAGGCACACCTCGCCGTCCAGCGTCAGGGTCTTGGCGTGCAGAAGGCCCGCCCCGTACTCGAAGATCCGCACGCCGGCCCGCAGCAGGCCGAGATAGAGGCTGCGGCTGGCGGCCGCCACGGCGAAGTCGTCGTTGCGCGCCGGCAGGATCAGCGTCACCGAGACGCCGCGGTTGGCGGCGGCCTCCAGCGCGCTCTGCATCGCGGCGGTCGGCGCGTAGTAGGGCGTCGTGATCGTGAGTTCGCGCCGGGCCTGGTAGGCCAGCGAGGCGAACATCTCGGGCATCGCCGAGAACCGGCCCGTGGGCCCGGTGGCGATCACCTGTGCGGTGAAGCCCGCCTCGGGCGTCGCGATCGGCGCCTCGATCGTCGCGGCGAGATCCTCGCCGGCGTTCTGCATCCAGGCGACGGCGAAGAGCCGCTGGTTCTGCGCGACGATCGGCCCGGTCATGCGCATCATCACGTCGACCCAAGGCGCGTATTTCGCCTTCACCCGGAACTCCGGATCGGCGCAGTTCTGGCTGCCCACGAAGACGATCCGGTTGTCGATCACCACGATCTTGCGGTGGTCGCGCAAATCGATGCGTCCGCGCAGGGCGTGAAGGATCGGGATCGGCCCAAGGGGCAGGGCCTGCGCGCAGGCCGCGCCCGCCGCCTTCATCTCGCGCCAGAGATCCGAGCGCACGAACGCCCGCGAGCCCAGGTCGTCAACCATCACCCGGCAGGCCACGCCGCGCCCGGCCGCGCGCATGATTGCCTGTGCGACCTTCTCGCCGTTTCCGTCGGTCAGCCAGATGTAGAAGGCGATGTGCACGTGGCTCTGCGCCGCGTCGATGTCGGCCACGATGCGGTCGATGGCGGCGTTTGAGTCGGCCATCAGTTCGGCGTGGTTGCCGCCGACCGGCTCGAAGCCGCTGATCGACCGGCCGACCGCGAACAGCGGCGCATAGCGGTCCGGCGCCTGCGGCGCGTTCTCGGGCGCCCCGTAGCCCTCCGCCGCCTCCGGGCGGGGCAGGAGCGCGTCGGCCCGCCGCAGCGCCGCCAGTCTGCGCCGCCCGATGCTGGTCTCGCCGAGAAAGAGGTAGAGCAGCATGCCGAACACCGGCACCATCAGGATCACCAGCACCCAGGCTGCGCGCGACGCCGGATCGCGATGTGGCCGCAGCAGCGCACGCACGATGAAGGCGGCCTGCAATAACAGGTGGATGACGATGGCCATGGAGACTTCCCTTGCTTCGCCGGCCTCGGCCGGATGCTGCACGAACCGCTCTTACACCGGCGCGGGCGTGACGAGAACCGCGGCCGCGACAGGCTTCCCTCGCAACCGCGCGTCTTTGCGCCGGCGTCGTGCTATGCGCGGCCGTGACCGGACATCTGACAAGGAGGAGACCATGCGGACTGTCCATGCGCGATCCATTGCGGCCACGGGGCGCAGATGACGCCCGACTGGCTGGTCCGCGGACCGTTTCCGGCCCCGTTCGACACCGACGAGCGTTGCCGGATCACCGAGCACCTCAACCTCGCCGACAGTCCCGAAGCCTCGCTCGCGCTCGCCCGGGTCGCGCCGGGGGTCACCACGGCCCTGCACGCCCTCGCCGGCGTCGTCGAGCGCTACATCGTCCTCGAAGGCGAAGGCGTCGTGGAAATCGGCGGGGTCAGCGCGCGCGTCGGCCCCGGCGACCGGGCGATCATCCCCGCGGACGCGCCGCAACGGGTGATGAACACCGGGACCGGCGACCTCGTCTTCTACGCGCTCTGCACCCCGCGCTTCCGGCCAGACCTCTACCGCACGCTCGAGGACGACCGCACGCCGCCGATCCGCGCGCCATGACGTCGCGTCCGTCTTGGCCGCGCGTTGCGACGAACGGAAGCGGGCCGTTCGGGGAGGGGGGGCCGCTGGGCCGAGGACCCAAGCGCCGTGCGTGCCGATCGACGTCCCTGCCAAGGGCGATTCAGCGCGTTAACACTTTTTCCTTTATGAATCAAAAACTTGAAATCTGTCCAAGCTTGGCGCGCGCCGGCGGAACCCAGGTCACGCCATGATGCCGCCGTCGATCGCCACCGCCTGGCCGGTCATGAAGGCGGAGTCTGCCGACAGGAGATAGACCGCCAGCGGCGCGATTTCCTCGGGCTGGCCGAGCCGCCCGTTCGGCTGGCGGGCCATGAACATCGCCCGCGCCGCCTCGTACTCCGCCTCGGTGGTCCCGAGGTCGCGGATGCGCTGGCGCAGCGACGGCGAGTCGACCGTGCCCGGACAGATCGCGTTGACCCGCACGCCGGTGCGAAGGTTGTCCACCGCCACCGCCTTGGTCAGCCCGATCACCGCGGCCTTCGACGCCCCGTAGGCGACCCGGTTGGCGAAGCCCTTGATCGAGGACGCCACCGAGGCGACGTTCACGATCGAGCCCGACCCCGCCGCCTGCATCCCCGGCAGCGCCGCCCGCATGGTCAGGTACATGCTGTCCACGTTGATCGCGAAGGACCGCCGCCAGTCGTCCGGTCCGCAGGCAGCGATGTCGCCGTGATGGACCCAGCCGACGGCGTTGACGAGACCGTCGAACGGCCCGCGCGCCGCGATCAGCGCCGTCACCGCTGCAGCGTCGGTCACATCGAGCCGCGCTGTGGCGATCCCGTCGGCCGCGAGCGCCTCCAGCCCCGCCGCGTCGATGTCGACCGCCAGCACTTGCGCGCCCGCGCGCGCCGCCGCGCGCGAGACCGCCTGCCCGATGCCCGCGCCGGCCGCCGTGACCAGCACCCGCTTGCCCGATAGATCGTTCACATCCGCCTCCCCGGCCGCCCTTGTCTCGCCGCCATGCCTAGCGACCCGTCGTCGGCCGCGAAAGGCGAAACCCGTCGCGGCGGCGCGGTTGACCGGCCGGGGACCGCGACCTAACCTGCGGCGCGAAACGGCGCAGGCCGTTCGTCAAGACCAGAAAACTTGGGGGGAAACCATGACGACGATCACCAGACTCGGCGGCTGCGCGATGGCGCTGGCGCTCACCGCGGCAGCCGGCGCCGCATGGGCGGAGTGCGACTGGAAGCCTGAGCGCCCGGTCACCTACGTTGTCCCTTGGGGCGCGGGCGGCGGCACCGACGCCAATTCGCGCATGCTGGCGAGCCTTCTGGAGAAGGAAATGGGCCAGCCCTTCAACGTCGTGAACCGCACCGGCGGCAATGGCGTGGTTGGTCACTCGGCGATCGCCACTGCGGAGCCCGACGGCTACACCGTCGGCGCGGCCACCGTGGAGATCACCACCATGCACCATGCCGGCCTGACCGATCTCAACCACACCAGCATCACCCCGATCGCGCTCGTCGACATCGTGCCCTCCAGCGTGCTGGTGGCGGCGGATTCGCCCTTCGAGAGCCTCGACGACCTGCTCGCCTACGCCAAGGAGAACCCGGGCGAACTGACCGCGTCCGGCACCGCGCAGGGCGGCATCTGGCACCTGGCGCTTGCCGGCATGCTCAACGCCGAGGGCATGGATCCCGAGGCGATCCGCTGGGTCCCCTCGGATGGCGCGGCCGCGGCGATGCAGGAGCTGATCGCCGGCGGCGTCGACGTGGCCACCCCGGCGCTCTCCGAAGGCAAGGCGCTGGTCGAGAGCGGCGAGCTGAAGGCGCTGGCCTACATGCACGACACGCCAATGGCCGCGCTGCCGGACGTGCCGACGACCAAGGAGGCGCTCGGCAGCGGCTGGACGCTCGCCGCCTTCATCACCATCTCGGGGCCCGGCGGCCTCGACCCGGAGATCGCCTGTTCCTACGAGAAGGCCGCGCTCGCGGCGTTCGAGACCCAGGAATGGGCTGACTTCAAGGCGTCGCGCGGGGCGGACGTGGTCAGGATGGGCAGCGCCGATCTGGCCGAGATGATGGCCACGACCTCCGAGAACCTCGGCGCCACGATGGAAGCCATCGGGCTCACGCAGTGACGCCAGCGCGGGGCGGGGCCGCGGCCCCGCGCCGGATCCGCGGGGACGCGCGCGCGTGAAGCTCAACGACCTCGCGCTCGGGCTCATCGTCGCGGCCTTCGGCGGCTGGGTCATCCTCCATGTCCGGGGGTTCCCGGACATGGCGGGCATGACGTATGGTCCGGCTTTCTTTCCCGGCCTGATCGGCGGCGCCTTCCTGATCTGCGGGGCGCTGCTGGCGGTCTCCGCCCTGTTGGATCCCGCTCGCGGCCCATTCGCCACTCGGCCCGCCTGGACCCGCGACCCGCTGGCCGTCGCGCGCGCCGCGGGCGTCCTGGCGGCGGTGGTCCTCTACGCCTTGCTCGCGCCACGCCTCGGGTTCCTTCTGACGGTCTTTCTGCTCACCGCGGGTCTTCTGGCGCTCATGGGCGTGCGGGCGCGGCTGATCGCGCCCATCGCCCTCGTGCTGCCGGTCGCGCTGCACTACGGCTTCTCGGTGGCGCTCCGGGTGCCGCTGCCGCGCGGGGCGCTCGAGACGATGCTGTTCTGAGCCGTGACGGAGGTCTTCGCCCTCGTCTTCCGCTGGGACGTTCTCTCCACGATCCTGCTCGCCTCGGTCTACGGCCTCTTCGTCGGCTCGGTCCCGGGGCTGACGGCCACCATGTCTGTCGCGCTGCTGGTGCCGATCACCTTCTTTCTCGACCCGGTCCCGGCCGTCGCCGCCATCGCGACCGCCTCGGCGATGGCGATCTTCGCCGGCGACATCCCCGGGGCGCTGCTGCGCATCCCCGGCACGCCCGCCTCGGCGGCCTATGTCGACGAGGCCTTCGCGCTGACCCAGAAGGGGCAGGCGGAGCGCGCGCTCGCCACGAGCCTCGTCTCCGCCTCGCTGGGCGGCCTGATCGGCGTGGCTCTGCTGACGCTCTTCGCCAGCCAGCTCGCCGCGTTCGCGGTGAAGTTCTCCTCGGTGGAGTATTTCTGGCTCGGCTGCCTGGGCCTGACCTCCGCGGTCGCGGTCTCCAGCGCCTCGGTCCTGCGCGGGGCGCTCGGCCTCTTCATCGGCCTCTTCATCTCCACGGTCGGCATCGACATCGCAACCGGCCACGCCCGCTTCACCTTCGGCCAGATGAACCTGCTCGACGGCGTGTCGTTCATCCCGGCGATGATCGGCATGTTCGCGCTGAGCCAGGTGCTGCGCACCGTCACCACCGATCTCGACTCCGTCGTGCCGAAGGCGGCGATCGGAAGTCTCGGCTCGGAGATGCTGCGCGTCGTGCGCAAGTACTGGAAGAACATCCTGCGCTCGGCGACGCTCGGCAACCTGCTCGGAGCGTTGCCGGGCGCCGGCGCCGACATCGCCGCCTGGATCGCCTATTCGCTGTCGCGGCGCTTCTCGCGGACGCCCGAGAAGTTCGGCGCCGGCCACGCCGAGGGCATCGCCGACGCGGGGGCCGCCAACAACTCCGCCGTCGCGGGGGCCTGGACGCCGGCGCTGGTCTTCGGCATCCCGGGCGACACCGTGACCGCCATCGCCATCGGCGTGCTGATGCTCAAGGGCATCACCCCGAGCCCTCGGGTTTTCGTCACCGACGGCGATCTGGTCTACGCGATCTTCCTGGCCTTCGCGCTCGCCAACATCCTGATGCTTCCTCTCGGCGCGCTGGCGATCAAGGCGGCGCGCTACGCGCTTGCGATCCCCAAGCGCGTGCTCATGCCGCTGATCCTGGTCTTCTGCATCATCGGCGCCTATGCGGTCGACAACACGCTCTTCTCGGTCTGGGTGATGCTCGCGCTCGGCGTGCTCGCCTACTTCATGGAGGAGAATGACATCCCGATCGCGCCCGCGATCCTCGGCATCGTGCTCGGCAAGGTCATCGAGAAGAACTTCCTGATCACCATGATCAAGAGCCAGGGCGAGATCGCGGGATTCTTCGACCGTCCCGTGGCGGCCGTGCTGGGCGCTGCGACCGTCGCGCTCTGGCTCTGGCTCGGCTTCAGCGCCCTGCGCGCGACGCTGCGAAGCCGCCGCAAGGACGCAGCCGGCTGACGCCCACGGGCGGCGGTCTCAGCTCTCGCGAAACGCCCGGAACGCCGCGGCGACGTCATGAGCCTCGCCCGTGCGCAGCGGCCGCAGCGGCGGCAGCGTGCGTCGCCAGGCCGGCTCGCCCGTGGCCTCCGCCAGCGCGGCCTTCACGGCCGGCACGACCGGATGGCGCAGGATCGCGGCGACAAGATCGTTGACGCCCCCATCCTCGCGACGCGCCACGAGGATCCGGCGCAGCCGCCCCGCGGCGAAGTTGGCGAGGCCGCTGATGCTGCCCGCAGCCCCAAGGCTCGCCGCCCGCGCCAGCAGCCGCTCGTCGCCCACGAGGATCTCGAGGCCGGCGAGCTTTAGGAACGCCCGGGCGGTCTGCAGGTCGCCCGAGGAATCCTTGACGCCCGCCACCGCGCGCGGATGCGTGCGGGCGAGACGCCCCACCACGTCCACGGGCAGACCGACGCCGATCACCTGCGGGATGTGGTAGAGCAGGAACCGCGCCTCGCCCGCGTCGCGCAGCACAGCATCGAACCAGTCGTAGAGGCCCTCGGGCTGGACCGCGCCGAAGAAGGCCGGCGGCGGCAGCAGAAACCGGGTGACGCCGACGTCCCGCGCGCGCGCCACCTGCGCGCGCACCTCCGCGACCGACGCGCCGTGCAGGCAGAGCAGCAGCCGCTCCGGCGGCGCCCCGTCCGCCACCAGCCCGCTGATCGCCGCGAGCCGCGTCCCCGCGTCGATCGAGGCGCCCTCGCCGGTGGTCCCGAAGAGCGTCACGCTGTCGCAATCGCTCTCGAGACGGTCCCGCGCATGGCGCGCCAGCAGGTCGCAGTCGATCGAAAGATCGGGCAGGAGCGGTGTCGCGAGGGCTGCGGAAATGCCGAACATCCCGATCCCTTCCCTCTGCGGCGGCGCCCGACCGGTCGCGCCGAGAGCGAGATCGGGTTGCGAGGGCGCTGGAGGCGACGACCGGAATCGAACCGGTGTACACGGATTTGCAATCCGCTGCGTAACCACTCCGCCACGTCGCCAGACCCTCCGGGATTAGGTTTTGGCGACGCGCGCGTCAAGGCGTGAAAACCGGGGCAGGGGCCACCCCGCGCCCCGCCGCGACCACCGGCGTTGCGTTGCGGCGAGGCCTGGGCTCTACTGGGCGACTGATGCAGGCCGGAGAAATTGCTCGGAGAGCGTGATGTCGACGGATCGACTGGACGACGCCGCCCGGGCGGGCTGGCTCTACTACGTGGCGGGGCGGACCCAGGACGAGATCGCCCAGCACATGGGCATCTCGCGGCAGGCGGCGCAACGGCTGGTGTCGCTGGCGGTGTCCGCGCGGCTGATCCGGGTTGCGGTCGAGCATCCGATCGCGCGGTGCCTCGACCTGGGCGCGGCGCTCAAGGACCGCTTCGGGCTGCGCCGGGCCGAGGTGGTCCCGGCCGATCCGGGCGCCGAAGACGGCGCGATCGGTCTCGGCGAAGCCGGCGCGGCGGAGATCGCCCGCTGGCTGCGCCGCCGCGAGCCGGTGGTCATGGCGATCGGCACCGGGCGCACGCTCAAGGCCGCAGTCGATCTGCTGCCCGCGATCGATTGCCCGCAGCACCGCGTCGTCTCGCTGACGGGCAGCATCGGGCCGGACGGGTCGGCGGCCTATTACAACGTGATCTTCTCCATGGCCGAAGCGGTCAGGGCGCGGCACTTCCCGATGCCTTTGCCGGTGTTTCTCTCCTCCCGCGAGGAACGGGCGCTGATGCAGGCGCAGCCGCTGATCCGCTCGACGCTGGACCTTGCCGCCGCCGCCGACGTGGCCTTCGTCGGCGTGGGCGAGATGGACGACACCGCGCCGCTGTTCCTGGACGGGTTTCTCGACCGCGCCGCGCTCAGCGACCTGCGCGCCGCCGGTGCGGTCGGCGAGATCTGCGGGTGGCTGTTCGACGCCGAGGGGCGGCTTCTCGACAGGGGCGCACCGCAAGCGCGCCGCTGCCTGCCCGCGACCGCGCCGTGGTCACCGCTATCGCCAAGGGGCCGAGGAAGCGCGCGGCGCTGGGCGCGGCGGTGCGCGGCGGGCTGGTGAACGCGGTCATCACCGACGAGCCCACCGCCGAGGCGCTGCTCGACCTCGCGCCCGGGGCGCCCAGCGGACTCGCCCGGAAAAGCTGACGCCCCCGCCCGCCTTCCAGGCCGTCCGAGGGCGCGCCGACAGGCCCGCGGGATGCGAGGCATCGTGCGACGACCGGAGCGCTGCGCGCCGGTTCGCCCTTGACAAGGGTCAACGAGACATGCGATCAATTGCCCACAACAAGAGCAATTGCCCGATATCGAGGGCAACCCAAGGAGGAACGATGACCCGAACCACGATATTGCTTGCAGCCGCGTCGACGCTTGCGCTCGGCGCAATGGCCAGCGCCCAGGAGATCACCGTCGCCACCGTCAACAACGGCGACATGATCCGCATGCAGGGCCTGATGGACGACTTCAACGCCAAGCATCCCGACATCACCGTGAACTGGGTGACGCTCGAGGAGAACATCCTGCGCGAGCGCGTCACCACCGACATCGCCACCCAGGGCGGCCAGTACGACGTCATGACCATCGGCACCTACGAGGTTCCGATCTGGGCGGCGCAGGGCTGGCTCACCGCCCTCGACAACCTCGGCGACGACTACGACGTCGACGACCTGATCCCGCCGATCCGCGCCGGCCTGTCGGTCGACGGCACGCTCTTCGCCGCGCCCTTCTACGGCGAGAGCTCGTTCGTGATGTACCGCACCGATCTGATGGAGGCGGCGGGCCTCGAGATGCCCGACGAGCCGACCTGGGAGTTCATCGCCGAAGCGGCGCGGGCCATGACCGACCGCGATAACGACATCAGCGGCATCTGCCTGCGCGGCAAGGCCGGCTGGGGCGAGAACACCGCGTTCCTGACCACGCTCGCCAACTCGTTCGGGGCGCGCTGGTTCGACGAGAACTGGACGCCGCAGTTCGACCAGCCGCAGTGGCAGGAGGCGATCAGCTTCTACATCGACCTGATGAACGACGCGGGCCCGCAGGGCGCTTCGTCCAACGGCTTCAACGAGAACCTCGCGCTCTTCCAGCAGGGCAAGTGCGGCATGTGGATCGACGCCACTGTCGCGGGATCCTTCGTCTCCGACCCCGAGAATTCGGTCGTCGCCGACAAGGTCGGCTTCGCGATGGCGCCGGACATGGGCTTGGGCAAGCGCGCAAACTGGCTCTGGGCCTGGTCGCTCGCGGTTCCGGCGAGCTCGAAGAACCCGGAAGCCGCGCAGACCTTCATCTCCTGGGCGACCGACAAGAACTACCTCGACCTCGTCGCCGAGAAGGAAGGCATCGCCAACGTGCCTCCCGGCACCCGGACCTCGCTCTACGAGAACGCCGAGTATCTCGAGACGGCGCCGTTCGCCCAGATGACGATCGACTCGATCAACGTGGCGGACCCCAACAACCCCACGGTTGATCCGGTGCCGTACACGGGCGTGCAGTTCGTGGCGATCCCGGAGTTCCAGGGGCTCGGGACGACCGTCGGCCAGCTCTTCTCGGCGGCGCTCGCCGGCCAGATGACCGGCGAAGACGCGCTCGCCCAGGCTCAGGACGCCGCCACGCGCGAGATGACCCGGGCCGGCTACATCAAGTAGCCTTCCTCCCAGGCGCTTGACCGCCCGGATTTTCCGGGCGGTCCCTTTCCCCACCGTCGGAACCCGGACGCCCGCCGTCCGCCCGAGAGGGAGGTCTTGATCATGGCCACGAAAGAAACCGCAAGGATCGCCCGCCTGATGCGTGCGCCCGCCATCATCCTGCTGCTGATCTGGATGATCGTTCCGCTCGGCATGACGCTCTACTTCTCGTTCCTCAACTACAACCTCTTGAACCCGTCGGTCACGAGCTGGGCGGGCTGGTTCAACTACCAGTACTTCTACACCGACCCTGCATTCTTCGAGGCGATCCGCAACACGCTGGTTCTGGTCCTCGGCGTCCTGCTCATCACCGTGATCGGCGGCATCGCCATCGCCATGCTGATCGACCTGCCGATCTTCGGCCAGGGCGTCGTGCGCATCCTCGTCATCTCGCCGTTCTTCGTCATGCCTCCCGTCGCCGCGCTGGTCTGGAAGAACATGATCATGAACCCCAGCTACGGGGTCTTCGCCGACATCGCCAAGTTCTTCGGGATGCAGCCGGTGGACTGGTTCGCCCAGTACCCGCTCTTCTCGATCATCCTCATCGTCGCCTGGCAGTGGCTGCCCTTCGCCACGCTGATCCTGCTCACCTCGCTGCAGTCGCTCGACGGCGAGCAGATGGAGGCGGCCGAGATGGATGGGGCCGGCTTCTGGAGTTGTTTCATCTATCTCACGCTGCCGCATATGGCCCGCGCGATCACCGTGGTGATCCTGATCCAGACCATCTTCCTGCTTGCGGTCTACGCCGAGATTCTGGTCACCACCAATGGCGGGCCGGGCTACGCCTCGACCAATCTGGTGTTCCTGATCTACCGGGCCGCGCGCCTCAACTTCGACATCGGCGGCGCCGCCGCGGGGGGCATCATCGCCGTCGTTCTCGCCAACTTCGTCGCCATCTTCCTGATGCGCGCCGTCGGCAAGAACCTGGATTGAGGAGCAAGCAATGGCCCGCGCCGTCACCACTCGCCGAAAGATCGGCTACACCGCCGCCGCCTGGTTCGTGGCGCTGCTGATCTTCTTCCCGATCCTCTACACGATCATCACCAGCCTCAAGACCGAGCCCGAGGCGATCGCCGGCTTCAACCTGATCCCGTCGTTCACCTTCGAGAGCTACCGGGCGGTCCAGACGCAGAACGACTACATCAAGCCGTTCATGAACTCGGTGATCCTCGCGGTCGGATCGACCCTGCTCGCGCTGATCGTGGCGATCCCCGCCGCCTGGGCGATGGCCTTCTCGCCCACCAGGCGCACCAAGGACATCCTGATGTGGATGCTGTCGACCAAGATGATGCCGGCGGTGGCTGTGCTGGTGCCGATCTACCTGATCTTCCTGCGCACCGGGCTGATGGACACCCGGATCGGGCTCACCGTCATGCTGATGCTGATCAACCTGCCGATCGTGGTCTGGATGCTCTACACCTACTTCCGCGAGATCCCCGGCGAGATCCTCGAGGCCGCGCGCATGGACGGCGCGACGCTCTGGAACGAGATCGTCTACGTGCTGACGCCGATGGCGATCCCCGGCATCGCCTCGACGCTCCTGCTCAACATCATCCTGGCCTGGAACGAGTCGTTCTGGACGATCCAGCTCACGACAACCAACGCCGCGCCGCTGACCGCCTTCATCGCATCGTTCTCGAGCCCGCAGGGCCTGTTCTGGGCGAAGCTCTCGGCGGCCTCGGTTATGGCGATCGCGCCGATCCTCATCATGGGCTGGTTCAGCCAGAAGCAACTTGTCCGGGGCCTGACCTTCGGCGCAGTGAAATAGGAGACGATGCATGGGACAGATCAATCTGCGCGGCGTCCGCAAGTCCTTCGGCGCGACCGAGGTGATCCCCGGCATCGACCTTGACATCAACGAGGGCGAATTCGTGGTCTTTGTCGGCCCCTCGGGCTGCGGCAAGTCCACGCTCCTGCGTCTGATCGCCGGGCTCGAGGACACCACCTCGGGCAACATCGAGATCGACGGGCGCGACGTCACCGGCGAGGCGCCGGCGAAACGCAAGCTCGCGATGGTGTTCCAGTCCTACGCGCTCTACCCGCACATGACGGTGGCCAAGAACATCGCCTTCCCGCTCAAGATGGCGGGGGAAGACCAGGCGACGATCGACAAGAAAGTTGAAGATGCCGCGCGCATCCTGAACTTGACCGACTATCTCGACCGCCGCCCCGGCCAGCTCTCGGGCGGTCAGCGGCAGCGGGTCGCCATTGGCAGGGCGATCGTGCGCCAGCCCGCGGCGTTCCTCTTCGACGAACCCCTGTCCAATCTCGACGCGGCCTTGCGCGGCACCATGCGGCTCGAGATCTCGGAACTGCACCATCAGCTCAAGACCACTATGATCTACGTCACCCACGACCAGGTCGAGGCAATGACGATGGCCGACAAGATCGTCGTGCTGAACGCTGGCAACATCGAGCAGGTCGGCTCGCCGATGGAGCTCTATCGGACGCCAAAGAACCGGTTCGTCGCGGGCTTCATCGGCTCGCCGACGATGAACTTCATCGAGGGCCCCGAGGCGGAGAGGCGCGATGCGCGTGTGATCGGAGTGCGGCCCGAGCACTTCACGATCTCCACGACCGAGGTCGACGGAGCCTGGCAGGGCCGGGTCGGCGTGGCCGAGCACCTCGGCGCCGACACCTTCGTGCATGTCGACGCGGGCCCCCTCGGTACCCTCAACGTGCGCGGCAGCGGCGAGGTGCCGGTGCGCCACGGCGACACGGTGTGGCTGTCGCCCGAGCCCGAGCGCATCTACCGCTTCGACGCCGCGGGCCAGGCGCTCTGAGCCGCCGGGGCCCGGACAGAATGGAGAAACCCATGCCCGTCCCGCTGTCGCTCGCGACCCTGGCCGAGCTTCCGGCGCAGGTGGCCAGGCCGCGCTACGCCCGGGAGGATCTCAGCGCCGGGATCGCGCATTTCGGGGTGGGCAACTTCCACCGCGCGCACATGGGCGTCTACATGGACCGTCTCTTCAACGCCGGGCGCGACCGCGACTGGGCGATCGTCGGGGCCGGCGTGACGCCCCATGACGCGCGAATGCGCGACGCGCTCGCCGGCCAGGACTGGCTGAGCACCATCGTCGAGATGGGTCCCGAGGCCCGGTCCGCGCGGGTGACCGGCGTGATGACCGGCTTCGCGCCGCCCATGGATGCGCCCGCCATCATCGCCCGCCTGAGCGACCCCGCGATCCGCATCGTGTCGATGACCGTCACCGAGGGCGGCTACTTCATCGACCCCGCCACCGGCGCCTTCGATCCCGGCCATCCCGCGATCCGCGCCGACGCCGCCAGCCCCGACGCGCCGAAGACCGTGTTCGGGCTGATGCTCGCCGCCCTGCGCGCGCGCCGCGCCGCGGGAAAAGCGCCCTTCACGGTGCTCTCTTGCGACAACGTCCCCCACAACGGCGTGGTGGCGCGCAACGCCGTGGCCGGCCTCGCCGAGGCCGAGGATCCCGCGCTCGCCGCCTGGATCCGCGACGCGGTGGCCTTTCCCAACGCCATGGTCGACCGCATCGCCACCGCCACTGGCGACCGCGAGCGGGCGCTCTGCCGCGACGAGTTCGGCGTCGACGACGCCTGGCCGGTGTTCTGCGAGGACTACATCCAGTGGGTGCTCGAGGACGCCTTCCCCTCGGGGCGCCCGGCGTTCGAGGAGGCCGGCGCTACGCTGGTCTCCGACGTCAACGCCTGGGAGCAGATGAAGATCCGCATGCTCAACGGCGGCCACGCGCTCATCGCCTACCCCGCGGCCCTGCTTGGCATCGAGTTCGTGCACGACGCCATGCGCGACCCGCTGGTGCGCGGCTTTCTGGAGCAGGTCGAGCGCGAGGAGATCGCCGAGATCGTGGCGCCCGCGCCGGGCATGACGCCGGCGGAATACTTGGCGCTGATCGCCGGGCGCTTCGCCAACCCCGCCGTGGCCGACACCGTGCGCCGGCTCTGCTTCGACGGCTCCAACCGCCAGCCGAAGTTCATCGTGTCGAGCATCGCCGACCGGCTGGACCGGGGCCTGCCCGTCGACGGGCTGGCGCTGGGCAGCGCGCTCTGGTGCCGCTACTGCGCGGGAACCACCGCCTCGGGCGCCGCGATCGCGCCCAACGACCCGGACTGGGAGCGCCTGAACGCGGCCGCCCTGCGGGCCCGGGACGATCCGGCGCACTGGCTCGGCCTGCGCGACGTCTACGGATCCACCGCCGACAACCCGGCCTTCCGGGACGCCTTCGCCGCGGCCCTGCGCGCGCTCTGGACGGACGGGGTGGCCGAGACGCTCCGCGCGCGACTTCGTCGCTGAGCGGGGGGGGCGTGACCGCAGCGCCCGGGCTGGTGATCTTCGACTGCGACGGCGTTCTCGTGGACAGCGAGCCGATCGCCATGCGGATCCTGCTCGAGACGCTCGCCGAGGAGGGGCTGCGGCTCGACGCGGAGACCGGCTACGACCGGCTGCTGGGCCTCAGCCTTGCTGACATGCGCGCGCTGCTGCGCGACGAGTTCGGGCTGGCCCTCTCGGACGCCGCGCTCGCCGACTATGCGCCGGCGGCTCTTCGACGCGTTCAGGGCCGAGCTCGGCCCGACGCCGGGGGCGGCGGAGGCGCTGGCGACGCTGCCGGCGCGCTATTGCGTCGCCTCCTCGAGCCAGAAGGAGCGGATCCGCCTCAGCCTCGAGGTCGCCGGCCTCGCGCCGGGCTTTCTGGGACCCGTCTTCAGCGCCACTGACGTGCGCCGCGGCAAGCCGGCGCCGGATCTCTTCCTGCACGCCGCGGCTGCGATGGGCGTCACCCCCGGCGACTGCCTCGTGGTCGAGGACAGCCCGACGGGCATCCGCGCGGCCCGGGAGGCCGGAATGCGCGTGGTGGCCTTCCTCGGCGGCGGCCACGCAGGCCGCCCGGGCTGGCGCAGGCGCATTCTCGACCTTGAACCCGAGCGCCTGATCGTCGATATGCGGGACCTCTTCGACGCCGACTGACCGGGGGGGGGGCGCGTGGCGGAGTTGATCGCGGCGGTCGACGTCGGCACCGGCAGCGCGCGCGCCGGAGTCTTCGACCGCGATGGCGCGATGTTGGGCCGCGCCGAGGCGCCCATCGAGATCCGCGACGCCGGGGGCGGCGGCTTTGAGCAGGACAGCGGCGAGATCTGGCGCGCGGTCGGCGGCGCCCTGCGCGCGGCCCGCGCCGAGGCCGCCGCGTCGCCGGACGCCGTCGCCGGCCTCGCCTTCGACGCCACCTGCTCGCTGGTGCTGCGCGACCGCGCCGACCGGCCGTTGGCCGCAGGCCCCGGCGACGCGCGCTGGGACACTCTGCTCTGGCTCGACCATCGGGCGCAGGCGGAGGCGGCGATCATCACCGCCTCCGGCCACCCGGCCCTCGACCGCGAGGGCGGGGCGATGTCACCGGAGATGCAGCTCCCGAAGCTGCTGTGGCTCAAGCGCCGCCGGCCCGAGACCTGGGCGCGCCTTGGCCGCGCGTTCGACCTCTCCGACTTCCTCGCCTGGTCGGCGACAGGGAACCCCGCCCGGTCCATCTGCGCGCTGGCCTGCAAGTGGACCTACCGCGCGGACTCGCCCGAGCCATGGGCCCTTGGTCTCTTCGAGGCGGTCGGGCTTTCGGACGTCATCGACCGCGCCGGCCTGCCGGCGCGCGCGGCGCCCGTCGGAACCGATCTGGGACCGCTCACCGACGTGGCTGCGGTGGCGCTCGGCCTGACGACCGCCTGCCGGGTGGCGGCGGGTCTGATCGACGCCCACGCCGGCGCGCTTGGATGCCTAGGCCCCGCGGCCGGCGGCGCGGTCCCGCGCTACGCGCTGATCGGCGGCACCTCGACCTGCGTGATGGAGATCGGCCCCGAAGCGCCGCCGGCGCGCGGCCTCTGGGGCCCGCACCGGGACGCGATCCTGCCCGGGCTCTGGGTGCGCGAAGGTGGGCAATCGGTGTCGGGCGGCCTTCTCGACCACCTTTGCCGGCTCTGGCTCGGGGGCGCCGTTCCCGACGGCGCGCTGCACGCCCGCATCGCCCGGCGCATCGCCGAGCTGCGCGCGTCTGCGGGCTGGGATTTCGCCGGCGACCTCCACGTCCTGCCCGATTTCGCCGGAAGCCGCACGCCCTTCGCCGCGCCGCAGCTGCGCGGGGTGATCTCGGGAATGGGTCTGGACGGAGGCTTTGACGGGCTCTGCCGGCTCTACTGGCGCACGGCCGTGGCGCTGGCGCTCGGGCTGCGCCAGATCCTCGCGCTGATGACCGGCGAGGTCTCCGCGCGTCCCGACCTGCATCTCGCGGGGGGTCACACCCGCAGCCCGCTGCTGATCGAGCTCTACGCCAGCGCCACCGGATGCCGGGTGCGCGCGCCGCGCGAGGCCGACGCGGTGCTGCTGGGAACCGCCATGGCCGCCGCGGTCGGGGCGGGGCTCTGGCCCTCGCTCGCCGCGGCCTCCGCCGCCATGTCCCGCCCGATGGAGACGCGCGCCCCCGACGCCTCCGGCGCCGATCGGCTCGCGCGCGACTATGCAGTGCTGCAGGCGATGCAGCGGCACCGGGCCGAGATCGCGGCGCTGGCCGCGGGCGGGCCAGCCCCGGCCGCCTGACCGGCCGCGCGCGGCGCGGTCGCGGCGAGTTGCCGAGCCCTGGGGAATGTGCGAAGGAAATTCCGGTTTTCCGGAGCGGCGGGAGTGACTGGAATGATCAACTTCAAGGCGGCCCGCGAGGCGATGGTCGACTGCCAGGTCCGGCCCTCGGACGTGACGCGCTATCCGATCATCGAGGCGATGCTTGCGGTGCCGCGCGAGGATTTCGTGCCGCGGCGCCTGCGCGAGGTCGCCTATCTCGGCGAGCACGTGCCGCTGGCCCCCGGCCGGGTTCTGCTCGATCCGCGGATCTTCGCCAAGATGGTCGACGCGCTGGAGCTCGGCGGCAGCGACCTGGTGCTCGATGTCGGCTGCGGCCAGGGCTATTCGACGGCGGTGCTGGCGCGCATCGCCGAGGCCGTGGTGGCGGTCGAGGAGGATCCCGATCTCGCCCGCGAGGCGGAGGCGGCGCTGGTCCGCCATTCGGTCGACAACGCCGTCGTGCATCCGGGGCCCCTCAACGCCGGCGTCGCCCGGCACGGACCGTTCGACGCGATGATCTTTCAGGGCGCGATAGAGGTCTTTCCCGAACTCCTGCTCGAACAGCTCAAGCCCGGCGGCCGGGTGGCGGCGATCTTCGTGGAGGACGGGCGCTCGCAGGCGCGCTACGGCGCGAAGGTGGCCGGCGCCATGACCTGGCGGCGGATCTTCGACGCCACCGCGCCGCTGCTGCCGGGCTTTGCGCGGACAAAAGCGTTTGAATTCTGAGGCAATCCGGAGGATAGTCCGGCAAGAGCCCGGCGAACGGGTCCTTGGCGTGAGCAGTTCTCGAGGTCCCTGATGGCGAAGCGGCGTCTCCGGAATTTCCTGCTGTCCTCGGCGATGGCGGGAGCGCTGGCGCTGGCGTCCCCGCAGGCCTTCGCCGAGACGCTGACCGACGCGCTCATCGTCGCCTACCAGTCCAGCCCGCTGCTCGAGGCGAGCCGGGCGAGCCTGCGCGGGCTGGACGAGCAGGTGCCTCAGGCGCAGTCGGCCACGCGTCCCCAGACCGACGTCGGCATCTCCGCCCAGACCGACAGCAACGTGATCGAAGCCTTCGACCAGCAGGTCAACCGGCTCCAGGCGGCGCTGAACGCCAGCCTCCTGCTCTTCGACAACGGCCAGACCAAGGCCGCGGTCGAGGCCGCGCGCTACCAGATCGCCGCCGGCCGGGCCGATCTCACCGACGTGGAGCAGTTCGTGCTCTTCAACGCGGTGCAGGCCTACGTGGACGTGCGCCAGAACCAGGAGTTCGTGCGACTCGCTTCCGCCGACGTCGCCCGGCTCGGCGAGACGCTGGACGCCACCCGCAACCGGTTCGAGGTCGGCGAGGTCACCCGCACCGACGTCAGCCAGAGCGAGTCCCGCCTCGCCGCCTCGCGCAGCACCCTCGCCGACGCCGAGGGCGCGCTCGAGGCCGCGCGCCAGGCCTATCTCGCCGCCGTGGGCAAGCTGCCCGGCAGGCTCGAGCAGGCGCCGGCGCTGCCGGCGGTGCCGCGCACCCTCGAGGAGGCGACCGAGATCGGGCGGCGCAGCAACCCGCAGATCCTCTCCGCGCAGTTCCTCGAGCGCGCCGCGGTGGCCGACTTCGACCGCGCGCTCGCCGCCAAGGGCCTCTCGGTCTCCGTCTTCGGTTCGGCGGGCGTGGAGCGCGGCAACGTCGGCGGCTTCGACTACGACGGCAACGCCTTCGGCAGCGCCGGGGTCCAGGCCGGAATGCCGCTTTATACCGGCGGGCGCAACGACTCGCTGGTGCGCCAGGCCCAGGCCGTGCTCGACCAGCGGCGCTTCCAGGTCCAGGACGCAGGCCGCGCGGTGACCCAGCAGGTCGCCAACGCCTGGATCGAGCTCGAGACGGCGCAGGTCTCGATCATGGCCCGGCGCGAACAGGCCGAGGCCGCGCGCATCGCCGCAGAGGGCGTGGCAGAGGAGGCCCGCCTCGGGGCGCGCTCGACCCTGGACGTGCTCGACGCCGACCAGGAGGCGCTGCAGGCCAACGCCGAGGTGGTCCGGGCCCTGCGCAACGAATACGTGGCGACCTACGGGCTGTTGCGTGCGATGGGCCTCTTGACCGTGCGCCATCTCAACCTGGGCATCGAGACCTACGATCCGGACGTCAACTTCACCCGGGTCCGCAGCGGCCCGATCGGCGGCTATGACACCTCCGCCGTCGACCGCATCCGGTCGCGCTGGACCCGCCAGTGAGCCGATGAGCGGCGCGTCGGAAGACACCGGACGCGCGGCCGCGCCGCAGGACGGCGAGTCGATCTCCGAGGTTCTCGCGTCCATCCGCTCGCTGGTGAGCTCCGAGACCCGCGCGCGGGCCGTGGCCCAGCCGGGCGCCGGCGAGGTGCTGATGCTCACCCCCGAGATGCGTGTCGCGCCCTCCGAGGCCTCGCAGCGCTTCGGCGAGGTGCTGACCGAAGGCATGCCGGCCCCGTCCGCCGCCGCGCCGATCCTCGACGAGGCGGCGCTGCGCAGCGTTGTCAACGCGGTGGTCCGCGAGGAGCTTCAGGGCGAGATGGGCGACCGGATCAGCCGCAACCTGCGCAAGCTGATCCGCCAGGAGCTGGCGCAGCTTCTCGCCGAGCGCGACGCCAAGGCCGACGACTGAAGCCGGTCCCCTGGACCGATAGCCAGCGGCGCGCCAAGGCTCTCCCGGACCGCGCAGAAGTCGCGGAGCGGTCGACCGGCGGGTGCGGAACCCGCCCGCCCGCGCGCCCTAGCCGAACAGCGGCGCCATCTGGATCGCGTCGCCGTCCTGGGTGAGCGCCAGCGGCCGGTAGTCCCGCAGCCGGTCGATGCGCTCGTAGACCGACGTATGGATCGCCTCGCTCGCGCACAGGCCGATGCTGCGCGGACGGCGGTCCCAGAACAGCCGCGCCGAGCCGCTGCGCGTTCCCTTCGCCGGCGCCGCCGCGTCGGTGGGAAAGAACCGCCGCCAGTCGGAGGGCGCGTCGAGGCCGCTGCGCAGCGCCCGCTCGATCATCCAGACCAGCGGGATGTTGGCCAGCGGCCGCGCCTCGGGCCGGGTCCAGACCTGCCCGCCCACGTCGCCATGGGCGCCGGGAAACCACATCTGCTCGACGCGGCCCTCGCGCCGCGCGGGCCCAAGCCGCCAGGGCAGGGGCGTGAAGGCGGAGCGATCCTCGTCGAGCGCCAGCGCGTGATAGGCGTGGCGCACGTTCGACAGCAACAGCTCGTCGTGGAAATGCGCGGCCATCGGCGCCAGGCGCGAGAAGCCGGGGTAGGGGACCCCGAGCGCCTTGACCGTGTCCCAGACCCCGATGAACTCCACCGGCACGTCTCCGCGACAGTGGGTGCGCCGGAACAGCCGCCCGTGCGGCCCGAGATCGTCGAGCTGGTAGAAATGCAGCGCCTGGGTGACATGCCAGTCGCTCACGCACTCGCGGCGCAGCAGCCCCAGCCGCCCGATCATGCCGGCCAGGCACCGCACCGCGTAGCCCCCCCGTGAGAAGCCGAAGAGCATGATGCGGTCGCCGGGACGGAAGCGGCGCGACAGCACCGCATAGCCCTGCGCGATCGAGAGGGTGATGCCGATCCCGGCCGCTGCGGCGACCCATTTCGCCGCGTAGCGGCCCTGGACCCCGGGATTGTAGGCCACTGTCTGCCCGCGCCGGGCCCCGGTTGTCAGCAACAGCTTGTAGAGCAGGCCCGCATTCGTCTCGCGCCCCGGCTCGAGCTGGCTCAGGGTGCCGTCGACGATGAAGACATGCGTGCGCGGAAGCATGCGGGCAGGAACTCCGTGGGCCGACCCGTCGCCGGCCCGTACCGTTTACTCCCGACAAATGGCTATCTTATGAACGTTCTCCATTTATTCCGCGGCGGTCCTGACCGCATTCAGCCAGCTCCAGACCCGTGAGGGCGTCATCGGCATGTCAACATGGCGCACGCCCGCGTCCCAGAGCGCGTCGAGGGCGGCGTTGGTAACCGCCGCCAGCGCGCCCACGGTTCCCGCCTCGCCGCAGCCCTTCATGCCGATCTCGTTCTTGATCGAGGGCACCAGTTCGGTCTCGAAAGCCACGAAGGGCACGTCGCTGGCCCGCGGCATGGCGTAGTCCATGAACGAACCGCTCAGGAGCTGCCCGTCGCCGGAATAGACCACGTGCTCGGTGATCGCCTGGCCGATGCCCTGGGCGACCCCGCCGTGCACCTGGCCTTCCGCGAGCATCGGGTTGACCAGATAGCCGAAGTCATCGACGACGGTGTACTTCACCACCCGGGTCTCGCCGGTGGTCGGGTCGATCTCGACCTCGGCGAAATGCGCGCCATTGGGATAGGATCGGCCGGGCAGCTTGTAGCTCGATTCCGTCACCAGCAGCTCGGCCCGCCCGAGCTCGCGGGCGATCTCGGAGAGCCGCATCAGGTCGACCTCCCGGTCGGTGCCCGCGACCCGGAACACCCCGTCCTCCCAGACGAGATCCTCGCCGGAGACCTCGAGCTCGTCCTCGGCGAGCGGCCGGAACCGCTCGATCAGGATGTCGGCGGCCTTGTTGACCGAATTGCCCTGCATGGTGACCGAGCGCGAGCCGCCCGTCGCCCCGCCGCGCGGGATCAGGTCGCTGTCGCCCTGCACGTAGCGGATCTTCTCGAACGGAATGCCGGCGCGTTCATGCAGGAACTGCGCCATCACCGTCTCGTGGCCCTGGCCGTTCGACTGGATGCCGGCGTAGAGCTCGACTATGCCGTCGTCGGCGAAGGCGATCTTGGTCCATTCGCGGGTGTCGCCGAGGATCGACTCGATGTAGTAGCTGAGCCCGATGCCGCGCAGCTTGCCCGCCTTCGCGCTCTCGGCCTTGCGCGCGGCGAAGCCCGCCACGTCCGCCTCGACGATGGCCCGGTCGAGCACCCGGTTGAAGTCGCCAACGTCG
The DNA here is from genome assembly GCA_963700835.1 of uncultured Alphaproteobacteria bacterium. Taxonomy (GTDB): domain Bacteria; phylum Pseudomonadota; class Alphaproteobacteria; order Rhodobacterales; family Rhodobacteraceae; genus Amaricoccus. The sequence goes on from CAVOZD010000026.1 coordinate 46,696, forward strand.
TAGGTCTCGCGCGCGACCGTCTTGTAGGGAAACATCTCCTTGGGGATGAAGTTGCGCCGGCGCAGCTCGATCGGATCGACGCCGAGCTGGCGCGCCGACCAGTCCATCAGCCGCTCGATGACGTAGATCGCCTCGGGTCGTCCGGCGCCGCGGTAGGCGTCGATCGGCGTGGTGTTGGTGTAGACGCCCTGCACGTGGAAGAACGCCTTCTGCACCTCGTAGACGCCCGGCATCACCTTGAGCGCGAGCTCGGAGGCGATGAACTGGCCGTAGGGGCTGTTGTAGGCCCCGAGGTTGGAGACGCAATGGATGCGGAGCGCCTGCAGCCGCAGGTTGGCGTCGAAGGCCGCCTCGGCGCGGGTCACGTGATCGCGCCCGCCATTGTCGGTCAGCATCGCCTCGCCGCGCCCGCTCATCCAGCGCACCGGCCGGCCGATGCGTCTTCGCCGCGAAGGCGACGGCGAAGTACTCGGGATAGTTGAACCCCTTGATGCCGAAGCCGCCGCCGACGTCCGGCGTCGTCACCCGCACCGCCTCGTGCGGCAGGCCGAACTTGTCGGCGAGCTCCTTGCGCAGGTTCCACACGCCCTGCCCGGAGAAGCCCACATGCAGCCGCGCCCCGTCCCATTCCGCAAAGCAGCCGCGCGGCTCCAGCGACATGCCCATCACCCGGTTGTCGATCAGGTCGAGCGCCACCGTGTGCAGGGCCGCGTCGAAGATCTCGCCCACCGCCCGCTCGTCGCCGAACGACCAGTCGTAGGCGAGGTTCTCCGGGGCCTCCTCATGGATCGCCGAGCCGCCCACGGCGGTCTCCACGTGGGCGGGCAGGTCCTCGAAGTCGCAGACGATCAGCTCGACCGCGTCCACCGCCTGCGCCCGGGTCTCCGCCACCACCATGGCGATCGCCTCGCCGGCGTAGCGCGCCACGTCCTCGGCCAGCACCGGGCGGGTCGGATCGGCGGCGTCGCTGCCGTCGCGGTTGCGCACGATCTCGTAGTCGACCTCGTTGTCCATCTCCGCGCCGAAATCGGCCGCCGTGATCACCGCCACCACGCCGGGCGCGGCGCGGGCCTCGTCGAGATCGAGCGCCGCGATCCGCCCGTGCGCGACCGGGCTGCGGAAGAAGGCCGCATGCAGCGCCCCCTCGGGGGCGGCGTCGTCGAGATAGCGGCCCGTTCCGGTCAGGAACCGCACGTCCTCCTTGCGCCGCACCGGCTGACTGGTTCCGAACTTGCTCATCACTGTCCTCCCATGATGCGACTTGGCCCGAACCTTAGTGGTTTCGCCCTCCGCGTCCAGAGCGTGCGCCGCCGCGCCGCGGGGGTTTTCCTCGCGCGGCCCCGGCGCTAAGGAAGCGGCGCAGCAACTGCGGGACATGCACCGATGCCGCTCGAGAAATCATTCGACGCCGCGACCGCCGAGCCGCGCATCGCCGACCACTGGGATGCGGCCGACGCCTTCCGCGCCGGCGCCAACGCGCGGCCCGGCGCCGAGCCCTTCTGCATCCTGCTGCCGCCGCCCAACGTCACCGGCTCGCTGCACATGGGCCACGCCTTCAACCACACGCTCATGGACATCCTCGCCCGCTGGAAGCGCATGCAGGGCTTCGACGTGCTCTGGCAGCCCGGCCTCGACCACGCCGGCATCGCCACCCAGATGGTGGTCGAGCGCGAACTGGCCCGCGAGGGCGCGCCCGGACGCCGCGAGATGGGCCGCGAGGCCTTCGTGGCCAAGGTCTGGGAGTGGAAGGAAAGCTCCGGCGGCACCATCCTCGAACAGTGCCGCCGCCTCGGCGACAGCTTCGATCTCTCGCGCAACCGCTTCACCATGGACGAGGGCTTCCACGACGCGGTTCTGCGCGCGTTCGTCAAGCTTTACGAGAAGGGTCTCATCTACCGCGGCAAGCGGCTGGTCAACTGGGACCCGCATTTCGAGACCGCGATCAGCGATCTCGAGGTCGAGCAGGTCGAGACCCGCGGCGCGCTCTGGCGGCTGCGCTATCCGCTCGAGAACGGCGCGACCTATCAGCACCCCGTCGACTGGGACGACGAGGGGAACCCGACCGCCCACGAGACCCGCGACTACCTCGTCGTCGCCACCACCCGACCCGAGACCATGCTCGGCGACACCGGCGTCGCGGTCCATCCCGACGATCCGCGCTACGCAGCACCTCGTCGGCAAGACCGTGCGCCTGCCGCTGGTGGGCCGTTCGATCCCGATCGTCGCCGACGCCTACGCCGATCCCGAGAAGGGCACCGGCGCGGTCAAGATCACCCCGGCGCACGACTTCAACGACTGGGCGGTCGGCGAGCGCTGCGGGCTGCGCGCCATCAACGTCATGGATTCGCGCGCCTGCATCCGCCTGAAGGACAATTCCGAATTCTGGGAGGGCGCGACGCCCGAGGCGGCGATCCACGACTTCGACGGGCTCGACCGCTACGAGGCGCGCGACCTCGTCGTCACCCGCGCCCGCGACGAGGGCTGGCTCGACGGGATCGACGCCGAGACCCACATGGTCCCGCACGGCGACCGCTCCAAGGTCGCCGTCGAGCCCTACCTCACCGACCAGTGGTTCGTGGACGCGGCCAAGCTCGCCGGCCCGGCGCTCGAGGCGGTGCGCGACGGCCGCACCCGGATCATGCCGGAGAGCCACCGCAACACCTATTTCCGCTGGCTCGAGGACATCGAGCCCTGGTGCATCTCCCGCCAGCTCTGGTGGGGGCATCAGATCCCGGTGTGGTACGGGCCGAGTTGCCGAAGCCGACGGAGCATGGTGCGACGCGCCTGAGCGTATCGCGCGACGCATTTGGCACCGAAGACGCTCGCGCCGCCTACGGTCGACGTGCTCGATTGGACATGCTGCCGGCCGCGCGGGCTTCGGCACGACGGCAAGCGTCGAACTCCCGCGACCCCGACGTGCTCGACACCTGGTTCTCCTCCGGCCTCTGGCCGATCGGCACCATGGGCTGGCCCGAGGACACGCCCGAGATGGCAGCGCTACTTCCCCTCGACCGTGCTGGTCACCGGCTTCGACATCATCTTCTTCTGGGTCGCCCGGATGATGATGATGCAGCTCGAACTCACCGGAAAGGTTCCGTTTTCCGACGTCTACATTCACGCCCTCGTCCGCGACGAGAAGGGCAAGAAGATGTCGAAATCCTTGGGCAACATCCTCGACCCGATCGAGCTGATCGACGAATACGGCGCCGACGCGGTGCGCTTCACCCTGACCGCCATGGCGGCGATGGGCCGCGACGTGAAGCTGTCGAAGGAGCGCATCGCCGGCTACCGCAACTTCGGCACCAAGCTCTGGAACGCCGCCCGCTTCGCCGAGATGAACGACTGCCGGCCCGACCCGGCCTTCGACCCGAGCGGCGTCACGCTGACCGCCAACAGGTGGATCGTCGGCGAGACCGGGCGGGTGCGCGAGGCGGTCGACGCCGCCCTCGACGCCTACCGCTTCAACGACGCGGCCAACGCGCTTTACGCCTTCGTCTGGGGCCGCGTCTGCGACTGGTACGTGGAGCTCGCCAAGCCGCTCTTCGACGATCCCGCCGCCGCGCCCGAGACCCGCGCCACCATGGCCTGGGTTCTCGACCAGTGCCTGATCCTGATGCACCCGGTCACGCCCTTCATCACCGAGGCGCTCTGGGAGGAGATCGGCGGCCGCGACCGGCTGCTCGCCCACGCCGCCTGGCCGGAGTACGGGGCCGAGCTGATCGACCCCGCCGCCGACGCCGAGATGAACTGGGTGATCGGCCTGATCGAGGAGATCCGCTCGGTGCGCGCCCAGATGCGGGTGCCGGCCGGCGCGAAGATCACCCTGATCGAACTCGACCTCGCCGCCGGTCAGGCCGAGGCGCTGGAGCGCAACCGCGCGCTGGTCAGCCGCCTCGCCCGCATCGAGCGCCACGAGCGCGCCGACGCGGCGCCGAAGGGGGCGGTGACCATCGCGGTGGAGGGCGGCGCCTTCTGCCTGCCGCTGGCCGATGTCATCGACCTCGACGCCGAGCGCGACCGGCTCAGGAAGGCGCTGGACAAGCTCGACCGCGAGGCCGGCGGCGTGCGCGCCAAGCTCGCCAACGAGGCCTTCGTCGCCAAGGCGCCCGAGGAGGTGGTCGACGAGAACCGCGCCCGCCTTGAGGCGCTGGAGGAGGAGATCGCCATCCTGCGCGCCGCCGGCGCCCGGCTCGCGGCGCTCTGACGCCGGTCCGGGCGCTACCGTCGCCGGAGCCACGCGCCGCCCTCTCGGATATCCCCGCGCGATCCAGCCCGTTACGGATCGCGCAGCGCCCGGCGCGGCGGTCGCGCCGGGATTGCGCGCTTCGGGGAATTCTGCGCCCCTCTCGGCCTTCGCTTCGGCCTCGCATCGCATCAGAGCGCCGCGAGCCCGCTCCCGATCAGGTTCGCCCCGATGGCGACCAGCACCGCAGCCACCAGAAGCGCCTTGTTGCGCGCGAGCCAGGCCTGCGCCGCGCCGAGCCCGGCGCGCGACCCTTCCGGGTCCGCAAGCCGCCAGGCGGTCGGCGCGATGACGCCGAGGCAGGCGAGTCCGGCGAAGACCAGCAACGCCAGCAGCGCCTGCGCCGCCGGAACCGCCGCCGACGCGACGATCAGCCCGGCGCCGGCGGCGAAGGCAACCTCCTTGAGATTGAGCGCGGTCAGCGCCACTCCGAGCCGCGCCGCCCGGCCCGCCGTTGCGCCGCCGATCGACCGCATCCAGCCGGACGGCGCGGGCGTCGCGCCGTCGCGCGGCCGGCCACGCCAGACCACGCCGGCGCCGACCAGCAGGAGGCAGCCCACGCCGATCCGCAGCCAGCCCCCACGCTCGGCCCCGGCCAAGGGCCCGGCGACCTCCGCCGCCAACAGCGCCACCACGAAGCTCAGCGCCAGGAGCGCCGCGAAGCGCCCCACAAGAAAGCCCAGCGCGCCGGATGGTCCGGCGGGCCCCAGCAGCAGCGTCACCGTGGCGATGATCGGCAGCGGGCTCAGCGCCACCGGGACCGCATAGGGAATCAGATCGCCCAGGATCGGCAGCATCGAGGACCTCGCACGCGCCAGCGGCCAGAGTGCGCCGCATCGCGGGCGCAGGCAAGCCGACCGGCGCGCCGCGAGGGCCGCCGTCGCAGGCGGCCAGATGGCTTCAAGGCAAAATTAACGAAGATGAACGCAAGCGATTCCAGTAACTTGACCGGAATTGCACGCGTGTTACGCCCCGATAACACACCCCCAGGGCGCCGCGCCCGGTTCCCGTCATCCCCCGGCCGGGCCGGGGAATCACGGCGTGGGCCGGTTCTCAGGAGGTCGGCGCGGCGGCCTCTTCGGCCTCCACATGCCCGGCCAGCGCCTCGCGCAGCCGCTCCTCGCGGGTGTGGTCGAGCGAGGTCTGGAGCACGCGCCCGCCAATGCCGCCGAGCCCGGCGAGAACCTTGTCGCCGGTCACCTTCTTGACGAGCACGAAGAGCACCGCCTCGCCCTCCTTGATGTTCTCGCCGGCAAGTCCCTTCATGAACTTGTCGTCGACCCCGATGTCGGTCAGCGCGCCGGCGATGGCGCCGCCCGCAGCGCCGGCCGCGACGCCGACCAGCGGGTTGAGAAACAGCACGCCGATCAGCAGGCCCCAGAAGCTGCCGCCCGCAGCCCCGGCGGCGGTGGTGTTGAACACCTGGTTGAGCTTCACCTTGCCGTCGTCGTTCTTGGTGGCGATGCAGGCGTCGCCGAGTTCGATCAGATAGTCCTTCTGCATCTGGAAGAGCTTCTGCCGAACTTCCTCGGCCTTCTCCTCGGACGGAAATACAACTGCGATTAGGTCAGCCACGGATCGATCCCCCTGTCGAATGGCAACGATTGCGCCGGGGGCTGTCCCCGGTCGGCAACGGCGTAGCCGTCGGACGGCGCTGCGTCAACGCCGTCCGCGGCCCCGCCGGACCGGACCCTACTGGCAGGCGCCGCGCTGGGTGCCCGCCGCCGCGCCGGCGCCGGCGCCGACCGCGGTGGCGATGGCCTTGCCGGTGCCGCCGCCGATCTGGTTGCCCAGCACCCCGCCAACCGCCGCGCCGCCGAGGACGCCCGCCGCGCAGTCGATCTCGCGATTGACTTCCGGGTTGCTGGTGCAGGCGGCGAGCGCGAGCGCCGCCGCGCCGAAGAGAATGACAGTCCGCATAGAAGTCTCCATGTGTTTTCACCCCCCCGGGAGCGTCGTTTCTAGAGGCCCGCGCCGGCGCGGTCCACCGCATTCCCGTCCTCCGGCGCCGCGCCGGCCGCGGCCACCGCCGCCGCCGCCGCCTCGACCGCGCCCCGCCCCCGCGCGACGCCGAGCGCCGCGAGTCCCGCCTCGATGCTGGCGAGCGCGCCGAGCAGCATCGGCGGGTCCATGTGCCCCATGTGGCCGATGCGGAAGAGATCGCCGGCGGCGTCGCCCGGGCCGGGCATGCCGACGCCGAGCGTCAGCCCGGCCACATCCGCGCACCAGCGCCGCAGTCGGTCGGCGTCACCCGGCGCGGTCCGGATCGTGGTCACGGCCGGGCTCCGCGCCTCCCGATCGGCGACGTTGAGGCGCAGGTCTCCTTCCGCGCCCCAGCGCTCGACCGCCGCCCAGACCGCGCGGGCGAACACTGCGTGCCGGCGCCAGGCCGCCTCCAGCCCCTCCTCGTGGAGCAGCATGTCGAGCGCCTCGCGCAGCCCGTAGAGGAGATGGGTGGGTGGCGTGCCGCAGAAGCGCTGGTAGAAGATCTCGGGCCGCGTGCGCGGCCCCCAATCCCAGTAGGGACTGGCGCAGGCCACCCGCGCCGCCTCCGCTTTAGGCCCATGGAACGTGAAGCCGAGGCCCGGCGGGGTCATCAGCCCCTTCTGGCTGGCCGCCAGCATCACGTCGACGCCCCAGGCGTCCATCTCGAAGCGCGCGCAGCCCAGACAGGCGACGCAGTCGACCGCAAGCAGGGCGGGGTGGCCGGCGGCGTCGATGGCCGCGCGCAGCGCCGCCACGTCGTTGTGCGCCGAACTCGCCGTGTCGGTCTGCACCGTCAGCACCGCCTTTACGGCATGATCGCGGTCGGCGCGCAGCCGGGCCTCGACCCGATCGGGATCGAGCGCGCCGCGAAAGCCGAAATCGAGTTCGTCGACCTCGACGCCCATCCGCCGCGCGGTCGCCGCCCAGCCGGCCCCGAACCGCCCGGTCAGGATCGCCAGCGCCCGGTCTCCCGGCGCCAGGATGTTGGCGATCGCCGCCTCCCAGACCGCATGTCCATTGCCGATGTAGATCACCGACTCGGCGGCCTGGCTGCGCGCCACCCGGCGCAGGTCCGAAAGGAGACCGTCGGTCATCTCGATGAGCGCCTCGCCGTAGATGTTCGGCGCGGGGCGGTGCATGGCCTGCAGGACCCGGTCGGGAATGACCGACGGGCCGGGAATTGCGACGAGGTCACGGCCGCGCGCGAGGTTCATCGGGGGGGCTCCGTCGAGGTGTTGAGGGACACCCTAGCGGGACCGTCTGGCGGCGGAAACGGCAATTCGCCTTTCGCGCCCGCGCTCGCCCATGCTAACAGCGGCACCGGCCGGGACGCGCCCGGCGCTTGGGAAGACGCCGGCGCATGCGGGACACTCCCTCCGAGATCGACCCGGCCGACGCGTCGTTCTGGGCGGCCTACAAGCGGCTCTGGGACGATTGGCTCGCGTCGTATCGGCTCCTGCTGATCATCACCATCGTGCTGACGATGGTGGTGGCCGCAGCGTCGGGTGCCTATTCCAAGGTCATCCAGCTGGTGATGCAGGCGCTCGAGGCTCGCGACGCGTCGGTGATCCTCTGGGGGCCTCTCGCGGTGCTGGGCCTGACCTCGGTGAACGCCGTCGCCGGCTTCTACAAGGAGACGGTGAGCACAAGGGTCATCAGCCGTATGGAGACCCAGCTCCGCAAGCGGATGTACGCGACCCTCGTCGGCGCGGATCTCGCCCGCCTGCAGAGCCACGCGCCCGCCGGACTGGCGGCGCGGTTCTCCTCCGACATCGGCCTGATCGGCAGCTCGGTTTCGGCGCTGCTCAGCGTGGCGACAAGCTTCTTCACCATCGTCGCCACCATCGCGGTGATGCTGACGATCGACTGGCCCCTCACCGTCTTCATGGTGGCGATCTTCATGCTGGCGCTGGTGCCGGTCAACGTGATCGGCAGACGCCTTCGCAAGCTCTCCAAGCGCACCCAGGCCCAGGTCGCGACCATGACCTCGGAGGTGACCGAGGGGCTTTCGGGCATCCGCATGGCGCGCGCCTACCGCCTCGAGCAGACGCTGGCCGACAGCGCCGAGACCGTTTTCGAGCGCCTCCTGGGGCTGCGCCTGCGTCAGAACGTCTGGCAGGCCCGGGTCGCGCCGATCCTGGAGGTGCTGCTCGGCGCGGCCGTGGCGATCCTGCTTCTCGTCGTGGCGAGCCGCATCATCGCCGAACGCATGACAATCGCCGACTTCACCGGGCTTCTGACCGGCATCGGCGTGCTGGCGGGACCGGCGCGCAAGATCGGCGGGTCGTTCGCGAAGGCGATGCAAGGACGCGCAGCGCTCGACCGGGTTTTCATGCTCTTCGACGCCAGGAACACCATACTCGACGGACCGCGCACCATCGGACGGGCCGAGGGCCGCATCGGTTTCGAGAACGTTTCCTTCGCCTATCCCGACGGCCATGTGGCGCTGCGGGACGTCTCGCTCGAGATCGCGCCAGGATTGCGCACCGCCTTCGTCGGCCGCTCGGGGGCGGGCAAGTCGACGGTCTTCAACCTGCTGCCGCGCTTCTACGATCCGACCGCCGGGCGCATCCTGCTCGACGGCGTCGACATCCGCGAGCTGACGCTGGCCTCACTGCGGGATCAGATCGCGGTGGTGAGTCAGGATTCGGTGCTGCTGAGCGGCACGGTCGCCGAGAACATCGGCTTCGGGCGGGCCGGGGCGAGCCGCGCCGAGATCCGCGCCGCCGCCGAGGCCGCGGCGGCGGACGAGTTCATCGCAGCGCTACCGCTCGGCTACGACACCATGGTCTCGCCGACGGAACATGCCTTTTCTGGCGGCGAGCGACAGCGCCTCTCGATCGCGCGCGCCATTCTGCGCGACGCGCCGATCCTGTTGCTCGACGAGCCGACCTCGGCGCTGGACGCGGCCAGCGAGGCCGCGATACGACGCGGCCTCGAGAAGTTGGCGCGCGGCCGCACGACGCTGGTGATCGCGCACCGTCTCTCGACCATCTTGGACGCCGACCTCATAGTGGTGATGGAGGCGGGACGGGTGGTCGAGACCGGTGCTCACGCCGAACTCCTGCGCGCCGAAGGGGTTTACGCCGACCTCTATCATCTCCAGTTCTCTGGAGCATGACTCCAAGGTCTTGGGAAAGCGGAGGGCGGGCGCAGATGGACGAGACAACGGCGGCGATGCGCGGTGAGGACCGGGCGGTGCTGCGGATCGGCGGAGCCGACGCCCGCGATTTCCTGCAGGGGCTGATCACCAACGACATCGGCAAGCTCGCCGCCGGCCCGGTCTACGCAGCCCTTCTGTCGCCGCAGGGCAAATACCTGTTCGACTTCTTCCTCGTCGACGCAGGCGGCGACGGGCTGCTGGTCGACGTGCACGCCGACCGTGCGGCGGTGCTGGCCCAGCGGCTCGGGCTTTACCGCCTGCGCGCCGACGTCAGGATCGAGCCGACCTCGCTGGCGGTCGTCCTCGGCGTGGGCCCTGCGCCCGCCGGCGCCTTCCCCGACCCGCGCGATGCCGCGCTCGGCTGGCGGGCCATCACTGACGACCCCGCGGCGCTTCTGGCCAGCGCGGCCGCGCTTGATCCCGCCGAGATCGCGCGCCGCCGGGTCGAGCGCGCCGCGCCCGAGACCGGGGTCGAGCTCATCCCGGAAGAGAGCTACATCCTCGAGATGGGGTTCGAGCGGCTGAACGGGGTCGACTTCCGAAAGGGCTGCTATGTCGGCCAAGAGGTGACCGCGCGGATGAAGCACAAGACCGAGCTTCGCAAGGGCCTGGCGCGGGTCGCGATCGAAGGGCCCACCCCGCCGGCTGGGGCGGAAATCCTCTCGGGCGGTCGGCCTGCGGGAACCCTGCTGAGCCGGTCGGGGGATCGCGCGCTCGCCTACTTGCGCTTCGACAGGGCGGGTCCCGACATGACCGCCGGCGACGCGCGCGTCAGCTGGATCGAAGAAGCTCCATGAGCTTCTCGTGGACCGCCGGGTTCGCGGCGACGACGCTCCGGCTCTCGAAGACGCCCGTTGCCCCGTCGATCGACCCGACGAAACCGCCAGCCTCGCGCACGAGAAGAAGCCCCGCCGCCATGTCCCACGGGTGCAGCCCTTCCTCCCAGAAGCCATCGTAGCGACCGGCCGCCACATAGGCCAGATCGAGCGCCGCCGATCCGAAGCGCCGGATGCCGGCGGTCTGCGGGGTCAGACGGGCGATCTGGCGCAGCGTGCGGGGCAGGTCGGCGCGGCCGCCGAAGGGAATGCCGGTGGCGAAGATCATCTCGATCAGGTCCCTGCGTCCCGACACCCGCAACCGGCGGTCGTTGAGATAGGCGCCCGCGCCCTTCTCCGCGACGAACATCTCGTCCTTGACCGGGTCGTAGATCACTGCCGCGACGATCTCGCGCTTGTGCTCGAGCGCGATCGAGATCGCCCAGTGTGGCAGCCCGTGCAGGAAGTTCGTGGTCCCGTCCAGCGGGTCGACGATCCAGCGGCGGGTCGGGTCGGCGCCCGAAACCTCGGCGCTCTCCTCGCCGAGCCAGCCGTAGTTCGGCCGGGCCTCCGTAAGCTCGCCGCGGATCGTCTCTTCGGCCTTGGTGTCGGCGCGGCTGACGAAATCGCCGGGTCCCTTCGACGAAACCTGGAGGTTCTCCACCTCGCCGAAGTCGCGCAGCAGATTGCGCGCCGCCTTGCGGGCGGCCTTGATCATCAGGTTCACGTTGGCGGAGGCCTGGGCCATGTCATGGCTCCGGAAGGAAAAGAACGCCGCGTTATGGGCGGTTTCGCAGGGGGCCACAAGCCGCCCTGGCTCTCGTTGCGGGCGGCCTCAGCGCTGGCGGTACATCAGGTCATAAAAATTGCTGAGGCCCGGCCACGCCCCCTTCGTGACCACGCCGTCGGTGGCGAACTTGTTGAAGCTTACCTCGGTGAGCTGCGGCATCACCCGTTTGGCCTCTGCATAGGTGACCAGCCCGTCGTGGCTGGCGTCGGCCTTGGCGAAGGCGGCGGCGTTCGCTGCGCCGCCCGCTAGGATCAGCGCGCCCGCGACGGCGAGGGCTCGAAGCATGGTCGACATGGTCCTGAGGGTCCTTTCGGAGTGGGGCGCAACGCTCATCGGGCGCGCGCCTGCAGGTCGGCGTCCTCCGTGGCTGCGGCCCGCGCGGCGACGCGCATGCGCGCCTTGACCGGGAGATGATCGGAGGCGCGGCGGGCCAGGGCGGTGTCGTGGACGCTCATCGGGCCGAGCAGGGCGTGTGGTCGCGCCACGATCCGGTCAAGCGGCAGCACGGGGAAGTAGGCGGGAAAGCTCGGCACGCCGCTCTCTACCGGACCGAAGCCCGGGGCCAGCCCTTGCAGCGCCGAGCGGCCGCGCCGCCGCCACTCGTTGAAGTCGCCCATCAGCACAATCGGATGGTCCGTGTCCTGCCGCGCCACCGAGACGAGCGTGGCGACCTGGCTCAGCCGCGCCTGCCGCAGCAGCCCCAGATGCGCCGCCACCACCCGCACCGGCCCGTGCGGCAGGTCGACGTCGACGACCAGCGCGCCGCGCGGCTCGTGGCCCGGCAGGTTGATCTGCTGGGCCCCGCCGACCATCGCCTCGCGCACGAGCAGCAGGTTGCCGTGCCAGCCGTGGCCATTGTGGCTATTGTCCACCGGAACCGGAACGAGCCCGGTGTCGCGTTCGATCGCCTCGAGGTCGAGAAGACCCTCGCGATCGCCGAAGCGCTTGTCCGCCTCCTGGATCGCCATGACGTCCGCGCCGATCTCGCCGATGACCGTCGCGATTCTGCCCGGATCGAACCGGCCGTCGACCCCGACGCACTTGTGGATATTGTAGGAGGCAAACAGCGGTTCGCTTCCTCGGGGTCGCGCCATCTTCCGGTCTCCTGGCCTCAGGTCGCGAGATAAGCTGAAGGGGCGCCCGCGCAAACCCCCCTCATCAGCACGGGCCATCCCGCTTGCGTGACCGCAGCCGCCTAAAGACGAGTCCTGCTGTCGCGCGCGTCAATGGCAACGCCCGTCGCGCTCCTGCTCGGACCGCGGTCCGCGTCAGGGGTCGCCGAGGCGCCCGCCCAGGCTCTCAGGCCGCGGCCTGCGCCTTCGCGATGTCGCGCTTGATGCGCAGCGCGGTGGGCGAAAGATCGCCGTCCGGGGCCTTTGCGAGAAACGCATCCAGCCCGCCCCGGTGATCGACGGTGCGCAGCGCCGCGGCGCTGATCTTCATGCGGAAGCTGCGTCCGAGCGTCTCGCTCGCCAGCGTCACCTCGTTGAGGTTGGGCATGAAGCGCCGTCGGGTCTTGTTGTTGGCGTGGCTGACGTTGTTGCCGGTCATCACGCCCTTGCCGGTCAGTTCGCAGCGACGGGACATCGTGTAATTCCTCAGGTTCTGGTCTGGCTCGGGCGGGCCCTTGCACGGTTCCGCAGGCCGGAAATCTTCGATGCGTGCCATACGCAGGCGGCGGCGGCGCGTCAAGGGCCGCGCGCCCGGAGCGCGGCTCAGTCCTCCGGCGGCAGGATCGCGCGCACCATTCGGTCGGCGGCGCGTTCGGGCGCAAGCCTGCCGGCCGCAACGTCGCGCGCCAGGCCCTCGCGAAGCGCCGCCAGATCCGGCCGCTCCGCGAGCCGCTCCAGCAGGCCGGTCTCCACCGCCCGGTCGAACGCGGTCCCGGCTTGCGTGCGCCGGCGCGAGGCGAGCCCGCCGCTGGCTCGACGGGCCGCCGCCAGGGCCGCGATCGCCTCCCAGGCCTCCTCGACCCCGAAACCGGTCGCGGCGGAGACGCGCATCGCCCGCGGCCAGCCCTCCGGATCGCCCGGCCGCGGCCGCAGGAGCCGAAGGGCGCCGGCGTAGTCCGCGCAGGTGCGCGTCGCCTCCGCCTCCAGCGCGCCGTCGGCCTTGTTGACGAGCACCAGGTCGGCCATTTCCATGATGCCGCGTTTCACACCCTGCAACTCGTCCCCGCCGGCCGGCGCGATCATGAGCGCGAACACGTCAGTCATCTCCGCCACCAGCGTCTCGGACTGCCCGACGCCGACGGTTTCGACCAGCACCACATCGGCCCCCCAGGCCTCCGTGAGCGCGATCGCCTCGCGGGTCCGGCGCGCGACGCCGCCGAGCGCGCTCCGGCTCGGCGAGGGACGGATGAACGCCTCTGGCGCCCGCGCGAGCCGCTCCATGCGGGTCTTGTCCCCCAGTATCGAGCCGCCGGTGCGCGCCGAGGACGGGTCGACCGCAAGCACTGCGAGCCGCATGCTCCGTCCGATCAGCATCAACCCCAGCGTCTCGACAAGGCTCGACTTTCCCACGCCCGGGGTTCCGGTGAGCCCGACCCGCAGCGACGGCCGCGCCGGGGCGGGGAGCGCGTCAAGCAGGTCGTAGACCCGGTCGCGGTGCTCCGGCCGGGTGGATTCAGCCAGCGTGATTGCGCGCGCGAGCGCGCGTCGGTCGCCTGCGGCGACGCGCGCGGCGAGTTCGCCGATTTCCTCGATGGCGCGACCTTCACGCAAGCTTCACCGTCCGTGCATCGGTTGCCCCTTGGTTTCAGGCGGGCTCTTTGGCATATCCGATCCAGCTTGTCCCGAGCCATTTCCTGGGAGATCAATTGATGTCGAGATCGCTTCGCCTGGTAGCGCTGGCCACGTTTGCTGCCCTCGCCGGAGCCGGCCCCGGCGACGTCAGGGCGCAGGAGGCCGACGCGGTTTTCGACTTCTTTCTCGCCGGCGTCCGGGCCGGACAGATGCAGCTTCGCGCCAACGAGGAAGACGGGAAATATGCGGCGGCGAGCGAGATCCGCGCGGCGGGCTTGGTCGGCGCCTTCGCGAACTTCTTCTACGATGGCGAAGCCATCGGGCGGGTCGAGCCGAACGGTGCGGTCATCCCCGTGCGGTTCGTGGCGGACTTCGCGCTCGCCTCGGGCCGAACGGCGCACCGAGATCGACTGGGAGAACGGCACGCCGGTGGCGGTCTCCGTCGTGCCGCCGCGATCCTCCGCGCCCGATCCCGAGACGCAGCGCGGCACGCTCGACCCGGTGTCCGCCGGGTTCCGCCTTCTGCGAGACGCGCCGGCGGACGAGATCTGCGACACCACCGTGGACATCTTCGACGGGTCGCGCCGGTCGCGCCTCAAGCTCGCGCCCCCGGCGGAGAAGAACGGTGACCTGATCTGCGCCGGCACCTACGCCCGCATCGAGGGTGAGGCCCACAGCGCCTCCAAGCAGCGCGAGTTCCCCTTCCAGATGACGTTTCGCACCGATGACGCGGGGATAGCGCGTCTCCAGCGAATCGAGACCCGCACCCAGTTCGGCAAGGCCGTCGTCGAGCGCCGCGGCTGACCCTGCCCGCCGCCCCGGCCCCGCTGCCGATCGAGCCGGTCCTGCCGGCGCTCGAGGCCGCCCTGCGCGCGCGCGGCGTCGCGGTTTTGCAGGCGCCGCCCGGGGCCGGCAAGACCACGCGCGTGCCGCTCTTCCTGCACGAGCGCGCGCTCTATGACCAACGCATCCTCATGCTCGAGCCGCGCCGGGTCGCCGCGCGGGCCGCCGCTGACCGGCTGGCGCAGGCGCTGGGCGAGCGGCCGGGCGGGAGGGTCGGCTACCGGATGCGCGGAGACAGCGCGGCGGGGTCGGCGATCGAGGTGGTCACCGAAGGCGTGCTGGTGCGCATGATCCAGTCCGACCCCGGTCTCGACGGCGTCGGCTGCGTGATCTTCGACGAATTCCACGAGCGCGCTCTTCAGGCCGATCTCGGCCTCGCGCTGGTCTGGGAGGCCCGCGGCGCGCTCAGGCCCGATCTGGGGCTCTTGGTGATGTCGGCGACGCTCGACGCGGGGCCTGTCGCGGCGCTGCTCGGCGGCGCGCCGGTCGTCACCGCCGACGGACGGGCGCATCCCGTCGAGACGCGCTGGCTCGACCGGCCATGGCGGTCCGGCGAAGGGCGAGGCCCGCGATTCGAGGCGGCCGTGGCCGATCTCGCCGCCGCAGCGCTGACCGAGACCGAGGGCGGGGCTCTCGTCTTCCTGCCGGGCCGCGCCGAGATCCACCGCGTGGCGCGCGCGCTGGCAGGGCGCGTTGCGGCTGACGTGGCGCTCCAGCCCCTGCACGGCGGGCTGTCGCTCGAGGCGCAGCGGGCGGCGCTTGCGCCGTCGCCGCGCGTCCGCAAGGTCGTGCTCTCCACCGCGATCGCGGAGACCTCGCTGACCATTCCGGACGTGCGCGTGGTGATCGATGGCGGGCTTGCGCGCCGCGCTCGCCACGATCCAGGCTCGGGGATGACCCGGCTTGTCACCGAGCGGGTCACCCGGGCGGAGGCCGACCAGCGCCGTGGCCGGGCCGGGCGGGTAGGGCCCGGATGGTGCTACCGGCTCTGGACCCGGGGCGAGGAGGGCGGCCTCGCCGCCTTCCCGCCGCCGGAGATCGCCGCGGCGGATCTGGCCGGCCTCGCGCTCGAACTGGCGCTCTGGGGCGCGCCGGACGCCGCCGGGCTCGCCTTCCTGACCCCGCCGCCGGCCCCGGCGCTCGCGGAGGCGCGCGCGCTTCTCGCCGACCTCGGCGCGCTCGATCCCGCCGGCGCCCCGACCGCCCATGGGCGCGACCTCGCCGCCACGCCGCTGCATCCCAGGCTCGGGCACATGCTGCTGCGGGCGGCGGAGGTCGGAGCGGGCGCGCTCGCCGCCGATCTCGCGGCGCTTCTCGAAGGGCGCGACATCCTGCCCCGGAGCCGCGGGGCCGATCTTGCTCCCCGGCTCGAGGCGCTGCGCGTCGGAGGCGCCGGCGTCGATCCCGCCGCGCGCGTCGCGATCCAAGCCGAGGCCCGGAGGCTGCGCGCGCTCGCGCCGGGCGGGCGCGGCCCGGGCCTGTCGCCGGGCGCGGCGCTCTCGCTCGCCTATCCCGACCGGATCGGCCAGCGGCGGTCCGGAGTGGCCCCGCGCTTCCTGCTGTCCGGCGGCAAGGGCGCCCGCCTCAACGATGACGACGCGCTGGCAAGCGCGCCGTTCATCGTCGCCGCCGATCTCGACGGCGACCCGCGAGAGGCTCGCATTCGCCGCGCAGCTTGCGTGGCTGAAGCCGAACTGCGCGCCCTGCATGGCGATCGCTTCGCGCGCGAACGCGTCTGCGAGTGGTCCCGGCGCGATGCGGCGGTCGTCGCCCGCGAGCGGCTGATGCTGGGCGCGCTGGCGCTCGAGGACCGGCCCTGGGCGGACGCGCCCCCCGAGGCGGCGGCCGCGGCCCTCATGGACGGCGTGCGCGATCTCGGCCTCGAGACGCTCCCCTGGACCGACGCCGCGCGCCGCTTTGTCTCTCGGATCACATGGCTACGGGCCCAGGGCGCGACCGACCTCCCCGATGCATCCGACGCGGTGTTGCTTGATGACCTCGAGACCTGGCTCGCGCCCTACGCCGCGCGGATGTCCCGGGCCGCCGATCTCAGGCGCATCGACCTCGCAGCGGCCCTCGCCGCCCGCCTCGATCACGCCGCCGCCCGCAGGCTGGATGTTGAGGCGCCCGCTCTGATCATCGCCCCGACCGGAACCCGCCTGCCGATCGACTACTCCAACGACGCGCCGACCGCAGCGGTGCGGCTCCAGGAGATGTTCGGGGTCACCGCGCATCCCGTCGTCGGCCCTTCGGCGACTCCGGTGACGCTGGCGCTGTTGTCCCCGGCTGGCCGCCCGGTGCAGACAACCGCCGATCTGCCGGGGTTCTGGGCGGGCGGCTACGCCGAGGTGCGCCGCGAGATGCGCGGCCGCTACCCCAAGCATCCCTGGCCCGAGGATCCGGTCGCCGCCCCGCCGACCCGGCGCGCCAAGCCGCGCGGTCGCTGACGCGAGAAACTTGCCCGCGCGCCATCGGGGTGGTCTACTGTCGCGGTCCGATCGGACCAAAACACCGCCCTAGGGAGGCAGATGATGAACGCGCCGCTTCGGGAGCCCAGCTTCCGCGAATCCGTCGACCTGATGTTCAACCGGGCGGTCGCGCTGATGGACCTCTCCCCCGGGCTCGCCGAGAAGATCCGTGTGTGCAACTCCACCTACACGGTGCGCTTCGGCGTGCGGCTGCGCGGCGCGATCCACACCTTCACCGGCTACCGGGCGGTGCACTCGGAGCACATGGAGCCGGTCAAGGGCGGCATCCGCTACTCAATGGGCGTCAACCAGGACGAGGTCGAGGCGCTCGCAGCGCTGATGACCTACAAGTGCGCCCTCGTCGAGACGCCGTTCGGCGGCTCCAAGGGCGGCCTGTGCATCAACCCGGGCGACTGGGAGGAGCACGAGATGGAGCTCATCACCCGCCGCTTCGCCTACGAACTCTGCAAGCGCGACCTGATCAATCCCGTCCCAGAACGTGCCGGCCCCCGACATGGGCACCGGCGAGCGGGAGATGGCCTGGATCGTCGACCAGTACCGGCGGATGAACACCACCGACATCAACGCCGCCGCCTGCGTCACCGGCAAGCCGCTGAACGCCGGCGGCATCGCCGGCCGGGTCGAGGCGACGGGCCGCGGTGTCCAGTATGCGCTCCGCGAGTTCTTCCGCCATTCCGAGGACGTCAAGGCGGCCCGGCTGGACGGCGCGCTCGAGGGCAAGCGCGTGATCGTGCAGGGCCTCGGCAACGTGGGCTTTCACGCCGCGAAGTTCCTCTCCGAGGAGGACGGCTGCAAGATCGTCGCCGTGATCGAGCGCGACGGGGCCATCGTAAACCCCAACGGCATCCCCATCGAGTTCCTGCGCACCCACATCAACGCCAGCGGCGGGGTGAAGGGCTTTCCGCGCGGCGAGTACGTCGAGGACGGCGCGGTCGTGCTCGAACAAGAGTGCGACATCCTCATCCCCGCCGCGCTCGAAGTCGGTGATCAACCTCGGCAACGCCGACCGCATCCGCGCCAAGCTGATCATCGAGGCGGCGAACGGGCCGGTGACGTCGGGCGCCGACGAGATCCTGCGCGAGAAGGGCGTGGTGATCATCCCCGACCTCTACGCCAACGCCGGCGGCGTCACCGTCAGCTACTTCGAATGGGT
The DNA here is from genome assembly GCA_963700835.1 of uncultured Alphaproteobacteria bacterium. GTDB lineage: Bacteria > Pseudomonadota > Alphaproteobacteria > Rhodobacterales > Rhodobacteraceae > Amaricoccus. The sequence goes on from CAVOZD010000026.1 coordinate 64,922, forward strand.
CAAGAACCTCAGCCACATCCGCTTCGGCCGCATGCAGCGCCGCCAGGAGGAGGCCGAGCACCTGATGCTCGTCAACGAACTCGAGCGGTTGCTGCAGAACGCGGGCGTCGAGTTGCGCCTGTCCGAGGAGTTCAAGTCGGAATACAGCCGCGGCGCGGGCGAGCTGGAGCTGGTCCGCTCGGGCCTCGACGACACCATGCGCACCGCCTACCAGTCGATGCGCGAGGTCTGGCGCGGCCGCAAGGACGTGCACGACCTGCGCGTCGCGGCCTATCTGGTGTCCATCGGGCGCGTGGCGGCCAGCTACCGGTCGAAGGGCCTCTGACCCGCGCTCGGTCGCGTGGCGCCCAAGCGTGCGCAACGCTCCGCCGCCACGCTCTTGCGGTGGGCCCCTGCGTCTTCGCACCCCATCCCGCCTGAACTGGCCTGCAAGCCGGTTGCGGGCTTCGGGCGTTGGCGCAGCGCAATCGGGAGACCCGGATGACACTGAAGATAATCGGGACCGGCTTCGGACGGACCGGCACCAACTCGATGCGCAACGCGCTCAACGTGCTCGGGGTCGGACCGACCCACCACATGCTCGAGCTTGGCGCGGGCTCGCCCCTGCGGCAGCCCTGGCGTGACATGGTGAACGGGGCGCCGCCGGACTGGGACGCGCTCTTCGCCGGATACAACGCCTGTGTCGACTGGCCATCGGCGCATTACTGGCGCGAGCTGGTGGTGGCCTATCCCGGCGCGAAGGTCCTTCTGACGATGCGCTCCCCGGAAAGCTGGTGGACCAGTTTCGAAGCCACGATCCTGAAATACATCCAGTCCGGCGACGAACCGGAGGGTCTCGCGCAACGTCTGATCGCGAGGCAGGTCTTCGACGGTCGGCCCGACGATCGCGAGCACGCCATCGCCGTCTACAACCGCAACGTCGCGGACGTCATCGCAACGGTCGATCCCGACCGACTGCTGATCCACAATCTGGGCGACGGGTGGGAGCCGCTGTGCGACTGGCTTGGCCTGCCGGTTCCCGATGTGGCTTATCCGAGCGGCAACACGTCGACGGACTTCGTGGAGCGTCTCTCGGCCCGGGGCGTCGACATCTCGTAGGCCGTCTCAGCCGGCCTTGCGGATCAGATACTCGTGGCGCGGATGGCCAAGATCGGTCTGGCCGATCAGGGCGTGGCCCTGCTCGGCGCAGAAATGCGGAATGTCGATCAGCGCGGCCGGGTCGTCCGCTACGACGCGCAGCACCTCGCCCGGCGCAAGGCCGGCGAGACGCTTGCGCGCCTTGAGGACCGGTAGCGGGCAGAGCAGCCCCTGCGCGTCGAGCTCGGCGTGCCAGGTCATGTCTGCCTGCTACCGGGCGGGCAGGGTCCTGTCCATGCCCCCGGATCGATCCCGAGGCGGTCAGTCCGGCGCGCGGATCATCGAACTCCGGAGTGGCGATCGGACCGCGCCTCACCGCCAGACGTCGCGGAACCTGCCTCAATGCATAGGGTTGCGAAGCGTGCCTGAAGCTACTCACCCCGCGCGATCCGATCATCGCCGGTGGTTGGACCGTGCTCACGGCGACCGGTCCGCCGGGCCCGGTCTACGGCAATGTGAGCCCCCGGCGCGTGACCTGCGCCCATGCGCAGGCTACGATATTCGGCCGGCCACTACGGGAAACGCCAATGTTCGGAGTTGATCTCTGGGACGCCTCACTCGCGCCCGCGCTTGGCGTGGCGACCGCCGCCGGTCTGCTCAGCTTCCTGTCGCCCTGCGTCCTGCCCATCGTGCCGCCGTATCTCGCCTACATGGCCGGCGCCTCGATGGACGATCTCGAGCGGGGGACCACCGCAGACCGAAAGGTTATGCGTGCGGCGCTTTTCTTTGTTCTCGGCCTCTCCACGGTCTTCCTGATGCTCGGGCTCGCCGCCTCCGCGATCGGTCAGTTGCTGCTGGCGTATCAGCGCGAAATGGCGATCCTCGCCGGCGCTGTGATCGTGCTCTTCGGACTGCACTTTCTCGGCGTCCTGCGCATCCCGATCCTTTACCGAGAGGCGCGCTTCGATGCGGGCGACCGTGGTGGGTCGGCCTTCGGGGCCTACGTGCTCGGGCTCGCCTTCGCCTTCGGCTGGACGCCGTGCATCGGCCCCGTGCTGGGCTCGATACTGTCGCTGGCCGCCCAGGAAGGCTCGGTCGAGCGAGGCATGCTGCTGATGGGCTTCTACGCCGTGGGCCTTGGCGTGCCGTTCCTGCTGACCGCGCTCTTCATGCGCCACGCCCTCGGGTTGATGGCGGGCATGAAGCGCCACATGGGCGTCATCGAGAAATCGATGGGGGCTTTGCTTGTGGCGGTCGGGGTGATGATGCTGACCGGCGCCTTCACCGACCTGTCGTTCTGGCTGCTCGAGACCTTCCCGGCGCTCGGTCTGATCGGGTGAGCCGCCTTCGCCCGGTTCGGCGACGTTAATACTTTTCCGAAACTATTTCAATGATGTGGCGACGGTCCGCATGCGGACCGCCTCCGAGCGGCCTCATTCCGTCCAGTCGTCGATCGCCCGGATGTCGTCGTCGGACCAACCGAGGTGATGGGCGAGCTCATGCACCAGCACATGTGTGACCAGCCGGTCGAGGCGCACGTCGCCGCGCTCGATCCATTCCTCCAGGATCGGCCGCCGGAACAGCCAGACCACGTCCGGGCCCAGCGGCTGGTGCAAGCTCGACTTCTGCGTGGCGGCCACCCCGTCGTAGAGCCCGGTCAGCGCGAAGGGATCCTCGATTCCCATGTCGGCGAGCATGTCGTCGTCGGCGAAGTCCTCGATTCGGATCGCCACTTCCGCGCAGACCGCACGCACCTCCGGCGGCAGTTGCCTGAAGGCGTGGGCCGCCATCGCCTCGAAGTCGGCGAGCGAGGGCGCGGTGCCTGCGGCGGGTCGGGCGGGGTTGCGGGGCATGGCCTCTCTCTAGGGCCGTCGCCGCGCCCGGGGAAGCCCGGTTCGACCATCGGGGCCTCGCGCCGCCCGGCGCGACCGGGTATGGGGACGTGATGGAGGCTCCGATGACCGTCACCCGTTTCGCCCCGTCGCCCACGGGCAGGCTGCATGTCGGGAACCTGCGAACAGCCCTTCTGAACTGGCTGGTCGCCCGCAAGTCCGGCGGCGCCTTCATCCTGCGCCTAGACGACACCGACGCCCAGCGCTCGCGCCCGGAGTTCGCCGATGCCATCCGCGCCGACCTGCGCTGGCTCGGCCTCGCCTGGGACCGCGAGGCGCGCCAGTCCGACCGGCTCGACCGCTATGCCGCCGCCGCCGACCGGCTTCGGATGTCCGGACGGCTCTACGAGGCCTTCGACACGCCCGAGGAGCTTGCAATGCGCCGCCGCGCCCAGCGCGCCGCCGGCCGCCCGCCGGTCTACGACCGCGCGGCGCTGCACTTGAGCGCCGCCGAGCGCGCCGCCCTGCGCGCCGAGAGGGCCCCGCACTGGCGCTTCCGGCTCGAACCGGGGCGCATCGAATGGCGCGACGGCGTGCTCGGGCCGGTGTCGATCGATACCGGCAGCCTGTCCGATCCGGTGCTGATCCGCGCCGACGGTCAAGTGCTCTACACGCTCGCGAGCGTCGTCGACGACCTTGAGATGGGCGTCACCGACGTGGTGCGCGGCGCAGATCACGTCACCAACACCGGGGCGCAGCTCCAGATCATCGCCGCGCTCGGCGGCGTCGCGCCCCGCTTCGCGCATCATTCGCTCTTGACCGGTCCGGACGGCGCGGCCCTGTCCAAACGGCTCGGCGCCTTGTCGCTCGACGAGTTCCGCGCCGAGGGGACTGAGCCGATGGGTCTGGTGTCGCTGATGGCGCGCCTGGGAGCGTCGGATCCTGTCGAGCCGCGCGCCGATATGGCGGAAGTTATCGCGGGCTTCGATCTCGGGCGCTTCGGCGCCTCCGCGACGCGGTTTGATCCCGTCGATCTGCGGTCGCTGTCCGTAAGGGTGCTGCGCGGCCTTGCCCCGGAGGCCGTCGACGCAGACCTCGCTGCGCTGGGAGTCCCACCGAAGACGCGCCAACCGTTCTGGGAGGCCGTGCGCGAGAACATCGACGCGCGCGCCGATCTCGCCGGCTGGTGGGCGCTCTGCCGCGACGGCGCAACGCCGGTCGTCGCGCCCGAAGACGCCGAATTCGTCGCCAGGGCGCTGGAGTTGACGCCGCCGCGCCCCTGGGACGCCGGAACCTGGCGCGCATGGACCGGCGCGGTGCGGGCCGAAACCGGTCGCAGCGGCCGCGCGCTCTTTCTTCCTCTGCGCCGGGCTCTCACGGGTCTCGACCACGGACCGGACATGGGTCGACTGATGCCGCTCCTCACATCAGCGCCGTCCGCAGGTACGATTTGATCTGTCGGACGTCGCGGCATAGGCTCGCCCTGCGGCCCGAAGCCGCGTCAACCAGGGGGAAACCATGTCCGTAGCACGAGTAACCGAAATCACCGCCAGCTCGCCTGAAAGCTTCGACGAAGCCGTTAAGGTCGGCATAGCCCGCGCGTCGGCGACTCTCAAGAACGTCGAGGGGGCCTGGGTTCAGGACCAGACGGTAGTCGTGAAGGACGGCAAGGTCACCGAGTATCGGGTCAACATGAAGGTGACGTTCATCCTCAAGGATTGATCCGCTCGCGGAACGGAGATGCCCGGGCGCGTCTTCGTCACGACTGGGCTCGAAGCAATCGCCGCCGGCTTCGGCGTCGATTGCGACCTTCCTGCAGACCCAGGTCCGCGACCTGACCTCGCCCCGGGCGAGGCGGCCGCCATGGTGGCCGCCTCAGGCTTGGGGCTTCGGCTTGTCCTGATGCGCTGGGGCATGATCCCCATGCGACGGGTCATCGCACGTGGTCGACCGGTCATGGAGACGATCGTCAACGCCCGGTCCGAGACGCTCTTTCGGAAATCCGCGTTCGTAGGGCTCGGCCGGGCTATCCTGCCGGTGGACGGCTGGTACGAATGGACCGGTGCGACCCGTCGAAATACCCGATGGCGCATCGCTCGCAAGGAGGCGTCGATTCTCGCCTTTGCGGCCGTGTTCGATGTCTGGAGGGTGCCGGGAGGGCAGGAGGCGGCGAACTTCGCCACCGTCACATGCGCGCCGAATGCCGATCTCGAGGAGATCCACCATCGCATGCCGGTGGTGATCGCGGCGCAGGATGTGGGGACATGGCTGACCGGACCCGCTGACCAGGCGGCGGCGCTGTGCCGGCCGCTGCAGGAAGGTGTCTTGGAAATCCGCGAAATGACCGATCCAGCCGCTTGATCCGGAGCCGGCAGGCAAGCGATCGCCGCGATGGCGTCAGAAAAAGAACGCCGCGGCCAGTGCTTGGCCGCGGCGTCAATGAAAATGCTCGCCGGCTTGACCCGGCGTGTTGGGCTCAGTCAATTAGGGCGAGATTGATCGCGCTCTGACGGCCATCTCTGCCGGTTTCTAAATCATAGGTTACGCGCTGATTGTCCTCGAGCCCGGTCAGGCCCGCCCGCTCGACCGCGGAAATGTGGACGAAGACATCCTTGGAACCGCCCTCGGGCTGGATGAAACCGAAACCCTTAGTGGGGTTGAACCATTTCACGGTGCCTTTGGCCATCGTGTGGTCTCCTCTCTAATTGCTGCCCGCGGGATGCGGCAGCCCGGCCGTGTCAGAGCAAAATCGTGTGTCTGAAGCCGCAGAGGGAACCAGAGCAGATAGTGATAACGACGCAACGAAATCCATGACTCAAACCAACTGCGATTGCAAGTGGGATGGCCTTCGGGATCGGGCCTCGCCTGCGATCAGCGGTGATCGATCAACGTGCGCAGAAGCGATTGGCGCGGCGACCTAGAGCGGTCGAGCGCGGCGCGCATGGGATGGCGCTCGACCGCCTCGATCGGCGGGCGTTCCAGGCGGGTCAGATTGCTCTGACGGGCCCGCCATCGTCGCTTCAGGCCCCAGTTCGCCATCGGCGCCACCATGAGGGCTGCGACGCAGGTAGCGACGACGATCTCGAGCGGAATGCTGGGCACTTGCCGTCCTTTCGATCTGGAGGCGGGCGGGAATCGCACTGCAAGCGTCGGACGGCTTTGTGAAGGGACCATGAACGCCGGCGGCCGATCCGCTCGATGGCGCGCCGGGTCAGCCTCTGATAGCCATGTCTTGCTGGACAAAGGAATCGAAGCGATGCTGCTGATCTTCAAGGGCGCGTTGATCGGCCTTGCGGCCACGGCGCTCATGGATGCCTGGGCGCTGGCGTTGCGGGCGATAGCCGGCCAGCCGATGCCGAACTGGGGCTTCGTCGGGCGCTGGTTCTGGCGGCTTCGAGATGGCGTGTTGTTTCACGACGATATTGCGCAGGCCGAGCCCTTCGAGCAGGAAGTGGCGTTTGGGTGGTTCTGTCACTATGCGGTCGGTCTCATTTACGGTGCCGCCTTCGCGCTGATCGTTGGGACGGGTTGGTTCGCCGACCCGAGGTTCGCGCCTGCATGGCTCTTCGCGATCCTCATGCTCGGATTTGGCTGGTTTCTGCTGCAGCCCGGGATGGGTCTCGGCTGGGCTGCGGCCAAGACCGACAACCCTGCAAGGGCCCGAATCTTGGGAATTACAGCCCACACGGTCTTCGGTGTCGGACTCTGGGGTTCGGCCTTCCTGATCGGCTAAGGCCGCATCTTTACGGGAGCCACGCAGGTATCGTCAGGCGATTGCCGGCTCCCCGGCTGCGGTTTGCTCGATCGGGCTCCGCGCCGGCCGGCTCATCGCGTAGCCTTGCGCATGGGTGAACCCTGCAGCGCGGACCTGGGCTATCTGCTCGGGACGCTCGACACCTTCGGCGGTGACCGAGACGCCGTTGTTCCTCGCAGTCGAGATGATGGCGCGGATCAGTTCGGCTGTCGCTGGGTTGTTGAGATCACGTACGAAGGACCGATCCAACTTGATGCGATGATGAGGCAGCCGCGCGAGATAGGCCAGCGCGCTGTAGCCCGTGCCGAAGTCGTCCAAAGCGATGCGCACGCCACGGTCGATCAGCGCCTCGATCTGCGCGATTGTCTCGGGGTTGTCGCGCATGAGCACGGTCTCGGTGATCTCGAGCTCCAGCCGCTCCGCCGGGAAACCGGATTCCGCCAGCGCGGCGTCCACCTGCGCCGTGAAGGTTGGCTGGTGGAACTGGAGCGCCGAGATATTGACCGATAGAAACAGATGCAGCGGCCAGTCTCTCGCCTCCGCGCAGGCGCGTCGCATCGCCCAGTTTCCCAGTGGCAGGATCAGCCCCGTGGATTCGGCGATGGGAATGAAGGTGTTGGGCATTATCTCGCCTCGGCTCGGATGCCGCCAGCGCAAGAGCGCTTCCGCCCCGCTCATCACTCCGGTCTCAAGGTCGATGTAGGGCTGGTAGACAAGGTGCATCTGGCCGTTCTTGGGCGCGTGCGAGAGTTCGAGTTCCAGCTGGCTTTTCTCGAGAATCGCCGCGTCGAACTCCGGTTCATGCACCACGAAGCGATTTCGCCCCTCGTTCTTGGCACGTTTGAGCGCGGTGTCGGCCTGCAGGAGAACGATCGCGGTCGGAACAGCGGCGGGCGCGGCGGCGACCACGCCGACGCAGGCCTGAACGCTCACGGACTGTCCGCCCACCTTCGCCGGCGCGCCCACAGCCTCAAGGGCCCGCTGTGCGAACTCCTGGAGTTCGCCGCCATGTCGGTGGGTCACTATCACGAAGCGGTCGCCCTCCAGCCGCAGCATGCGCTCGCTGCGGCCAAGAATGTCGCGCAGTCGCTCAGCGGTCACGGCGAGAAACGCATCTCCCGCCTCCATGCCGAGGGCGTCATTGATGGCGCGGAACCGATCGAGATCGAGCAGAAGGAGCGCCGCGCGCCCACCACCTGCGGCGCGGGTCTCTTCAATGAGGCGAAGCGCCACGTCCCGAGGCAGGATGGCCGCCGGCTCGTCGGCGATCTCGGCCTCCGCCAATCGTGCCGCTCGGGCCGCCGCGCCTTCCCGTCCGCCAAGCGCAACAGCGGCGAGAGCCGCCCCGTCCCGGAGAACCGCGGCCATGGTTCCGAGATCTGCGGCGACATCGTCGAAGAGGATAACGATGTAGCGGTCGCCGTCGAGTCCCGGCGCAGGGATCCTTGATGCGGCGAACTGGCGGCCGTCCGGGGTCTCGCCGCCGCCACCTTTCGACGTCAGTCTCGAAAGATCCAGCATCAGCTTGCGATTGCGGCCAAGCGCAGCCTCGAGTTCGACGCTGCCTGAGACGAGATCGGCCGCGCCGTCTAGCGCGGCAAACACTCCGATCATCGGCTGGCCGGTCGCGCGCGCCACGAGGCGCAACAGGGGGGCGAACTCATTTGTCGCTGAGGATCCTGGCAAGGTCGTGGCGTTTCCCTTAACGATGCCGGCGATGCATCCGACATCATTCAACCTAGGGTAGCACGAAAGCCTCGGCCTTTCCTAGTGGCAACTGCGTCCATGATGCGCGGCAATGCGGCCGGCGGAAGGGCACGCAATTGGCTCTTGTCACTGCAAGCGGCCTCCGTATATGTGTCCAGTCACTGGACGCGGGCGTAGCTCAGGGGTAGAGCATAACCTTGCCAAGGTTAGGGTCGTGAGTTCGAATCTCATCGCCCGCTCCAGTGAGTTACCAAGCAAAATCGATATTCAGTCGTCATCCCCGCGCGTTGACAGGACCGGCTTGCGGCGATTAGCTGCCCTGATAACAAAATCGGGAGGATGACAAGATGGTCGATACACCACGCGCGGTCATGGCAGCGGCTGCGTCAGCAATCACTCTGGCGGTGACGAGTGGCGGGGCGCTCGCCCAGTGGGTTCCGGACAAGCCGATCAACATCATCGTCCCATGGTCGGCCGGAGGGTCAACGGACCAGGTGACGCGCGTCGTTGCGCCGATCCTTGAGGAGGCCCTCGGAACCAGCATCGTGGTCGTGAACCAGCCCGGGGCGTCTGGATCGATCGGCACCAAGGCTGCGCTCGACGCGCCGCGCGACGGTTACACCTGGACGGCGAACGCGATCGCCAACAACGCCACCTACGCGGTTACCGGGCTGATCGAAGGCACCTCGATCGAGGACTACCAGATCTATCTCTCCGTCGCGAACGTGCCGGTAGTAAGCGTGAACGCCGAGGCGCCCTACCAGGATTTCGCCGAGCTTCTCGAGGCGATGAAGATCGGCGACGTCACCGTCGGAACCGCAGGCGTGAACTCCTCGGGAGGCATGGCGCTTGCGGCGCTTAACGAGGCGGCGGGCGGCGGTCTCACGGCGCGTCCGGTGACCTATGACGGCGGCAATCCGGCGGTGATTGCCGCGGCATCGGGTGAAGTCGTCGCCACGACCCAGCTTGCGGTCGAGCAGGCCGAGATGATCCGGGGCGGCAAGATCCGCCCGCTTGCGGTTCTTGCCAACGAGCCGTTGGTGATCGAGGGCATCGATCCGATCCCGCCGGTGACGGAATGGCTCCCCGACATGACGATCGCGCCGGACTATTTCGGCATCCTGATCCCCGCCGGAGCCCCTCAGGAGGTCTACGACGCCGTAGACAAGGCGTGGGCCGAAAACGTGATGACGTCCGAGGCCCTCAAGGCCTATGCGAATGAGCGTGGCGCGGTCTTCGCTCCGGCGTTTGGCGAGGAGGCGTTGGCCCGGACCATGCCGGTGGTGATCTCCGAGGCCTGCGCCCGGGTGACCCGCGGCGAGGCCGTGATCGATCCGTCGGAGATCGGCATCGACTGCCCGGCGGAGTAAGGCCCGCGAGATGGCGGCGGGCCGCCGCCGTCGCCGTCCCGCCGCCATAGGGACGGATCAAACCGTCGCAGGCGCGCTGGGCTTCGGATGATGTCGCTCGACACCGCCAAGGCCGATCGGGTAACCGCAGCGATCCTCTTCGCGCTTGGCGCAGCTATGGCGCGCGGCGGCTTCGTCATGGATCGCCTTGAGATCCGCCAAATCCACCCGGCGAGCATCCCTGGCCTCCTGCCAATGGTTCTCGGGGCGGCGTTGATGCTGTGTGCGGTGCTGCTCTTTCTTGGGGTCCGGCGCCGCACATCTGGACCAGCCGAACCCGGCGGTCCGGCCGATGCGCCGTCCTGGGACGCTCTCGCTTTCACGGCGGGATGGAGCGTGTTCTATGCGCTGGTGCTTGTCGGTCGGGTTCCGTTCGCTGCTGCGACCGCCATCTACATCGCAATCTTCGTGCTGTGGTTCCGGGAGGGCGAGGGCGCGCGAGGGTTGCGCGGCGTGGCGGGCGTGATCGTGCTCGCCGTCGTCGCGGCCGCAGGAATAGCCGCACTGTTCCGCTACGGCTTTCTGGTGCGGTTACCGTGATCGAGTCCTTTGCGTTCTTCGGCGCGGCGATCGTCAGTCTCCTCACGCCGGTCATGCTCCTACACGTCGCCTGGTCGACGCTGCTCGGGATCTTCGTGGGAAGCCTGCCGGGACTCACGGCGACGATGGGCGTCGCGCTGCTGACGACGCTCACCTACACGCTCGATCGTGACGCCGCGATCCTCGTGCTGATCTGCATGTATGTCGGGGCCATCTATGGCGGATCGCGGAGCGCGATCCTGCTCAATATCCCGGGAACGCCCGCGAGCGCGGCGACCTCGCTCGACGGTTACCCACTCGCGCAACAGGGGCGGGCGGGCTATGCGATGGGCCTCGCCACGGCGGGCTCGGCGCTCGGCACCTGCGTCGGCATCCTGCTTCTGGTCCTGCTCGCACCGCCGCTCGCGGAGGTGGCGTTGCGTTTCGGGTCGTTCGAATTCTTCTGGCTGGCGGTTTTCGGGATCGTGATCTCAGGACAGCTCACCGGGGGCGACGCCCCGCTCAAGGGATACATCAGCGGTCTGCTCGGGCTGATGGTCGCCATGATCGGGAGCGACGGAATCCACGCCCACATCCGCTTCAATCTAGGGGTGCCGGACCTCAACGGCGGCATCGGACTGATCCCGGCGATGGTCGGCGCCTTCGGTTTTGCGGAAGTGTTGACCGTCATGTGGCGTGCGAACGCCACGCTCGCCGCTGGGGCCGACCGGTCGGATCGGGTGATTCCACGACTGGCGGATCTTTGGCGCTATCGGATGACGATCGCCCGATCGGGTATCATCGGTACGCTGGTCGGGATCATTCCGGGCGTTGGCGAGGACATCGGCGCGTGGGCCTCCTACGCGGCGGCGCGCAGGACCAGTCGCGAACGCGAGTTGTTCGGCAAAGGCTCCGCGGAGGGTCTGACGGCGGCGGAGACCGGGAACAGCGCGGTGGTGCCTGGGGCGCTCATCCCCGCGCTCACGCTCGCGGTCCCGGGGTCCGCGCCGGCGGCGGTGCTGATCGCCGCGCTGTTCATCCACGGGATCCGGCCGGGCCCGATGATCATGATCGAGGCTCCGGAATTCATCTATTCGGTCGCCGCGATGCTGTTGCTGGCGACGATCGCCATCGCCGTCTTCGGTCTGTCGTTGACGCGCGTTTTCGTGCAGGTCCTGCGAATTCCCCGCGCCATCCTCATGCCGATCGTCTTCACGCTTTGCGTGATCGGCCCCTATGCGCTGACGCAGCGGATCTTCGACATCTGGGTCATGGTGGTCTTTGGCCTGATCGGCTTTGCCTTGCGACAGATGAACTATCCCATGGCGCCGCTGGTGCTCGGGATCATTCTGGGCGATCTGCTCGACAAGAGCCTCCGGAGGGGCCTGACACTAAGCAACGGGGATCTGTCCCCGTTCTTCACCCGGCCGATCTCGGCGATCTTCGCTGTGACCATTCTCATGGTCATCCTCTTCAGCATCCCCGCTGTCCGGCGCGTGTTCGCAAAGGTTCTTGGACGCTCCGCAGGCGCTGGGCAGGACGAACGTCAGATGACACGCCGGCGCGGATGCAAGCGCACGACAGGGTTACACAGGAACTGGAGCAGGACATGGAACAGCGCGTAGGCATCATCATGCACGGCGTCACCGGGCGGATGGGAATGAACCAGCATCTGATCCGTTCGGTTCTGGCGATCCGCGACGACGGCGGGATCGCGCTGAGGAACGGCGACCGCCTCGTGCCGGACCCCATCATCGTGGGCCGGAACGCGGACCGGGTCGCGGACCTGGCCGCGCGCCACGGCGTCCGGCGCTGGACCACGGATCTCCCCGGCGCGCTCGCCGATCCCGACGACGCGATCTTTTTCGATGCCGCCTCGACCCGGCTGCGGCCCGCGCTCCTGCGACAGGCGATCGCGGCGGGCAAGCACGTCTACTGCGAGAAGCCGGTCTCCGAGAGCCTGGAGGAGGCGATGGCAGTGGCGCGCCTCGCCCGAGACAACGGCGTGCGCAACGGCATCGTGCACGACAAGCTCGACCTCCCCGGCTTGCGAAAGCTGAAGCGGCTTCGCGACGGTGGGTTCTTCGGACGGATCCTTTCGGTGAAGGGCGATTTCGGCTACTGGGTGTTCGAGGGGGACTGGCAGCCGGCGCAGAGGCCGAGCTGGAACTACCGGGCCGCCGACGGGGGAGGGATCATCTCCGACATGCTCTGTCACTGGAGGTACGTGCTCGACAACGTCGTGGCGCCAGTGACGGCGGTAAGCTGCATCGGCGCGACCCACATACCCGAACGTAGCGATGAGGCCGGCGAAGCTTTTGCCGCCGACGCCGACGACGCAGCCTACGCCAGCTTCGAACTCGAGGGTGGCGTCATTGCCCAGATCAATTCGAGTTGGTGCACTCGCGTGCGCCGTGATGACCTCGTAACGTTCCAGATCGACGGGACCGAAGGTTCCGCAGTCGCCGGTCTGCACCGCTGTTTCGTTCAGCACCGGGCCACGACACCCAAGCCGGTCTGGAACCCCGACGAGCCGCAGTCGCGGGACTTCTTCGCGGACTGGGCCGAAGTCCCCGACAACGAGACGTTCGGTAACGGCTTCCGGACCCAGTGGGAGCAGTTCCTTCGGCACGTCGCCGAGGACGGGCCTTGGCGCTACACGCTGCTGGAGGGCGCCAAGGGCGTCCAGCTTGCCGAACTCGGCTACCAGAGCTGGCGCGAGCGACGCTGGCTCGACGTGCCTCCGCTCGAAATCTGATCCGTTCGGTCAAAAAATCGAGCGAACGAGCGGCGAGGCAAGTCTGTCAGTGGCTTGCGCTGCAGCTGGATCGGGCAAGAACTACCTCAGTCAGGGAAAGGGGCGCACCCCATGATGCGCCCCGCCCACCGTTGGTTCGCAGGCCTATTCTAGAGCGTTTCCCGATCAATCTGCATCGTAGCCTGCGGCGGCGAAGTAGTTGACGCATTCCTGGGGCGTGAAGACGTCCACGAGGCGGCCGATGGCGCTCCAGAGGCCGTCAACGGTGCGCTCGGCTGCCTTGCGCAGCAGCGCCTTCAGCTTCGCGAAGGCCATCTCGATCGGGTTGAAGTCGGGGCTGTATGGCGGAAGGAAGGCGAGCCGTGCGCCTCTGGCCTCGATCATCGCCCTGACCGAAGCCCTTTTGTGGCTGGAGAGGTTGTCCATGATCACGACGTCGCCGGGGCGCAGGGTCGGCGCCAGGATTTGGGCGACGTAGGCCTCGAACCAGTCGCCGTTGATCGGACCGTCGAGGACCATGGGGGCGACCATGCCGTCGAGGCGGAGGCCCGCGACGAGCGTCGTGGTCTTGCGGTGGCCGTGCGGGACGCCCATGCGCAGCCGTTCGCCGCACGCGCTGCGCCCGTGCGTGCGCGCCATGTTCGTTGCGGTCCAGGTCTCGTCGATGAACACGAGCCTCGCAGGATCGAGTTCGGGCTGCGCTTCGAACCAGGCGCGGCGCTTGCTCACGACGTCCGCACGGTCCTGCTCGACCGCGTGTCCGGTCTTTTTTTCCGCGTCAGGCCGTGGCGCTGGAAGAAGCGCGACAGGGCAGAGCTCGACGCGGCGACGCCGCGCTCGGCCAGACGGGCGCGCAGCTCCTCGAGGCTCTGGTCGCGCGCCTCCTCGAAGGCGGCCATGACGTCCGCATGCCGCGCCTCGATCCGCCGCGACCGCATGTCGCCGCCCTGCGGCTTCGGCGCGAAGCTCCCCGTCGCCCGCCGCTGCGCGTCCCAGCGGATCACCGATGACACCGAAACGCCGAAGCGAGCCGCCGCCGCCCGTCGGCTCGATCCGCCATCAACAGCCGCAAGCGTCACGCTTCCTCAAGTCCATCGCCAGTGGCTTGCCCATCTCTCTGCCCCGATAACTGCCTCGAGAACAGAGAGTCAGAAACCAGCCGCCTTGGGAATCCCCCGTCGATTCACAACGAAGGGGCACCGCTCTAGCAGGAATAGTACATCCTGTACTCGACCGGATGCGGCGTATGCTCGAAGGCGTAGACCTCTTCCCACTTCAGCGCCATGTAGCCGTCGATCTGGTCCTTGGTGAATACGTCGCCCTGGAGCAGGAAGGCGTGGTCCGCGCTCAGGCTTTCCAGCGCTTCTCGCAGGCTTCCGCAGACCGTGGGGATGCCGGCTAGTTCCTCGGGCGGCAGGTCGTAGAGATCCTTGTCCGACGCCTCGCCCGGGTCGATCTTGTTTCTGATACCGTCAACTCCGGCCATCAACAGGGCAGCGAAGGCGAGGTATGGGTTCGCTGAGGGATCGGGGAAGCGGGCCTCGACGCGCTTTGCTTTCGGGCTTTCGGTCCACGGGATCCGGACACAACCCGAGCGGTTGCGCGCGGAATAGGCCCGTAGCACCGGCGCCTCGAAGCCCGGGATCAGCCGCTTGTAGCTGTTGGTGCCAGGGTTGGTGAAGGCGTTCAGCGTCTTGGCGTGCTTGAGTATGCCGCCGATGTACCACAGCGCCTCTTGGCTGAGGTCGGCGTACTTGTCGCCGGCGAATAGCGGCTTGCCGCCCTTCCAGATCGACATGTTCACATGCATGCCCGAGCCGTTGTCTCCAGCATAGGGCTTGGGCATAAAGGTTGCGGTCTTGCCGTAGGCGGCCGCGACGTTGTGAATCACATACTTGTATTTTAGGATGTTGTCGGCCTGCTCGGTCAGGGTGCCGAAGATGAGGCCGAGTTCGTGCTGGGCGCTGGCCACCTCGTGGTGATGCTTGTCGACCTTCATCCCCATCCGCTTCATGGTCGAGAGCATCTCGCCGCGGATGTCCTGGCTTGCATCCACTGGCGGCAGCGGGAAGTAGCCGCCCTTCACGCCCGGCCGGTGGCCCATGTTGCCCATCTCGAATTCGGCGTCGGTGTTCCAGCTGGCGTCGACGGCGTCGATCTCGTAGGAAACCTTGTTCATCTCGACCGCATAGCGGACGTTGTCGAAGAGGAAAAACTCCGCCTCGGGCCCCCAATAGGACGTATCGCCGACGCCGCTAGACTTGAGATACGCCTCCGCCTTCTCCGCCGTCGATCGCGGGTCGCGATCGTAGGGGTCGTTGGTGTCCGGCTCGAGCACCGAGCAGTGCAGGCAGAGCGTTTTCTCAGCGAAGAACGGGTCGATGTAGCCGGACGATCCGTCGGGCATGAGCTTCATGTCCGACTTGTCGATTGACTTCCATCCAGCAATCGAGGACCCGTCGAACATGAAACCTTCCTCGAGGAAGTCGTTGTCGACCAGGTCCGACATCACCGTGACGTGCTGCAGCCTGCCGCGGGGGTCGGTGAAGCGAAGGTCGACGTAGGCGACCTCCTCGTCCTTGATCGTCTTCAGAACGGTGTCCTTGTCACTCATGTCTTGTCCTCGGAGTTGGTTTCGTTGTCGATGCGCAGCGGTCTCAGAGAGCGTCCGCGCCCTCTTCGCCCGTGCGGATCCGGATCGCCTGCTCGACCGGCAGCACGAAAATCTTGCCGTCGCCGATCTTGCCGGTCTTTGCGGCGTTGATGATCGCCTCGATGGCAGCATCCACCATCTCGTCAGCGAGGATGACCTCGATCTTCACCTTGGGCAGAAAATCGACCACGTACTCGGCGCCGCGGTAGAGTTCCGTGTGCCCCTTCTGACGGCCGAAACCCTTCGCTTCGGTGACGCTCAATCCCTGGATGCCGACTTCCTGAAGCGCCTCTTTCACCTCGTCCAGTTTGAAGGGCTTTATGACGGCCTCGATCTTTTTCATGGCGACGGTTCCCTTCCCTGACGTACAATAGACCCAAGATTTTTTTGCTCCAATCAGCTTGGAGGCTGGGTTTCAATGCGACCGCCGATGCGCTCTCGCGCAGCGGTCCGAATTTCTCCGGATTCTGCACCATAACTGGGCAAAATGCGTAGAAATAAGGCAGAAACAGAAGCCCGGGCCGGCGAGAACCGGATATCTGCACGGGCGGGATGGAGTGCGTTTGCGGCCAAATTTTTCGCTCGCGCGGCCCATGTGCGTCTGTTAGAGACCGACGGCAGTTTGGCGAGGCGTCCCGTTTCGCCGAAGCCGCGGGCGTGGCGGAATTGGCAGACGCACCAGATTTAGGTTCTGGCGCCGAGAGGCGTGGGGGTTCAAGTCCCTCCGCCCGCACCAGAAGATTGCGAGGACGGACGACATGCAGGTCACCGAGACGTTGAACGAGGGACTGAAGCGCGAATACGCCATCCGGGTTTCGGCCAGCGAACTCGACGCAAAGGTCAACGAAAAGCTCGAAGAGGCCCGCAAGGACTTCCAGATGAAGGGCTTCCGCAAGGGCAAGGCGCCGCCCTCGCTGATGAAAAAGCTCTTCGGCAAGTCGGTGCTGGGCGAAGCGATGCAGGAGAGCATCGACGATGCGATGCGCGAGCACTTCGACGCGTCCGGCGATCGCCCGGCGGTCCGACCGGACGTGCGGATGACCAACGAGCAATGGGCGGAAGGTCAGGACATCGAAGTCGCGCTCGCTTACGAGGCGCTGCCTGAGGTTCCGGACGTGCAGCTTTCGGGCATCGCGCTCGAAAGGCTGGTCGCGGAGATCGATGACGCGGCAATCGACGAGGCGCTCGCCAATCTGGCGGGTTCGGCCAACAGCTTCGCTGACCGCCGTAAGGGCTCCAAGGCCAAGGAAGGCGACCAAGTCGTGCTCGACTTCAAGGGCTCGGTCGACGGTGAGGAATTCGACGGTGGCGCCGCTGAGAACTTCCCGCTCGTGCTTGGCTCCGGCAGCTTCATCCCCGGTTTCGAGGAGCAGCTCGTCGGCGTGAAGGCCGGCGACGAACTTGCGGTCGCGGTGAAATTTCCAGAGGATTACGGTGCCAAGAAGCTCGCCGGCAAAGACGGAACTTTCGCCTGTGTTATCAAGGCGGTGAAGGGTCCAAAGCCCGCCGAGATCGATGACGAGCTCGCCAAGCGTTTCGGCTCCGACGATCTGGCCGCGCTCAAGGAGCAGATCCGCTCTCGCCTCGCCGACGAATACGCCCAGGCGAGTCGTGCCGTGGTCAAGCGTCGGCTGATGGACGCGCTCGACGAACTCGTGGATTTTGATCTGCCCCCGAGCCTTGTGGACGTCGAGGCAAAGCAGATCGCACATCAGCTCTGGCACGAGGACAACCCCGACCATCACGGCCACGATCATCCCGAAATCGAGCCGACCGAAGAGCATCGCAAGCTTGCCGAGCGTCGCGTGCGCCTCGGGTTGTTGCTGGCCGATCTCGGCAACCGTAACGAGATCACCGTCGCCGAACACGAGCTACAGCAGGCGGTCTTCGCCCAGGCGCGCCAGTATCGCGGCCAGGAGCGTCAGTTCCTGGAGTTCGTCCAGAAGAACCCGCAGGCATTGCAGCAGATCCGCGCGCCTCTTTTCGAGGACAAGGTGGTCGACTACATCATCGAGCTCGCACAGGTCACAGAGCGGCGCGTGACAAAGGACGAGCTTCAGGCGGCGATCGCTGCGCTCGACGAGACCGACGGGCCGGCCACTGCAGCAATTGCCGACTGACTGAGCGCATTCGCTATACCCACCGCGCGCGCGGGCGTCGTGCGTGCAAGCGCGCGGCATGGAAAGGGCGATTGTGGCTCGGGTGCTGATCCTCTTTGCGCATCCGGGCCAGCGGCACTCTCAGATCAATCTCGAACTGAGCCGCTCGGTGCGCGCCGTCCAGGGCGTGACCTTTGCAGACCTCTACGCGGAATATCCCCGCTTCAAGATCGACATCGACGCCGAACAGGCGCGTCTTCTTTCCCATGATGTCCTGATCTTCCAGTTTCCGATCTTCTGGTACTCGACCCCTTCGCTCTTGAAGGAATGGCAGGATCTCGTGCTGGAGTTCCGCTTCGCCTACGGCCCGGATGGCGACAAGCTGAGGGACAAGCTTTTTCTGCCCGTCGTGACTGCAGGCGGCCGCGAGGAGGCGTACCGCGCATCCGGCGCGAACCGCCATTCCCTGCGCGTCCTGCTCCTTCCGCTCGAGCAGACCGCCACGCTCTGCCGTATGCGCTACTTGCCGCCCTTTGCGTTGTTTGGCGCGCATGCGGCCCGCGAGGATGGACGCGGGCCAAAGCACGCCGCAGCGTACCGCGCCCTGCTCGAGGCGCTGCGCGACGACAGGCTCGACGTCGAGGCCGCTTCCAGGCGAGAGCTGCTCTCCGATGGTGAACTGCCAATCCTCGGGCAGGCCTGACCGTGGAGGGCTTTCTATATCCTGCCCTCGTCTATCTCGGCTCGGCCATTCTCGCGGTGCCGGTCGCGTCGCGCCTCGGTCTCGGCTCGGTTCTGGGTTATCTCTTCGCAGGCGTGCTGGTCGGGCCGGTCCTTCAACTTGTGGGCGCGGAAACCCAGGACCTCCAGCACTTCGCCGAGTTCGGCGTGGTGATGATGCTCTTTCTCGTCGGGCTCGAACTCGAACCCAGGGCGCTTTGGGGGATGCGCAGCCAGTTGCTCGGCCTCGGCGGTCTTCAGGTCGTCCTGACCACGGCCGCGCTCGCGGGGATCGCGGTCCTTCTGGGATTGCCATGGCAGGTCGCGCTCGCCATAGGCATGGTGCTCTCTGTTTCCTCGACCGCGATCGTGCTCCAGTCGCTTGACGAGAAGGGGCTCATGAAGACCGGTGGCGGGGCTTCGTCGTTCTCCGTCCTGCTCTTCCAGGACATCGCGGTGATCGCGATGCTCGCCCTGATTCCGTTCCTTGCGACGCCTGAGCTTTCTGCGGGAATTCATGGCTCTGAGGAGGCGCATGTCGCGGGGGCAAGCCTCGTCGATGCTCTGTCAGGCTGGCAAGTGGGCCTCATTAACCTGGCGGCCATAGCCGCCGTCATCATGGGCGGCCAGTATCTCGCACGCCCGCTTTTCCGCTTCATCGCCGGTTCCCGCCTTCGGGAGATGTTCACGGCGACTGCGCTTCTTCTGGTTGTCGCGATCGCGTTCCTGATGACGCTCGTGGGGCTGTCTCCCGCGCTCGGAACCTTTCTTGCCGGGGTGGTGCTCGCCAACAGCGAGTACCGTCACGAACTCGGGAGCGACATCGAGCCCTTCAAGGGCCTGCTGCTGGGGCTCTTCTTCATCACGGTCGGCGCAGGAATAGACTTCGCCCTGCTCTTTGGCGACACGCTGCGCATTCTCGCCCTCACGTTCGGACTGATCGCGGTCAAGGCGGCCGTGCTCATGGCGATCGGGCGTCTGTTCGGGCTCGCCGGCGTCGATCGCTGGCTGCTTGCGCTTGGCCTTGCGCAAGCGGGAGAGTTCTCCTTCGTGCTGGTTTCTTTCTCGATCCAGAACGCGGTCATTCCCGGCGCGTTTTCCGGAACGCTCCTGCTGGTCGTCGCCCTCTCGATGCTCGTGACCCCGGCGCTCTTCATCCTTTTCGAGCGTGTGATCCTGCCGCGCGCGGCCTCGGAGCGGGGCCGCGCCGCCGACGAGATCGATGAACCAGGCGTCGCGATCATCGCGGGCCTTGGCCGCTTCGGGCAGATCTCCAACCGGATGCTGCTCGGCAACGGTTTCAGGACGGTGGTTCTCGACAGCCGGTCGGACGTGATCGAGAACATGCGTCGCTTCGGCGTGCGCGGCTTCTTCGGGGACGCCTCGCGCCCGGATTTGCTGCATGCCGCCGGCCTCGGCGAGGCGCGAGTGCTCGTTGTCGCAATCGACGATCGGGACCGGGCGCGGGAGATCGTCGCCTACGCCCGGCGGGAGCGGCCTGACATCCACATCGTCGTGCGCGCCCGCGACCGCCACGATGTCTACCGGCTCTATGCGGCCGGGGCCGACGACATCGTGCGGGAGACCTTCGACAGCGCGGTGCGGGCGGGACGGTGCGCGCTCGAAGCGCTCGGCGTGCACGCCTACGAGGCCGAAAAGATCGCCACGGTCTTCGTCGCCGAGGATCGACGCGGCCTGCGGGAACTCGCGGAAGTCTGGGACCCCGATACATCGGCCGCGGAGAACCGCGTCTACGTCGAACGCGCCCGCGCTCTCCGCGACCGTGAGGAAGCGGCGATGCGCGGCGACCGCGCCGCGCTGCATGACCGCACCGATCGCGCCTGGACGCCGCCGATCGCGCGCGACGCGGAGTCCGAGGATGGGCGATGAGCCGGAACGCTCACGCGACCCGTCGCCGCACCTGCGCGCGGAAGTCTGTCGCCGGCGGCGCGCGGCGCCGCGCCGCCCCTCGCGCCGCCTGCCGGAGGGCCCCTTGCGGAGGCCCGGTCGGATCACTATTCCTCCAGTTGAAAGGCCGGGGCGAACCCGGCCTTGGTTTTCGGAAGGCTTCCCCATGTCAGACCCCGTCGAGACCTACATGAACCTCGTACCCATGGTGGTCGAGCAGACCGCGCGGGGCGAACGGGCGTACGATATCTTCTCGCGCCTGCTCAAGGAGCGGATCGTCTTCGTCGCCGGTCCGGTCCACGACGGCATGTCGACGCTGATCGTGGCCCAGCTCCTATTTCTCGAAGCGGAGAACCCCAAGAAGGAAATCTCAATGTACATCAACAGCCCCGGCGGTGTGGTGACGTCGGGGCTGTCGATCTACGACACGATGCAGTACATCCGCTCGCCGGTCTCGACGCTCTGCGTTGGGCAGGCCGCGTCTATGGGGTCGCTGCTGCTCACCGCCGGGGCAAAGGGGCACCGCTTTTCCCTGCCAAACAGCCGGATCATGGTGCACCAGCCCTCGGGCGGCTTCCAGGGCCAGGCCACCGACATCATGATCCACGCCCGCGAGACGCAGGCGCTGAAGGATCGTCTCAACCAGATTTATGTCGCGCACACGGGCCAGTCGATCGCGGTGGTCGAGGAGGCGCTCGAACGCGACCGGTTCATGACGGCGCAGGACGCGAAGGACTGGGGCCTGATCGACGAGATCGTCACCAACCGCGAAGCGCCCGCTTGAGGGCCGCCGGGGTCACGGGCATTGGAACTGCTTTTGGCTTGTATTTGCTGATCCAAGCATGTTCCAATGGGTCAGGCGAAGTTTTTCCGGGGCCGACGACCCTGACGACGAACGAGAATACGGTGCAGGCCGGAGGCGAGGCATGAGCAAGTCGAGCGGCGGCGACGCCAAGAACACCCTCTACTGCTCGTTCTGCGGAAAGAGCCAGCATGAGGTGCGCAAGCTGATCGCCGGCCCTACGGTGTTCATCTGCGACGAATGCGTCGAACTTTGCATGGACATCATCCGCGAGGAGACCAAGAACAATCTGGTCAAGTCCTCGGACGGCGTTCCCACACCGCAGGATATCTGCAAGATCCTCGACGACTACGTGATCGGGCAGGAGGTGGCGAAGCGCGTGCTCTCGGTCGCGGTCCACAACCACTACAAGCGGTTGAACCACGCTTCCAAGAATTCCGACGTCGAGCTTCAGAAGTCCAACATCATGCTGATCGGCCCGACGGGCTGCGGCAAGACGCTGCTGGCGCAGACGCTGGCGCGCATACTCGACGTGCCCTTCACCATGGCGGACGCCACCACGCTCACCGAAGCGGGCTACGTCGGCGAGGACGTGGAGAACATCATCCTCAAGCTGCTCCAGTCGGCGGAATACAACGTCGAGCGGGCGCAGCGCGGCATCGTCTACATCGACGAGGTCGACAAGATCAGCCGCAAGTCGGACAATCCCTCGATCACCCGGGACGTGTCCGGCGAGGGCGTGCAGCAGGCGCTCCTGAAGATCATGGAGGGAACGGTGGCGAGCGTTCCGCCGCAGGGCGGGCGCAAGCATCCCCAGCAGGAATTCCTGCAGGTCGACACGACCAACATCCTCTTCATCTGCGGCGGGGCCTTCGCGGGGCTCGACAAGATCATCTCGCAGCGCGGGCGGGGCTCGGCGATGGGCTTCGGCGCGGACGTGAAGGACACCGAGGACCGGCGGGTCGGCGAGGTCTTCCAGGAACTCGAGCCGGAAGACCTGCTGAAGTTCGGACTGATCCCGGAGTTCGTCGGGCGGCTTCCGGTGCTGGCGACGCTGACCGATCTCGACGAGGCGGCGCTGATCACCATCCTGACCGAGCCGAAGAACGCGCTCGTCAAGCAGTACCAGCGGCTCTTCGAGATGGAGGACGTGCGGCTGACCTTCACCGAGGACGCGCTGATGGCGATCGCCAAGCGGGCCATCGAGCGCAAGACCGGCGCGCGCGGCCTGCGGTCGATCCTCGAGGAGGTGCTGCTCGACACCATGTTCGAGCTGCCCTCAATGCAAGGGGTCGAGGAGGTCGTGGTCAACGAGGAGTGCATCACCCGCAAGGGAGAGCCGCTCCTGATCTACGTTGACCGCAAGGAAGGCTCCGCTTCGGCCTCCTGAAGCGTGTAACACACGTGCAATTCCGACTATCTCCTTGATCAAAAAGGGATTAAGGAAGATTAATTGCGTGATATCACACGCGGCGCAGCTTAACGCGGGGCGTCGGAAAGGGCGGAGTTCCTCGAACGCGGTCTCTCTCGGCGAGATCTCGTGGCGCGGGGCGCAGGGTCCGAAACTGTAGCGGGGCGTGACCCAGCGTGCGGAGCGGCCGTCCATGCGCAAGCCGGCACTTTTCCTGCGCAAGCGCCGCGACGCCACCACCACCGGTCCTCGCGTCGCGGTGGTGGTGATTGCCAGCAAGTGATCCCTGCCGCTATGGTCGAACATCTGCTCGCAGTTCGGACTGAACAGGGCCTAGCCTGGCGCCTCGGCATCTCAGGGTGGCATATCCGGGATCGGAGATGGGAATGGCCGAAGCAGCGAACTATCGCATCGCCGGAAGCTATTACGAAGCCTGCAACTGCGAGGCGATATGCCCGTGCCGACGTCAGGGCGATGTGCCGGGCGGCCGGTCGACCTATGGGGACTGCGATTTTCTGCTGTCCTGGCGGATCACAGAAGGCCACTTCGGCAGCGTCGATCTGTCGGGCCTGAATGTCTCCATTGCGGGAACGTACAACGACGATGTCGGGGACGACATCTGGTCGGTCCTCATCTACATCGATGAAACGGCGTCAAAGCCGCAGTTCGACGCCCTGCGTCGGATCTTTTGTGGTGAAGCTGGCGGCAATCTTGGCGTCACCGCCAATTTTTCCAGAGTGCTCGCGATAAAGCCCGCTGACATCCGTCTTGACCATACCGACGGATCGGAAACCATCCACGTCGGCGTCCATGCTTCGGCGCATGTCGAGCGGAAGTTCGAGTTCGATGGTCGGGTGTCGTGCGGCATCCCCGGTCATGATCACCCTGGCCAGGAATCCGTTTCCAGCCTGTCGGTGCAGGATGCGCCATTGGAGTTCAGCTATTCCGAAAGGTGCGGATTCGCGACGGACTTCGCCTACTGGAACTGATCAGGTGTCAGCCAGCTTGGTGAACAGGATTGTTCCGACCGGTCCGGAGCGACGAAATGGCTTCGCCTTCCTCGTTCTTCTATGCGTTCTGGGCTGGACGATCATCGCGTGGTCCATTTCGAACATGTCGGCGCCGCTTATCGCGCTGACGATGCCGATTGATGCGAGGTGGTCGTTCAGGGAAGTCGTTGCGGTCTGCCTGATGTGGGCGGTGATGATGGGCGCCATGATGTTGCCGTCGGCTATCCCGATGCTGACGATCCACCGTCGCGTCGCAGCAAGAAGAGACCCCGACACTCGCAATGCCCATCGTTGGTTCATGGCGGCCTATCTCTTGACCTGGACCCTCTTCAGCTTCGCGGCGGCGTTTCTGCAGTGGGGCTTTCAGAGAGCGGACGTATTGTCGCGCATGCTGAGGATCGAGCACTCATGGGTCGCCGGCGGCATTCTGATCGCGGCGGGCGCCTTTCAGTTCACTCCAATCAAGGCGGCGTGCCTTCACAAGTGCCGGACCCCGATGGGCTTCCTGTTGACGGACTGGCGTCCGGGGCGGGCAGGCGCCTTCCAGATGGGGCTCAGACACGGGAAATACTGCCTCGGCTGCTGCTGGGCGCTGATGACAGTCCTGTTCGTGGGCGGCGTCATGAGCCTGACCACCATCGCCGCCTTGGCCAGCATCGTCCTCCTGGAGAAACTGACGCCGCGGGGCGAGGCCCTGGCAAAGATCGCCGGCATGCTGCTGATCGCGTGGGGTCTGGTGTTGATCTCCGCCGGCATTTTGGACGCTCCGCGCTCCGTTTGAGGCCCGCGGCGGTGCGACCGACCGCATTTCGGACAGCCCCTTCGCCACAATCCGGAAGATTGTCGTTGGGACTATTCGGGCGCGTCCGGCGGCGCGGCCGGTCGCACTGGACCGCCGATCCCGGTTGCGCCATAAGAGGGGCCAGACCGGCACGACGAGGACGCCCATGGGCCTTTTGGCGCAGACTTTCACCTGGTGGAACGGACAGACGCTGGCCACGCGGTTCAACACCTGGCGCAAGGGCCAGCGCGTCGGCGAGGACGGCGAGGGCAACATCTACTACCAGAACGCCGACGGAACCCGGCGCTGGGTCATCTTCGCGGGCGAGGCCGAGGCGAGCCACATTCCGCCCGAATGGCACGGCTGGCTCCACCACACCTGGCAGCAGCCGCCGACCGAGGCGCCGCCGCTGCGCAAGTCCTGGGAGAAGCCGCACGTCCCGAACCGGACCGGCGGCGCGGGCGCGTATCGTCCGACGGGCAGCATCCTGTCCGACCGGCCGGGCGCGACGCCCGACTACGAGGCCTGGAGCCCGAACTAGAGTAGAGCGATCATGGCCAACAGCGCCGCCGAGACCGTGATCGGGGCAGTGGTGCTTGTCGCCGCGACCGCCTTCGCCACATACGCCCTGCGGTCGAGCGGCCTCGGCGCCGCGGGCGACAGCTACAGCCTGAACGCGAGCTTTCGCAGCGTCGAGGGCATCTCGGTCGGCACCGACGTGCGGCTGGCCGGCATCAAGGTGGGCGCGGTCACCGGGCTCGAGCTCGATCCTGCGAGCTATCAGGCCCGCGCGACCTTCACGGTGCGCGACGGCCTGGAGATCCCGGAGGATTCGGACGTGAAGATCGCCTCCGAGGGACTTCTCGGCGGCGCGTTTCTCGAGATCGCTCCGGGCGCCTCGGAGTTCATGCTCGCCGAGGGCGACGAGGTGCTCAACACCCAGGGCTCCGTGAGCCTGCTGAACCTGCTCATGCGCTTCGGAACCGGGCAGCAGTGAGTATTCTTGGTCCGCTCCTCGTCGCAGCCGGGCTGACGGTCGCGCAGCCGGTCACGGCCCAGTCGCTGCAGATCGGCGGCGATCAGGCGACCCGCGAGATGCCGGTCGTGCGCCTGCGCGGCCTCGACACGCTCGACGGCCAGACCGAGGACATCGCGATTGCGGTTGGCGCGACGGCGCAGTTCGGGCGCCTGGAGATTTCCGCCGACAGCTGCCGGGTGCCGGCCGACGCGCCGGACGCCGACGCCTACGCGTTCCTGCGCATCCGCGACGTGCGCGAGGCGGAGCCGCGGTTCTCGGGCTGGATGTTCGCGTCCTCGCCGGCGCTCTCCGCGCTCGACCACCCGCGCTACGACGTCTGGGTGCTGAGCTGCAGCAACCGCTGACGGGGCGTGTCGCGGGCCAGGGCGTCGAAGTCGGCCTTGCGCTCGAGCGCGCGTCGGAGCCGGTAGCGGTACTCGGCGCGGTCGATCTCGACGCCGCCGAGGCCGCGCAGGTGGTCGGTCACGAACTGGGTGTCGAGAAGGGTGAAGCCGCCATGGCGCAGGCGCGCGACCAGCGCCACCAGCGCCAGCTTTGACGCGTCCGGCGCGCGGCTGAACATGCTCTCGCCGAAGAAGGCGGCGCCGAGCGACACCCCGTAGAGTCCGCCGGCGAGCGCGCCGTCGACGAAGATCTCCACCGAATGCCCGTGGCCCATGCGGTGCAGCTCCCGGTAGAGCCGGGCGATGGGGGCGTTTATCCAGGTCTCGGGGCGCTCGGCGCAGCCCCGCAGCACTCCCTCGAAGTCGGTGTTCACGCGGATCTCGAAGGCGCCCCTGAGGAAGGCCTTGCGCAGGCTGCGGCCGACGTGGAGGCCGTCGAGCGGCAGCACGCCGCGGCGCTCGGGATCGACCCAGAAGAGCGTGGGATCCTCGGCGCTCTCGGCCATGGGAAAAACGCCGCAGGCGTAGGCGTGCAGCAGCAGGGCAGGGGTGATCTCGGGCTCCGCCTCGTCGCGCATCGCGCGCTCACTCGTCCTGGGCCAGCCATTCCTCGAGCCAGTGGATGTTGTACTGGCCGGTCTGCACCGCGGGTTCGTTGAGCAGCGCCTCGAAGAGATCGACCGTGGTGTCGACCCCGTCCACCACCAGCTCAGACAGGGCCCGCCGCAGCCTGGCCAGCGCCAGGTTGCGGTCGCGGGCGTGCACGATCAGCTTGGCGATCAGGCTGTCGTAGTAGGGCGGAATCGTGTAGCCGCCGTAGATCGCGCTGTCCATGCGCACCCCGACGCCGCCGGGGGCGTAGTAGGTGTTGATCCGGCCCGGGCTGGGGTGGAAGCCGGGCAGGCGCTCGGCGTTGATGCGGCATTCGATGGCGTGGCCGTTCGGGACCAGCTCGTCCTGGGTGAACGACAGCGGCAGGCCGGCGGCGACGCGGATCTGCTCCTGGACGATGTCGACGTCGTAGATCGCCTCGGTGACGGGATGCTCGACCTGGAGGCGGGTGTTCATCTCGATGAAGTAGAACTCGCCGTTCTCGTAGAGGAACTCGATGGTGCCGGCGCCGGAATAGCCGAGCCGGGCGATGGCGTCGGCGCAGACGCCGCCGATGCGGGCCCGGGTGGCGGCGTCGATCACCGGCGAGGGCGCCTCCTCGAGCACCTTCTGGTGGCGGCGCTGCAGGCTGCAGTCGCGCTCGCCGAGATGCACCGCGCCGCCGCGGCCGTCTCCGAAGACCTGGATCTCGATATGCCGCGGCGTGCCGAGATACTTCTCCAGATAGACGTCGGCGTTGCCGAACGCGGCCTTGGCCTCCGAGCGCGCGGTCAGGAAGGCGGTCTCGAGGTCCTCCGCGCGGCGGGCGAGCTTCATGCCGCGTCCGCCGCCGCCGGCCGTTGCCTTGACGATCACCGGATAGCCGATCTCGGCGGCGACGCGCCGCGCGTCCTCGACGCTGCCCACTCCGCCGTCCGATCCGGGCACGCAGGGCACGCCGAGCGCCTTCATCGTGTCCTTGGCGGTGATCTTGTCGCCCATCAGCCGGATGTGCTCGGCGCTCGGTCCGATGAACTTGATGCCGTGGTCCTCGACGATCTGCACGAAGGCGGCGTTCTCCGACAGGAAGCCGTAGCCCGGGTGGATCGCGTCGGCGCCGGTGATCTCGCAGGCGGCGATGATGCTGGGCGCGGCCAGGTAGCTCTGCGTCGCCGGGGGTGGACCGATGCACACGCTCTCGTCGGCCATGCGCACGTGCATGGCGTCGGCGTCCGCGGTGGAATGCACCGCGACGGTCTGGACGCCCATCTCCTTGCAGGCGCGGTGGATGCGCAGCGCGATCTCGCCACGGTTGGCGATCAGGACCTTCTTGAACATCGCTCCCCCGATCCCGGTCTCGCCCGGCAAGCGGCCGCGCTCATTCCAGGATGATCAGCGGCGCGCCGAACTCCACCGGCGCTCCGTCCTCGACGAGGATGTGCTTCACGCGCCCCGCGCTCGGCGCCGGGATCTGGTTCATCGTCTTCATCGCCTCGATGATCAGGATGGTCTGGCCCTCCTCGATGACGTCGCCGATCTTGATGAAGGGGTCCGACCCGGGCTCGGCCTGGAGATAGGCGGTTCCGACCATCGGCGAGGGCACCACGCCCGGGTCGTCCAGCGGGTCGGGATCGTCCTCGGCGACCGGGGCCTGTGCTGCGGGCGCCGCGGCGGCGGGCGCCGGTGCGGCGACGACCTGCGGGGCGGCCGCCGCCGCGATCAGCTGGCGGGCGACGCGGACGTTCAGCGCGTCCGCCTCGCCGTATTCGCGCTTTACCTCGATCTCGGTCAGTTCGTTGTCGCGAAGCAGCTCCGCCAACGCCCGGATGAACTCGACGTCGGCTTCCTGTGGCCTGTTGCTCATTGCGCGCCCCGTTCCTGTTATTTGACAGTGTTTCGTTTCGGACAGGATTGCGACCGTGTATATGCGTCCGCCGCGCGACTGGAAAGCGTTGAATACTGGGGCGAAGCGGGCTCAGTCGGCGGCGCGCAACTCGGCGACAAGGGCCTCCATGTCGGCGAGCGGCGCGTAGCCCCGCAGCATCTTGTCCCCGAAGACGAAGGTGGGGGTCCCCGAGACCTGCAGGGCGCGGGCGAGCGCCTGGGTGTCGGCGAGACGGCGCGTGACCTCGGGATCGGGCATGAGCGCGCGCACCGCCGCGCCGTCGATGTCGAGGCCCGCGAGCGCGTCGTCGATCACCGCGTCGTCGATGGGCCCCTCGAGACCCATGAGACGGTCGTTGAGCGCCTCGTAGGTCGCGCCGCCCTCGAGGATCAGGGTCGCCACGGCCGCGCGCGCCGCAAGCTCCGAACCCGGCCCGAGGATCGGCATCTCCTTGACGATGAGGCGGATGTCGCCGTCAGTCTCGACGAGTTCGCGCACCTCGGGATGCGACCGGCGGCAGTAGCCGCACTGGTAGTCGACGAACTCGACGATGGTGACGGAGCCCTCGGGATTGCCGGAGACGTGCGAAAAGCCGTCGTCGAAGATCGCCTCGGCGTTGCGAGCCACAAGCTCGCGATCCATGCTCGCCGCCTGCGCGGCCTTTTCCTGCTCGAGGAGCTGGATCATCTCCATGACGATCCCGGGGTTGTCGAGCAGGTAGGCGCGGATCTCGGCGTGAAGCTCGGCGCGTTCGGCGTCGGTGTAACCGCCTTCGGCGAGGGCGGGCGCTCCGGCGGCGATCGCGGCGATCGCGACCCAGCGGGCGATGGTCTTTTTCATGTGGATCCTCGGTTCCGGCCTTGTCGGGCTCTCGATAGCACAGGCACCCTACGGCGCCACCCCAGGCGCGGGAAATCACGAGCGCGCAAGCGCCTTTCCGCGCCGCCCGCCGCGCGTCGCTTGCGCCGGGACGCGGATCGTGGCTGATGGGCGCGCGTTGCGCCGCATGCGGGAGAAGGCGAGTGCGAGGGTCTGCGCGATCGGAAGTCGATCCCTTCATCGTCATGGACGTGATGGAGGCCGCGCGCGCCGCCGAGGCCGCCGGCCGGTCGATCGTCCACATGGAGGTCGGCCAGCCCGGAACGCCCGCCCCGCGCGCCGCCCGCGCGGCCCTCGCCGCGGCGATGGAGGCGGGTCCGCTGGGCTACACCGTGTCGCTGGGGCTTCCCGAGTTGCGCGCGCGGATCGCGCGGCTCTACGGCGACTGGTACGGGGTCGATCTCGACCCTGGCCGGGTCGTGGTCACCGCCGGGTCCTCGGCGGGCTTCATCCTCGCCTTCACCAGCCTCTTCGAGGCGGGCGACCGGGTGGCGGTCGGCGAGCCGGGTTATCCGAGCTACCGCAACATCCTCAAGGCGCTGAGCCTCGTTCCGGTCGGCATTCCGACCGGGCCGGAGTCGCGGTTCCAGCCCCGGGCGGACGACATCGACGCGTCGCTCGCCGGCGTTCTGGTCGCGAGCCCCGCCAATCCGACCGGGGCCATGCTCGACCGGCCGGCGCTCGCCGCCCTGATCGCGGCGGCGCAGGAACGCTGTGCGGCGTTCATCTCCGACGAGATCTACCACGGCCTGCACTACGGCGCGCGGGCGGTCTCGGCGCTGGAGATCAGCGACGACGTCTACGTGATCAACTCCTTCTCGAAGTACTTCTCGATGACCGGCTGGCGGATCGGCTGGATGGTGGTCCCGGAGGCGCATGTGCGCCGGATCGAGCGGCTGACGCAGAACCTCTTCATCTGCGCCCCGCACGCGAGCCAGGTCGCGGCGCTGGCCGCGCTCGACGCAACCGACGAACTCGAGGAGAACGTCGCCGTCTACCGGCGCAACCGCGCGCTGATGCTGGCGGGCCTGCCGCGGGCGGGCTTTGATAGGATCGCGCCGCCGGACGGGGCCTTCTACGTCTACGCCGATGTGGGTCGCCTCACGGACGACAGCCGGGCGCTCTGCGCGCGGCTGCTCGACGAGGCGGGCGTCGCGGTGACGCCGGGCCTCGATTTCGACCCCGGCCGCGGTCTCGGCACGCTGCGCTTTTCCTACGCCGGCGCGACCGAGCAGATCGCGGAGGGTCTGCGACGCCTCGAGGTCTGGTCGGCGGGCCGGTAGCGGCGGCGCAAAGCGAAAGCGGCCCGCCTCGGGGCGAGCCGCTTTTCGGAAACGCGGGCCGGTCAGGCGCTGGCTGGGCTCAGGCCCCGCCGATCGCCCGGGACCACCAGCCGCGCCGCTTGCCGCCCGAGGCCGGCTCGTCCTGGACAGGCGCGTCGGAGGCGGATCCGGCGTCGGCGGTCGCGAATTCGCGCGCTTCGGCCGGTTCCTCGGCGCCGTTGGCGTGAACCGCGTCGGGGGCAGCCTCCGCGGTCTCCGGCTCTTCGGCCGCCGCGTCCTCCAGCGCCGGCTCGGCGGGGGCGGGCCCCTCGGCCGCCGGCTCCTGCGCCACGACGGCGGCGGCCGGCTTGCGCACCCGCGGGCGTTTCGCCGGCGGCGCGGCGTTAGTCTCGGGCACGTCCACGATCGCGGGTTCGGCGGCCTGATCGAAGTCGATCACCTCGCCCAGCGCGGAGACCGGCGTCGGCCCGGCCTCGTCCGCAGCCGCTGCGGCGGGCGCGTCCGCATCCGCGCCGGCGGACGAGGCGTCCGCGCGTTCCCCGGAACTGCGGCTGCGCGACCGGCGGCGCGACCGCGACCGCTCCTCCCTCGGCGCGCCGGCGTCCGCGGCGGCCACAGCCTCCGCCTCCTCGGGGGCGTCCCCGGCCGTGTCGTCCGGGTTCGCCTGCGCTTCTTCCGCGGCGCGTGCGCCCTCGCCTTCGCCCGAGCGGCCGCCCCGGCGCCGGCGGCGACGGCGGCGGCGGCCGCCCTGGCGGTCCTCGCCGTTCTCCTCCTCCGCGACGGCGATCCCGCCGGCTTCGATCTCGTCCGGCGCGTCCTCCTCCTCGGCTTCGGGGTATTCGACGCGGGGCAGCTCGAGCTCGGCGCGCGCCGGGATGATGCGCGACGCGGTCTTGAATCGCTCCAGCCGGTAGTCCGGGCTGATCATCGCCGGATCGCCCTCGACCCGGACCGACAGGCCGAACCGCGACTCGATCATTGCGATGTGTTCGCGCTTCTGGTTGAGCAGATAGTTGGCGACCTCCACGGGGGCCACGATCAGCACCTCCTTGGAGCGCTGCCGCACGCCTTCCTCCTCGATGTCGCGCAGGAGCGCGAGCGCCATCGAATCGTCCGAGCGGACCCGTCCGGTGCCGTGGCAGTGCGCACAGGCCTTGGTGGTGGCCTCGATCATGCCGGGCCGCAGGCGCTGGCGGCTCATCTCCAGAAGGCCGAAGCCAGAGATGCGCCCGATCTGGATCCGCGCCCTGTCGGACTTCAGCTTTTCCTTCAGGCGCTTCTCGACCGCGGCGTTGTTGCGCCGGTCCTCCATGTCGATGAAGTCGATCACGATCAGCCCGGCGAGGTCGCGCAGCCGCATCTGCCGCGCCGCCTCCTCGGCCGCCTCGAGGTTGGTCTTGAGCGCGGTCTCCTCGATGGAGCCCTCGCGGGTGGCGCGGCCGGAGTTCACGTCGATGGCCACCAGCGCCTCGGTGACGTCGATCACGATGTAGCCGCCCGACTTGAGCTGGACCGTCGGGTTGAACATCGCGCTGAGGTAGCTCTCGACCTGAAATTTCGAGAACAGCGGCAGCGCCTGATCGTAGTGCTTCACGTTCTTCGCGTGCGAAGGCATGAGCATCTTCATGTAGTCCTTGGCCTCGCGGTAGCCCCGCTCGCCGTCGACGAGGATCTCGTCCATGTCGCGGCTGTAGAGGTCGCGGATCGTGCGCTTGATCAGGCTGCCTTCCTCGTAGATCGGCGCGGGCGCGATCGACTTGAGCGTGAGGTCGCGGATCATCTCCCACTGTCGGAGCAGGTATTCGTAGTCGCGCTTGATCTCGGTCTTGGTGCGGCTCGCCCCGGCGGTGCGGATGATCAGCCCCGCGCCCTCGGGCACGGTGATCGAGCCGGAGATCTCCTTGAGTTTCTTGCGATCGGCGACGTTGGTGATCTTGCGGGAGATGCCGCCGCCGCGCGCGGTGTTGGGCATCAGCACGCAGTAGCGCCCCGCGAGGCTGAGATAGGTGGTCAGCGCGGCGCCCTTGTTGCCGCGCTCCTCTTTGACGACCTGCACCAGCAGGATCTGGCGGACCTTGATGACCTCCTGGATCTTGTAGCGGCGCTGCGTCGGCTTGCGGGGCGCGCGCTCCTCGTGGCCGCCGTCGTCGCCGCCGACCGATTCGTACTCGCGCGGCTCGGCCTCGGCGTCCTCGGCCTGGCCGGCGCCGGCGGTGTCGGGCTCCTCGACCACCTCTATGTCGATCTCGCCCGCCGCCGCGGACGGCGGCGGCGCGTTCTCGAAGGCTTCGCCGGTTTCCAGCGCTAGGGGCGTCGGCGCGTCGCCGTCCTCGTCCTCCCGCGCCTCGACCGGGTCCGAGACCGTCATCTCATCAAGAACGTTCGGCGCGCCTTCGGAGGTCGGCTGCGACCGCCTGCGTCCGCGCGAGCGCCGGCGCGACGGCGCGGGCTCGGCGGTTTCCTCGGACTGCCGCGCCAGCGCCGCCTCCTCGGCGATCAGCGCCTCGCGGTCGGCCTTGGGAATCTGGTAATAGTCGGGATGGATTTCCGAGAAGGCGAGGAAACCGTGGCGGTTCCCGCCGTAATCCACGAAAGCAGCCTGCAGCGACGGCTCGACGCGCGTCACCTTGGCGAGATAGATGTTTCCGGCGAGCTGTCGCTTGTTCAGCGACTCGAAGTCGAACTCCTCAACCTTGTTTCCATCCACCACCACGACGCGGGTTTCTTCCGCGTGCGTGGCGTCGATCAGCATCTTCTTTGTCATGTTGTCTTTCTTGTCGGCGCGGCGCGGCGCGGACCGAAGCCCGTCGTCGCCGTGTCGGTTCATGCGTTGAAGCGGCGGCGTCGAGCGCAGCGACGCGACCGGACCGCGGGTCGCCCGGCGATCGGTCTCTCTTTGCTGCGTTGTCGCGTTTCACCGCGGTTCTTCCTGTCCGGGCGCGTTGCGCCCTCCGAGAATGGATGGTCCCGGCCTGCGCCGACGACCCTTTTTCACAATGGCGCGAGCGCCTGCCGCAATCCGGCGTCTCACCGGCCCAGGGTCCGTCCAGACCCCGCGGACCGACCCGTCTGCGACGAATACGAGTAGCAGCCTCCAGAAACCCGGAAGCTCCCGACATCAACATATCAAGCAATTCACGAAAATGAC
Source organism: uncultured Alphaproteobacteria bacterium (assembly GCA_963700835.1). Lineage (GTDB taxonomy): Bacteria > Pseudomonadota > Alphaproteobacteria > Rhodobacterales > Rhodobacteraceae > Amaricoccus. The sequence continues at coordinate 98,570 of CAVOZD010000026.1, forward strand.
AATCGCTTTCTGAGGCGGCGCCCGGCCCGGCCGCGGGCGTCCGCGCAGCCCATTTTGAGCCTAGGATGTTGAGAAGGCGTCAAAAAGCGCCGCCCAGGCGCCGCGGGTCGGAATCGTCGCAGGCGATCGCCGCAATCGCGCTGCGCCGCGCCGGCGCGGGTCTGGATCCCGCCGCCGGCGCGGCGGATCGCCGCCGGATCGCGCCGTCGTGCGCACGGGCCCCGCCACGCGGCAAGCCCCGCGCGGCCGTCGAAAGCGTGCGGCGTGCGTTCGCGGGCGCACGCCGGAAGTTTTGACGGGATGAGCCGCGTCCGATAAGGTCGCGCGGCAGTTTACAGGTTCGAATCGTGCTTCGGGTAGTCACCAACTTTTTCGGGTTCCTTTTCAGCTGGTTGGTGCTCGGAGCCCTCGCGGGCGCCGCGGCGCTCGCCGCGGTATTCGCGATCTACGGCCGCGACCTTCCCGACTACGCGCAGCTCGCCACCTACGAGCCGCCGACGCTCAGCCGCATCTATTCCGGCGAGGGCGAACTCATGGACGAGTTCGCGCGCGAGCGGCGCATCTTCACGCCGGTCGACGAGATCCCCGACGTGATCAAGCAGGCGTTCATCAGCGCCGAGGACAAGAACTTCTACGAGCACGCCGGCTATGACCCGCGCGGCATAGCCGCGGCGATTTATGACGCGGCCCAGGGCGGTCGGCTCCGAGGCGCCTCGACGATCACGCAGCAGGTCATGAAGAACTTCCTGCTGACCGGCGACCGCTCCGGCGAGCGCAAGATCAAGGAGATCATCCTCGCCACCCGGCTCGAGCGCACGCTGGGCAAGGACGACATCCTCGAACTCTACCTTAACGAGATCTTCCTCGGCCAGAACTCCTACGGCGTCACCGCCGCGGCGCAGGTCTACTTCGCCAAGTCGCTCGAGGAGCTCACGCTCGCGGAGGTGGCCTATCTCGCGGCGCTCCCGCAGGCGCCGAGCGCGCTCCATCCGATCCGGGCCAAGGACCGCGCGATCGCCCGGCGCAACTACGTGATCGGCGAGATGCTGCAGAACGGCTACGTCACCGCCGAGGAGGCCGAGGTCGCCCGCGCCGAGGATCTGGTGACGGTGCAGAGCGGAGACATTGTCTCCGCGCGCGCGAAGATGCCGCCGCGCGACTACTTCACCGACGAGATCCGCCGCCAGCTCTCGGCCAGCCTCGGCGACGAGGAACTCTTCACCGGCGGCCTGACGATCCGCGCCACCGTCGATCCCGATCTGCAGGCGGTCGCCGCGAAGGCGCTGCGCGACGGTCTCGAGGCGTTCGACCGCCAGCAGCGGGTCTATCGCGGGCCGTTGGACGAGATCCCGGCCGAGGCCCTTGACCCGGCGAAAGAGGCGGGATGGCGCGCGGCGCTCGCGGACGCCGAGGCTCCCCGCGACATCGCCGGCTGGCGTCCCGCCGTGGTGCTCGCGGTCGGCGAGACCGCGGCGCGCATCGGCGTCGAGGGCGTGGCAGAGGACGCCGACGGACATTACCTCGGCTACCAGGACGCAAGCTGGGCCCGGGTGCGCGGCGGCGACGGCCGGCTGCGTGAGGCGACCGGTCCCGCCGACCTCTGGAGCGTCGGCGACGTGATCCTCGTCTCCGAGGGCGAACCCGCCGAGGATGGCTCGCCGCGCTGGAGCTACCGCCAGGTTCCCGAGATCCAGGGCGGGTTCATGGCGATGGACACCCAGACCGGGCGGGTCCTGGCGATGCAGGGCGGATTCTCCTACCAGTCGAGCGTGTTCAACCGCGCGACCCAGGCGCTGCGCCAGCCCGGCTCCTCCTTCAAGCCGTTCGTCTACGCGGCGGCGCTCGACAACGGCTACAGCCCGGCGACGATCGTCGTCGACGCGCCGATCGAGGTCGCGACCGGCGCCGGGATCTGGCGGCCGACGAACGCGAGCGACAAGTATTACGGCCCCGCCCCGATCCGCACCGGCCTCGAGCAGTCGCGCAACCTGATGACCGTGCGCATCGCCCAGGACGTCGGCATGGACACCGTGGCGGAGTACGCCGAACGCTTCGGCGTCTACGACGACATGCCGCAACTGCTGTCCTATTCGCTCGGCGCCGGCGAGACGACGCTTTTCAAGATGGTGGCGGCCTACGCGATGTTCGCCAACGGTGGCCTTCAGGTCGAGCCGACGCTGGTCGACCGCGTTCAGGACCGCTACGGCGAGACCATCTACCGCCATGACAGCCGGCCCTGCGTCGGTTGCGAGGGCCCGCGACTGACGGACGCCGCCTCCCCGGTGGTGCGATCGGACGCCGAGCGCATCATGGACCCGATCACCGCCTTCCAGATCACCTCGATGCTGCAGGGCGCCGTCAGCCGGGGCACCAGCCGCCGCGCGGTCGGGTCGCTCGAGATGGACCTCGCCGGCAAGACCGGCACGACCAACGAGGCCAAGGACGTCTGGTACATCGGATACGGGCCGCGCATCGTCGCCGGGTGCTTCATGGGCTACGACACGCCGCGCCCCATGGGCGAGAGCGCGTTCGGGGGCACGCTCTGCGCGCCGATCTTCGCGGAGTTCATCAAGGTGGCGCTCGCCGGCCAGCCGCCGGTGAAGTTCCCGGTGCCGCCGGGCGGGCGCTTCATCAAGATCGATCGCGGCACCGGCCAGCGTCTCTCCGACAGCGCGTCGGGACCGAACGTGCAGGTCGAGTACATCAAGGAAGGCCAGGACGTGGTGGTGGGCGGCTACGGCCAGACCGTCGACGGCGGCTGGCGCATGGGGGCCGACATCCCGCTCTACGAGGGCGGCGAGCCGGCCACGCTCATCGAGCGCGTCCAGGTCGGCGGCAGCACCCGGGCGCTGCCCTCGCGGCCCTCGCTCGGCTCGCTGTCGAGCGGCGGGCTCTACTGACCGGCCAGGACGGCGGGCGGGGACGGCGGGGTTCCCTTTACCCCCGTCGCCGCGCTCGGTAGAACCGCTCCGTGGCGGCGCGTTGCCGCCGGAACGGAACCATCCCATGCGCGCCGAAACCGAACACCTCGTCACCGAGATCGAGAAGTCCCTGGAGCTGCTGCGCCAGCGCCTGAACTGGGACACCGCCGACCATCGCCTCGAGGAGCTCAACGCGATGTCCGAGGATCCCGATCTGTGGAACGATCCCGAACGCGCCCAGAAGCTGATGCGCGACCGCCAGCTCCTCTCGGACGCCATCGAGGGCTACCGCGCGCTCTCCCAGGAACTCGCCGATCAGACCGGGATGATCGAGCTCGGCGAGGCCGAGGGCGACGACGAGGTGGTGGCCGACGCCGAGGCGGCGCTGTCCCGGCTGCGCGACGCCGCAGCGCAGAAGGAGCTCGAGGCGCTGCTGGACGGGGAGGCCGACGGCAACGACACCTTCCTCGAGATCAACGCCGGCGCCGGGGGCACCGAGAGCTGCGACTGGGCGGCAATGCTTGCGCGCATGTACGTTCGCTGGGCCGAGGCCCACGGCTACAAGGTGGAGCTGATGTCCGAGAGCCCCGGCGAGGAGGCTGGCATCCGCTCGGTCACCTACCGGATCGGCGGCCGCAACGCCTACGGGTGGCTGAAGTCCGAGAGCGGCGTGCACCGGCTGGTGCGGATCTCTCCCTTCGACAGCGCCGCGCGGCGGCACACGTCGTTCTCGTCGGTCTGGGTCTATCCGGTCGTCGACGAGAACATCGAGATCGAGATCGCCCCCAACGACATCCGCATCGACACCTACCGCTCGTCCGGGGCCGGCGGCCAACACGTCAACACGACGGATTCGGCGGTGCGCATCACCCATATCCCCACCAACATCGTGGTGACGTCGTCGGAGAAGTCCCAGCACCAGAACCGCGCCAACGCCATGGCGGCGCTGAAGTCGCGGCTCTACGAGATGGAGCTGCGCCGGCGCAACGAGGAGATCACCGCCGCGCACGAGGCCAAGGGCGACGCGGGCTGGGGCAACCAGATCCGCTCCTACGTTCTCCAGCCCTACCAGATGGTGAAGGACCTGCGCACCAACGTGGAGACCTCCGATACCCAGGGCGTGCTCGACGGCGACCTCGACCGGTTCATGGCCGCGGCCCTGGCGCTGCAGGTGACCGGCAAGAGCCGCGCGGAGGCGCAGGCCGGCGCCGAGGCGTGACGGCGCGCGCCGTTTCGCGCGGAGACTATTGTCTCGGCTTGACGCCCTGCGGTAACGTCACGCGCAAGCGCGCTCCGGCGCGCATCGCCATGGAGAAGCGCCCATGAACACGACCGCTCCGACCGCGCCGGCGTCCAGCCCGCGCCCCGAGATCCGCAAGATCACCACCGATGACGTCTATGCGGCGCTGTCGCAGGGCTGGGCGGACTTCCGGGCTGCGCCCAAGTTCGGCCTGTTCTTCGGCGGCGTCTACGCGCTGGCCGGCATCGCGATCTTCCTGGAGTTCTGGATATCGGGACGATCGCTCTGGATCATCCCGTTCGCCTTCGCGTTCCCGCTGATCGGTCCCTTCGCCGCCATCGGGCTCTACGAGGTGAGCCGCCGTCTCGAGAAGGGCCAGCCGCTCGAGTGGGGCGAGATCCTTGGAGCAGTCTGGAGCCAGCGCAGCGGCCAGCTTCCCTACATGGCCTTCATCGTGCTCGCGGGCTTCATGATCTGGATCTGGGCGGCCCGGCTGATGGTCGCGATCTTCCTCGGCCGGATGCACTTCGCGGTCTATTCCGATCTCAACACCCTGCTTTCGACCGGAAACGGCATCGCGATGCTGATCTTCGGCAGCCTAGTAGGCGGCGTGATCGCCTTCCTGCTGTTTTCGCTCACCGTGGTTGCCCTGCCGATGCTCCTCGATCGCGACGTCGATTTCGTCACGGCGATGGTGACGAGCTTCAACTCGGTCACCAGCAACCTGCGGCCGATGCTGAACTGGGCCTGGATCGTCGCGGCGGTCCTCTTCGTGGCGATGGTGCCGATGTTTCTGGGGCTGATCATGGCGTTGCCTGTGCTCGGTCACGCGACATGGCACCTCTATCGCCGGCTGATCTCGCCCGCCGCCGACGCAGCGTGACCGGCGGCGGCGCCTGAAACCGGAGAGGGCCCGCGCGGCGTCGCGCAGGCCCTTTTCCTTAGGTCAGAAGCTCTTCCTCGGGTTCAGCTTGCGGGCTGCGGCTCGCGCGCCTCGCTCCGCTGCGGGCCACCGCTGGCTGGCGCGATGGCGGGCCGCTGCATCGTCGCCGGCGACGCGGCGTTGGACCTTGCTCCGCCCTGGCTGAGCGGGTCGTCCTGGCGCTGCACCGAGCCCTCGAAATGCGCGCCGCTCTCGATGGCGATGGTCTTGTGGATGATGTCGCCCTCGACCTTGGCCGAGGTCGACAGTCGGACCTTCATGCCGCGCAGGCGGCCGACCACCCGGCCGTGCACGACCACGTCCTCGGCCATGACCTCGCCCTTGACGGTGGCGGTTTCTCCGACGATCAGCGTCTGCGCACGAATGTCCCCCTCAATCGTGCCTTCGACCTGAATGTCGCCGCTGGAGCGGACGTTGCCGGTGATGGTGATGTCGGATGACAGCACCGACGCCGCCGGTTTCGCCTTCGGCGGCGCGGCCGGGGCTGACGAGAAGGAGCTCGTCGGGCTTTCGCTGGTTTGGGTTGACTTGAAGGTTTCCGGCTCAGGCTTCGAGGCCGGCGTTTCCGCGGGTTGCGGAACCGCCTCGCTGGGTCTGTGCTTAGAAAACATCCTTTACTGCCTCCATGTAGGCCTTGGGGTTCACGGGCCGTCCATTCAGGTGCACCTCGTAGTGAAGATGCACGCCGGTACTACGTCCGGTTGAACCCATATCACCTATATGCTCGCCACGCGAGATTCTTTGTCCCTTGCGGACATTGATTTTGGATTGATGGGCGTAAACCGTCTCGAAGCCGAAATCGTGGCGAATCCGGACGGTCAGACCGTAGCCGCCCTCGCGATCCGCCGACACCACGACGCCGTCGGCGGTGGCGTAGATCGGAGTGCCGCGCGGCGCAGCGAAATCCATGCCTGAGTGCATCCGCCGCCCGCCGCCCTTCGGGTCGCGCCGGACGCCGAAGCCGCTGGTGAAGCGATGGCTCGCCTTGACGGGATGCGCGAAGGGGATCTTGCCGATCGCCACCCGCAGCAGATTCATGCGGTCGAGATCGAGCATCAGACGGTCCAGGCGGGTGTCGAGCGCCGGATCGACATAGGACCGGCTGCTGACCACCGCCTCGGCGGGCCCGCCCTGGCCGGAGTACTGGTCGCGCAAGCCGGCGATGAGGTTCTCGGGCTTCAGTTCGGCCCGGCTGAAGACCTCCTCGAGCGCGCCGAACGAGATGCTCACGGCTTCCTCGAGGTCGGCGACCATCTCCGCGTGGGCCTGCGACTGGAGGGTCGACTGCAGCTCGAGCTCCGCCACGCGGCGCTCCAGTTCCTCGCGCTCCGCCGCCGCCGCGTCGCGGACCTCAACGGTGTCGGTGAGCGCGGCCGTGAGCGTGCGCAGCGTCTCGTCGAGATCATCCCGGCTGCGCCCCTTCTCGGAGAGCGTCTCGTTGACCGCGCTCATGCGCGTCGTCAGTCGGTCGTTGATCTCGCCCAGCGCGTCGCGCTGCGCCACCGCCTCCTGCAGGCGCCCGCGCATCAGGTCGAGGGCGGTCTCGAGCTCGCGCCGCTCCTCCAGCGCCGCGAGGATCTCCGACTGCTGCCGGCCGATTTGGCCCATCGCGATCTGGAAACGGTTCTGGGCCGAGCGCGACTTGGCGGCGCGCAGGTCGCGTTCGGCGGACAGTTCCTCGAGGCGCGACTGGTAGGCCTCGTGCAGCACCACTCGCTGATCCGGCGCGTCGCTGGCGCCGACGCGGTCCATCACCACCGTACCCGTGGCGATCGCCAGCCATCCTGCGGTCGCAAGTGAAAGCGCGCCGAAACCAAGTTGGGAAAGCGGGGAAATCCGAATGTATCTGGTGGAGTTGCCGGACTGGATGAAGACCCGTTTCTCGGGAAAGACCGTCGATAAGGCGGAATTCATCCTGCCCCCGCTACCCGCCATGGATCACCCCTTGGTTGCACCTTCTCCGGGCGTCACCCCAAATGTTGTGGTCTTGTAGGAAGTTTGTCGCTTCCTTGGCAATCGCCATAAGCCATCGCCGGGCGAAGTCGGGGCCGATCGGCGGATATTCGCCCATGAGATCGCCTCGCCGGGCGAAGGTCCGGGGTGCTCAGGCCCCGCGGATCCGCCGTCCCTGCGCGTCGAAGGCGATCTCCCGGGCGGGGTCCCAGGCGAGGCCGACGCGGGCGCCTTCGCGGGGGACCGGCGCGCCGCCCTCGAGCCGCACGGTGAAGAGCGCGCCGTCCGCAAGCCGGACATGCGCCAGCGTCTCAGCGCCCAGCGCCTCGCAGTAGAGCAGGTCGCCCGCCAGCCGCCCCGCGCCGTCCGCCGCGAGCCGGGCGTGTTCGGGGCGGACGCCGATGCGCGCCGCCGAGACGCCGATCGTGCGTCCGGGCAGGAAGTTGGTCGGCGGCGAGCCGATGAAGGCCGCAACGAACTCGGTGGCGGGATCGCCGTAGACCTCGAGCGGCGCGCCGATCTGGTCGACGCGGCCGGCGTTCATCACGATCATGCGGTCCGCCAGCGTCATCGCCTCGACCTGGTCGTGGGTCACGTAGAGCGCGGTGACGCCGAGCTCGCGCTGGAGCGCCTTGATCTCGAGCCGCATCTCCACCCGCAGCTTGGCGTCGAGGTTGGAGAGCGGCTCGTCGAACAGGAACACCGCGGGCTTGCGCACGATCGCGCGCCCCATCGCCACCCGCTGGCGCTGGCCGCCCGACAGCGCGCGGGGCCGGCGGTCGAGGTAGTCCTCCAGCTGCAGCATCCGCGCCGCCGTGCGCACCCGCTCCTCGATCTCCGGCTTGGGACGCCCGGCGATCTTGAGCCCGTAGGCCATGTTGTCGAAGACGCTCATGTGCGGGTAGAGCGCGTAGTTCTGGAACACCATCGCGATGTCGCGGTCCATGGGCTCCACGTCGTTCACCCGCCGGTCGCCGATCCGGACCTCGCCGCCGGTGACGGTCTCGAGGCCCGCGACCATGCGCAGCAGTGTCGACTTGCCGCATCCCGACGGGCCGACGATCACGATGAACTCGCCGTCCGCCACGTCGACGCTGACGCCGTGGATGACGCGGGTGCGTCCGAAGTCCTTCACCACATCGGAAAGCGTGACCGTCGCCATCTATTTCTCGGTGTCCACGAGGCCGCGGATGAACAGCCTCTGCATCCCGATCACCACGATGACCGGCGGCAGCATCGCGAGGATCGACGTCGCCATGATCACCGGCCAGTCGGCGACGTCGTCGCCGGAGGGAAACATCTGCCGGATGCCCATGACGATGGTGTTCATCGACGGGTCGGTGGTGATCAGGAGCGGCCAGAGATACTGGTTCCAGCCGTAGATGAACAGGATCACGAAGAGCGCGGCGATGTTGGTTCGACTCATCGGCAGCAGGATGTCGACGAAGAAGCGCATCGGCCGCGCCCCGTCGACCCGCGCCGCCTCGGCCAGCTCGTCGGGCACGGTCATGAAGAACTGCCGGAACAGGAAGGTCGCGGTCGCCGAAGCGATCAGCGGCAGGATCAGCCCCGGATAGCTGTTGAGCATGCCGAACCGCGCCACGACCTCGTAGGTCGGCACGATCCGCACCTCGACGGGAAGCATCAGCGTCAGGAAGATCAGCCAGAAGACAGATCATGCGACCGGGAAAGCGGAAGTAGACGATGGCGAAGGCCGACAGCAGCGAGATGACGATCTTGCCGATGGCGATGCCCATCGCCATGACGAAGGAGTTGAACAGCATCCGCGCCACCGGCGCGTTGACGCCGGCGACCAGCGCCTCGGTGTAGTTCGCGACGAAGCGGTCGCCGGGCCATAGCGGCATCGGCGGGCGGACGATCTCGGGCTGGGTGACGGTGGAGGCGACGAAGGCCAGCCAGATCGGGAAGGCGATCACCAGCACGCCGAGGATCAGGCCCAGGTGGCTGAGCCAGTGCCCGGCGCCGCGCTTCTCGACCATGCCCGACATCAGTAGTGCACCCGGCGCTCGATCCAGCGGAACTGCACCACCGTCAGCGCGCCGACGAGCGCGAGCAGGATCACCGACTGGGCCGCCGAGGAGCCGAGGTCCTGGGCGACGAAGCCGTCGGAGAACACCTTGTAGACCAGCGTGGTCGTCGCCTGCTGCGGGCCGCCGGAGGTGATGGTGTGGATGACGCCGAAGGTCTCGAAGAAGGCGTAGACGACGTTGACGACCAGCAGGAAGAACGTCGTCGGGGAGAGCAGCGGAAAGACGATCGTCCAGAAGCGCTTCCAGAACCGCGCGCCGTCGATCGCCGCCGCCTCGATGACGCTGCGCGGGATCGCCTGAAGTCCGGCGAGGAAGAACAGGAAGTTGTAGCTGATCCGTCCCCAGGCCGAGGCGACGACCACCAGCCCCATCGCCTCGGTGCCGTCGAGCACGTGGTTCCAGTCGTAGCCGAGCAGACCGAGATACCAGGCGACCACGCCGACGCGGGTGTTGAACATGAAGAGCCAGAGCACGCCCGCCACCGCCGGCGCGACCGCGTAGGGCCAGATCAGCAGCGTGCGATAGGCGCCCGATCCCTTGATCAGCCGGTCGGCGAGCACGGCGAGCCAGAGCGCCGGGACCATCGAGACCAGCGTCACCAGCGTGGAGAACACCATCGTGGTGACGAAGCTCGCTCGGTAGAAGGGGTCGGCCAGCAGGAAGCGGAAGTTGCCGAGCCCGACGAACTGCGAACTGAGGCCGAAGGGGTCGGGGATGAACAGCGACTGCCAGATCGCCTGTCCCGCCGGGTAGAAGAAGAACACCGCGGTCACGAGCACCTGCGGCGCCACCAGCAGCAGCGGCAGCATCCAGCCCTTGAACGTGACGCGCTTTTCCATCGGCGAGGGCGAGCGGCGCGCGGGCCTGTCGCCGCGCGCCTCCGGTTTCGCTACTGGCTGCCCTGCTCGAAGCGCCGCAGCAGCGCGTTTCCGCGCTCCACGGCGCCGTCGAGCGCCTCCTGCGCGGACTTGTCGCCGGCCCAGACGCCCTCGAGCTCCTCGTCGATGATCGTGCGGATCTGGTCGAAGGAGCCGAGCCGGATGCCCTTGGAGTTGGCGGTGGGCTCGTTGGCGGTCATCTGGATCACCGCGATGTCGGTGCCGGGATTGGCGTCGTAGAAGCCCTGCTCGCGGGTAAGATCGCCGGCGGCGCCGGTGATCGGAAGGTAGCCGGTGTCCTGATGCCACTTGGCCTGGATTTCCGGCGAGGAGAGGAACGCGAGAAACTCTCCGACGCCGGCGTATTCCTCCGGATCGTGGCCCGCGATCACCCAGAGCGAGGCGCCGCCGATGATGGTGTTGAGCGGCGCGCCCTCGACGCCCTCCCAGTACGGCAGCGGCCGGACGTCGAAGGCGAACTGCGCCTCGTCCTTGATGCCGGCGTAGCCGGCCGAGCTCTCGGTGAAGAGCGCGCATTCGCCTGCGCGGAAGTTCGCGCCGCCCTCGTTGCGCCGACCGGCGTAGAGGAACCGGCCGTCCTGCGCCCACTCGCCGAGCATGGCGATGTGCTGCGCCTGAACGTCGTCGTTGAAGACGAGCTCGGTGCCGAGCCCGGCGAAACCGTTCTCCTCGGTGGCGAAGGGCAGGTCGTGATAGGCCGAGAGGTTCTCGAGGTGGATCCAGCTCTGCCAGGCGGTGGTGAACGGGCAATCGACGCCTCCGGCCTTCAGCGCGTCGACGGCCTCGCCGACCTTCTGCCAGGTCGAGAGATCCATGTCCGGATCGAGGCCGGCCTGTTCGAAGAGGTCGCGGTTGACCCAGAGCACCGGCGTCGAGGAGTTGTAGGGCAGCGACAGCATCTGACCGTCGGTGGTGGTGTAGTAGCCTTTCACCGCGCCGATGTAGGCGTCGGGGTCGAAATCCGCGCCGGATTCCGCCATCACCTCGTAGACCGGCTTGGTCGCGCCCTCCGCCGCCATCATCGTCGCGGTGCCGACCTCGAAGACCTGAAGGATCTGCGGCTGTTCGCCGGCGCGGAAGGCGGCGATGCCGGCGTTGAGCGTCTCCGAGTAGTTCCCCTTGTAGGAGGGGACGACCACGTAGTCGGACTGCGCGGCGTTGAATGCGGCCGCCTGCTCGTCGAGGAGCTCGTTCAGCCGTCCCGACATGGCGTGCCAGAACTGGATCTCGGTCTGGGCGTAGGCGCCGGTAGCCAGCGCCAGCGTGGTCGCGGCGGCTCCGGCGAGCATCGAAATCTTCATGGTGTTCCCCCTGATCTGCGTCTTCTTGTTCCGATCCGTTGTCCGCCGAGCGTAGCCGATCCGCGACGGGTGGAGCAAGCGAGCGCGGCTCCGCAGCGTCGCCGCCATGGACAGGTCCCGGACCGCTGCGCTACTCATCGCAGAAGCGACGCGCAGGCGCCGAGGGCGAGGGAGCGAAGTCATGGGCGAGCGGACCGTGCTCTGCTACGGCGACAGCAACACCCACGGGACCATGCCGATGACGCGTCCGCTCGAACGGCGGCGCTTCGGGCCGGACGCGCGCTGGCCCGGCGTGCTGGCCGCGTTCCTCGGGCCCGGCTGGCGGGTTGTAGAGGAGGGGCTTCCGGGGCGCACCACCGTCCACCCCGACCCGGTGATGGGCACGCACATGAACGGGCTCGCGGTCCTGCCTGCGGTCCTCGAGAGCCACCGTCCGATCGACGTCGTGGCGCTGATGCTCGGGACGAACGACCTCAAGACCATGTACGGCGTCGCGCCGCTCCTGATCGCCGATAGTCTCTCGCGGCTCGTCGCCGCCATCCGCCAGAGCGAGGCGGGGCCGGAGGGCGCAGCGCCGGAGGTGCTGCTGATCTGTCCGCCGCCAGTGCTGGAATCCGCCTGGCTCGGCGAGATCTTCGCCGGCGGCGCGGTGAAGTCGCAGGGCCTCGCGGCGCTCTGCGCGGAGGTCGCCGTGCGCCATGGCGCGCGCTTTCTCGACGCCGGCGCCGTCATCGCCTCGAGCCCGGTCGACGGCGTGCACTTCGAGGCGGAGGATCACGCGCGCCTCGGCCGCGCCGTCGCCACAGCCCTCGCCGCCTGATCCCAAGCCAGCCAGGAAGGACACCACATGCTCAAGGGCCTCGATCCGCTGCTGAACGCCGACGCGCTCTACGCGTTGCGCGCCATGGGCCACGGCGACGACCTGATCATCTGCGACACCAACTTCCCCGCCGCCAGCGTCGCGGCGGAGACCGCGCTTGGCGAGCTTCTGCGCATCGACGCGCCCGCAGCCGGGGTCGCCCGGGCGGTGCTCTCGGTCTATCCGCTCGACACCTTCGTCGATGACGCCGCCGCGCGCATGGAGGTGGTGGGCGCGCCCGACGAGATTCCCGAGGTCCAGCGCGAGGTCCAGGCGGTGATCGACGCCGCCGAGGGCCGCGCCTGGCCGTTGATCGGCGTCGAGCGCTACGCCTTCTACGCGCGCGCGAAGTCCGCCTTCGCTGTCATCCAGGCCCACGAGCGGCGCTTCTACGGCTGCTTCGCGTTCCGCAAGGGCGTGATCGCGCCGGACGCCTGAGATGGAGGACCGCGCCAACCGCGTCGTCATCCTCGGCGTCTTCGTCGCCGACACCGCCTACCGCGCCGACCGGCCGCCGCGCATGGGAGAGACCGTGCTCGCCAACAGCTTCGCGCTCGGCCCCGGCGGCAAGGGGTCAAACCAGGCCGTCGCAGCCGCCCGGCTCGGCGCGGAGGTCTCGCTGATCACCCGGCTCGGCGCGGACGCCTTCGCGGAGATGGCGATGCGCACCTGGGCGGAGGCCGGGGTCGCCCCGGTCGTCACGCCGACCCCCGAAAGCTACACGGGCGCGGCCTACATCTTCATCGAGGAGGCCACCGGCGACAACGCCATCATCATCGCCCCGGGCGCCGCGACCCTGATCTCACCCGCCGACCTCGACGCCCAGGCCGCGCTGATCGGCCGGGCGGCGGTCTTCGTCACCCAGCTCGAGCAGCCGCTGGCCGCGGCGGTCCGCGGGCTCGCGATCGCCCGCGCCGCCGGCGTGACGACGATCCTGAACCCCGCGCCGGGACAGCCCCTCGGCGACGACGCGCTCGGGCTCTGCGACTACGTCACCCCCAACGAGACCGAGACCGAGATCCTGACCGGGCGCGCGGTCGCCTCTCCCGACGACGCGCGCGCCGCCGGCGACGCGCTGCTCGCCCGCGGCGTCGGGGTGGCGGTGATCACCCTCGGGGCCCGGGGCGCGCTCTTTCACGGGCCCGGGCGGTCCGAACTGGTTCCCGCGGTCGAAGCGGGTCCGGTGGTGGAGACCACCGGGGCGGGCGACGCCTTCAACGGCGGCTTCGCCACCGGGCTCGCCCGCGGCCTCGATCCGCTCGACGCCGTGCGTCTCGGCGCCGCAGTCGCCGGTCTGTCGGTGACGCGGCCGGGCACCGCCCCCTCGATGCCAGACCGCGCCGAGGTCGAGGCGCTGATGGCCCGGCTCTGAACCGGACCACCACCCGTGATCCGCGCCTTCGTCGCCCTCGATATCCCCGAAGCCGTCGCCGGCGACCTGATCGCGGCGCAGGCCGGGCTGCCGGAGGGTCGGCCGGTGGCGGCGGAGAACTTCCACCTCACGCTGGTCTTTCTCGGCGAGCATCCCGAGCCGGTGATCGAGGACGCCCACCATGCGCTCTCCCGCATCCGCCAAGGCGGCTTCGATCTGACCCTGCGCGGGCTCGACGTGCTTGGCGACCGCCGGCTGCGGGTGCTCAACGCCGGCGTCGCGCCCGAGCCCGGGCTCGACCGGCTCCAGTCCAAGGTCGCCCAGGCCGTGCGCGACGCCGGCGTCGAGCTGCCGCGCCGTCGCTTCACGCCGCATGTGACGGTGGCGCGCGCCAACGGCGGTCTTTCGGGCGAGGCCGCCGACCGGCTCCGCGCCTTCGCGGCGCGCGGCGCGGGCTTCCGCTCGGGGCCCTTCGCGGTGACCGGGTTTTCTCTCTACCGCTCGCACCTGGGGCGCGCCGGGCCGACCTACCACGAACTCGCCCGCTACGCGCTTGCGCCCGCCGCGCCGGTGGCGGGGGGCTGACTCAGCCGTCGCCCTTGCGGTCCGGATCGTAGGTCACGAAGAGACCCCAGCCCGCATAGGCCGCCAGCGCCCCGAAGATCAGCGCCCACAGCAGGTTGCCCAGCGAGACCTCGAAGAGCGCCCAGATCGCGGTGCCGCCGACGATGAGCGCGCGCACCCACAGCGGGCGGAACATCGGGTGGTTGGTGTCGAGAAACTTCATCGTCCCGCCTCTCCGCTCACGCCTCGTCCCCCAGCCCGGCGCGGAACGCCGCCAGCTCGGCGGGATCGATCGCCACCTCATGCTCCGGCCCCGGATAGCCGCCCTCGCGCACGTCCGCGGCGTAGGCGGCGAAGGCCGCCACCCGCATCTCCTGGATCCGGTCGTGCTCGGCGGCGAGGTCGGCGTAGACCTTGGAGTGCCGCGGCACATGGCCGCGATTCTCCCCGAGCACGTCCACCGCGAAGAGATACTGCGCGTCGCAGTCCGCGCCCGCGCCCATCGAGATCATGATCAGCGGCGTGCGGCGAGAGATCTCCGCCGCCACGGCGCTCGGCACCACCTCGATCTCGGCGGCGAAGGCCCCCGCGGCCTCGAGCGCGCGCACCTGGTCGAGGACCATGCGAGCGCTCCGGGCGGTCTTGCCCACGGCGCGAAACCCGCCTGTCCAGGTGCGCCGCGACGGGATCAGCCCGCAATGGCCGCAGACCGGGATGCCCTCGTCGGCCATGCGCCGGATCGTCTGCGGGCTTGCGGCGCAATAGACCGCGTCGGCGCCCGCCCGCATCGCCGAGAAGCCGGCCCGCAGGTAATCCTCCGTTGTCACGAAATGCCCCGGCTCGAGCCCGCCATGCACGAAGGGGCTCGGCGCCGCTTCGCGGAGCGCCTGCGTCAGCAACTCCGGCGGGACCGAGATCATGTCGATCCCGGCGCGCTCTGCGGCTTCGGCTTCCGCGAGGCTCTCCACCCGCAGCATGGTCAACTGGCGCACGCCCTTGAGCGCGCGCAGATCGGCCACGGTCGGCCTTTGGTCCATCATCGCTTCCCCCGTTTCCCGCGACTGGTCGCGCGAGCGTCGCTGCGCCTATTCCGCCGCGGTCGCCACAGCCGCCGTCTCCGCCCCGTGCAACTCCGGCCGGTAGGGCTTGGCGCCCGGCGGAAGCGCGCGCCGTACGTACCACGTCGGCTCGCGGGACTGGCGGATGATCGCGGGAATGATCTCGCGATAGGCCGCGATCGTCGAGGGATAGGGCGTCGGGCAGTCGTCCTTCATCCGCGCGTGCAGCTCCGGCAGCCGGTGATAGGGAACCATCGGGAACATGTGATGCTCCACGTGATAGTTCATGTTGAGATAGAGGAACCGGAACACCGGGTTCATGTAGACCGTGCGGCTGTTGAGCCGGTGGTCGAGCACGTCCTCGGCGAGACCCGCGTGCTGCGTGAGACCGGTGAAGACGTAGAACCACGCCCCATAGATCGACGGCGCGAGCCCGAAGAGCAGAACCGGCAGCCAGGAGCCCGCCGCGAGCGACACGAGGATCGGCGCGGCGTAGAGCGCGAGAAAGATGCGGGCGGCGAGCGTGACGCGCGGCCACTCGCTCTCGGGCACGAAGGTGACCTCCTGTGGGTCCATGCGGCCCGAGGCCTGCAGCATGAAGCGCGGCAGCGCCGCCCGGACCTGCGGCAGGCCGGTGAAGCGCGAGGCGACCTCGAGCGGCGAGGGCGGCCGGGGCACGGCGATCTCCGGGTCGCGGCCGACGACGATGGTGTCGGTGTGGTGGCGCGCATGGCTCCAGCGCCAGACCACCGGGTTGCGCAGGATCATGAACGAGGCGATCCAGTAGATGGCGTCGTTCATCCAGGCGGTCTTGAAGGCGGTGCCGTGGCCGTGCTCGTGCCAGCGCGCGTCCGAGGCCGAGCCGTAAAGCACGCCGTAGGCGATGAAGAAGGGCAGGGACCACCACGACCCCCAGAGCAGGATCGCGCCGAGCGCGGTGACGCCCAAAAGCCCGAACCAGAGCGCGGTGTCACGCAGCGCCGGATGGTCGGAGCGCTTCATCAGCTCCTTCATCTCCTTGCGCGGGATGTCGGTGTGATACCATTCCGCCGCGGCGAGGCCGTTCTCCACGGCGACCTGCGCCTCGCTGCCGATCAGGCTGTAGTCGCGGGCGGTTGGCATGGCGACTCCTCCCTTACCATCACTCCGACATGTAGCGCTCCCTACGCGTCGGCTCAATCGGCCTGTGATGCGCGCCGCTGCTCGCACGAAGCGGCCCCCGCACCCGCCGAAAACGTCGTTAACGCTTTTTCACTTCAAAACAGAATTCTAGATGATGTCCCTATGGGGACGCACCTAAGACCGTTCAAAGGGGAGGCCGCTTTGCGGCCTGTCCGGGGGCTCAGGCCCGTTCGACGTATTCCATGGTCTCGGTGGAGACCACCACCGCCTCGCCCTCGCCGACGAAGGGCGGGATCATGATGCGCACGCCGTTGTCGAGGATGGCCGGCTTGAAGCTGTTGGCCGCCGTCTGGCCCTTCACCGCCGGTTCGGTCTCCGAGATCGTGCAGGTCACCTTGTCAGGAAGCTGCGCGCTCAGCGGCTCCTCCTCGTAGTACTCGACCTTGATGGTCATGCCGTCCTGCAGGAACGGGCGGCGCTCCCCAAGGATGTCCGAAGGGATCTCGATCTGTTCGAAGGTCTCGGCGTCCATGAACACCAGCATCCCGTCGGTTTCGTAGAGGAATTGCTGATCCTTCTGCTCGAGCCGCACCCGCTCGACCTTGTCGGCCGAGCGGAATCGCTCGTTGAGCTTGGTGCCGTTGCGCAGGTTCTTCATCTCCACCTGCGCGAACGCCCCGCCCTTGCCGGGCTTCACATGGCCAACCTTGACCGCGATCCAGAGCCCGCCGTCGTGTTCGAGGATGTTGCCGGGACGGATCTCGTTCCCGTTGATCTTGGCCATGCAAACCGCCGCCGCTGTGGAGAAATCGGAGCTCGCCTATAGCGGGTCATCCGTGACCTGACAAGCGGGGCCGGCGGGGGCAAGATTCAGGCGGTTTCCTTGGCCAACGCCCGGGCCGCCTCCAGCACTTCCTCGACATGGCCCGGCACCTTCACCTTGCGCCAGATTTCGCGGACGGTCCCAGCGCCGTCGATCAGGAACGTCGAGCGCTCGATGCCCATATACTTCTTGCCGTACATCGACTTCTCCGCCCAGGCCCCGAACCGCTCGGTGACGTCGCCGTTCTCGTCGGAGAGCAGGATCACCGACAGCCCGTGCTTGTCGCGGAACTTGTCGTGCTTGGCCACGCTGTCCTTGGACACTCCGATCACCACCGTGTTGGCCGCCGCGAAGGCGTCCATGTGCTCGGTGAAGCCCAGCGCCTCCTTGGTGCAGCCCGAGGTGTCGTCCTTGGGATAGAAGTAGAGCACCACGTTCTTGCCCGCGAAGTCCGCGAGACGCACCTCGCCGCCGCCGTCGCGTGGCAGCGCCACCTGCGGCGCGGGTCCGCCGATCTCGATCGTTCCTGTCATTCCAATCTCCCTCGATATCGCGTGCATGGGGAGATATCGTCGCTCGCGGCAAATCAAGGGCGATGCGCGCCGAAAGCCCCAACGTTGGGGCGCGTGGCCGGTGACGCCCGTCCTTCGGTGGAGTGCGATGCGGCTCGACGAATTCGATTTCGACCTGCCCGAGGATCTCATCGCGCTGCGCCCGGCGCGGCCGCGCCCCGCCTCGCGGCTCCTCGTCGCGCAGGCGGACGCGATCGCGGACTCGCGCACTTCCCGGCTCGGCGACTGGCTGCGCCCGGGCGATCTTCTGGTTTTCAACGACACCCGCGTCCTGCCCGGCCGCCTAGAGGGCCTGCGCCGGCGGGCCGACGGGGCGGAGGCGCGCGTCGAGGTCACGCTCCTCTCGCAGGACGGCGCCGGCGGGTGGCGCGCGCTCGCCCGACCGGCCAAGCGGCTCGCCGCCGGCGACCGGGTGTCGTTCGGGGAGGGTCTCCACGCCGAGGTCGCGGCGCGGGAACGCGAGGAGGTCGTCCTCGTCTTCGATCGCTCGGGGGCGGCGTTCGACGCCGCGCTGGAACGGGTCGGCCGGATGCCGCTGCCGCCCTACATCTCCCGACGCCGCGCGGTCGACGCGCAGGACCGGGAGGACTACCAGACGGTCTTTGCGTCCAGGCAGGGCGCGGTGGCGGCGCCCACCGCCTCGCTGCACTTCGACGCGGATCTCCTCGCTGATCTCGATGCGCGCGGGGTGTCGCGGACATTCGTGACCCTTCATGTCGGGGCCGGCACGTTCTTGCCCGTCAAGGTCGCCGACATCGAGCGACACCGGATGCACGCCGAATGGGGCGAGCTTGGAGCGGAGGCCGCAGAGGCGATCGTCCGGACCCGCGCCCGCGGCGGGCGGATCATTCCGGTCGGGACGACCGCGCTGCGCCTGATCGAGACCGCCGCGGCCACCGGCGAGATCGCCCCCTGGACCGGAGAGACGGACATCTTCATCCGCCCCGGCTACCGGTTTAGGGTCAGCGACGGGCTGATGACCAACTTCCATCTGCCCAAGTCTACGCTGCTGATGCTGGTGTCGGCGCTGATGGGCATGGAGCGGGTGCGCCGCATCTACGCTCACGCGGTCACCGCGCGTTACCGCTTCTTTTCCTATGGCGACAGCTCGCTGCTTCTGCCAGAGGGCTGAGCCTGAAGTCCCGACCGCGGCGCGACCGCGGACCCTGCGAGGCGCAGTGATGCTCGAAGTCCTCAAGAACTCCTGGGCGCTCCTTCTGGGGATGTTCATGCTTCTGCTCGGCAACGGGTTGCAGGGCACGCTCCTCGGCATCCGCGGCGGCCTCGAGGGCTTCGGCGCGGAGACGATGTCCTTCGTGATGAGCGCCTATTTCCTGGGGTTTCTCGCCGGCTCGATCCAGGCTCCACGCCTGATCCGCAAGGTCGGCCATGTCCGGGTCTTCGCAGCGCTCGCCTCGCTGATCTCCGCGGCCTTCGTGCTCTACGCCGTCGCCCCCAATCCGTGGGTCTGGATCGCTATGCGGCTTCTGGTCGGTTTCGCGTTCTCCGGCGTCTATGTCGTGGCCGAGAGCTGGCTCAACGACACGGCGACCAACGCGAACCGCGGCCAGACCCTGTCGCTCTACATGATTGTACAGATGCTGGGGATCATCGCCGCGCAGGGCCTCGTCAACGTCAGCGATCCATCGGGCTTCGTGCCGTTCGCGATCATGTCGGTGATGGTGTCGCTGTCCTTCCTGCCGATCCTTCTGACCGCCGGAATCGTGCCGGCGTTCCAGCGCACCACGCCGATGACGCTGTTGCAGCTGTTCCGGATCTCGCCGCTCGGTCTGGTCGGCTGCTTCCTGCTCGGCGCGGTCTTCTCGGGGCTCTTCGGCATGTCGTCCGTGTTCGGCACCGAGAAGCAACTCTCGGTCGGCCAGATCTCCGTCTTCGTCGCGACGATCTACATCGGAGGCCTTCTCCTGCAGTTTCCCGTCGGCTGGCTCTCGGACCGGATGGACCGCCGCAAGCTCATCATGTGGATCACCGCGCTGGCCACCTTGGCGATCGCCGTCGGGATGACGAGTGCGGATTCCTTCCTGGTGATGCTGGCGCTCGCCTTCATAATCGGCGCCGTCGCCAACCCGCTCTATTCGCTGGTCATCGCGCACACCAACGACTTCCTGCAACCCTCCGACATGGCGGCGGCTTCGGGCGGGATGCTGTTCGTGAACGGTCTCGGCGCGGTGTCTGGGCCGATCCTGATCGGCTGGCTGATGGCGCGGTTCGGGCCGGACGCCTATTTCGCCTACATGGGCGTGCTGTTCGGCATGATCTCGCTCTACGCCGTCTATCGGATGACCCGTCGTCCGGCGCCGGCCGTCCAGGACACCACGCCCTTCGCTCCGGTGTCGCCCCAGGCGACGCCCGTGGCCATGGAGGCGGCGCAGGAGTATGCGATGGAGCTTGCGGAGGCCGAGACGAAGCCGTGACGCCACGGCGCCGGCCGCAGGATGCAAATGGGGAGGACTGACATGCAAACCACTCCGGGCGAGGTGATCGGCTTCTGGCTGGACGAGGTCGGGCCAGAGGGCTGGTATCGAAGCGACCCGGACCTTGACTCGGCGATCCGCGCGCGTTTCGAGCCCGCCGTGCGCGCCGCCGCGGCCGGTGAGTTCGACGCCTGGCAGACCGAGGCGACGGGTTGCCTCGCACTCCTGATCCTGCTCGACCAGTTTCCGCGCAACTTGTTTCGGGAGGACGCCCGCGCCTTCGCCTGCGATGCGAAGGCGGTCGCCGTGGCGAAGCGCGCAATCGCCCATGGGCACGACCAGAGGGATAGAGATGCCTGCCCGGCAGTTCTTCTATCTGCCGCTGATGCATGCCGAGTCCGTCGCCGACCAGGACCGCGCCGTACGCTTGTTCCTGCGCGCCTCGCCGGACGGATCAAACCTCCTTCACGCCAAGGCGCATCGACTGGTCATTCGGAGATTCGGTAGGTTTCCCTATAGAAACGAAGTGCTTGGACGCCAGAATTCACCTGAGGAGGTGGCCTTTCTACAATCAGGAGGGTACGCCGCTGCGTTCAAGGAGGTCGAGCAGGGCTGAATACGCGAAAGGCCCGCAGTCCCGTTGGAGACCGCGGGCCGAACTGCGTTGCAGACGCCTGGTTCAGGCCAGATCGAACCGATCCGCGTTCATCACCTTGTTCCAGGCCGCGACGAAGTCTCGCGCGAACTTCTCGCCGTTGTCGTCCTGAGCGTAGACCTCGGCGTAGGCGCGCAGGATCGAGTTCGAGCCGAAGACGAGGTCGGCGCGCGTCGCAGTCCACTTCACCTCGCCCGACTTGCGGTCGCGGACCTCGTAAGTCCCACCAGCGGCAGGCACCCACTCGTAGGCCATGTCGGTCAGATTGACGAAGAAATCCGTCGTCAGCGCGCCCTCACGGTCAGTGAACACGCCGTGTCGGGCGCCGCCATGATTCGCTCCGATCACCCGAAGTCCGCCGACCAGAACGGTCATCTCGGGGGCGGTGAGGCCCATGAGCTGGGTGCGGTCGAGCATCAGCTCCTCGGGGCTTACCATATAGTCCTTCTTCAGCCAGTTGCGGTAGCCGTCGGCGAGCGGCTCCAGCACGTCGAAGGACTCTGCGTCGGTCATCTCGGCGGTGGCGTCGCCGCGGCCCGGCGAGAAGGGCACTGCGAGGTCGTGGCCGCCGGCCTTGAGCGCCTGCTCGACGCCGACATTGCCCGCGAGCACGATCACGTCGGCAAGGCTGGCCCCTGCTTCGGCCGCGATCGGTTCCAGCGCCGACAGCACGCGGGCGAGGCGCTCGGGCTCGTTGCCCTCCCAGTCCTTCTGTGGAGCGAGGCGGATGCGCGCGCCGTTGGCGCCGCCGCGCATGTCCGAGCCGCGATAGGTGCGGGCGCTGTCCCAGGCGGTTGCGACCATGTCGGCGACCGACAGGCCCGAGGCGGCGATCTTCGCCTTGACCGCGTCGACATCCCAACCGGTCGGGCCGGCAGGGATCGGGTCCTGCCAGATCAGGTCCTCGGCGGGCACCTCGGGGCCGATGTAGCGGACCTTCGGCCCCATGTCGCGGTGGGTCAGCTTGAACCAGGCTCGGGCGAAGGTTTCCTTGAAATACTCCTGATCGGCCATGAACTTCTGGCAGATCGCATTGTAGGCCGGGTCCACCTTCATCGCCATGTCGGCGTCGGTCATCATCGGCATGCGGCGCTTTGTCGGGTCGGAGGCGTCGACTGGCATGTCCTCTTCTCGGATGCTAACCGGCTTCCACTGCTTGGCGCCGGCCGGGCTCTGGGTGACCTCCCACTCGTGGCCGAAGAGCATCTCGAAATAGCCCATGTCGAACTTGGTCGGGTTGGTCGTCCAGGCGCCTTCCGGGCCGCCGGTGATGGCGTTGGCGGCCTGGCCCTTGAGCCCGGGATTGAACCAGCCCAGGCCCTGCTGCTCGACGTCGGCGGCTTCCGGCTCGCGGCCCAGGAGCCCGGCGTCGCCGTTGCCGTGGCACTTGCCCACAGTGTGGCCGCCGGCGGTCAGCGCCGCGGTCTCCTCGTCGTTCATGGCCATTCGCTTGAAGGTCTCGCGAACATGCGCGGCGGTAGCCATCGGGTCGGGATTGCCGTTGACGCCCTGCGGGTTGACGTAGATCAGCCCCATCTGCACCGCGGCGAGCGGGTTTTCCATCGTGGCCGGGTTGCCGACATCCTCATAGCGCGTGTCGGACGGGGCCAGCCATTCCTTCTCGGCGCCCCAGTAGATGTCGATCTCGGGGTGCCAGATATCCTCGCGGCCGAAACCGAAGCCGTAGGTCTTGAGCCCGAAGGACTCGTAAGCGACGTTGCCGGCGAGGATGATCAGATCGGCCCAGCTCAGCTTGTTGCCGTATTTCTTCTTGACCGGCCAGAGCAGGCGGCGGGCCTTGTCGAGGCTGGTGTTGTCCGGCCAGGAGTTCAGCGGCGCGAACCGGATGTTGCCGGTTCCGGCGCCGCCGCGACCGTCTGCCAGGCGGTACGAGCCTGCGGCGTGCCAGGCGAGGCGGATCATCAGACCGCCGTAGTGGCCGTAGTCGGCCGGCCACCAGTCCTGACTCTCGGTCATCAGCGCGTGCAGGTCATTCTTGAGCGCCTCCACGTCGAGCTTCCTGACCTCGTCGCGGTAGGAGAATTCCCGGCCCATCGGGTCGGTCTTGGTGTCGTGCTGGTGCAGGATGTCGAGGTTCAGCGCGTTCGGCCACCAGGACATGACGGAAGTCCCAATCTCCGTGTTGCCGCCGTGCATGACTGGGCACTTGCCGGCGCCGGGGGCGTCATTTCCGTCCATCTCTCTCTCCATCCTGTCTGCGGGTCGCGTGCGGTGTTTCTGTCGGGGAGGACTTAGGTTGGGCCCTGGGCGACATCAGAAAGCTTCATGCTGCTCCCGCGGCCCCGCCCCGATTTCCCCGATTAGAACGATTCTCGATTAGCAGCCTCGCCTGATAATGGGAAGTTGCATTTGCAGCGCGCCTCCATAATCTGAGGTTATGGACCTCACGCTTCGACAGCTTAGATATCTCATCTCCCTAGCGGAGGTGCGACATTTCGGTCGGGCGGCGGCGGCCGTGAACGTGAGCCAGCCGGCGCTTTCCGTGCAGATCCGGGAACTCGAATCCGCCCTTGGCGTGCGGCTCTTCGAGCGCCGGGCGCGTGAGATCGCTCTGACGCCGGCTGGTGTCGAGGTTCTCCGCCGGGCGCATCGTATCATGCGCGAACTCAGCGAGTTGCAGCAGGCCGCGCGCTGGCGGCGGGGGCTTGCGGGCCGGCTCCGGCTCGGGGTCATTCCGACCGCCGCTCCGTACCTGCTTCCCAGGGCGCTTCCGCTCATCCGGGCGCGAAGTCCCGATCTCGATCTCGGGGTGCGCGAGGCGCAGACGACGACGCTCCTGTCCGAACTGCACGAGGGCGCGCTTGACGCCGTTGTGCTGGCCATTCCCAGCGACGCGGCGGCGGTGATCGAGCACGAGTTGTTCGAGGATCGGTTCCTGCTCGCGGGCTCGGAGGGGCGACTGGCCGCGCTGGCGCGGGCGGATCTGGGTCCGGAGCATCTCGATCCGCGGGCGTTGCTGCTGCTCGACGACGGGCATTGCCTCGCCGAGCAGACGCTGCTGGCCTGTTCGCTGGCGCGCGGCCAGACCCGCACCGACCTTGCCGCGAGCAGCCTCGCGACTCTGTGTCGCCTTGCGGCGGCTGGGTTCGGACTGACGTTTGTGCCCGAAATCGCCGCCCGTTCCGAGGCGGCGTCTGCGCCGGGTCTGCGGCTGATCCGCTTTGCGGCGCCGGAACCATTGCGGCAGATCGGCCTGGTGCGAAGGGCCCAGTCGGTCGACGACGGATGGTTCGGCGATCTCGCGGCCGTTCTCACCCGCGCGGCCGCGGCCGAGATCGCCGGGGCGCGGGAGGCGCATCCGTCGATCGCCGGCGTTTTGGCCGCGACATCGGCGTCGGCCTTGGATAGACCGGCGACATGAGGAGACGCCGATGAGCGACCGTGACATCCGCGACCGGGCGCAGCGCCACCCGGAGAAGGCCCACCGCGCCGATGCGCCGGTGCTGCGCAAGCCGGACTGGATCCGGGTGAAGGCGCCGAACTCGGAGGGCTACCGCAAGACCCGGGAGATCATGCGCGAGAACCGCCTCGTGACGGTCTGCGAGGAGGCGGGATGCCCGAACGTCGGCGAGTGCTGGAGCCAGGGCCACGCCACCATGATGATCATGGGCGAGATCTGCACGCGGGGATGCACGTTCTGCAACGTGGCGACGGGCAGGCCGGACGCGCTCGACGCCTTCGAACCGGGTCGCGTGGCCATTGCGGTCGAGAAACTCGGGCTGAGCCATGTCGTGATCACCTCCGTCGATCGGGACGATCTGGAGGACGGGGGCGCGGAACACATCGCACAGACGATCCGGGCGGTGCGGCGCAGGACGCCGACGACCACCATCGAGGTGCTGACGCCCGATTTCCTGAAGTGCCCGGCTACGGCGCTGGAGACTGTTGTGGCGGCGCGGCCGGACGTCTTCAACCACAATCTCGAGACGGTGCCGGGGCTCTATCCGGAAGTGCGGCCGGGCGCGCGGTATTTTCACAGCCTGCGGCTGCTGCAGCGGGTCAAGGAACTCGATCCCGCGATGTTCACCAAGTCCGGCATCATGGTGGGGCTGGGTGAGAACAGACAGCAGATACAGCAGGTTATGGATGACCTGCGTGCGGCGGACGTGGATTTCCTGACCATCGGACAGTATCTCCAGCCGACGCCGAAGCATCACGCCGTGGCGCGGTTCGTGACGCCGGAGGAGTTCGCGGGCTACGAAAAAGCTGCCTACGGCAAGGGGTTCCTGATGGTCTCCGCCACGCCGCTCACCCGGTCGTCGTATCACGCAGGGGCGGATTTTGAGCGGCTGCGTGCGGCGCGGCTGGCGAAGCTCGGGGCGCGTTGACGGAAACAGGCGGTCCGAAAAGACAGGCCAGCGTCATCGAGTGCAAGATGTTGGGCCACGACGGAAGCCTTGCTGTCTCCCCTCATCGCCAAACATCAAGGCCGACGCATCACTCCTGGAACGACAAGACGCGCTTCCAGTCGTTCTTCATGCCGACCACGAACCAGCCCTCCTTGAGCGCCACGTCCTACATCGCCTGCGAGAAGGTTCCAACGCTGCTGTCGGGGAGGCCGGTGGCGGGGCGGTAGGCGTATTCGCGCGCGGCCTCGTCGTGCAGGATCGCCATCGACAGCGTCAGACCCGGGGCCCCGCCTTGACGTATGGCAGCGCCTGCTGGTCGTCCCCGAAGGGGCGTTCCCGACGTGGAACCGCGGTAGCCGGCCGGTGCCCAGCTCGAAGTCGCGGCGGACGGCGCCCCGATCCTGACGCGGCAGGAGGCGCCGCCGCTAATCAATCTCAGCGAGGACAATCATAGAGAACTAGAGGATGTCCTTGCGGGCACCGATCGGATCACGAGGATCTTGGTCCCGACCGGTTTCTCGAACTCGGCGCCATGCTGACGGTTCTCGACAACGCGGTCGCGCGCAGCGGGCGCGAGGATCTGGGACTGCTGCTCGGGGCCAGGCAAACGGCTGCCGTTCTGGGACCTCTGGCTCTGGTGGTTCGTACCGCCGCGACCCTCGGCGAGGGCCTCTCGGACCTGACGGCCTTCCAGGACCGCAATTCCTCGGCGGCGGTCACCTATATGCGCCGGCAGGGGAAGGACGTCTTCTTCGGCTACGGGGTCCACGACCCCCGGCCGACGGTCTCCGCCATCACCCAAGACATCGTCCTCGCCCTTCTCACCCGGATCGTCACCGAGCTCACGCGGGGGGCCGTGCGGCCGCGCGAGTATCTCTCCATGCGTCCGCCGCCGCGCAATCCCGCTCGATGGTCCTCGCTGGGCGCGGAAGTGCGGTTCGGCGAGGCGGAGACCGGCTTCTATCTCTCGATGGCGGACATGGCGGTGCCGCTGCCTACCGCGGACCGTCGCTTGCACGAGCAAGCCGTGGACGGCCTGCTTTCGCAGCCCGCGCTCATCGCGACCGATTGGACCCATCGGACCCGCCGCGCCCTCCGCGCGCTTCTGCTCCAGGGCCTCTCCAGGATGCCCGAGGTCGCCCTCCACCTCGGGGTCAATCCTCGAACCCTGCGCCGGGCGCTGGCGCGGGAGGGCGCCTCCTTCGAGGAGGTTCGCGACGCCGTCCGCCTCGCAATGGCGCGCGACCTCCTCTCGATGAGCACGCTGTCCGTCGGCGATCTCGCCCTGACGCTGGACTTCGCGAACCCCACCGCTTTCATCCGCGCCTTCCGGCGCTGGACAGGGGAGACGCCTGCGGCGTGGCGGCGCAGGCATGGCCGGCGATCGTCCGTGGCCGGAGAGTGATGCGTGGCGGCCTGGCCGCCGCCATCGACTGCACCCGCGGCCGGGCGGCGGCGCGGCGGCCGCGGCCCGGCGGGAGGTTCAGTCGCTGGTCGCCTTGCTGCATCGCCGCCTTCAGCTTCGCGATGTCTGCCTCGCTGAGTTGCGGCCGGTCGATCTTGATCGTCAGCTTGTCGAGCGTCGCGGTCAGCGGGAACGGCGGCTGATAGTCCGCGTCGTTCACGCCGGTGATGGTGTCCGAGCCGATGTCGAAGCTTTCGTCCCATTGCAGGATGATCGGGATCGTCTTCTCCATCCGCTTGGTGTCGACCACCACGCCGTCCACCTTGAAGGTGGTCTCCGCGGGCCGTCCGATGCCCGAGAAGTTGTTAAACGCCATGGTGCCCGCGCCGAGACCCTCGTACTTGGAGTCGAACTCGATGACGTGCTTGCCGGGCGTGAGCGCTTCCGGCCCCTCCCACTTGAGGCGCTCGAGGTCGAGCATGTTCCACACGAACACCGGCTTGCCCTCGAGCAGGTACATCCCGTAGCCGCCGAAGCGCCCGCCCGACGTCACGATCATGCCTTCGGCGCCGCCCTCCGGAACGGTGATCTCGGCGGTGATGGTGAAGGAGGTGTTCAGCAGATACGGGGCGTCGCCCTGGGGCGTGCCGGTCATCGGCCGGGTGTAGACCAGTTCGTCGCGCCCGGCGATCAGGCTGGGACGCGCGGCCGCGACCCGGGCCCCGACCGAGGCGTTGAGCGGCAGCACCTGGTACTTCTTCGCCTCCTCCAGGAACATCGCCCGCATCTCGGTGACCTTCTCGGGGTTCTGCGCGGCGATGTCGTCCGACTGGTTCCAGCTGGTCGACAGGTCGTAGAGCTGGAACACCTGGTTGTTGAGCGGGTCCTCGTTGGCCGCCGAGAAAGCCTCCCAGGGCGCGCGGTCGACCTTGGTGCTCAGCAGCCAGCCGTCGTGATAGAGCGCCCACTGGCCCATCATCTCGAAATACTGGGTGGTGTGCCGGGTCGGCGCGTCGGCGTTGGCCGCGTCGAAGGTGTAGGCGTAGCTCGTGCCCTCGATCGGCTTCTGCTCGATGCCGTCCACCATCTCCGGCGCGGCGATGCCGGTGACCTCGAGGATCGTCGGCACGTGGTCGATGACATGGGTGAACTGCTCGCGCAGCCCGCCCTTGTCCTTGATGCCGTTCGGCCAGGTGACGACCATGTTCTGGTTGATGCCGCCGAGCCGCGACGCGTTCTGCTTGAACCAGTCGAACGGCGTGTCGAAGGCCCAGGACCAGCCGGCGGACATGTGGTTGTAGGCGAACTCGGTGCCCCAGGCGTCGTAGAACTTCATCTGGTCTTCGATCGACGGCGAGACGTCATTGAAGAAGGCGACCTCGTTGAAGGTGCCGTTCGGCCCGCCTTCGGCGCTCGTGCCGTTGTCGCCGTTCTGGTAGATGATCAGGGTGTTGTCGTAGCGCCCGAGATCCTTGAAGTGCTGGATCACCCGGCCGATCTCGTGATCGTTGTAGGCGACATAGGCGGCGAAGACCTCGACCTGCCGGATGAACAGCTTCTTGGCGTCGTCGCTCAGGCTGTCCCAGGGCGGAAGGACATCGGCGGGCCACGGCGTCAGTTCCTGATCCGGCGGGATCACGCCCAGCTTCTGCTGGTTCTCGAAGATGCGCTCGCGCAGCTTCTCGTAGCCGTCGTCGAAGAGATGCATGGCGCTGATCCGGTCCACCCATTCCTTGGTGGGATGGTGCGGCGCGTGCGAGGATCCCGGCACGTAGTGCAGGAAGATCGGCTGGTCCGGGTTCGTCTGGTGGATGCGGTCCATCCAGGAGATGGCGTCGTCGGCCATCGCCGTGATCAGGTTCCACGAGCTCTCCTCGCCGGTGACGGGCCAGATCGCCGCGTTCGGGTCGGAGCGATCCATCTCGAGCGTGCCCGGGAAGTCGTTGAACGGATAGATCTGCGTCGTGTTGCGGAAGAGGTTCGGCCCCCACTGGTTGGCGTCGCCGCCGACGAAGCCGTAGAAATAGTCGAAGCCCATGCCGGTCGGCCACTGGGTGAAGGGTCCGGCCTGGCTGGCCTCGTAGGTCGGCGTGTTGTGGTTCTTGCCGAACCAGGACGTGGCGTAGCCGTTGTCGCGCAGGATCCGGGCGATCGTCGCGTTGTCGACGCCGATGACGCTGTCGTAGCCGGGAAAGCCGGTCGCCTGCTCGGCGATCACGCCGAAGCCCACCGAATGGTGGTTGCGGCCGGTGATCATCGCCGCGCGGGTCGGCGAGCAGAGCGCGGTCGAGAAGATGCGGTTGAAGCGCAGCCCGTCCGCGGCCAGCGCGTCCATCGCCGGGGTCGGAATGACGCCGCCGAAGGTGCTGGGCACGCCGAAACCCGCGTCGTCGGTCATGATGAGCAGGATGTTGGGCGCGTCCTTCGGCGGCACGATGCGCGGCGGCCACCACTCGGTGGATTGCAGGGCGTCGTCCGCGATGACCCCGCCGAATTCCGGCGCCGGCGCCGGCAGCTGGTTGCCCGGGATGGTGGTGGTTGCGTCCGGCGCGCCCAGCGTGCCGGTGACGGTCTGGGCGTTGACCGCGCCGGCGGCCGCGAGAAGGAAGGCGGTCGCGATCAGGTGATTGCAGGTGTTTCGAAACATACTGTAGATCTCTTTTCGGGTCGTCCGTGTTGGACAGGAAAGCGCGGAAATCGCTCTAGGCGGACACCGAACCGTTTGAAACTGTATCAGAGGCGTCGCCGCGGTTTTGGCATTTTGCGCCATCTGCGGATGGGCAGGTTCGGCCCTGACGAGATGAAAGGCGGAGGATTGGCGGATGGCGCGCGAGGTTCCCCTGGTCAGGGCGGCAGGATTGCGTCCCTTTCTGTACTGCCTCGAGCGCGCCGGCGTTCCGCTCGATCGCGCGTTCCGACGGGCCCACCTTGAGGGATATCCCTGGGAGCGCCCAGAAGCGCCGGCGCCGCTGGCCAACATGTTCGAGTTCCTCGACTTCGTGGCGCGCCGAGAGGGGATCGGCGATCTCGGCCTTCGTGCGGTCTGCCCGCAGACGCTCCCGCAATTCGGCGAATTCGGCCAGTTCATCGCCACTTCCTCAACGCCGCGCGAGGCGCTGTCCAAGGCGTCACGGTGGATGCCCTACTTCTGCTCCAGCGAGCGGCTTGTGCTTCGGATCGGCGCGCAAAGCGACGTGGTGCTCGTGTCGTTCCGGGGCCGTTTCAATGCAGGCGGCGTGCATGTGGCGCAGCAGCTGACGGCGGCGCTGCTGAGCGACTTGGTCGACGCGGCCGGACGCGGGACGCGGCAACTGGTGCGCGCGGAGATGACCCCATTGGAGGGCGCAGGGCTCGATTGCCTGCGCGCCCGGCTCGGCGACGTGGTCCATTTCTCGGAATCCGGCGTGCTCGCGCTCCATTTCCGCCGCGGCGCGCTCGATCAGCCGTTCCCGACGCGGCTTCCCGGCGACCTGGGGCGCGACGCCCTGCCGACTCGCTGGCAGTGTCTCGAAGCGAGGCCGACAGTCATCGAAGCCATCCGGGTGCAGATCGAGGAAATGCTTTCCCACGGGACCCCCAGCGTCGGCGGGGTCGCCGCCGCGGCCGGGGTGAGTTCGCGCACGCTGCAGCGGATCCTCGCCAAGCATGATGAGTCGTTCCGGACGCTTCTTGACGACGTGCGGAGGGTCAGGGCGCTTACGGAAATCAGCGACGGTTCCGCGCGCATCGGCGTCATCTCGGCGGATCTGGGCTATTCAGGTCAGGGCTCGTTGACGCGGTCCGTGCGTCGCTGGAGGGCGCAGACGCCTCGGGAGATCCGCGTGGGCGCCGCCGGGGGGCGTCCGTGACTTTAGCGGGGCTTCAGATGTCCTCGCCCCTCTTGAGCAGTCTCTCGAGCAGGTCGCGCTGCAACCGGTTGCTGTCGCCGCCGCCGAACTGCACCGCGCCGCCGGAGTAGAGCGTGCCGTAGGTCTTGGCGACGTTCACGGTCTGGGCGACGCCGGAGATGAGCTGGTCGCGCTCGAGCGGCGACAGCGGGTGAATGAAGACCCCCCAGAGCACGCCGTTGGCCACCGCATAGCGGGCGTCGAGGGCGCTGTCGAAATTCGCCTGCATCAGCCGGCGCAACTCGTCGGCGTCGAGCCCGTCGGCGCCCCGGATCGGAACCATCGCGCGCATCCTGTCCGCGGCGGGGTCGGCGACGACCGTGACCGGTATGTCCTCGATGGTGAGCTGGAAGGTCGGGCCTGCGCTTCGCGTCTCGGGGTCGAGGGCCCGCAGTATCGCACCCATGCGCTCCAGAGACATCGGCGGCTCGGGTTCGGCCGGCGCCTGCGCCTGGGCCATTGAGCCGACCAGAATGGCGACGAGGGCGAGTGCGGGGCGCATGGTGGACCTTCCGTGGGCTTCGGGGCAAGGCTACAGCAAGAATGGGGCGCGGCGCGAGCCACGGCTTCGAGAGCGCGGTCGGACAGGGCGCAAGCGACGGGGCGGAGGCCGTACGGTGGCCCGGTCCGAGGGTTCCCTGCGGCAGAGATGCGCGCCGCGGTCGCCGTGACGACCAGAAAACGGGTGACTCCGGCGCTGAGGCATTTAGGGTGGTGGTCGTGTCGCGCGCAGGCGCAGGCTCAACCGGGGGAAACATGACAGAAACTCTGGAACGGACCGGCGCCTCGGTGCGCGCGGCGCGCGAGTCGGTGAGGGCGGGTTACTTCCGCAGCGAGGCCGACGTGCTCGAAGGGCTTACCGGCGCGATCCGAACTCGACGCGGTGGCCCGCGGCGAGGTCGCCGCCGCCGGCGCGCAGATCGTCGAGCGGGTGCGCCGCGAGACCTCGCCCTCGATGATGGAGAGCTTCCTGGCCGAATACGGGCTTTCGACCGAGGAGGGCGTCGGGCTGATGTGCCTCGCCGAGGCGCTGCTGCGGGTGCCGGACGCCGAGACCATCGACGATCTGATCCACGACAAGATCGAGCCGTCGGACTGGGGCGCGCATCTCGGCCGCTCGTCGTCGTCGATGGTGAACGCCTCGACCTGGGCGCTGATGCTGACCGGCAAGGTGCTCGACGACGACCCGAAAGGGCCGGTGGCGGCGGTGCGCCGGGTGGTGCGGCGGCTCGGCGAACCGGTGGTCCGCACCGCGGTCGGCCAGTCGATGAAGCTGCTGGGGCGGCAGTTCGTGCTCGGCGAGACCATCGACGACGCGATGCGCAACGCCCGCGAGCTCGAGACCAAGGGCTACACCTATTCCTACGACATGCTCGGCGAGGCGGCGCGGACGGAAGCCGACGCCGTGCGTTATCACGCCGCCTACGCCAAGGCGATCACCGCGATCGCCAAGCAGGCCAAGGGCGACGTGCGCTCGAGCCCCGGCATCTCGGTGAAGCTGTCGGCGCTGCATCCGCGCTACGAGTACACCCACCGCGCGGCGGTGATGGAGGAGCTGGTTCCGCGGGCGCGCGATCTGGCGCGGCAGGCGGCGAAGGCCGGCATCGGCTTCAACATCGACGCCGAGGAGCAGGACCGGCTGGACCTGTCGCTCGACGTGATCGAGGCGCTGCTCACCGATCCCGAGCTCGCCGGCTGGGACGGGTTCGGGGTGGTGGTGCAGGCCTACGGGCGGCGCGCCGCGCCGGTGATCGAGACGCTCTACGCGCTGGCCGAGGCGCTCGACCGGAGGATCATGGTGCGGCTGGTCAAGGGCGCCTACTGGGACACCGAGGTCAAGCTCGCCCAGGAACTCGGCGTCGCCGACTTTCCGGTGTTCACTCGCAAGGTAAACACCGACGTGAGCTACATGGCCTGCGCGCAGATGCTGATGGACCGGCGCGACCGGATCTATCCGCAGTTCGCCACCCACAACGCCCATACCTGCGCCGCGGTGCTGGCGATGGCGGGCAACGACAAGTCGAGCTTCGAGTTCCAGCGTCTGCATGGCATGGGCGAGTCGGTGCATTCGATCGTCAAGTCGGGCGAGGGCACGCGCTGCCGGATCTACGCGCCGGTGGGCGCGCACCGCGACCTGCTGGCCTACCTGGTGCGGCGGCTGCTCGAGAACGGCGCGAACTCGTCCTTCGTCAATCAGGTCGTCGACGAGGACATCCCGGCGGCGGACATCACCCGCGACCCGGTGGCGGAGGTCGAATCGCATGGCGAGGCGATCGCCAACCCGGCGATCCGGCGGCCGCTCGACCTGTTCGCGCCGGCGCGGGCGAACTCGAAGGGCTACCGGGTCAACGAGCCGGCCTCGGTGGGGCCGCTGCTGGAGGGCCGCGAGGCCTTCGTCGACGCGACCTGGGACGCGGCCCCGATGCTGGCGGTCGAGGGGCCGGGCGGCGGGACGGAGCGCGACGCGCGCTCGCCGGCCGACCTCGCGCGGGTCGTGGGCCGGGTGCGCGACGCCAGCGCCGGCGACGTCGCCGCCGCGCTCGATGCGGCGGAGGCGGGGTTCGCCGACTGGTCGGCGACGCCGGTCGCGGAGCGCGCCGGAATCCTGCGCCGCGCCGCCGACCTCTACGAGGAGAACATCGCCGAACTGACCGCCATCGCCACGCGCGAGGCCGGCAAGTCGGTGTCCGACGGCGTCGCCGAGGTGCGCGAGGCGGTGGATTTCCTGCGCTACTACGCCAACGAGGCCGAGCGGCTCGAGGCGGAGGAGCCGGGCGCGGCGCGGGGAGTCTTCGTGTGCATCAGCCCGTGGAACTTCCCGCTGGCGATCTTCTCGGGGCAGATCGCGGCGGCGCTGGCGGCCGGCAACGTCGTGCTGGCCAAGCCGGCGGAGCAGACGCCGATCATCGCCGCGCGGGCGGTGGCGCTGATGCGCGAGGCCGGGCTGCCGGCGGCGGCGCTGCAGCTCCTGCCGGGCGACGGGCCGACGGTGGGCGGGCCGCTGACTTCCGATCCGCGCATCGCCGGGGTGTGTTTCACCGGCTCGACCGAGGTCGCGCAGATCATCCACAAGGCGCTGGCCGCCAACGCCGGCCCGGACGCGGTGCTGATCGCCGAGACCGGCGGGCTCAACGCGATGATTGTCGATTCCACCGCGCTGCCAGAGCAGGCGGTGCGCGACATCCTCTTGTCGTCGTTCCAGTCGGCGGGCCAGCGCTGTTCGGCGCTCAGGATGCTCTACGTGCAGGAGGAGGCGCGCGAGCGGCTGATGGAGATGCTCGGCGGCGCGATGGAGTCGCTGTCGATCGGCGATCCCTGGTCGCTGGACACCGACGTCTCGCCGGTGATCGACGCCGAGGCGCAGCGCGACATCTCGGCCTACGTCGCCGAGCAGGCCAAGGCGGGGCGGCTGGTCAAGCGCCTCGACGCGCCGGAGACCGGAACCTTCGTGGCGCCGGCGGTGATCGCGGTGGGCGGCATCGGCGATCTGGAGCGGGAGATCTTCGGACCGGTGCTGCATGTCGCCAGCTTCCGGGCGCGCGACATCGACAAGGTGGTGGACGCGATCAACGCCCGCGGCTTCGGGCTGACTTTCGGGCTGCACACCCGCATCGACGACCGGGTGCAGCAGATCGTCGAGCGCATCCACGTCGGCAACACCTACGTCAACCGCAACCAGATCGGCGCGATCGTCGGCTCGCAGCCCTTCGGCGGCGAGGGGCTGTCGGGCACCGGGCCCAAGGCCGGCGGGCCGATGTACGTCAACCGCTTCCGCCGGGCCGAAAAGCCTGAGGCCCACGACGCGCCGAGCGGTCCCGAGATCGGCGCGGACAAGCTCGGCAAGGCGATCGCCGGGATCGACGCGCGCAACTGGGCCGCGCGAACGGACCGGGTCGGTGTGCTTCGCAAGGCGCTGCCGGAACGCAGCGGCGTGGTCCGCAAGGCGCTGTCGGAGACCGCCGCGCTCGACACCAGCCCGCACACGCTGCCCGGCCCGACCGGCGAGAGCAACCGGCTGAGCGTCTATCCCAAGGGGCTGGTTCTCTGCCTCGGGCCGAGCGCGGAGATCGCGCTGGCGCAGGCGGTGCAGGCGCTCGGGGTCGGCTGCGCGGCGGTGATGGTCGCGCCGGGCGCGGAGGCGGCGGCCAGGCCGCTGCGCGACGCCGGCGCGCCGGTCGCCGGTCTTGACGGCACGGTCGCGGCGGCGACGCTGACGACACTGGGCGGCGTCGCGGCGGTGGCCGCAGCTGGGGCGTCGGACTGGACCCGCGACCTGCGGGTGGCGCTGTCGAAGCGGACGGGCGCGATCGTGCCGCTGGAGACGGCGATCGTCTGCCCGGAGCGGTATCTGGTGGAGCGGCATCTCTGCATCGACACCACGGCGGCGGGCGGCAACGCCAGCCTGCTCGCCGCCGCCGAGTGATCGGCGGCGCGGCTCCGGCGTCCCGCAGAGGACGCCGGGTCCGGACGGCACAAGCTCAGACGGAGGGGGACATCTCATGAGCGCTGCGCATACGGAACCTCGGACGCCGACTCTGGGGCTGGCCCTCGTGCCGGTCGTGCTGACGCTGGCGATCCTCGGGGTCCAGCTGTTCTATTTCGGCGACTTCACGCCGCACATTCCACTGGCCTGCGGGCTCGCGATCACCGGTCTCGTCGGCGTCTATCTCGGGCGGACCTGGGACGACATCCAGGAGGGCGTCTTCCACGTCATCCACGTGTCGCTGCCGTCGGTGTCGGTGCTGATCACCGTCGGCATGATCATCGGCGTGTGGATCGCCAGCGGCACGGTGCCGACGCTGATCTACTACGGGCTGAAGGTGCTCTCGCCGCAGATCTTCCTCGCCGCGGCGATGATCCTGTGCTCGATCGTTTCGGTGTCGCTCGGCACTTCCTGGGGCACGGTCGGCACAGTCGGGCTGGCGCTGATGGGCATCGGCGCCGGCTTCGGCATTCCGGTCTACTGGACGGCGGGCGCGGTGGTCTCGGGCGCATTCTTCGGCGACAAGGTCTCGCCGCTGTCGGACACCACCAACCTCGCGCCGGCGGTGACCGGGGTAAACCTGTTCGACCACATCCGCAACATGATGCCGACGACGGTGCCGGCGATGCTGATCGCGCTCGCGATCTATCTCTGGGCGGGCTTCGCCGGCCTCGAGGGGCAGGAGGCCTCGTTCGAGCGCATCGACGCCATCACCGGGGCGCTGGACGCTAACTTCTGGATCTCGCCCTGGCTGCTGCTGCCGGCGGCGCTGGTGATCTATCTGGCGGTGACCCGCAAGCCGCCGATCCCCTCGCTCTTCGCCGGCGTCGTCGTGGGCGCGATCATGGCGATGCTGTTCCAGGGCGCGGGGCTGCACGACGTATTCACCTACGCCAACTACGGCTACACCATCGAGACCGGCGTGGCGGAGATCGACAGCCTGCTGAACCGCGGCGGCATCCAGTCGATGATGTGGACGATTTCGCTGGTGCTGCTGGCGCTGGGCTTCGGCGGCGCGCTCGAGCGCACCGGATGCCTCGAGGCGATCATCTCGGCGCTGGTCTCGAAGGTGCACAGCTTCGCCGGGGTGCAGACCTCGGCGGTCGGCGCGGCCTTCGCCACCAACCTCGTCGCCGGCGATCCTTACCTGTCGATCGCGCTGCCCGGACGCACCTTCGCGCCGGTCTATCGCGGCATGGGATATTCGACGCTGAACCTCAGCCGCGGCATCGAGGAGGGCGGCACGCTGATGTCGCCGCTGATCCCCTGGAACGCCGGCGGCGCATTCGTGATCGGCGCGCTCGGGCTGGGGATCGCCGACGGCAACTTCCAGAACCTGCTCTACATCCCGCTCGCCTTCGCCTGCTGGACGGCGCCGGTGATCGGCATCCTCTACGCCTGGACCGGGTTCTTCTCGCCGCGGGCCACCGAGGCGGAAAAGGAGCGCTGGCGCGCCAGCGAGGAGGCGGTGAAGGATCTCAGCGCGTACGGCTTCGACGATCCAATGGCGGACCTGCCGCCGCGAGCGGCGCCGGCCTAATCCGCGCGGCGCTCAGAAAGTCGGCGGCGTGCAGGCGCTGACGATCTCGCAGGGCGCGTCGGAGGCGTTGCGGAAGCGGTGGGGCAGGCGGCTCTGGAAGAGGTAGCCGTCGCCGCCCCGCAGTGTGCGGGTCTCGCCGTCCACAGTCACCTCTATCTCGCCGGCGATGACCACGCCCGCCTCCTCGCCGTCATGCGACAGCAGCTCAGGGCCAGTGTCGGAGCTTGGCGGGTAGCGCTCGTGCAGCACCTGCAGCGCAGCCCCCGAACCAACGCCAAGCTGGCGCAGCGAAATGCGCGCTGACCGCGCGCCGTTCATTCCGGCGTCCTGAGGCGCAATCTCGATGAAGTCGGCGGCGCGGAAGAAGTGACGCGGGCGTCCGGACGAGTCGAACTCGGAAAAGAACTCCGCCATACTCATCGGGATGGCGTCGAGAAGCCGCTTCAGCGAAGCGATCGACGGGCTCGACTTGTTGGTCTCGATCAGCGAGATCGCGCCGTTGGTCAGTCCCGCGCGCGCCGCGAGCTCGCGCTGCGACAGCCCGCGGGACATGCGGACGGACTGAAGCTTCTTTCCTATGTCCAAGACGCGCCTCCGCGATCGTGTCGGCATCCCGTTGATGCGGGATGGACGTCTGTTGACAAGAATATTAAACATCCGTCAAGAATGTTCATCAGCTATCTCCCAACCACTCGGCAAAGGAATCCCAGAATGGCACAGGCCGCGAAACCGCATACCCGCAAGCCCCGCGCAAGGAAGACCATGGCGGTTTCCGTCGCCCAGAAGACCGTCGCAGGGCCTGCGTCGGCCGCCTCGACGAACGCCGCGCTCTGGGCGCGCCGCGAAGCCGCCGTTGCGCGTGGCGTCGCCTCGGCCGCGCCGGTCTTCGCCGCCTATGCCGAAAACGCCGAGCTCTGGGACGTCGAGGGCAAGCGCTACATCGACTTCGCCGGCGGGATCGCGGTGCTCAACACCGGTCATCGGCACCCGGCGGTGGTGGCCGCGGCCGAGGCCCAGGAAGAGCGCTACACCCACACCAGCTTCCAGGTGGTGCCCTACGAGCCCTACGTGGCGCTGGCCGAGCGGCTCAACGCGCTCGCGCCGGGCGACTTCGCCAAGAAGACCCTGCTGGTGACCACCGGCGCCGAGGCGGTGGAGAACGCCGTCAAGATCGCCCGCGTGGCGACCGGCCGGCCGGGCGTGATCGCCTTCAGCGGCGGCTATCACGGCCGCACGCTGCTGACGCTCGGGATGACTGGTAAGATCGCGCCCTACAAAAAGGACGTCGGACCGTTCCCTTCGGACATCTTCCGCGCGCCAATGCCCTCCGCTCGCGACGGGATCACCGTTGCGCATGCGCTGGCGGTGCTGGAGTCTCTGCTGCTGACCGACGCCCAGCCCGACCGGATCGCCGCGATGATCATCGAGCCGGTGCTCGGCGAGGGCGGCTACACGCCGGTCCCATTCGAGATGCTGCAGGCGCTGCGCGCGATCTGCGACCGGCACGGCATCCTGCTGATCGCCGACGAGATCCAGGCCGGTTTCGGCCGCACCGGGACCTGGTTCGCCATCGAGCATTCCGGCGTGGTCCCGGACCTGATCACCGTGGCCAAGAGTATGGCTGGCGGCTATCCGATCGCCGGCTTGATCGGCCGGGCGGAGGTGATGGATGCGGTGCCTCCGGGAGGCCTGGGCGGCACCTACGGGGGCAACCCGGTGGCCTGCGCCGCGGCGCTCGCGGCAATCGACGCGCTCGAGGGCGAGGGCCTGCTGGCCCGCTCGACAGAGCTCGGCATCCGCCTGCGCACGCGCCTGGCCGAGATCGGCTCGACGGTCGCGCCCTACCGGATGTGGGACATCCGCGGGATCGGCGCGATGATCGCTGTCGAATTCGTCACCGACTTCGAGACGGCGACACCGGACGCGGCGCTCACCAAGGCGGTCTGCGCTCATGCGCTGCGCCGCGGGCTGATTCTGCTGTCGTGCGGCATGCACGGCAATGCGCTGCGGATCATGGTGCCGCTGACGGCGTCGAACGACATCGTGGAGGAGGGGCTCTCGATCCTCGCCGCGGCGCTCGCGGATGCCGTCGCGGAGAAGGTGAAGGCCTGACGTTCCGAACTGGCCAAAACCGAGGATGGGCGCGTGCTTGCACGCGCCTTTTCGCGCTTTCGGGCCGCTGTTGCGGCGCGGCAACGGCCGCGTCGGCGAGCAGCCGGCCCCTTGCGCTTTCCGCGCTGCGGTCTAGGGTGACGGGCCGCGTTTAGGACCATCCAGACCCGCGCGCCGGCGCGGTCCCGGGAGCTTCGGGGCCGGCGCGCATTCGGAGAACAGCCTCTATGACACCCTTCGCGATCGCCGGCGTGCAGATGCACATCGCTGCGCTGCATTCGAACGTCGACGCTATGCTCCACCGCCTAGAGGTCCTCATGGCCCGCTTCCCCTGGACCCAGATGGTGCTCTTCAGCGAACTTGCGCCGTTCGGGCCGCTCGACCGGTTCGCAGCGCCAATGGAGAACGACACGGTCTCGCGTTTCCAGTCCGCCGCGCTCCGGCATGGGGTCTGGCTCATCCCGGGGTCGATGTTCGAACGCGCCGAGAGCGGCGCTGTGCGCAACGTGGCGACCGTGATCAACCCGCAGGGGGAGATCGTTGCGCGGTACGCCAAGATGTTCCCATTCCGGCCCTACGAGCGTGACATCGCCGCTGGCACGGAGTTCTGCATCTTCGACGTGCCCGAGGTCGGCCGTTTCGGCCTGTCGATCTGCTACGACATCTGGTTTCCCGAGACCACGCGCCATCTGACCAGCCAGGGCGCCGAGGTGCTGCTTCATCCGGTGCTGACCGGCACCACCGACCGCGATGCGGAGCTCGCCATTGCCCGCGCGACGGCGGCTCAGTTCCAGTGTTACGTGTTCGATGTGAACGGCCTCGGAGCCGGCGGCGTCGGGCGCTCGCTGGTGGTCGATCCGGCGGCGACGGTGCTGCACCAGTCTGCGGGGCAGGAGGACATGTTCCCGATCGAGATCGATCTCGACATGGTGCGCCGCCAGCGCGAGACCGGGCTCAAGGGGCTCGGTCAGGTGCTCAAGAGCTTCCGCGACCGCGAGGCGGATTTCCCAGTCTACGACCGGGCGAGCGGCGCGGACGCCTACCTTCGCACGCTCGGTCCGCTCGAGACGCCGCAGCAGGGATCGAGGGCGGGTCTGGGCATGGAAGCACCAGCGGATTCGATCACGCAAGAGGGCTCGCAATTCGCAGACTTATCTGTTTCCATGCTCGGAAGAAGATCGAGCGGTTAGCGTCACGCCCGGCCGGCGTAGCCGATCGACAAGGGGGGCTGATGCATTCGGTGGACGACTACTATTCGGCGATCCAGCTTCGGGCGGACCGATGGACGGCGTTGCGCTCGGCGATCGCCGCGCTGGCCCGAGATCCCTCGGGCCGCAAGGCCGACAAGCAGCGCAAGGCGATCGCGGAGCTGTTCGAGTCGCTGTCGGTGCTGGAGCACTACTGGGCCTTCCCCGGCACGCAGGCATTCAACCACCTGCGTCGTCTCCTTGAGCAGGCCAATCTCGACGACCTCGCCTTCGGGGTGACCCGGGTGACGCGCGGGCTGATGACCGGTGCCTACCGACGCCGCCACATCCCGCTGGAACGCGACAGTTCGGACGGCGACGAACATGAGGACGAGGCGCTTCTGTCGCCGGACGCCCGGGCGATGAGCAAACCCTACTTCGAGGTGCTCATCGTCGACAGCGTCACCGAGCAGCAGGAACGCTGGCTCAAGAACAACGTGGCCCAGATGCGCCGGCCGGAGGACCGATTCATATACGAGCCGGTGGTGGTGCCGAGCCTTGAGGACGCGCTGATCGCGGTGCTCTTCAACTACAACATCCAGGCCGTCGTCGTACGCCCCGGCCTCACGCTGAAGTCGCGCTTCCAGCTTCCGATCCTCACGCGCTATCTGCGCAACGCCGGCGATCGCAGCGAGATCGAGGGAATGGCCCCGGAAGACTACGGGCCCGAGCTCTGCCGACTGATCGCGCGGGTGCGACCGGAGCTCGACGCCTATCTGGTAACCGAACGCTCCGTGGAGGACATCGCCGGGCTCGATCTCGGGATCTGCCGGCGCGTGTTCTACAATCAGGAAGACTTTCTCGAGCTGCACCTGAACATTCTCCGGGGTGTTCAGGCGCGCAACAAGACGCCGTTTTTCACGGCGCTGGTGGAGTACTCCAAGCAGCCGACGGGCGTCTTTCACGCCATGCCCATCAGCCGCGGCAAATCGATCTCGCGCAGCCACTGGATCCAGGACATGGCGGCGTTCTACGGGCCCAACATCTTTCTTGCGGAGACCTCGGCGACCAGCGGTGGGCTGGACAGCCTGCTAGAGCCGCACGGCCCCATCAAGGAGGCACAGGAGCTTGCCAGCCGCGCCTTCGGCTCGAAGCAGACGTTCTTCGCGACAAATGGCACATCTACCTGCAACAAGATCGTGGTGCAGGCGCTGGTGCGTCCTGGCGACATCGTGCTCGTCGACCGCGACTGCCACAAGTCGCACCACTACGGAATGGTGCTCGCGGGCGCGCAGGTCTGCTATCTCGACAGCTATCCGCTCGATGAGTTCTCGATGTACGGGGCGGTCCCGCTGCGGGAGGTCAAGGCGCAGCTCCTGGCGTTCAAGGCGGCGGGCAAGCTCGACCGCGTCCGAATGCTGCTTCTGACCAACTGCACCTTCGACGGCATCGTCTACAACGTCGAGCGGTTCATGGAGGAGTGCCTAGCGATCAAGCCCGACCTGGTCTTCCTTTGGGACGAAGCCTGGTTCGCCTTCGCGCGCTTCAGCCCAATCTACCGCCAGCGCACAGCGATGCAGGCGGCGGCGTCCCTGCGCGAGCGGCTGCGCAGCGACGCCCAAGCCGCGGCCTACGCCAAGCAGCAGAAGGACCTCTCAGGCGCCGACGACGCAAAGCTGCTCGACGCGCGGCTTGTCGCGCCTCCGGGCGCGCGGGTGCGGGTCTACGCAACACAATCGACGCACAAGACGCTGACCTCGCTGCGGCAGGGCTCGATGATCCATGTGCACGACCAGGACTTCAAGGGGGAGGTGGAGGAGGCCTTCCACGAGGCCTACATGACCCATACGTCGACCTCTCCGAACTACCAGATCATCGCGTCGCTCGATGTGGGAAGGCGACAGGTGGAGCTCGAGGGCTTCGAGTTCGTACAGCGTCAGATCGAGGCCGCCATGTCGATGCGCCGGGCGATTTCCTCGCATCCTCTGCTGCGGAAGTACTTCAAGGTGCTCGGGGCCGGCGACATGGTGCCCAAAGGCCATCGGGGAGGCGGTGTTCGGGACGGCTACGAATCGGGCCAGGGCTGGAGCGACATGCTCGAGGCTTGGGAACGCGACGAATTCGTGCTCGACCCGACGCGGGTGACGCTGGTCGTCGGGGGCACCGGATGGGACGGCGACACCTTCAAGACCCGGATCCTGATGGACAAGTACGGGATCCAGATCAACAAGACTTCGCGCAACACCGTGCTGTTCATGACCAACATCGGCACGACGCGCTCCTCGGTCGCCTACCTCATCGAGGTGCTCGTCGAGATCGCCAAGGATCTCGACGACCGGCTAGACGACGCGTCGAAGATGGAACGCCGCGCCTTCGAGCATCGTGTCAAGAACCTGATGGAAGACCTTCCGCCGCTGCCTGATTTCAGCCGCTTCCATGACGCCTTCCGAGCCGATGACGTGACGCCGGAGGGCGATATCCGGTCAGCGTTTTTCATGGCCTATGACGAGAACAACTGCGATTATCTCGCGCTCGACGGATCGGTGAAGGCGGCGCTCGAGAGCGGACGCGAGGTGGTGTCGGCGTCGTTCATCATTCCCTATCCGCCGGGTTTCCCTATCCTAGTGCCGGGGCAGGTGGTGAGCGCGGAGATCCTCGCCTTCATGCGGGCGCTGGACGTGAACGAGATCCACGGCTACCGGGCTGATCTTGGACTGCGGGTGTTCTCCGAACAGGCGCTAGCCGACCGCGTGAAGAGCGCCATGCGCACTGCAGCCGAATAACGGGAGGGGACAGAATGGCGAAGAGCTTGAAGAACATCTCGGAGATACGCAGGTACTTTCACCGCAACGAGGATCCGATCTATTTCATCTCTGCGACCAACTTCAATCTGCTCGGCCTAGACGAGTGGGTTAAGAACTTCAAGTATATATGTTACATCGACTGCTACGATGGAAAGCACCCCAACGTCTTCTGTCCGTCCGAGGCGCCGCACGCGGAATTCCAGTCGATCGAGGACATCAACAATTACCTCCTGCAGCACAAGGAGGTGATCGACTTCGTCAAGCGCCGAGGCGGCAAGCCGAAGTTCCTCTTCTTGATGTTCGACGAGGAGACCGAGCGGCTCTCGAAGGAACTCGGGGCCGAAGTGTGGTTTCCAAAGGCCAAGCTGCGCACGGCGATGGACAACAAGATCGAGACGGTGCGCATTGGCAACAAGGCCGGGGTGCCCTCGGTCCCGAACGCGCTGGCGGAGGTCAAGAGCTACGAGGATCTGCGCAAGACCTGCGAGAAGGCTGGAATCGGCCATGATCTCGTGCTGCAGTCGGCGTTCGGCGACAGTGGGCACACGACGTTCTTCATCAAGTCCGAGGCCGATTTCCGTCGCCACGAGCACGAGATCGTGGGCGAGGGCGAGATCAAGATCATGAAGCGCATCGATTGCCGCGGCTCGGCCATCGAGGCCTGCGCCACCAAGGAGGGCACGATCGTTGGGCCACTGATGACCGAGCTGGTCGGCTTCAAGGAACTCACGCCCTATCGCGGCGGCTGGTGCGGGAACGAGATCTTCGCCACCGCCTTCCCGCCGAAGGTGCGCCAGCACGCCCGTGACCTGACCTTCAAGTTCGGCGAGCAGCTTCGCCGCGAGGGCTATCGCGGCTACTTCGAGCTCGATTTCCTTATCGACAAGAAGACCGGCGATCTCTGGCTGGGCGAGCTGAACCCGCGGGTCACCGGCGCCTCGTCGATGACCAACCATGCGGCGTTCGCCCACGCGGACGCGCCGCTCTTCCTGTTCCATCTGCTCGAGTTCTCGCGCAAGACCTTCAGCCTGGACGTCGACGAGCTCAACGCCCGCTGGGCCGATCCGGACATGATCAACTCCTGGAGCCAGATGGTGATCAAGCACACCGACGACAGCGTCGACATTCTCACCGACGCGCCCGAGACAGGAATCTACAAGCTCCTGCAGGACGGACGGGTGGTCTTCGACCGCTTCGACTACCACCGGCGCGCGGTGGAATCGGAGAACGAAGCGTTCTTCCTGCGCATCCTCAAGCCCGGCGACTATCGCTACGAAGGGGCCGACCTCGGTATTCTCGTCACGCGCGGGCGGTCGATGACCCAGGGCTTTCAGCTCAACGAACGCGCGAAGAAGTGGATCCACGGCATCAAGAACCAGTTCACCGCCAAGCCGCTCGGGGTCGCCGAGGCCGGTCCGGCGCTGGCGGAGCCGGCCTTCAAGATCATGTAGTCCGGTGGCGATGCACTGGCGGGCGATCGACGCCGCCATGCCGGGCTCGAAATGGGCTCTGCTGTTTCAGGAGTACTGGCCACACTATCGGCAGTGGTGGCTGAAGGAAGGCGAGGACGCCCGACCGACCTATCTGCAATGCCGCCGGGCGCTCCGGGAACACATGCCCGAGATCGCGCCGCTCTACGAGACGCTGTGCGATCTCGCTGGCGGCGGCGATCTGGCGGCGCGGTTCCTCAGCTTCTATTGTCCGCCGCCCTATCTCTCGGGCTGTTCACAGGCGGTCTGGCCGGGCAAGGCGCCAGTGCTCGTGCGCAACTACGACTACGATGCGACCGCCTTTGATTCGCTCGTGCTGCGGACCGACTGGGCCGGGCGTAGGGTTCTCGGGACGAGCGACGGCATGTTTGGGCTCGTCGATGGCATCAACGATGCGGGCTTGGCGCTGTCGCTCACCTTCGGCGGACGGCGGGTCGTCGCGCAGGGATTCGGCGTGCCGCTGATCCTTCGCTACGTGCTCCAGACCTGCGAGACCGCAGCGGAGGCAGGGCGGGCGCTGGCGCGGGTTCCCACCCACATGAGTTACAACGTCACCGTGCTCGACCGGAAGCGGGATTATCTGACCGCAATGCTCGCCCCCGACCGGCCGGCGCAAATCACCCACGCGGCGGTGGCGAC
Organism: uncultured Alphaproteobacteria bacterium; assembly: GCA_963700835.1. Lineage (GTDB taxonomy): Bacteria > Pseudomonadota > Alphaproteobacteria > Rhodobacterales > Rhodobacteraceae > Amaricoccus. Next base: position 143,255 of record CAVOZD010000026.1, read on the forward strand.
GAACCACCAGGAGTCGGTGGAGTGGGTGAGCCACGCGCGCTTCACCGCCACGGTCCAGCGCGAGCGCTTCCTGCTCAACCGGATGTCGCTGCACCGCGACCCGGAGGAGAAGTTCATCGGCGCGTTCCTAAAGCCGCCGCTCTATTCGACGGCCTTCTCCGCCGGTTTCGGCACGCTCTACACCGCGGTCTACCGGCCGCGGAAGCGGGCCATGGAGATCAGGTGGCCGGGCGCGTCATGGCCGCTCGCGCTCGACGGCTTCGCCGAGGGAAGCCGAACGGTGCGCGTCCCCGGCGCGGTTTGAGCGCGGCGCGCCTGCATCACTCCGCCAGCAGCGTCTCCGCGGTCAGATCGTCGGTGATCAGCGTCTGGGCGTAGCCCGCCCGCAGCGCCGCGCGAATGATCGCCGCCTTGTGCGGGCCGGCGGCGGCAAGCGTCACGTTGGAGAGCCGCTTCAGGTCGCCTAGCGACAGGCCGATGGCGCGGTCGTTGAGTTCATGATCAATCGGCCGCCCCCTGGCGTCGACGAAGCGCCCAAGGACGTCGCCGACCGCGCCCGCGGCCTCGAGTTCCGAGACCGCGACGTCGGCCGGCACGCCGTCGCGGATCATGAAAGAGCGCTCGGAGAGATCGCCCGCCACCAGTACCGCGACGTCGACGGCTCGGGTCCTGGCGACCTGACGCACGAACAGCGGCGAGGCGAGGAGGCTTGCCGCGATCTCCGCACTGTCGCAATAGATCGGCGCGGCGAAGAGGGAATACTGCGCGCCGAGTTTCTGGGCGAAGCCGGCGGCGACGCCGAAGGCGTTGAACGAAGCGCCCCTTGCGGTGCCGCCGATCATCGAGACGATCTCGAGGTCCGGCAGCGCGCGCTTGCGCAAGCGGCGGATCGCGGTCTCGAGCGTGCGCCCCCAGCTGACCCCGATCGAACCGATCGCGCCCTGGTCAAGCGCATCGTCCAGATGGAAGGCCAGCGCCGCCCCGACCGCCTGGTGGGGGTCGTAGTTCTTGCGGCTCGCCAGCCCGACGAAGGCCGCGCGCAAGCCGAAACACCGGACCAGTTCGGATTGCAAATCCTGGGCCGCGGCGAAGGGCGAGGCGATGTCAATGCGTACCAGTCCGCGCTCGCGGGCGCTGGCAATCGCCCGATTGACCCGGAGCCGGGTGACCCGAAGATGCTCGGCGACCTCGCTCTGGGTCATCGCGTTTTCATAGTAGAGCCAGGCCACTCGGCTCAGGAACTCGTTTGTTTCGTGCGACTCCTTCGACGCATTCACGGGGGGCGGCTCCCTTCCGTAATTCGTTGGTTTGCGACCGATGGTCCGACCGGGACAGATTACCAAATTCGCGAGTGAATTACAAACGTAAGTAGGAGTTAACAAATGTATCAAGTGGCGTTAAGCTGAGACTCGTCCACGCCAGCTTGCACGCGCGGCGCGGCAATCAGAACATCTTCAGGGGAGGGAACAAGATGCGGAGAATGATCGCGACATCGGCGTTGGCACTGTGCGTGGCGACGCCGTCATTAGCTGACTTCTGGTCGGAAGCGGGCGCGCCCTACGCGGGTTCGACCATCCGCGGCGTCTCCGAGAGCACGCCGCCATCGAACTACGTCAAGGACGTCCTGGCGCCGGCCTTCACCGAAGCCACCGGCATCAACGTCGAGTTCGAGACAACGTCCTGGGATCAGATGTACGACAAGGCCATCAAGGACATGGAGGCCAATTCGGGCATCTACGATTTCGTCTACATCGAGCAGGACATCATCTATTCGTATCTGGCGCGCGATTTCTTGGTGAACATAACCCAGGCGCTCGCGAACGATCCCGAACTCGCGGCGCCGGACTTTGACGCGGAGATGTTCACGACCTTCATCGACTACTTCAAGAACGGCGACGGCGACGTGTTCGGCATTCCGATGGAAGCCTTCATCAAGGTCTATCTCTATCGCAAGGATCTGTTCGAGGATCCCGCGATCCAGGCTGAGTTCAAGGAAAAGATGGGCTACGATCTCGCGCCCGCGACAACGTTTGACCAGTGGCGCGACAACGCCCAGTTCTTCACCGAATACGGCAAGGAGAACGACTTGGAGCTGTGGGGCACCACGGTTCAGGCCTCTTCGGGCCATCCAGCGTCGTTCTACGAGTTCTTCGAGTCGATCGCGCCGAGCTTCGGCATCTATAATTGGGGCATCAACGTCGAGACCGGCGGCGCCTCGGTCGAGAACGGCGGGATGGTGAATTCCGACCTTGCCAAGGAGGCCCTGGCGTTCTGGGTCGACCTGATCAACTACGCTCCGCCGGAGGCGACGGCGTCGACGTGGGACGAGGTCGCTTCGACGTTCGCGGCGGGCCGCGCGGCTCAGGGCTGGGTCTACGGCGAAAACGCCGCCTGGATCGCGACCGACGCGGAGAAGTCGAACGTCGTCGGCAATGTCGGCGTGCTACTGCCGCCGACGGGGGAAGGGGTGATGGAGGCCGCCGAGGCCGGCGAGGGCTACATCGGCTACTACGATGGCGGCGCGTTTGGCATTCCGCATTCCTCGCAGAACAAGGATGCGACGCTGCTCTGGCTCCAGTACATCGGCCAGCCTTCTGTTCAAGCCGACTGGGCCGTCGCAGGGTCGCGCGTCGTGCAGCAGGCGACCTATGACGATCCCAAGGTGGTCGCGCAGGACGCCGCGACGGACGGGTACTACACGCTGATGAAGGACAAGGGCTACCTGTTCGCAGGCGCTCCGGCCTACCCGTTCCATGGGCAGGTCCGCGAGGCGATGGCCCCGTTCATCTACGAGGCGATCATCGGGCAAAAGACGCCGGCGGAGGCGCTTGACGCCGCCGCCGCCGCCGCCGAGGCCGAGTTGCAGACCCTCGGCTACGGCAAGTAGGGCTCCGGTCCGATCCCCGGGACGGGGCGCCACGGCGCCCCGCCCGACCTTCTTCCCAGCGAGGCGCCAAGATGCGGCACAACACCGTCGGCTGGCTGCTGCTGTTTCCGACGCTCGCGATTCTCTTCGTTACCGGCCTGCTGCCGTTCCTTTACGTGCTGGTGCTGTCGTTCTTCGACTGGAACGTGTTCGCGCAGAACCCCGAGGCGCAATGGGCGGGCGCGAACAACTTCCGCAGGCTCATGTTTGACGCCGCATTCCTGAACTCGATCTGGATCACCCTGAAATTCACCTTCGTCGTGGTCTGCAGCGAGCTGGTCATCGGGTTCCTGCTCGCCAAGCTCCTGATGCGCAACGTGCCCTTCAAGGGGCTGTTTCGCACCATTCACACGCTGCCGCTGATGATCGCGCCGATCGCGGTCGGGGCGACCTGGCGGCTGATGACGGTTCCCGGGCTGGGGCCGGTGCCCTTCTATCTCGACGATTGGTTCGGGATCGACTTCCGGCTCAGCCTCTATGTCGATCAGGCGTTCCTGACCGTGGTGCTGATGGACATCTGGCACTGGACCCCGCTGGTGACGCTCACGATGCTGGCAGGTCTTTCGAACCTGCCAAGGGACCCCATCGAACAGGCGCGCATCGACGGCGCCAACGAGTTGCAGATCTTCTGGGACATCATCGTGCCAATGCTCAAGCCGGTTCTCCTGACGACCATCTTCATCCGGTTGATGGACGCACTCAGGATCGTGGACGAGGTCTGGATGCTCACGGGCGGCGGTCCGGGGGCGGCGACGCGCTTCATCGGGCTGCACATCTGGCGCGTGGTGTTTCCAAAGACCGACTACGGCTATGGCTCGGCTATGTCGCTGCTGACGCTCTACATGACCATCGTGCTCTGCTGGCTGCTCTATGTGGCGATGACGGGGCGCAAGGACGAGTCCAATGGGTAGGGTCGTCGGATCGCGCTGGTTCGGGTTCGCCATGTGGATCCTGCTGTCGATGGTGACGCTGATCCCGATCTGGTGGATGTTCGTCGTCTCGGTGAAGCGGCGTGCGGACCTCTTCTCGCGACCGAGCTTCCTCATCGACTTCGACAAGATCACCTGGGCGAACTACCAGGAGGTCCTCGCGAACCCGTCGTTCCAGAAGTACATGACGAACTCGCTGATCGTGGCGACCTCGAATGCGGTGCTGGTGACGACGCTGGGGCTGCTGGCGGCCTTCGCGATGTCGCGCTACAGGCTGATCGGTAAGGACAACATCTTCTTCTGGGTCCTGACCAACCGATGGCGCCGCCCGCGGTGTTCCTGCTGCCGCTGTTCCTGATCTACACCAAGGTCTTCGTGTTCGGCGACGCGATGATGTTTGACACGCGGATCGGGCTCATCCTGCTCTACTGCGTGTTCAACCTGCCCTTCGCGTTCTGGCTGTTGCAGGGGATCGTCGACGGCATTCCCAAGGAGTTGGACGAGGCCGCCTATGTCGATGGAGCCAGCACGTTCCAGGTGCTGACCACGGTGATCTTTCCGCTGGCGCGGCCCGGGTTGGCGGTTACGGCCATCCTGACCTGGGTGTTCGCCTGGAACGAGTATCTGTTCGCCGCGACGCTGACGTCGGTGCACGCCCGCACGATCACGACCGGACTTGCGGAGTTCGTGACGGTGACCGGGACGAACTGGGGCGAGATGGCCGCCGTGGCGATGCTGACGCTCCTGCCGGCGGCGCTGGTCCTGGCGCTTGTCCAGCGGCACATCGTGGCCGGGCTGACGTTCGGCGCGGTGAAGGGGTGACGCGATGAAGCGCGAGGGCTTCCTGCCGATCGAGACCAACATGTTCGACCGGGTCTTCATCTCGGTCGTGCTCTTTGTCGCCATCCACCTCCTCTGGATGCGGTTCGTGGAGAGTGCGGCGCCACTCTGGGCCGCCACCATCCTGTCCCTCATCCTGGGCCAGTGGATCGTCAGAAAGGGCTAGGAATGGCGTCTGTGACGTTGAGTTCGGTGTCCAAGCGATGGGGCGACACGGTGGTTCTGAAGGCGCTGGACCTGGAAATCGGCGACGGCGAGTTCCTGGTTCTGCTCGGGCCGTCGGGCTGCGGCAAATCGACGACCATGCGGATCATCGCGGGCCTCGAGGCGCCGAGCGGCGGCAAAGTGCTGATGGGTGGTCGCGACGTCACAGAGACCCATCCGCGACAGCGGAACGTCGCCATGGTGTTCCAGAACTACGCGCTCTACCCGCACATGACGGTGGCCGAGAACATCGGGTATCCGCTCAAGGTGACCCGCGCCGACAAGTCCCTGCGCAAGTCCAAGGTGGCCGAGGCCGCCGAGAAGGTGGACCTGACGCCCTATCTCAAGCGCTACCCGCGCGACCTCTCGGGCGGACAGCGCCAGCGCGTGGCGCTGGCGCGGGCCCTCATTCGCGATCCCGAGGTGTTTCTGCTGGACGAGCCGCTTTCGAACTTGGATGCAAAGCTGCGCGTGGCGATGCGGGCGGAAATCAAGCACTTGCAGCGTGAGCTTGGCGTGACGATGATCTACGTGACGCATGACCAGATCGAGGCGATGACGCTGGCCGACCGGGTCGTCCTGCTGTCGGGCGGCGAGATCCAGCAGGTCGGCACGCCTGACGACATCTACGACGATCCCGACAACCTGTTCGTCGCGGGCTTCATCGGCTCGCCGCCGATGAACTTCGCGGTGGGAGCGGCGACCGGTCGCGTCTTCGAGGCGCCGGGCGCGCGCGTTCCGAACGCCCCACGCGACGGTGCGCTGACGCTGGGGTTCCGGGCGGAGGATGTCGCGATCGTCGAGGGCGGGGCCTTCAACGGCGTGGTCTTCGAGGTCGAGCCGACCGGGGAGTCGACCTATCTGGTGATCGAACTCGGCGACGACCGCGTCATGGTCCGCGCCGACAAGCGATTCCGGCCCGAAATCGGCGCGCCGATCAGCTTCGACGTGCCGGTCGACCAGACGCTGTTCTTCGACACGCAGACCGGAGAACGCATCAGGGGCGACGGATGAGAAGCGCACCCTCGCGCCTGCGTCTACCGGACGGCCATGGCGCGGCGGGCGGTGATGGCCTAACGTCGGGCAAGGGCGCGCAGATCGTCCGCAGGGAACAGGGGAGGAGCGGGGTCGATGACCGACATCTATGCCAAGCGCCTTAGCCTTGAGGGCCGCACCGCCGTGGTGACCGGAGCCTCGCAGGGCATCGGCTCGCCTGCGCCGAGGCGCTCGCCGCCGCGGGCGCGCATGTGCATCTGACCGCGCGCAACGCTGCCAGGCTCGAGGAGAACATGGATCGGCTGACACGCGACGGCTATTCCGCGTCCTTCGAGATCCTCGACGTGACCGACAGCGCCGCAGTGACGGCGATGGCCGAAGGGATGCCCGCTGTCGACATCCTGGTGGCCAACGCCGGGGTCGCGCGCTCGGGCGAGGCGGCGCACGAGGTGAGCGACGAGACGTTTCTCGACGTCATGAACGTCAATCTCAACGGGGTCTACTGGTGCTGCCGGGCCTTTGGCGCGAAGATGCGGGAGGCCGGCAAGGGCAGCATCGTCACCATCGGCTCGATCTCGGCGATGATCGCGAACGTGCCGCAGCGCCAGAGCTACTACAACGCCTCCAAGGCGGCGGTGCACCAGCTCACCCGCAGCCTTGCGGCGGAATGGGCTGCGGACGGGGTCCGCGTCAACGCCATCGCGCCGGGCTATATCGTCGACGCCAATGACCGAGGGCGGGCTCGCGCAACCCGACGTCGCCGCCGAATGGCAGGCCCGCACGCCGATGGGCCGCTTCGGTCAGCCCGAGGAGGTGGGATCGATCGCGCATTTCCTCGCCAGCGACGCGTCGAGCTACATGACCGGCTCGGTGGTGGTGGTGGACGGCGGATACACGCTCTGGTGAGGGAGACTATTGCGATGGAGACCATCCCAAAGACCATGCGGGCGGTGATCTGCCACGGACCCGAGGACTATCGCCTCGAGGAGGCGCCCACGCCGCAGATCGGACCCGGCGAGGTGCTGGTGCGCACGGTGTCGGCGGGGATCTGCGCCAGCGACGCCAAGTGCTGGGCGGCGGCGCCGATGTTCTGGGGCGATGCCAGGCGCCCGCGGCTACTGCGAGACGCCGGTGACGCCGGGCCACGAATTCGTGGGCGAGGTGGTGGCCCTCGGCGAGGGCGCGGGCGACCGCTACGGGCTCGCCCGGCGACTACGGCCGTTTCGAGCAGATCGTCGCCGTGCTGGCGCTGGTCGCTTCTGCCGCGCGGGTCATACTGGATGTGCATGCCTCACGAGATCTACGGCTTCCACGGCGAAGGCATCGAGGGCGCCTGGGCGGAGTACCTGCTGTTCCCCGCCGAGCGCCAGCGACCGGGCCGCCGAGGTGCCTGCCAGTAGCCACGGCGGTCTTCGCGTCTCCGCTGGCGTGCTCGGTCCATGCGGTCAACCGCGGGGAGATCGGCTCCACGACGCCGTGGTGATCGCGGGCTGCGGCGCGCTCGGGCTGGGCATGGTGGCGGCGGCGCTCATGGAGACCCGCGGCGCCTGATCGCCCTCGACTTCAGCGCGACCCGCTCGAACTCGCGCAACGCTGCGGCGCGACATCGATGCCTGGGCCGCGGGGGCGGTCGACGTGGTCGACGGAGGTGCGCGCGCTCACCGACGGCTACGGCTGCGACGTCTACATCGAGGCGACGGGCCGTCGGGCGAGCGGTGGCGCAGGGGCTGCACATGATCCGCAAGCTTCGGCACCTTCGTGGAGTTCAGCGTCTTACGCGAGCCGGTGACGGTCGACTGGACCATCATCGGCGACACCAAGGAGCTCAACATCCACGGCGGCCATCTGAGCCCCTGCGGACTATCCGGTGGCGATCCGGATGCTCGAGCAGCAGCTGCTGCCGCTTGACGACATCCTGAGCCATCGGCTTCGATCCCGGGGATTTCCAGGCGGGGATCGCCATGACGCTCGACGGGGCGGCCTCGATCAAGGTCACGCTCAGGCCATAGGAGGCGGCGATGCGCGCGCTTGTGCTGGAGGAGAAGGGCAGGCTGAGCCTGCTGGTCCCGCTGTCGCGAGGCGCTGCATGTTCGGACTATGTGCGCATCGCCGTCAACACCGTCGGCGTCTGCGGCTCGGACGTGCACTACTACACCCACGGCCACATCGGCCCCTTCGTGGTGCGCCAGCCGATGGCGCTCGGCCACGAGGCGGCGGGCGAGGTGATCTACGTCGGCGCGCGCGTCCGAGGGCTGGCCTCGGCGACCGGGTCTGCACGAGCCGCAGCCGATCCCAGCTCGCGCGCGGCGAAGCTCGGCATCTACAACGTCGATCCGTCGGTGCGCTTCTGGGCGACGCTGCCGGCGGACGGCGCCCCGCCCCGGAAGTCGTGCACCCCGGCCTACACCTACAGGCTGCCCGACCACGTGACCACGCCGAGGGCGGCCATGGTCGAACCCTTCGCCATCGGCATGCAGGCGGCGTTGCGCGCGCGCATCCAGCCCGGCGACGTCGCCGTGGTCACCTCGGCGGGACCGATCGGCATGATGGTGGCGCTTGCGGCGCTGGCGGGCGGCGGCCAGGGTCGTGGCGCTCCGATCTCGCCCAGCCGAACCTCGACATCATCGGGGCCTATCCCGGGATTGAGACCGTCAACGTCGGCGAATCGAGCCTTGCCGACTACCTCGACGAGACGACCGGCGGCTGGGGCGCGGACGTGGTCTTCGAGGCCAGCGGCGCCGCTGCCGCGATCCTCGGCCTGCCGGGCCTCTTCTTACCGGGCGGCGCGGTGGTGCTGGTCGGCATGCCGGTATCGGTGCCGGTGGACATCGTCGGGCTGCAGGCGCGGGAGGCGCATCGAGACGGTCTTTCGCTACGCCAACATCTACGATCGCGCCATCAACCTGATC
>CAVOZD010000027.1:0-61373 GCA_963700835.1 uncultured Alphaproteobacteria bacterium
CCGAACCCGGCGGCTACCGCCTCGTCGCCTGACGCGCGCGGCGGCGGAGGCCCCGGCTTCCACCGCGGGCCGCCGGCCGCGAATTGCGCGCAGGATCAACCGACCCCCGGCGATGCCGGCAAAGCGCCACGTTGTCGGCTTCGCCGGCGTAACCCGGCGTTCCGTCCAGCATGGGCGATTAATCCGACCTTTGCCCGACATCGCGCTGCCCCCGAGACGCCCCCTTGTGGTCCCGGACCCAGCCGCTACTCTTCCTGCGCACCCCGGCGGAGCCGCCATGACCCTCACACTCTGCACCTGGAACATCAATTCCGTGCGCTTGCGCGAAGATCTTGTCTTGCGCCTGCTGCGCGAGGAAACGCCGGACATCCTCTGCCTTCAGGAAACCAAGGCGCCGGTGGACAAGCTTCCCCTCGACGGCTTCCGCGCGCTCGGATACGGGCATGTGGTCGCCCGCGGGCAGAAGGGCTACAACGGCGTCGCCATCCTGTCGCGCGTGCCGATCGAGGACGCCGGCCACCGCGACTTCTGCGCGAGGGGCGATGCGCGCCACGTCGCCGCCCGCACCGCCGACGGGCTGACGATCCACAACCTCTACATCCCCGCCGGAGGCGACGCGCCCGATCCGGCCGCCAACCCCAAGTTCGCCCACAAGCTCGCCTTTCTCGACGAGCTGCGAGACTGGTTCGCGGCCGAGCGGCCCGAGCGCGCGGTTCTCGTCGGCGACCTCAACATCGCCCCGCGCGAGGACGACGTGTGGGATCACAGGGCGCTGCTGAAGGTAGTCTCGCACACGCCGGTGGAGGTCGACCGCCTCGCCGCCGTGAGCGGCGCGGGCGACTGGGTCGATCTCACCCGCGCGCACATCCCCGATGGCCGGCTCTATTCGTGGTGGTCCTATCGCAGTCCCGACTGGAAAGGCTCCGACCGCGGCCGCCGGCTCGATCACATCTGGGCCACGCCGGACGTCGCCAGCAGGGCGACCGGGGGACGCATCCTGCGCGAAGCGCGAGGCTGGGAGCGGCCGAGCGATCACGCGCCGGTCTTCGCCGACCTCGGCACCTGAGCCGATGCTGGTCCTGACCGCCAACGGGCCGCGGGGGACGATCACCCTCGACCGTCCCGAGCGCCACAACGCGCTGGAACAGGCCGATCTCGCCGCCTTCACGGCGATGCTGGCCGAGCTCGCGGGCCGCGCTGATCTCCGCGTGCTCGTGGTCACCGGCGCGGGCCGCAGCTTCTGCGCCGGGGCGGCGCTGGGCGACGTGGCCGCAGCCGACTGGACCGTCAATCCCCTGACGCGCCTCTGCGACGCGCTCGAGGCGTTCCCGGCACCGACCATCGCGGCGCTCAACGGCGGCGCCTACGGCGGCGGCATGGAAATCGCGCTCTCCTGCGACTTCCGGATCGGGGTCGCGGGCATGCGCGCCTTCGCGCCGCCGGCGCGGCTCGGGATCCACTACGAGCCAGCGGGCATCGCCCGCTTCGTGCAGCGCCTGGGCCCGCAGGCGGCGCGGCGGGCGTTCCTGCTCGCAGAGGAGTTCGACGCGGACGAGCTTGCGCGCGTGGGCTTTCTCGACCGGCTGGTGGCCCCGAACGCGATCGGGGAGGCGACCGACGCGATGGCCGATGCCCTCGCCGGGCTCGCGCCGGGCGCCGTGCGGGGCATGAAGCGCACTATCCTTGAGCTGTCGCGCGGAACGCTCGACCCCGAGGCGGCCTCCGAGCGCATCCGCTCGGCCTTCGCCTCAAGCGACCACGCCGAGGGCCTAGCGGCGATGGCCGAGCGACGCCCGCCGCGGTTCACCGGGCGCTAGAGCGGAATCCCATCAGTCCGGATGGTATCCGCAGGCGTTGAAGTAGTCGGTGCACTCTGCGGGGCTCAAGGAGGTCTACATTCGGCCAATGGCTGACCAGAGGCCGTCGATGGTGCGCTCCGCGACCTTTCTGAGGAGCGCCTTGAGCTTGGCGAAGGCGTTCTCGATGGGGTTGAAGTCGGGACTGCAGGGTGGAATGAAGCGCAGCTCCGCGCCCGCCGCCTCGACTAGCGCGCGCTCGCGATCCCTTGTGGCTTGAGAGCTTGTCCATGATGAGGATGTCGCCGAGGCGCAACTCGGGGCGAGGACGCGCGCGACATGGGACTCGAAGGCGTCACGGTTGATCGGCCGCTGAGGACGAAGGGCGCGATCATCTCGCGATTCGTGAGCGCGCCGACGAAGGTGGTGGGCTTCCAATCACCGTGAGGAAAGCCCATCCGCAGGCGTTCGCCGCGCGGGGCTCGACCATGGATGCGGCCCATGTTGGTCTTCGCCCATGTCTCGTCAATGAAGACGAGCCTGTCGGGGTCCAGGTCGATCTGTGCGTCGAACCAGGCCTGGCGACGTCGGGGCGGTCCTGCTCGCCAGCGTGAGCCGTCTTTCCTTGCGCGTCAGCCCACGGCGCTGGAAGAACCGCCGCTGCGTGCCGTAACCGAAGCTCTGACCATGATCGGCCAGCGCGGCGCGCAGTTCCTCGATGGTGGCGTCGGGCGTCTCGGCCAGCAGGCGCAGGATCAGATCGGCTTGCGCCTCCACCCCTCCAGAGCGTCGGTCGCCGCCGAGCGGCCCAGGCCGGGCATCGCCTTGCGCGCGGACCAGTGCCCGCCAGCGGCTCACGCTGGACGCGCTGACACCGAAACGCGTGGCCGCCTCCCGGTGGCTGGCGCCGGCAACCACGAAGGCGAGAACGCGGGTGTGAAGATCGAGCGAAAGGGCTCTCGACATGGCAGCCGGCCTCCCGCCCGGCCGCCAGTTTGTGTCAGAAAACGCCCGCCAAGGGAATCCCGTGCAACTCAGTCAGACGGGCCGACGCTCTAGCGGCCTGGAAACCGCGGACTGCGCTTTTCGGCGAAGGCGCGCACACCCTCCGCCTTGTCGTTAGACGCCGCCGCGAAGCCGCCCGCGAGCGCGTCGAGCGCCGCCTCCGTGCCTTCCCCGGCCTCGGCGTTGAGGACGAGCTTGGCGAGCTCCTGCGCAACCGGGGACAGCGCCTCCATCCGCGTCGCCAGGGCAAGCGCCTCCGCGACCGCGTCGTCCTCGGCAATGGCTGCGACGAACCCCAGCGCGTGCATCCGTCCGGCGTCGAGACGCGCGCCGCTGAGCGCCATGTGCCGTACGATTGGGGCAGGGAGCTGGCGCGCCAGTCGCTGCAGCCCCGACCAGCCCGGCGCGACGCCGATCCCGGCCTCGGGCAGCGCGAACTCCGAACGCGCAGTGGCGATGCGGATGTCGCAGGCCGCCGCCAGCTCGAGCCCGCCGCCATAGGCGCGCCCGTCGATCGCCGCGATCGTGGGCGCGCGCAGCCGCGCCAGCCGGTCGAACACCCGGTGCCCGCCGCGGATCCAGTCGCGCGAGAACTCGAGCGGCGAGAGCGCGCCCCAGGCCCGGATGTCGGCGCCGGCGCAGAAGGTCCCGCCTGCGCCGGTCACGACCACGCAGCGCAGGTCCGCGTCGGCTTCCGCCTCCGCGAGCGCCGCATCGAGCGCGGCGAGGATCGCCGGCGTCAGCGCGTTGCGCCGCGCGGCGTTCTCGACGGTCAGAACCAGCGTCGCGCCGGCGCGCCGGCTTGCGAAGTCTTCCGGGCTCCGCCTCGGTCATTGCTGAGATCCTCCCTGCGCTGCGCGGGTCCGGCTTAGGACCTGCGCGCGACCGCGACAAGCCAGGCGGCGTCAGCGGCGCTTGCGCTGGGGGATGCGGATGAGGAAGGCCGTGCCCTCGACGCCGCTGCGCGCCAGCGACAGTGCGCCGCCGTGGCCGCGGACCAGTTCGGAGGCGATGACCAGGCCGAGCCCGGAGCCGCCCTTGCGCACGCCGCCGCGGAAGGGCCGGAAGAGGTTCTCGCGGGCCTTTTCTGGCAGCCCCGGCCCGGTGTCGCAGACCTCGATCTCGGTGAAGCCCTCCGCACAGCGCGCCCGCACGGTGATCCGGCCGGGCGCCCCGGCGGCCTCGATCGCCTGGGCGGCGTTGCGCACCAGGTTGGTTAACACCCGGAAGAGCTGGTCCGCGTCGGCCTGGACCAGCAGCCCCACGGGCACTTCGGAGGCGATCTGCACGCCCGCCGCAGGCACCGCCTGCGCCTCGTTCTCGACGACCTCTTCGGCCAGGGGCGCCAGTGGGAACTCGGTGATCTCGGGCTGCGCCTCCTCCGCGCGGCCGAAGGTCAGCGTGCGCTCGCAGAGCGTGATCGCCCGCGAGAGCGAGCTGACCAGTTTCGGGGCGGTGCGCTTCACGCCCGGGTCGGTGCTGGTCTCGATCCGGTCGGCCAGGAGCTGCGCCGTGGTCAGCAGGTTGCGCAGGTCGTGGCTGATCTTGGCGACCGCGCCGCCGAGCGCGGCGAGGCGCTCCTTCTGGCGCAGCGCGCCGGTGAGCTGGGCCTGCATGTCGCGAAGCGCCTTCTCGGCCTCGCGCAGCTCGCGCACGCTGTTCTCGGGCGCGATGATGCGCGAGGCGTCCTCGGGATCGTCGCGGTAGTGGCTCATGTTCTCCACCACGCGGCGGATCGGCCCGACGATGAAGCGCCGCACCGCGAAGAACAGCAGCGACGCCGTGGCGATCGAGATCGCCAGCGACAGGTAGAGGACGCGAAGCCCGTAGTCGATCATCGCCGCCCGGAGCGGCGCCTCGTTCATGGTGAACTCCACCTCGCCGCGCGCCCCCTGGCCGCTACGCCCGATAACGTTGATCACCCGGCTCCCCGGACGGCTGTAGACGGCGACCGCATCGCGCATCAGCGTAAAGCTGTCGGCCTCGACGAGATTGAACGTCGCCTCGGGTGGCGAGGGCATCGGCGCGGAGAGCACCAGTTCGCGCACCCCGTCGCGGCGCAGCACCACCCGCTCCACGTCGGCGGTCTCCAGCAGCTCCGCCTCGAACTCGAGCGTGATCATGTCTTCGGGCGTCGCCAGCAGCGCCAGCGCGGCGAGCTGGGCCAGCTCCAGTCGGTTCTGAAGGTAGTCCTCGCGAAACCGCGCCACCGAAGGCACAAAGATCAGCACCTCGGCGATCATGACGAATATGATCGTCAGACCAAGAAATCGGCCCGAAAGCGTGTTGAAAAACATACGTGTTCCCGGCTGGCGCGCGGAATGTAGGCGCTTGGCCCTCCGCCCACAAGCCGATGGCGCGCTTCAGCCGAATCGCTGCACGAACCGCACGAGGCGCTTGACCCGGTCGTTCTCGAAGAGCCGCGGGACATAGTACTGTCCCGCCGCCCGCTTGGAGATCTCGCCGAGCGTGGGATAGGGGGCCACCATGCCCGCGATCGCGGCGATCTTCATCCGGTTGGCGAGGGCTAGCGCCCAGAGCCCGATCAACTCGCCCGCCTGCGCCCCGACGATGCTGACGCCGACCGGCCGGCCCGCCACCACCATCACCTTGATCAGCCCCGTCGTCTCGCCCTCGGCGCGGGCGCGGTCGTTCTCGGAGTAGTGAAAGCGCAACACCTCCAGCCTGCGCCCGTGCGCCTTCCGGGCCTCGGGCTCGGTCAGTCCGACCTGGGCGATTTCCGGGCTGGTGTAGGTGGCCCAGGGAATGTGGGCGTTCGTGGCCTTCGACGGCAGGCCGAAGAGGGCGGAGCGCAGGATCACGCCGGCGTGGTATCCCGCCACATGGGTGAACTGCAGCCCGCCCGCCGCGTCGCCGACGGCGTAAACGCGCCGGTTGGTGGTGCGCAGGCCCGCGTCGACCTTCGCGCCGGCGGGCGTCGTCGCGATCCCGGCCGCGCCGGGATCGAGCCGCTCGAGGCTGGCCTTGCGCCCGACCGCCACCAGCAGATGCGAGCCGCGGCGCGCGGCGGCGTCGCGCACGCGCACGACGATCCCGTCGCCATCGGCCTCGACCGCCTCGACGGTCGCGCCCTCGACGATCTCGACGCCTTCGGCGCGGATGCGCTCCAGCGCGATCGCGGCGATCTCGGGATCGTCTCGGCCAAGCGCGCGCGCGCCCTCGAGGACCGTGACCGCGCTGCCGAGGCGACGGTGCGCCTGCGCCATCTCCAGGCCGATCGGCCCGCCCCCGATGACAATCAGGTGCTCGGGGCGCTCCTGAAGATCGAAGATGGTCTCGTTGGTGTAGTAGGGCGTGCGGTCGAGCCCGGGGATCGGCGGCGCGTACGGGCGCGAGCCCGTGGCGATCACGAAGCGGCGCGCCCGGATGCGTTCGCCGCCAACCTCGACCTCCTCGGGCGAGACGAAGCGCGCCCAGTCACGGATCACCCGCACGCCAAGGCCCTCGAACCGCTCGACCGAATCATGTGGCGCGATGCCGGCGATCACCCGCCGGACATGCGCCTTGGCGGCGGCGAAGTCGACCTCGGGGCGCACCGGGCGGACCCCGAACGGCGCCCCGCTCGTCATGGCGTGGGCGTGCCGGGCCGCCGCGATCAGGGCCTTCGACGGGACGCAGCCATGGTTCAGGCAGTCGCCGCCCATCTCGGCCCCCTCGATCAGGATCACCGAGGCGCCCATCTGCGCTGCGCCCGCCGAGACCGAGAGCCCCGCCGAGCCCGCGCCGATCACGCACAGATCCGTCCGCGTCGCGCTCATCGGTCCTGCTCCCCGCCCCGCAGCGCCCGCACCACGATCGGAAGCGTCGCCAGCGCCGCAAGCCCCAGGATCGGACCGATGACGGCGGGCTCGAAGATCAGGCCGAGGTCCGGGGTTTCGCCGCGGTCGAAGACCTCGCCAAGACCCACGCCGATCCAAGTGTAGACGACGGTGCCCGGAATGATGCCGAAGAACGTGGTCAGCGCGAAAGCGCGCAGCGACACGCCCAGGAACGCCGGCGCGAGGTTGGCCACGAAGAAGGGGATCGCCGGCACCAGGCGCATCAGCAGCAGGTAGCTGATTTCGTTGCGCCGCAATCCGCGCTCCATGCGTGCGAGGACCCCGTCGCCGCCCCGGGCCGTCAGCCTTGCGTGGAGCGCGTCGCCGAGGCCGTGCCTTGCCGCGAGAAAGATCAGCGCCGCGCCGATCGTCGCCGCCGCCACGGTCATGGCCGCCGCGGGAACCAGCCCGAACAGGAATCCGCCGCCGAGGGTCATCACCGTGGCGCCGGGCAGCGAGAACGCCACCACCAGGACGTAAATCGCCATGTAGGCCGCCGCCGCCCCGAGGAAGTTCCTGTCGCGCCATTCGATCAGCGCCTCGCGATTGTCGCGCAGCGCGTCGAAGGTCAGCACGTCTCCGAAATAGTACACTCCGAGCGCCGCGCCGGCGGCGATCGCGAGGATCGGCGCGAAGCGTCGGGCGGAGAGGTCCGGGTGTCTCTGGGTCATCTCGTTCATCTGGCGTCGCCTCCGCGGTTGTCAGCCCGTCCCTACGCCGCGACCGGGCCGGCGGTTACCGCCATCACGCCCGATTGATGGCGCGCCGCGCATTGTTACAGGCCACTGCGGGCGTCCGATCGTTGGCCGGTCATTCGATTGACTTCGCCGCCTGGCCCGCCTAACAGACTCGGCTGACGGATTCAGCAAGGAAAACCCGGCGCGGCGCATGGCGCCCCCGGTGGCGCGAGACGGAGAAGAATGATGAAACGGACCTTTCAGCCCAGCAATCGCGTGCGCAAGCGGCGCCACGGTTTCCGGTCGCGCATGTCGACCAAGGGCGGCCGCCAGGTGATCAACCGGCGACGCGCCCTCGGGCGCAAGCGGCTGTCCGCCTGAGCGGGAGCGCCGGATCGGACGCCGTGTCCGGGCGCGCGCCATCCGGGGCGGCGGCCCTTTCGACCCTTAAGAAGCGCGCGGACTTCCTCGCCACCGGTCGCGGGAGCCGGCAGACCCGCGATGGCTTCGTGCTGCAGGCCCGGGCGCGCAGGCCCGAGGAGGCCGGAGCGGCGGCGCGGGTCGGCTTCACCTGTTCCAAGAAGGTCGGCAATGCGGTTGCGCGCAACCGCGCCAAGCGTCGGCTGCGCGCCGCGGCGCGGGAGGTCGCGCCCTCCCACGCCCTTCCGGGGTGGGACTACGTGCTGATCGGCCGGCGCGAGGTGACCGCGGCGCTGCCCTTCGCGCGCCTCTGCGACGACCTCGCCTCGGCCCTCGACGCCGCGCACCGGCGGCGCGCCGCGCCATGAGGCTGGCCGCGCGCATGCTCGCCGTTCCGATCCACGCCTATCGACTGGCGGTCTCGCCCCTGCTCGGGGTCAACTGCCGCTTCCAGCCGACCTGCAGCGAATACGCGCTCGACGCGCTGGCCCGGCACGGTGCTCTGCGCGGCGGCTGGCTGGCGCTGCGGCGCATGTCGCGCTGCCATCCGTGGGGCCGGTCGGGCTTCGACCCCGTGCCCCCGCGCCGTCCGGACCGCTGACGCCGATGTTCGACGAGGAGGCCGAGATCCATCCAATCTTCGCGGGCGCGCCGAAGTCCACCGCCTTCCGCAAGTTGCGCAAGCGCATCGTGCGCCAGACCCGCGAGGCGATCGAGACCTACGGCATGGTCCGCCGCGACGCGCGCTGGCTGGTGTGCCTCTCGGGCGGCAAGGACAGCTACACGCTGCTGGCCGCGCTGATCGAGTTGCGCTGGCGCGGGCTGCTGCCCGTCGATCTTCTGGCCTGCAACCTCGACCAGGGCCAGCCCGGCTTCCCGGCCACGGTGCTGCCGGAGTTCCTGGCGCGCAACGGCGTGCCGCACCGGATCGAGTATCGCGACACCTATTCGATCGTCGTCGACAAGGTGCCCGAGACAAGGACCTACTGCGCGCTCTGCTCGCGCCTGCGCCGCGGCCACCTCTACCGCATCGCCCGCGAGGAGGGCTGCGCCGCGATCGTGCTCGGCCATCATCGGGACGACGTGATCGAGACATTCCTGCTCAACCTCTTCCACGGCGGCAAGCTTGCGGCGATGCCGCCGAAGCTTCTCAACGACGCCGGCGACGTCTATGTCATGCGCCCGCTCGCCCATGTGGCCGAAGCCGATTGCGACCGCTTCGCGAAGGCCATGGGCTATCCGATCATCCCCTGCGATCTCTGCGGCAGCCAGGACGGGCTGCAGCGCCAGGCGATCAAGCACATGGTCGACGCGTGGGAGACCAGGCACCCGGGCCGCCGTCAGAAGATCTTCCGGGCGCTGACCCAGGCGAACCCGAGCCACCTTCTCGACGCGGATCTCTTCGACTTCAAGTCGCTCTGAGGCCCCCGGCGATCCCAAAAATTCTCCTACAATTCAGCTCACTATTGGGCGAGCGAGAGCCGGCGTTTAACGATTGCTGAGGCGCCTGCGGACTAGGTTGCCGGTCATGACCACGGATTCGCCGCCCGTTTCCGGTTTTTCCCCGGACCAGCTCTTTTCGCGCGTCTGCGCCGCGATGCTCGGGCTCATGGCGGCTGTGGTTCTCGGCTCGCATCTGTTGCTCGGCGCCTATCTCGACCGGCGCGAGGCAGAGGCCCGCCTGGTGATGGAGATGTCCGAGGAGCCGGGGGCGCTGCGGGCGGTGATGACCCGCATCGAATGGATGGCCACCGTCGAAGAGCCCGGCGCGCGCGCGGCCCTGCGCGCCGGGGTGGCCACGGAGCTGGCGGCCATCGCCGCGCGCCTCGAGGCGCGGGCCGAGCAGGCCGCGGATCTCGCGCCGAGCCGCGTCGAGACGCTCGCTCTGGGCCTCGACGCGGCCCTCGCGCGCGCGCGCGCGGTCACAGACGCCGAACCCTTCGGCGCCGCGGAAGCGATCCTCCTCAAGGCCCGGTTCGCCGGTGATGTGCTGCCCTACGCCGATCTGATCGACCACCGCGCCGCGATCGCCCTGGCGGCCAGCCGCCAGTCGGTCGACCTCGCGCTACTGGCCTCCGCGTTGGTCGGTCTGGTCGGTCTCGCCGTCGTGGGGGTCACCGTGGCGCTGCCCGCGCGCCGGCGGATCCGCGACTGGGTCGCGCGGACACGCGAGGCGGACCAGGACAACCGCTTCCGACTCCTGCATGATCCGCTCACCCGCATGCCGAACGCGACCTACCTGCACGCCTATCTCAGCCGAAAGGCCGCCGCCGCGGCCCGCAGCTCGACCCAGACTGCGGTCATCCGCGTCGACCTCGACCGCTTCGACATGCTCCACGAGACACTCGGCCCGCGAACCAGCGACGAGATCATCCGCATCGTCGCCCGGCGCATCCAGCAAATCCTGCGCGGCGGGGACTTCGCGGCGCATCTGGGCCACGACGACTTCGTCGTGGTCGCCAGCGACCTCGAGGACGACAGCGCCGCGGCCAACATCGCCCAGCGCATCCAGCTGGCGCTGGAAAACCCGTTCTCGGTGCGCGGCGGCGCCCAGCGCCTCGGGGCAAGTCTCGGCGTGACGCTGATCTCCGACGACGACGCCGATGCCGACCGCATCCTCTTCAACGCCGAGCGCGCGCTGTCGGACGCCCAGTCCAGCGGCCGCGGCGGCATCTCCTACTTCCGGCCGGGGCTTCGCGAGCAGGTCGAACGGCGCGAGAAGCTCTACACCGAACTGCTTGCCGGGCTCGAGAAAGGCGAGCTGGCGCCGCACTTCCAGCCGCAGATCGACCTGCACACCGGCGGGCTGGCGGGCTTCGAGGCGCTGGTGCGCTGGGAGCACCCGACCCGCGGCCTGCTCTCGCCCGCCGACTTCCTCGATCTGGCCGACGAGACCGAGCTGACCGAGCGCATCGGCGAGGTGGTCCTCGCCCGTACGCTGGGCGCGATCAACGCCTGGGACGCGGCGGGCTTTGAGGTCCCCCGCGTGGGGATCAACTTTGCGTTGGCGCAGCTGCGCAACCCGCGGCTGATCGAGAAGATCAAGTGGGAGGTGGAGCGCTTCGATGTCGAGCCCGCGCGCATCGCCGTCGAAGTGCTGGAGACCGTGCTGATCAAGAGCGACGCCGACCTGGTGGTGCGCAACCTCCGCGGGCTCGCCTCGGCGGGGTTCCACATCGAACTCGACGACTTCGGGACCGGCCACGCGTCCATCTCCAACCTGCGCCGCTTCATGGTCGACCGCATTAAGATAGACCGCAGCTTCATCGCAGACATCGAGACCAGCGAGGAGCAGCGCCAGCTCACCGCCTCGATGATCGCGATGGCCAACGCGCTGGGCATCGCCACGCTCGCGGAAGGCGTCGAGACCGAGGGTGCCGAACTGGCGCTCCGGGCGCTCGGATGCGACCAGTTCCAGGGCTATCTCGTCGCCCGGCCGATGTCGGCCGCGGACACATTCGGGTGGCTGCGGGCCTTTGCCGGACGGGCCTACGGGGCGGCCGCGCGGGCCAAGGCGGGCGACCCGAATACACCTTGACCTTTAGGGCGCGCCCCTGTTGAACCCGGGCAGATTCCAAAGCGTGATCTTACCGGGGCGGGGCTATGGACGAACAGAACAGGAATCTGCTCCTGGCGACGGCGCTCAGCTTCGCCGTCATTCTGGTCTGGTTCCTGCTCTTCCCCCCGCCCGAGACGACGGTCGACCCGACGGCGGTCCGGACCGAGCAGTCCGCCCAGCAGCCCGGCGACATCGCGGTGCCGCGCGCCGCCGACGGATCGGAGGCCCAGGCGCCCCAGCTCGAGGGCGCGGCGCCGGCGACGCGCGAGCAGGCGCTGGCCCGGACCGCGCGGGTGCCGATCGAGACCGAGGCGCTGTCGGGGTCGCTGTCGCTTCTGGGCGGGCGCATCGATGACCTGCAGCTCAAGCGGTACCGGGTGACCATCGAACCCAACTCCCCGAACGTCACCCTGCTCAACCCGGCCGGTGTGCCCAACGCCTACTACGCCGTCTACGGCTGGGTCCCGGCCGGCGACCTGCCTTCCGATGCGGTTCCCGGGGCCAACACCGAATGGCGGGTCGAGAGCGGGGACAGGCTGACTGTCGAGACGCCGGTGACGCTGGTGTGGGACAACGGCGCCGGTCTGGTGTTCCGCCGCACCATCTCTGTGGACGAGAATTACATGTTCTTCGTCGAGCAGACCGTCCAGAACCTCGGCGACAGCGAGGTGCGGCTGGCTCCCTACGGCGTGATCGCCCGCCACGGCAAGCCCGACAACCTCCGCGGTTTCTACATCCTGCACGAAGGCGTGATCATGGTGACCGACGGGTCGCTGAGCGAACTGAGCTACAACTCGGTCGTCGATCTGGAGGTCAGCCCGGTAGAGCGCGCCGCGGCCGAGACCATCGACGTTCAGGAGAACGGCTGGATCGGCTTCACCGACCACTACTGGATGTCGACGCTGGTCCCCGCCGCCGGCCAGTCGTTCACCGCCGTGGCCAAGTACACCGAGGCCACCGACACCTTCCAGACCGACATGCGTCTGCCGGTCATGAGCGTCGCTCCCGGAGCCATCGCCTCGGCGGAGACGTCGCTCTTCGCGGGCGCCAAGAATTGGGAGATCATCCGCGACTACGAGCGCGATCAGGGGATCGACCGCTTCGTCGACGCGATCGACTGGGGATGGTTCTTCTTCCTGACCAAGCCGATCTTCCAGGTGCTGCACTGGATGAACGCCGCGATCGGCAACATGGGCCTCGCGATCATCGGGCTCACACTGATCATCAAGGCGCTGCTCTTCCCGCTGGCGTACAAGTCCTACGTCTCGATGTCGAAGATGAAGGCGCTCCAGCCGCAGATGGAAAAGATCAAGGAGACCGCCGGCGACGACCGCATGAAAATGCAGCAGGAGGTGATGGCCCTCTACAAGAAGGAGAAGGTCAACCCCGCCGCGGGCTGCCTGCCAATCCTGTTGCAGATCCCGATCTTCTTCTCGCTCTACAAGGTGATCTTCGTGACGCTCGACCTGCGCCACGCGCCGTTCTTCGGCTGGATCAAGGATCTCTCCGCCCCCGACCCGACCTCGATCCTGAACCTCTTCGGACTGCTGCCCTGGGACGCGCCGGGGCCGACGAGCTTCTTCGCGATCCTGTCCATCGGCGTCTGGCCGGTGCTGATGGGCGTGACGATGTGGCTCCAGATGAAGCTCAACCCCGCGCCCACCGACAAGACGCAGGCGATGGTCTTCGCCTGGATGCCGTGGATCTTCATGTTCATGCTCGGCGGCTTCGCCTCGGGGCTGGTGATCTACTGGGTCGCCAACAACACCATAACCTTCATCCAACAGTACACCATCATGCGCAGCCAGGGCGTGAACCCCAACGTGCTCGGCAACATCATCGGCTCGCTCCGACGCAAGCGAAAGGCGGACTGAGCCTTGGCGGAGCCGCGGCTGAGCGAGATCTGGCGCCATCCGATCAAGGGCCACGGCTTCGAGGCGGTCGCCGGGACCCGCCTCGAAGCCGGGCGGACCATGCCATGGGACCGGGTCTGGGCGATCGCGCACGACCGCGCCAAGCGGGTCACGCCGGAGAGCCGGGACTGGGCGGCCTGCGTCAATTTCTCGCGCGGGGCGCGCACCCCGGCGCTGATGGCGATCTCCGCAGAGACCGACGAGGCGAACGAAGCCGTCACCCTGCGCCACCCCGACCGCCCCGGGATCCGCGTGCGCCCCGACGACGCCGCTGACGCAGCGCGCCTGATCGACTGGCTGCGCCCGCTCAACGACCCCGAGCGCGTACTGCCCGCCTTCGTCGTCCGCGCCGACCGCGGCATGACCGACAGCGACTTCCCGTCGATCTCGATCCTCAACCACGCCAGCCGCCGGGCGCTGGAACAGCGCGCCGGCAAGCCCCTGCAGATGCAGCGCTTCCGCGGCAACCTCTGGGTGGAGGGCTGGGCCCCCTGGGAGGAGTTCGACCTGGTCGGCCGCGACATCCACGTCGGCGCGGCGACGCTGCGAGTGCGCGAGCGCATCGGCCGGTGCAAGGCGACGACCGTCGATCCCGCCACCGGCCGGTCCGACGTGGACACGCTCGCCGCGCTGGAGGCCGGCTGGGGCCACACCGACTTCGGCGTCTACGCCGAGGTGATCGAGGGCGGCGCGGTCGCGGTGGGCGACCGCGCGACGACGTGACCGGCCCCGACCCGACCACGCTTCATCCGCTGGCGGATTTCCCGCGCGTGACGTTCCTCCAGCCCCTGGCCGAAGGTCGGTCCAACGTCACCGTCGGGCGCTACGCCTACTACGACGATCCCGACGCGCCGGAGACGTTCTTCGAGCGCAACGTCCTGCACCACTACGAATTCGCGGGCGATCATCTCCACATCGGCCCGTTCTGCGCCTTCGCGACCGGCGTGCGCATCTTCATGAACGGCGCCAACCATGCGATGGGCGGGTTCTCCACCTATCCCTTCGACATCTTTGGCCACGGCTGGGAAGTCGGGTTCGACCCTTCCGTCTACGCCGCCGAGAGCCGTGGCGACACGGTGATCGGTCCGGACGTCTGGATCGGCCACGAGGCGCTGATCCTGCCCGGCGCCCGGATCGGCGCGGGCGCGGTGATCGGCGCGCGGGCGGTGGTCGGCGGCGAGGTGCCTCCTTTCGCGGTCGTCTCCGGCAATCCCTCCCGGACCCTGCGCCGACGCTTCCCGGACGACATCGTCGACGCCCTGCTCGATATCGCCTGGTGGGACTGGCCGGTCGCGCGCATCACGGCATGTCTTAGCGCCATCCGCGGGGCCGACCTCGCGGCGCTGCGCGCGGCGGCTACGCCATGACGATCGCCCCCCACGGCCGCGCCGAGGCGCCCGACGACGCGGCGCTCGAGCGCGGCCGCAAGCTCTTCGCCGGCCCCTGCGACTTCCTCAAGGGCGTGACCTCGATGGACGCCCTTCCGCCTGCCGACCGGGTCGAGGTCGCCTTCGCCGGGCGCTCGAACGTCGGCAAGTCGACGCTGATCAACGCGCTGACCGGCCGCCGGGCGCTGGCGCGCGCCTCCAACACGCCCGGACGCACCCAGGAAATCAACTTCTTCGCCCTCGGCGCGGCGAATTATCTCGTGGACCTGCCGGGCTACGGTTTCGCCAAGGCCCCCAAGTCCGCCGTGGCCCGCTGGCAGGCGCTGTTGCGCGCCTATCTCGCCGGCCGGCCCAACCTGCGCCGCGCGTTCCTGCTGGTGGACGCGCGCCACGGGCTGAAGCCGGTCGACGACGAGATCATGGCCCTGCTCGACCGCGCCGCCGTCACCTTCCAGGTGGCGCTGACCAAAGCCGACAAGATCCGGCCCACCGATCTCGACGCGGTGGTGGCTAGCGTCGCGACCGGCCTCGCGGCGCACCCGGCCTCCTTTCCCGACATCGTCGTCACCTCCGCAGAGACCGGCCTCGGCGTCGACAGCCTGCGGGCCATCGTCGCCGAGATGGTCTGACCGGGACGCGGCCGGCTCAGTAAGGCCCGAACCGGGTGGCGTAGGCGCTGAAAAACCCCGCCCCTCTCGCATCTTCGAGCGCGCGCTCGACGTCGGCGACCCGGTTGAACGGCCCCAGATAGACCCGGCGGCCGAGGTCCTGCGCCCCGACCGTGCTCACCCGATAGCCCAGCCCACCGAAGACCCCGACCGTCCGCGCCTCGTCGTCCATGCTGGTCAGGACGCCGACGCTCGCGAAGGTCGGCGCGATCGCCGCACTCTCGGGCGCGGGCTGGAAGGGCTCCAGCGTCTCCGCGAAGGCCTCGATGCCGGCGAGATCGGCAGTCATGGTCAGGCAGCGTCCGCCACGAATGAGGGCGATCTGCCGGCCCAGCACCGGATTGACGACCCGCCGGCCTGTGCGGCTGCTGATGGTCTCGTTGGGGTAGGTCCGCTCGAGCAGGTCGTACTGATCGAGCAGGAACGCGCAGCGGTCGGGGTCGCGCTGCTGTGGGGGCTCCGCGCAGGCCGCCAGCGCCAGCACCGCGGCCATCGCCATCCCGAGCCGTCGGGTCACTGCAAGTCCGGACATGATCTCATCCTTCCAGATCATAATTTTAAATGCGAATATATTCTCGACTCTTGCGGTTTGCCAGACTCATCGTGTCGCGACTTGCCGCCCGGCCGCGCGCATCCTAAGGAGCGTCCTGCACTGAGCGGCCCGACCGGTCGCGCCCGCAGTCCGGAACCCGTTCCCGATGGAAAAGACCGCCGCCCAGTCCCGCGATTGGATCGCCACCGCGCGCACCCTGTCCGAGGCCCTGCCCTACCTGCAAGCCTACGATGGCGCGACCATCGTCATCAAGTTCGGCGGCAACGCCATGAAGAGCCCCGAGACGCTCGAACGCTTCGCCCGCGACGTGGTGCTGATGAAGCAGTGCAACGTCAATCCGGTGGTGGTCCACGGCGGCGGGCCCAAGATCAACGCCATGCTGGCCCGGCTCGACATCGAGTTCCAGTTCGTGGAGGGCAAGCGCGTCACCACGCCCGAGGTGATGGAGGTCGTCGAGATGGCGCTCGCCGGCAGCGTCAACAAGCAGATCGTCCAGGCGATCTCCCGGCAGGGCGGCCGCGCCGTCGGCATCAGCGGCAAGGACGGCAACCTGCTGATCTGCGAGCGCGACATCGGCCGCGTGACCCGCGACGGCGTCGAAGTCGAAGTGGACCTCGGGCTGGTCGGGCGTCCGGTGAAGGTGAACCCCGGCGTGCTGCGCACGTTTCTCGGCTCCGACTTCATCCCGGTCGTGGCGCCGGTGGGCATGGGGGAGGCCGGGGAGACCTACAACGTCAACGGCGACACCGCCGCCGGCGCCATCGCCGGCGCGATGAAGGCTGACCGCCTGCTGCTGCTGACCGACGTCGACGGCGTCAAGGACGCCGACGGCGCGGTGATCCAGCGGCTCGACATCGCCGAGGTGGAGCGCCTCGCGCGGTCGGGCGTGATCTCCGGCGGCATGCTGCCCAAGACGCGGACCGCCCGCGACGCGATCGCGGACGGCGTGCGCGCCGTGGTGATCCTCAACGGCACGTCTCCGCACGCAATCCTGCTTGAGCTCTTCACCTCCCACGGCGCGGGCACGCTGATCGAGGCCGATCGCGCAAAGGCGCCTTGACGGGACGGGCGGCCCGGCCACCTTCGCTAGCATGCAGAACGAAGCGCTCATCCGTCTCGCGGTCTTTCTTGGGCTCTTCGCGGTCCTGGCGCTCATCGAGGCGTTCGCGCCCCGCCGGCCCCGGATCCAGTCTCGCCGCGCGCGCTGGACCACCAACTGGGCGATCATCGTCCTGGACACCGTGACGCTGCGGCTCCTCGCGATCGCGCTGCCCCTGCTCGCGGTCGGCGCGGCGCTCGACGCCGGCGCGCGCGGCTGGGGGCTCTTCAACCGGCTCGACTGGCCGGCCTGGATCGAGATCGTCCTCGCGATCCTTCTTCTCGACCTGGCGCTCTGGGCGCAGCACCTGGTGACCCACAAAGTGCCACTGCTCTGGCGCATCCACCGGGTCCACCACGCCGACGTCGACATGGACGTCACCACCGCGATCCGATTCCATCCCGCCGAGATTGCGCTGTCGATGGGCCTCAAGATCGGACTTGTCTACCTGCTCGGACCCGCGGCGCTCGCCGTGATTGTCTTCGAGATCCTGCTCAACGGCATGGCGATGTTCAACCACGCCAACATCGACCTGCCGGGGCCGGTCGACCGCGTGGTCCGCAGGGTCGTCGTGACCCCGGACATGCACCGGGTCCACCATTCGGTGCACCGGGCCGAGCACGACAGCAACTACGGCTTCAGCCTGTCGATCTGGGACCGGATCTTCGGCACCTATATCGCCGAGCCCGCCGCGGGGCATCTCGACATGCAGACCGGCCTCGCCTGGCGGGACGACCGGCCGAGCCGGCTGGGCTGGAGCCTAATGCTGCCCTTTCGGAGAGGTTAACCGGCCGCGCGCGCAGCCGGCCGTATTTTTATCTTCAAAGGCTTATCAGCCTGTCTTCACTGATGCGCGCGTGTGCAAATTCTCCGCGCGCGGCCGCGGGGGCAAAGCGTCTTCCCGCCGGCGACGTTTCGTGGCAGAAAAATCCGATGAAGCGCCTCATCCTCATGCGCCATGCAAAATCGAGCTGGGCCGACCCGGGACAGCGCGACATAGACCGTCCGCTGAGCCAGCGCGGGCGCGCCGCGGCCGAACTTATCGGCGACTGGCTTGCCCGCAGCGGTTACGGTCCCGACCATGGGCTCGTCTCCTCGGCGACGCGGACACGCGAGACCTGGGACATCCTCGCATCGCGGATCGGAACGCCGACCTTCGATCCGGTTCCCGCGCTCTACCACGCCGAGCCCGAAGCCATCCTCTCGGTCCTGCGCGCCGCGCCGGAGGACAATGCGGTGCTGATCCTCGGCCACCAGCCGGGCCTCGGCGAGGCCGCCGCGCGGCTTCTCGCCGCGCCGCCCGAGGACGCCGAGTTCGAGCGTCACCCGACCGCGGCGACCTCGATCATCGACTTCGACGCCGCCCGCTGGCGCGAGATTTCCTGGGGATCCGGCCGTCTCGTGGACTTCACCGTGCCGCGGAGGCTCGAACCCGCGACCTAGTGGCCGAGGATCTGGCTGAGAAACAGCTTGGTGCGGTCCGACTGCGGGTTGTTGAAGAACGCCTTCGGCTCGTTCTGCTCGACGATCTGGCCTTGGTCCATGAAGATCACCCGGTTCGCCACTGCCTGGGCGAAGCCCATCTCGTGTGTGACGCAGATCATTGTCATGCCTTCCTGGGCGAGCTCGATCATGGTGTCGAGCACCTCCTTGATCATCTCCGGATCGAGTGCCGAGGTCGGCTCGTCGAACAGCATGATCTTGGGCTGCATGCACAGCGCCCGCGCGATCGCGACCCGCTGCTGCTGGCCCCCGGAGAGCTGGCCAGGGTACTTCTCCGCCTGTTCAGGGATGCGGACCTTGGTGAGGAAGTGCATCGCCAGCTCCTCGGCCTCCTTCTTGGGGGTCTTGCGAACCCAGATCGGCGCGAGCGTGCAGTTCTCTAGGATGGTCAGGTGCGGAAAGAGGTTGAAGTGCTGGAACACCATACCGACCTCCGAGCGGATGCGGTCGATGTTCTTGAGATCCGAGGTGAGCTCGGTGCCGTCGACGAAGATCTTGCCCTTCTGATGCTCCTCGAGCCGGTTGACGCAGCGGATCAGCGTGGACTTGCCGGAACCGGACGGGCCGCAGACCACGATCCGCTCGCCCTTGAAGACGGTGAGATTGATGTCGCGCAGCACGTGGAACTGGCCGTACCACTTATTCATGTCGACGATCTCGATGGCCGGCTCGTCGGTCACCCTCATCGCTTCCGGCTGGACGGCGAGATCTGCGGCGGTGTCGGCCATGACTTGCGTCTCCTATTGGCGCTCGGTCTGGAGCTTGCCCTCCA
Organism: uncultured Alphaproteobacteria bacterium; assembly: GCA_963700835.1. Classification (GTDB taxonomy): domain Bacteria; phylum Pseudomonadota; class Alphaproteobacteria; order Rhodobacterales; family Rhodobacteraceae; genus Amaricoccus. Next base: position 19,193 of record CAVOZD010000027.1, read on the forward strand.
GCCAGCGCGAGTACCGGCCCATGCTATAGCAGCACAGGAAGAACAGGAGCGCAACGAACCCGTAGAGCTCCCACACGATGCCGTTCCAGTTGCTGTCGGCCCGGATCGCGGTGGTCAGGCCGATCGGATCCAGCAGCGCGATGATCGCGACCAGCGTCGTGTCCTTGAACAGGCTGATGAAGTTGTTGACGATGTTCGGGATCGAGATCTTCAGCGCCTGCGGCATGATGATCAGCCGCATCGACTTCCAGTAGTCGAGCCCGAGGGCCGCAGCCGCCTCGTACTGTCCCTTCGGCAGCGCCGCGAGCCCGCCGCGCACCGTCTCGGCCATGTAGGCCGCCGAAAACAGCGTCACCATGATGATGACGCGCAGGATGATGTCGAAATTAGTGCCCGGCGGCAGGAAGATGTTCAGAAGGAACGAGGCCACCAGCAGCAGGGTGATCAGCGGTACGCCGCGGATGAACTCGATGAAGGCCACGCAGATGGTCTTGACGAAGAACATGTCCGACCGCCGCCCGAGCGCCAGCAGGATGCCGAGCGGCAACGAAAAGACGATCCCGGTCACGCCGATCACGACCGAGAGCAGGAAGCCGCCGAACTGCTTCGACGTGACTGGGGTCAGCGACAGGAACGGCGTCGCCTCGCCGATCGCCTGCGCCGCCGGTGCGGCCAGATAGAGCCACCAGACGAACATCGCCAGCACTGCCGCGCCGAGGGCCACGAAACCCGCCGCAACGGGCTGGAGCAGGCGCATCACCAGAAACAGCACCCCGAAGCCGGCGTAAGCCGCCAGCGGCGTCATGATCGACCCGCCCCAGAGCAGCCAGTACGCAAGACCCGGAAAGGCGATCGAGAACCAGAGCATCCGGCGCGGAAACCAGGGAAAGAGCACCGGGGCCATCGCCGCGAACATGAGCGCGAAGGTCAGCGTCGGCCGCCAGTAGAGTTCGCGCGGATAGAAGCCGAACAGGAACTGGTTCCAGCGTTCGCGGATCACTGCAAAGCACGCGCCAGACGCGTCCTCGCCCCAGGTCGCCTTGATGATTTCGCGGCATTCGCTCAGGGAGCCGGCGTTCCAGACCGAGCGGGCGAACCATGGCCACACGTGGCTCAGGAGCCACCAGATCGCGAGCACCGACACGATGGTCAACGCCGAGTTGAGCCAGCCGGAGAACAGGTTCTCCCGCGCCCAGCGGATCGGGCCGATGCCGCTCGTCGGCGCGGCCCGGGGCGGAACCATCTCGTGACGAACGAAGCTGGTGTCGCTCACCTCAACGCTCCTTCAGGGCCACGCGGGCGTTGTACCAGTTCAGGACGGAGGAGATCGCGAGGCTGACCAGCAGATAGAAACCCATCAGTAGCAGCATGCATTCCAGCTCGCGCCCGGTCTGGTTCATCGTGATGCCCCCGAGCGTGGCGCGCACGTCGGGATACCCGACCGCGATGGCAAGCGACGAATTCTTGGTCAGGTTCAGGTACTGCGAGATGAGCGGCGGCACGATCACACGAAGCGCCTGGGGCAGCACGACCAGGCTCATGATGCGCCGCGAACGCAGGCCAAGCGCGCTTGCAGCCTCGGTCTGGCCGCGCGACACCGCCATGATGCCGGCGCGCACGCTTTCGGCGATGAAGGCGCCGGTGTAGCAAGACAGAGCCAGCCAGAGCGCGATCAGCGCCTTGTCGATGAAGGCGCCGCCCTGGAAGTTGAAACGCTCGAGAACCGGGTACTCGAGCGAGATCGGGCTGCCTACGAGGAAATCGACAAGCAGCGTCGGGACGAAAAAGAGGGCGAGCTTGATCCAGAAGGTGGGAAGGATCTGGCCAGTCGCCTCCTGTCGACGCCTGGCGTAGCGGCCGAATCCGACCATGGCGGCGACCGACAACAGAAACGCCCCTGCCACGAGCTGCCAGCCGGGACCGAGCACCGGCCAGGGCATGTAAACGCCGCGGTTGGTCACAGCCACCGACCCGAAGAGCATCGAGGACGTCGCGTCCTCGCCTCGGAAGGCCGAGGGCGGCGGGGCCATGTCGGTCAGGATCGCCATGAAAGCGAGAATCCACAGAAGGACCGGCACATTGCGGAAGGTGTCCACGTAGACCGCCGCAAGCCGCGCGACAATCCAGTTCGGGGAGAGCCGAAGCACGCCGACGAGGACGCCGATCACCGTGGCGAAGGCGCATCCGAGGATCGCGACCAGCAGCGTGTTGAGAATGCCAACGACCGCGGCGCGGCCATGGCTGTCGTCGTTGGTGTAGGGAATGAGCGACTGGCTGATGTCGTAGCCGGCGCGGGAGTCAAGGAACGCGAAGCTGAAGTCCTTGCCGAGCGCGGAGAGGTTCTGGACGGTGTTGTTGACCAGCCACGCGAGGGCAAGCATCACCGCGATCACCGCCACGGTCTGGATCGTCAGCGACCGGTAGCGGGTGTCGTAGATCAGCATGCTTAGCCGGAAGGGCTGCTGATCGAAGCTCTCGGCGGTCGTCATGGTCAGCCAGTCCCCGTCAAGGATCGGCCTACCCGACACCTGTCCGCGCCTGCTCGGGCGCGGACAGGTGCCCCGGAGTTGCAAGGGCGCGCAACCGCTGCGGGCCGTACGACCGCCACACCGCGACGCGTGCCCCGGTTCGCGCTCAGCGGAACGGCGGCGAGTACTGCAACCCGCCCTCGGTCCAGAGCGCGTTGACGCCGCGGGCGATGTTGCTCGGCGTGCCCTCACCGATATAGCGCGCGAAGATCTCGCCGTAGTTGCCCTGCGCGGCGATCGCCCGCTTCGCCCAATCCGCGTCCAAGCCCAGCATCGCGCCGAGATCGCCCTCGACGCCGAGAAGGCGCTTGATCTCAGGATCTTCCGAGGCCGCCATCTCCTCGACGTTGGCGGCGGTCACGCCGTATTCCTCCGCGGCCACCAGCGCGTTCTGGACCCAGCGCACGATGTCGGCCCACTGGTCGTCGCCCTGACGCACCACCGGCCCGAGCGGCTCCTTGGAGATAATCTCGGGGAGGATGACGAAATCGTCAGGATTTGGGTAGGTCGAGCGCTGGGTCGCCAGCTGCGAGGCGTCTGTGGTGTAGGCGTCGCAGGCGCCGCCGAGGAACTGCTGGTCCGCCTCGGCCGGGGTCTGGATCGGAACCGGCTGGTAGCTAATGCCGTTGACCTTAAAGAAGTCAGCGAGGTTCAGTTCGGTCGTCGTCCCGGTCTGGATGCAAACTGTCGCGCCGTCGAGCTCGGTCGCCGAGGTGACGCCGAGATCCTTCGGAACGATGAAGCCCTGCCCATCGTAGTAGTTGACGCCGGCGAAGGTGAACTTCAGATCGACGTCACGCGTGAACGTCCAGGTCGAGTTGCGATAGAGCACGTCGATCTCGCCCGAAGTCAGGGCTGTGAAGCGCGTCTCGCCGGTCGTCGGCACGAACTCGATCTTCGTTTGGTCGCCAAGCACTGCCGCAGCAATCGCACGGCAGAACGCGACGTCAAAGCCGTCCCACTCGCCGTTCGCATCCGGAAACGCGAAGCCGGCGAAGCCGGTGTTAACGCCGCATTTCAGCGTGTCCGCCGCCTTGACTGCGTCAAGGGTCTGGGCGCTCGCGGCGGCTGTGAGTAACGATAAGGAGGTCGCCGCCCCGAGGAGGCATAGTGACTTCATGTTATTTGTTCCCTGTCGGCAGACCGGTCGTCGAGCGCCGGCCCCTTGTTGATGCGTTGGAATTGCTCCAGTCGCCCTTTGAGCATTAGTGTGCGCGCGGCAAACGTCAAGCCGGGCGACCCATCAGGAGTCCGCCCGCGCCAGCCGGAGAAACACATCTGCGCGAAGGAAGTCTGATCGAGCCTTGGCCGCCGCGATCGCGGCATCAGCGTCGACGCCCCACTGTTCAGCCTGCCATGACTCGTCCAGCCGCGACAGCACCCAGCCGTCCTCGGCCGTAAGCGCGCCGTGGCTGATCGCAAGGCCGAGCACCAGCGAGCCGGAGAGCGCAACAAGATCCTGCAGCGCCGCGATCTCGAACGCGCCGTGCGCCGTGACGGCGGCGCGAAGCCGCGCGAGACTTTCGGCAGGTTGCGGCCTGTGCCCGAGATGGTCGATCAAGAGAAGCGGCGCGTCGAGGGTCTCGCGCGCCCATGTCAGCCATGGATCCCAGGCCTGGGCCTGGCGATGGGCGAGGGCCGACGGACCGACGGCGCGGTAACACAGCAGATCCGAATCGCCGTACTCCGAGATCGCCTCCACCATCGCCTCAAAGACCGCCGGGGCGCGGTCGATGGCGGTGTTGGCCATGCGCGTGAGCGGCAGATCGCGCGGATCGATACGATCCTCCACCCTGCGCCATTCCTCTGCCAACCGTTCGGCGAGCGCCAGCGAAGGCAGCGCGACGGGAACGCGCGACGGCGTGTTCAACTTGCGATCGTCGAGGAGCACGACAAACCCGCCCGCCTCGCGGCGCACGGTCACGTCCGACCAGTCGCGGCGCGGCGCCCGGGTCATCGATCAGACGCCAAGCGACGCCAAGGCGCCGTCGAGCGCGGCGAAATCCTCGATGATGCGATCGGCGCCCGCCTCTCTGAGACGGTCCGTTGCGTGATATCCCCATGCGACGCCTATCGTGGCGAACCCCGCCGCGCGCCCCATCTCGATGTCGTAGGTCGTGTCACCGATCATCACCGCGCGGCCCGCCTCGCAGCCGGTCTCGCGCAGAGCCTGTCGGAGCATCGACGGATGCGGTTTGGACGGGTGAAGATCGGCGGTCTGCGCGGTCACGAAGTATCGCTCGATCGGGTGGGTCCGAAAGACATGGTCGAGGCCGCGCCGCGCCTTGCCGGTCGCCACTCCGAGAACGGTGTCCTTCGCCAGCCATGCCCGCTCCAGCGCCTCGAGCGCCCCTTCGTAAAGCGGGGCGAGCCACTCTCCTGCGCCTTCCTCGCGGCGGGTTATGAAGCCCTGCTGGTAGCGCGCGACGAGATCGCCCACCTCGCTCTCGCCTGCACCGTCCACCAGCCGGGAGACGGCTTCGCGTAGCGAGAGTCTCGACGATGTCGAGGATCGCGGATCGGGATGGCGCGGGCCGCCCCATCTGCGCGAAGGCGTCGCTCATCGCCGCGACGATGATGTCCTGGCTGTCAATCAGCGTGCCGTCGACATCGAACACCAAGAGCCGGCTCGAGGTCATCGCGGGTCTCCGAACGGGTCGGCCGGCGACTGGGAGAGGCTCCAGCCGAACTCCTCCCAAGTGCTCGCCATGTGGTCAGGGAGCGGCGCGGTGAGCTCCAGCCATGTGCCGGTCGACGGATGCCGGAGCGCAAGGCTCCGGGCGTGCAGGTGAAGCTTCCGGCTCAGCCCCGGTCCGAGCAGCGTTCCGGACTCGTCACCGCCATCGCGCGGCCGCGATCCATACTTGAAATCGCCGACGATCGGATGGCCGATCGCAGCCATGTGGACGCGGAGCTGGTGAGTCCGTCCGGTGATCGGCGAGAGCGCCACCCAGGCGAGGCGGTTGCCAAGCGCCTCGATCACCGCATAGCGGGATCGCGCGGCGCGACCTCCGCCACCGTCTTCGCGGCCATCGTGGCCCATCGCGCGCATCGCCTCGCCATGCTCTGTGCGGGCCTTCGCCAGCGCATAGGTCACGTCGCCTTCGGGCGGTCTCGGCGCGCCGCGCACGACCGCCCAGTAGAGCTTGCGCGTTTCTCGTCGGCGGAACGACCGGGCCAGGTCTGCCGCGGCGGCGGCGGTCCGGGCCATCAGGAGCACCCCGGAGGTTTCCCTGTCGATCCTATGCACCAGCCGGGGCTTCTCGGTCCTATCGAACTTCAGCGCATCGGCGAGAGCATCGACGTGACGCGCCGCCTGGCCCGTGCCTCCCTGAACCGCCAGTCCATAGGGCTTGTTGATGGCGATCAGATCGTCGTCGCGGTAAATGACGCAGCTTCTGATCAGCGCCACGTCGGCGTCGCTGATCGCGCCGCGGACCGACGGCGCCGGAGCGGCAGGACCCGCCTCTTCAATGGGTGGCACGCGCACGATCTGCCCGGGGAGGAGTCGCGCCGAAGCCCTGGCGCGGCCGCCGTCGACGCGAATTTCGCCCTTGCGACACATCCGCTCGATCCGGCCCTGCGATACATGCGGGAACCGCCGGCGGAGCCAGCGGTCGAGTTCTCGGGTTGCCGTCATCCGTTTCGACGGAAAGGTGCTGGACGCCGCTCATCCCCGCCCGTGAGTTTCTGTCCGGATTCTCCCTTCGGACACCGAGGGTCTAGCCGGAAATGCGCGGGTACAAAAGGCCTGGAAGGCGGTCTCCGGTACTGCCCCATCGGGTGGTGTAGGTTCTGGCTGAGGTGGTCACCGGCGATGTTCCGGTAGGGTCTGGTTGCTTACGCCAACCCAAGACCGAGAGGACCACCGATGACCACCGACATGATGAACTTCCGCGACCTCGTGGTGAAGGCCCCCGACGCTGATCTGCTGCGCGATATGATCGGGTTTGCCGCTGAGCGGCTGATGGAGCTGGAGGTTGGCGCCGTGACGGGCGCAGCCTATGGCGAGAAGGACCCGGCACGGCGGGCGCAGCGCAACGGTTACCGCGACCGGGACTGGGAGACCCGGGCGGGAACCGTCGAGCTGCGCATCCCGAAGCTGCGGAAGGGCAGCTACTTCCCGGGCTTCCTCGAGCCCCGGCGCATGGCGGAGAAGGCCCTGACCGCGGTGATCCAGGAGGCCTATGTTCAAGGCATCTCCACCCGCTCCGTCGACGATCTGGTCAAGGCCATGGGCATGTCCGGGATCAGCAAGAGCCAGGTGTCGCGCCTCTGCGAAGAGATCGACGGCAAGGTGAAGGCCTTCCTCAACCGCCCGCTCGAAGGCGACTGGCCGTACCTGTGGATCGACGCCACCTACCTCAAGGTCCGGCGCGGCGGACGGATTGTGTCGGTGGCCGTCATCATCGCCATCGGCGTGAACACCGACGGACGTCGCGAGGTTCTGGGCCTGGAAATCGGCACTTCCGAGGCCGAGCCGATCTGGACGGAGTTCCTGCGCAAGCTCACCCGCCGCGGCCTGCGCGGTGTGAAGCTGGTGATCTCGGACGCACACGAGGGCATCAAGGCGGCCGTCTCCAAGGTGCTCTGCGCCACCTGGCAGCGGTGCCGGGTGGGGCTGTTGAAGAAGCCGGCTTTGCGGCAGTCTATCCGGTTGCCGGAGCTGCTCGCCGCATCCCGACTTCCCACAGGCGGAGCCGCGCGACGCTCGATCTCCCCATGCCGCGCATGGGCCGGATCAGGAGCAGAACAGCGATAAGGGCGGCCGCGAGCCGCTTTAGGTTGACCGCCGCCGCCGTGAGGTAGGCCTGGATGCGCATGTTCGGCAGGCCGCGCCTGACGGCGCGGGCGAGGCCGTGCCAGGTCTTCGCCTCGCCGTGGTAGCCCTCCGATCGCCAGCGGTGGCGCTGGTAGAGCCGGCGGTCCTCGTCGCTCCACCGCTCGCGCCGGCGGCGGGCGCGCAGCAGCGCCGGGTAATCGTCACCGATCACGACGGCCTTGTTCACGCGCCCCTTGGAGAGGCAGAGCGCGGCGAGGTCGCAGCCTTTGCAATCGACGGCGCGGGAGTAGAAGAAGCGGCCGTGCTTCACCGGCCGGGTCGGCCGCAGGACCCTGCCGCGCGGGCACTTCAGGATGTCGTGGCGCGCGTCGTAGCGGAAGCGGCGCAGCGGCACGGGGCTGCGGATCGGCTCGGCCTTGGCCGGGATCACCGCCTCGATCTCGCGCCGCTCAAGCCCGCCGTAGACCTTGGCATAGGCGTAACCCGCGTCGGCCGTCACTGTCCGGATCGGCGCGCCGGTGGTTTCGGCGACGGCGTCGATGCGCGCGAGCACGACCTGCCCCTCGTTGACCTCGCCGGTGGTGACCTCGACGTCGAGCACCACCCTGAAGGCGTCGTCGACCACCGCGTGCTGCTTGTAGGCCGGCTCGAGCCGGCGGTTCCGCCCGTTGGTCGCCATCGAGGCGTCGGGGTCGGTGACGCAGACCTTCTTGTGCTTGCCGGTCTTGCGGCTGTCGCGCTCCGCCGTCACGCCGTCGTCGTTCGCCTCCGCGACGGCGTCGACGTGGCGCACGGCCAAGCTCTCCCAGCTCACGTCCGCCCGGATCAGCGAGGCGTCGACATGCACGATCTCGCCCCTGGCGATCTTCGCCGCCACGCAGGCCTGCACCGTCCGCTCGAAGATGCGCCGGAAGCAATCGGCGCCCCAGCGCTGGCGGATGCGGGTCAGCGAGGAATGATCCGGCAGCGCCTCGTGCAGTCCGTAGCCGACGAACCAGCGGATCGCGAGATTGACCTGCGCCTCCCGCAGCAGCCGCCGGTCATGCACGATCCCGAGCAAGAACCCCGCGAGCATCAGCCGGACCGCGACCTCGGGATCGACGCCGGGCCGCCCGTTGACGCGCAGTAGTGCTCGGCGACCTCGGCCCGAAGCCAGGAGAAGTCGAGCACGCGATCCACCCGCGCGAGGACATGATCGTCGGGCACGAGCTGACGCAACGACCCCGTCATGAACAGCTCCAGCTGACCGCGTTCCTTCCGTCCGAGCATGCCGCCTTCCCATGAACCGCCCGGCTCATGGAATCAGCTCCGGAAGGCTTCTTCAACAGCCTCCGGGTGCACTTCCAGCGCAATGCGCTCGCCCATGCCGGGAAGAGCGGGCGGAGGGTCGTCTCGGCCTTCATCGCCACCGCCTTCGCCCAGGACACCGCGGAGGCCGCCAGCACCCAGTGGCGTGCCGTGGCCGACCAGATCCGACCCAAGGTGCCGAAGCTCGCCACCCTCATGGACGAAGCCGAGCACGACGTCCTCGCCTACATGTCCTTCCCGAAGGAGCACCGCGCCAAGCTGCACTCGACGAACCCCATCGAGCGCCTCAACGGCGAGATCAAGCGCCGCACCGACGTCGTCGGCATCTTCCCAAATGACGAAGCCATCGTCCGCCTCGTCGGCGCGTTGCTGCTCGAACAGAACGACGAGTGGGCCGTCCAGCGCGCCCGCTACATGACGCTGGAAACCATCGCGCCAATGGGGGATGATCCAATCATCAGCCTGCCCGCCGTGGCATCCTGATCAAGCAGGCCCGCGCCGAGCATCACGGTGACGATCAGCGCCAGCTACACCACTCAACGGGACACTACCTCCGGTCTCCCGTCAGAGGGAGGCGCCGCGGTTTTCCTCAGCGCAGACCGGCCCGGGGGCTTCGCCGCACACGCGCCGACGCAGGAGAATCACATCGCTGGCCCCTCTGGCGTCAGCCGCCTCCCGGCCAGGCGCGGCCGCGATGTCGATCTCAATGCAGCGCCAGTCAGAATGTCGCCGGTGCGCGACCGCGCCGAAGGCATGGACGCGTATCCCTCCGTGCCGCGGATCCGACAGTACACGCGCGGCGAGCGGCAGAACCACGTCGCACGGTCCCTCGATGGTCTGCTCGCAGCGGCCATGGGCGATCCGTAACTCACCCGTTATTCCGTTCCTGATGTTGTAGCTCCAGGCCCGACGGACGATGTCGAGCGTCTCCGCCGGACTCAGCCATTCCGAGAGGGTAGATCCGCAGGAGAACCGGACGAGAAATGCGTCTGTGCTGAGCCGTGCCATGGATCCGCTGCTTGAGATGGAAACGTTTTGAATCAACCTCCGCGGTCAGGGATGTCAATGCCGCAATACCAAAAAAATCGCGAAGCGACTATTCAGCGGAAGGCGCGACGCGCGAACTCCGAAATGAAGATGTCGGTCGCGAGCATTTCGTCCGAGGCAAGGGCGCCGCCGGGCAGTCTCCCGAACAACCAGTTCTCGAACCTTCGCTCGGGCGCGGGGCGTTCACTGACGATCTGAAGGCGCCGGTGCCTCGGATCGGCCGCGATGATCTCCATCCGCGACAGTACCCGGCGGCCGGATCCCTCGAGGACGCCATAGAACTTGCCGCCGTGATTGAGAAGCAGACCAGTAAGACCCGACCTCGCGTTGTTCCTTCGCGATGATTCCGCGATGCGATGGATCTCTGTTTCGTTTAGCGCCCAAGCCTCGACGCTCACGTAGATGAATTGAACCAAGCCGGTTGCTCGGTCACAGCCATCGCGACCGACTTTCCTCGAACTATCGCTGCTCTTGGTGAAACGTGTGATCGGTGGCCCACCCACATCCGCTACGTCCTACCCTTGGTAGACCTCAATTTTCGCCAGTGCAACAACCTCTGCGCGAGTTCTCCTTCGAAACCACGATCGGTCGGCGTGTAGAACGCCTGGCGCTCCACCGCGTCTGGAAAGTATTCCTGGCCGGAGAAGCCGTCCGATAGGTCGTGATCGTACTGGTATCCTGCGCCAAACCCGTGTTCCCGCATCAGGGCCGTCGGCGCGTTGAGAATGTGCATCGGTGGGGACGGAGACCCGGTCTCCGAGGCAAAAGACCGCGCCGCCGCGTAGGCGATGTATCCGGCATTGGATTTCGGGGCGAGCGCAAGGTAGATGACCGCCTGCGCGAGCGCCAAGTCGCCTTCCGGCGACCCGAGACGTTCGAAGATCGACCAGGCTTCGAGACAGATCCCCTGGGCCCTCGGATCGGCCAGCCCGACGTCCTCGATCGACATGCGCAGGATTCGGCGGGCGAGGTAGCTACGGTCCTCCCCCGCTTCCAGCATGCGGGCCAGCCAATAGAGCGCCGCATCCGGATCGGAGCCCCGGACCGATTTGTGGAGCGCGGAGATAAGGCCGAAGTGGCCGTCGCCGGTCTTATCGAACTGCGCCGCGCGCCGCGTGACCAGGCGCTTGACGTCGCCCACATCGATCCTGCGGCCTCGAAGGCCCGAAAGCTGTTCGACGAGGTTCAGAAGCGCCCTACCATCGCCGTCGCTCATGGCGACGAGCGCCGAAGCGGCGTCGGGCGAAAGATCAAGCCCGCCCTCCAGCGAACCTGCCGCGCGTGCGATGAGCGCCGAGAGGGCCGCATCGTCGAGCCTGTGTAGGCGGAGGACCTGGGCCCGCGACAGGAGGGCCGAGTTCAGTTCGAAGGATGGATTCTCGGTGGTCGCGCCGACGAGCACGATCGTTCCGTCCTCCATATGCGGAAGAAACGCATCCTGCTGCGCCCTGTTGAACCGGTGGATCTCGTCCACGAAGAGCAGCGTGCCCCGACCGTTGGAGCGTCGCGCCGCGGCCACGTCGAAGATCCGGCGCAGATCGGCTACGCCGGTGAAGATCGCGCTGGTCTGAACGAAAGCGAGGTCCACCTCATTCGCGAGCAGTCGCGCGATCGTGGTCTTGCCCACGCCCGGCGGGCCCCAGAAGATAATGGAGGAAAGCCGCCGCTCTGCGATCATGCTTCCGATGGGCCGATCGTCGCCGAGCAGATGATCCTGGCCGAACACCTCCGAAAGGCGCATCGGCCTCAGAATGTCTGCCAGCGGCCTCTGCTCCGTCTGTCGGCAGGAATCTGGCGCTTCGTCGCGCGCGGCATCATCGAACAGGTCCCGGGTTTCCGGCGTCACCGGATCAGACCCGAGGCCCGCGCAGGATCACCCGTCCGCCGTTTCCGCTTCGACCGTCTCGCGCGCCTTGTCGCCGGCGCCCTTCGCCGAAGCGTCTCGATCGACGAGTTCGATGATCGCCATTGGCGCCATGTCGCCGTAGCGGAAACCGGCCTTGAGCACCCGCGAATAGCCACCATTTCGGTCCTTGTAGCGCGGTCCGAGCGTGTCGAAGAGCTTCGATACCGCTGTGTCCTGCTTGATCTCTGCCGCCGCGAGCCGGCGTGCATGGAGATCGCCGCGCTTGCCCAAGGTGACAAGCTTGTCGATGATCCGCTTGAGTTCCTTGGCCTTCGGCAACGTGGTCTTGATCTGTTCGTGCTCGATGAGGCTACAGGACATGTTGGCGAACATCGCCTTTCGGTGCTCGTGGGTGCGGTTCAGTTTTCTGTAGCCGTTTCCGTGGCGCATCGTTTGTCTCCGGTGTCTCTATGTTTTGCTTTGTCCGCCGGTCCGTGACGGGACCGGCTCCTTGGGGCGCTTGATCGCCCGTGTCGGATGTCTCCGGCGAACGCGCCGCCGGAGGCCGTTTAGAACTGGTCCTCGTACTTCTTAGCGAGATCCTCGATGTTCTCGGGAGGCCAGTCCACGATCTCCATTCCGAGATGAAGGCCCATGGTGGTCAGGACCTCCTTGATCTCGTTGAGAGACTTGCGCCCGAAGTTCGGGGTGCGCAGCATCTCGGCCTCCGTCTTCTGGATCAGGTCGCCGATGTAGACGATGTTGTCGTTCTTCAGGCAATTGGCGGAGCGCACCGAAAGCTCGAGTTCGTCGACCTTCTTCAGAAGCAGCGGGTTGAACTCTAGATCGTCCGCCTCGTCGAGATGCTGACCCGAGCTCGGCTCCTCGAAATTGACGAAGACCGAAAGTTGGTCCTGAAGGATCCGCGCCGCGTAGGCCACGGCGTCTTCGGGCTTGAGCGACCCATCCGTCTCGATGGTGACTGTCAGCTTGTCGTAGTCGAGGATCTGTCCCTCGCGGGTCGGCTCGACCTTGTAGGATACCTTCCGGATCGGCGAGAACAACGCATCCACCGAAATCATGCCGATCGGCGCGTCCTCGGGACGGTTCTTGTCAGCCGGGACATAGGCCTTGCCAGTCTCGACCGTCAGTTCCATGAATAGCGACGCTCCGTCGTCGAGATGGCAAATTACGTGATCTCGATTCAGGATCTCGATGCCGTTGCTGAGCGATATGTCGCCAGCGGTCACGACCCCGGGTCCTGTGGCGCGGATCTCGAGGCGCTTGGGCCCCTCGACCTCCATGCGGACGGCGACGCCCTTGAGGTTCAGCACGATGTCTGTGACGTCCTCGCGGACCCCTGGGACCGAGGAGAACTCATGCAGCACGCCGTCGATCTGCACCGAGGTGATCGCCGCGCCCTGCAGCGAGGACAGGAGCACGCGCCGCAACGCATTGCCAAGAGTAAGCCCGAAGCCCCGCTCAAGCGGCTCGGCCACGACCACGGCCGTGCGCTCCGGGTCGGGCCCGGACTTGATCTCGAGCGCGGTAGGACGGATGAGTTCCTGCCAGTTCTTGTGGATCATCATTTTTTCGTCCTCCATTCCTGTCCGCCAACCGGATCCGTCGGTCTGCGAACGCCCGAGGGTCAGAAAAGGCTGATGCGGGGCTTCGCACCCCGCACCCGCATCGCATTGGGCTCCGTCAGACGCGCCGGCGCTTGGGCGGACGGCAGCCATTGTGGGCGATCGGGGTGACGTCCCGGATCGCGGTGATAGTGAAACCAACGGCCGACAGCGCCCTCAGGGCGCTTTCGCGGCCGGAGCCCGGTCCCTGAACCTCGACCTCGAGGGTCCGCACGCCGTGCTCCTGCGCCTTCCGCCCGGCGTCTTCGGCGGCCATCTGCGCGGCGTAAGGCGTCGACTTGCGGGAGCCCTTGAAGCCCATGGTTCCGGCGGACGACCAAGAGATCGCATTTCCCTGGGCGTCCGCGATCAGGATCTTGGTATTGTTGAAGCTGGCGTTGACGTGACAGACGCCGGTCGAGATGTTCTTTCGTTCCTTGCGCTTCGTGCGCGTGCGTTCCCGTGCCATCGATCTCGACCCCTATTTCTTCTTGCCCGCAATCGCCTTCGCCGGCCCCTTGCGCGTTCGCGCATTGGTATGGGTCCGCTGGCCCCGGACCGGCAGGCCGCGGCGGTGACGCAGGCCGCGGTAACAGCCAAGGTCCATCAGACGCTTGATGTTCATCTGCGTCTCGCGGCGAAGGTCGCCCTCGACCATCAGGTTGGCGTCGATGAACTCGCGGATACGGAGCACCTCGGCGTCGCTGAGTTCGTTGACCCGACGATTCGACGCTATCTCGAGCTCGTCGCAGATCCGACGCGCCGTCGGCTGGCCGATGCCGGTAATGTAGGTGAGTGCGATCGGAACCCGCTTGTTCGTCGGGATGTTTACGCCTGCTATGCGCGCCAAGTCTCTACTCCGTCTCTTTCCCCGCCACATTTGCGACGGGCGTTGCCCAGTGTCTCGCCGCATGAACGGCAGAAAAAACATCGCCACAGACGGGCGACCCATCCCGCGTTCCCGAGGTGAACATGAAAGGAACGACTCTCTCCTAGGAAAGCCGGCGGAGTATAGGCACGCCGCCGTCGGGGTCAAGCGTTAACGAGGGGATTTTTGAAGACCCAGGGCGTCCCGGATCTCGTGCGCCACGGCCTCGATTTCGCCGAGGCCATCAACGCTCCGAAGCTTCCCCTTCGCGTGGTAGTAGCCGATGAGCGGCGACGTGTTGCGATAGTACGCCATCAGCCTGACACGCATGGACTTCTGCGTTGTCGTCGGCCCGCCGCACGAACTCGGTCGCGCCGCACTTGTCGCAGACGCCGTCGGCCGCCGTGGGTCTGGTGGAATCGTGATAGACTTCCCCACAGTTCGCGCAACTGAACCGGCCGGCGACGCGGTCGATCAACGCATCGTCCTCGACGCGCATCTCGACCACCGCGTCAAGCGTGGCGTTCTTGCGCGCAAGCAGGTCCTCGAGCGCGTCGGCCTGCGCGAGCGTGCGCGGGAAACCGTCAAAGATCAGCCCGTGCCGCCCGGCCTCCGCATCCAGCTTTTCGGCGATCAGCCCGATCACGATATCGTCGGTGACGAGATCACCGCGCGCCATCACGTCGGCGACCTTGCGTCCCATCTCGGTCCCCGAGGACTTGGCCTCGCGCAGCATGTCGCCGGTGGAAAGCTGGACCATCGAAAGCTCGTCGACGAGACGCTTCGCTTGAGTCCCCTTGCCAGCGCCCGGCGGTCCCAACAGAATGATGTTCATCGTTTCGCCTTCCCCCGTCCCTTGCCGCGCAGCCGCGACTTCTCGATCAACCCTTCGTACTGGTGCGCCAGCATGTGGGACTGAACCTGCGTGATCGTGTCCATCGTCACCGAGACCACGATCAAGAGCGACGTTCCGCCGAAATAGAATGGCACCGAGAGACGCGAGATAAGAACTTCGGGCAGCAGGCAGACTGCGGCAAGATAGGCGGAACCGATGACCAGAATACGGTTCACCACGAAGTCCAGGTACTCGATCGTCTTCTGACCCGGCCGAATGCCGGGAATGAACCCGCCCTGCTTCTTGAGGTTGTCCGCAACGTCGTCCGACTTGAACGCCACGTTTGCGGTGTAGAAGTAGGTGAAGAAGACGATCATCGCCCCGAAAAACAGCAGGTAAAGCGGCTGCCCGCGCCCCATGTAGGCGGCGACGTAGCTCAGGATGCCGGTTCCGGCCGCGGCGCTCCCGGCCTGCCCCGAGAAGGTGGTGATGGTCGCCGGCAACAACAGGAGGGACGACGCGAATATCGCCGGGATGACGCCGGCTGGATTGACCTTCACGGGTAGGTTGGAGCTCTCTCCGCCATAGATCTTCATCCCCACCTGGCGCTTGGGATACTGGATATGGATCTTTCGAAGCGCGCGCTCCATGAAAACCACGAACGCGATAACGGCCACCATCATCACCATGATCCCGATGATGGTCGCGGGGCTGAGCGCGCCGGTCCGTCCCTGCGTGAAGAACTGCGCAAGCGCTGCAGGCAACTCGGCCACGATGCCCACGAAGATGATCAGCGAAATGCCATTCCCGATGCCGCGGGCAGTAATCTGTTCGCCGAGCCACATCAGGAACATCGTTCCACCGACCAGGGTGATGACGCAGGAGATGCGGAAGAACCAGCCGGGATCGTGCGCGAGCCCCTGAGCCTCGAGGCCCAGGGCGAGGCCGTAAGCCTGGAAGGTGGCTAGAAAGACCGTCCCATAGCGGGTGTACTGGTTGATCTTCTTGCGGCCAGCCTCGCCCTCCTTCTTGAGGGCAGCGAGCGAGGGGACCATCGATGTCAGAAGCTGGACGATGATCGACGCGGAAATGTAGGGCATGATGCCCAGCGCGAAGATCGCCATCCTCGAGACGGCCCCGCCCGTGAACATGTTGAGCATGCCGCCGATGCCGGCGCTCGCCTGATTGAAGAACTGCTGGAGCTGCGCTGCATCGATGCCCGGAACCGGGATATAGGTTCCGACGCGGTAGACCATCAGAAGCCCTATCGCATAGAGGATCCGGCTTTGCAGCTCCTTGGCTTTTCCGAAGGTGCTCCAACTGATGTTGGAGGCCATCTGTTCCGCTGCCGACGCCATTCAGGCCCCTCCTCTTGGACGTCGCCGCCCCGGCCGCCCGCGCCGAACCGACCGCGGCGGCCAAGCACTTATGCGGCTCGCCGGTCCACCGCAAGCCTCACTCGGCGGTCGCGCCGCCGTCTTCGGTAACTGGAACGTCGATGGTCCCACCCGCCTGCTTCACAGCCTCGACCGCCGACTTCGACGCGCCCGACAGCTTCAGGGTCAACGCCGCGGTGAGCGCGCCCTTGCCAAGCAGGCGCACGCCGTCACGCCTTCGACGCACGACCCCGGAAGCGACAAGGACGTCTTCGTCGATGACCGATCCCGCCGCGAATTTGCCTGCGTCCACCGCCTTTTGCAGCGTCGAAAGGTTCACGATTGCGTAGCGGCACGCACCCGGATTGTTGAACCCACGCTTAGGAAGCCGCTGATAGAGCGGCATCTGACCGCCTTCGTAAGCGTTGATCGCAACGCCCGAGCGGGACTTCTGTCCCTTCACGCCTCGACCGGCGGTCTTGCCCTTACCGGAGCCCGGCCCTCGGCCGACGCGCTTGGCCTTGCGCGCAGCACCAGGATTGTCGCGAAGATCGTTGAGTTTCATGACGCTGCTCCTCTGGCCGGATACGAGCGCAAGCGTCACGGGCGCCCGACCACGGCAACTAGACTTGTTTCAAGGACGTACGGGGCTCGCGCTCGTCCGTCCTGTCACGCGGCGTCAGCCGCGCTCCTCGACGATCCGCACCAGATGCGGAACGCTCTCGACCATTCCGCGCACTGAGGGCGTATCCTCGAGTTCGCGAACGCGGTGAAGCTTGTTCAGGCCAAGGCCCACAAGAGTCCTCCGCTGAATTGACGGACGGCGGATCGGAGACCCGATCTGCTCGACGACGATCGTCTTTCCTGATTTCGCCGCCACCATGATCACTGGGCCTCCACGGCTTCGACCGCGTCGGGAGACTTCGGAAGAATATCGGCGACTTTCTTGCCCCGCCGCTGGGCCACGAGCCTCGGGCTCGCTTCCTTCTTCAACCCGTCAATAGTGGCGCGGATCATGTTGTAGGGGTTCTGGCTCCCGATCGACTTGGACACTACATCCTGGATCCCCAGCATCTCGAAGACGGCGCGCATGGGGCCGCCGGCGATGATGCCGGTCCCTGCGGGCGCTGTCCGCATCACGACCTTGCCGGCCCCGTGACGGCCCTGCATGTCGTGGTGGAGCGTGCGACCTTCGCGCAGCGGCACCCGGATCATCTGGCGCTTGGCCTGCTCAGTCGCCTTGCGGATCGCCTCGGGAACCTCGCGGGCCTTGCCCTTGCCGTAGCCGACGCGGCCCTTCTGGTCTCCCACGACGACCAGTGCCGCAAAACCGAAGCGCTTGCCGCCCTTGACCGTCTTGGACACGCGGTTGATCGCCACCAGACGATCCTGGAACTCCGGCGTCTCGTCGCGGTCCCGGCGACCGCCTCTCGGTTCTCTCGCCATCGTGACCTCCTAGAACTTCAGACCGCCCTCGCGGGCGGCGTCGGCGAGGGCCTTCACCCTGCCGTGGAAAAGGAACCCGCCGCGGTCGAAGTAGACCTCTTCGACGCCGGCGGCCTTGGCGCGCGCCGCGATTTCCGCCCCGACCTTCGCCGCGGCTTCCTTGTTGTTCTTGCCCCGCAGGCCGAGGTCGCTCTCGAGCGTAGAGACCGACGCGAGCGTACGGCCGGCCGCGTCGTCGATCACCTGCGCCGAGATGTTCTTGTTTGACCGATGCACGCTGAGCCGAGGCCGATCACCGCCGAGCCTGCGCAGCTTGCTCCTCACCCGGAGTCGGCGCTTCTCGAACTGGGAGCGCTTGTTGCTAGCCATGACCATACGCTCCTATTTCTTCTTGCCTTCCTTGCGGAAGATGAACTCGTCCTTGTAGCGGATGCCCTTGCCCTTATAGGGCTCCGGCTTGCGCCATTCGCGGATGTTGGCCGCGACCTGACCAACGACCTGCTGATCGATCCCCTCGACGACGATCTCGGTAGGCTTTGGCGTGGTGATCGTCACCCCCTCTGGGATCTCGAAGTCCACGTCGTGGCTGTAGCCGAGCGAAAGCTTCAGAACCTTGCCCTGAACCGCCGCGCGGTATCCGACCCCGGTGATCTCCATCTCGCGACGAAAGCCCCTGGTGACGCCGTCCACGAGGTTCTGCACCTGGGTTCGCGACATGCCCCACTGCTGGCGCGCCCGTTTAGACGCGCCCCGCGGCTTTACGGAGACGCCGCCGTCGTCAACGACGATCGACACGTCGTCGGTCGCAGTGAACGATCGGACACCCTTCGGGCCCTTGACCTCGATGGTCTGGCCCGAGACCGTCGCGGTCACGCCACCTGACAGCTCCACCGGTCTCTTTCCAATTCGTGACATCTGCCCGCTCCTCAGAACACAGTGCAAAGGACCTCGCCGCCGACATTGTCGGTGCGAGCCTGTGCGTCAGACATCACGCCACGGGGCGTCGAGACGATCGAAATGCCAAGCCCCTGACGGACCGGCGCGATATCCCTTACTCCAGAGTAGACGCGGCGGCCGGGTTTGGAGACACGCTTGAGTTCGCGTATCGCAGGCTGTCCCTCGAAGTACTTGAGGGAAATCTCGATCTCCGGATGACCGTCCTCGGACTTGGTTTCCGCGTATCCGCGGATGTAGCCTTCGGAGGCCAGCACGTCCAGAACCCACCTGCGCACCTTTGACGACGGTGTGCGCACGGTCGACTTGCCCCGCATCGAGGCATTGCGGATACGGGCGAGCATGTCGCCGAGCGGATCATTCACTGACATAAGCGCGCTCCCTCACCAACTCGACTTTACCATGCCTGGCACCTGTCCCTTGGAGGCCAGGTCCCGAAGCGCGATGCGCGACATGCGCAGCTTTCGGTAGTAGGCCCTAGGACGTCCACTGACCTCGCAGCGGTTATGGAGCCGCGTGGCCGAGGAGTTCCTTGGGAGTTTCGCAAGTTTCAGCCGGGCCTTGAAACGCTCCTCCATGGGGAGGTCGGCGTCCGCGGCGATCTTCTTCAACTCGGTCCGCCGGGCGGCGTATTTCGCCACAAGTTCCTGCCGCTTCTTCTCGCGGTTGACCATGCTTGTTTTCGCCATGTCTCTCTCCCGCGTCTCAGGCCGCAAAGGGCATGTTGAAGTGCTTGAGCAGTGCGCGCGCTTCGCCGTCGCTCCTGGCGGTCGTGCAGATCACCACATCCATGCCCCAGACCTGATCGATGCTGTCAAAGTTGATCTCCGGGAAGACGATGTGCTCTTTGAGCCCAAGCGCATAGTTTCCGCGACCGTCGAAACTCTTTGGGCTCACGCCGCGAAAGTCCCGGACTCGCGGCATGGCAATCGTCACCAGGCGATCGAGAAACTCGTACATCCTCTGCCGGCGGAGAGTGACCTTGACGCCGAGCGGCATGCCCTCACGGACCTTGAAGCCCGCGATGGAGGTCTTGGCCTTTGTCACGACCGGCTTCTGACCTGCGATGAGCGCCAGGTCGGCCTCGGCGGAACGGATCTTCTTTGAGTCCGCGACGGCCTCGCCAACGCCCATGTTCAGGACGATCTTGTCAAGCCGTGGTATCTGCATGTCATTCGTATAGCTGAACTCTTCCTTCAGCGCGGGACGAATGGCTTCCGCATAGTGCTTCTGCAGACGAGGCACATAGTCAGCCATGGATGACCTCCCCCGATTTCTTCGCGAAACGGACCTTCTTGCCGTCCTCGATACGGAAACCAACGCGCGTGGCCTCGCCGGTCTTAGGATCCTGAAGGGCGAGATTGCTCACGTCGATCGGCATTTCCTGGGGAATGCGTCCGCCCTGACTGGCTTGGCTCTGGCGAGTATGTCGGATCGCCACGTTGACGCCGGCCACCACCGCCTTCCCGTCCTTGGGCAGCATCCGGGTGATCTCCCCCTTCTTTCCCTTGTCCTTGCCGGCGAGCACTACGACCTTGTCGCCCTTGCGAAGTTTCGCGGCCATTACAGCACCTCCGGCGCGAGCGAGATGATCTTCATGAAATTCTTGCCGCGCAGTTCCCGGACGACCGGCCCGAAGATGCGCGTTCCCAGCGGCTCGTTCTGATTGTTGAGAATCACCGCTGCATTGCGATCGAAACGAATGGCGGTGCCATCGTTGCGACGCACTTCCTTGGCCGTCCGAACGACAACGGCCTTGCGCACGTCGCCCTTCTTAACCCTGCCACGCGGAATGGCCTCCTTGACCGAGACCACGATAATGTCGCCGACCGATGCGTACTTGCGCTTCGAGCCGCCAAGAACCTTGATGCACTGCACCCGGCGCGCGCCGGAATTGTCAGCTACATCCAGATTCGTCTGCATCTGGATCATGTCATTCTCCCGACCTGCGGGAACGCCGTCCCGCGGTTTCGACTGTAGTCGGCGCTCAGGCCTCGGAGTGGGCCGGCAGCACCTCCCACCGTTTGCTCTTCGAATGCGGCGGGCATTCCTGGATCCGCACTGCGTCGCCGACCTTGAAAGCGTTGGCGGCGTCGTGGGCGCGATACTTCTTCGACTGACGAACGGTCTTCTTCATCATCGGATGCGTGAAGCGACGCTCCACCAGGACAGTGACCGTCTGGTCGTTCTTGTCGCTGGTGACCGTCCCGCTCAGGATGCGTCTCGGCATGATCTCAGGCTCCCGCCGCCGCAGCGGCCTTTTCGTTCAGGATGGTCTTGACCCGCGCGGTGTCACGGCGGACGACCTGCATCCGAGCAGTGTTCTCCAGTTGACCGGTAGCCTTCTGGAAGCGGAGGTTGAACGCTTCCTTGCGGAGTTGCCCGAGTTGCTCGCGCAACTGATCTGGCGTCTTGTCTCTGAGCTCGTCAGACTTCATGGTTCGTTCTCGTCTCTTCCTGAGATCCGGCCAATGCCGAACCCGTCACAGCCAAATACGCGGCGACGCAAGGCCGCCCAACGTCACCAGTCTTCGCGCGAAATGAATTGACACTTGATCGGCAGCTTCATGGCCGCCAATCGGAGAGCTTCCTTTGCCACAGACTCGCCGACCCCGTCAATCTCGAACATCACGCGACCAGGCTTAACCTTGGCCGCCCAGAACTCAACCGAACCCTTGCCCTTGCCCATGCGAACCTCGGTGGGCTTCTTCGACACCGGCACGTCCGGGAAGATCCGGATCCAGACGCGGCCCTGGCGCTTCATGTGACGCGTCAGCGCGCGCCTAGCGGCCTCGATCTGTCGCGCGGTGATGCGCTCGGGCTCGACCGCCTTCAGGCCGTAGTGGCCGAAGGTCAATTCGGAGCCGCCCTTGGCGTCGCCGTGGATGCGGCCTTTGTGCATCTTGCGGAACTTCGTCCGTTTCGGTGATAGCATTTCAGTTCTCCTAGCGCGTCACGCCGCCGCTCAGCGACCGCGCTGCGGACGCATTCCGCCGCCACCTTCCTGCAACTCGCTCTGCCGACGGTCGCGCGCCTGCGGATCGTGTTCGAGGATCTCACCCTTGAATATCCAGACCTTGATCCCGATGATGCCGTAGGCGGTCTTGGCCTCGGCCAGCGCGTAGTCGATGTCGGCTCGCAGTGTGTGCAACGGCACGCGTCCCTCACGATACCACTCCGTGCGCGCGATTTCGGCGCCGCCAAGCCGCCCCGCGACGTTGATGCGAATGCCAAGCGCGCCCATGCGCATCGTGTTCTGCACGGCCCGCTTCATCGCCCGCCTAAACGACACGCGCCGCTCAAGCTGCTGGGCGATGTTCTCGGCGACCAGCGCGGCGTCGAGCTCCGGCTTGCGCACCTCGACGATGTTGAGGTGCAACTCGGAGTTGGTGAACTGCGCCAACGCCTTGCGAAGCGTCTCGATGTCGGCGCCCTTCTTGCCGATGATCACGCCAGGCCGGGCAGCATGAATCGTCACCCGGCACTTGCGATGGGGACGCTCGATCACGACGCGGCTCACGCCGGCTTGTGCGGCATGCTTCCTGATGTACTCGCGGATCGCGAGATCCTCATGAAGCAGCTTGCCGTATTCGGCGCCATCGGCGAACCACCGGCTGTCCCAAGTGCGGTTGACCTGCAGGCGCAGGCCGATCGGATTGATCTTCTGTCCCATCAGGCTTGCTCCTCGGACACTTGACGCACCTTGATCGTGACCTGGCTGAAGGGCTTGAGGATCTTCCCAAACCGCCCACGCGCCCTCGGACGGCCCCGCTTGAGAACAAGGTTCTTTCCGACCCACGCCTCCGCGACAACGAGATCGTCGACGTCGAGCCCATGGTTGTTCTCGGCGTTGGCCACCGCTGACTGCAGCGTCTTCTTGACGTCCTCGGCGATGCGCTTCTTCGAGAACGTAAGGTCTGACATCGCCTTTGCGACGGGCTTGTTGCGGATCATCGCCGCAACAAGGTTGAGTTTCTGGGGACTGGTGCGAAGCATTCGGCTGACCGCCATCGCTTCGTTTTCCGCCACGCGGCGCGGGTTTCTCTCCTTGCCCATGACCTACTTCCGCCTCGCCTTCTTGTCCGCCGCATGGCCGTAGTAGGTCCGCGTCGGCGCATACTCACCGAACTTCTGTCCAATCATGTCTTCCGAGACGCTGACCGGGATGTGCTTCTTGCCATTGTAGACGCCGAAGGTCAGCCCGACGAACTGCGGCAGAATCGTCGACCGCCGCGACCAGATCTTAATGACTTCGTTGCGCCCCGACTCGCGCGATTTCTCGGCCTTCTTCAGCACGAAGGAGTCGACGAAGGGGCCTTTCCAGACAGAACGTGACATTGAGGCTCCTCAGCGCTTCGATTTTTTCTGGTGACGCGAGCGAAGGATGTACTTGCTCGTCGACTTGTTGCTGCGGGTGCGTGCGCCCTTCGTCGGTTTGCCCCACGGGGTGACTGGATGGCGTCCGCCGCTGGTGCGGCCCTCGCCGCCGCCGTGCGGGTGGTCGATCGGGTTCATCACAACGCCGCGGACCTTGGGCCGGTGACCCTTGTGCCGCATGCGTCCCGCCTTGCCCATGTTCTGGTTGGAATTGTCGGGATTGGAGACAGCGCCCACGGTCGCCATGCACTCCTGGCGCACGAGCCGCAGTTCGCCCGACGAAAGCCGGATCTGCGCGTAGCCGCCGTCCCGCCCGACGAACTGCGCGTAGGTTCCGGCCGAACGCGCGATCTGCCCGCCCTTGCCCGGCTTCATCTCGATGTTGTGGACGATCGTGCCGATCGGCATCGCGGCAAACGGCATCGCGTTGCCCGGCTTGATGTCCGCCCTGGCGCCCGAGATCACCGTGTCGCCCGCCGCCAGCCTCTGTGGCGCGAGAATGTAGGACTGCTCACCGTCGGCGTAGCCGATGAGGGCGATGAACGCCGTCCGGTTCGGATCATATTCGATCCTGATCACCCGCGCCGGAACGTCGTACTTGGTGCGCTTGAAGTCGACCACGCGGTAGAGGCGCTTGGCCCCGCCGCCTCTACGCCGCATCGTGATCCGTCCGGCGTTGTTGCGGCCGCCCTTCGAAGTCAGCCCCTCGGTGAGGGATTTGACCGGGCGGCCCTTCCACAGCTCGGAACGGTCGATCAGAACCAGCCCGCGCTGGCCCGGCGTCGTCGGATTGTAAGCTTTTAACGCCATGTCTTTCTGTCTTCCGCTTGAGGTCTCAGAGTTCGGTGGTCACGTCGATGGTATTGCCCTCGACGAGCGTCACGTAGGCCTTCTTGATGTCCTTGCGCTTCCCCGGCCTTCCGCGGAACCGCTTGGTTTTGCCCTTGGTGACTACGGTGTTGACCGCGGCGACCTTGACATTGAAGAGCGCCTCGACCGCCTGCTTGATCTCGGGTTTGCTGGCCGACATGCCCACCTCGAACACAACCGCGCCGTGCTCGGAGGCCATAGTCGCCTTCTCGGTGATCACCGGCCTGCGTATTACGTCGTAAAGTTCGGTCTTCACGCTCATTTCAGCCGCGCCTCCAGCGCTTCCACCGCCGCCCGCGTAAGCACGAGCGTGTCGCGTCGCAGGATGTCGTAAACGTTCGCCCCTACGCTTGGGAGGACGTCGATTCCTTCGATGTTCTGCGCCGCTCGGGCGAAGTTCTCGTTGACCTGCGGGCCGTCGATCACCAGCACACGCTTCCAGCCGAGGTTGCCAATCGCGGCGGCGAGCAACTTGGTCTTCGCCTCCGGAAGCGCCGCAGTTTCGATCACGATCAACTCCCCTGCCCCGGCCTTCGCCGACAGCGCATGTTTGAGCCCGAGCTTGCGGAACTTCTTGGGCAGGTCATGCGCGTGGCTGCGCGGTGTCGGTCCCTTGTAGGTGCCGCCCTTGCGGAAGATCGGCGCCTTGCGGGAGCCATGGCGCGCCCCGCCGGTGCCCTTCTGACGATAGATCTTTTTCGTAGAGTAGGAGACGTCTGACCGGCCGAGAACGCTATGCGTGCCCGACTGGCGACGCGCGAGCTGGTAGCGAACAACCCGGTGAAGGATGTCACGGCGCGGCTCCAGCGCGAAGATCCCATCGTCGAGCTCGATCGATCCGGCCGAGCTTGCGTCAAGCTTGATCACGTCAGCTTTCATTTCTTTTCGCCCTCTTCCGGAGCGGCGCCGCCCTCGGGCGACGCATCCGCACTGCTGGCCTGGTTCTCCGACGCTTCGAGCGCGGCCTGCTGCTCGGCCGCGCGCTGCGCCTCGGCCTCCGATTCCGCCTTGGCTGCGTCAGCGGCCGCCTGCGCGGCAACCGCCGCCTCCTGCGCCGCCGACCGCAAGGCCGCCGGGAAGATCGCGTTCGCGGGCGACGGCTTCTTCACCGCGTCCTTTATGGTGACCCAGCCGCCCTTTGATCCAGGGACAGCCCCTTTGACCATGATCAGCCCACGCTCTGCATCGGTGCGGACCACTTCCAGATTCTGCGTGGTCACACGGACGGCCCCCATGTGGCCCGCCATCTTCTTGCCCTTGAAGACCCTACCGGGGTCTTGGCACTGGCCAGTCGAGCCGTGGCTGCGGTGGCTGATGGACACGCCGTGGCTGGCCCGCAGACCGCCGAAGTTGTGGCGCTTCATCGCGCCAGCGAACCCTTTGCCGATCGACGTTCCGGCGATGTCTACATACTGCCCCGCGAAATAGTGATCGGCTGTCAATTCCTCGCCAACCGCGATCAGGTTGTCTGCAGAAACCCGAAACTCCGCGAGCTTGCGTTTGGGCGCGACACTGGCTGCGGCGAAGTGGCCTCGCATGGCTTGACTCGTCCGCTTGGCCTTCGCTTCGCCCGCTCCAAGCTGGACAGCGCTGTAGCCGTCACGCTCGGCCGTGCGCTGCGCGACGACTTGGACGCTTTCCATTTGCAGCACGGTCACCGGAACCTGGCGGCCGTCTTCCAGAAACAGCCGGGTCATACCCAGCTTCTTCGCAATCACTCCGGAACGCATGGTCTCGGTCCCCTCAGAGCTTGATTTCCACGTCGACGCCGGCGGCGAGATCGAGCTTCATGAGCGCGTCCACCGTCTGCGGCGTCGGATCGACAATGTCGAGCAGACGCTTGTGCGTCCGGATCTCGAACTGCTCGCGGCTCTTCTTGTCGATGTGCGGGCCCCGGAGGACCGTGAACTTTTCGATCTTGTTGGGAAGCGGGATCGGGCCGCGTACGCGCGCGCCTGTTCGCTTCGCAGTGCTCACGATCTCCGCCGTAGAGGCGTCGAGAACCCGATAGTCGAACGCCTTGAGGCGGATGCGAATATTCTGACCTTGCATTTCAATCGCGCCTCTCGCGCTAGATGTTGGCGGCTACGGCCGGGCGTCATCTCCCGGCCGCGTGTCCGGCTTCTTGTGTCGGTCTACTCGATGATCTTGGAGACGACGCCTGCGCCGACGGTGCGTCCGCCCTCGCGGATGGCGAAGCGCAGCTTCTCCTCCATGGCGATGGGCGCGATCAGCTCGACGTTGAACTTCAGGTTGTCGCCCGGCATGACCATCTCGGTGCCCTCGGGCAGCGCGACGGTGCCGGTGACGTCCGTGGTCCGGAAGTAGAACTGCGGCCGGTAGTTGGCGAAGAACGGCGTGTGGCGGCCGCCCTCCTCCTTGGTCAGGATGTAGGCCTCGGCCTCGAACTTGGTGTGCGGCTTGACCGAGCCGGGCTTGCACAGCACCTGGCCGCGCTCCACCCCGTCGCGCTCCACGCCGCGCAGCAGGACGCCGACGTTGTCGCCCGCCTCGCCGCGGTCCAGAAGCTTGCGGAACATCTCGACGCCGGTGCAGGTCGTCTTCTTGTTGGGCCGGATCCCGACGATCTCCAGCTCGTCGCCGACATTGAGCACGCCGCGCTCGATGCGACCCGTCGCCACCGTGCCGCGGCCCGAAATCGAGAACACGTCCTCGACCGGCATCAGGAACGGCTGGTCGATCGGGCGCTCGGGCGTCGGAATGTAGTCGTCGACCGCCGCCATCAGCGCGCGGATCGAGTCCTCGCCGATCTCCTTGTCGCGGTCCTCAAGCGCGGCCAGCGCCGAACCCTTGACGATCGGAATGTCGTCGCCCGGGAACTCGTAGGAGGTGAGCAGCTCGCGCACCTCCATCTCAACAAGCTCCAGGAGCTCCTCGTCGTCGACCTGATCGACCTTGTTGAGATAGACCACCATCGACGGCACGCCGACCTGCTTGGCCAGGAGGATGTGCTCGCGGGTCTGCGGCATCGGCCCGTCGGCGGCGTTAACCACCAGGATCGCCCCGTCCATCTGGGCCGCGCCGGTGATCATGTTCTTCACGTAGTCGGCATGCCCCGGGCAGTCGACGTGCGCGTAGTGCCGGTTCGGCGTCTCGTACTCCACATGCGCCGTCGAGATCGTGATCCCGCGCGCCTTCTCCTCGGGAGCCGCGTCGATCTGGTCGTAGGCCTTGAACTCGCCGAAATACTTCGTGATCGCCGCCGTCAGCGTCGTCTTGCCGTGATCGACGTGACCGATCGTCCCGATGTTCACGTGCGGCTTCGTCCGCTCAAATTTCGCCTTCGCCATCCTGGCCTCCTTGGTTCCGTCGCCCGTCCGATTGCGGCGCGTGATGATTCGATCTCAGTCGTCAGGCGTACTTGGCCTGGATCTCGTCAGAGATGTTCTGCGGAACAGCCTCGTAGTGGCTGAACTGCATGGTAAAGTTCGCCCGGCCCGAAGACATCGAGCGCAAGGTGTTGATGTAGCCAAACATATTTGCCAGCGGGACGGTGGCCGCGATGGCGATCGCGTTTCCGCGGGTGTCCTGCCCATGCACCTGCCCGCGACGCGAAGTCAGGTCGCCAATGATGGAGCCGGTGTACTCCTCGGGGGTCACCACCTCGACCTTCATGATCGGCTCGAGAAGCTTCGCGCCCGCCTTTTTCAACCCCTCGCGCATCGCAGCGCGCGCTGCGATCTCGAAGGCGAGAACGCTGGAGTCAACGTCGTGGAACGCGCCATCGACCAACGCAACCTTGAAGTCGATCACCGGGAACCCCGCGAGCGGACCCGAGTCCATGACCGACTGGATGCCCTTCTCCACGCCAGGCACATATTCCTTCGGGACCGAACCACCAACGATCTTGCTCTCGAAGGAGTAGCCCTCTCCCGGTTCGGTCGGAGCGATGATCAGCTTCACCCGCGCGAACTGGCCGGAGCCTCCAGACTGCTTCTTGTGGGTATAGTCGATCTCGGCCTGCCGGCTGATCGTCTCGCGATAGGCTACCTGGGGCGCGCCGATGTTTGCCTCGACCTTGAACTCGCGCTTCAACCGATCAACGAGGATGTCGAGGTGCAACTCGCCCATCCCCTTCATGATCGTCTGGCCCGATTCGATGTCAGTCTCGACTCGGAAGGACGGATCCTCCGCAGCGAGCCTGGCCAGGCCCTGGGACATCTTCTCCTGGTCGTTCTTGGTCTTGGGCTCCACCGCGATCTCGATGACCGGATCGGGAAAGGTCATCGTCTCCAGAACCACCGGCTTCTGCGTGTCGCAGAGCGTGTCGCCTGTCGTCGTGTCCTTGAGCCCGGCAAGCGCTATGATGTCGCCAGCGAATGCCTCGTCGATCTCCTCACGGTTGATCGCATGCATCATCATCATGCGGCCGACGCGCTCCTTCTTGCCTTTTGTCGAGTTCAGGATTTGGTCGCCCTTCTTGATCTGTCCGGAGTAGATCCGCGTGAAGGTCAATGACCCGACGAAGGGATCGTTCATGATCTTGAAAGCGAGCGCGGAAAACGGCTGAGCGTCATCGGCGGAACGCGCGATATTGCGGGTCTCGGTCTCGTCGTCCGGGGCGAACCCCATGTACGGTGGAACATCCAACGGGTTCGGCAGATAGTCGATCACGGCGTTCAGCATGGGCTGGACGCCTTTGTTCTTGAAAGCGGAGCCGCAGATGACCGGCACGAACTTCATCGCCAGCGTGCCCTTGCGGATCAGCTTGCGCAGCGTGTCCACTTCGGGCTCCTGGCCGTCAAGATAGGCCTCCATCGCGTCATCATCCATTTCGACGGCGATCTCGATCATCTCGTTGCGCATCTCGGCGGCCTTTTCGGCCAGTTCGACGCGGATCGGCTGACGGGTCCAGGTCGCGCCGAGATCCTCGCCCTTCCAGGTCCACTCTTCCATGGTGATCAGGTCGACGTGACCCTCAAGCTCGCTCTCGGCCCCGATCGGCAACTGGATCGGGCACGGTGTGGCGCCGGTGCGGTCCTTGATCATGCGCACGCAGTTGAAGAAATCGGCCCCTATCTTGTCCATCTTGTTGACGAAGACGATGCGCGGCACCTTGTACCGGTCGGCCTGTCGCCACACGGTCTCGGTCTGCGGCTCCACTCCGGCGTTGGCGTCGAGGACGCACACAGCGCCGTCGAGAACCGCGAGTGAGCGCTCGACCTCGATGGTGAAGTCGACGTGACCGGGCGTATCGATAATGTTGAAGCGGAATTTGGTGTCATCCATCCCCCCGAGGCCCGGGTCCTCCTGACGCTGCCAGAAGGTCGTGGTCGCGGCCGAGGTGATGGTGATTCCCCGTTCCTGCTCCTGCTCCATCCAGTCCATTGTCGCAGCGCCGTCGTGCACTTCGCCGATCTTGTGCGACTTTCCCGTGTAAAACAGAATCCGCTCGGTCGTTGTGGTCTTGCCCGCATCGATATGGGCCATGATCCCGAAGTTCCGATATCGATCGAGGGGATAATCGCGCGCCATTTTGGACGGCTCCTGCTACTCTTGTGTCTTACCAGCGGTAATGGCTGAACGCCTTGTTGGCGTCCGCCATCTTGTGTGTGTCTTCACGCTTTTTCACTGCCGAGCCACGCATGTTGGCAGCGTCGAGAAGCTCACCAGCCAGGCGCTCCTCCATCGTGTGCTCGTTCCGCGCCCGGCTCGCCTTGATCAGCCAGCGGATCGCCAGCGCCTCGCGCCGCTCGGGGCGCACCTCGACCGGCACCTGATAGGTGGCGCCGCCAACCCGGCGGGAGCGGACCTCCACGGACGGCTTGATGTTGTCGAGCGCCTCGTGAAACACCTCGACAGGCGCGCGGCGCATCTTGGACTCGACCCGATCGAGCGCCCCATAGACGATGCCCTCTGCGACCGACTTCTTTCCGTCGAACATCAGGTTGTTCATGAACTTCGTGAGAATGACATCACCGTACTTGGCGTCGGGGAGGACTTCTCGCTTTTCGGCGCTGTGGCGTCGCGACATGACCGGGTCTCCTTATTTCGGACGCTTCGCGCCGTATTTCGAGCGGCGCTGACGGCGATCCTTGACCCCCTGCGTGTCGAGCACGCCGCGCAGGATGTGGTAGCGCACGCCCGGCAGATCCTTAACGCGACCGCCGCGGATCAGCACTACCGAGTGTTCCTGAAGGTTGTGGCTCTCGCCAGGGATGTAGCTGATGACCTCGTAGCCGTTGGTGAGCCGCACCTTGGCGACCTTGCGCATAGCCGAGTTCGGCTTCTTCGGCGTCGTGGTGTAGACGCGCGTACAGACGCCGCGCTTCTGCGGGCAAGCCTGCAGATGCATCGACTTCTGTCGCTTTACTTTCGGCTGCCGCGGCTTGCGGATCAGCTGCTGGATCGTTGGCATGCGAGTCTGCACCTCGTCTACGCGTTTCGTCTGAGGCCCCACGACGTTCGTAAAGTCGCCGGTCTCCAAAGATACAACGCCTGCGACGGGCCCAACTCGGATCCGTCGCGGCGTGGTTCCAGAGGACTGGGGCGACGCCCGAGTCATGATCGCCGAATTCAGGCTGTGGGGAAGAGACCAAGGCCTCAACCAGAGCGCGCGTCTTCTAGGGGGATCGATTCCCCTTGTCAACACGGCCCTTCCTCGATCGGGTTGAATTTCACCACGCAGCCCGTGCGCCTTGCTGCGAGCATGCGCGATCGCAGCCGCAGGCTCGGGAGATCCGAGCGAGAGCGACTGAGAGGCGGTCTGGCGGGCCAGTCCCGCACAGTTCGGATCGTCTTGCGCTTGCAATCGATTGCCACTATCTCGCGCGCACTTGTGCAATGGGTTCCCAAGCCCGGTGACACGAAGAAGGGAAGGCCAGGATGGCGAAGGCGAAATTTGAGCGGACGAAGCCGCACGTGAACATCGGGACGATCGGTCACGTCGATCACGGCAAGACGACGCTGACGGCGGCGATCACGAAGTATTTCGGCGAGTTCAAGGCCTACGACCAGATCGACGCGGCTCCCGAGGAGAAGGCGCGCGGGATCACGATCTCGACGGCGCATGTGGAGTACGAGACGCCGAACCGGCACTACGCGCATGTCGACTGCCCGGGGCATGCCGACTACGTGAAGAACATGATCACCGGCGCGGCCCAGATGGACGGGGCGATCCTGGTGGTTAACGCCGCCGACGGGCCGATGCCGCAGACCCGCGAGCACATCCTCCTGGCCAAGCAGGTCGGCGTGCCGTCGATGGTGGTCTATCTCAACAAGGTCGATCAGGTCGACGACGAGGAGCTCCTGGAGCTTGTTGAGATGGAGGTGCGCGAGCTGCTCACCTCCTACGAGTTCCCGGGCGACGACATTCCGATCGTCAAGGGTTCGGCGCTGGCCGCGCTTGAGGACCGCGACAAGGAGATCGGCGAGGACTCGATCCGCGCGCTGATGGCGGCGGTCGACGACTACATTCCGACGCCCGAGCGCCCGATCGACCAGCCGTTCCTGATGCCGGTCGAGGACGTGTTCTCGATTTCGGGCCGCGGCACGGTGGCGACGGGTCGCATCGAGCGCGGCGTGCTCAATGTCGGCGACGAGCTGGAGATCGTCGGGATCCGGCCCAACAAGAAGACGACCTGCACCGGCGTCGAGATGTTCCGCAAGCTTCTGGACCGCGGCGAGGCGGGCGACAACGTCGGCGTCCTGCTGCGCGGCGTGGAGCGCGACGGGGTGGAGCGCGGCCAGGTGCTGTGCAAGCCCGGCTCGGTCAAGCCGCACACCAAGTTCGAGGCCGAGGCCTACATCCTGACCAAGGAGGAGGGCGGCCGCCACACGCCGTTCTTCGCCAACTACCGGCCGCAGTTCTACTTCCGGACCACGGACGTCACCGGCACCGTCGCGCTGCCCGAGGGCACCGAGATGGTCATGCCGGGCGACAACCTGAAGTTCAACGTCGAGCTGATCGCGCCCATCGCCATGGAGGAGAAGCTGCGCTTCGCCATCCGCGAGGGCGGACGCACCGTCGGCGCAGGCGTCGTCTCCAAGATCATCGAGTAGACCGACACAAGAAGCCGGACACGCGGCCGGGAGATGACGCCCGGCCGCTCCGGTCGTTCCGGACTGCCGGGAACGAACCGTCGGCGGCGTCAGCAAACTGTTTACGCCGCGCGGCGAAGCTCTATCCTGGGCGCGGGTGCGGGGCGACGGGATGGAGATGGGAGACGCGACCGACGGCGAGCGGATCTATGCGGTGGGGGACATCCACGGGCGCCGGGATCTGCTTGAAGAGATTCTCGGCGCGCATCGGCGCGGATCGCGGAACCCGGCCGCATCCGCGGCCGCGCATCGTGTTCGTCGGGGACTACGTCGACCGGGGGCCGGACAGCCGCGGGGTGCTCGACACTCTGATCCGCCTGAGGAACAGCCCGATCCCGACGACCTTCCTGCTCGGGAACCACGACAACTACTTCATCGAGTACGCCGGCGACCCGTCCCGGGATGATCGCGCCTATCACTGGTTCAACCCCGCGATCGGCGGGGTGGCCACGCTGCGCTCCTATGGGATCGAAGTGGACCGGCCGGAGAGCCCCGCGCTCTACCGCGACGCGTTCCTCGCGGCGATGCCGGCGGAGCACCTGGAGTTCCTCACCGACTGCGAGCTCTGCCGGCGGATCGGCGACTACGTTTTCGTCCATGCCGGCATCCGGCCGGAGGTACGGCTCGACGCTCAGAGCCGCGACGACCTCATCTGGATCCGCGATCCGTTCCTGACCTCGACACGGGACTTCGGCTTCAAGGTCGTGCACGGGCACACGATTGTCGACCACGTGCAGCACCTTCCCAACCGGATCGCCATCGACACCGGGGTGGCGCGTGGCGGGCCGCTGAGCTGCGTGGTGCTCGAGGGATCGGAGGTGTCGCTGCTGACCCCCAGCGGACCGGAGCCGCTGCCGGTCGGCGCTGGCGTCGGCCTCGACCGGATCAGCCGCGACCTGCGCCGCCGGTTCGGCGCGCTCTGGGGCGGCGGCTAAGGATCGGCCACGACGACCCGCGCGGCCCTTGCATCGCCGCCCGCGGTGGCGTATCGCAACCGCGCATGCCGGCCCTAGGGGTGTAGCTCAGTTGGTAGAGCATCGGTCTCCAAAACCGAGGGTCGAAGGTTCGAATCCTTTCGCCCCTGCCAGCATGCGAAGCGCGACGATCGCTCGACGCATCGCCCCGCCAGGGCCCGCCAAGCTTGGACAAGGTTTTTAGGCCTGTTTTCATTGAGAAAAAGTATTAACGCGCCTGCAGGCGGCGACGGGGCCTTGCGCCATTGGGCCGTTGCGGCGCGACAAGGATCGGGGTCGCCCAAGTCGATGTCTGCCTGCCGCGCCGAACCGGAGGCGCGAGACGACGAGGGTCGTGGGTGAGACAAGCCCGGCCTCTAGACGTAGCCCAGCATCCGACCGGCGACGAGAGTTCCAATCCAGAGCGCGAGCGAGGCGACGCCGATGCGGCGCTGCGCCGTCGGCGCGAGGTCGAGGACCCGTCGGCCGAACGCAAGCGCGTTGACGAGGGCCGCGGCGATGAGACCGAGTTTAAGCCCGAAAAGCGGCATGGCGGCGTAGTCACGCGCCTGGACGATGAAGAGGAGCGCGCCGGCGCCGACCGCAAGCGCCAGGCCCGCGCCGGCGATCGGCCGCAACAGGCTCAGTACGTCGCCGAGCGGCATGTCGCGACGCCAGATGCCTACGAGGCGCAGATCCATCGGGATCGCCGCGCCCACGAGCATTGCGACTCCGAGGACATGGGCGGAGTTCACCATCGGATAGACCCATTGCGAACCCCGCAGCGCGGAGGCCAGGGCAGAGGCCTCCAGCGCCGCCGAGACCCCCATGCGCCCGG
Source organism: uncultured Alphaproteobacteria bacterium (assembly GCA_963700835.1). Taxonomy (GTDB): domain Bacteria; phylum Pseudomonadota; class Alphaproteobacteria; order Rhodobacterales; family Rhodobacteraceae; genus Amaricoccus. The sequence goes on from CAVOZD010000027.1 coordinate 52,908, forward strand.
TCAGCTGCGATTGGGGTAGAGGTTGTAGAGCACGCCGCCAAGCACCACCCGCTCGGCCTTCATGCGCAGCTCTGTGGGATCGGCGGAGCGTTCCCCGAGAAGCGTGATCTCGACGCCGGGCGCCAGCAGGTCGTCGCTGAGACCGGCGCGGGCGTTGCGGCCAGGCTGGCCGATCTCGGCGGTCCAGAGTTCGTCTTCGGCCTGGACCATAAGCACGCCGTGGGGATTGCCGAGCCGGACCTCGGTGACGACGCCAACGAGCTGGAAATCTCCGGAGTCGGTCCAGGACCAGCCGTGGTGCGCGACCACCGCGCCCCCTGGCATCGCGGCGAGCAGTCCCACAATGAATGCGCGTCGATCCATGGTTTCCTCTCTGCTGGACGTTTTCGCATTTAGAACGCTGCCGCCGCCGCGCCAGAGCAGTACGCGACCGGACAATCGCGCGGACGAATGCTTGCAATGTATCTGATGTCTGATACCCTGAATATCTCCGGACAAGCGAACGGGGAAGAACTGGAGAATTCAGAGGGGAACCAAGACAATGCCACGCTTTGCCATAGCGGCACTGGCCGCTTCGATCGTCGCGCTGCCGCTCGCGTCCGCGGCCCTGGGTGCGACCATCGGGGAGCGCGAGTTCATGAACAGTTGTGCGCAGTGCCACGGCCCCGACGGAAGCGGAGACGGTGTGATGGCGGGGTATCTCAGCGGGTCTCTGCCAGACTTGACCCAGCTTCAGAAAGACAATGGTGGGGTGTTCCCGGTCGCTCGGCTATTCGAGGTGATCGAGAGCGGCGGCGGAGCGCACGGGACCACTGAAATGCCCGCTTGGGGTTTTCGCTACAACGCGAAGGCGCCGGAGATGCTCGGCGACCTGTATACGCCTGCCGATCAGGAGACCTTCGTGCGCGGAAGGATCCTCGCGCTGGTCGAGTTCGTCTCCACCCTTCAGGCGAAGTAGCTGCGGAGGCCGGAAGGTCGGGGCGCGTCTGGGTCGGGCGCGCGCGTCGTCTCGCGGGCGGCTTGCAAATCCCCGCAACCCGGAGACCAAACCCTGAACCGCCGATCAGACCGGCCGCCGTCCCGCCCGACGTGCGCGTAATCGACGATCTGCTCGCGCCCGGCGGGCCGGGACGCGCGGGGAGCGCTCATCAACAGACAGGTCTCCGGAACTGCGAAGGCTTTGCGGTCCAGCCCAGGATCCTTGGCCTTCCCCCCTTCACAGTACTGCTAATGGGGCCAACTCAATTCGTCGTCATCAGAGCCTGGGGCCGGTCTGGCGCGCCGCCGCATCGCGCCGGACCGCTTCGCCAAGTCACAAGAAGAGGAAATCACTCGCCTCCAGCTCGGCGACGCGCACGTCGTCGAGGCGGAGCCGATCGACCCCAAAATCGATCACCGTGTCGTCGCCACCGTCTACCGGGCGCGCAAGCTCAATGAGCGCGGCGAAGCTGTCGGCACCGAGCCGCGAAGCGATCTCGATGGTGTCGCCGTCCGAGAAGTCCTCGATCTCGTCCCGCCCGTGGGAGAACACGAACACGTCATCCCCGAGACCGCCGGTCAGATCGTCGTCGCCGGTCGCGCCGGAAAGCCGGTCGTCGCCGCCGCCGCCCTCGATGTCGTCGTTCCCCTTGCCGCCGAGGAGCGTGTCGCGACCGCCGCCGCCGAGGATGTCGTCGCGACCGTTGCCGCTCCTGATCGTGTCGTTCCCCCTGCCGCCCAAGATGTCGTCGTGGCCGTTGCCACCGTGGATCCAGTCGGCGCCGCTGCGTCCCTCGATCTCGTCGTTGCCGTTTAGGCCGAGGATCCGGTCCGCGCCCGACGTTCCGACGAGATCGTCGGGTCCGTTGGTCCCTTTCAGGATCCGACCTGCGCTGCTCGTCGCACCGCCGCCGCCGCTTGGCGGACCGAACATCCCGGCGCTCAGCTGGGACAGACGCACGTCCTCGAGGAGCAGGCTGTTGCCCCCGCCGAAGTTCAGGAACGTGTCTTCACCGCCATCGCGGGAGGACGCCAGGCCGAGCAGCTGCGCGAAGTCGCGCACGCCCAGCGACGCAGCGAGCTCTATCGTCTCGCCGGCGACCCAGCCCTCGATCTCGTCGGCGCCAGACCCGTAGCGAAAAGTGTCGACCCCGGATCCACCGTTCAGTTCGTCGTCGCCGGCGCCGCCGTCGAGCACGTCGTCGCCGGCCTGCCCGTAGATCTCGTCGGCACCGTCGCCGCCCTCGATGACGTCGTTCCCATCGCCGCCCTCGACGTCGTCCCGGCCGCCAAGGCCGAAGATCCGGTCATCGCCGCCGCGACCGTAGATCTCGTCGGCGCGGGAGGTTCCAACCAGCCGTTCGCCGCGGATCGTTCCTATGATCTCCAAGTCCGTCTCCCGCTGATGACATTCAACACTGTTGCACATATAGAGCGCCGGGAGGCGCGCCAAGGGGCAGGCGAAGGTGTCGCCGACGACCAGATCGTCTCGACCAACCGGATGCGGGTTGAATTCCGCCGGGCGAGCGCGTAACTGACCGGCTCGGCACTGGCGGCGAGAAAGACGATGGCCCGAACCAATCCCTTGCAGTTCATCCAGCAGGTGCGCGCGGAGGCCGCCAAGATCGTCTGGCCGAACCGGCGCGAAGTCGGGCTGACGACGGTGATGGTCATGATCATGGCCACGCTGTTCGCGACGTTCTTCTTTCTGGTCGATCTGGTGATCCGCTTCGGGCTCGAGACGATCCTCGCCATAGCCTCTTGAATCCCGCCCGGCGGGACGGTAAAGGGGCGCGTTCCTGAACGGATATGCGCGCGCAGCGATTCGGTTGCGCGCTCTTTTTCTTTCCGCGTCGGAACCTCGCGCGCGCAATAAAATCTGGCGGACCGACACCGCTCTGGACTGAGGTAGAGAACGACATGGCGATGCGCTGGTATTCGGTTGCCGTTCTGTCGAACTTCGAGAAGAAGGTCGCCGAGGCGATCAAGGACGCCGTGGCGCAGCACCATCTTGAAGACGAGATCGAGCAGGTGCTCGTGCCGACCGAAGAGGTTATCGAGGTTCGGCGCGGCAAGAAGGTCCAGACCGAAAAGCGCTTCATGCCCGGATACGTGCTTGTGCGCATGGAGATGACCGACAAGGCCTATCACCTCGTCACTGGCATCAACCGGGTCACGGGGTTCCTCGGCCCGCAGGGCAAGCCGGTGCCGATGCGAGACAGCGAGATCGCGCGCATCCTCAACCAGGTCGAGGAAGGCGCGGAGCGGCCGCGCTCGATCATCATCTTCGAGACCGGCGAGACGGTGAGCGTGACCGATGGCCCGTTCGAGGGGTTCTCGGGCATGGTCGAGGAAGTCGATCAGGACAATGCCCGCCTGAAGGTGTCCGTGTCGATCTTCGGACGCGCGACCCCGGTGGAGCTCGAATTCGCGCAGGTCTCCAAGGCCTCGTGATGCCCTCGTGGGAGGCCGGGGCGGCGCGCCGACCCCGACCCGACCACGCCAACGAAGCGCCTGGGGATCGCGTTCTCCGGGACTGGTAAAGCAAGGAGGCCGTCATGGCCAAGAAGGTCGCGGGACAGCTCAAGCTGCAGGTTCCCGCAGGAAAGGCGAACCCCTCGCCGCCCGTCGGGCCGGCGCTGGGTCAGCGCGGGATCAACATCATGGAGTTCTGCAAGGCGTTCAACGCCAAGACCCAGGATGTCGAGCCTGGCCAGCCGACCCCCGTGGTGATCACCTATTTCACCGACAAGTCCTTCACCATGGAGATCAAGACGCCGCCGGCGGCTTTTCTCCTCAAGAAGGCCGCGCAGCTGAAGTCGGCGTCCAAGACCCCCGGCAAGGAGACCATCGGCTCGGTCACGCTCAAGCAGGTCCGCGAGATCGCGGAGGTCAAGATGCCCGATCTCAACGCCACCGACATAGAGGCCGCGATGAAGATCATCGCCGGTTCGGCGCGGTCGATGGGCATCGAGGTCAAGGGGTAGGTCATGGTCAAAGTTGCCAAGAGGACGGCCAAGGCCCGCGAGGCGGTGGCCGGCAAGCACGACCTTCCGCTGGCCGAGGCGGTGGCGCTGGTGAAGGCGAACGCGACCGCGAAGTTCGACGAGACGCTGGAGATCGCGTTGAACCTCGGGGTGGACCCGCGCCACGCCGACCAGATGGTCCGCGGCGTGGTCAGCCTGCCGAACGGTACCGGCAAGACCGTGCGCGTGGCTGTTTTCGCGCGGGGGGCGAAGGCCGAGGAGGCCGAGGCCGCGGGGGCCGACATCGTCGGGGCCGAGGACCTTATGGAGACGATCCAGGGCGGCAAGATCGAGTTCGACCGCTGCATCGCGACGCCGGACATGATGCCGATCGTCGGGCGGCTGGGCAAGATCCTCGGGCCGCGCAACCTGATGCCGAACCCCAAGGTCGGCACGGTGACGATGGACGTGGGCCAGGCGGTGAAGAACGCCAAGGGCGGCGAGGTGCAGTTCAAGGCGGAGAAGGCGGGCGTCGTGCATTGCGGCGTGGGCAAGGCCTCGTTCGACGAGGGCAAGTTGGTCGAGAACGTGCGCGCCTTCGTGTCGGCGGTGAACCGGGCGAAGCCGTCGGGCGCCAAGGGCACCTACCTCAAGAAGATCTCGCTCTCCTCGACCATGGGGCCGGGCGTGACGGTCGACGTGGCCAGCGCGGTGGCGGTCGACTGAGGGGAATCGCCCCCGGGTGCGATCCCGGGGACGCTGCGGATCGGGGCTTCGGCCACGGTCCGTTCTGTCCGAGACGGTGGGTTGGGTGCGAGCCCGGAAATCCTGCCCGAGACGGGGAACGATCAGGATCAAGCGGGGCGCGCGAGCGGTCCGGGCGGTTTTGTCGGGAACCGTAAGGACCCGAACGCGGGGGGAGACCTCCGCGCAACAGAGCCGGCGGGGGAGACCCCGCCATGAACTTGGAGCAAGAGAGTGGATAGAGCCCAGAAAGAAGCTGTGGTCGGTGAACTCGGCCAGATCTTCGCGGACTCTGGCGTCGTCGTAGTCGCGCACTACGAAGGCCTCTCGGTTGCCGAGATGACGGACTTCCGCCTGCGGATGAAGAACGCAGGCGGCAAGGTCCGCGTCGCCAAGAACAAGCTCGCCAAGATCGCCCTGGAAGGCACGCCGAGCGCAAGCATCGGCAAGCTGCTGACGGGCATGACGGTGCTCGCCTATTCGGAAGACCCGGTCGCCGCCGCTAAGACGGTGGAGGCCTACGCCAAGGACAACAAGAAGCTTGTCATCCTTGGGGGCGCGATGGGCGAGACGCCGCTGGACGAGGCCGGGGTCAAGGCGGTGGCGTCGCTGCCGTCACGGGAGGAGCTCATCGCTTCGATCGTGGCGTGCATCGGGGCGCCGGCGTCGACCCTCGTCTCGGCGATCGGCGCGCCCGCGGCCAACATCGCGGGCGTCCTCAGCACCATCGAGGAGCGCGCGGCGGCGTGAACTTGGACAACCGTGGCCGGAGCCTGCGCATGCGGCACGCCGGACAACCCCACTGAACCCTGATTGGAAGCGGAAAATGGCTGACCTGAAGAAACTCGCCGAGGAAATCGTCGGACTGACCCTGCTCGAGGCGCAGGAACTGAAGACGATCCTCAAGGACGAATACGGCATCGAGCCCGCCGCCGGCGGCGCCGTGATGATGGCCGGTCCCGCCGCGGGCGCCGCCCCGGCGGAGGCCGCCGAGGAGCAGACCGAATTCGACGTGATCCTCAAGGCCGCCGGGGCCCAGAAGATCAATGTCATCAAGGAGGTCCGCGCGATCACCGGCCTTGGCCTCAAGGAGGCCAAGGACCTCGTCGAGGCCGGCGGCAAGGCCGTCAAGGAGGGTGTCTCCAAGGCCGAGGCAGAGGAAATCCAGAAGAAGCTCGTCGCCGCCGGCGCGGAAGTCGAGCTGAAGTGATTTGACGGAGGCGCGGCTTCGGTCGCGCCTTCGAGACCTGGCCGGACCGGCGACTTCGCCGGTCCGGTTCGTGCTTCTCTCGCAGGGTCCGCGCGCGGGCCCTGCGACAGACGCACCGGCGCTCCGGGCGTGCGAACTGGGAACTCGCACAAGCAGAGGAGCACGCGTCCGGCATAGCCGAGCCCACCCGTTCCCCGCCGGGCGGCTCGCGCGAAACCAAGAGGATTGAGCATGGCTCAGACGCATTCCGGCCAGAAACGCATCCGCAGGTTCTACGGCAAGATCCGCGAAGTCGCGGAAATGCCGAATCTCATCGAGGTTCAGAAGTCGAGCTACGACCTCTTCCTCAACTCCGGCGACCAGGATGCGCCGATGGACGGGGAAGGCATAAACGGCGTCTTCCAGTCGGTGTTCCCGATCAAGGACTTCAACGAGACGGCCACTCTGGAGTTCGTGAAGTACGAGCTCGAGGCGCCGAAGTACGACGTCGAAGAGTGCATGACCCGCGACATGACCTACGCGGCACCCCTCAAGGTGACGCTGCGTCTGATCGTGTTCGAGGTCGACGAGGAAACCGGCGCGCGCTCGGTCAAGGACATCAAGGAACAGGACGTTTTCATGGGCGACATGCCCCTGATGACGCCCAACGGCACCTTCGTCGTGAACGGCACCGAGCGGGTCATCGTCTCCCAGATGCACCGCTCGCCCGGCGTGTTCTTCGACCATGACAAGGGCAAGACGCACTCATCCGGCAAGCTGCTGTTCACCAGCCGGATCATCCCCTATCGCGGCTCGTGGCTCGATTTCGAGTTCGACGCCAAGGACATCGTGTTCGCTCGCATCGACCGCCGCCGGAAACTCCCGGTGACGACGCTGCTCTATGCGCTGGGTCTCGACCAGGAAGGCATCTGTGACGCCTATTACGAGACCGTGCAGTACCGCAAGGAAGGCTCGGGCTGGGCGACGAAGTTCTTCCCCGAGCGCTTGCGCGGCACCAAGCCGTCCCACGACATCATCGACGCCGCGACCGGCGAGGTGATCGCCGAGGCCGGCAAGAAGATCACGCCGCGCATGGTCAAGACCTGGGTCGACGCGGGCCATGTCTCCGAGATCCTGATGCCGTTCGACGCGATCGTCGGGCGCTTCGCCGCCAAGGACATGATCAACGAAGCGACCGGCGAGATCTGGGTCGAGGCGGGCGACGAGCTGACCTGGGACGTCGACGCCAAGACCGGCGACGTCACCGGCGGCACGCTCAAGATCCTGCTCGACAATGGCGTGGGCGACATCCCGACGCTCGACATCGACAACATCACGGTCGGCGCCTACATCCGCAATACCATCGCAGTGGACAAGAACATCAACCGCGACACCGCGCTCATGGACATCTACCGCGTCATGCGCCCGGGCGAGCCGCCGACCGTAGAAGCGGCCTCGGCGCTCTTTGACACGCTGTTCTTCGATCCCGAGCGCTACGACCTTTCGGCGGTGGGCCGCGTGAAGATGAACATGCGGCTCGACCTCGACGCCGAGGACACCGTGCGCACCCTGCGCCGCGAGGACATCATCGCGGTGATCAAGGCGCTAGTGGACCTGCGCGACGGCCGCGGCGAGATCGACGACATCGACCATCTCGGCAACCGGCGCGTGCGCTCGGTGGGCGAGCTGATGGAGAACCAGTACCGCGTGGGCCTGCTGCGCATGGAGCGCGCGATCAAGGAGCGCATGTCGTCGGTCGAGATCGACACGGTGATGCCGCAGGACCTGATCAACGCAAAGCCCGCCGCCGCCGCAGTGCGCGAGTTCTTCGGCTCCAGCCAGCTCAGCCAGTTCATGGACCAGACGAACCCGCTTTCGGAAGTTACACACAAGCGTCGGCTGTCGGCGCTGGGCCCGGGCGGGCTCACTCGCGAGCGCGCGGGCTTCGAGGTGCGCGACGTGCATCCAACGCATTACGGCCGCATGTGCCCGATCGAGACGCCGGAGGGGCCGAACATCGGCCTGATCAACAGTCTCGCGAGCTTTGCGCGGGTCAACAAGTACGGCTTCATCGAGACGCCCTACCGCCGTGTCAAAGACAGCCAGGTCACCGACGAGGTGATCTACATGTCCGCCGCCGAGGAGATGCGCCACACCATCGCTCAGGCCAACGCCCAGCTCGACGCGGAGGGCCGGTTCCGCAATGACCTTGTGTCCACCCGCAAGGCGGGCGACTTCATGCTTAATCCGCCGGCAAATGTCGACATGATCGACGTCAGCCCCAAGCAGCTCGTCTCGGTCGCGGCCTCGCTGATCCCGTTCCTCGAGAACGACCAAAATCCACGCCAGGGCAGTCGGCCCGTACTCGCTGGTTACCCAGCCGCCTCTGGGTGGCAAGGCACAGCACGGTGGGCAGCGTTTTGGGGAAATGGAAGTCTGGGCGCTGGAAGCGTATGGCGCCGCCTACACCCTGCAGGAAATGCTCACCGTCAAGAGTGACGACCGTCCGTGGTCGGACCAAGATCTACGAGTCGATCATGCGTGGCGAAAACACCTTGCAGGCCGGTGTTCCCAGAGCTCCTTCAACGT
>CAVOZD010000028.1:0-91144 GCA_963700835.1 uncultured Alphaproteobacteria bacterium
CGGTGGCGAAATTCGGTCCGGCGAGCGCCCCCTGGGAGACGTAGATGAGATCGAAGGCGTTGAAGTTGCCGACGAAGGTCAGGATCGAGATGATCCCGATCGCCGGCAGGATGAGCGGAAGTTGGATCCTCCAGAACTGCGACCACCCGGTGATCCCGTCCATCTCGGCGGCTTCGATGACCTCGTCCGGGATCGACAGGAGAGCGGCGTAGATGAGCATCATCGGGATGCCCACGAACTGCCAGACCGAGATCAGCGACAGCGCGGTCAGTGCGTACTCCTCGCGCCCGAGCCATGGCGCGAACAGCGCCTTGAGGCCGACAGCGTCGAGCATGCCGGGCGCGATGCCCCAGATCGGCGACAGGATAAGCTTCCAGACGAAGCCGACAATGACGAAGCTGAGGATCGTCGGGATGAAGATCGCGGTGCGGTAGAAGGCCGCGCCGCGCAGGCGCGGCGAGGACAGCAGCGCCGCCAGCGCGATCCCGACCGGGTTCTGCACCAGCATGTGGATCAGGAAGAACCAGGCGTTGTTGCCGAGCGCGTTCCAGAAGCTCGCCGACCAGCGCGGATCGCCGAAGAGCGTGCGGGAGTTGTCGAGCCCGACGAAGCGGGCGACGCCGCCGTCCTCGGCATAGAGCGCGAGGTTGAGGTTGCGAAGAGCGGCACGATCATGATTGCCGTGTAGACCAGCGCCGCGGGGGCGAGGAAGACGGCGATGTGCCAGCGGATCGGCCTGCGCTCGGACATGGCCCAGCCGGCCCCGCGCCTCGCGACGCGGGGCCGCGCCTCGGTCACTGCTGCTGCGGCGCGTACCAGCTTGCGAGGCCCTCCTGAAGCCGCGCCGCCGCTTCCTCCGGCGTCTCGGTGCCGCGGATGACGTTGGCTGGAGGCGCCCCAGGTCTCGTTCTCCAGATTTCGGCGTACCGCGGGACAGGATCTGGTAGGTCGAGCGGATCGTGGACTTGCACTCGCCGCGCCAGGAGATGAACTCTTGCGCCAGCGGATCGTCGAGCGTCACCTCGGCGTCCGACAAAGGGAAGAAGCCGGGCAGGGCGTTGGCGTAGAGCGCCGCGAACTCCGGCGAGCCGACCCAGTTAAGGAACGTGCGCGCGGCCTCCGCGTTTGGCGACGCGGCGTTCAGCCCGATGGCGATGTCGACATGATCGGAGATGTAGCAGGTGTCGTCCTCGGCGGCGACAGGCGGCGGGAAGGCGCCCATGGAAAATCGGCTCGGGCGTTGAAGCCCGATATTTCCCATGAGCCCGCCGGTAAATCGCCGCGCGGCCGAGCGTGAAGAGGTTCTGGCTGTCGGGGTAGGTCTGGGCCTCGAACCCGTCGCCGAGATAGGGGCCCCATTGGGCGAGCGCCTCGAGCGGCGCGACCCACTGCGGATCGGTGAGCTTCTGCTCGCCGGCGATCAGCGCGAGCCGGCCCTCTTCGCCCTTCCAGTAGTTCGGGCCGATGTTGTTGTAGCCCATGGTGGCGGCTTCCCACTGGTCGTTGGTGCCCATGGCCATGGGAATGTAGCTCCGTCTGCGGCGATCGCGTCGAGCACCGCGTAGAACTCGGCCTCGTCTTGGTCCTCCAAGCCAGGCGCCGCGAAGGCGTCGGCGTTGTAGATGAAGCCGTGGATGGCCACGCTCGCCATCGGCACGCAGAAGGTGGCCGACCCGTCGTCGGTGGAGACTGGCCAGCCGGACTTCGCCACGCTGGAGAAGTTGGCCATTGCCTCGAGATCGGTGAGGTCCGCCAATCTGCCCGCCTCGAAAAGCGAAAGCGATGCGTCGAAGGGGCGGCATGTAATCAGGTCCCCGGCGCTGCCCGCGTCGAGCTTGGAGTTGAGGACGGCGTTGTATTCCGCCGGCGCTGTGGGCGCGAGGGTCACCTTGATGCCGGGGTTTTCGCCTCGAAGGCAGGAATGATGGTGTCCTGCCAGATGGTGAGGTCGTCGTTGCGCCAGCTCTCGATCGTGAGTTCCACGTCCTGGGCGGTGGCAGCGCCAGCGGCGATGGAGCGCGGTTCCCGTGAGCAGGATGCGGTGCATGGGTCTGGTCATTCTTGATCTCCCGTTGGCGGCCTTTCGGCCCTTGTGGCTGTTGTTGCTGCGCGCAGTCGCGCAAGGGCAGGACCGAGGCGACCGCGGCTTTCCGCGAGCATCGCCTCGGCCTCGCCGCGCGAGGCTCCGGCGGCGATCAGCGTCGCAGGCTTGACCGCTCCGCCAGCGGCCTCCAGTGCGGCGCGCGCGGTCTCCGCCGGCGCCGCTGCGAGATCGGCGACAATGCCCGCGGCGCGGCGGCGCAGCTTGGCGTTGTCGGGCTCGAGCGCGACCATGCGTCCCTCGTGGACGTGGCCAAGCCGCAGCGCCATCAGGGTCGAGAACATGTTGAGCGCGATCTTCTTGTGCGGTGCCTGCCCCCATCCGGGTGGAGCCTGCCACCACTTCCGGCCCGGTGTCCAGCAGGACCGGCGTCGTGGCGAGCGCGAGGTAGCGGCGCGCCGGCGACGTTGGCGACGCCTATGAGGCCCGCGCCCGATCCACGGGCCGCCTCGGCTGACTGCAAGCGTGTACGGCGTCGATCCGCTGGCGGATACGGCGAGGACCACGTCCGTTGCGCAGAATCCAGCAGTCGCGGCGTCTGCGCGGGCGGCGTCAAGATCATCGTCGCCGCCGCCGCGCAGCCGGAGAAGCGACTTGGCCCCACCCGCAAGAATTAGTGGCGTGCGCTCGGGCGGGATCGAAAAGGTTCCGGGAAGTTCGAGGCCGTCCGCGAGAGCCATCAGCCCCGAACTCCCGGCTCCGACGTAGATCAGGCGACCTCCGGCCTCCAATGCGTCCGCGGCCCGCGTCGCGGCGCGGGCCAGCGCCGGGATCGCCGTACGCACCGCCGCCGCCGCGTGAAGCTGCGCTTCGAGCAGGCGCGTCAGCGCCGCCTCGGACGGCAGGTCCTGCAGCCCTGCCGCTGCCGTGTGCGGCGCCTCGGTGCTGCGCACGCCGGGTGTTGTGGACATGCGATTCCCCCGTTCGAGTCGCGGTCAGACTAGGCTGTCTCGTCGTGTGAAGCGAGCGGTGGCGCTTTTCCTCGTTGGGCGCAGTTGATAAGCATCTTTCGGAGGCACGATGGGCTTTTTCCTGGGAGTGGATGGTGGCGGGACTGGATGCCGGGCCGCAGTCTGCGACTCGGCCGGTTCGGTGCTAGGCCGCGCCGAAGCGCCTGCGGCGAACATCGTTTCCGATCCAGAGGGCGCGTGCCGCAACATCATCGCGGCGGCGCGAGGCGCAGCCGAGGCGGCGGGAATCGAGTTGGGTTTCGCGGAACTGCCGACCGTGTTGGGCCTCGCCGGCGCGAATGTGGCGAGCGCCGCGGCGCGGGTGCGCTGCTTGCTGCCGTTCCGGCTGGCGCGAATTGAGACGGACGCGGTCATCGCGCTCAAGGGCGCCTTCGGGTCGCAGGACGGCGTCGTGGCCATCCTCGGCACCGGCTCGATCTTCATTTCCCAGCGCGACGGCGTTGCGGCAACCGTCGGCGGCTGGGGATTCGCCCTCGGGGATCATGGTAGCGGCGCCTGGCTCGGGCGGCGGATAATGGAACGCGCCCTCTTGGCCTACGACAGGCTCGCGCCGATGACGCCGCTGCTGGACGCTGTCGTTGCGCAGGCCGGTGGGCCCGACGCACTGGTCGCATTCGCGGCCGGGGCGCGGCCGTCCGAGTTCGCCCGCTACGCGCCCCGGGTGTTCGCTGCTGCCGCCGACGGCGACGATGCGGCCAGCGCAACGCTTGCCGAGGCGGATGCATCGATCGTGGCCGCGATAGCGCGGTTGCGGGACCGGAGCGTCACCCCGATTTGTTTCCTGGGCGGGCTTGGCCCGCTCTATGCGGCAAGGCACAAGGCGCGCTATGGCGGCGCTATCCATGCGCCGCGGGGCGCGCCGATCGACGGGGCCTTGGCGATGGCGCGGGGCGAGGCGTGAACGCGCCTGTGCGAGATTGATAGGGATGCCAGGATGAACAAGGCCGGAGCGTTGATGCGAGCGGAAGTGGCGGAGATTCCGCACGCGGCCCAACGATTCCTTGACGCCTCCGGTCAGGCGGTCGCGCGCGCGGCGGCGGACATGCGTCGGATCGATCCGCGGGTGATCGCAACGGTGGCGAGAGGGTCGTCGGACCATGCCGCGTCGTATCTCAAGTACGCGGTCGAACTCGAAGCCGGGGTGCCAGTGGCCTCGGTGGGGCCTTCCGTTGCGTCGATCTACGGCCGCCAACTGCGTCTTGAGGGCGCAGCCTGCATCGGCATCTCCCAGTCAGGGCAAAGCCCGGACATCTTGAAGATGATGGGAGGAGCCCACGATGGCGGGGCGCTGACGCTGGCGATCACCAACTCGGTGGACTCGCCTCTGGCGACCGCGAGCGACCACGCTCTGGTTCTCTACGGCGGCGTCGAGCGCAGCGTGGCGGCGACGAAGACCTTTGTCGTTTCGGTGCTGGCCGGGTTGGCGCTTCTTGCGGAATGGCGTGAGGACGCTGCACTTCGATCCGCGGTCGCCGGCGCTCCGGAGGCCTTCGCCCGGGCGCTCGCCTGCGACTGGGTGCCGCTGTCGGACCGGCTGGCGCGAGCGAGTTCGGCCTATGTGCTTGGGCGCGGCCCGAGTTTCGCAATCGCAAGCGAGATGGCGCTGAAGTTCAAGGAGACCTCCGGCATCCACGCCGAGGCCTACAGCGCCGCGGAAGTCCTGCACGGGCCGGCGGCGCTGGTGCAGGCGCGGTTTCCGGTGCTTGCGCTTGCGGTCGAGGACGCGGCCCTCGAGCAGGTCACGGTGACCGCGCGGCGTCTGGCCGGGCAGGGCGCCGACGTGTTTCTGACCGCGCCCGGCGCCGGCGATCCGGTCGTCACACTCCCGGCGGTGACGGGACTGCATCCGATGCTTGCGCCGCTGGCGCTGGTGGTTTCGTTCTACGTCTTCGTCGAGTTGCTGGCCCGGCGTCGCGGGCTCAATCCCGACGAGCCGCCGCACCTGCGCAAGGTGACGGAGACCGTATGAGCGCGATGGTCTTCGTCGGGGCCCGCGTCTTTGACGGGGCCCGGCTCCGTGATGACGTGGCCCTGGTCGTCGAACAGGGCCGTGTCGCGGAGGTGGTAGCCGTGTCCGAGGCGCCGCGGGCGCGCCACGTCAAGCTCGACGGGGGCGTGCTGTCGCCCGGATTCGTCGACCTGCAGGTGAACGGCGGCGGCGGTCGGATGCTGGGCGAGGATCCTGGCGTCGCCGAGATCGCCGCGATCTGCGAGGTCCACGCCCGGTTGGGGTCGACGGGACTCCTGCCGACGCTGATCACCGACACCCCCGAAGCGACCGAGGCGGTCATCGAGGCCAGCGTCGCGGCGGCGGCGGTCGGAACACCGGGGTTCCTGGGGCTTCACCTCGAAGGCCCGCACATCGATCCTCGGCGCAGAGGCGCGCACGATCCCGCACTGATCCGGCCGATGGAGGACGCCGATCTGGAGCTGCTGGTTCACGCCACCGAGCGCCTGCCGACGCTCATGGTGACAGTAGCCCCGGAGAGCGTCACGCTCAACCAGATCGCTGCGCTGGCCGCCGCAGGGGCTGTGGTGAGCCTCGGCCACACGGACGCGTCCGCGCAAGTGGCGAATGCAGCGTTTCGTGCAGGCGCGCGCAAGGTCACGCATCTCTTCAACGCCATGAGCCCGCTCGGCCACCGCGAGCCCGGCATGGTCGGAGCGGCGCTGTCCTCGGGCGCGACCTATGTCGGGCTGATTGCCGACGGAGTGCATGTGGATCCGGACGTGATGCGGATAGCGATCGCGGGCAAGCGTGGCGACCACCTGATGCTGCTCGTCACGGACGCGATGGCGGTCGCAGGCGTCGAAATGGGCGAGTTCAGCCTTCGCGGCCGGCGCATCCTGCGCCGGGATGGTCGCCTGACGCTCGAGGACGGGACGCTCGCCGGCGCCGATTGCGACATGGCGCAGTGCCTGCGCGTGCTCTGTGAAGACGTGGGGCTCGGGCTTGATGCGGCGCTCAGTATGGCCACGGCGGTTCCGGCGGCCTGCATCGGCCTTGCCGGCCGCCGCGGCTGCCTGACCCCCGGCGCGCCGGCCGATCTCGTCCATCTGGACGAAGAAATGCGACTTGTGCGGGTCTGGCGCGGCGGCATCGAGATCGGAGCAGGCTGAGGCGGGGCACCACAGGGCCGGTTCGCCTTCGCCAGCGTCCTTAATCGAGCGCCTGCAAGGGGCGCAACTGCGCCTCGGCCGTGCCGATCGTCGGGGCCGCCCAAGATAAGTCGATTGCGTTGGAAGCACCGGCCTCAAGCGACCGCTGCTAGCCAAGGAGGCTGGCCTGACAAAGTGTGGTGGATGGGTGGTAGGCTCCGCAGGTTTCACAGGTCGAAGATGCGGCCTGGCGCGGAGGGTAAGGCCGCGGCGGCCGCGCGGCTGGCCATGTCCCAGGCGAGCACCTGATTGCTGCTGATCAACGGAAGTCCGAGTTCGGCCTCGAGTCCGTCGATGATGTCGAGCGTGCGCAGGTTCGTGCTGGACAGGAAGACCGCCTCGACCCCCGCGGCGGCGCCGGCTTGCAGCGCGGCGTCGCGGATCGAGGCGGGGTCGATCCGGGCCACCCGCGCCTCGATCTTTTCGCCGAACGAGAGCGTTTCCGGCACCGTGAAGCCCGCCGCCTCGAAAGCCCTGCGGATCGGTCCCGCCACCTCGTTGTCCGGCGTCAGCGCCCATGGGACAGCTCGGGGTGATTGAAGAACGGAGGATTTCTGGCTCATCGTAACCGTCAAGGAGTGAAGATGAGACAGAAATCCGGACCATCCAAGCCGCCCGCCGAGACCGTCGTGAAGGACATCCGGCGCCGGTCGCGGAAGCGGCATTCAGCTGAGGAGAAGATCCGCATCGTGCTGGAGGGTCTGCGCGGCGAGGACAGCATCGCGGAGCTCTGCCGGCGCGAGGGGATCGCGACGAGCCTGTACTACAGCTGGTCGAAGGAGTTCCTCGAGGCGGGGAAGAAGCGGCTGGCCGGGGACACGGCTCGTCAGGCCACGGCGCCCGAGGTGAAAGAGCTGCGGGCTGAGGCCTCGGCCCTCAAGGAGGCGGTGGCCGACCTGACGCTTGAGAACCGCCTGCTCAAAAAAAGCATGATCGGGGATGGGGAGGCAGACGCATGAGATACCCAGCCTCCGAGAAGCGCGAGATCATCCGTCTGGTCGAGCGCTCGCACCTGCCGACGAAGCGCACACTGACCATGCTCGGCGTCCCGCGGACCACGTTCTACCGCTGGTACGACCGGTACATCGCGTTGGGTGAGGCGGGTCTCGAGGATCAGCCCTCGCGCCCCGGTCGGGTCTGGAACCGCATCCCCGACGCCGTCCGCCGGCAGATCGTGGACCTGGCCCTCGAGGAGCCTGAGCTCTCGCCACGGGAGTTGGCGGTCCGGTTCACCGACACGCAGCGCTACTTCGTCTCCGAGGCCAGCGTCTACAGGCTCCTGAGGGCGCACGACCTTGTCACCAGCCCCGCCTTCGCGATCATCAAGGCTGCGGATGAGTTCCACGAGAAGACGACCTGCCCGAACCAACTCTGGCAAACCGACTTCACCTACCTCAAGGTCATCGGCTGGGGATGGTTCTACCTCTCCACCATCCTCGACTGGACTGCCCCCAGCGAGTGGTCCGCTTTGATTGTTAGTGCATGACCGGCCTTTGATCCATCGGGATGATGCTTTCCGGGGCCGGCGGGCGGTATCCGAGGGCACTGTGGGGCCGGACAGTGTTGTAGTGCCGGCGCCATTGCTCGATCAGGATCCGTGCCTCGCGGAGCGTATGGAAGATCTCCCCGTCGAGGAGCTCATTGCGGAAGCGGGCGTTGAAGCTCTCGACATAGCCGTTTTCCCAGGGAGAGCCTGGCTCGATATAGGCCGTCTTCGCGCCGACAGCGGCGATCCAGTCCCGCACGGCTTGGGCCACGAACTCGGGCCCGTTGTCGGAGCGGATGTACTCCGGTGGGCCCCTCAGGATGAAGAGGTCTGTCAGGGCGTCGAGGACGTCCGTCGAGTTGAGCTTGCGATCCACGCGGATCATCAGCGCCTCCCTGGTGAACTCCTCTATGATGTTGAGAATGCGGTAGGCGCGGCCGTCATGGGTCCGGTCCTGGACGAAGTCGTAGGACCATACATGGTTTGGCCTCTCCGGCCTCAGGCGGATGCAGGAGCCGTCATTAAGGGTCACGTCCGTCAAGGTGGTGGAGTTTCCGGTGTAGCCCACTGAGAGCATCGGTCAGGCTGCCTGCGTTGTAATGCTGAGAAGCGGGTCGCTCTCAGCGGCGTCGATCTGGGCGAAGGCCTCGACCTGCATGTAGCGGTGCTGGCTCTGCCATTCGTCATTCTGCTCGAACAGGACCGCGCCGATCAGGCGGACGATCGAGTCCTCGTTCGGGAAGATCCCGACGACGTCGGCGCGGCGCTTGACCTCCTTGTTGAGGCGCTCGAGCGGGTTGGTGCTGTGCAGCTTGGTGCGGTGCTGCGCCGGGAAGCTCATGTAGGCGAGCACGTCGGCCTCGCTCCCATCCATCAGGTCGGCGAGTTTGGGCCAGCGGGCGCGGAGTTGGTCGGCGACATGGCGCCAGGTCTCGACGGCGGTCTTCTTGTCGGGCTGGTTGAAGGCCTGGCGGATCGCGGCGGCGACGACGGTATGCTGGCCCTTGGGCACATGGGCGAGCGCGTTCCTGATCCAGTGAACGCGGCATCTTTGCCACGTCGCCTCGAAGACCCGCGCGATCGCGGCCTTGAGGCCGGTGTGCGCGTCGGAGATCACCAGCTTCACGCCCTCCAGCCCACGGCTCTTCAGGCTGCGCAGGAACTCGGTCCAGAAGGCCTCCGCCTCCGACGGACCGACGCACAAGCCGATGATCTCGCGCCGGCCGTCGGTGTCGACCGCCATGGCGATTATGGCGGCGACGGAGACGATCCTCCCGCCCTGGCGCACCTTGAGGTAGGTCGCGTCGAGCCAGAGGTAGGGCCAGTCGCCGGCGATCGGCCGGTCGAGGAACTCCCGGACACGGTCGTCGATGTCCTTGCACAGCTTCGAGACGGTGCTCTTGGAGATGCCGGAGAGCCCCATGGCCTGCACCAAGTCGTCGACGCGGCGGGTGGACACGCCCGATCCACGCTTCCTGGATCACCGCCACCAGCGCCTTCTCCGACGTCCGGCGCGGCTCCAGGAAGCCAGGGTGTCCGTCGTCAGATGATTTGGGACACGAGTGCCTGATGGGGAACGGAGGCTCTGGCTCGTTGGTGGTTCGGTCTATGCCGCCGTCTGACGGCTGCAGCAAGCGGCGCGTTTCGATCGTCTTTGTCTTGATCTCCTTCCGTTGGCTGAGGATTGTTTCCGCCCTGCCGAAGTAGACGTCGGCGGGGGTGAGGTTGCCGAGGCTCTCGTGATAGCGCCGGTGGTTGTAGGGCTCGACGAAGGCGGCGATCGCCTCCTCGAGGGCTCCAGGCAGGTAGTAGTTTTCGAGCAGGATCCGGTTCTTGAGTCTGGTGCCGACGCCGATCTTGCCCTGGTCTGCGGGTGGTTCGGTGCGCCGCGGACGTGGTCGATGCCCTCAGCCTTCGAGCCAGGTGGGGAGGTCGCCCGAGATGTAGGACGAGCCGTTGTCGGTGAGCAGCCGCGGGCGGTGAGCGACGACGGCGCTGTCGCAGCCGGACGTGGCCAGGGCGTCCTCCAGGGTCGCCGTCACGTCTCCGGCGCGCATCGTCGTGCAGAGCCGCCAGGCGATGATGTACCGGCTGAAGTCGTCGAGGATGGTGGAGAGGTAGAACCATCCCCAGCCGATGACCTTGAGGTAGGTGAAGTCGGTTTGCCAGAGCTGGTTCGGGCAGGTCGTCTTCTCGTGGAACTCATCCGCAGCCTTGATGATCGCGAAGGCGGGGCGGTGACAAGGTCGTGCGCCCTCAGGAGCCGGGAGACGCTGGCCTCGGAGACGAAGTAGCGCTGCGTGTCGGTGAACCGGACCGCCAACTCCCGGGCGAGAGCTCAGGCTCCTCGAGGGCCAGGTCCACCATCTGCCGGCGGACGGCGTCGGGGATGCGGTTCCAGACCCGACCGGGGCGCGAGGGCTGATCCTCGAGACCCGCCTCACCCAACGCGATGTACCGGTCGTACCAGCGGTAGAACGTGGTCCGCGGTACGCCAAGCATGGTCAGTGTGCGCTTCGTCGTCAGGTGCGAGCGCTCGACCAGACGGATGATCTCGCGCTTCTCGGAGGCTGGGTATCTCATGCGTCTGCCTCCCCATCCCCGATCACGCTGTTTTTTGAGCAGGCGGTTCTCGAGCGTCAGGTCGGCCACCGCCTCCTTGAGGGCCGAGGCCTCAGCCCGCAGCTCTTTCACCTGGGCGCCGTGGCCTGACGCGCCGTGTCCCCGGCGAGCCGCTTCTTCCCGGCCTCGAGGAACTCCTTCGACCAGCTGTAGTACAGGCTCGTCGCGATCCCCTCGCGCCGGCAGAGCTCCGCGATGCTGTCCTCGCCGCGCAGACCCTCGAGCACGATGGCGCACCTCGTATCCACGCTGAATCTGCGGGACCGGGCCGGAAGCCGCGTATCGCGACGGTTCGGCGGGCGAAGCTTATGAAACGGAACGGTATTCACCCGCCTCGGCGTAAGCGGCGCACGCCCATGACCACCGACAGTCGCCATGCGTTTGCGATCGCATCGAACCTGCTGAGCCGCAACTTCAAGATCATGGCGCCGGACGCCGTCTGGCTGGCAGACATCTCGTATATCCCAACCTGTGAAGGCTGGCTCTATCTCGCGGCGGTCAAGGACCTGGCAACCATGGAGATCGTCGGCTGGTCAATGTCGGAGCGGCTCAAAAGCACCCTGTGTGAAGACGCGCTGAAGATGGCCATCCGCAACCGACGCCCTCAGCCCGGGCTGATCGTCCACACCGATAGGGGCGTCCAATACGCCTGCGACAGCTACCGGAAACTGCTCGGACTTCATCGGATCACCGCCTCGATGGAGCCGCAAGCGGTCAGGAACTGCCTCGATAACCGCCCCCGATGGAGAGCTTCTTCAATTCACTGAAAACCGAAATGGTTCACCGAACCAAGTTCCGGACGCGGCGCGAGGCAACGGCCGCACTCTTCGAATACATCGAGATTTTCACAACCGACAGGATTCGAACCTGTGACCTCTGCCTTCGGAGGGCAGCGCTCTATCCAGCTGAGCTACGGGTGCCTCTCCAGCCAATATCTCAGTGGTCGCATACCGAACTCCGAGGCAAGGATGGACATGATGCAAAAGGGGGCGGCCTAATCCGCCCCCTTTTCAGGTCACATATCGTCGGGATCAGGACCCTAGGGACTCTTCCGTGCTGGGCAGGACAATCACCGGGTCGGTTTCCGCAGTGGTGGTCTTGGAACTGCTCCAAGAGCATTGCGCGGACGCAGCGCCCGCGAAGCCGAGGATCGTCATTACCATCGCTGCGGCGGCAAACAGCTTCATCGTCGCGCCTCCTATTATTTGGTTGAGATGATAGCACGAATGCGGCGCCGATCGATGGCCAATCTGTCGCAGGGGCCCCAGGCGCTACATCCGACCCCAGAAATCCAGGTCGCGTACGCTCACGCCGCCCCACAAGATGAAGGCGACCAGCGGAACCCAGATCGCCACCGTCGCCACTGTCGCCCATGCCAGCTTGCGCCGCATCATCGCATCGACCGGCGCGGAAGACGGCGTGCCGGGAGCCACGTCCTCCGCCTCACCCTGGGTGCGCACCCCGATGGGCAGCGCGACCAGCAGGGCGAGGAACCAGATGACAGCGAAGAGCACGATGGCGCCGGTGATGCTCACGCTTGCTCGATCTCCACGAGCGTGCCCGCGAAGTCCTTTGGATGAAGAAACAGCACCGGCTTGCCGTGCGCGCCGATCTTCGGCTCGCCATCGCCGAGCACCCGCGCGCCTGCGGCCCGGAGCCGGTCTCGCGCGGCGAGGATGTCGTCGACCTCGTAGCAGACGTGATGCACGCCGCCCGCCGGGTTTCTGGCCAGGAACGCTGCTATGGGTGACGCCTCGTCGAGCGGATGCAGCAGCTCGATCTTGGTGTTGGGCAGCTCGATGAAAACCACAGTCACGCCGTGATCAGGTTCGTCCTGCGGGGCGCCGACCTTGGCGCCGAGAGTGTCCCGGTACTGGGCCGCCGCGACGTCGAGGTCGGGCACCGCGATGGCCACATGGTTCAATCGTCCAATCACGCAGAAGACCTCCCCGGGCGGCAGGCGGCCCGCGAGGTTCGGTGAACGCAACAGTACGGCATTGCTGGTTTCCCTTTCCTGACAGATTTCATATCGCCCGATTTTCCTATTGCCCGATCGCATCGACCAGACTGCGTGCGGCCTATGCGGTCGATCGTCTTCTAGCGCGTCCGGCCGGCGGCCACACCAGCGATTTTTTGAACCGGTCGGCCGTTGCGTCGGTTCGGGGCGCAACGCTGACCGACGCAGCTCACGCCCTGAGCCCGTCGGGGTGCGCGAGCAGGATCGGAACGACGATCTCCTCCTCGTCCGTCAGATGACGATCGAGAAAACCAGCAAAACGTTCGAGGTCTGTCGCGAAGCGTCCGGTGGGGTCGACGCCTCGCCCGCCGGAGCCGAGATCGCGCAGGACAGCGTTCGCCCGGTCAGCAAGACCGCCCAGCAGCGCATCGAGCGCGCAATGGTCGGAGTCGAGAAGATCAAGGCCGGGGGCGAGCCGGGGCTCGAGACGACGCAGCGTCGGGAAGTAGTGCTGATCCTCGATGTGATGGTGACCATGCAGTGGGTTGAGGAAGAAACCCGCATCCCGGCTCAGGGCCTGCGCATAGCCAACAGGGTCTCGCGCGCCGCCCAGAAACCCTCTGGCTTCGTCCTGAAGCGCCCGCTGAAGCTGGCGGAACATCAGGTGCCGCTCGAGCCAGAACTGGATCAGCGCCGAGAACTGGGGATGCGTGCGCCAGCCCTCGGGCGGAAAGCTGTCGAGAAGCACGCGCAACGTGTCGGGAAGACCGCCGCGCGATCCGAGAGAGAACAGCTGCGCGCCGTCAGCCATCGGCCGCGACCTTTGCCGCCCAGTAGAGCGTGACCGCCCCGATGCGCATCGATCAGTTCTTCATCGCGAAGGCCACAAACTCGTCGGTTCCGATCTAGACCCAGTCCGGGATCCCGACCGGCCCCTCCTGGTCCGCCGGCAGCAGCGGGACAGAGGGCGCCGTCTCAAGTCGCCGTTCGAGATCGGCCCTCGCCTCGGCGCGCAGTCCGGCGTCGGTCATGACGTCATATCCGATCCCGGCGAGGATTCGCGCCGAGTCGAGAGACGCGCGGTCGCCGATCGAGGAGCCGCCGCAGGCCGTCACCCCCCAGGTGTGCAGCGCGGTGCCCAGCCCGACGGTGGGCCAGGCGAACACGCCGAGAGGCACCACCTTGGAGACGTCGCCGAGATCGCTCGATCCGCCCACCGGGGTGGGCCCGAGGGCCGGAAGCACGGATGTCGCGAGCCCGGTCTCCGCCAGTCCCATCCCGTGCTGGACCGCGCGGGCGAAGGTCTGCTCCTCGTCGGTCCAGACTGGCGGCCGCGCTTCCATGTGGCGCTGAGTCAGGCCGACGAGGGGCGTGTTGGGCATGATGTCGTTCACGCCGAAGAACAGGTTGAACGTGCCTTCGGTCTGCGTCATGAGAGCCGCGCCGGCGCAGATGTCGCGCGCCCAGTCGATCACCTCCTTTACGTCCGTGACGCTCGCGCCCCGCAAGGTGAGGAGAATCCGGGCTTGGTCCGGCACGATGTTCGGCGCCACGCCCGCCTCTTCGTAGATGTAATGGATCCGGGTCGTCGGGAGCACATGCTCGCGCATGAACTGAAGGCCCGTGGTGAAGAGTTCGGCGCCCTTGAGGGCCGAGCGTCCCTCCCAAGGCGACAATCCGGCATGGGCGGTCCGACCCTTGAAGGAAACGCGAATCTTGGCGTTCGCCGCGGTCGCGATCTCGCCGGTGGCGGCGAAAGGGGCGGGATGCCAGGCGAGGGCGATGTCGACGTCCTCAAAGAGCCCGTCGCGGACGAAGTAGACCTTCGCGCCCTGGGTCTCCTCGGCCGCGCAGCCGAAGACCCTGATCGTGCCGGATAGTCCTTCCGCCTCCATAATCGATTTCAGGGCAAGCGCCGCTCCGGTGCAGCCCGCCCCAAGCATGTCATGACCGCAGCCATGCCCGTCCATGATGCCGCTGGTCGGCGGAGCCTGCCGCGCCTCGGGCCGATTGCCGAGGCCCGGCAGCGCGTCATATTCCGGCAGGTAGGCGATCACCGGACCGCCCGAGCCCTGGCTCCATTCGCTGACGAAGGCGGTCGGATAGCCCGACGTGGCGGTGGACGCCGTGCGGAAGCCGACCGCCTCGAGCTCGCGCAGATGAACGCGGAAGGAGCGCACCTCCGCGAGCGAGACCTCTGCAAGGTCCCAGACCTCCCGGCGAATGCGCAGGATCGCATCGGCGTGGATGGCGACGGCCGCCTCGGCCGGGACGACGGAGGCCGGTTCGGGTTCGCGGCCGCGGGGCAGGTCCGGCATCGCAGCCGGCGCCTGCGCCAGCGTCAGGTTGGGCGAGACGCCCAGGGCGGCTCCGGCCGCAAGGCCGACCGATCCTCCAATGACGCCACGCCGCGTCACGCCACTCCCCGACGCCATAGCGGATCCTCTGCGCTCAATTGCCAGCGAACCACGTCATGTGACCACAGAGCCGATGAGCGGGCAAAGCAGATCGCTGCTTCCAGTGCGAGACACGGCGGCGTGCAGGAGACCGGTGCGAGCGTCGGCGCGCCCGCCGCCGGGGGCGTCAGTTCCGCGACTTGTCTACCATCTTGCCGGCCGAGATCCACGGCATCATGCCCCGAAGCTTCTCGCCGACCGCCTCGATCTGGTGCGCGTCGTTCATCCGCCGCGTCGCCTTGAAGGTCGGCTGGCCGACGGCGCACTCCTGCATCCACTGCGAGGTGAACTTGCCGGTCTGGATGTCCTCCAGCACTTCCTTCATCCGCCGTTTGGTCTCCTCGCGTGGCAGGATCCGCGGCCCGCTCACGTACTCGCCATACTCGGCGGTGTTGGAGATCGAGTAGTTCATGTTGGCGATGCCGCCCTCGTAGATCAGGTCCACGATCAGCTTAACCTCGTGCAGGCATTCGAAATAGGCCATCTCCGGCTCGTAGCCGGCCTCGACCAGCGTCTCGAAGCCCATGCGAATCAGCTCCACCAGTCCTCCGCAGAGCACTGCCTGCTCGCCGAAGAGGTCGGTCTCGCATTCCTCCTTGAAGTCGGTCTCGATTATGCCCGATCGGCCGCCGCCGATGGCCGAACAGTAGGACTTGCCGATCTCGAGCGCGTTGCCCGAGGCGTCCTTGTGGACCGCGACGAGGCAGGGCACACCGCCGCCCTTGACAAATTCACCGCGCACAGTGTGGCCGGGGCCCTTGGGGGCCATCATGATCACGTCGACGCCGGCCTTGGGTTCGATCAGGCCGAAATGCACGTTGAGGCCGTGGGCGAAGGCGATCGCCGCTCCCTCGCGCAGGTTGTCGTGAATGAAGCGCTTGTAGGTGTCGGCCTGGAGCTCGTCGGGCATGGTCATCATGATGACGTCGGCCCATTTGGCGGCGTCTGCGATGCCCATGACCTGGAGACCTTCGCCGGTGGCCTTCTTCGCGGAGGGCGAGCCCTCGCGCAGCGCAACGGCGACGTTCCTGGCGCCGCTGTCGCGCAGGTTCAGCGCGTGCGCGTGGCCCTGACTCCCGTAGCCTACGATCGCGACGTTCTTGTCCTTGATCAGATTGATATCGCAGTCGCGATCGTAATAGACGCGCATCCGTCCTCTCCCTCGTTCCCGTGACGTGTTCGCGCCGGTATCCGCGCGGACCGCAGGGTGACTAGGGGACGACGGCCCGCTTGTCCAGCGGCGCAGGCGCGCCGGCGCCAAGTCCGAGCCGGATCGCGCCGCGCCGCACGGGAGCCGCCCCGTGCAGCGCCCGCAGGCCGAGCCGGCGCAGGGCGCGCAGCATCGGGTTCTCGGCAATCGCCGCTCGATTGAGCGCGTCAACCGCGGCTACCCGCGCCAGCATATCGGGCCGCCGCGCCCGCCCATAGCGTGCCAGAAGCTCCGGCGCGCCGATGTCGCCGTCCGCGGCCCGAGCCTCGCGGCATAAGTCGCGCAGCGCTGCAACATCGCGCAGGCTCATGTTCAGCCCCTGCGCGCCGATCGGCGGGATCACATGCGCCGCCTCGGCGACCAGAGCCGTGCGTGGGCCGGTCAATCGGTCGGCGATCTGGGTGATGATCGGCCAGATCCGCCGCGGGCTTTCGAGCGTCAGGCGTCCGAGAACGCCGCAGCTGCGCGCGTTCAGCGCCTCCTCAAAGTCCGGGACCGGGGCTTCGGCGAGCGCGACCGCCCGCGGTCCGGTCTCCATCCACACCACCGCCGAGCGATGGGTGCCGTCGCGGTCGGGAAGCGGGACGAGCGTGAAGGGCCCGCCGCTGCGGTGGATCTCGGTCGAGACGTCCTCATGCGGCCGCTCGTGGCCAACCGCGAACACCAGCGCCTTCTGACCGTAGCTCCAGCGCCGGACTCCGACGCCGATCGCCTCGCGCACCGCGCTGTCGCGCCCGTCGGCGGCGACGACCAGCCGGGCGCGCACAAGGCCCGCCCCGGCGAGCCGCACGATCGCTTTGTCCGAGCGCGAGGTCAAGCTCTCGAAACGAGCTGGCGCGATCAGTTCGGCACCCTCCACTTCGGCGATCCGCGCCGCCATCTCGCGGCGCATCAGCCAGTTCGGCACGTTGTAGCCGAACACCTTTTCGCCGGCTTCCGCAGCCTCGAAGTCTGCAAACTCCCGCACTGCGTTCTGCGAGTCGCCTGCGTCCGCCAGCCGCATGATCCGCAGGGGCGCCGCGAAGGGCACGAGCCGTTCCCAGAGGCCCGCCGACTCCAGAAGCCGCACCGAAGGCATCAGGAAGGCTGTCGATCGCAGGTCCGAGCCCGGATCGGCCTCCTTTTCGACGGGCGGCGCGGGATCGACGCAGATCGTGTGAAAACCCGCGGTAGCGAACGCCGTCGTCGCGGCGAGCCCAGCCACGCCGCCGCCGACCACAAGGATGTCCGCCTCTTGAGCCACGATCGAGACTTAGGCCCGCGTCGGGCCTACGCCAAGCCCGTTCAGACCGCCCGTGTCAGGAAGTCCGCAAGATCCTCGGTGCGATGATGAACGTGGGGCCCGTGCTCGCCCTTCGGCCCTACCAGCACGGTCCGCATCCCCAGTGCATGCGGCGCCTCCAGGTTGCGGGGGTCGTCCTCGAACATCGCCGCGGCCCCGGCGGTCGTCCCGTCGAGTCCGATCACAATCTCGAAGGCGGCTCGCTCGGGCTTCGGGGTGAAGCCCGCATCCTCAATACCGTAGATCGCGTCGAAGGCACCGTCGAGCCCTCGCGCGACCGTCACCCGTCGGGCGTGCTCGCGCGAGCCGTTGGTGTGCACGATCCTGCGCCCGGGCAGTGCCTCGATCGCGGCTCGCAGCTCGGGCGCGCGGGCCAGCGCCGAGAGGTCGATATCGTGAACGTCCGCGAGATAGGCCTCTGGGTCCAAGCCATGCACGCGCATCAGCCCCGCGAGCGTCGTGCCGTATTTGCGCCAATAGGCGGCGCGCAGCAGATCAGCCTCCTCCCGCCCGACGCCAAGGGCGGTCATCACGAATCCGGTCATACGGGTCTCGATCTGGTCAAAGAGCCGCGCTTCTGCCGGATAGAGCGTGTTGTCGAGGTCAAAGACCCAGGTTCGGACGTGGCGGAAGCTGTCGAGCGGCATGGAAGAGGTCTATGGGCCTTTTCGCACGGCGGCTAGCGTCGGGATTGGCTCGATTTCCGCGTCCGGGCGCCTTAGCGTCCGCTCTGGTGACATGAGGGTTCGCGCATGCCGGCAGCACCGCAACAAGGCCAGAGGGACGCCTACCATCTGATCCTGGAGGCGATTGACCACGGCGAGTACCGGCCCGGCGACCGGCTGGTGGAATCGGAGCTCGCCGAGCGGCTCGGGGTCTCTCGCACGCCCATCCGCGAGGCGCTGCAGCGGCTCGAGACCCAGTCCGTGCTTGCCCGCGACGGCCGCAGCCTGATCGTGGCGAGCCTCGACCACGACCAGCTGGGCGAGCTCTACGTGGTGCGCTCCGAACTCGAAGGTTTGGCCGCGCGGCTCGCCGCCCAGCACGCTGCGCCTGAGGAGGTGCGGGTGCTCTGGGAGATGATCCGCAAGGATCGCGACCTCATCGGCCGCCCCGACGTGCTTTCGCGCGCCAACAAGCGCTTTCACCGCCAGATACATCTGGCCAGCCATAACCGTTATCTCGTGCAGCAGCTTGAGATGGTGCACCGCTCGATGGCGCTCTTGGCGACCACGTCCTTCGCGGCTGAAGGGCGCAGCGCGGCGGCGCTCGACGAGCACGAGGAGATCGTGCGCGCGATCGAGGCCCGCGACTTCTCCGCTGCGGAAACGGCGATCCAGGCGCACATCAGCCGCGCGTTCGAGACGAGGCTCCTGCTCGACGCCGAACGGAGCGCGCAGGGACGCGCCTGAGCTGCACGCCATGCCGTCGCTCCGGCATGATCCTCAGATTGTCCCAGCCGTCGCGACCTCCGTCATTGAGAAGCGCGCCCCGGCCTCGGCGTTCTGGTCGATGAGGAATTGGTCGAACAGCGGAAGGCTTGCGCCGCCGATGGCGCGGGCCTGGGCGCCGAGCGAGCCGAGGCCAACCTGGGGCGGATCGACGCCGGGAAAGTCCATCCTTGCAAGTTGCGCGGTCACTCGCTCCAGGATGCGCGCCTTCACGATCTCCGGGACCGCCCCGTCGATGATCGCCATCTCGAAGTCGATCACTTCCGCCGCCGCAGCTATTCCATAAGCGAGCCCATAGCCGGCCGCGTCGATCCAGTCGTCGAGAAGTACTCCGAAACGGCTCCAGTCGGCTTCGGTGTCGCGAATCGCCTCGGTCGGGTGGCCCGCTTCCGCCAGCCGGCGCTCCAGCGTGATCAGCGATGCGAGGTCCATTAGCCGCACCGGCCGGCCCCCTGGCCCCGGAGCCAGAAGTCCGCTGACCGAGCCCGCGTTGCCGGTCGGACCCGAATAGAGGCCGCCGTTCAGCACAAGACCGCCGCCAATAATCGTGCCGACAAAGAAATAGATGAAGTCGCGCGCCGCGGCGTTGCGCCCGAAGGCCAGTTCGGCGCCACAGGCCGCCGTGGCGTCGTTGCGGATGTAGGCCGGGAAGGGCAGAGCGTCCTCCAGGCGCTGGCGCACGTCGACCCGCCGCCAGTCGTCCATGCGCGCAGCGGGCGCCCCGATCTCCTCGGCCCAATTCCAGAGCCTGAACGGCATGGCGACGCCGATGCCGGCGATCCGCGCGGCTGCTTCCGGATCGAGTTCAGCCTGGATCAGGGCCACCTCACGGAGCACGCTGGCCACGATCTTTTCAGGCGTGGGATAGGCGTAGCGCTCGCTGTGCGATCGGCGGAGTTCCCCGGCGAAATCAACTAGAACCACGTCGAGACTGCGCCGCCCGATCTTGACCCCGATGAAGTAGGCGCCCTCGGGATTGAGCAGGAGAGGCACGGAGGGTTGGCCGACCCGGCCACGTTGCTTCTCGCCCCGAATGAGCAAGCCATCCGCCTCGAGCCGCCGCACGATGACCGAAACAGTCTGTGCCGACAGCCCGGTCATCTGCGCGATGCGCGCCTTAGACAGCCCGCCCTGGCGCCGCGTGAGCGTCAGCACCAGCCGCTCGTTCTGCGCCCGCATCTCCGCCTGGTTGGTCCCGCGGTGCGACGCCTCGGCAATCTCTCGCTCGTACGAGACCACCTTGGATTCTATGCGTTCCATTACCCTATCGCCGTCCGCTCCGGTGACGTTTTGGCTACCATGTTAAGAGATTCCGAGTCACGCAATAATAAATCATTGAAATTGATTTATTGACAGGCTGCGCGAAATCGGGTTGTCTGTTTGCAATCCGGCCGATGAGGTCCGGTGTATGTAAGGGGAGATGATCACATGAAATCTAGTATGCTCAAGCAGAGCTTGCTCGCGGCGGCGGCGATCGGCGCGCTTTCGGCCAGTCCGGTCTTTGCGCAGGACATCTCGGCCTGCCTGATCACCAAGACCGACAGCAACCCTTTCTTCGTTAAGATGAAGGAAGGCGCTCAGGCGAAGGCGGACGAACTCGGCATGGGCTTTACCGCGCTTGCCGGCCGCGAGGAAGGTGACAACGAGGGTCAAGTCCAGGCAATGGAATCCTGTATCGCCAACGGCGTTCAGGGCATCCTCTTGGTGCCCACCGACAGTGCAGCTATCGTGCCCACGGTCCAGAAAGCCCGAGACGCGGGTATCCTTGTCATCGCCCTCGATACGCCGCTCGAGCCGATCGATGCGGCCGACGCGACGCTCGCGACTGACAACTTCAAGGCTGGCGAACTGATCGGCGCATGGGCCAAGGCGACGCTCGGGGATGCGGCCGCCGATGCCAAGATCGCCTACATGGACCTGATGGCGTCCCAGCCGACGGTCGACGTTCTGCGCGATCAGGGCTTCATGACCGGCTTCGGCATCGACACCGCCGATCCCAACGTCATCGGCGACGAAAGCGATCCGCGCAACGTCTGCCACGACTACAGCATGGGCAACCCCGCGGGCGGACGGACGGCGATGGAGAACTGCCTGCAGAAGGATCCGGGCATCAACGTCGTCTACACGATCAATGAGCCCGCCGCCGCCGGCGCCTATGAGGCGCTCAAGGCTGTCGGGCGTGAAGGAGACGTGCTGATCGTCTCCGTCGACGGCGGCTGCCCGGGTGTCAGGGACACGGCATCGGGCGTGATCGGCGCCACCTCGCAGCAGTATCCACTACTCATGGCCTCCATGGGCATGGAGGCGATCAAGAAATATGTCGAGACGGGCGAACTGCCCGCTAAGACCGAAGGCAAGGACTTCACCGACACCGGCGCGACGCTGATCACCGACAGCCCCGTCGAGGGGGTCGAGTTGATCGACACCGCCAAGGGTCTGGAGTTGTGCTGGGGCTGACAGCGGCTTACGCTCGATATTGAAAGCGCGGGCGGCCGAGGGCCGCCCGACCTCGGACAAATCAGGGGAACGTGGGGTCCAGTATGGCCGACGAAAAGTCGAAGCCGTCGCAGGAATTCGAGAAGGTCCTCGGCGGCAGCGCCACCGACATCGCATCGTTCGATCGTCACGAACGCTCGGCTGTCGAGCGGATCCAGCACATCCTTCACTCCAACCCGGCACTTGTGCCGCTGATCGTCCTTATCGCCTCGCTGGCGGTCTTCGGAGCTTTGCTCGGGTCGAAGTTCTTCTCGGCTTTCACGCTCACGCTCATCCTGCAGCAGGTCTCCATCGTGGGCATCGTGGGCGCCGCGCAGACGCTGGTGATCCTTACCGCAGGCATCGACCTCTCAGTCGGGGCGATCATGGTGATTAGCTCCGTGGTGATGGGCCAGTTCACGTTCCGCTACGGCATTCCGGCGCCGATCTCGATCCTTTGCGGCTTCGGCGTCGGAGCGGCCATTGGTTTCATGAACGGATTTCTCGTCGCCCGGATCAAGCTACCACCCTTCATCGTCACGCTGGGCATGTGGCAGATCGTTCTGGCGGCGAACTTCCTCTATTCGCGGAACGAGACCATCCGGGGCCAGGACATCGACGCGACCGCCCCGATACTCAAGCTGTTCGGCGGCGACATCCGGTTCGGAGGCGCCGTTCTGACCTATGGCGTGATTGCCATGGTGATTCTGGTGCTGGTGTTGGCCTACGTGCTCAGCAGCACCGCCTGGGGCCGGCACGTCTATGCCATCGGCGACGATCCGGACGCCGCGGCCCTGTCCGGCGTTCAGGTCGAGAAGACGTTGATCTCAGTCTACGTGCTCTCGGGGTTGATCTGCGCGCTGGCCGGTTGGGCTCTGATCGGGCGGATCGGCTCGATCTCTCCGACTTCCGGGCAATTCTCCAATATCGAGAGCATCACCGCGGTGGTGATCGGCGGCATATCGCTCTTCGGCGGGCGGGGTTCGATTCTCGGCATGCTGTTCGGCGCGCTGATCGTTGGCGTCTTTGCGCTCGGCCTGCGGCTGATCGGCACGGATCCGCAGTGGACCTATCTGCTGATCGGCGTGCTCATCATTTCGGCGGTCGCGGTCGACCAGTGGATCAGACGGGTAGCGGGATAGCATCATGGCCAAGGCAATTCTGACCGGACGCGGGCTGGTCAAGCGCTATGGAAGGGTCACGGCGCTCGATCATGCGGATTTCGACCTGCACGAGGGCGAGATCCTCGCGATCATCGGCGACAACGGCGCCGGAAAGTCCACGATGATCAAGGCGGTGTCCGGAGCAGTCATCCCGGACGAAGGCGAGGTTCGCCTCGAGGGCAAGCCGATCCGCTTCGCTTCCCCGATGCATGCGCGGGCGGCGGGCATCGAGACCGTCTACCAGACCCTCGCCATGTCGCCGGCGCTCTCAATCGCAGACAACATGTTCATGGGGCGGGAAATCCGGCGCAAGGGTTGGCTCGGCGAGTGGCTACGAATGCTCGATCGTCCTGCGATGGAGAAGTTCGCGCGCGACAAGCTGAACGAACTCGGCCTGATGACCATCCAGAACATAAACCAGGCAGTCGAGACGCTGTCGGGCGGTCAACGGCAAGGAGTGGCGGTGGCGCGCGCAGCGGCCTTCGGATCGAAGGTGGTCATCCTCGACGAGCCGACGGCTGCTTTGGGCGTGAAGGAGAGCCGCAAGGTGTTGGAACTGATCCAGGACGTGCGGGAGCGCGGCATGCCGATCATTCTGATCAGCCACAACATGCCGCATGTCTTCGAGGTTGCCGACCGCATCCACGTTCACCGGCTCGGCAAGCGGCTGTGCGTCATAGATCCCAAGGACTACAGCATGTCCGACGCAGTCGCTTTCATGACCGGAGCGAAGGAGCCTCCGGCCGAAGCGGCCGCCGCTTGACAGGCGTTCTCCAACGGGTCGTGTCCGACCTGCGCCAGAAGTCTGCTGCGCGCGCGCGTGTCGTGGTGGCCATCGTCGGCCCGCCCGGGGCCGGCAAGTCCACCCTAGCGGACGCGCTCGTGGCCGCGCTTGACGCAGCGGAGCCCGGCTCTGCCGTCCTCGTGCCCATGGATGGCTATCACTACGACAATGCGATTCTCGACGCCCGTGGGCTGAGGTCTCGCAAGGGCTCGCCG
Source organism: uncultured Alphaproteobacteria bacterium (assembly GCA_963700835.1). Classification (GTDB taxonomy): domain Bacteria; phylum Pseudomonadota; class Alphaproteobacteria; order Rhodobacterales; family Rhodobacteraceae; genus Amaricoccus. Next base: position 23,333 of record CAVOZD010000028.1, read on the forward strand.
GAGACTTTTGACGTGGCCGGCCTCGCCGCCGATCTCGACCGCATACGCCGCGGCGATGCGGAAGTGGCCGTGCCGGTCTTCGACCGCACCATAGATGTGTCGCGGGGTTCGGCGCGCATCGTCGCGCCCGCGCATCGGCTGGTTGTCGTCGAGGGAAACTACCTGCTGCTCGACGCCGCGCCCTGGACTGGCCTGCGGCACCGCTTCGACCATAGCCTGCGCCTCGATGTCTCGCCGGAGGAACTGCGCCGGCGGTTGATCGCGCGCTGGCGCGATCATGGCGTGGACGCAGCCGGCGCTATCCACCGCGCGGAGGGCAACGACCTGCCCAACGCGCGTCTCGTGGCGGAGTCGAGCGTCGAAGCCGACGCGACGTTGCGTTTCGATGTCGGCGCTGGCGACTGGAGGCTGGGCTGAGGCGGGATCAGCGTCAGTCCCGGTTCTTGCCCGCAAAGAGCCCGGAGATGAAATCGACCATCTGCGGAACCAGTTCGTCTCCGCGGCCCTCGGCTACTGCGAGTGCCAGGGCCGTCTTGGTCGCCGGTGAGATCAGGCTCACCACCCCGGCCTGGTCGGCCATCGCGGCGTAGTAGCCGACGTCCTTGCGCGCGTTCCGGATCGTGAAGGCGAGCGCCGTCGGGTCGCCATCCACTGCATATCCCTTCACGAAATCCATCATGCCCGAACGCAGCGGGCCCGCCGACAGAACGCCATAAAGCTTGACGCGCTCGATTCCGGCCGTGTCTGCCATCGCGAAGGCCTCCGAAACCGCTGTCGCCGTCGTCATGGCGACGAAGTTGTTGATCAACTTGATCGTGTGGCCCGACCCGATCGGACCGAGATGAAAGACGTTCTCTCCCAGGTCGTCGAGGACCGGCCTCACCGCGTCGAAGGCGGCCCTGTCGCCTGCGCCCATTATGTTGAGCTTGCCCTCGCGCCCCTGCGCCGGAGTGCGTCCCAAGGGCGCGTCGAGGTAGACCCCGCCCGCCGCTGCGACCTCCTCGGCCAGGACGCGCGTCGAGTCCGGAAGGGACGTGCCAAAATCGATCACCGTCGTACCCTTGCGCAGACCCGCAATGACGCCGTCCCGCCCGCGCATCCGCGCCTCCACAGAAGCGGAGGTGTCCATGCAGAGCATGACAACTCCGCTCGACGCTGCGACCTCGCGCGCGGTTGCGACCTCGATGGCACCTCTCTCAACCGCAGCGTCGATGTTGGGCCGCGACCGGTTGGCCGTGATTGTCACCGTGTAGCCCAGCGATTGCAGCCGCTCGACCATTGCGCTGCCCATCAGGCCCAGCCCGATGAAGCCTATGGCGGGTCTGTCCATGTCTCTCTCCCTCGTTGCGTTCAGTAATCAGGCGCCAGTGCGGCAAGCCGGGGCAGCATGTCGGCGGGATCGGGGGCGATGCCTGTATAGGCTGCGAAGGATCGGATCGCCATGTGCCGGAAAAGGTCGAACCCGGTCAGCGTCCGCAAACCCGCCACCGCCGCGGCCTCCAGAAACGTGGTGCGCGTTGGCGCGTAGATCGCCTCGAATGCCCAGGCCTGCCCGCCGATCCAGGCGGGCGCGAAGGCCATGCCCGGCGCGTGGGCCATGCCGAGCGCGGTGGCGTTCACGAGCCCGTCGGCCGCCGCGCAGGACGCTCCCGCCATATCGACGCCGATCGCACGCACGGGCGAACCGATGTCGGCGGCAAGCGCTTCGGCGCGTCCGGGCGCCACGTCCCAGACCGTGATGTCGAGTGCCCCTAGCACCTGCAGCGCAGAGGCCAGCGCCCGCGCGACTCCGCCCGCGCCGGCCATCGCTACGGCACCGGGCCCGCTGTTGCCCATCTCGGTTTCCCAGAGTCCGAGAAAACCGGATCGGTCGGTGTTGTGCGCGGCCCCGGGCGGACCGAAAACCAGCGTGTTCGCCGCCCCGATGGGCAGGAGCGCTGGCGGCAGCGGCACCTCGGGAACATAAGCGGCCTGCGTCTTGTGCGGGTGAGTGACCGTGACGCCGGTCCAGCCCGCCGCACGCAGCTTGCCCACGCACGCGGCGAAGTCGAAATCCCGTCCAGCGTCGGTTCCGATCAGTTCGAAGTCGAGGGTCATCCCGTGCCGCGCGCACATCAACTCGAGGGCGGCTGGAAGCCTCGTTCGCCCGATGTGGGCGCCGATCAGTCCGGCGACTAGTCGCTTCACGTCGCGGCCGCGCGCCTCCGCTCGGCTTCGGCCTGGATCTCGTATATCGAGCGGTTGTTCTCGGGCTGGGGCTGAGGGATCCGCACCGGGATGTCGCGCAGCCGCGGCGCAAGGGTGCCGCTACCGCAGAGCAGGCGCGCATCGTACTCGGCGATGCTCTCGAAGCCGGTCATCGAGCCCATGATCGGAAACGCGTCCGCCGCCATCATCTCGTAGAAAAGCACCCTGCGGTCCCGAGTCGAAGTGTTGACCTCCGATCCGTGCACGATCCGTCCATGATGGATCGAGATCGAACCGGCCGGTCCCGCTAGTTCGACCGCGTCGGGGAGGTCGTAGCCGTTGGCGGCGAGATCCATCTCGCCCGAAAAGACGCCGTCGACGTGATGGTCGTGGATCGGACCACGGTGCGAGCCCGGAAACACCATCAGCGGCCCGTTTTCGGAGGCCATGTCGTCGATCATGAGCCCCACCGCGAGGACGTCGTCGTTGGTGTGCGGATAGAATGCAAAGTCCTGGTGCCAACCGATGCGCGCTCCGAAACCGGCGGACTTCATGTTGAGCTTGGTGGTGTGGAGCCGGACGTCGGGGCCGATCAGATCGCGGACGGGAGCCAGGATGGCGTCCGAGCGCATCAGGTCCGCCACCGGCGCGCTGATCCGGTGCGGCAGCTTGATCCGGCGCACCCGCGGCTCGTCCGGTCTGTGGCTTTCCTCCAGGTCGAGACGGTCGTTCGACTCGGTCATGCCCCGCGCCTCGGCAATGAAACGCGCGATCTCTGAGCGGATCGCCTCGATCTGGTCCATGGGCACTCGGCTCTCGAGCACCAGGTAACCGTTCTCCTTGTAGAAGCCGATCTGTTCGTCGGTCAGCGCTTCAAGGGTCGTCATGTCGCCTCCATCACTCATCATTTACCTCGGGGGATCAGCCAAACCATGTCCCGGGGCCAGCTTGCACGCTGGCTCCGCTACCGCAGAAGCATCGTGATCTCCGGGAAGAACAGCACGATCATCAGCACGAGGAGCTGGATGCCGATGAACGGCAGAAAGCCACGGAAGATGTCTGGTAGCGTGATGTGGGGCGGGGCGACCGATTTCAGGTAGAAGGCCGCCGGCCCGAACGGCGGCGAAAGGAACGACACCTGCATATTCACGCAGAACAGGATCCCAAACCAGATCGGCACGAAGTTCGGCGAGGCGACCATCGGCCCGAAGAGCCCGATTTCCTCGACGGGCAGTTTGAGAACGATCGGCAGGAACACCGGCATCACCAACAGAACGATGCCGACCCAGTCCATGAAGGCGCCCATGAACAGGAAGATCAGCATCATCACCATCAGGATGCCGAGCGTGGGCAGCTCCGCGCCGATGATGAGGTTGGCCACGTAGGTCGGCCCGCCCGCGATCGTGTAGGCGCCGGCGAGGGCGGTCGCCCCTATCGTGACCCAGATGATCGTGCCTGTCGACTTCAGCGTTCGCATCAGGCTGTCCCAGACTAGGTCGAAGCTCGCCTCGCCGCGCAGGACCGATATGACGAACACCGCTACGACGCCCATGCCTGCAGCTTCGGTGATGCCGGTGATGCCGCCGTAGATCGAGCCGAGAACGACACCGATCACCACGATCGGGGCCACGAGGCCCTTGCCCATGTCCCAGCCCGTGCGGGTGCGCTCGACGCCAAGGACGAAGAAGATCAACGCGAGCCCGATCAGCGTCGCCCCGCCGAACCAGGGAAGATAGTCCGGCGTGCCATAGGCGATCGGATCGACGCCCTCGATAAGCGCATTCTGGCCGGTGACCGTCAGGAAGAGCGCCCGCAGGAAGAGCGCGCTGGCGAACATCACCAGCAGGACCGACAGAAAACCGACGAAGTATCCAGCCTTCTCGCCGGAGGTGGGATCTCCTGGTTCCGGCTCGGGCAGCGGGGCGTCGTCAGGATTGAGCTGGGTCCGGATGATGATGTAGATGATGATGAAGGTGGCGAGCACGAAACCCGGGATGAAGGCGGCGGTGAACAGCGCCTTGATTGAGGTCTCGGTGATCAGCCCGTAGATGATCAGCACGATCGAGGGCGGGATCATGGTTCCCAGTGACCCGCTGGCGCAGATCGTGCCGATGGCGAGGTTCTGATTGTAGCCAAGCCGCAGCATCTGGGGCAGCGCGATCAGTCCAAGCAGCACAACCTCGCCGCCGATGATCCCCGACATCGCCGCCATCACGACGGCCATCAGCGAGGTGACGATGGCGATGCCGCCGCGGGTGCGGTTGAGCCAGACGTTGAGCGAGGAATACATATCCTTGGCGATGCCCGAGCGTTCGAGCAGCGCCGCCATGAAGATGAATAACGGTATGGATATCAGAACGTAGTCGGTAAGAAGGCCGTAAATGCGCTGGCTGAGAATGTTGAGCGGCCCCGTGCCGAAGTCTCGGAACAGCACATCGGGGCCGAACTTGAGGACCAGCACTCCCACGGCGAGCACCGCCGAAGCGAAGCCGAGCGGCATCCCGATCGCCAAGAGCACAAGCATCGCCACCAGCAGGAGCAGGGACAGCGTTCCGATGTCCATGTCAGCTGTCTCCCCCGACGGACTTGCGGAGCGCCTCGATTTCCTTCTCGTCGATCTCGTCGGCGGCAGTGTGGTGTTCCGGCGCCTTGTTCCAGTCGACGATCAGATTCGAAACCGCCTGCAACGCAACCAGCCAGATCGCGAGAAGGATCAGCGGCTTGAGCGTGGCGGGGATCGGCGGATCGAAGGCCGTCCCGAAGGTCTCCCAGCGCAGGAGCTTCGCCGTCGCCTCGCCGTAGGCGCCGTAGAAGAGCGCCGCCGCAAAGATCACGATCAGCGCCGTCGAGGTCACGTCGCAGAGCTTTTGTAGCCACCGCGGCATCACATCGTAAAGCAGGAAGATGCGGATGTGGCTGCGCTGCTGCATGGCATAGATGCCGGAGAACAGGAACACGAATCCCGCCATCCAGAGCGAGAGCTCGTTGGCCCAGAGCGTGGGACGCTCGAAGACGTACCGCACGACCACTTCGTAGAACATCACCAGCACAAGGAGCGCGACAACCATCATCAGCACCCGGCCGACGAAGAGCGAGAGTTCGGTCGAGCCCGCGGATGTCGGGATCCTCCATCGGCGCGATCCGCACTGTTCGCATCCCGATCACAAGGAGGGTCGCCATGCCGATGAGCGCGGCCCAGTCGAGTGCGCCTGCCGGCGCATGGCGCAGCTTGAGTGCGTCCTCGGCTCCGCCAAAGGCGATGATGTAGGCCGGACCGTTCCAGATCACCCATGACGCGCAGGCCAGGAAGCCGAGCGGTACAAGGTATTCCACGGGTCTGACGGATGAGCCGCTGGACACGGAGCCTGGCCTCGCAGATCGATGGGCGAAATTGGGCGGGCCCGCGGGCCCGCCCAGTCTAGGACCAGATCGGTCTGCGCCTCACTCGGCGACGAGGCCGAGGGTCTGCAGATAGGCCATGTGGCTGTCGACCAGCGCCCGCGCTTCCGGCGTCTTGTCGGCCCAGCCCTGCCAGGACTTCTGCGCTGCGGCCCGGAAGGCCGCCCGGTCCTCATCCGACCAGTCCGACACTGTCACGCCCTGCTCGCGCAGCATCGCCGCTGCTTCGGCGTTCTGCTTCTCGAACGTCAGCGCGGTCTGCAGCGCCAGCTTCTGCATGGCCGTCTCGATGATGCGGCGGTGATGCTCGGGCATCGCGTCCCAGACCGCCTTGTTGCAAGCCAGATGATCAGACGGCATCGAGTGGAAGCCGGGGAAGTTGGTGAACTTGGCGATATCATAGAGGCCCAGCCCGACGTTGTTGGCGATGCCGCTTGCGTCGGCGCCGTCGATGATGCCGGTCTCCAGCGCGGTGAAGATCTCGGTGAAGTCCATCACGATCGGACTTGCGCCGAGTTCGGCGAAGATCTCGGTCTCGAGCCCTGGCGGAGAGCGGAACTTCCAGTCCTTGAGGTCGGCGATGCTGGCGATCGGCTTCGTTGAGGCGAGAAATTCCTGCCCATACACCCACCAGCCGATGAGCTGCATGTCATAGGCGTTGTAGAGCTGTTGCGCCGCCTCGAGCCCGTCGCCGTAATAGAGCCACGAGAGTTGCTGGTACGGCGTATCGTAGCCGCCCATGATGTCGCCGACGAACTGGAAGGCCGGGTTCTTGCCGGTTTGGTAGGCGCCGCCGGTCATGTCGCAGTCAAGGATGCCGGTCGCGGCGGCGTCGAAGGTCTCCACCGACTTCACGACCGACGACGAGTAGAACATCTCGACGGCGATATCGCCGTTGGACATGGTCTGGATATCGTCGACGAATTGCGCGGCGAGCTGGCCCGAGGGCGTCTCGGGGGCGTAGTGGGTCTGGATGCGCAAGGTCGTGGTTTGAGCTGCGGCGGCCCCTGCCATCATCCCGACTGCTGCGAGCGCAGCAAGCGAAACTCCTGTCTTCATCTTGTATCCTCCCTAATCAGCTTGTTGCGGCTTTGCGCCGGATGTATCGGACCCGCGACTGCGAGCCTCAAAGTACAGACTGCGACATTAAATTCGTCCCGTCCAGCCCGAGCGTTCCCGATGCGCCGCACCGCGTTCGTCAGTTAAGCCCAGCGCGAAGCTCGTCCGCCGGTTGCTGCTGCATTGACAGCGCGCGTCTCCTCGCTAATAAGGCGCGGCTCTCCGCTCGGTTGGGGCGGGGAGCGATCTCTGGCGTCCGAGGGCCCTGCAAGGGGAAGCCTGTCGGCCGGGAAACCGGCAAAGGATGGACGTCGCCATTTTTTTGAACGAACGGGAAGACAGAGTTGACCAAGAGAACCGCCGCCAAGTACAAAATCGACCGCCGTATGGGCGAGAACATCTGGGGCCGCCCCAAGAGCCCAGTGAATCGCCGCGAATACGGTCCCGGCCAGCACGGGCAGCGCCGCAAGCAGAAGATGTCGGACTTCGGCACCCAGCTTCGGGCGAAGCAGAAGCTGAAGGGCTACTACGGCGACCTCACAGAGAAGCAGTTCCGCCGCATCTACGCCGAGGCGGAGCGCGTCCGCGGCGACACGTCCGAGAACCTCATCGGCCTGCTGGAGCGCAGGCTCGACGCGCTTGTCTATCGTGCGAAGTTCGTGCCGACGATGTTCGCGGCGCGCCAGTTCGTCAACCACGGCCATGTCATGGTCAATGGCAAGCGTGTCAACATCGCGTCCTACCAACTCAAGGAGGGTGATGTCGTCCAGGTCCGGGAGAAGTCCCGGCAGATGGCGCTGGTGCTCGAGGCGATGGCGAGCCCGGAGCGCGACACGCCTGACTATGTGAGTGTCGACAATAACAAGATGACCGCGGAACTCGTGCGCGCGCCGGCTCTGTCCGATGTGCCCTATCCGGTGGTGATGGAGCCGAACCTCGTGGTCGAGTTCTACGCCAAAAACTAGCCGAAGAGACCGGCGCTCAGGAGTCCAATTCGGGCGGCTCAGAACCCGGCGAAGGCGCGCTGCGCATTTTGCGGATTGGTCAAGCCGGCGGCGATGAGGACCTGAGCAAGAATGCGAGCCTTTGGGGGACCCAGCGTACCGGCGGCGACGAGGCCCAGCGCGTCGTCGTCGACCTCCACGTTGCGGCTGACCAGTCCGTCGCCGCATCTGCTTGCGCGCACGACCAGCACCTCTTCTCGCGCGGCCGCGGCCAGCGCCGCGACCGCCTCGCGCGACGCGTTGCCGCCGCCGACGCCGGCTAGCACAAGGCCGCGCGCGCCAGCGGCAAGCGCAGCCGAGATCATCGCGGCGTCCATGCCGGCATGGGCGAACACGATGTCGACGCGCGGCAGGGGCGGCTCCACCTCCAGGAAGGCGTGATCGGCGCGGCGTGTCGCGGGCGGCGCATAGAAGCGCACCTCGGCCGCATTCACATGCCCGATCGGACCGTCCGGCGACGACCGAAAGGCGCCAAGGTCGGTGGTATGGCGTTTCCCGACCCGCCGGGCGGCGTGGATCGTGTCGTTGGCCACCACCAGCACGCCGCGCCCGACCGATTGCGGGTCTGCTGCGACCTTCACCGCCTGAAGAATGTTGGCGGGGCCGTCGGCGCCGAGCGCTCCGGCATGCCGCATCGCGCCGGTCATGATCACCGGGATCCCGTCCGGCACCGTCAGGTCCAGGAAGAACGCGGTCTCCTCCATCGTGTCTGTGCCATGGGTGATCACTATCGCGTCCGCCGACTGCTCCGTCGCTGCGGCGCGGATTCGCGCTCGCAGCGCAAACCAGACGGTCTCGTCAATGTCCTGCGAGCCGACGGCGGCGATCTGTTCCGGTGCAAGCGTTGCCAAAGTCTCGACGCCGGGCGCGCCGGCGACAAGATCGTGGATGGAAGCCGATCCGGAACTGTATCCGATCGGGCTGCGACTGTCGGCGGTTCCGGCGATCGTGCCGCCGGTCGCAAGGATCAGGATCCTTGGACTTCGGGCGGGTCCGCCATGCCGAGTGTGCGCCATGAGCGCGATTGAACCGCACATGGGCGACCTGTCAACGGCGTGGACTTCAAGGCGTGGTCAGCATCAGCCGATTGGGCTAACTGGAGAAAGAGTTGCGTGGAACAGGAGGGCTGCGGGTTGATAGGGACATTTCAGAAGCATGGCGTGATCGCCGGACCGGTCGTAATGATCGGGTTCGGCTCGATCGGCAGGGGGACGTTGCCGCTGATCGATCGCCATTTCGACTACGACCGCAGCCGGCTTCACGTCGTCGAGCCCTCGCAGGAACACGCGGCTCTGATGCGCGAGTTCGGTGCGACCCACCGCGCGGTCGCGGTCACCCCCGACAACTATCGCACGGTTCTGGGAGGGCTTCTCGGCGCGGAGGGGGGCGGCTTCTGCGTCAACCTCTCCGTCGACACCTCGTCGCTGGAGATCATGCGCTTCTGCCGCGAGATCGGCGCTCTCTACATCGACACCGTCACCGAGCCCTGGGCCGGCTTCTACTTCGACACCGAAGCTGATCCTGCGGCGCGCACCAACTATGCGTTGCGCGAGACAGTTCGCGCAGAAAAGCGCGCCAGTCCCGGGGGCCCGACGGCGGTCTCCTGCTGCGGGGCCAATCCCGGCATGGTCTCCTGGCTCCTCAAGGAAGCGCTGCTCAAGCTCGCGGCGGACACCGGCCGCCCCGAATCGGCGCCTTCTGATCGCAACGGCTGGGCTCGGTTGATGCGCGATCTCGGCGTCACTGGCGTTCAGATCGCGGAACGCGACACGCAGGTCAGCCGGTCGCCCAAGCCCATCGGAACCTTCGTCAACACCTGGTCGGTCGAGGGGTTCGTCGCAGAGAGCTTCCAGCCTGCGGAGCTCGGCTGGGGCAGCCATGAGCGCTGGTTCCCGCCCAACGGCCACCGCCAGAGTACGGGCTGCAGGGCTGCGATCTATCTCGACACGCCGGGCATCGTGACCCGGGTTCACACCTGGACGCCGGCGGCGGGTCCTCAGCTCGGCTATCTCGTGACGCACAACGAGGCGGTCTCAATCGCGGATTATTACACGATCGGAACGGGCGAGCATCCGGAGTTCCGCCCGACCTCGCACTACGCCTATCATCCCTGCGCCCAGGCGGTTCTAAGCCTGCACGAGACTCTGGGGACCGGGACCATGCAGCAGGAGACGCGCATACTCGACGAACATGAGGTTATCGCGGGCACTGACGATCTCGGCGTGCTCATCTACGGTCACTCGAGGAATGCGCTGTGGTACGGATCCCGGCTGTCCATCGATGAGACGCGCGCGCTCGCGCCGTTCCAGAACGCTACCGGCCTGCAGGTGACCTCGGCAGTCGTCGCCGGGATGGTCTGGGCCCTGGAGAACCCGCAAACGGGCATCGTCGAGACCGACGAGATGGACCACGCCCGTTGCATGCAGATCCAGCGGCCATATCTTGGCCCTATTGAGGCGCACTACACCGATTGGACGCCGCTTGCGACCCGCTGGCCGCAACTGGGTGAGGATCTGGACGAGAGCGACCCCTGGCAGTTCCGCAACGTGCTGGCCGCGTGAAAGCGCCGGATCGGCGCGCGGTTTGCGCTCGGTCTGGGCTTCGGCAGGTGTCTGACGGCATAAGCCAATGGCGAGACTCAGGGCTCGGACAGCTTGGAATGCGCCGTGGCGCGCTTACATGGGGCGTCGTCGATAAGAAACGAAAGGTCCGTGTGCGATGTTCAGCCTGTTCAGGAAACCCGAGATGCCTGCCCTTGGCGCGGCCCTGCCCGGTAGGTCGGACCCGATCCCAACCGCCGAGACCCACTTCGTCAGTGGCCGTCCCCTTAAGGGTCCGCATCCCGAGGGCATGGCTCAGGCGGTGTTCGGCATGGGTTGCTTCTGGGGGGTCGAGCGCATGTTCTGGAACGCGCCCGGCGTCTGGGTCACCGCTGCGGGATACGCCGGCGGGCTCACCCCGAACCCAACGTACCGCGAGGTCTGTTCGGGCGACACAGGGCACAACGAGGTCGTGCTCGTAACCTTCGATCCGTCAAGTACCTCCTATGAGGCACTTCTCAAGATCTTCTGGGAAGGTCATGACCCCACGCAGGGAATGCGGCAGGGGAACGATCGCGGCACCCAGTACCGTTCGGGCATCTACACCTCCGACGCGACGCAGCAGGCGGCGGCCGAAGCCTCGCGGAGCGCCTTTCGGGATCGGCTGACCGCGGCTGGGTTTGGCCCGATAACCACAGAGATCCTGCCTGCGGGGCCGTTCTACTACGCCGAGGATTACCATCAGCAGTACCTCGCCAAGAATCCGGGCGGGTATTGCGGCGTCGGCGGCACGGGAGTCAGCTGTGCGATCGGCCTCAGCGCGGACACGTGACCCTGGGCCAGGGGGCGGCGGTGACGCTCAATTGACGCTGCATTTCGCCAGTGCGGACGTCTCCGGGCAGGTCGCCGCCGCGGCGCTCGAGGCGACTCTGGCGCAGGTGGACCCAGGGCCGCTGGCGCGCGAGGTGCGCGATCACGATGACGGCTCGGGGCTCTGGGAGGTCGGCGCCTATTTTGATGGCCCGCCCGACGCGGTTGCGCTGGCGTTGCTGGCCGCGGCCCATGGCGCTACGCATTTCAGGGTGTCCAGGGTCGCCGAGCGGGATTGGGTGGCGCAGGTTCGCGCAGAACTGACGCCGGTCGCCGCAGGCCGCTTCGTGGTCTACGGGTCTCACGATCGCGCGCGCGCGCCGGTGAACCGTATCGGGCTGGAGATCGAAGCCGCGCAGGCGTTCGGCACCGGGCACCACGCCACCACGCAAGGCTGCCTTTTGGCCGCGCATGGGCTCGCGCGGCACGGATATCTTCCGCGAAACGTCGCGGACATCGGAGGCGGGACAGGCGTGCTCGCTATGGCCGCAGCGGCGCTGTGGCGCACCCGGGCGACGGTCGGCGACATCGATCCTCTGGCGGTGCGAACGGCGCGCGAAAACGCCGCCGCCAACGGGCTGTCGGGACTTGTCCAGTGCGTGACTGCCGCCGGCTTCAATCATCCGACGCTTCAGACCCGCGGTCCCTACGATCTGGTGTTCGCGAATATCCTGGCGGCTCCCCTCCGAAGGCTCGCGCCGCATGTCGCCCGCAATCAGGCCGCGACCGGCGTAGTCGTGCTGTCGGGTCTTCTGACCCGACAGGCCCCGGCGGTGAGGGCGGTCTATTCCGGCTGGGGCTACCGCCGGATGGCGACGATCGTCATCGGGGAGTGGTCGACGCTGGTGCTTCGCCGAGCGAGCTGAGCCGCTGCATCAGCGGGAGACGAGCCTGTCGGGATAGCGGCGCAGATCGCGATCGATACCGATATCGGAGAGCTGGTAAGACGACAGACGCTCGAGTTGCTTGCGCGTGGCGCGCTCGGCCCGGCGGGCGGCGGCGCGACGCAGCAAGGCATCGAGGCCCTGCACAATGCGGTGGATGGTGATCGCCCCAAAGGGCGGAACAAGACGGCTGACCTGGGCGGGCATGGTTGTGATCCTGAAACTTTGGCGGGCCGAACGCTCGACGGATTGACGCGCATCTAGCGACGCCCCTGGCTTTGGACAATCGGCGTTATGTCATGGCTGTCATGCGTTTCCGACATGATGTGAAGACTGTCGCGCAGGCTCAGCTCGGACGATGGATCAAGGAAAGCTTGGCCAATGTTCTCTTTTCGTGCTATCGGCGTGCAAAACAACCTCGAGCAGGATCCTAAAATGAGGGTGATCGGCATCGATCCCGGGCTTCGGCGGACGGGCTGGGGCGTCGTGGATGTGTCGGGAAACCGCATCTGCCACGTGGCGAATGGGGTCTGCCGATCGAAGGGAGACGCGCTCGCCGAACGACTGCACAGCCTCTTCGTCGATCTCTGCGACATCCTCGCGCGTTTCCGCCCTGACGCGGCGGCGGTGGAGCAGACCTTCGTGAACAAGGATGCGGCCGGAACCTTGAAGCTCGGGCAGGCCCGGGGCGTCGCGGTGCTCGCCCCGGCGCAGGCGGGCATTCTTGTGGCCGAATACGCGCCGAACGCCATAAAGAAGACGGTGGTGGGCGTCGGCCACGCGGCGAAGGGCCAGGTTGAGCGCATGGTGCGGCTTCAGCTTCCGGGGGTTGTAATTGCCGGACCCGACGCCGCCGACGCACTGGCGATCGCGCTCTGCCACGCCCATCAGGCGCGGTTTGCAGGACGGCTTGCGGTGGCCGTGGCCCAGGCGGAGAGCCTGCGATGATCGGCAAGATCAGCGGCCGGCTCGATTACCGCGCCGCCGATCACGTGCTGATCGAGGCGGGCGGGGTCGGTTACGTGGTCTACTGCTCGGAGCGCACGCTGGCGGCGCTGCCTGAGCCGGGCGGGGCGGCGGCTCTCTACACCGAACTGGTGGTGCGCGAGGACCTGCTGCAACTCTACGGGTTCGCGACGCTGGCGGAGCGGGAATGGCACCGGCTGCTGGTGTCGGTGCAGGGCGTGGGCGCGAAGGCGGCGCTGGCGATCCTCGGCGCGCTCGGCGCGGACGGGCTGAGCCGGGCGCTGTCGATGGGAGACGCGAGCGCGATCCGGCGGGCGCCGGGGGTCGGGCCGAAGCTGGCCGAGCGGGTGGCGCACGAGTTGCGGGCGAAGGCCCCGGCGGTGATGGCGATGGGCGCGGCGGGCGCGCGGCCGGCGGCGGCCAGCTCGGCGGCGTCGCGCGGCGTGGAGGAAGACGCGGAGCCGCTGATCGAGCCGCCGGCGGGTGCGGCGGAGGCGGGCGCCCAGGGCGACGCGCTGTCGGCGCTGGTCAACCTCGGCTACGCGCCCGGCGAGGCGGCGTCGGCGGTGGCGCAGGCGGCGGCGGGCGGGCCGGAGGCGGACGCAGCCAGCCTGATCCGCGCCGCGCTGCGGCTCTTGGCTCCGAAGGGATGAGGCGATGAGCGAACCCGACCCCGCGCTTCGCGCCGAGGCGCTGCCTGACGACGCCGACCGGGCGCTGCGGCCGCAGAGCCTTGACGAGTTCATCGGCCAGCGCGAGGCGCGCGCCAATCTCGCGGTCTTCATCGAGAGCGCCCGGCGGCGGGGGCAGGCGATGGATCATACGCTGTTCTATGGCCCGCCGGGGCTGGGCAAGACCACGCTGGCGCAGATCATGGCGCGCGAGCTTGGCGTGAACTTCCGGATGACGTCTGGGCCGGTGCTGGCCAAGGCGGGCGATCTCGCCGCGATCCTGACCAATCTCGACGCCCGCGACGTGCTCTTCATCGACGAGATCCACCGGCTGAACCCGGTGGTGGAGGAGATCCTCTATCCGGCGCTGGAGGACTTCCAACTCGATCTGGTGATCGGCGAGGGGCCGGCGGCGCGCACGGTGCGGATCGAGTTGCAGCCGTTCACGCTGGTCGGGGCGACGACGCGGATGGGGCTGCTGACGACGCCGCTGCGCGACCGGTTCGGGATCCCGACCCGGCTGGAGTTCTATGACGTGGACGAGCTGGTCGCGATCGTCACCCGGGCGGCGCGGCTTCTGAAGGCGGAGGCGACGCCGGAGGGGGCGCGCGAGATCGCCCGGCGGGCGCGAGGCACGCCGCGGGTGGCGGGGCGGCTGCTGCGCCGGGTGGTGGACTTCGCGGTGGTCGAGGGCGACGGCAAGGTCACGCAGCCGGTGGCGGACGCGGCGCTGACCCGGCTGGGCGTGGACGAACTGGGGCTCGACGGGGCGGACCGGCGCTATCTGGGGCTGATCGCGGAGCACTACGCCGGGGGTCCGGTGGGGGTCGAGACGATCTCGGCGGCGCTCTCGGAGGCCCGCGACGGGATCGAGGAGGTGATCGAGCCGTTCCTGCTCCAGCAGGGGCTGATCCAGCGCACCCCGCGGGGCCGGATGCTGGCGGCCCGGGCCTGGACGCATCTGGGCCTGACCCCGCCGAGGCGACCGGGGCCGGACGTCGGCGATCTCTTCGAGGAGGTGTGATACGGGAGGCGTAACACGCGTGCAATTCCGGTTATGCCATTGAATTCACGGGCGTTAATCTTCGTTAATTCTGACGTATCACACCTGGAACGCCGAAAGGGTCGGGCATGGTGGTCCGGACGGTCAGTGAATCGCGGGAGTTGTCGGAGGCCGAGAAGAGGGTTCTCGCGGACCTTGATCCGCGCGAGGTCACCGCACCCGGTGACTGCGCGCCGCCGGAGGCTGGCGATCAGGCGCGTCGGGTTTCGTGTTATGCTGCGGAGCGCGGCGCTGCGGTGGCCCGGTGCGCGACCGGCCCGCGCGGGAGGATCCGCCATGACCGCCTTCACGATGCCGCCGACGCGGCGCGAGGCGACGTTCGGTTCGCTGAGGGCCAGCCATATTTGCCTGAGAGTGCCCGACTACGACGAGGCCAAGGCCTGGTATTGCGACACGCTGGACTTTCGGGTCGTGCACGAATGGCCTGAGCCGATGATCGGCGTGCGAATGGGCTATTTCGCCGCGGCAGGCGACGACCGTTGCGTAATCGAACTGGTAGGAGGCGGGAAGACCCCGGCGCCGCCGCCCGACCGCAGCGACCTGGTCGCGGGCTTCGGTTTCGGCGGCTGTCATCACTTCTGCTTCACCACGCCTGATATCGCAGGCACGGTCGCGGCGCTCCGGGAGCGCGGAGCGGCAATCGTAGCGGAGCCCTTCGAGGTCGCGGCGATCGGCCGGCGCATCGCGTTCTTCGCCGATCCCTGGGGTAACCTTTTCGAGCTTGAGCAGATCCTGCACTGAGATCGGTCGTGGAAGAACCGGGTCATGCTCCCGCGCCGTAATCCGTCAGCGCGTTGCCCGGGGACGGGCGCGTTGGCGCCGTGGTATCTTTGGCGGTCGGCTGGGCGCTGAGCCTGCCGGTGGTGGCGGGGTTCTCGGGGCGGGTGAGGTCGGACTGAGCGGCGGAGCCTCGCCGCCGCGCGGGCGCGGGCGACGGGCGCGTTGCCTGGCGTGCGCCGCGTCGTTAGGGTCGGGGTGGGGCCGACGGAACAGAGCCCCGACATCACGAGGGGGGACATTTCGTGACCAGACTTTCACTCGCCGCCATCGCCGCGCCGCTGCTGATCGCCGCCTGCGCGCCGAAGCCAACGGTTCCGCCCGCGCCGGTGATGAGCGCCTCCGAGCTCGCCTGCGCGACGGCGGCGGCGGACCTGACCGGGCTCGACGCCACGACGGTGGTCGTGGTTCCGGTGACCGCCACCAAGACGGGCGCGACGGTCTATGACGTCAGCGCGGGCGGCGTGGACTACGTCTGCGTGGTCGAATTCGACCAGACGGTGTCGCAGTTCTCGGCGAAGTAGCGGCGCGGCGGCCGGGCCGATGAAGCGCGGCCGGCGCCGGCGGGCGGGGGCTGGGCCATTGGCGCGCCTCGGCCTGGCCCTGATGGCGGCGGTCGCCGCGGGGTGCGCGCCTCAGTCGGCGCCGGAGCCTGCCGGCGACGCGTTCGCGGCGGCCTGCGCGGCGGCGGTGGCGGCCCATGTGGGCGCGCCGGCGGAGACGGTCGCGGTGGTCGCGCGAGAGCCGGGCGCGGTCTACGAGGCGCGCGATGGCGTCGAGGACGGCGGCGGTCGGCTGCACCTGTGCTGGTTCGACGCGGCGGGGCGGCTGGTGGCGCTGGTCCATCCCGGCGCATGAGCGCGCATGTCTTCCAGTGCCGGGTGTATTACGAGGACACCGACCTCGCGGGCATCGTCTATTACGCCAACTACCTGAAGTTCATCGAGCGGGCGCGCACCGAGGCGCTGATCGCGGCGGGGATCGACCAGGCGCGATTGCGCGCGGAGGCGGGCGTGGTCTTCGCGGTGCGCCGGGTCGAGATCGACTATCTCGCGCCGGCGCGGTTCCAGGACCGGCTGACGGTGCTGACGCGCACGCTTGCGGTCGGCGGCGCGCGGGCGCGGCTCGCCCAGGAGGTGAGGCGCGCGGACGAAACCCTGGCGCGCGCGATCGTGGAGGTGGCGGCGCTGGGGCCGGACGGACGGCCGCGGCGCATGCCGGGTCCGGTGCGCGCGGCGCTCGGCGGGCCGGGTCCGGAGGCAACGACGGGGCCGCAGCCGGGAGCATGAGCGCGGCGCGGCGCGGCACGGCATTTTGCTGGACAATCGGGGCGGTCTTCGCCACAAGGCCGGCAGGGAATCCGGCGCGCGACGGACGGGACAACACGGCCGCGCGCGCGGAGCAGATGCGAGCAGAACCCATGGAAACCGAAGCCCTCGCCGCCGCGCAGCAGATCGACTTTTCCCTGCTGGCGCTGTTCTGGCGGGCCACGCTCACCGTCAAGATCGTGATGCTGGTGCTGATCGCGGCGTCGTTCTGGTCGTGGGCGATCATCTTCCAGAAGCACATGGACATGCGCCGCGCCAAGGCCGAGACGCGGGACTTCGAGGAGACGTTCTGGTCGGGCCAGCCGCTCGACGAGGTCTATGACGGGATCGGCCCCGAGCCCGACGGCGCGACGGCGCGGATCTTCGCGGCCGGCATGTCGGAGTGGCGGCGTTCGCACCGCGCGGACGGCGGGCTGATCGCCGGCGCCCTGTCGCGCATCGAGCGGGCGATGAACGTTGCGGTGGGGCGCGAGGCGGACGGGCTGACCCGGGGGCTGACGTTTCTCGCCACGGTGGGCTCTATCGCGCCGTTCGTGGGACTGTTCGGCACGGTCTGGGGGATCAAGGCCGCCTTCGAGGAGATCGCGCTCCAGCAGTCGACCAACCTCGCGGTGGTGGCGCCGGGCATCGCGGAGGCGCTGCTGGCGACCGGGCTCGGGCTCCTGGCGGCGATCCCGGCGGTTATCTTCTACAACAAGCTTAACCGCGACAGCGAAGAGGTCATCGCCGGCTACGAGGGCTTCGCCGACGAGTTCTCGCTGATCATCTCGCGCCAGCTCGAGCAGCCGGACGCGGCCTGAGATGAGCGCGACGCTGCAGCCGCTGGCGGGCGGTCGACGGGGTGGACGGCGCCGGCGCACGGGCCCGCCGATGTCGGAGATCAACGTCACGCCGATGGTCGACGTGATGCTGGTGCTGCTGATCATCTTCATGGTGGCCGCGCCGCTGCTGACCGTGGGCGTCCCGGTGCAGCTGCCCGAGACCGCGGCGACGGCGTTGCCCACCGACGCCGAGGAGCCGCTGACGGTGTCGCTGACCGGGGACGGGCGGATCCTGGTGCAGACCGAGGAGGTCGCCGCGGACGCGCTGATCCCGCTCCTGCGCGCGGTGGCCGCCGAGCGGACCGGCGACCGGGTGTTCCTGCGCGCGGACGGCGAGATGAGCTACGAGCAGGTGATGCAGGTGATGGGAGCGCTCAACGCCGGCGGGTTCAACAGCATCGGGCTGGTGACCGAGCAGGGCGGGCCGCGGTTCGACGGCTCGGGCCAGTAGGACGCGCGCGGTGGCGCCCGGCGTCCTCCTGTCCGGCGTCCTGCACGCCGCGGTCATCGGGCTGGCGCTGTTCGGCCTGCCCTGGCTCAGTCCGGACGAGGGCGAGGCGGTGCGGGTCACCGAGGTGAGCTTCGTGACCGAGGCGGAGCTGGCCGCGATGCAGGCGGCGGCCACCGCCGCGGCGCCGGAGCCAGAGGCGCCGGCGGAGCCCGTCGTGGCGCGCCCCGCGCCTGCGTCCGCGCCCGAGTCCGAGACCCCTGCGGCGCCCGCGCCCGAAGCCGCGCCGGAGGTGACGGAGGAGGCGCCGACGCTCGCCCCCGAGTTCGACCCCGACGCGTCGCCGCTGAGCCAGCCGGAGATCGGGCTTGCGCTGGCCCCGAACGCCGCCGCGCCGACGCCGGAGGCCGCGCCCCAGCCGACCGCGCCGGCCGCGCCAGCGCCGCTGGAGACCATCGCGCCGCCGCTGGCGCGTCCGGCCCCGCGCATCGACGTGGCGCCGACGCCGCCGGCCCCGGAGACGCCGCGGGTCGCCGAGGCGACCCGGACCGCCAGCCTGCCGGACCCGGAGGCGGTGACCCCGCAGCCCGAGACGCCGCCGGCGGCGCTGCCGGAGGCGGCGCCCGAGCCGGCCGCGGCCCCGGCCCCGGAGACGCCGATCCCGATGGTCCTGGCCACGTCGAGCCCGCCGCTGCCGCGGCGGGGCAACGCGCCGCGCCCGCCGGCGGCGCCTGAGGCGCCCGCGGAGGTGGCGTCGGCGGAGCCGCCGGTCGATCCGGTGCGCGCCGCCATCGAGGAGGCGGTGCGGGCGAGCGCCACGCCGCCCACGCCGGCGACCGAGCCCTCCGTGACGCCCGCGACGGCGCCGTCGGCCTCGTCGCTGCCGCTCGGCCCGCCGCTGAGCGCGGCCGACAGGGACGCGCTGGTGCTGGCCATCGGCACCTGCTGGAACGTGCCTGCGGGGTTGCGCGACGCGCGCGATCTCGAGGTTGTGGTCGGGGCGGAGCTTGACCCGCGCGGCTATGTCGTGGATGGCAGCATCCGCCTGATCTCCCCGGCGTCGCCGCCCGACAGCCGGTACGAGGTGGCGTTCGACCGGGCGCGCATCGCCATCCAGCGCTGCCAGCCGTATGATATGCTTCCGGCCGAGAAGGCGGGCCGGTGGCGCAACCTAGAGCTCGTCTTCAATCCCGAGGGGATGGTGTCATGGTGAACCGGGTCCGCAGATCGCTCCTTCTGGCCGCGCCGGCGCTGGCGCTGGCGCGGCCCTTCGCGGCGGCGGCGCAGCAGCCGCTGCGGCTGGAGATCACCCGCGGGGTGATCGAGCCGATGCCCATGGCGATGCCGCCGTTCCTGGCCGACACGCCTGAGGCGGCGCAGCTCGCCCGCGACGTGCGTCAGGTGACGCTCGCCGACCTGACCGGCACGGGGCTCTTCCGCGAGATCCCGCCGGAGGCCCACATCGGGCGGATCTCCAACTTCGACGCGCCGGTGAACTTTGCCGACTGGAAGGCGATCAACGCCCAGGCGCTGGTGACCGGCGCGGTCGGGGTGAGCGGCGACCGGGCGGTGGTGCGGTTCCGGCTCTGGGACGTCTTCGGCGAGGCGCCGCTGGAGGCGCTGCAGTTCGAGGGGGCCGCGGCGGGCTGGCGGCGGATGAGCCACAAGGTGGCCGACGCGATCTATGCGCGGCTCACCGGCGAGAGCGGCTACTTCGACAGCCGCGTCGCCTACATCGCCGAGAGCGGGCCGAAGTCCGGGCGACGCAAGCAGGTCGCGGTGATGGATTTCGACGGGGCGAACCCGCGCGTGCTGACCGACGGCAATGCGCTTGTGGTCTCGCCGCGGATCTCGTCGAACGCCCAACAGATCCTCTACGCCAGCTACGAGAGCGGGACGCCGCGGGTGTTCCTGATGGACGTGGCGAGCGGGTCGCGGCAGGCGCTGGAGAGCCTCGGGCAGATGTCGTTCGCGCCGCGATTCTCGCGCAGCGGCGGGCAGGCCGTCTATTCGGTGTCCGAGGGCACCGGGTCGAACATCTACGTCATCGACATTGGCTCGCGCACGCGCCGGCCGCTGACACAGACCGCCTCGATCGACACGGCGCCGTGCTTCTCGCCGGACGCGAGCCAGGTGGTGTTCGAGAGCGACCGGGGCGGGACGCAGCAGCTCTACGTGGTCTCCGCCGCCGGCGGCGAACCGCGCCGCATCAGCTTCGGCGAGGGGCGCTACGCGGCCCCGGTCTGGTCGCCGCGCGGCGACCTGATCGCCTTCACCAAGATCGTCGGCGGGCGCTTCCATATCGGCGGCATGCGCCCCGACGGCGGCGACGAGCGGCTGCTGACCGCGAGCTACATCGACGAGGGCCCGACCTGGGCCCCGAACGGCAGGGTGCTGATGTTCTTCCGCGAGACGCCGGGTCCGGAGGGCGGCCCGCAGCTCTACACGGTCGACATCACCGGCCGGAACCTGCAGAGGGTGGCCACTGGCGGCTTCGCCTCCGATCCGTCATGGTCGGGGCTGCTGTCGTGAGCGGACGGGGACGAGACGATTGGAGAGACGCATGACCATGACCAGGAAGCTTCTCGGGCTGGCGGCGGCCTGCGCGATCCTCGCGGGCTGCGCCGCGCAGCCGGTCACCATTCCGAGCGCGCCGGATGTGGGCTACGCCGGCGGCGACGCGGTTTCGACCGGGCCGATCGACGCCAACGTTGCGGGCGTCGGCACGCTGCCGGGATCGAACGCGCCCGACCGGGTGTTCTTCGCCTATGACCAGAGCACGCTGAGCGGCGAGGCGATCGCGACGCTCGATGCTCAGGTGGCGTGGATGAACGCCAATCCCGCAAGCCCGGTGCGCATCGAGGGCCACGCCGACGAGCGCGGCACCCGCGACTATAACCTGCAGCTCGGCTCTGCGAGGGCCAGCGCGGTGCGCAACTACATGGTCAGCCGCGGCGTTCCCGACGCGCGCATCAGCGTGATCACCTATGGCCGGGAACGGCCGGTGGCGACCTGCGCGCAGGAAAGCTGCTTTGCGGAGAACCGCCGGGCGGTGACCGTGGTCGTGGCCGGCGCGGCGGGCAGCTGAGGACGGCGCGCGGGCGCGAGGGAGGACGGCGGATGGGACCGGTGCTACGACGCGGCGCAGCGGCGGCGCTCCTGGGCGCGCTCCTGGCGGGCGGGTCCGCGGCGGCGGAGACGCTCGCCGACTTGCGCGCGCAGCTTACCACGCTCAACGGGCAGGTGCAGCAGCTTCGCGACGAGCTGGTGCGGCAGGGCTCGGCCGGCGGGCTGCCCTCGGCGCCGGCGACCGCGCTGGTGCGGCTCGACCAGCTCGAGGCGGAGCTGCGGCGGATCAACGGCCGCGTCGACGTGCTGACCAACGACATCGACCGGATCGTGCGCGACGCCTCCAACCAGATCGGCGAGATCGATTTCCGCCTGACCGAGCTCGAGGGGGGTGACACCAGCCTGATCGGTCGGGGCGAGGTTCTGGGCGGCGGCGTCACCGCCGTCTCGCCGCGCCCGCGCCCCTCGGCGCAGGATGGGGGAGCGGAACTGACGGTCACCGAGCAGTCCGACTTTGACGCGGCGATGGCCGCAGTCGAGGCGGGCGACAATGCGAAGGCCGCGGAGCTCTTTGGCGCGTTCCTGGCCACCTATCCGGGCGGGCCGCTGTCGAACGAGGCGCAGTTCCGCCGCGGCGAGGCGCAGGCGGCGCTCGGCGACTGGCAGGGCGCGGCGCGCAGTTTCCTCGACGCCTTCAGCGGGGCCCCGAACGGGCCGCTCGGGCCGCCGTCGCTTCTGCAGCTCGGCATCAGCCTCGGCCAGCTCGGCCAGGCCACCCAGGCCTGCGCAACGCTCGACGAGGTGATCGCCCGCTACCCCGGATCGGGGCCGGCCGGCGAGGTGGCCGCAGCGAAGGCTTCGCTCAACTGCGCATGACGCCGCCGCCAGGGCTGGCGGTTCCGTTCGCCCGGACGCTGGCGGACGCGCCCGCCGGGCGGATCGGCGTGGCGGTGTCGGGAGGCGCGGATTCCACCGCGCTGCTCCTGCTGATGCGGGACTGGGCGGCGGCGCGCGGGCGCGGGCTCGCCGCGGTGACGGTCGACCATGGTCTGCGGCCCGAGGCGGCGGCGGAGGCGACGGCGGTGGCGGAGCTCTGCGGCCGGATCGGAACGCCGCACGCGATCCTGGCGCGCGGCGGGGCGGCGCTGGCGGGGAACCTGCAGGCGGCCGCGCGGGAGGCGCGGCTGGCGCTGATCGCGGACTGGGCGGCGGCGGAGGGGATCTCGGCGGTGGCGCTCGGCCACACGCTCGACGACCAGGCGGAGACCGTGGTGATGCGCCTCGCGCGCGGGTCGGGCGTCGATGGGCTGTCGGCGATGGCCGCGACCCAGCGCATCGGCGGGCTGACGCTGCTGCGGCCGATGCTGGGGCTGCGCCGGGAGGCGCTCAGGGCCTGGCTGGCGGCGGCGGGAATGGCGTGGAGCGAGGATCCCACCAACGCCGACGCGCGCTTCGACCGGGTGCGCGCCCGCGCGGCGCTGCCCGCGCTCGCCGCGCTCGGGATCGGGCCGGAGCGGCTGGCCGAGACCGCCGACGCCATGGGCCGGGCGCGCGTGGCGCTGGAGGGCGCTGCGGCGGCGCTTGCGGACGCGGCGTTGCGGACGGGGCCGGGCGGCGATCTGGGGCTCGATCCCGGGCCGCTCGGTCGCGCCCCGGACGAACTGGCGCTGCGGGTGATGGCGGGGGCGCTGGTCTGGGTGTCGGGGGCGCGGTTCCGACCGCGGCTGCGGCAGACGCGGGCGGCGCTGGAGGCCTGCGTCGCGGGGCGGCTCGGGCGGGGCCTGACCGCGCATGGCTGCGTGCTGCGGCCAAGCGGCGCGGGCGTGGCGATCCGTCGCGAGCCGGCGCGGGCGGCGCCGGCGGTCCCGCTTTCGGCAGGACGGTGGGACGGGCGCTGGCTCTATCTGGGGCCGCAGGACGCGACGGGGCGGCGGCGGATGGGCGCGCTGGGGGCCGAAGGGCTTGCGGATGCGCCCGATTGGCGCGCGACGGGACTGGCGCGCGAGACGCTCCTCACGACGCCCGCGGTGCGCGACGGCGCGCGGCTCGTCGCCGCGCCCCTGGCCGGTCTCGGCGATGCCGGGCTCTTCCGGCGGACCTCCGCCGTCCCACCGCCCTGGGATCGGGGTCAATTGCGTTGAATCCCCCTGTGCACACCTTATGTTAACGCGAGCGCGTCGAGGTCTGGCGCGCAGTCTCGGGAGACCCTGTCGTGGGCAACACCAAGAATATCGCCTTCTGGATCATCCTCTTCCTGCTGATGGTCGCGCTGTTCAACGTTTTCTCGAACGGCAGCCGCACCAGTATGGGGCGCGAGATCAGCTACTCGGAGTTCCTCAACAGGGTGGAGGCAGGTGAAGTGTCGTCGGTGCGGCTCGACGGCGAGCGGGTCTACATCACGTCCGCGGACGGCGTGGCCTACCAGACGGTGCAGCCCCGCAACACCGACGTGCTGCCGACGCTGCGCGAGAACGCGGTGGAAATCCAGGCCGCGCCGCAGGAGCAGTCGGGCTTCATCTCGGCGCTCGGGCTCTGGCTGCCGTTCCTGCTGTTGATCGGCGTCTGGATCTTCTTCATGAACCGGATGCAGGGAGGGGGACGCGGCGGGGCCATGGGCTTCGGCAAGTCCAAGGCCAAGCTGCTGACCGAGAAGTCGGGCAAGGTGACCTTCAGCGACGTGGCCGGCATCGACGAGGCCAAGGAGGAGCTCGAGGAGATCGTCGAGTTCCTGCGCGACCCGCAGAAGTTCTCCCGCCTCGGCGGCAAGATCCCCAAGGGCGCGCTGCTGGTCGGCCCGCCGGGCACCGGCAAGACGCTGCTCGCCCGCGCCATCGCCGGCGAGGCGGGCGTGCCGTTCTTCACCATATCCGGCTCCGACTTCGTGGAAATGTTCGTGGGCGTCGGCGCCAGCCGGGTGCGCGACATGTTCGAGCAGGCCAAGAAGAATGCGCCCTGCATCGTGTTCATCGACGAGATCGACGCCGTCGGCCGGCATCGCGGCGCCGGCTATGGCGGCGGCAACGACGAGCGCGAGCAGACCCTCAACCAGCTTCTCGTCGAGATGGACGGTTTCGAGGCCAATGAGGGCGTGATCATCATCGCCGCCACCAACCGCCCCGACGTGCTCGACCCGGCGCTCCTGCGTCCCGGCCGTTTCGACCGGCAGGTGCAGGTGACCAACCCCGACATCAAGGGCCGCGAGAAGATCCTCGCGGTGCACGCCCGGCGGGTGCCGCTGTCGGCGGACGTGGACCTGCGCATCATCGCGCGCGGCTGCCCGGGCTTCTCCGGCGCGGACCTCGCCAACCTGGTCAACGAGGCGGCGCTGATGGCGGCGCGCACCGGCAAGCGCTTCGTGACCATGATGGATTTCGAGAACGCCAAGGACAAGGTGATGATGGGCGCCGAGCGGCGGTCGATGGTCATGTCCGACGACGAGCGCAAGCTGACCGCCTATCACGAGGCGGGGCACGCGGTCGTGGGCCTGAACGTGCCCCAGCACGACCCGATTCACAAGGCGACGATCATCCCGCGCGGCCGGGCGCTGGGCTTGGTGCTGTCCTTGCCCGAGCGGGACCAGCTCAGCGTCACCATGGCCAAGTACAAGTCGATGATCGCCATGGCGATGGGCGGCAAGGTCGCCGAGGAGCTCGTCTTCGGCCCCGAGCAGGTGACCAGCGGCGCGGCCTCCGACATCCAGCAGGTCAGCCGGATCGCGCGGGCGATGGTGACGCGGTTCGGCATGTCCGACAAGCTCGGCAACATCGACTACGCCAACGAGCAGGCGACCTATCTGGGGCCGATGGGCGGCGGCGTGAACGCCGGTCCCGACACCCACGAGCTGATAGACATGGAAGTGCGGCGTCTGGTGGACGAGGGCTACGAGACCGCCAAGCGCATCCTGACCGAGAAGCGCGGCGATCTCGATCGCCTCGCAAACGGCCTCCTGGAGTACGAGACGCTGACCGGCAAAGAGATCACCAAGGTGATCGCCGGCGAGCCGCTCAACCGCGGCGACGACGACGACCAGGGCAGCGCACCGGCGGATTCTGGCGACAAGGGCGTCGCCGCGATCCCCAAGACCGGCAAGTCGCCGCGGCCGCCCCGCGGCGGCGGGCTGGAGCCTGAGCCGGCGACCTGATCGTCCAAACCTCTGCCGGAACCCGATGTCAATCGGAGGCTTCCTCTTGAGCGTCCGTTTTGTGTGATATCGCGAACGCTCGAACTGGCGTAGAGTGGTTGAACCCGGGACCGCTTTGGTGCGGGCGAGGGCTCAACAGATGGCTGAAGCTACGATACATTTCGGGTTCCTGCTCTTCCCGCAGCTGACCCAGCTTGATTTGACCGGCCCCTTCGAGGTGTTTGCGCGTATGCCGAACGCCGCAGTGCATCTGGTGTGGAAGTCGCTCGATCCAGTGACCAGCGACCTCGGACTAAAGCTGCTCCCGACTGACACGCTGGCGTCCTGTCCACCACTTGACGTGCTTTGCGTTCCCGGTGGACCGGGGGTCAACGAGTTGCTCGAAGACGACGAGGTTCTCGGTTTCCTGCGCCACCAGGCTGAGGTCGTTCGGTACGTGACCTCGGTGTGCTCGGGCGCGCTTGTGCTTGGCGCCGCAGGGCTTCTCGCCGGTCGCCGGGCGGCAACGCACTGGGCTTCGATGGAGTTCCTGCCGCAGTTCGGCGCAACACCGGTCGAGACGAGGGTTTGCGTCGACGGCAACCGCGTCACCGGCGGAGGCGTAACTGCGGGAATCGATTTCGGCCTCTTCCTAGCGGCCGAGATCGCCGGACGACCGACTGCTGAACGCCTGCAGCTTTACATGGAGTACAATCCTGACCCGCCGTTCCGGGCTGGCCATCCCGCTACGGCCTCTCCGGAAGTGCTCGAGGCATTCCGGCAAGTGGGAGGCGCCATGCTGGAAGTTCGGCGGCAGGCGGTGGCGCGCGCATCCGCCAAACTTGGGGCACCCTAGTTCCCGTCTGACAGGTAGAATCGGCCGCTTGCCTTCCTCCCCCGCCGCCGTTAGCCGGTAACCATGCAAGCTCGCCCCGAAGACTGTCGCGACATGGCCGAGCTGCGATCGCTGATCGACGGGCTCGACCGCGAGCTGGTGGCGCTTCTGGCGACGCGCGCGGCCTGCATCGACCGGGCGATCGCGTTGAAATCGCAGCAGGGCCTGCCGGCGCGCATCGAGGATCGCGTCGAGCAGGTGGTCGCCAACGTGCGCGCCGCCGCGCGCGCGGAGGGCCTCGACGAGGCGCTGGCGGCGACGCTCTGGCGCGAGATCGTCGAGTGGTCGATCACGCGGGAGGAGCGTGCGCTGCGCGGCGGCGGAGGGACCGGGGAATGAGCGCCGAGATCATCGACGGAAAGGCCTTCGCCGCGGGGGTGCGGGCGCGGGTGGCCGAGGGCGTCAACGGCCTTGCGCGCGATCACGGGATCACGCCAGGGCTCGCCGTGGTGCTGGTCGGGGAGGATCCCGCCAGCCAGGTCTACGTGCGAAACAAGGGCGCGCAGACGCTGGAGGCGGGGATGCGCTCGGTCGAGCACAGGCTCGACGCGGCGACGCCCGAGGCGGAGCTTCTGGCGCTGATCGACTCGCTCAACCGCGATCCGGAGATCCACGGCGTCCTGGTGCAGTTGCCGCTGCCGCGCCACATCGACGAGGCGAAGGTCACCGACGCGATCCGTCCCGAGAAGGACGTCGACGGCTTCCACGTGCTCAACGTCGGGCGGCTGGCGACCGGCCAGAAGGCGATGGTTCCCTGCACGCCGCTCGGCTGCCTGATGCTCCTGCGCGACCGGCTGGGCGATCTGTCCGGGCGGACCGCGGTGGTGGTCGGTCGGTCGAACATCGTCGGCAAGCCGATGGCGCAGCTTCTGCTGCGCGACAGCGCCACGGTCACGGTGGCGCATTCGCGCACCCGCGATCTGGCTTCGGTCTGCGCGCGGGCCGACATCCTGGTGGCGGCGGTCGGGCGTCCGCGGATGATCGGCGCGGATTTCATCAAGCCGGGCGCGACGGTGATCGACGTCGGCATCAATCGCCTGCCGCCGGGGCCGGCCGGCAAGGCGCGGCTGGTGGGCGACGTGGACTTCGAGGCGGCGGCCGCGGTTGCCGGCGCGATCACCCCGGTGCCGGGCGGGGTCGGGCCGATGACCATCGCCTGCCTGCTCGCGAACACGCTGACGGCGGCGTGCCGGGCGCACGGGCTGCCGGAGCCGGTAGGTCTGACGGCGTAGGCGCGGTCAGCGCACGACGGTCATGGTGCCGAGCATGACCGCGACCGGCGTGGCGGCGCCCGTCGCATCCTCGGCGGCGACGTCGGCGGCGACGGTCAGCAGCCTGCGGCCGGCGCGCAGCACCCGGCCGGTCGCCACCAGGCGCGCGCCGCGGGCGGGGGCCATGAGGTTGATCTTCATCTCCACGGTGAGCACCTCGTCGTTTTCCGCGCAGAGGCTCAGCGCCGCATAGCCGGCAGCGCTGTCGCCGATGGCCCAGGCGAGGCCGGCGTGGGCGTAGCCGTGCTGCTGACTGGTTTCGGGGCGGACCGGCGCGGCGATCACGCAGCCGCCCGGCGTCACGGCGCGCAGCTCCGCGCCGAGGAGCGCCATCAGGCCCTGGCGCGCAAAACTTGCGCGGACCGTCGCCTCGAAGTCCGGGTTCGGGGGCGGGCGGGTCATCGGCGGTCGAGCGGGACGGCGACGCAGCCGCTCCCGGTCAGGATCGCGCGTGCGGATCCGCCGAGCACCGCGCGCACGGCGGGGTGGTCGGCTTGGAGTCCGCCGGTGTAGGCGCCGAAGGCCGGCAGGATCAGCCGCCGGTCGTCGAGGAGGAAGCACGGTCGGATGACGGCGCGACCGCGGGCCACGAGGCGCAGCTTGGGATGGTAGTGGCCGGAGACCTCGCCGGCGGCGGCGGCGGGCGCGGCGCTGTGGCGGAAGACCAGCGGGGCGAGGTCTAGTTCCGCGAGATGGCGGCCCCCGAGCGCGATCGGGGCGGGATCGTGGTTGCCGGCGATCCAGATCCATTCGCGCCCGGCCATCAGCGCCTGCAGCCGGCCCCGGTCGGCGTCGTCGAGCGATCCGGCGCCGGCGTCGTCGTCGAAGCTGTCGCCGAGGCAGACGACCTCGGCCGGCCTGCGCCGGGCGATCTCGGCGGCGAGACGGTCGAGGGTCTCGGCGGTCTCGTAGGGTGGCAGGAGCGGGCCGCCGCGTCGCGCGAGCCGCTCGGACTTGCCGAGGTGCAGGTCGGAGACGCAGAGCAGGCGGCGCTCCGGCCACCAGAGCGCCCCGGAGGCGCAGGCGACGAGCGCCGCCCCGGCCAGCGTGACCTGTCTTTCATCCATGGCGCGTGACATGCCCGAGCGGCGGAGTGCGGGCAAGGGGCGGCGGTGGGCGTAGCGGGGCTGGCGCTCGGCTGCGCGCGGTCTATGGTCGGTGCGGCAGGGTGGAGAGAGGGGACAGCCATGGACATTCATCGCAGCGGATCGCGGGCGTCGGGCGCGGGGCCTGAGGCGTATTTCACCGGCCGGGTGCGTCAGGATCCGGTGATCGAGACATCGCCGCCGGCGCGCGCGCGCGCGGTGGTGGTGACCTTCGAGCCGGGCGCGCGGACCGCCTGGCACACGCATCCGCTCGGCCAGACGCTGTTCGTGATGTCGGGGCTGGGCCTCGTCCAGACCGAGGGCGGGCCGGTGCGCGAGATCCGGCCGGGCGACACGGTGTGGATCCCGCCGGGCGAGAAGCACTGGCACGGCGCGGCGCCGGAGGTGGCGATGGCGCACATGGCCATCCACGAGGCGCTTGACGGGAGCCACGTGGACTGGATGGAAAAGGTGACGGACGCCGAGTACGGGAACGCGCGGGAGTGAGTTGGCCGACCGCGCGCGCTCGGCGCGGCCGGGTCACTGCGCCAAAGATGCAAGCGACAAACCCTTCAGGCGACGCGCCCACCTCGTCATGGGCCGGGGCGGCAGGGCGCCACCGAAGCCGTGAAGGGGGCGCGGCCGTTCGCGACATCGTCGCTGTTTCTCGAGATGGTTCAGAACGGCGAGCCGATTTCGGGCGGTCGCCTCTTTCGCGCGACCGGCCCGGAAGTCAGCGCGCAGGGTGCGCAGTGGCTGGGTGGCCTGAAAATCGATGTGCCGCGGCGTTGTGAGCGGAGCCGCGCCGGTTCGCTGGGCTGTGCTGCGACTGGCTCGACGATCAGCCGCAGGTCGGCGGATGGATCGGCGGCGCGATGCTGCGCGCCGATCTCGGTCCTGACGTCAGGGCGCAGGACGGCTGAGGCCGATCAGCCGGTCAGGCCCGCCTCCGCCAGCAGCGTCTCCGCCGCCTCGGACAGCAGCCGGGTCTCGGCGGCGCCGCGGATCGGCACCTTGCCGACCTCGAGCAGCAGCGGCGCGGCGAGCGGGGTCAGGTGGGGCGCGCGGGCGACGTCGATGCGGCCGGCGGCGCGGGCCAGCATCTCCTCGATGCGGTCGAAGTCCACGAGGCCACGCCCGGCCTCGGCCCGGGTGATGCGCAGCATCAGGTGGTCGGGGTCGTACTTGCGCAGGGTGTCGTAGAGGATGTCGGAGGAGAAGGTGGCCTGCCGGCCGGTCTTGCGGCGGCCGGGCAGGTTCTTCTCGATCAGCCCCGCCACGGTGGCGGCGTTGCGGAAGGTGCGTTTCATCACCGCGTTCTCGCCGAGCCAGGTCTCGAGCCCGTTGCGCAGCCCTTCGGGCGTGAGCAGCGCCGGGGGATCGGGCGCGCGTTCGAGCCCCCAGATCAGCAGCGCGTAGTCGCTGGAGACGAAGCCGAGCGGGGCGAGTCCGGCGGCTTCCATGCGACGGGTCAGCAGCAGCCCGAGCGTCTGGTGGGCGTTGCGGCCGGCGAAGCCGTAGAGGCAGTGGTATTCGAGGCCGCCGCGCGGGAAGCTCTCGACAAGCAGGCGGTCGGGCCCGGGCAGGCGGCTGATGCGCGCCTGCAGCGCTAGCCAGTCGCTCAGATGCGCGGGCAGGGCGCGCCAGCGGCCGGGATCGGCGATCAACTCCGCCACCCGGCGCGAGAGTTGGGTGGAGGTGGCGAGCTTTGTACCCATGAAGGCGGCGATGCGGGGCGTCGCGGAAGGCTGTTTCGTCACCTCCACGGTCATCTCGCGCAGGCCCTCGTAGCGCACGGTCTGGCCGCCGATCAGGAAGGTGTCGCCGGGCGAGAGCGTGGCGGCGAAGGCCTCTTCGATCTCGCCGAGCGGCCGGCCGAAGGCGCCCTTCATGCGCACGGCGAGGGTCTCGGTGTCGACGATGGTGCCGACGTTCATGCGGATGGCGCGGGCGCGGCGCGGATCGCGCAGGCTCCAGCGGCCGTCGCGAAGCACGAGACGCCGCCAGCGGTCGTAGGCCCGGAGCGCGTAGCCGCCGGTGGCGCAGAACTCGAGGCAGGCGTCGAAGTCGGCGCGGGAGAGGTCGGCGTAGGGGCCCGCCGCGCGCACTTCGGCGAAGAGCGCGTCGGGATCGAACGGGCCGGAGCAAGCGGTGAGCAGGATGTGCTGGCAGAGCACGTCGAGCGGGCCGGGGCCGCGGGGATCGCCGTCGAGCGCGCGGGCGCGCACCGCCTCGAGCGCGGCGTGGCATTCCAGCGCCTCGAAGCGGTTCGCGGGCGCTATCACCGCGCGGGACGGCGCGTTGTAGCGGTGGTTGGCGCGGCCGATGCGCTGGACGAGCCGCTTGACGTTCTTGGGCGCGCCGACCTGGATCACGAGGTCGACCGAGCCCCAGTCGATGCCGAGGTCGAGCGAGCCGGTGGCCACCACGGCGCGCAGCTCGCCTGCCGCCATCGCAGCCTCGACGCGGGCCCGCGCCTCGCGGGAGAGCGAGCCGTGATGCAGGCCGATCGCCAGCCCGTCGTCGTTCTCGGCCCAGAGCGCCTGGAAGAAGAGTTCCGCCTGGGCGCGGGTGTTGATGAAGACGAGCGTGGTCGTGGCGCCGCGGATCAGCTCCATCACCGCGGGCGCGGCGTAGCGCCCGCCCTGGCCGAACCAGGGAGGCGGATCGTCGGTTGCGAGGATCGAGATGTCGGGATCGGGGCCGGGATCGGCGGCGAGGATCTCCGCGCCGCGGCCGAGGAAGGCCGCCAGCGCCGGCGGATCCTCGACGGTCGCGGACAGGCCGACGCGGCGCATCGCCGGGGAGTGGCGCTGGAGCCGGGCGAGGCAGAGCGCGAGCTGGTCGCCGCGTTTTGATTCGGCGAGCGCGTGAATCTCGTCCACGACAACCCGCGATAGCCCGCCGAACATGCGCGGCGCTTCCTCGTAGGAGAGCATCAGCGCCAGCGATTTCGGGCGTGGTCAGCAGGATCTGCGGCGGGTCGGTGCGCTGGCGGGCGCGCTGGGCCGCGCCTGTGTCGCCGGTGCGGTCCTCGATGCGGATGGCGAGCCCCATCTCGGCGACCGGACCGGCAAGATTTCGGCGGATGTCGGCGGCGAGCGCCTTGAGGGGCGAGATGTAGAGCGTGTGGAGGCCGGGCGCGGGATCGGCGGCGAGGTCGATCAGGCTCGGCAGGAAGCCCGCGAGCGTTTTGCCGCCGCCGGTGGGCGCGACGAGCAGCGTCGCTGGCCGCCGTTCGGCCGCAAGGAGCGCAAGCTGGTGCGGATGCGGACGCCAGCCCCGCCGGGCGAACCAGGCGGCGAAGGGCTCGGGCAGCAAGGGGGCGTCGGGATCGGGTGCGTCGCGCATGGGCTGCGACATAGGCCGCGGAAGTGGTCGGTCACAAGCGCGCTGGTCAGGGGCCCCGCGCGGTGGCAATCAGGCGGCATGAGCCGATCGACGCTTCGGGCAGGGACAGTCATGCTGGCGCTTCTCGGCGCCGGGGCGGCCGCGGCCGCGGAGCCGGCGTTCGTCGAGCGGGCGTCGGGGTTCGGCTTCGAGCACCAATACACCGGCGGCTGGGAGCATTTCGTCGGGGGTGGGGTCGCGGTCCTCGATTGCGACGCCGACGGGTTCCCCG
This sequence comes from uncultured Alphaproteobacteria bacterium, assembly GCA_963700835.1. Taxonomy (GTDB): domain Bacteria; phylum Pseudomonadota; class Alphaproteobacteria; order Rhodobacterales; family Rhodobacteraceae; genus Amaricoccus. The sequence goes on from CAVOZD010000028.1 coordinate 55,412, forward strand.
ATCTCTATGCAGCGGGCGGCGCGGGCGCGGCGCGGCTGCTGGCCAATGCGACGCCCGCTCCAGGAGCGGCGATCGATTTCGTGGACCGCACGCCGCCGGAGCTGCGGCTGACCGGGGTCGTCGGGGCCTATCCACTCGATGCGGACGGGGACGGGCTGCTCGATCTCTTCGTGCTGCGGGTGGGCGGGAACCGGCTGATGCTCGGACGCGGCGGCTGCCGGTTCGAGGACGGCGCGGCGGCGCTGGACTTCCGGGGCGGCGACCGCTGGAGCACGGCGTTCTCCGCGACCTGGGAGACCGGCGCTTCGCTGCCGACGCTTGCGGTGGGCAACTACGTCGACCGCGAAGATCCGGAGGGGCCGTTTGGGGCCTGCGACGCCAACGAGTTGCACCGGCCGGGGCAGGCGGGCTACGGGCCGCCGGTCCGGCTCGCGCCGGGGCATTGCGCGCTGTCGATGCTGTTTTCGGACTGGAGCCGCAGCGGGCGGGCGGATTTGCGCGTCTCCAACGACCGGCACTATTACGTGCGCGAGGGGGAAGAGCAGATGTGGCGTCTCGAGGATCCGCCGCGCCTGCTTGGGCCCGGGGACGGCTGGGAGACGGTGCGGATATGGGGCATGGGCATCGCCAGCCGCGACATCACCGGGGACGGCCTGCCGGAGGTCTACCTGACCTCGATGGGTGACCAGCTCTTGCAGTTCCGCGACGCCGCTCAGCCCGGGCCGGTCTGGCGCAATGCGCCCTTCGCGACGGGTGCGACGGCGCACCGGCCCTATCAGGGCGACGACGGACGCCCCTCGACGGGCTGGCACGCGGAGTTCGGCGACGTCGACAACGATGGGCGCGACGACATCTTCGTGGCCAAGGGCAATGTCGACCAGATGCCCGAGAACGCCACGTCCGATCCCAACAACCTGCTGATGGGTCAGACGGACGGGGCGTTTCGCGAGGCGGGCGGCGCGGCGGGCCTCGCCAGCCCGCACCGGGGGCGGGGCGCCGCGCTCGTCGATCTCAACCGCGACGGTCGGCTCGACGTGGTGGTCGTGAACCGGCGCGCGCCGCTAGAGGTCCACGAGAACGTCACCGAGGGCGCCGGCGCCTGGCTGGCGGTGGATGTGCGGGCGGAGGGGCCGAACACGCGGCTGATCGGCGGCTGGATCGAGGCGCGCGGCGGCGGGCGCAAATGGGCGCGCGAGATCACCGTTGGCGGCGGGCACGCGGGCGGCCGCGCGGGCTTCGAGCACTTCGGGCTGGGAGATCTCGAGGCGGTGGAGCTGCGCGTCGTGCGACCCGACGGAACGGCGGGGCCGTGGGAGACGGTCGCGGTGAACGGGTTCTGGCGGTTCGAGGTTCCGGCGACGGGACCGGCGACGCTCGGGCCGGGCTGAAGCGCGGTCCCGCCGGATCGCGCCATTTCGCTTTCACGGTCCAGACCCAGTTCCCGCCGGAACGCTCGGTTCAGTCGACCGGCAGGCCGCTCGGCACGGTGTCCGGCGGTCCGAGCCGGCCGGCGAGGCTGGACGGGTCGGTGAGGGCCTCGAGGAAGGCGACGAGGGTGTCGATCTGGGTCTCGGTCAGCGCGACCGGGGCGAGCTCGTTGGCGGCGCGGATCGCGGCGAGTTCGTCGGGCGTCTCGAGAACCGCCCAGTCCTCGGCGCCGTCGAGAGCGGGAAGCGCCGCCTGCGCGCGGTCGTAGGCGGCGAGGCCGGCGTCGGGATCGGCCATGTGGCGGACCATCGCGCGCAGGTCGGCGTAGGCGCCCGTGTGACCGTAGGGCGCCGTGTGGGCGACGTTGCGCAGCGACGGCGTGCGGAAGCGGTAGGCGTCAGCGGGATCGCCGGTGACGCGCATACGCCCGACGTCGCGCCGGTGCGTCTCGAAGCGCGCCGCCTTGCCGGGCCCGAACTGCGGCATGGCGACGGCGTGGAAGTCGTGGTCGGTCTGGAACGGGCCGGCGTGGCAGCGGGCGCAGCCGGCGTCGCCGTAGAACAGCGCCATGCCCTCGGCGGCCGCGCCGGTCAGCGCCACCTCGCCGCGCAGATGCCGGTCAAAGGGGCTCTGGTCGGCGCGGAAGTCGACGGCGACGTAGGCGGCGATGGCGTTTGCGATGTCGGTGAAGGCCAGTGCGCGGCCGGCGGCGATCTCGGGGACCGCGTCGGCGAAGGCGTCGGCGTAGGCGGGGATCGCCGCCACCCGCGCGGCGAGAAGCGCCCATGCGCCGCCTTCCCCGGTGATGAGCCCCTGGCGCACCGCCTTGGCCACGTCGTTCTCGGAGACGTGGCCGGCCATCTCGTCCTGGGACAGCACCGGGAACATGGTCTGGGCGGCGAGCGGGCCGTCAAAGCCCGCGACCATCTCCTCCTCGAGCGGCGAGCGGATGCCCGACGGGCGGGACGGGTCGGCCTCGAGCCTTCCGTCATGGAAGAGCCGGGTGAACTCGCGGGCGCCCAGATTATAGAGGGGCGGGGCGTTTCGGGGGATGCGCTGCTCGGGCGGGTTCGCGGGATCGACGCGGCGGTCGGGGCCGAGCCCGACCCCGCCCTCGCCGAGCCCGAGCGAGAGACCGTCGCCGGTGGCCAGGCGCGGGTGATGACAGGTGGCGCAGGAGATGTCGCGGTTGCCGCTAAGGATCGGGTCGAAGAAGAGATCGCGTCCGATATGCGCGAGGGCTGCGTCTACCGGACGGAAGTCCGCCTCCGTGACCGGCGGCGGCAGGCCGTCGACCCCGGCGGAAGCGACGCCTCCCACGAGCGCCAGCGCCCCAAGGAGGAGGGCGCGAGGCCGGAGAGGTCGGGGCGCTTGGAGGGCCATGGCGCGCGGAAGTCTTGCCAGCGCGGCCCATCTGTCAAGAGGCGGTGCTGGCGGCGCTCAGGGCCCGCCGCGCCGCGCCTGCGCCCGTGCTCAGCGGCGACGCAGTCTCGGTTCCGTCGCCGCGTCCTCGTCGAAGACGATGACCCGCAGGAGCGGGTTGGCGGTGGCGCGGGCGGGCGTGTTGCGTCCGGCGCTGGCGACCTCGGGCGTCTCGGCGAGTCTGACCGGTGGCGCGGAGCGTTCGGCGGCGTCGCGGGCGACGGCGGTCAGTCCGGGCATGGCGAGGATGCCGGCGGCGAGCGCGGCCGTGGCGAGGCGTCTGGGGGTCATGGTGTGGTCGTCCTTGGTTTCGAGAGATCGATCGGCGGGGCGGCGTTGCAGTCGGGGCGGCTGGCGGCTCACAATGGCCGCAGCCCGACCAACTTCATCCGGACCCGCGGCCGGGTTGCGGGCGAGGGCCAGAAAGCTTGTCGGAGGGACGGTCGTGACGTAACGATCGAGGATTGACATGAGATACGTGCATTTCCGCCTTCGCTTTCTGGCCTTCCCGACGCCAAGGCTTACCCGGGTTCCGGCCCCCGGCGGGTCCAATGGCGGTATAATCTTAAAATGATCGGCCGCACCGACGCCGAGCGGCGGGCGATCGAGGAGCGCGCCCAGGCGTTCGGGTCTCCGGTGTTCCGGCTCGACGCGTCCACGGGGACACTCTGGCGCGACGAGACGCCGCAGCCGCTGCGCGCCAAGACCCTGGCCGTGCTTGAGGCGCTGATCGCGCGCGAGGGCGGCGTGGTCGGACCCCTGGAGTTGCGTGACGAGGTCTGGGGGCGTCGGCACGGCAGCGAGAACGGGCCCAAGCAGTGCGTGCGGGAACTGCGGCGGCACTTCGGCGAAAGCCTCGAGACCCCGGGCTTCATCGAGACGGTCGGGCGAATCGGCTACCGCTTCATCGGCGATATTGTCCTGATCGGTCCGAAGACGCCGGCGCGCGACGGCCCCGGCGGCGACCCGTCGCCGCTCTGCGCAGGGCGCGCCCGCGAGCGGGCGCGGCTTTTGGGCGCGCTGGACGCGGCGCGGCGGGGCGCGCGGGCGGTCTGCGCAATCTCCGGAGAGGCGGGGGCGGGCAAGACCCGACTCGTGGACGCCTTCGCCGCGGGCTCCGCCGGGCTTCCTGGGGCGTGGTTCGCCCGCGGCCAGTGCATCCCGATGGAGGGCGCGCGCGAACCCTACGGGCCGATCTTCGAGGCGCTCCGGCAGCTGGGCGACGCGGCTCCGTCCGGGGTCGCGGTCGCCCGCATCTTGCGCGAGGCCGCGCCGAGCTTCGCGCCGATCCTGCAGGGTCAGGCGCCGCGCACCGAGGCGCCGGGGGCCCGGATCGAGGCGGGAGGATCCTCGCCCGAGCGGATGCTGCGCGAACTCGTCGACGTCTTCGAGCGGCTGACGCGCGAAACGCCAGGCGTTCTCGTGCTGGAGGACCTACACTGGGCGGACCGCAGCACGCTCGACTGGCTTCGCGGCTGGAGCCTGCGACGGGCGCCGGCGCGGCTGATGGTGATCGGCACCCATCGCGCCGAGGAGACGCATTCCGATCTGGCGGACGCGCTGGCCGACCTCTCGCGCGCCACCGGGTTCCAGTCGATCGCGCTCGGCGGGCTGGACGCGGCGGCGATCGGCGAGATCCTTGATCACCGCTTTCCCGGTCATGCACTGCCGGCGACGCTCGGCGCGGGGCTTGCGGAGCGCACCGAGGGCCACGCGATCCTCGTGGCCGGCGTGATCGATGACTGGGCGACGAGCGGCCTGATCCGGCAGGAGGGCGCGGGCTGGACTGTGGCCGGTGGCGCGGAGGCCCTGCTCGCGGCTGCGCCCTCTGCGGTCAGGACCTTCATCGACCGGCAGATCGATCGGCTGACGCCTCAGGAGCGGTCGCTTCTGGAGGCGGCCAGCATCCCGGGGCCGGGCTTCTCGGCGGCGGCGCTGGCGGAGGACGCCGAAGATCTCGAGACGGTGGAGATGGCCTGCGCGACGCTGGCCCGGCGCGGCCTTTTCATCGAGGCCGTCGGCCCGGTGACCTGGCCGGACGGGACCGTGGCCTCGGGGTTCACGTTCCGGCACGCGCTCTACCGCGAGGCGCTGCAGGAGGGCCTCCCGGCGGCCAGCCGCCGCGGCCTGCACCGGCGGATCGGGGCGCGGCTCGAGGCCGGATACGGCGCGCGCGCGGAGGAGATCGCGCCCGGTCTCGCCGAGCATTTCGAGTGCGCCGGCGACATGCCGCGGGCGACGCGCTACCGCCGCCTGTCGGGCGAGCAGGCGCTGGAGCGCGGCGCGGCGCGCGCGGCTGCCGACCAGCTTCGCCGCGCGCGCGACCTCAATGAACATCTGCCGCAATCGCCGGCGCGTGACGCGGCCGAGCTCGATATCCTGATGAGCCTCGGTGCGGCGGTGGTCGGGGCGGACGGTTTCGCCGATCCCGCGCTGCCCGAGATCCACGCCCGCATCGGGGCCCTGTCGCGGGAGGTCTCCGATCACTCGACGCTGATCCCGGTGCTCGCGGGGCTCTGGAACTATCACCTGACCCGCGCGGACATCGGCGCCGCGGTGCGGCTGGCCGGAGTGCTCGAAGGCCTTGCGGTGGATCCCGCGACCGACGCGGCGCTCGGCATGGCCGCGCACAATGCGGTTGGCGCCACCTTCTGGCTGACGGGGGCGCCGGCGCGGGCGCTGCCCCATATCGCGGCGGTGCTCGGGACCTACGAGATCGGGCTGCACGGCGGGCTGGCCGCGCGGTTCGGCGAGGATCCGGGCGTCGCCTGCCGGCGTTACGCCGCGGTGGCGCACCAGTTGCTGGACGAACCCGAGGCGGCGGAGCGGCTCTTTGAGGCCGCGCTGGAGATCGCGCTGTCGCTGCGCCAGCCTTTCGGCATGGCGCAGACGTTCTGGTCCGGTGCGGTAATCGCGCGCGACCGTGGCGACATCTCGACCGTGGGGGCGCGCGCGGCTGCGCTGATCGACGCCTGCGAGACCGGGGAGACGACGTTCTGGCTTCCCGGGGGGCGGATGTTCGCCGGCTGGGCAGCGTGCGCATTGGGAGACCCGTCCGGTCTGGCGGAGATCTCCGAGGGGCTCGAGGACTGGCGCAGGGCTGGTGTGGCGCTGACGCGGCCCTACAATCTGGGGATGCTGGCGGAGGCCCATGTGATGAGCGGGCGGCACGCCGAGGCGCGGGCGCTCGTCGACGAGGCGCTGGAGCTCGCCCGGCGCACGGGCGAGATGTGGTGCGCGCCCGGTCTTCTGCAGCTTTCGGGGCTGCTCGAGCAGGACGCGGGCGCGGTCGGGACGCGGTCGGGGCCGTAGCCACGCGCGGCGGCGGCCCGCAGGCGGACGGCGCTTGCCGAGGACGGGGGGCGGGCCTAGCCTCCGGAGGAACACCGGAGTGCTCCGCCCTGCCTGTCCGTCCTGACGCGATGGCGCCGTTTCGCAACCGGACCTTCCGGTCGCTCTGGCTGTCGGCGCTCCTGTCGAACTTCGGCGGGCTGGTGCAGGCTGTCGGCGCGGCCTGGATGATGGCCTCGCTCACCCGCTCGGAGAGCATGGTTGCGCTGGTGCAGAGCTCGGTGACGCTGCCGCTGATGATCTTCTCGCTGTTTGCCGGGATCTTCGCCGACAGCTTCGACCGGCGCCGGGTGATGCTGGTGGCGCAGAGCTTCATGCTGGTCGTCTCGGTGGCGCTGGCGGCGATGGCCTGGATGCAGCTGCTGACGCCCTGGCTGCTTCTGGCCTTCACCTTCCTGGTCGGCTGCGGGGCGGCGCTGCACAACCCGTCCTGGCAGGCCTCAATGGGCGACATCGTGGAGAGGGACGACCTGCCGGCGGCCGTGGCGCTCAACAGCATGGGCTTCAACCTGATGCGCAGCGTCGGCCCGGCGATCGGCGGCGCGATCGTGGCGACGGCGGGCGCCGCGGCGGCGTTCGCCGTGAACGCGGTGAGTTACCTCGCGCTCATCGGCGCGTTGTTGCGCTGGCGCCGCCCGGAGGTCGCCGCCGGCCTGCCGCGCGAGCCGTTCGGGCTCGCGCTTCCGGGCGGGGCTTCGCTACGTGGCGATGTCGCCGAACCTCCTGCGGGTGATCCTGCGCGGCACGGTCTTCGGTTTTTCGGCGGTGGCGATCCTCGCGCTGCTGCCGGTGGTGGCGCGCGATCTGCTCGAGGGCGGCGCTCTGCTCTACGGGGCGCTGCTGGGATGTTTCGGGCTCGGGGCCGTGGGCGGCGCGATGGCCAGCGGACGCCTGCGCTCGCGCCTGCAGAACGAGGGTGTCGCGAAGCTGGCGTTCTTCGGGATCGCGATCAGCGCGGTGGGACTTCGCGCTCAGCCGCAACGAGGCGGCGAGCGCGGCGTTCCTTCTGCTGGCCGGCGCGAGCTGGGTCCCGGCCATGTCGCTCTTCAACGTCACGGTGCAGCTCTCCTCGCCGCGCTGGGTGGTCGGGCGCGCGCTGGCGCTCCAGCAGACCGGGGTGTTCGGCGGCATGGCGGCGGGGAGTTGGCTCTGGGGACTCGCGGCGACGGGCTTCGGGCCGGATCGGGCGCTGATCGGGTCGGCCGGGGCGTCTGGCCGTCGGCGGTCTGCTCGGGCTTGTTGCGGCGATGCCGGAGTTCGGCCGGCTGAACCTCGATCCGCTCGGGCGCTTCCGGGAGCCGCCGCTGCGGCTGGACCTGACCCATCGCAGCGGGCCGATCATGATCATGGTGGACTACGAGATCGCGCAGGCCGACGTGCCCGAGTTCCTGGCGGCGATGGCCGAGCGGCGCCGGATCCGCATCCGCGACGGGGCGCAGCAATGGGCGCTCCTGCGTGACCTGGAGAACCCCGACAGCTGGACGGAAACCTATCACGTGCCGACCTGGGTCGAGTACGTGCGGCACAACCAGCGGCGCACCCAGGCGGATCTCGCGTCGTCGGATCGGATCCGGGCGCTGCAGCGCGGCCCCAATCCGCCCCGGGTTCACCGCATGATCGAACGCCAGGCGGTCACGCCCCACGACGACATGCCTCTCAAGCCGGTGACCGACATCTGACGCCGTGGGCGCGGCGGGGGCGGTCTCAGAACGGGATTTCGTCGTCCATCTGGCCGACCGGGTCGCGGCCCGAGCCGTAGTCGCCCTGATCATGGTCGGCGCCCGTCGCTCCGCCCTCGCCGCGGCCGTCGAGCATGGTGAGTTCGGACCGGTAGGGGCGCAGCACCACCTCGGTCGAATAACGGTCTGCCCCGGACTGGTCCTGCCACTTGCGAGTCTCGAGCTGGCCCTCGATGTAGACCTTGGATCCCTTGCGCAGGTACTGCTCGGCCACGCGCGCCAGCGGTTCGGAGAAGATGGCGACCGAGTGCCACTCGGTCTTCTCGCGGCGCTCGCCGCTGGCCTTGTCGCGCCAGGTCTCGGAGGTGGCGATGCGCAGGTTCACCACCTTGCCGCCGTTCTGGAAGGTGCGGACCTCGGGATCGCGCCCGAGATTGCCGATCAGGATCACCTTGTTCACGCTGCCAGCCATCGCGTCATTCTCCCGTTTCGCGCCGGTTTCCGCCCGGTCCGGCGGCGGGGTCGCGCAACCGGAGCGAGCGTCGACGTTCTAGGGTCAACCGTCCGGGATGAACAGATCAAAGCTGACAGGCCGGGGATTTTTTGCCATAGTCCGCCGCAATCGGAGGAACATCCGAAACGGGCTCCGGTCCGTTGGCAGGAACGAGAGGATCGATGAGAGCCATCACCATTGTGCTGGGCCTTGCGGCCGCGTTGTGCGCGGGCCCCGCGCTGGCGGAGAAGTCGCTGAATTCGCTGATGCGCAACCGGACGGGCATATCGTCCGACTACCGCGAAATGATCCGGCCGCCGGTGCCGGGCGCGCTCAAAGGCCAGCCGCGGATGCCGCGCGTGGAGGCCGAGCCGGGCTCGATCCCGGCCTATCGCGGCGGCAACGGCCAGTTCCAGGAGATGGCCCGGGCGGCGGCGCGGCGGCACGCCATTCCCGAGGATCTGTTCCTGCGGCTGGTGCAGACGGAATCGCGGTTCCGGCCCACGGCGAAGTCCTCGAAGGGCGCGATCGGCCTTGCGCAGCTCATGCCCGGTACGGCGCGGCAGCTCGGGGTCAATCCGCACGATCCGGGCCAGAACCTCGACGGCGGGGCGCGGTATCTCAGCCAGCAGTACCGGCGCTTCGGGGACTGGCGGCTGGCCTTGGCGGCCTACAACGCCGGTCCCGAGGCGGTGGTTCGCCACAAGGGCGTGCCGCCCTATCGCGAGACCCAGCAGTACGTGAAGCTGATCCTCGGGCGCTGACCGCGGCCTGGGAGCGGGGTCAGGAGACCGGGCAGTCCGGGCCGCGGTCGAGCGGAGCGTCGATCGTCGCCTCGCTCGCCCGCCAGTCGAAGATCGCCAGCGCGCGGCCGCCGTCGAATCCGATGAAGAGCCTGCCGGTCTCCGGCTGCAGGGCGACGGCCTCGGCGTCGCGGCCGTAGGGCGACAGCGGCGTCACGGTGATCACCCGCCCGTCCGGCGCCAGTTCGAAGAGGCTGTTCAGCCCCTCGTTGTCGTCGACCACAAGCAGGTTGCCCGAATACGGATCTCGCGCGACGCCCTGCGGCTCGGTCATCGGCGGATCGAAGGCGTCGCCAGAAAGCTCGAGGAGCACGGCGCCGTCCGGCGCGATCCGTAACAGCCGTGAGGGGTCGTCCTCGACCACCAGAAAGCTGCCGTCGGCGTCGCGATGCAGGCCCTCGGCGTCGCGGATGGTCTCGCTGAGCCGGAACGGCTCCTCGATCGGGCGGCCCTGTCGGTTGATGCGGCGGAATTCGCCGCGACCGCTGGCGATCAGGAGTCCGTCGCGCTCGACCGTGAGGCTGCGGACCGAGGCCATGCCGCTGTCCAAGCGCGCGACCTCCTCGCCGACAGTGGACATCAGCGCAATGGTGGGGCCTTCGTCGGCGAGCCAGACGGCGCAGATCTGGGCGTCGTAGGCGAGGCTGACCACACGAAGATCTGACACCGTCGAGAGATGTCGAAGCTCGGCCTGTGCGGGCAGCGCCGTGGCCGCCAGAAGAAGGAGCGAGGCAATCCTCAAAGTCGCCTCCGTTGCGAGCTACAGGTGGAGGTGGCGCGAACGGGACCGGATTCAAGGCGCGGGCGGTCCGGATGCAACGGATGGGCCTGCGGCGACGCCAAATCGCGCGGCGCGGTGCGCGCGTCGGTTGCGTTTGATCGCGTTTTGTTCCCATACTCGCGACTCGCATCCCCGGGTATGGACGCTATGTAAGTCGCGGCAGCAGGAGCGGGACATGGCCGAACAGAAGTTCATTGAGATCCGCGGCGCCCGCGAGCACAACCTGAAGTCGGTGGACGTGGACATTCCCCGCGACAGATTGGTGGTGATCACCGGGCTGTCGGGGTCGGGCAAGTCAAGTCTCGCCTTCGACACGATCTACGCCGAGGGCCAGCGGCGCTATGTCGAGAGCCTGTCGGCCTACGCCCGGCAGTTCCTCGACATGATGCAGAAGCCGGACGTGGACCATATCTCGGGCCTGTCGCCGGCGATCTCGATCGAGCAGAAGACCACATCGAAGAACCCGCGCTCGACCGTCGGCACGGTCACCGAGATCTACGACTACATGCGCCTCCTGTTCGCGCGGGTCGGCACGCCGTACTCGCCGGCGACCGGCCAGCCGATCGAGGCGCAGCAGATCAGCCAGATGGTCGACATCGTCATGGCGCTGCCGGAGGGAACCCGCGCCTACCTGCTGGCGCCGATCGTGCGCGACCGGAAGGGTGAGTATCGCAAGGAATTCGCTGACCTGCTGAAGCGCGGCTTCCAGCGGGTGAAGGTGAACGGCGAATTCCACGATCTCGACGCCGCCCCGGAGCTCGACAAGAAGTTCCGGCACAACATCGACGTGGTGGTGGACCGGATCGTGGTGCGCGAGGGGCTGGAGACGCGGCTCGCCGACAGCCTGCGCACCGCGCTCGATCTCGCGGACGGCATCGCCATCCTGGAGACCGCGCCGCCCGATGGCGAGGAGCCGCAGCGGCTCACCTTTTCGGAGAAGTTCGCCTGTCCGGTGTCGGGCTTCACCATCCCTGAAATCGAGCCGCGGCTCTTCTCGTTCAACGCGCCGTTCGGGGCCTGCCCCTCCTGCGACGGGCTCGGGGTGGAGCTGTTCTTCGATCCGCGCCTGATCGTGCCCGACGAGAGCCTGTCGCTTCTCAAGGGCGCGATCGCGCCCTGGGCCAAGGGTCAGTCGCCCTACTACCGGCAGACCATCGAGGCGCTGGCCAAGCACTATGGCTTCGACAAGGCCAAGCGGTGGCGCGACCTGCCAGAGGAGGCGCGACGCGTGCTGCTTTACGGATCGGAAGGGACGAAGATCCGGTTCCGCTACGACGAGGGCGGTCGGGTCTACGAGATAGAGCGGCCGTTCGAAGGGGTGATCCCCAACATGGAGCGGCGCTATCGCGAGACCGACAGCGCTTGGGTGCGTGAGGAGTTCGAGCGCTACCAGAACAACCGCCCCTGCGGCGCCTGCGAGGGCTACCGGCTCAAGCCCGAGGCGCTGGCGGTCAGAATCGCCGGGCTGCACGTCGGGCAGGTGGTGCGCATGTCCATCCGCGAGGCGCTGGCCTGGATCGAGGAGGCCCCGGTCTCTTTAAGCCCGCAGAAGAACGAGATCGCGCGGGCGATCCTCAAGGAGATTCGCGAGCGGCTTGGGTTTCTGGTCAATGTGGGACTCGACTACCTGACGCTGGCGCGCAACGCCGGCACGCTGTCGGGCGGCGAGAGCCAGCGCATCCGGCTCGCGAGCCAGATCGGCTCCGGGCTGACCGGCGTGCTCTACGTGCTCGACGAGCCGTCGATCGGGCTGCACCAGCGCGACAACGACCGGCTGCTGACCACGCTGAAGAACCTGCGCGACGCGGGCAACACGGTGATCGTCGTCGAGCATGACGAGGAGGCGATCCGCGAGGCCGACCACGTCATCGACATCGGTCTCGGCGCGGGCGTGCACGGCGGGCGCATCATCGCCGCCGGAACGCCCGCCGACATCGCCGCCTGCGCGGAGTTCGATCACCGGGCAGTACCTGACCGGAGCGCGCGAGATCCCCGCGCCGACCCAGCGGCGCAAGAGCAGCGGCAAGTCGGTCACCGTCAAGGGGGCTTCGGGCAACAACCTCCGGGACGTGGACGCGCGCTTTCCGCTCGGGGTCTTCACCTGCGTCACCGGCGTATCGGGCGGCGGCAAGTCGACGCTGACGATCGAGACGCTGTTCAAGACCGCCTCGATGCGGCTGAACGGCGCGCGCCAGACCCCGGCCCCCTGCAGGGCGATCGAGGGGCTGGAGCATCTCGACAAGGTCATCGACATCGACCAGTCGCCGATCGGACGCACGCCGCGCTCGAACCCCGCCACCTACACCGGGGCGTTTGGGCCGATCCGCGACTGGTTCGCGGGCCTGCCGGAGGCGAAGGCGCGGGGTTACAAGCCGGGGCGGTTCAGCTTCAACGTCAAGGGCGGACGCTGCGAGGCCTGCCAGGGCGACGGCGTGATCAAGATCGAGATGCACTTCCTTCCCGACGTGTATGTGACCTGCGAGACCTGCAGCGGCAAGCGCTACAACCGCGAGACGCTGGAAATCCTGTTCAAGGGCAAGAGCATCGCGGACGTTCTGGACATGACGGTCGAGGATGCGGAGACGTTTTTCGCCGCGGTGCCGGCGATCCGCGAGAAGATGACGACGCTGATGCGGGTGGGTCTGGGCTACATCAAGGTCGGCCAGCAGGCGACGACGCTCTCGGGTGGCGAGGCGCAGCGGGTGAAGCTGTCGAAGGAGCTATCGCGGCGCTCGACCGGGCGCACGCTCTACATCCTCGACGAGCCGACGACGGGCCTGCATTTCGAGGACACCAAGAAGCTCCTGGAGGTGCTGCACGAGCTTGTGGAGCAGGGCAACACGGTGGTGGTGATCGAGCACAACCTCGACGTCATCAAGACCGCCGACCATCTCATCGACATCGGTCCGGAAGGCGGCGATGGCGGTGGCCAGATCGTGGCGACCGGGACGCCGGAAGAGGTCGCGGCGTCCGAGGGCAGCCACACGGGCCGGTATCTCAAGGCAATCCTTGGCGCGCGGCGGGTGGCTGCGGAGTGATATCCGCAGGCTGTTTCTGCGCGCTCTCGACGCCTCAGCAGGATCAGGCGCCTCGGTGACCCGGGGCCGTCAATCGCGCCCGCGCCTTTCGAAGCGGGGGAGCATGGCTGAGAAGTCACGGCCCGCGCCGTCCTCCTCTTCGACGAAACGGCGGTAGAGTTCGGCGGCGGCGGCACCGAGGGGCGTGTCGGCGTCGACGTCCGCGGCCGCCTGCTGGCTGAGGCGCAGGTCCTTGAGCATCAGGTCGGCGGCGAAGCCTGGCGCGTAGCCCCTGTCCGCGGGAGAGGTCGGGCCGACGCCGGGCGCAGGGCAGTATGTGTTGACCGACCAGCAGGATCCAGAGGAGGTCGAGACCACGTCGTAGAGCGCGTGGCGGTCGAGGCCGAGCTTATCGGCGAGTGCGAAGGCCTCGCAGACACCGATCATCGAGACGCCGAGGATCATGTTGTTGCAGATCTTCGCCGCCTGGCCAGCTCCGGCGCCGCCGCAGTGCACGGCGCGCGCGCCCATCACGTCGAAGAGCGGCCGGGCGGCGGCGAAGGCGTCGGCGTCGCCGCCGACCATGAAGGTGAGCGCGCCTGAGGTCGCGCCGCTGACCCCGCCCGAGACCGGCGCGTCAAGAGGTCGGAGCCCTGCGGCGGCGGCCTGGGCGGCGGCGGCCCGCGCGGCGGCGACGTCCACGGTGGAGCAGTCCACGAAGACCGCGCCGGGTTGTCCGGCCGGCGTGATCTCGTCGTAGACGCGGGCGAGAATTGCGCCGTCCGGGAGCATGGTGAGGACGGCGTCGCGTCCCGTGGCGGCGTCGGCGGCCGATGCCGCCGGCGCAACGCCGTCAACCGTGACGCCGGCGACGTCGAAGCCTGTGACCGCGTGGCCGGCGGCGGCGAGATTGCGCGCCATCGGCGCGCCCATGTTGCCCAGTCCGATGAACCCGATCTGCATGCCTGCGCCTCCCCCGATGCCCTGCGTCAACCCGTCTGCGCCACCAGCGTCCATTCGTCGGCTCCGAGCGGCGCGAGCATGCGGGCGACGTCGGCCGGGCCGACGCTCTCCAGCGCATGGCTCCAGCGCGGGGCGCGGTCCTTGTCGATGATGGCGGCGCGGATGCCCTCGACGAGATCGCCGTCGCTCAGCGCGCGCCAGGAGAAGCGGTACTCCCGGGCAAGCGCCTGCGGAACCCCGGGCTGGGCGCGGGCGGCGCGCACGAGTTCGAGGGTGCAGGCCATGGAGAGCGGGCAGCCGCGGCGCAGATCCGAGAGGATGGCGTCGCCGCCGTCCTCGCCGGCCAGCCGCCCCGCGACCGTGAGAAGATCGGGCGCGGAGAAGGTCGCGTCGATGAGCGGTTGCAAGGCGTCGAGTTCCGATGGCGGGGGCGGGGCCGCGAAGGCAGCGACGGCGGCGTCCGCGTCGCCGGTCTCGATCAGGCGGGTCGTCAGCGCCGGCCACGCATCCCGTGGCGCGAAGTGGTCGGCGAATTCCGCGCGGATCGCGTCGCCCGGACCCATGCGGCGACCGGTGGTTCCGAGGAATTCGCCGAGCCGTCCCGGACCGGCGGCGAGCAGCGCGCTGCCGCCGACGTCGGGAACGAGGCCAATGGCGCATTCCGGCATGGCGACGCGGGTGGTCTCGCAAACGATCCGGTGGCTGCCGTGCAGCGACACGCCAACGCCCCCACCCATCACGTAGCCCTGGGCGAGCGCCACCCAGGGCTTGGGATAGGCGGCGATCGTGGCGTTCAGCCGGTATTCGTCGGCCCAGAACCTGCGCGCCGGGCCGAACTCGCGGCGAAGGCCCTGTTCGTAGACCTGCTGGATGTCGCCGCCTGCGGAAAAGGCGCGCTCGCCGTCGGCGTCGATGATCACCAGCCGCACCGCCGGGTCGTCCCGCCAGCGCCGGGCGGCTGCGGCGATGGCCGCGATCATGTCGTAGGTCAGCGCGTTGAGCGCCTCGGGGCGGGCGAGGGTGATGCGCCCCGCGGCTCCCTCGAGCCGGATGCGGATGTCGCTCACCTCCGCCCTCCGAGCATGGCGCGGGCGATGATCACCCGCATGATCTCGTTGGAGCCCTCGAGGATCTGGTGCACGCGCAGGTCGCGCACGATCTTCTCGATCCCGTAGTCGCTGAGGTATCCGTAGCCGCCGAAGAGCTGGAGCGCGTCGTTGGCTACCCGGAAGGCGGTGTCGGTGACGAGGCGCTTGGCCATGGCGCAGGCCTTGGTGCGGTCGGGCGCGCCGGTGTCGAGCTTCCAGGCGGCCTGGTGGAGGAAGACCCGCGCGGCCTGCAGCTCGGTCTCCATGTCTGCAAGACGGAACTGGAGCGCCTGGAATTCGGTGAGCTTGCGCCCGAACGCCTCGCGCTCCTCCATGTAGGCCAGCGCCTTGTCGAGCGCGGCCTGGGCGCCGCCGAGCGCTGCGGCGGCGATGTTGAGCCGGCCGCCGTCAAGCCCGGCCATGGCGTAGGCGAAGCCCCGGCCCTCCTCGCCGATGAGGTTGCCCGCCGGCACGGAGCAGCCGTCGAAGGTCACCTGGCAGGTCGGCTGGGCCTTCCAGCCCATCTTGCGCTCCTGCGCCCCGAAGGACAGGCCGGGCGCGCCGTCCTCGACGATGAACGCCGAGACACCCTTCGGTCCAGGGCCGCCGGTCCGGGCCATGGCGAGGTAGAGGTCGGAGAACCCGCCTCCCGAGATGAAGGCCTTGGCGCCGTTGAGCGTCCAGCCGCCCTCGCCGGGATCGGCGCGGGTCCGGAGCGCGGCGGCGTCCGAGCCGGCGCCCGGTTCGGTGAGGCAGTAGGAGCAGACCGCCTCGAAGGTCAGGATGCGCGGAAGGTAGGCGGCGCGGAGCGCCTCCGAGCCGTGCGCCGCCACCATCCAGGCGCAGATGTTGTGGATCGAGACGAAACTCGAGACGGTCGGGCAGGACTCCGCCAGCGCCTCGAAGACCAGCACGGCCTCAAGGCGGGAGAGACCCGCGCCGCCGTGTTCCTCGGGAACGTAGATCCCGGCGAGGCCGAGGTCGCCGGCTGCGCGCAGCATCGCGCGCGGCATGGTCCCGGCCGCCTCCCACGCGGCGGCGTGGGGCGCGATCTCGGCCCTGCCGAAGGCGCGGGCCCTGTCCGCGACCGCGCGCTGCTCGTCGGTGAGAGCGAAGTCCATGGGATCAGGCGGCCGCGCTGGCGAGGTGAGCGCGCGCCTCGTCGACGAGCTGCGACATCAGCTCGGCGGCGGGCAGGGCGCGGGACAGGCCCGCGGCCTGTCCGTAGAGCAGGAAGCGGCCCTCCGGGTCGTCGGGGTCGGCGTTGGCGGCGCCGATTGGCGCGCTCAGCGGATACATCAGCGGGAAGGGCAGAAAGGAGGCGACGTCCGAAGCCATGCGGTCGATGTAGCCCGTCCGGTGCGCCCGCGCCGGCCTGCCCGAATGCGCCAGCGTCAGCCGCGTGTCGTCATCGCGGGCGTCGGCCATGAGCCGCCGGTGCAGATCCGATGCGGCGGACTCCGGGCAGGCGAGGAAGGCCGTCCCGAGCTGCGCGCCGTCCGCGCCGAGCATGAAGGCCGCGGCGAGGCCGCGGCCGTCGGCGATCCCGCCGGCGGCGATCACCGGGATGGACACCGCATCGACGATCGCCGGCGCCAGAGCCACGAGGCCGACGCCTACGTCGGGCGGCTCGATCGAGAAGGCCCCGCGGTGGCCGCCGGCCTCCCATCCCTGGGCGATGACGGCGTCGACACCGCCCGCCTCGAGCGCGCGGGCCTCGGCGACGGTGGTCGCGGTGGCGAGCACGCGCACGCCGGCGGCCCGCAGCCGCGCTACGGCGTCACCGTCCGGAAGGCCGAAGTGGAAACTCGCCACCGGCGGCGGTGCGGCGAGCAGCGCCTCGAGCGCGTCGGCGCCGAAGGCGGCAGGCGCGGCCAGCGGAACGCGCCGCGGAGGCGCGCCCAGCCCGGCCGCGGCGTAGGCCGGGGCGACGGCGGCGCGGGCTGCGGTGAGCGCCGCCGTGTCCGCCACCACCGGTCCATGGGCGAAGAAGTTGAGGTTGAAGGCTCCATTGGTTCGCCGGCGCATCTCCGCAGAGATCTCGCGCAGCTCCGACGCGTCGAGGCCTGCGCAGCCGAGCGAGCCCAGCCCACCCGCGTTCGACACCGCCGCGGCGAGTTCCGGCGTGCTCGCCCCCTTCATCGGGGCCTGCACGATCGGATGCACGATGCCGATCAGCTCGGTCAGGCGACGGCTCGGCCAGCCGGTCACGGCCGTCACTCCATCGTCGGGATCGAGAAGGCGGCGCCTTCCCTGGTGCCGGATGGCCAGCGCGACGTCACCGTCTTGGTGCGGGTGTAGAAGCGGAAGGCGTCGGGGCCGTGCTGATTGAGGTCGCCGAAGGCGGAGAGCTTCCAGCCGCCGAAGGTGTGGTAGGCGAGCGGCACCGGGATCGGCACGTTGACGCCGACCATGCCGACATTAATGCGGGAGGCGAAATCGCGGGCGGTGTCGCCGTCGCGGGTGAAGATCGCCGTGCCGTTGCCGTAGGGGTTCGACATGGTGAGCTCGAGCGCCTCGTCGTACGACTTCGCGCGCACCGTGGAGAGCACCGGGCCGAAGATCTCCTCGCGGTAGATGTCCATCTCGGGCGTGACGTGGTCGAAGAGGCAGGCGCCGACGAAGAAGCCGTCCTCGTAGCCCTGCATCCGGAAACCGCGGCCGTCGACGGCGAGCGTGGCGCCCTGGGCGACGCCCGAATCGATGAGCCCGAGGATTCGGGTCTGCGCGGCGCGGGTCACGACCGGGCCGAAGTCGACGTCCTCGCCGGCGGTGTAGGGGCCGATCTTGAGGCTCTCGACCCGCGGGATCAGCTTCTGGATCAGCGCGTCGGCGGTCTTTTCTCCGACTGGAACCGCGACCGAGATCGCCATGCAGCGCTCGCCGGCGGCCCCGTAACCTGCGCCCACAAGCGCGTCGACCGCCTTGTCGAGATCGGCGTCGGGCATGACGATCATGTGGTTCTTGGCCCCGCCGAAGCACTGCACGCGTTTTCCGTTCGAACAGCCGCGCCCGTAGATGTATTGCGCGATCGGCGTGGAGCCGACGAAGCCGATGGCCATTATGTCGGGATGGTCGATGATGGCGTCGACCGCTTCCTTGTCGCCGTTGACGACCTGAAACACGCCGTCCGGCAGGCCCGCCTCCTGCATCAGCTCGGCCAGCATGATCGGCACGGAGGGGTCGCGCTCGGAGGGCTTGAGGATGAAGGCGTTGCCGCAGGCGATGGCCGGGCACATCTTCCACATCGGGATCATGGCGGGGAAGTTGAACGGCGTGATGCCCGCAACCACGCCGAGCGGCTGGCGCATGGAGTACATGTCGATGCCGGGCCCCGCGCTGTCGGTGAACTCGCCCTTCAGGAGATGCGGCGCGCCGATGCAGAATTCCGCCACCTCGAGGCCGCGCACCACATCGCCGCGGGCGTCCGGCAGGGTCTTGCCGTGCTCGCGGGAGAGGGCCTCGGCGAGCCTGTCCATGTCGCGGTTGAGAAGCTCGACGAACTTCATCATCACCCGGGCCCGGCGCTGGGGGTTGGTCGCCGCCCACTTCGGCTGGGCGGCGCTCGCCCCCCGCACCGCGGCGTCGAGCTCGGCGGCGGAGGCCAGCGCCACACGGGCCTGCACCTCGCCGGTGGCGGGATTGAAGACGTCGGCCTCGCGGCCGGAAGTTCCGGCGACGCGCCGGCCGTCGATGAAATGTCCGATCGAGTCCATGACCTGCGGTTTCCTCCCCGATTCGCGCGATTGAGCCTAACGCCCGCCGCCCTTCGGCCACAGCCCTAGCCGCGCCAAAGCGAATTTGCAAAGTTGCTGGCATGGAACTGCGCGCATCCGGACCGTCCCGCCGCCGCCGCCGCGACGCCGGGGGGCGAACGCCATGAGGCTGTGCATCTTCGCGCGCGGCATGGCCGGGCATCGCGCCGGCTACGTCTGGCCCTTCGATCTGCTCGCGCCGATGTTCGCCGCCCGCGGGCGCTCGGTAACGGTGCTCACGACCGCCGCGCCCGACGGCGCAACCCGGGCCGCGCCCGCGGAGGGGGTCGAGGTGCTCCATCTCACGGGGACAACGCCCGCGAAGTGCGATGCACGGTTCTTCGCGGCCAGCGCCGCCGCGTTTGACGCGCTGCACGCCGAGGCTCCGTTCGACGTCGTTCTGGGCCGCAGCGCGTCGCCGTTCGGGATCTACGGACGGGCCGGCGCGGACCGACTTCCGCCGCTGGTGCTGCACGAGGGCACGAGCCCAGCGTGGCTGCATCGCGTGGAGGTGCACGGCAGCGCGCTCGCGCGGCTTGCAGTTCCAGTCCGGGCCGTCTGGGAGGCCCGCCGCGGGCGGGAGACGGCGCTCTGCCTGCGTCGCGCTGCGCGTGTGGTCTGCGTGGGTGCGCCACTCGCGGCGGCGCTGCGGCGCAGCCGGTGGTGGCGGCCGCCTGCCACGACGGCCATCCCCTACGCCTTTGACGTCGCGACGTTCGCGCCGAAGCCCGCGCGACCGCTGTCGCATGGGGGGGCTCCGTGCATCGTCTACGCGGGGCGACTGTCGGAGACGAAGGGGGCCGGGCGGCTGCTTGACATCCTTGGGCTGCTCGAGCGCAGCGACGCCCGGCTTGAGGCGATCGGCCCGTCAGATCCTGCGTATCTGGCGCGCCTTGTCGCACAGGCGGAGGCGCGCGGCGTCGCGGACCGGGTGACGTTTCCCGGGGCGCTGTCGCATGTGGACCTGGCGGCCCGACTCGCGGAGGCCGACGCATTCCTCTTTCCCTCGACACACCCCGAGGGCGCCAGCAAGACCGTCACCGAAGCGATGGCGGCCGGCTTGCCGGTGGTCGCCTATGCGCTGCCGGGCGTATGCGGCCAGATCTCGGACGGTGTCGACGGCGCCCTGGTCCCGGCTGGTCGCGCGGACCTCGCCGCGGCCCGGCTCGACGCGATCCTCGCCGATCCTTCGATGGCGCAGCGTCTGGGGACCGCAGCGCGTGACCGCGTGCGCCGTTTGTCCGATCCCGAGCAAGTCGCGGCGGCCTGGGACGCCGTGCTCGACGCGGCGGTTTCCGGGGCGCGCGGCTGAGGCATTCGCCAATCGCAGGGCGCCGAAAGTTTGCAAAATGAACCAGACATGCTAGCGTGAGTCCCCACAATTTCGCAAGGAGTAGCCATGTCGCCGGTTCGGTTCCCCTATGCGTTCGAGAAAGCGCTCGCGCTCTAGTGATGGCGGGGCGGTCGCGCCTGCGCTGGGACGACATCCCGGTGTTCCTCGCGGTGGCCCGGCACGCGCAGCTGTCGCGGGCGGCGCGGGTTCTGGGGCTTGACCCCGCGACCGTCGGGCGGCGCATCGGCGCGCTCGAAGAGGCGCTTGGCGCGAAGCTCTTCGATCGCAGCCCGCAGGGTTACGCGCTGACCGAGGCC
Organism: uncultured Alphaproteobacteria bacterium; assembly: GCA_963700835.1. Taxonomy (GTDB): domain Bacteria; phylum Pseudomonadota; class Alphaproteobacteria; order Rhodobacterales; family Rhodobacteraceae; genus Amaricoccus. The sequence continues at coordinate 75,842 of CAVOZD010000028.1, forward strand.
GGGCGCGATCTCGTCGAACACGCCCAGGCGATGGAGGCGCAGGCGGTCGCCGCGACCGAGGAGGTCGGCGGCCAGTCCGACACGCTGTCGGGAACCGTGCGGATCGGCGCGCCGGACGGCGTCTCGAACTACCTGCTCATCGACGCCTGCGATCGGCTGAGCCGCGGCAACCCCGAACTGCAGGTTCAGGTCGTGGCGCTGCCGCGGATGTTCAGCCTATCCAAGCGCGAGGCCGATCTCGCGATCACGGTCTCGCCGCCGAGCGCCGGGCGGTTGACGGTGCGCAAGATCGCCGACTACCGGCTGCGGCTCTACGGGCGGGCGGACATGCTGGAGACGCTCGGGGCGATCCGCGACATGGGCGATCTGCGCGAGCTGCGCGGGATCGGCTACATCTCCGACATGATCTTCGACAAGGAGCTCGACTACTACGCGCTTCTCGGCCGCGAGACGGAGCCGGCGCTGACATCGAACAGCCTGATCATGCAGCTGCGATGGTGCCTTCGCGGCGTGGGGATCTGCATCCTTCCCGATTTCGTGGCGCGGGACCACCCGGAGCTGCGCGTGATCCTGCCCGACGACATCCGGCTCGACCGGGCCTTCTATCTGGTGCGCCATCAGGACGACGCGCGGGTGGCGCGGATCAACCGGATGGCGGACGTGGTCGTGGAGTGGATGCGCGCGGCGCTGTCGCAGCCCGCGGCTTGACAGGCCCGTCCCGCGGGTGGACACTTTTGCGGCGGCGACGCCATCGCGGGGAGAACGGCCATGACTGTGCGCAGGATCATCAAGTCGAAGAACGACGCGAGGATCGTCACGGCCAAGCCCTCCGAGAGCGTGCAGGAGGTCGCGAGAACCCTCGCCAAGCATCGCATCGGCGCGGTCATCATCAGCGCCGACGGCTCGTCGGTCGACGGGATCCTCTCGGAACGCGACATCGTGCGCGCGCTCGGAACCCAGGGGGTCGATTGCATGTCCCGGCCGGCCAGCGACCTGATGACCGCGAAGGTGCAGGGCTGCAGCTTCGACGACACCGCGGTGTCGGTGATGGAGCGCATGAGCGAGGGCCGGTTCCGCCACATGCCGGTGGTCGAGGACGGCAAGCTGGTCGCGGTGATCTCGATCGGCGACGTGGTCAAGGCGCGGATATCCGAGATGCAGACCGAGAACCAGGCGCTGACCGGCATGATCGCGAACACCTGGTAGGCGCGCCGGGGCCGGGGTTGACCCGACCGGAGCAATAATGTTGCTTGTCTCCGCGCGTCTGGCGGCTCGGGGGTGAGGCACATGCGGATCGGGCTCTACCCGGGAACCTTCGACCCGATCACGCTCGGGCACACCGACATCATCCGGCGCGCCTGTGCGCTCGTCGACAGGCTGGTTATCGGCGTGGCGATCAATCGCGACAAGGGGCCGCTGTTCTCGCTTGAGGAGCGCGTGGAGATGGTCGAGCGCGAATGCCGGCCCATCGGCGCGGCCGCGGGCGTCGAGATCGTCGCGCATCCCTTCGAGAACCTGCTGATCGACTGCGCGGCGGACGTGGGCGCGGGCGTCATCATCCGCGGCCTCCGGGCGGTTTCGGACTTCGAGTACGAGTTCCAGATGGTCGGCATGAACCGGGCGATGAATAACGAGGTCGAGACCGTGTTCCTGATGGCCGACGCCAACCACCAGGCGATAGCGAGCCGGCTGGTCAAGGAGATCGCCCGGCTCGGCGGCGACATCACGCCGTTCGTGCCGCCGCGCGTCGCCGAGGCGCTGGTAGCGCGGTTCGCGGCGCGTCAGGCGCTGCGCGCCTGAAAGGCCAGCGTCGGCAAGGCTTCGGGCTTCACCTCGCCGCGCCGCTCCAATAGGGTCCGCCCGGGATTCTTCAGACTGGAGGCAGGAATGGTCGAGATCAGAGATCCGGAGAACACGCTCATCATCGCGCTCAAGGACGGTGAGGTTCTGGTCGAGATGCTGCCTGACGTGGCGCCCAAGCATGTCGCGCAGATCAAGACGCTGGTCCGGGACGGCGAGTACGACAACGTCGCCTTCCACCGGGTGATCGACGGCTTCATGGCCCAGACAGGGGACGTCGCGAACGGGGACATGGAGGATGGGTTCAACATCCGCCGCGCGGGAACCGGAGGTTCGAAGCACGCCGACCTGCCGGCGGAGTTCTCCAAGCTGCCGTTCGACCGCGGCGTGGTGGGCATGGCGCGCAGCCAGAACCCCAACTCCGCCAACAGCCAGTTCTTCATCATGTTCAAGGACGGTCACTTCCTGAACGGACAGTACACGGTCTGGGGGCGGGTGATCGACGGCATGGAGCACGTGGACGCGATCACGCGCGGCGAGCCGCCCAAGGCGCCGGACCGGATGATCTCGGTGCGCGTCGCGGCGGACGCGGCGTGAGCGCCCGGCTGACGCGGCGGGGGCTGCTCGGCCTCGCGCTGGCAGCGAGCCTCGCCTCGGGGGCCTTCGCCCAGAACGCCGACGACATCCTCGTCATCGAGGTCGAAGGCGAGGCGAACGGCGTGGTCGAGATCGCCCTGCGGCCCGACATCGCGCCGCAGCACGTCGCCCGCATCAAGGAACTGGCGCGCGCGGGCGAATACGACGGCGTGGCGTTTCACCGGGTGATCGACGGCTTCATGGCGCAGACCGGCGACGTGGAGTTCGGCGCGCGTGAGGCGCTGGGCGAGGGACGGGCGGGCACCGGCGGCTCGGCGCTGCCGGACCTGCCGGCGGAGTTCTCCGACGTCTCCTTCGAGACGGGGGTCGTCGGCATGGCGCGCAGCCAGGATCCCAATTCGGCCAACAGCCAGTTCTTCATCATGTTCGCGCCCGCCCCGCACCTGGACGGGCAGTACACGGTTGTCGGCGAGGTGATCTCGGGCCAGGAGGTGATCGACGCGATCAAGCGTGGCGACGGGAGCAACGGCGCGGTCGCGGAGCCCGACTTCATGGCGCGCGTGCAAGTCAAGGGCGACATGTGATCGCTCGGGCCGGCGCCGCGGAGCGCCGGCCGCCAGCGCCGCGTCAGTCCGCGAGCGGCGCGTCCGGGGTGAACGCTGGGATCGGGTCGGCTGCGGCGGGTTGCGCCTCGAGCCGGGTCCAATTGACCTCCGAGAGCGCCAGATTGCCGGGAATGTCCTCCTCCGAGAACCCGACCACGTTGCGGGTGATGTTGAGGTAGAGCTTGCCGTCGACGATCCGCCAGAGGTCTGGATTGCCCGGAACCTTGCCGCCCTTGGCGACCCCGAAAGCGCAGTGACAGTCGTATTGCGGCGTTAAGGAGGCGGGATCGGCGAGGAAGCGCTCGCGGTTCGCTTCCGTGGCGAAGGCGAAGGTCGCGCCGTTCCAGTCTGCGGTGATTTCGGCGCGGCCAGGAACCGCCGTCGGCTGCGGCGCCCCGATCGGCGCTTGGTCGAGGTCGAAGTAGGCGACGACGTCATGACCGGAGATGGCGAAGCCGGTCGCGTCGACGTACTGTTCGCCGGCGAAGGCAGGCGTCGCGGCGAGGCCGAGGGAGAGTGCTAGAACGGCGGCGGGAAGGCGCATGCGTGGCTCCGTTGGCTGAGGGACGGAGTTTAGGTCGAGCAGGGCCCGGCCGGCGTTACCCGCTTCGCGATCACGGTCCGACGATGGCGCAGTTGTCGCCCGGCGCCTCGGTGAGGGCCGGACTAGCGCCGCGTGAAGCGTCCCCATAGAGACAGGATTCAAGTCGCTGACGGAAAACGGAAAAAAACAGCAAGGAGAACTGAACGGCCGGCCCGCGGCTCAGGTCGGGCAGGCGATGCCGGCCTCCGAAGCGACGGGCTGCGTCGGAGGCGGAGGGGGCAGGCCGGGCGCCACGGGGCCGCCGAGACCGTAGATGTCGGCGTGACGGCGGGGCGCGCCGGTCGCATCGGGAAAGACCGGGAAATAGCCGAGCACGACCGGGATCGGTGGAGCGGCCACGTCGCGGGTCGGGCCGAAGGCTGCGGCGGCGCGCACCGCGTCGAGGTCCCAGTCGAGCACGAAGGCCACGAGGTCTTCCCAGCGCTCGACCCGAACGCAGCCGTGCGAAAGCGCCCGCATCTCGCGGTCGAAGAGCTCGCGCCGGTTGGTGTCGTGGAGATAGACGAGAAAGCCCGGATCGAGCCGCACCGCCGCGAGGCCGAGCGGATTGTTCTCGCCTGGGGGCCAGACCCGGTCGCGATACTCGCCGCTTGCGATCATCGACGGGGTTGGCCGCCAGGTCGGGCGGAACCGGACGGCGCTGACCGTGGCGGCGCGGATCGGGGTGGCGTGCCAGGGCGCGCCGACGATGACGCGGCTGCGAAAGCGCTCCTTGCCGTTCTCCACCGCCACGAGTTCGAAGCCGGGGATGTTGACGACGATGGCCTTTCCCTCAGGGGGTATCGGCTGGTCGATCCCGAGCTGGGCCAGCGCCGCGTCGAGGTCGAGTTCGGCGCGGGCAGGAACCGCGGCGACGAGAAGCGCGATAAGGAGTCCGGCGAGGGCGCGCGCGGGCGCGCTCCGCAGGATCGCCGTGGCCATCGGGCTCAGTTGTCCATCCCAACGAGCGCGTGGCGCTTGCGGCCGGCGGACAGCTTGCGCGGCGGGGTGAGCGCCGCGGTGTCGAGCACCAGACCGGCGTCGGTCACGGCCACGTCGTCGAGCCTGGCGCCGCCCTCCGCGATCAGGCGCCGGGCTTCCTTGCCTGATGCGGCGAGGCCCGCGCGCACGAAGAGCTGCACGATCGAGATGCCGGCCCCGGCGACGTCGCCGGGCGCGAGCCGCACGCTCGGAAGCTCCGCGCCGACGCCGCCCCGCTCGAACACCTCGCGCGCGGTCGCCCGGGCCGCGGCCGCGGCGGCGGCCCCGTGGGCGAGCGTGGTGACGGCGTCGGCGAGGGTGACCTTGGCCTCGTTGATCTCGGCCCCGCCGAGCGCCCCGAGCCGGTCGCATTCCTCGACGGGCAGTTCGGTGTAGAGCTTGAGGAAGCGTCCGACGTCGGCGTCGGCGGCGTTGCGCCAGAACTGCCAGAACTCGTAGGGCGACAGCATATCGGCGTTGAGCCAGACCGCGCCATCGGCGCTCTTGCCCATCTTGCGCCCGTCGGCGGTGGTCAGCAGCGGCGACGTCAGGCCGAACACCTCCGCACCGGCGACGCGCCGGGTCAGGTCGATGCCGTTGACGATGTTGCCCCACTGGTCCGAGCCGCCGAACTGAAGCATGCAGCCGTGGCGGCGGTGCAGCTCGAGAAAGTCGTAGGCCTGCAGGATCATGTAGTTGAACTCGAGGAACGACAGCGACTGCTCGCGGTCGAGCCGGGTGCGGACGCTGTCGAAGCCGAGCATGCGGTTGACCGAGAAATGCCGGCCGATGTCGCGCAGGAAGCCGATGTAGTTCAGCCCGTCGAGCCAGGCGGAATTGTCGAGCATCAGCGCGTCGACGGCGCCGTCCCCGAAATCTAGATACCGCGCGAACACCTGACGGATGCCGGCGACGTTCGCGGCGATCTGGTCGTCGGTCATCAGGCCGCGCGCCTCGTCGCGGAAGGAGGGATCGCCGATCTTGGAGGTGCCGCCACCGATCAGGACCAGCGGCTTGTGGCCGGTCTTCTGGAGCCAGCGCAGCATCATGATCTGGATGAGCGAGCCGACGTGCAGCGACGGCGCGGTGGCGTCGAAGCCGATGTAGGCGGGCGTCGCGCCCGCCAGCAGAACCTCGTCCAGTCCCTCGAGATCGGTGCAGTCCTGCTGGAAGCCGCGCGCCCGCATCACCGCGAGGAATTCGCTCCTGGGCCTGTAGGTCATGGCGCGGCTCCTTTCCGGCGGGACGGCGGGGTTCTATAGCGGAGGACGCGCGTAGAAGGGAAGGGCCATGGCGGACACGATGCGGGCGCTCGGGCTGATGTCGGGGACCTCGATGGACGGGGTGGACGCCGCGGTTCTGGTGACCGACGGCGAGACGATCGCGGAGTTCGGGCCGACTCGCTTCGAGGCCTACGGCGCGGCCGATCGCGCGGCGCTGCGGGCGGCGCTCGGCGGATGGCCGGGGGACGCGGGGCTGGAGTCCGTCGAGGCTCTGGTGCGGGCCCGGCACGCCGCCGCGATCGCGGCGTTCGGCGACGTCGCGGTCGTCGGGTTCCACGGCCAGACCCTCGCCCATGAGCCGCGCGGGCGCGGCACCCATCAGATCGGACGCGGCGATCTGCTGGCGCGCGAGACCGGCCGCACGGTGGTCTGGGACTTCCGCAGCGCCGACATCGCCAGCGGCGGCGAGGGCGCGCCGCTGGCGCCGTTCTTCCATTTCGCCTGCGCGCGCCGGATCGGGGCCGAGGCGCCGATGGCGTTCCTCAACCTCGGCGGCGTCGGCAACGTCACCTGGGTCGATCCGCGCGCAAACGCGCCCGAGGCGCCGGGCGCGCTTCTCGCCTTCGACACCGGGCCGGGCAACGCGCTGATCGACGATTTCCTCGGCGGGCGCTGCGGAGCCGCGTTCGACGCCGATGGCGCGACGGCGGCGCGCGGTCGGGTGGACGCCGGCGTGCTCGACCGGCTCGCGGCGCATCCATACCTGGAAAGAACGCCGCCCAAATCTCTGGACAGGCAGGAGTTTCATGGCTTCCTCGACGCGGTGGCGCATCTTTCAACCGAGGACGGCGCGGCGACGCTCGCGGCGCTGACGGCCGCCTGCGTGGCCGAGGCGGCGCGGCACTTTCCCGAGCCGGTCGACCGCTGGCTGGTCTGCGGCGGCGGCCGGCGGAACAGAACGGTGATGACGATGCTGGCGGCGCGCACGAACGCGCCGGTCGAGGCGGTGGAGGCCGTCGGGCTCGACGGCGACATGCTTGAGGCGCAGGCCTTCGCCTACCTGGCGGTGCGGGTGCTGCGGGGCCTGCCGACCTCGGCGCCGGGCGCGACCGGCGCGCGGCTGCCGGTCTGCGGCGGGCGGGTGAGCCTCCCCGACGCCTGAGCCCCGGCCGCGTTGCGCTGGCGCGCGCCTCTGCTATCGTCGCGGCTGGCGGTCGGACTTCTCCGGCAGCAACGGATGCGAGGGACACACATGGGACGGAAGTGGATCATGCTGGCGGCGGTCGGGATGGGGCTGGGCGCCTGCGCCCAAGGCACGGACTCCTCCGAGATCGCCTCGGGCGGCGCGGCCGCCGACCAGGGGCCGGAATACTGTGAAACGGCGCCGGAGGATCCGACCGAGCGGGAGCGCTGGAACGAGCTCTGCTTCCCAGGCCGATAGGGCGGGACGGGGCCGCGACGGGCGCGCTTCAGCGCGCCCGGGCGAGCAGGAGATGCGCCGCGAAGGCGGCGAATACCGAAGCGAATAGCCAGTCGAGCGCGCGGCCGAACCGCGGCCGGGCGCGCAGGGTCGCGGTCACCCGGTCGGCGGCGAGGATCAGCCCGGCCACCACGGGCGCCGAGATCACGACGAAGAGCAGCCCCAGCGCGAAGAGCTGCGCGGGGGCCCGCGGATCGGCGGCCGAGACGAACTGCGGCAGGAAGGTCATGAAGAAGAGCGCGATCTTGGGATTGAGAAGATTGATCGCCACGCCCGAGCGCCATGCGGCGGCCAGGCTGCGTGGCGCGCCCGGCCGACCGGGGAGGGTCAGCGCCGAGCCGTGGCGGAGCGCCTGCGACGCCAGCCAGAGGAGGTAGAGCGCGCCGGCCAGCTTGAGCGCGAAAAACGCCTGTGGCGCGGCGACGATCAGCGCCGAAAGCCCCAGCGCGACCAGCGCCGTGTGGATCAGGATCCCGGTGAATGTGCCGAGCATCGCCGCGAACCCCGCCGCGCGTCCCTGCGCGAGCGTTCGGGAGATGTAGAAGGTCATGTCGGGGCCGGGGGTGATGGCGATGACCACCACCGCGACGGTGAAGGGCAGGAGCGCTGAGGCTTCGGGAAGCATGCGCGGCTCCGAGTGTCGGCGTCCCAGCACCCATCCCGCGGGCGGCAGGCGAATGCAAGACGCCTGTCGGCGGCCTGGGGTCGGGAGATCGTGAATTGTGGTGCGGACGCCCCCGCTGCATGTTCCGGCTCGGGGGCGGCGGTCGTGCCGTCGCCCGATGTCGGGGTAGGCAGGCAAAGGCGACGAGACGACAGTTTCTGGGAGCGGTTCCGGCGTTCGGGGCGGCCTTTTCGGTCGCCGGCGCCTTCACGCTGGAGTTGGGGTCGGCGCGGGCCCAGCAAGCGCCTCTCGCCGGGCACTTTCACCCCATGGACAAGGCACCCTCGGCCCACACGATAGCCGCGCTTAAGCAGGCGCGCGCCGCGCTCCCGTTCGACGACACGCGCGATCTCGAGGAGAATGCGCGCGGCCTGATCGCGGAGATGCCGGAGATGGCAATCCCGGCGGACTCCGGGCGCGTCGCCTGGGACATGGAGCGATTCCGGTTTCTCGACGAGGACCGGGAGTTCGAACTCGATCCACCCTTCGTTGTTGCGCCAGTCGCGGCTCAACAACAACTACGGGCTCTACGAGGTGATGCCCGGCATCTACCAGGTGCGCGGGTTCGACCTGTCGGACATAACCTCCGTGCGCGGCAGGACCGCATGGATCGTCTTCGATCCACTGGTCAGCGCCGAGCCGGTGCGGGCGGCCTGGCGGCTCTTCCAGGAGCATGTCGGCGAGGGGCTGTCGGTCAGCGCAGTCTCATCTATTCGCACACCCACGGCGACCACTGGGGCGGCGTGCGCGGACTGATCGACGCCGAGGACGTCCGCGCCGGGCGGATCGAGGTCATCGCGCCGGTCGACTTCATGGACTTCACGGTGTCGGAGAACGTCTACGCCGGCAACGCGATGAACCGGCGGCTGTTTTATCAGTACGGCCTGCTGCTGCCCGCCAGCCCGCACGGCTTCGTGGGCCAGGGCCTCGGGCAGGGCGTCTTGGCCGGGGCGACAGGGCTGATCGCGCCCACCCGACTCGTCACCGCACCGATCGAGGAGTTCGAGGTCGACGGCGTTCGGATGATCTTCCAGAACACGCCCAACACCGAGGCGCCGCGGGAGATGAACACCTACATCCCAGACATGAAGGCGCTGTGGATGGCGGAGAACGTGGTCGCCAGCCTGCACAACATCTACACGCTGCGCGGCGCACAGGTGCGCGACCCGCTTAACTGGTCGAAGTACATCGCCGAGACGCTCTATCTCTACGGGCAGGAGGCGGAGGTGATGTTCGCCTCCCACCACTGGCCGCGCTGGGGCAACGCGCGGATCCAGGAGGTGCTGCGCGCGCAGCGCGACCTCTGCGCGCACATGAACAACCAGGTGCTGCACCTCGTCAATCAGGGCGTGACCATCAACCAGATCCACAACGTCTATGCGCTGCCCGATAGCCTGCTCCGGCAATGGCATTGCCGGGGCTACCACGGCTCGGCTGAGAACAACGCGCGCGGCGTGATCCAGCGCTATCTCGGCTACTGGGACGCCAACCCGGCGACGCTCATCCCGCTTTCGCCCAAAGAGTCCGCGCCGCTCTATGTCGAGATGATGGGCGGGGCGGGGCCGATCCTCGACCGCGGCCGCGCCTTGCACGATTCCGGGGACTATCTTCTGGCCATCGAGATCGTGAACAAGCTCGTGCAGGCCGAGCCGGAGAACGCCGAGGCGCGCGAGCTGCTGGCCGACATCTTCGAGCAGATCGGCTACCAGCAGGAGAACCCGGGGCTGCGCAACAGCTTTCTCGCCGCCGCCTATGAACTGCGGTCGGGCATCCCCCAGGGCGAGACCGCCGACAGCGCCTCGCCGGATGTGATCCGGGCGATGTCGACGGAGCTCTTTCTCAACTTCCTCGGCATCCGCATGGACAGCCGGAAGGCGGAGGGCCTCGAATTTACCATCAACCTCGTGACCCCGGACAACGGCGAGATGTTCATCGTCGAGTTGAAGAACGCCACGCTGACCAACATCCGGGATTTCCAGGCGCAGGACCCGGACCTGACGCTGACGATCGACCGGGCGGAACTGGAGCTCACGATGACAGGCGAGAAATCGCTCGAGGCGCAGCTTGCAGACGGCGTGGCGCAGGCGGTCGGCGACGTGAGCATTCTGGCCAAGCTCGCGGCGACGATGGTGGACTTCGACCCACGCTTCGAGATCATGCCGGGCACCAGGACCGCCGAGGCCATCGACGCCGGAAACCCATTTGAGGCGCGGCCCGGCCGTGTCAGCGTGGAGTAGCCGGGGCAGGCGCGCAGCACCGGCCGCTCCGGGCCGTAGGGGCCGCGGCGGCCCGGGCGCGCGCGCCGGTCGGGATCAGCGGCTGGTTTCGGTTAGGCGTCGGCGCACGTAGGCGTCGACGGTCGCGATCATCTCGTCCATGCCGGGATCGAAGAAATGGCTCGCGCCCTCGATGGTCTCGTGGGTGATGGTGATGCCCTTCTGCTGCTTGAGCTTGTCGGCGAGCATCGCAACATCGGCGGGCGGCACGACGCGGTCGGCTGAGCCGCCAATGATCAGACCCGAAGAGGGGCAGGGGGCGAGGAACGAGAAGTCGTACTGGTTGGCCGGCGGGGCGACGGAGATGAAGCCGGCGATCTCGGGCCGGCGCATCAGGAGCTGCATGCCGATCCAGGCCCCGAAGGAGAAGCCCGCGACCCAGCAGTGCTTGGCGTTGGGGTTGAGCGACTGCAGGTAGTCAAGCGCGGCGGCGGCGTCAGAGAGCTCGCCGATGCCCTGGTCGTATTCGCCCTGGCTGCGTCCCACCCCCCGGAAATTGAATCGCAGGCAGGTGAAGCCGATGCTGTGGAACGCGTAGTGGAGGTTGTAGACGACCTTGTTGTTCATCGTGCCCCCGTAGAGCGGGTGGGGGTGCAGGATGATGGCGATCGGCGCATCCTTGGCCTTCTGCGGATGGTAGCGTCCCTCGAGACGACCGTCCGGCCCGGGGAAGATGACCTCTGGCATGGAAAAGGAAACTCCTCGGCGTGGCGCAATCGCAAAGCGCAATCGCAAACTTGACGGAATTGCTCAACCATCTTAGAAGAGTTCTAAGCCTTGGCGTGCGTCCCCCAAGTTCGTGGCAACTAAGGGGTCGGGCTGTTTGCGTCAACACCGTCGGGTCCGGGGATCGCCATGAAACTGAGCACCAAGGGCCGCTACGCGATGATCGCGCTCACCGACCTCGCCACCCGGCCGGGAGACCGGCTGGTGTCGCTCTCCGAGATCGCCGAGCGGCAGGACATCAGCCTCGCCTATCTCGAGCAGCTCTTCGTGAAGCTGCGCCGCGCGGAGATCGTGGACTCGGTGCGGGGTCCGGGCGGCGGCTATCGCCTGGCGCGGCCGGTCGAGCAGATCCGGGTCTCCGAGATCCTTGCGGCCGTGGACGAGACGATGGACGCGCTCGCCCGCGGGGCCGGTGCCTCGGGCGCAGACACCGGTACCGCCGAACAGCGGCTGACAGACAAGCTCTGGGAGCAGTTGTCTGCGAACGTCTACGTGCTTTTGCACCAGACCCGGCTCTGCGACATCGTGCGCGACCAGCTTGCGCCCTGCCCGGCGGTGCCGAGCTTCATTGACGTGGTGGACGAGAGCGCATGAGCCCGACGCTGATCCCGACCATGCGCTATCGCGACGCCGGCGCGGCGATCGACTGGCTATGCGCCACCTTCGGGTTTGCGCGCCAGGCGGTTCTTCCGGACGCGGATGGCGGCGTGGCCCATGCGCGGCTGACCCTTGGGTCAGGCATGATCATGATCGGCTCCGCCCGCGACGACGCCTTCGGCCGCCAGCAAGCCCCGGGGGACCCGGACCGCCCCGTTACCCAGAGCGTCTATGTCGTGGTGTCCGACGCCGACGCCATGTACGCCCGCGCAAGGGCCGCAGGCGCGCGGATCGTCATGGAGATCCGCGACGAGGATTATGGCGGGCGCGGCTTTTCCTGCCGGCACCCGCAGGAACAGCTGTGGAGCTTCGGAACCTACGATCCGCGCGCGTCGGAGGGCGGCGCGTGAGCCGGGTCTATCTCGACTGGAACGCGACCGCTCCGCTGCGCCCGGAGGCGCGGGCGGCGATGCTCGCGGCGATGGACGCGCTCGGCAATCCTTCTTCGGTGCATGCCGAGGGAAGGGCGGCAAAGGCGCTGCTCGAGCGCGCGCGAACCCAGGTGGCCGCGGCGCTCGGCGCCGATCCGGAGGGGATCGTGTTCACCTCCGGCGCGACCGAGGCGGCGGCGCTCGGGCTCGCCGGGCGCGATCTGTCCTCGGCGGGAGTGGAGCACGACTGCGTTGCGGCCTGGACGCGTGGCGACCTGGCGGTGGACGCCACAGGCGCGGTGGCGGTCGCCGATCCGTCGGCAACGGCGCTGCAGGCGGCGAATTCGGAGACCGGCGTGCTGCAGGATCTGCCGCAGGGCCTTGGTTTCGTCGACGCAGCGCAGTCCTTCGGCAAGGTTCCCTTCTCGTTCGGCTGGTCCGGCGCGGCGATGGCGTCGGTCTCGGCGCACAAGATCGGCGGGCCGCGCGGGGTTGGCGCGCTGGTCCTGGGCGAGGACGTCGAGGTCGCGGCGCAGCTGCGCGGCGGCGGGCAGGAGCGCGGACGACGGTCGGGCACGGAGAACCTGCCGGGCATCGCGGGCTTCGGGGCTGCGGCCGAGGCTGCGGCCGCTGAACTCGCCCGCGGGGTCTGGGAAGAGGTGCGCGCGGTCCGGGATTTCCTGGAGGACGCACTGGAAGCCGGCGCGAGTCAGACTATTTTTGTCGGGAAAGCTTCTGATCGGCTTCCGAACACGAGCTGTTTCGTTACACGCCGGATGGAGGTCGGCGAACGCAGGTGATGCATATGGATCTTGCGGGCTTTGCGATATCGGCAGGCTCGGCGTGCTCGAGCGGCAAGGTCGGCGCGAGCCGCACTCTGGGGGCGATGGGCTTTGACGCTGGATCGGCGTCTAGCGCAGTGCGGGTTTCGATTGGCCCAGGCGTGACCAGGGACGCCGTAGCTGCCTTCTCGGAGGCATGGCTGCGCCAATGGCGGCGGTTCGAAGGCAAGAAGGCGGCCTGAGACATGGCCGGAATCGGAAAGGGAGAGCGGCATGGCGTCAGTCGAGGAAATCACGGTGCGCGACGGCGTCGATCAGGAGACGGTCGAAGCGGTGCGTGGCGTCGGCGAGCGCTACAAGTACGGCTTCTCCACCGATGTCGACACCGAATACGCACCCAAGGGGCTGAACGAGGACATCGTCCGGCTGATCTCGGACAAGAACGGCGAGCCTGAATGGCTGACCGATTGGCGGTTGCAGGCTTATCGACGCTGGCTCTCGCTCGAGGAGCCGACCTGGGCGATGGTCCACTATCCGCAGATCGATTTTCAGGACCAGTTCTACTATGCCCGCCCCAAGAGCATGACGACCAAGCCGAAGTCGCTCGACGAGGTCGATCCGACCCTGCTCGCTGCGTATGAGAAGCTTGGCATTCCCCTGAGGGAGCAGATGATCCTCGCGGGCGTGGAGGGCGCCGGTGAGGTCCCGGCTGAGGGCCGCAAGGTCGCCGTGGACGCTGTCTTCGACAGCGTGAGCGTGGGCACGACCTTCAAGGCGGAACTGGCGAAGGCCGGGGTGATCTTCTGTTCGATCTCCGAGGCGGTGCGCGAGCACCCCGATCTGGTGAAGAAGTATCTGGGCTCGGTGGTGCCGATCTCGGACAACTTCTATGCAACGCTGAATTCTGCTGTCTTTTCCGATGGTTCCTTTGTCTACATCCCGCCGGGCGTGAAGTGTCCCATGGAGCTTTCGACCTATTTCCGCATCAACGCCGAGAACACCGGCCAGTTCGAACGCACGCTGATCATCGCCGACAAGGGTTCCTACGTGAGCTACCTTGAGGGATGCACGGCGCCACAGCGCGACGAGAACCAGTTGCACGCCGCGGTGGTGGAGATCGTCGCGCTCGAGGATGCGGAGGTGAAGTACTCGACGGTGCAGAACTGGTACCCGGGGGACGAGAACGGCAGGGGCGGCATCTACAACTTCGTCACCAAGCGGGCCGATTGCCGCGGCGATCGATCCAAGGTGAGCTGGACCCAGGTCGAGACCGGCTCGGCTATCACCTGGAAGTACCCGTCCTGCATCCTGCGCGGCGAGGGCAGCCAGGGCGAGTTCTATTCGATAGCCATCGCGAACAACATGCAGCAGGCCGACACCGGCACGAAGATGGTCCATCTGGGGCGCAACACCAGGAGCCGGATCGTCTCGAAGGGCATCAGCGCGGGGCGCGCGCAGAACACCTATCGCGGCCTCGTCTCGATGCATCCCAAGGCGAAGAACAGCCGGAACTACACCCAGTGCGACAGTCTGCTCATCGGCGACCGTTGCGGGGCGCACACGGTCCCCTACATCGAGGTGAAGAACAACTCGAGCCGGGTGGAGCACGAGGCGACCACGTCGAAGGTGGACGAGGATCAGTTGTTCTACTGCCGCGCCCGCGGCATGGACGAGGAAGAGGCGGTGGCGCTGGTGGTCAACGGGTTCTGCCGAGAGGTGCTGCAGGCGTTGCCGATGGAATTCGCGATGGAAGCGCAGAAGCTCGTCGCCATATCTTTGGAAGGATCGGTCGGATGATCGTCTATGTCGTCTATCTCCTGGGAGTTCTGGTGCTTGCCGGCCTCGCGCTGCGCGGCACGCTGAAGGCCGACCGCCAGCCGGAACTCATGCGCGTGCGGGTAGAGCGCGATCCAGATCCGAGGCTGCCGCGGAAATGATCCAGACGACGACGCCCTCGATCGAGGGCCACCGGATCACCGCCTATCATGGCGTGGTGGTCGGCGAGGCCATTCTGGGGGCGAACATCGTGCGCGATCTCTTCGCCGGGATCACCGACATCATCGGTGGGCGGTCGGGCTCCTACGAGGCCAGCCTGCAGGAAGCGCGCGAAACCGCGCTCAAGGAGCTTGGGGAGCGCGCCGTGGCGGCGGGCGGCAATGCGGTGGTTGGGATCGATCTCGATTACGAGGTAGTCGGCCAGTCGATGCTGATGGTGTCGGCGTCGGGCACCTCGGTGACGGTGGAGCGGGCCTGAGTCCGCGACGATGACGACATTCAGGCGCGCGGCCGGGTCGGACCCGGCCGGCGGCGCGAACGGCACAGGAAAGAGGAAGAACATGCTCGATATCAGCAACCTGCAGGTCAAGCTCGAGGAAGAGGACAAAGCGATCCTGAAGGGCGTCGATCTCCACATCAAGCCGGGTGAGGTCCATGCGATCATGGGGCCGAACGGCTCGGGCAAGTCGACGCTCTCCTATGTCCTGGCTGGGCGCGAGGGTTATCTGGTGACCGAAGGGTCGGCGCGGCTTCTCGACCACGACCTGCTCGCGCTCGAGCCC
>CAVOZD010000029.1:0-132168 GCA_963700835.1 uncultured Alphaproteobacteria bacterium
GCGGGAAGACCTTCGCGAGCATCTGGGACCGGGTGGCGAAGACGGCGGACGATTTCAACGATCCGGGCAACTTCACCGCCATGATCGCCTTCGAGTGGACCTCGCTCGTCGCCGGCAACAACCTGCACCGCAACGTCATCTTCCGCGACGGGCCGGCGCGCGCGGCCCAGGTCGTGCCCTACACCACGCAAGAGCCGATCGGCAGCACCGACCCGCTCGACCTCTACGCCTGGATGACCAACTACGAGGAGACGGACCGGCGGCTCGGTCCTGGCCATCGCGCACAACGGCAATCTCTCCAACGGGCTGATGTTCCCGATCGACGCGCAGTACACCGGCCGGCCGCTCGACGCAGTTCTACGTCGAACAGCGCGGCGAAGTGGGAGCCGCTCTACGAGGCGACGCAGATCAAGGGCGACGGCGAGGCGCATCCGTTCCTCTCGCCCGACGACGAGTTCGCCGACTTCGAGACCTGGGACGTCGGCAACCTCGACATCACCGAGGCGAAGACGCTGGAGATGCTGCGCTACGAGTATGCGCGCGAGGCGCTGAAGAGCGGCCTCCTGCTCGAGCCGAACGCTTCGGCACCAATCCCTACAAGTTCGGCATGATCGGCTCGACCGACAGCCACACCGCGCTCTCCACGGCCGAGGAGGACAACTTCTTCGGCAAGCACGCGGAGGTCGAGCCGCGCCGACGCGCATGTTGCATCCGTTCGTCGACACACCGCTCGGCGAGATCACCGGCACGCAGTCGTCGTCATCGGGTCACGCCGCCGTCTGGGCGATGGAGAACACGCGCGAGGCGATCTGGGACGCGATGGAGCGCAAGGAGGTCTACGCCACCACCGGCCCGCGCATGCTCGTCCGCTTCTTCGGCGGCTGGGACTACACCGCCGACGACCTGAACAGCCGGCAGCCGGCGTTCCGCGGCTACGAGAAGGGCGTGCCGATGGGCGGCGATCTGCCGCGCGCCGGCGGGCGACGGCGCGCCGACCTTCATGGTCTACGCGCTGCGCGACGCCGATCGGCGCCAACCTCGACCGCATCCAGATCGTCAAGGGCTGGCTCGGACGACGACGGCACGCCGCAGGAGCGGGTCTACGACGTCGCCTGGTCCGACGATCGCGAGCCCGACGCCAGACGGCGTGCTGCCGCCGGTCGGCAACACGGTCGACGTCGCCGCCGCCAACTGGACCAACACCATCGGCGCCGCCGAGCTCGGCACGGTCTGGACCGACCCCGACTTCGACCCGGCCAGCGCGCCTTCTACTACGCCCGCGTGCTCGAGATCCCGACGCCGCGCTGGGTCGTCTACGACGCCTTCCGCTTCGGCGTGCCGATCCCGGAGGGCGCCGAGACGACGTTCCAGGAACGCGCCTACACCTCGCCGATCTGGTACACGCCCGCCGGCTGAGGCGCTCTCGGAGAATCACCATGCGAACTCCTCGTCGCCACGCTCCTGCTGTCGACCGGCGCTTCGGCCAGGAGGCCGGTAGTGCGGGCCATGCCTTCGACATGACCATCGACCCGGCGGCGATCCGCGAGACGGCGCGGCTCGGCCCGCGCAGCTTCTCGCCCTACGCCAACCGGACGTTCCCGACGCGGCCGCTCTGGGGCGACCAGCACGTCCACTCGGGCTGGTCGTTCGACGCCGGCTTCGTCAACGCGCTGAGCCCAGAGGACGCGCTCCGCTTCGCCCGCGGCGAGCAGGTCGAGACCACCTTCGGCGTGCCGATCCGGCTCTCCCGGCCGCTCGATTGGCTGGCGATGACCGACCACTCCGATCTGCTCGGCGTGCCGCCCGCGCTGCGCGCCGGCGACCCGGCGCTGGTCGACGCCGACGCGACCTTGGCCGAGTGGAGCCGGGTGATGCAGAGCGGCGACATCGAGGCGGCGACCCCGGTGGCGATGGCGGCGATCCAGGCGCAGGGCAACGGCACGCTGCCGGAGGCCGCCGAGAGCGAAGACGTTCTTCCGCGACACCTGGCATGACTACACGGCGATCATCGAGCGCTTCAACGAGCCCGGCCGCTTCACCGCGCTCATCGGCTACGAGTGGACACCCGAATCCCGGTCCCGGCAACAACCTGCACCGCAACGTGATCTACCGCGGCGGGCAAGGCCGAGGCCGACCAGATGCTGCCCTACACCACGTTCGAGAGCGTCGATCCCGAGGATCTCTGTGGACCTGGATGGAGACCTTCGAGGACGGCGAGCGGAACGCCGGTGCTCGCGATCCCGCACAACGGCAACCTCTCGAACGGGCTGATGTTCGCCTTCGAGACCTATGGCGGCGAGCCGCTGAGCGAAGCCTACGCGCTCCGCCGGCAGCGCTTCGAGCCGATCTACGAGGTCACGCAGATCAAGGGCGACGGCGAGGCGCACCCCTGCTCTCGCCCGGACGACGAGTTCGCCGACTACGAGACCTGGGACGAGGGCAACCTGAACCTCATACCAACGCTGGGTGAGGTTAACTCACGAGGGGGATTCCCAAGGCGGTCGTGTCGTAATTCATCGTGGAAAACAGGCGAGGGTTTTCCATGGCGGCGGCGATCGGTCTTCGAGGCGATTTCACTGGTGACGATTTGCGGCGACTGGCGCGGTCCAGCCGGGATGCGAAGCAGGTCCGGCGGCTGCTGGCGCTGGCGGTGATCCGGGACGGCGGATCGCGGACCGAGGCGGCGCGGATCGGCGGGGTCGGGCTGCAGATCGTGCGCGACTGGGTGGTGCGGTTCAATGCGGAGGGTCCGGAGGGTCTGATCGACCGCAAGGCGCCGGGCAAGCCGCCGACGCTGACGCCCGCACTGCGCGCGGCCCTGGCGGCGGCGGTGGAGGCCGGTCCCCAGCCCTGGCGGGACGGGGTGGTGCGCTGGCGGCTGATCGATCTCGTGCAGTGGCTGTGGGACGAATTCCGGGTGTCGGTCAGCGCGGCGACGGTCGGGCGGGAACTCAGAGCCTGTCCGAGAAGGCTCCGGATGGTGGTTGAGCGACCGCCACCGGTCTGATTCACCGTTGTTTCTGGCGAGAGACGACGGAGGATCGGATGACGTGGACGGCGGCCACCCGCGGCGACTATGTGCGGGTCAGCGGGGCGTATGCAAGCGACGTGACGGATCGGGAATGGGCGCTGATCGCGCCGCATCCGCCAGCCGCGCGACCGGGCGGCAGACCTCGCTCGGCATGCCTGAGACGGGTGGTGAACGCGGTGTTCTACCTGCTTCAGACCGGTTGCCAGTGGCGCATGCTGCCACGAGAATTTCCGCCGCGCAGCACCGTCTACGGCTACTTCCGAGCCTGGATCGCGGCCGGGGTCTGGGCGCATCTGCATGACGTTCTCTACCGGCGGACCCGCGACCTCGAAGGCCGCGAGGAGAGCCCGACCGCGGCGATCATCGACAGTCAGAGCGTCAAAACCAGCGCGGAGGCGCGCGAAATGGTGGGGTTCGACGCCGGGAAACGGATCAAGGGCCGCAAGCGCCATCTCGTCACCGACATGCTCGGCCTGATGCTTCGCGTCGAGGTCCACTCCGCCGGAGTGCAGGACCGCGACGGCGTCCCGCTGGTTCTCGAGCGGATCACGCGGCGATTCCCCTTCATCGAGAGGTTCTTCGCCGACGCCGGCTACCAGGGGCCTCGCGTCGCCGCGGCCGCGCCGCGACCAGTGGAGATCATCAAGCGTACCGACGCCGGCTTCGTAGTCCAACCGAAACGCTGGGTGGTCGAGCGTACCTTCGCATGGGCCAGCATCAACCGGCGCCTCGCCAAGGACTTCGAGCGCTTCGCCGCAACCGCGCAGGCCCTATTCCAGATCGCCATGATCAAGCTCATGTCTCGCAGGATCGCCCGCTACAGGGACTTTTGAACAAACTCTCAGGGCGCGGGTTCGCGCAAGCTCTCGGCTCGCCCGGACAACGCCAAGCACCCCGAGGGGGCGGAGGCTTGTCGAAAGTGCTCCCGCGAGGACCGCCTGGGCGAGATCCGGGAGCCCATCCGGGGCGGATGGAGCTCTGGTGGCGATGAAGCCACGCGTCGGCCAGAAGAACAAGCTGACCCGGAGGTGGGCGCGACGCGGGACCCGGCCGCGGGCGCCCACGACCAGCGCACCGCCTGGGCCTATCTTTTCGGGGCGATCTGCCCGGCCGAGGGCAAGGGCGCTGGGCTCGTCATGCCGTATTGCGACACCGCCGCGATGCAGGCGCATCTCGACGAGATCAGCGCCATGGTGGCGCCGGACGCGCACGCCGTCCTCGTCCTGGACCAGGCGGGCTGGCATCTCGCCGGGGCGCTCGTCGTTCCGGACAACATCACCCTCCTGCCACTGCCGCCGCGCTCCCCTGAACTCAACCCGGTCGAGAACGTCTGGCAGTTCCTGCGCGACAGCCACCTCTCCAATCGCGTCTTCCAAGGCTACGACGACATCGTCGCCCACTGCTGCGACGCCTGGAACGAGCTCATGGACCAGCCATGGCGCATACGCTCCATCGGCCGACGCGCCTGGGCCGAAGGGTTCTGATCAATGCGGGTTGGTATCACGAGACCTGTGCGCGGATGCCATTTTTCCTATCAGCAGCAGGGTCTTGAGCAGATCGGGCCGCGCGACGGGGCGGACGTGCCGGGGCGGAGGCCCATGCCGCCGTTCTGGCGGGGGCTGGGGTTGGGCGTCATGCGGTCTGGAACAGGGTTACGCCGCGCCGGAGATTGTAAGCGATGGCGGTCAGGTGGACCTGCAGCGCGGCCTTGGCGAGGCCTCGCCATCGCATCCGGCGCAGGCCGTAGCTGCGCTTCCAGGTTCCGAAGATCTTCTCGATGCGCGAGCGAACGCGCTGGATCGCCCTGACCTCGGCGGTGAAGGCAGCCGCCGCTTCCTCGTCGCCTTCGCGGCCCCAGTAGGAGGTGGGGGCGACGCGGGTCACGCCGCCGCGCGCCCGCACGGCCTCGGCGAAACGGGCGCCGCGATAGGCGCTGTCGGCGTAGACGAGGCCGGGATCGTCCGGAACGACGGCGCCGCCGGCACGGCCGTCGTGGACATTGCCCGGCGTGACGTCCACGCGCTCGACCAGGCCGGTATCGGCATCGGCCGCGACATGCGCCTTGTAGCCGTGGATCGCCTTGCGTGCGCGGTGGCCGGACCAGCCGGCCTCACCGTCCGCCTCGCTGGCCGATGCGATCACCGTCGCGTCGACCAGCGTCCCCGTCTTCACGCTCATCGAGCGGGCGCGGAGCTGCTCGCCCACGCGCTCGAAGAGCACTCGGTCGAGGCCCAGCGAGACGAGCATTCGGCGGAAGCGCACGAAGGCGGTGCGCTCGGGCGTCGGCTCGAAGCGCGAGAAGCCGCAGAAGCGCCGAAAGGACGCCCGGTCCTCCAGCGCCTCGGCGAGCTTCACGTCTGACAGATCGTGCCAGACACCGATCAGCAGCGCCTTGAACAGCGCCAGCGGCGGCCATCCGGCCTCCCCGCGCTCTGCCACCGGGATGACCTCGAGCGCGGCCTCAAGCGGCCGCCAGTCGATCAGGCCGTGCAACTCATCCAAGGCCGTCGTCCGATCCCGTGCCTCGAACCCGAACGTCTCCTGCCCAATCCGACGACGCGGCATCCGACCCTCCCAACAACCCGCTCAACAAGCAAATCAGAAGGATGCGCCCGCGTCTACGATCATCCGCGCACAGGTCTCATCACACCCAAGGAACCCGGCATGATCGCGCACGAGTACTACCGCGAGGCGCTGAAGAACGGAATGATGCTCGAGCGGAGCATCGGCGAGAACCCGTTCCGCATTGGCGCGGCAGCGGGCACGGACGCCCATACGGCGCTGTCCGCGGTCGAGGAGGACAACTTCTTCGGCAAGCATTCCGGCGTAGAACCCTCGCCGACCCGCTGGAAGCACATCGTCCTGAGCTTCGACGGCCGCGAGATCCTCGGCTGGCGCCAGGCCGCTTCAGGCTACACGGTGGTTTGAGCGACCGAGAACACCCGCGAGGCGATCTGGGACGCCATGATGCGCCGCGAGACCTACGCCTCCACCGGCCCGCGCATGACGGTGCGGTTCTTCGGCGGCTGGGAATTCGTACACCGAGGATCCGGCGCGCCGCGAGCCGGACTGGATCGGCTACGACAAGGGCGTTCCGATGGGGGCCGACCTGCCCGCCGGCCCGAGGGCGACGGCGCCGACCTTCCTCGTCGCCGCGCTCCGCGACCCGATCGGCGGCAATCTCGATCGCATCCAGATCGTCAAGGGCTGGGTCGATGCGGACGGCGAGACGCACGAAAAGGTCTACGACGTCGCCTGGTCCGGCGATCGCGTGCCGGGTCCGGACGGGAAGCTTGCCGCCGGTCGGCAACACGGTCGACGTGGAGCACGCGACCTGGACCAACACCATCGGCGCACCCGAACTGATCGCGGTCTGGCAGGACCCGGACTTCGACCCGGCGCTGCCGGCCATCTACTACGCCCGGGTCCTGCAGATCCCGACGCCGCGCTGGACGGTCTACGAGGCGCTAGCGCTTCGAGCTCGACCTCCCCGACGAAGTGCCGATGACCACGCAGGAACGCGCCTACACCTCGCCGATCTGGTACACGCCGGCGGGGTGAGCTCGGCCGCGCACCCGCTCGGCGACCCGTCGCCGCCGCGCCCGTCGCTCAGGCGATGTATGCTTGTAGGCGTCCTCATCCATCAGCCCGTCGAGCTCGGCCGCGTCGGCGAGTTCCATCTTGAAGAACCAGCCGTCCTCGAGCGGATCCTCGTTGACCAGCGCCGGGTTCTCCACGATCGCCGGGTTGACCTCGATGATCACTCCGTCGAGCGGGGCGGAGATGTCGCTGGCCGCCTTGACCGATTCGATGGTGACGATCTCGTCGCCCTTGGCCACCGTGCGGCCTTCCTCGGGAAGCTCCACGAAGACCAGGTCGCCGAGCTGCTCGGCGGCGTATTCGGTGATGCCGACGATCACCTCGTCCCCGTCCAGCTTCAGCCACTCGTGCTCCTCGGTGAATCTCAGCATGCGCAATCTCCGTTCTCTCGGGCGGTCAGCCCCGCTTGTAACCCGGCTCGACAAAGGGCGGGCGCGTGACTGTTACAGGCAGCATGGCGCCGCGCAACCGTCCAAACAGGCGCGTACCCGGCGCCGCGTGCTCTATGGCCACGTAGCCCATCGCCACCGGCGCGCCGAGACTGGGACCGAACCCGCCGGAGGTGATGCGCCCGATCGCCTGTCCGCCCTCCTCTGCGAAGAGCTCCACGCCCTCGCGCATCGGCGCCCGGCCCTCGGGGAGCAGCCCGACCCGCCGCCGCGCCGCCCCCGTGGCGATCTGCTGGAGGATGACGTCGGCTCCCGGAAACCCGCCAGCCCGCGCCCCGCCGGCGCGGCGCGCCGGCTGGATCGCCCATTCGAGCGCCGCCTCCACCGGCGAGGTGCTCGCATCGATGTCCTGGCCGTAGAGGCACAGACCGGCCTCGAGCCGCAACGAGTCCCGCGCCCCGAGCCCGATGAGCATCACCTCGGGCTGCGCCAGCAGCCAGTTGGCGACATCCACGGCGTGCGCGGCGGCCAGCGAGATCTCGTAGCCGTCCTCGCCGGTGTAGCCCGAGCGCGACACCACCGCCGGATAGCCCCGCAGGTTGATCGGCCAGACGTCCATGAACCGCATCGCGCCCATGTCGGCGTTCAGACGCGAGGCCACCTTCTCCGCCTTCGGACCCTGCAGCGCCAGCAGCGCGCGATCGAGCGCCTCGACGTCGCAGCTCCGTCCCAGCGCGTCGGAGAGCAGCGCGAAGTCCTCCGCGCGACGCGCCGCGTTGACCACCAGGAGGAAATGATCCGCCCGCCGCGCCACCATCAGGTCGTCAAGGATGCCCCCGTCCTTGGAGGTGAACAGCGCGTAGCGCTGCCGGTCGCCGGCGAGCCCCGCGATGTTCATCGGCATCAGCGCCTCAAGCGCCAGCGCCGCCGCCTCCATGTCCCCCGACTTCGGCCGCACCAGGATCTGGCCCATGTGGCTCACGTCGAAGAGCCCCGCCGACGCCCGGGTGTGCAGGTGCTCCTTCAGCACCCCGTCGGGATAGCTGATGGGCATTTCGTAGCCTGCGAAGGGCGCCATCTTAGCCCCGCGCGAGACGTGCATCGCGTGCAATGGCGTCTTGAGAAGTCCGGTCATCGTCGCCCTCCCGTCCCCGGCGCCGCCGTTCCCTTCCGGGAGACCCGCCGGGGCGGCGGCCGCCCACTCTAGGCCGCCGCTCGCCGGGCTTGCAAGCCGGCCGGGCCCACCGTCAGAGCGCCAGCGACGACATCAGCACGCCCGGATCGTCGGGATCCATCTCGAACGTGAACCCGAGCCGGCGCACCAGCCCCTGCATGCCCCGGTTCTCGGCGAGCACGGCGCCGTCCAGCCTTTCGACGCCGTCGGCGCGGGCGTAGTCGATCAGGATCCGCATCAGCGCCGTGCCGATCCCCCTCCCGTGCATGTCGCTGCGCACAAGGAGCGCATATTCGCCGATCCGGTGGTCGGGGTCGCAGGACATCCGCGACACGCCGGCCAGCGCGCCATCGGGGGTCAGCGCCACGAAGGCCATGTCGCGGTCGTAGTCGAGCTGGGTCAGCCGCAGCGCCATCTCGTCGGGAAAGTGCTTGCGCGGCGCGAGAAACCGCATTCGGATGTCCTCGGGATCGAGATGCTCGAGAAACTCCGGATAGAGTCGCGCGTCCGCGGGCCGGATCGGGCGCAGCACGTAGATCGCGTCCTTGAGCGCCGCCTCGCGCTTCCATTCCGCCGGATAGGGCCGGATCGCGAGATCGGGGTTCGGTCCGGGCCGGTCGATCTCGGCCGGGTCGATCTCGATGCGCGCGTCCAGCGCGATCGCCCCGTCGGCGTCGGCCAGGAGCGGATTGACGTCCACCGCGCGCAGACAGGGAAAGTCCTCGATCATGTGCGACAATGCGATCAGCGCCCCGGTGATCGCCGCCGCGTCGGCGGGCGGCGCGTCGCGATAGCCCGCGAGGATCCGCCCGACCCTGGTGCGCGCCACCAGGTCCTTGGCAAGCGTTACGTCGATCGGCGGCAGCGCGATCGCGGTGTCGCGCAGCACCTCGACCGCAGTGCCGCCCGCCCCGAAGAGCAGCACCGGCCCGAACACCGGATCGCGCGCCACCCCGAGGATAAGCTCCTGCGCCTTCGGCCGACGGATCATCGGCTGAAGGGCGAAACCGTCGGGCCGGGCGCCGGCCGCGCGCTCCGCTAGGCTGCGCGCGATCCGCCGCGCCGCCGCCTCCGCATCGGCCGCGGTGGCGATGTCGAGCACCACGCCGCCGACGTCGCTCTTGTGCGACACCGTGCGCGACAGCAGCTTGACCACGATCCGCCCGCCCGCCTCGAGCATCAGCGCGGCGATCTCGCCCGCTTCCTCGGGGCTCGCGGCGACCCGTGTCTCGGGAACCGGCACCCCGTAGGCGGCCAGCGCCGCCTTGGCCTCGGGCTCGGTGAGCATGGCCCGCCCCGCCGCCGCCGCGCTCGCGAACACCGCCCGCGCCGTCTCGCGCGCGTCCGCGGGCGTCGCCTGCAGCGCCGCCTCGATCGCCCGGTCGGGAACCCGGAGCAGCGCCGCCTGCGCCCGGCCCCAGTTGGTCAGGTGCTCGACCGCCGCCGCCGCCGCCGCCGGCGTGTCGTAGCTCGCCACACCGGCCTCGCGCAGCCGCGCCCGCGCCGGCCGGGCCGCCTGGCCGCCGAGCCAGCACGACAGCGCCGGCTTTCCATGCACGCGGCCGTTCTCGACCAGCCCCACCACCGCCTCGGCCGCCGCAGAGGGGTCTGCGAGCGCGGTCGGGCAGTTCATCGCGAGCACGACGTCCACGCCCGGATCGCGCGCCACCGCCTCGACCGCGGCGACGTAGCGCTCGGGCGGCGCGTCTCCGATGATGTCGACCGGATTGGCCCGGCTCCACCCGGCCGGCAGATGCGCGCCGAGCGCGGCGATCGTTGCCTCCGACAGCTCCGCCAGCGCCCCGTCGGCCTGCATCAGCCGGTCGACCGCCAGCACCCCTGCCCCGCCGCCGTTGGTGACGATCCCGAGTCGGGCCCGGTCCATCGGGCGGAACCGCGCCACCGTTTCGGCTGCGTGGAAGATCTCACGCAGGCCCTGCACTCGCAGGATGCCGCAGCGATGCAGCGCCGCATCGACCACGTCGTCGGCCCCCGAGAGCGCCCCGGTGTGCGTCGCCGCCGCCTTCGCCGCCGCGGGGCTGCGCCCGGCCTTGATCGCGATCACCGGCTTGAGCCGCGACGCCGCCCGCGCCGCGGAGAGGAACTTGCGCGCCGCCGGCACGCTCTCGAGATACATCAGGATCGCCCGCGTCCGCCCGTCGCCCGCCAGCAGGTCGAGGCAGTCGCCCACGTCGACGTCCGACATGTCGCCGAGGCTGATGATCTGGCTGAAGCCGATCCCGTGCTCGGCCGCCCAGTCGATCATCGTCGTTGCGATCGCGCCCGACTGCGACAGGAGCGCAATCCGCCCCGGGGCGGGGTTTATGTGGGCGAAACTCGCGTTCAGCTTCGCCGCCGGCGCGATCAGCCCCACGGTGTTGGGCCCGATCAGCCGCAACAGATGCGGCCGCGCCGCGTCGAGCATGCGCTGGCGCAGGCCGTTCTTGGCGGTGATCCCGGCGCTGACCACGACCGCTAGCCGCCCGCCGCGCGCGCCAAGCTCCGCGATCGTGCGCGGCACGCCCTCGGCCGGGATCGCCAGCACCGCGAGATCGGGCGCTTCGGGCAGATCGCGCGCGCTGTGGAAACACCTGCGGCCCGACACCACGGCGCGGCGCGGATTTCACCGGCCAGACCGGCCCCTCGAAACCGCCCTCCAGGATGTTGCGCATCAGCACCGCGCCCACCGAGCCCGGGCGCTCCGAAGCGCCGAACACCGCCACCGACTGCGGACGCAGGGCGGCTTCGAGGTTTCGGATCGTCATTGCATCCCTCCGTTGCCTGGCGCGATCCTAGAAGCGCTACATGACGGACGCATCAGCCAAAACGCCGCCTCCGCAGTTGACGCGCCCGCGGCCCCGCGCCAGAGTCCGGCAAACCGGACCGGCGCCGCCGATCCGAAAAAACAAGCGCGGCCACGGGCCGGGAGACGGGGACAATGCTCGAGATCCTGACCGCGGCGCAGATGCGCCGGGCCGATGCGCTGGCGATCGCAGGCGGCGCGCCGGGCATGACGCTCATGGAGGCGGCCGGGGCGGCGGTGGCCGGCGGCGCCGCCGCGCTGGCCCCCGAAGGCCCCGCGCTGGTAATCGCGGGTCCGGGCAACAACGGCGGCGACGGCTTCGTGGCCGCCCGCCGCCTCGCCGCCGAGGGGCGCGAGACCCGGGTGATGCTGCTCGGCGACGCCGCGCGGCTGCGCGGCGACGCGGCGATCGCCCGCGACCGCTACGCCGGCCCCGTCGTCGCCGCCGACCCAGGCTTCGACCCCTGCGCAGTGATCATCGACGCGCTCTTCGGTGCGGGCCTCGACCGGCCGGTCGCCGGCGCGGCGGCGGGACTTCGTCGCCGCCATGAACGCCGCCGCGGCCCCGGTCCTCGCCGTGGACGTGCCAAGCGGCCTCGACGCCGACACCGGCGCGCCGCTGGGCACGGCGGTCGAGGCCGCCGCCACCGTCACCTTCTTCCGCAAGAAGCCCGGGCACCTGCTCCTGCCGGGTCGCGAGCGGTGCGGCGCGGTGCGCCTCGAACAGATCGGCATCCCCGACGACGTGCTCTCGGAGCTCGATATCACCGCCTGGGAGAACGGCCCGGCGCTATGGCCGGCCGCTCTGACCGCCCCCGCCGCCGCCGGGCACAAGTACAGCCGCGGGCACGCCCTCATCGTCTCCGGCCCGATGTCGCGCACCGGCGCCGCCCGGCTCGCCGCCGGCGCGGCGCTGCGGGCCGGCGCGGGCCTCGTCACGCTGGCGAGCCCCGCCGACGCGCTCTTCGTGAACGCCAGTCACCTGACCGCGGTGATGCTGCGCCGGGTGGAGGACGGCGCCGGGCTCGCCGCGGCTCTCGCCGACCCGCGCTTCTCCGCCGTCGCGCTCGGCCCCGGCCTCGGCGTCGAGCCCGAGACCCGCGCCCGCGTTCACGCCGCGCTCGCCTCCGGCGCCGCGGTCGTGCTCGACGCCGACGCGCTCACCGTCTTCGCGCCTGCGCCCGAGGAGCTCTTCGAGATGATCGCCGCACGGACCGCTGCGACGATCCTGACCCCGCACGACGGCGAGTTCGCCCGGCTCTTCCCCGATCTCGCCGACGCGCCGAAACCCGAGCGGGCCCGCGCCGCCGCCCGACGCAGTGGCGCGTCCCTGGCGCTGAAGGGCGCCGACACCGTCATCGCCGCCCCCGACGGACGGCTCGCAATCAACGCCAACGCCCCGCCCTGGCTCGCAACCGCCGGCTCCGGCGACGTCTTGGCTGGGATCGCCGCCGCCCTCGCCGCCCGGGGCCTCCCTGGCTTCGAGGCCGCCGCCGCCGCGGTCTGGCTGCACGGCGCCGCCGGCGCGGAGGCCGGGCCAGGCCTCATCGCCGAAGACCTCGCCCCCGCCCTGCGCCCGGTGCTGGCGCGGCTCTGCGCCGGTCCGCCCACTTAGGGCCGATCACATTCGCCCGCCTTGGCACCATCGTTGGCGCCGACGCGCGGGCCAAGGACGCTTCGGTTGCACCCCGGCCGCGATCCTGCTAGACATTCAGCGTTGCGAATTCATGACGCATACGCGCCCGCCCTGGCGCTCTGCGCGTGTCTTCGTGGCGGCGCAGCCGGAGGCCTCGGCGCAGGATCCCGACCCGGACCGCGTGGCCGCCGCCACGATCACGTTGAACGACTGGCTCGACCTCAGGTGCCCGTGGCCACATCCGGATCCGACGGACCCGTGGATCGCCTTCATGTCGGTCGGAGAGACCATCGACGTGGGCGGCGAAACCTGCCGCATCGACGAGCGGCTCCGCGGTCTCTTCGATCCCGACGCAGGGCGGATCTGGCTGGTCCGGCCCTGGAATCCCGACAACCCGGAAGATCTCGGGGTCCTGCTGCACGAACTCGTGCACGCACGCCAGACCGCCCAGCGCTGGGAGTGCCCGCAGGCGATGGAATTGCCGGCCTACAAGCTGCATGAGCTCCGGCTGCAGGAAAACGGGATCACCCCGGACTTCAACTGTCTGTCGATCTACCTGCAATCCTCCTGCCGCCCCCGCGATCACCACCCCAACTGACGGCGACGCATCGAGGCCGGGAGCGCCGTCCGGGAAACCGAATCGCCACCCTTCCGCTCCATTCTGCACGCGGGTGACGGGAGGGGTTCCTTGCTCGAACTGGATGGACAGGCGCTGGCGCTCGCCGCGCTCGGCTTCGCCGCGCTGGCGACTCCCTGGCTGGCGACCAAGCGGCGCCGGTCGCGGCCGCGCCGCGACGAGGCCTCGCATCGGCAGGATCGGATCGCCGCCATCCGCGCGCGCCGGCCGCCGGGTCCGGCCGCCTCCGTTCAACCGCCGCGCCCGACCCCGGCCTCGGCCCGCCCGGCCGCAAAGCCGCCCCAGGCCACGGACAAACAGCCCCGTTCCGCCCCGGCGCCGCGGCCCACCCTGGTCCCGGCCTCCGCCCGGATATCGGCAGCCACGACCACGCCGCAGCCCACGCCACCACCCTTCTCCGGCCGCGCCTGGGTGGTCGACGGCGACACCATCGTCGTTGACAAGCGGCGCATCCGCCTCTTCGGCATGGACGCGCCCGAGATGGACCAGCGTGGCGGAACCCGGGCGAAGACCGCGCTGATTCGCCTTTGCCGCCGCGAGCGGGTGACCGTCGAGCCACTGACCTTCGACTGCTACGAGCGCATCGTCGCCAAGGTCTGGCTCGCGGACATCGATCTCTCGGAGCGCATGGTGCGAGACGGTTTCGCGGTCGCCAACTCGCGCTGGCATCGCGACTACCTGCCCGCGGAGCGCGAAGCCCGGGCGAAACGACGCGGGCTTTGGGAGGATTGTTCGGAGACCGGCATTACCGATCCCGCCGCCCACCGCGCGGAGAAACGCAGAGAGGCGGAGCGCCACGCGGCCGACGACGAACCGTCCGACGACAGCCCTGCGCCGCCGCGCCGCCCATGGCTCGCATGAACGCGCCCGGCGCGGGCCAATTTCAGCCCGTTGACGCCTATTCGAGCTCGGACCACCCGGTCTTCACCCGAAATCGAGCTCCACCAACAGGTCCTTGGCGTCCACCTGCGCTCCGGCGTGGACATGCAGCGCCTTCACAACGCCGCCCTTTTCCGCGTAGAGCCCGGTCTCCATCTTCATCGCCTCGATCGTCAGCAGAAGGTCGCCGGCCTTCACCGGCTGGGCTTCCTTGACCGCCACGCCGGCGATCACCCCGGGCATCGGCGCGGCGACCTGGCCCGGCTCGCCGTCCTTCGCCTTCGGCCGCCGCGGCGCCAGCGCCTTCACCTTGCGGTCGGGCACCCGCACCGTGCGCGGCTGACCGTTCAGCTCGAAGAACACCCGCGCGTCGCCGTCCTCGTTGGTCTCGCCCACCGCCTGCAGGCGGATCTCGAGGATCTTGCCCGGGTCGATCTCCACCGAGATCTCGTCGCCCGGCTCCATTCCGTAGAAGAACACCGGCGTCGGCAGGGTCCGCACCGGCCCGTAGTCCCGGTGCCGCTTCTGATAGTCGGTGAAGACCTTGGGATACATCAGGAAGCCGCAGAAGTCCTCGTTGTCGAACTCCACGCCCGGAACCGCCTCGCGCAACTGCCCGCCGAGCGCGTCGAGGTCGGCCGGGGGCAGCACCGAACCCGGCCGCACTGTAAGCGGCGTCTCGCCCTTGAGCACCTTGGCCTGCAGCGCCGCGGGCCAGCCCCCAGTCGGTTGCCCGAGGTTGCCCTTCATCATGTCCACGACGCTGTCGGGAAACGCCACGTCGACGTCCGGGTCCTCGACTTCGGCCCGCGTCAGCCCCTGCGCCACCATCATCAGCGCCATGTCGCCCACCACCTTCGAGGACGGCGTCACCTTCACGATGTCGCCGAACATCCGGTTCACGTCGGCGTAGGTCTGCGCTACCTCGTGCCAGCGGTCCTCGAGCCCCATCGCCCGCGCCTGCGCCTTGAGGTTGGTGAACTGCCCGCCCGGCATCTCGTGGAGATAGACCTCGGACGCCGGCGCCTGCAGCCCCGCCTCGAAGGCGGCGTACTGGGTGCGCACGTCCTCCCAGTAGTCCGAGATCCGCCGGATCGCGAAGATGTCGAGCCCGGTGTCGCGCTCGGTGTGCCGCAGCGCCTCGACGATCGAGCCGAGGCAGGGCTGGGAGGTGCCGCCCGAGAACGCGTCCATAGCCGCGTCCACCGCGTCCGCTCCCGCCTCCGCCGCCGCCAGCACCGTCGCCGCCGAGACGCCGCTGGTGTCATGGGTGTGGAAATGCACCGGCAGGCCGATCTCCTCCTTGAGCGCGCGGATCAGCACGCGCGCCGCGGCCGGCTTCAGGAGCCCCGCCATGTCCTTGACCCCCAGCACATGTGCGCCCGCCTCGCGCAGCGCCGCCCCCATGCCGACATAGTACTTCAGGTCGTACTTCGACCGATCCGGATCGAGCAGGTCGCCGGTATAGCAGATCGTCCCCTCGCAGATCTTGCCCGAGGCGACCACGGCCGCCATCGCCACGCGCATGTTCTCGACCCAGTTCAGGCTGTCGAACACCCGGAAGACGTCCACCCCGCTCGACGCCGCCTGGCCGATGAAGGCCTCGACGACGTTGTCGGGATAGGTCGTGTAGCCGACCCCGTTCGCGCCGCGCAGCAGCATCTGCGTCAGGATGTTGGGCATCGCCGCTCGCAGGTCGCGCAGCCGCTGCCAGGGGCATTCCTGAAGGAACCGGTATGCGACGTCGAAGGTCGCCCCGCCCCAGCACTCCACGCTAAAGAGCTGAGGAAGCTGGCTGGCGTAGCTCGGCGCGATCGCGATCATGTCGAAGGAACGCATCCGCGTGGCGAGCAGGCTCTGGTGGCCGTCGCGCATGGTCGTGTCGGTGACGAGAACACGCTTCTGCGCGAGCATCCAGTCGGCGACGCCCTGCGCGCCGACCCGCTGCAGGAGCTGGCGCGTGCCCTCGGGCGGCGCCTCCGGCTCGCGGCGCGGAGCCCGCGGCGCGCGCGCCTCTGCCGGCGGCCGCGGCCGGCCCGCCGTCTCGGGATGCCCGTTCACGGTGATGTCGGCTACATAGGTCAGGATCCGCGTCGCCCGGTCGCGCCGCTCGGAGAACCGGTAGAGCTCCGGCGTCGTGTCGATGAACTTGGTGGTGTAGCTGTTGTCGAGGAACCGCGGGTGCTTGAGCAGGTTCTCCACGAAGGCGATGTTGGTCGAGACCCCGCGGATGCGGAACTCGCGCAGCGCCCTGTCCATGCGGGCTATCGCCATTTCCGGCGTCGGGGCCCAGGCGGTCACCTTTTCCAGAAGGCTGTCGTAGTAGCGGGTGATCACCGCGCCGGAATAGGCCGTGCCGCCGTCGAGCCGGATCCCGTGCCCGGTCGCGCCGCGATAGGCGGTGATGCGGCCGTAGTCGGGAATGAAGTTGTTCTGCGGATCCTCGGTGGTGATGCGGCACTGGATCGCGTGGCCGTTCAGGCGCACATCCGCCTGGGTCGGCGCGCCAGTGGCCTCCGCGACGGTCGCGCCCTCTGTCAGCAGGATCTGCGCGCGCACGATGTCGATGCCCGTGACCTCCTCGGTGACGGTATGCTCGACCTGGACTCGGGGGTTGACCTCGATGAAGTAGAAGGCGCCGGTGTCGCGGTCCATCAGGAACTCCACCGTGCCCGCGCAGCGGTAGTTGGCGGCCCGGCAGATCGCCAGGCCGAGACCGCAGAGCTCCTCGCGCTGCTCCTGGCTCAGGTAGGGCGCCGGCGCGCGCTCCACGACCTTCTGGTTGCGCCGCTGGACCGAGCAGTCGCGCTCCCACAGGTGATAGAGCTCGCCATGGGCGTCGCCGAGCACCTGCACCTCGACGTGGCGGGCGTTGAGGATGAGCTTCTCGAGGTATCCCTCGCCGTTGCCGAAGGCGTTGACCGCCTCCCGCCGACCCTCCAGCACCTTCTCCTCGAGCTCCTCGGGCCCCATCACCGGGCGCATGCCCCGGCCGCCGCCGCCCCAGGACGCCTTGAGCATAAACGGATAGCCCACCTCCTCGGCCATGCGCCGCACCGCGTCCATGTCGTCGGGCAACACCTCGGTCGCCGGGATCACCGGCACACCCGCAGCGATCGCCACCTTGCGCGCGCTCGCCTTGTCGCCCAGCATCCGCATCGTCGCCGCGGACGGTCCGATGAAGGCGATGCCAGCCGCGTCGCAGGCGTCCACCAGATCGGGGTTCTCCGACAGGAGCCCGTAGCCTGGATGGATCGCGTCCGCACCGCTCATCCTTGCCACGCGGATGATCTCGTCGATCGCGAGATAGGCGGCGACCGGTCCGAGCCCCTCGCCGATCCGGTAGGCCTCGTCGGCCTTGAACCGGTGCAGCCCGAGCTTGTCCTCCTCGGCGAAGACCGCCACCGTTCGCTTTCCCATCTCGTTGGCCGCGCGCATCACCCGGATGGCGATCTCGCCCCGGTTGGCGATGAGGATCTTCCCGAATGTCCGCATGACGGCCCCCTCGCGTGGACTTTGAGCAAGTGTTACGGCCTGTCATGTTGCAATGCAACGTCGCGCCCCGCGGCGGGTTCCGTCGGCGCCGGGCCCCAGCACGAGCCCCGCCATCAGGTCCTCGACGAAATGGCTGACCAGCTGGGCGCGGCCTGTCACGCCGGCCTTGCGATAGACGGCGGCGCTCTGCGCCTTCACCGTCCCCTCGCGTGTCCGGCGAAGCGCCGCGATCTCGGCGATCGAAAACCCCTTGATCGACAGCAGCGCAACCTCCCGCTCCGAGGGGGTAAGCCCCCAGCGGACGAAGCTGTCCTCGAGCAGATCGAGGAAGGCGCCGCTCGCGGCCTGCATGCGCTCCTCCATCTGTCGGTTGCGCGACAGCAGCGTCCGGATCTCGCGCAGCCCCCAGAAACAACCGATCCAGAGCACGGCGACAACGATCAGTTCGACCGCCGGATGCGCTGGATCCGTCCTGAAGTCGGGCAGTTCAGACAGGATGTCGCCGAGGAAATAGAGCGCGCACGCTGCCTGAAGCGCCGTCACCGCGACGAGGCCGCGGTGACGCGCTGCGAGTCCTGCCAGACCTTCGGTCATCCGTGCTCCCGCGCCGCCGCGGATCTACCTGCGCTTCACGCCCGTGATCATGGCGACGACGAGATTCTCGCCGTGCCGCAGGCTTTCCCAGACTACGCCGCCGAGATGAAGCGCCACAAGGGCGAGCGTCCCGTTGGCGGCGGCGACATGGAGATCCTCCACCCAGCTCTCCGCGAAGAACCGGTCGGTCGTCATCATCCAGCCGCTGAGGCCTGTCGCCGCGAGCATCGCCATCAGCGCCACGACCATCGCGCCCCCGGCAGGGTTGTGCCCGATATAGCGCCGCTCCCGACCGCGCAGCATGTCGCGCGCATAGCCGAGGAACCCGGCCGGGGACGGCACGAAGTCGACGAAGCGGGCATGCCGGCTGCCGACAACGCCCCAGACCAGCCGGACCGCAAGCAGCGCCAGCACCGTGTAGCCGAAGCCCTCGTGCAGGTCGCGCGGCCGCTCGATGAGGAAGGCGGCGGCGAAGCACGCCGCCGTTCCCCAGTGGAAGACCCGCACCACCGGGTCCCAGACCCGGATCGCGCCGCCTTCCGCCCCGATGTCGGCCATTAGCTCTCGCTGCGCTCCAGTTCCTCGGCGGTGGCCGGGCTGTAGTAGACCTCGACCTTCTTGCCGGCCATGTCGCCCTTGATCTCGTAGCAGCCGTCCTCGAGCTTCATGTCGCGGATCGTTCCGCCGGCCTCCTCGAAGGCCTTGGCGGCCTGCCACATCGGGGCCTCGCGGGCCATGTCGGCGCAGTCGGGTCCCGCGAAGGCCGGAACGGCGAAGGCCGCGAGCGGCAGCGCGGCGAGGAATGCGAATTTCATGATTGTGGTCCTTTCGTTCGACGCCCGACGGAGCGCCGGGCCGGACCCGCATATGCCGGGCGGTCGGCGCAACGGCCATTGCACCCCTGGCCAAAGCCCCGATCGCGCGCCCGAACAAACCTTGGTTTATGCGGCGCGGCCCGCGCGCTCGGCGCGCCCGCGCTACTCCGCCGCCTTGGCCTTGCCGCCGCGACGCACGGTCAGCGCCTGTTCGATCAGCTTGTTCTGCTCGCGCGACTTGGCGATGTAGGCCGGGTTGTGATCGTTGGGGATGTTGGGATCCCACGTCTCCGCCAGTTCGGCCAGCAGGTGGCGGTCGTGCTCGACGAAGCTCGCCGACAGCTCCTCGATCTCGGCCTCGGTGTAGCCCAGCGCCTCGAGCGCGTATCGTCCCGCCCGGACGGCGCTGTCGAAGACTTCGCGCACGCTGCTGTCGACGCCCGAGGCGTAGAGCTCGTAGACGTGATGCCGGTCGTAGGCCCGCGCCACGACCTTCACGTCCGGATGCCGGCGCGTGACGTATTCGGCCATGCGCGTCACCTTCTCGGGATCGTCGATGGCCAGCACAACCGCCTTGGCCTCCGCCAGCCCCGCCGCCTCCAGAAGTTCCGGCCGATCGACCGCGCCATAGAAGCCCCGGATCCCGAACCGCCGCATCCGGTCGACCGAGGCGGTCCGGCTGTCAAGCACCACGGTCTTGTGGCCCAGCGAGGTCAGCATCCGGTTCACCACCTGGCCGAATCGGCCCATGCCGGCGATGATCACGGTGCCCTTCTCGTCGATCTCGTCTTCGGGACGCATCGGCCCGTCCGACAGCCGCGAGACCACCGCGTCGTGGATGAAGAACAGCACCGGCGTCAGCAGCATCGAGAGCGCCACGACGAGCAGGACCTCCTTTTCCAGCTGCGGCGTCAGCACCCGGCTCTGCATGGCGAAGGCGAGAAGAAAGAAGCCGAATTCGCCGGCCTGCGCCAGCGACAGCGAGAACAGCACTCGCGACTTCGGCCGCAGCCTGAACAGCATCGCCAGCGGATAGAGGATGAGGAACTTCAGCAGCATCATGGCCATGGTCAGCGCAAGCAGCCGCAGCGGGTCCGACGCCAGAAGCCGAAGGTCGATGCTTGCACCCACGGTGATGAAGAAGAGCCCCATCAGCAGACCCTTGAACGGCGCGAGGTCGCTTTCGAGCTCGTGGCGGTACTCGCTGTTGGCGAGCACGACGCCCGCCAGGAACGAGCCCAGCGCCGGCGACAGGCCGATCTCGCTCATGATCAGCGAGATGCCCGCAATCAGCAGGAGCGCGGCCGCCACCTGGATCTCGCGCAGGCCCGACATCTCGATGAACCGGTAGAACGGCTGGGTCAGGTAGCGGCCCGCGAGAACGACCAGGCCCACGGCGCCGATGACGAGCAGCGCGCGCATCCAGCCTTCCATGCCCTTGAGCGCCTCCGACCCCTCCATCAGTTCGTCGCCGTGCGCCTCTCCAATCGGAACCGGGATCGCGCTCGACGCGAGCAAGGGGATGATCACGAGGAGCGGGATCGCCGCCACGTCCTGAAAGAGCAGCACCGCGAAGCTTGCGCGCCCGCCCTCGGTGCGCGCGAGCTTCTTCTCGGCGAGCGTCTGCATCACGATCGCGGTCGAGGACAGGCTGAGGATGATCCCGATGGCCAGCGCCTGGTTCAGCGGCAGGTCCATCGCAAGGAGCACCATGGTGATCCCTCCCATGGTCAGCCCCACCTGCAGGCCGCCCAGACCGAGCAGCTTGGCGCGCATGTCCCAGAGCATGCGCGGTTGCATCTCCAGACCGATCAGGAACAGCATCAGCACCACGCCGAACTCGGCGTATTCCTGGATGATCACCGTCTCGGCCCCGACGAGCCCCATCATCGGCCCAATCATCATGCCCGCAGCGAGGTATCCCAGCACCGAGCCCAGCCCGAGCCTCTGGCTGATCGGAACCATGATGACGGCGGCGGCCACGTAGATGGTGAACTGGAACAGGATGGTGTCGATGTGCATTTGCGCCTTTCCCGATTGGACCGATCCTAGATGCTGGCGGTGACGGAACAAAGGGCGCTCGACGCGGAAGATGCGAACACACCGGGAACACTTGCTTTTCTTTCCCGCAATCGCGCATTAGGTTGAATGACCATGACCGACTGGACCAGCGAAGAGACCGACGCCCTGGACGCCGCCGCCCGACCGCTGTCGGCGCGGGCGATGGCCGCGCGACCCGCGCCCTGGCTCGACGACCTCAACCCCGCCCAGCGCGAGGCCGTCGAGGCGCTCGACGGCCCGGTTCTCGTGCTCGCCGGCGCCGGAACCGGCAAGACCAAGGCGCTGACTGCGCGCATCGCGCATCTGCTCGCCACAGGCCGCGCCCGCCCCAACGAGATCCTGTCGGTCACCTTCACCAACAAGGCCGCCCGCGAG
The DNA here is from genome assembly GCA_963700835.1 of uncultured Alphaproteobacteria bacterium. Lineage (GTDB taxonomy): Bacteria > Pseudomonadota > Alphaproteobacteria > Rhodobacterales > Rhodobacteraceae > Amaricoccus. Next base: position 21,490 of record CAVOZD010000029.1, read on the forward strand.
ATGAAGGAACGCGTCGGCGACCTCGTCGGCGGAGTGATCGAGGGGATGCCCTGGCTTGGCACCTTTCACTCGCTCTCGGTCAAGCTTCTGCGCCGCCACGCCGAGCTCGTCGGCCTGAAGTCGAACTTCACCATCCTCGACACCGACGACCAGCTGCGCCTGATGAAGCAGCTCATCCTCGCCGAGAACATCGACGAGAAGCGCTGGCCGCCCCGGCTGCTGGCCGCGCTCATCGACGGCTGGAAGAACCGCGCGCTCACCCCCGAGCGGGTGCCCGCCGCCGACGCCGGCGCCTTCAACCACCGCGGGCCCGAACTCTACGCCGCCTACCAGGAGCGTCTGCGCACGCTCAACGCCTGCGACTTCGGCGACCTGCTCCTGCACGTCGTCACCATCTTCCAGGCCCATCCCGACATCCTCGAGCGCTACCAGGCCTGGTTCCGCTACATCCTCGTCGACGAGTACCAGGACACCAACGTCGCCCAGTACCTCTGGCTGCGGCTGCTGGCCGGCGGGCATCGCAACATCGCCTGCGTCGGCGACGACGACCAGTCGATCTACGGCTGGCGCGGCGCGGAGGTCGGCAACATCCTGCGCTTCGAGAAGGATTTCCCGGGCGCCCGGGTGATCCGGCTCGAGCAGAACTATCGCTCGACCCCGCACATCCTCGCCGCCGCCTCCGGCGTGATCGCCACCAACGAGAGCCGGCTGGGCAAGACGCTCTGGACCGATCTGGACGGCGGCGAGAAGGTCCGCCTGATCGGACACTGGGACGGCGAGGAGGAGGCGCGCTGGGTCGCCGACGAGATCGAGGCCTTCGGGCGCGGCGCGCGCGGGCTCGACCCGGTCGCTCCCGACCAGATCGCGATCCTGGTGCGCGCGTCCTTCCTGATGCGCGCCTTCGAGGACCGGTTCCTGACCATCGGCATGCCCTACCGGGTGATCGGCGGCCCGCGCTTCTACGAGCGTATGGAGATTCGGGACGCCATGGCCTACCTGCGCGTCGTGGTCTCGCCCGACGACGGGCTGGCCTTCGAGCGCATCGTGAACACGCCCAAGCGCGGGCTCGGCGACAAGGCCCTCCAGGAGATCAACCGCAGCGCCCGCGCCCATGGGGTCAGCCTGCTGGAGGGCGCGCGCCGGCTCGTCGCCGAGGGCGGCCTCGCCGCCCGCGCCCGCGCGGCCCTCGGCGGGCTGATCGCCGATTTCGACCGCTGGCACGCGCTGCTCGGCCAGGGCGAGCTCGGCCATGTGGAGCTCGCGGGCCTCGTGCTCGACGAGAGCGGCTACACCGAGATGTGGCGCGCCGACCGCTCGCCCGAGGCGCCGGGCCGGCTGGAGAACGTCAAGGAGCTGGTCAAGGCGCTCGAGGAGTTCGAGAACCTCCAGGGCTTTCTCGAACACGTCAGCCTCGTGATGGAGAACGAGACCGAGGAAGGCGCGCCCAAGGTCTCGATCATGACCCTGCACGCCGCCAAGGGCCTCGAGTTCCCGGCGGTGTTCCTGCCCGGCTGGGAGGACGGCGTCTTTCCGTCCCAGCGCTCGATGGACGAGAGCGGGCTCAAGGGCCTCGAGGAGGAGCGCCGCCTGGCCTACGTCGGGATCACCCGGGCCAAGGCCCACTGCACCATCAGCTTCGCCGCAAACCGGCGGGTCTACAACCAGTGGCAGTCGGCGTTGCCCTCACGCTTCATCGACGAGCTGCCCGGCGCACATGTCGAGGTGCTGACGCCGCCCGGCCTCTACGGGGGTGGCTACGGTGCCGCGGCGCCGGTCCGGGAGAGCGACCTCGCCGACGCCGCCTCCCGCGCGGATGTCTACAACTCGCCCGGCTGGAAGCGGATGCAGGCCCGCGCCGCCCAGCGTCCGGTCGCCCAGCCGCGCGAGGCTCGGAACATGGTCATCGACACCGAGGCCGAGCCCGCCTTCGCGCTCGGAACCCGGGTCTTCCACCAGAAGTTCGGCTACGGCGTCGTCGAGGCGATCGAGGGCGACAAGCTCACCGTCGCTTTCGAAAAAGCAGGCATCAAGAACGTCGTCGCCCGCTTCGTCACCGCCGACGACGCGGCGCCGTTCTGACCCCGTCGCCGGCCGCGCTTCCCGGCGGCCCTGTTTCGCCCTAGGCTGCGCTCCGCAAGGTCGCAACTCGGGGGATGACGATGGCGGGCGGGGGATGGCTGGCCGAACGGCCGGAGAAGCTCGGCGAGCTCTACCAGCGCCTCGGGCGCATCGGCTTCTGGATCCAGTTCGTCGTGCTCATCGTCGCCGGCGGCCTCAGCGTATGGTTGCTGCTCATGCGCCCGCAGGCCGCCGACGCGCCGTCAGGCCTGGGGTTCCGCAATTTCATCTCGCTTGCGAGCCTCGCGATTCTCGCCTTCACCACACAGTGGTTCCGCCGATACGCCCGCGTCGGCGCGCGCATGGCCGATCCCGAGACGCGGCCGGGCGACGCCGTTCTCGACAGGCTCCTGTGGACCGGGCTCTGGGCCGGCGCCCTCGGGGTCGGTCTCTCGCTCTTTCTGATGCTCGGCTCGGTGGGTCGGATGATGGTCCTGATGCTGTCAAATCCACAGGTGGGCGTGATGCTCGCCCCGGGCGTGGGCGCGGGGCCGTCGATCTCGGCCATCGACGCGCTGGGCCAGATGGCGCTGCTGCTGATGATGGGCGCGGAACTCGTCGCCCTCGCGCTGACCCTGTGGCTGCTCTTCCGAACCCGGCGTCCCACGGCGCCCGACCCGTGAGCGGGCGGCGGCGCGCGCAAGACGCTGGAACGCCGGTCGCCCCTGTGCGACCCTGTCGGGGACGATGCAACACGGGCGGGAGAAATCGGAATGCGCGCAGTCAAGCTGATCGTCGCCATCGCGGCGCTGGGCCTCGCCGGAGCGGCGCAGGGCCAGACCTACGGATCCTGGTGCCAGACGCCCGACGGCGGCTGCGTCGTCGCGCAGCCGCAGCCGATCGGCAGCTACTGCGTCTGCGGTGCGTCCTCGGGATCGATCACCGGCTGAGCCGCGCCGTCCGGCGCGGCGCCCGCCGCCGCGCGCCAGTCGCTGGTCGGAACCACCTCGGCGTAGTTGCGCATGATGTCGGTGCCCTCGCTGGTCCAGACCACGAGGTCGAGCCGCTGTGGTCGCACGGTCCCGCCCTCCTCGGCCCTGCGCGCCTGGATCGGCGCGAAGCGCGCTATGATGCCGCGCATGTCCGGCATCACCGTGATCTGGTTCGCCTGGGCGCCGCCGAGCGTCACGATCGTCGAGCGCCACAGACGCGCGCCGGGGATAACGATCGAGGGCGCTTCGCCCGAGACGAGGCGCAGGCAGGGCGCGGCGTCGTTGCGGCTGCCGTCGACGGCGCGTGCGCAGCCGCTCATCGCCTCCTTGTTGATCAGCGGCCCGAGCCGCGACGCCGCCGGGGCCACGAGGCTGTCGAGCGCCTGGTAGTCGGGCGGCAGGTGCACCGTCATCGTCGAATGCTCGGGCGCGCGCAACATCAGCCCGATGCGATCCTCGAGCGAGGGATAATCCGCCCAGGTCTTGCCCTCGCGCTCGGGTCCGGCGTCCGAGTCGAGCCACCCGCGCCAGATCTCCAGGCGAAGCTTGTCGAGATAGGCGGGCACCGAGACCAGCACCATCTGCGAGGCCAGCATCGGATCGACTCGCCCCTCCTCGACGATGGTCCAGCCAAAGTCGAAGAACGCGCCGCTGTCCTCGCCGGCGGCGAAGTTCAGGATGGTCGGCCGCGCCTCGACGGCTCGCGCGCGGTTCTGCGCGGAAACGCCGGAGGCGATCCCCGCCCCGATCGCGGCGGCGCCGACCGAAAGATCGACCGCGCCGCCGACGTCGCTGACCACGCCGCTCACGTCGCCGCGCGGGAAGGCCGCATAGGAATAGACGTCGATGTCGCGCACCCGCCGGATGAACTCGTAGAGCCCGATCTGAAAGTTCAACGTGTCGGCCTCAAAAAAATCGCCCGCCTCGCAGTCGCCGCCTTGCCGGAGCGAGACAGGATCGGCACGGGTGGACGCGCCGTCCCGCGTCACGCAGTGCGGCTCGAACACCGCCGCCGCCATCAGGGCCGCCGCCTCAGCGCCGCTGATGTCGACAGGCGGCTCGTAGTTGGGGTCGAAGTTGCGGTCGTAGACGTAGACGATATCGCCGCCGCCGACCGTGTCCTCGATCCGACAGCTTGGCGGTAGGTCGCCGTCGACCCGGCATTTCGACCGGGCTCCAAAGTTGGTCGGCCAGATCTCCTCGCCATTCTCGCCGCGGATCGGCGCGCGGGTGAGCAGGAGCGTGCGGCGCTTCGGCAGCAACCCGAAGCCCCAGGGCGATGTGGTCACGGAGAGATCGAAGAACTCGTCCCAGGGTGAAGGCAGCTTGACCGATACGTCCTTGAAGCGCCCCGGCGCCGAAGGGCGAGTTCCGCCATAGCCGGCGATCTGGCAGATGATGCTGCGCAGGCTTTCCTTTTCGATCAGCTGGGCGCGCACGTTGACCGAGAACTCGGGCAGCCCGAAGACGTGGTGCACCGCCGTGTCGATCTGCTTGGGGATGTCGTCGATCGAGACCGGGAAACCTGAGTTTTCGCAGTGCTCGAAGTCCGTGCCCGCCCGGCCGTTTTCCGCGACGTAGGCGGCGATCGCCTCCTCCATCCCGCCGCGCATCGCCTCGATCCGCTGCTCGACCAGGGTCTCGGAATCGGCGGAGGCGAGGAAGTCGTTGAGCCGGAACTCCATGTTGCGCCGCCAGCTCTGAAAATGCCGGTCAAGCAGCTCGAACTCCGCGCCGTAGGCCTCGCCCACGGCTCCGGCCGCCCCGGCGACGATCGACCGCACGATCTCTGCGTCGCAGGCGTCGCGCTCCCCCGCGCAGGGGAAGGGGTCGATGTCCATCTTGACGACGACCGTGGGCCGCAGCCGGGTGTTGGATCCCGGCACCACCGCGGTGTCGAACTTCAGCCCGTAGACCGTGTTGCCGCTCAGGTCGTGGCGGTCATCGAGCGAATTCTCCAGCACGAGCTGGCGGATCTTGTCGCGCACCGACGCCTTGAGCTCGAAGGCGACCTGGAACGGCTCGGCCAGGCGCTCGGGCGCGCCCGCGGTCGGTGGGCTGGCGCCCGCCACCGTCTCGCCGCCCGCGTCCGCCTCGGCGCTTTGGCCGTCGCTGCCCTCACCCGACTGCGCCGGCGCCGCCGGGGCGGCCTGCGCGCTGGCTGAGACCCCCGCCCGGAAGGTCTCGGTGACGATCCGGTCGATGAAGCGGGCCGATTCCGCGTCGAGCGCCTCGAGCTGGCCGCGCAGCCAGGCGTCCTGGGCGAAGCGATCGTTGACCAGCCGCTGCCGTGTGTAGACCTCGGGGCTCTCCACGTAGATGCCGCCGAGCGTCTGCGGACCGCCGTCGCCGGCCTCGCCCGCGGCCATTTCGCGCACGCGCTCGAGTGGGGCCTCGACCAGCCTCAGGCCCTTGCCGGCAAGCCAGACCAGCCCGAAGGCCCCCGCCACCACCACGGCCGCGACCGCCAGCCAGGAGATCACCGACGCGAGCGCCGCGCCGAGCTTCGCCAGCCGTTCCACAAGCCAGTTCGCCACGCCGCCCTCCCTGGTCCCGGGACCGAGCATACACGCAAGCCGATTGTAATTCTAAGGTTTTCCGACGTTCGCGATCGGGCAGCGCGCCCGCGCAAACGAAGAAGGGCCCGCTGCGTACACGCTGCGGGCCCTTCGAGTTGCTGTCTTTTCGGCCGCGCGGCCGTCGTGCTCAGGCGTTGTAGACGGCATCGCGGGCGATGTCGGTCAGCGCATGACGCGAGATGCCGAGATCGTCGAGATCCCGGTCGGTCAGGCTCTGAAGCTCGACGAGCGTCTCCCGATATAGGCGGTAGTCCGCCCAGGCCTTGCGAAGCCGTGCGATGTAGCCGGAGCCGCTCTGCTGCGCACCGGCGTGCGTGATGGCGTGAGTCATTGTGTTCACCTTTCCGTTTCGTTGTCTGCGCCCGGTCGGAGCGCACCGCTCCCCGGGCATCTTCTCCCGGTCCCGCGTCCCCTTGGCGACGCCGGCTTCCGGGGCTACTTCCTTCAGATCCGTCGCGAGGGCCCCGGCGGTCTTTGCCGGCTTTCGTGTCGCGACCGGACCCGTTCGCAACGCCCTTCGTCTGTGTTCGGCTCTGAGCGTTTCCGTTGTTGTTGCACTGCAAGATAGACCCGGATCCGCGGATTGCAACAGCAAAACGCGCGCAGCGGCCATGCGTGGCGCGCATGTCGCAATTCTGTCAACTTCCTATTTTTAACAATGTGTTTTCTTGATTTCTGTCGGGACCACGGAAGACCCGGCGGGCGATCCCCGCCATGGCCCGCGCGCCGCGGCCTCGCTGCGAACACGATCGCGCAATCCGACATGTTCTTCGCAGTCGCACCCGGCCCTCTCGCCCCGCAATGGCCGGCCTTCGGCGCGCTTGCGCCCGCGGACCCTTGCCCCGCGCCGCCCGGGATCCGATGTTGCACCGCATAGCCGCCGCAAGGAGCGCCCGCACATGCCCGTCACCCGCGCCGACGTCCTCGCCGCCCTCTCGACCGTGCGCATGCCGGGCGGCGAGGGCAGCATCGTCGACGCCGACCTGGTGCGGGCGCTCACCATCGAGGGCGACGCCGTGCGCTTCGTGCTCGAGGTCGCGCCCGAGCAGGGCGCCCGGCTCGAGCCCGTGCGCGCAGCCGCCGAAAGCGCGGTTCGGGCCATGCCGGGCGTCAGCAAGGTCTCGGCCCTGCTCACCGCCCATGGCCCGTCGCCGAAGTCGCCGCCGCCCGACCTCAAGATCGGCCGCCATCCCACGCCCCAGGCCGGGCCGGCCCCGGTGCCGGGGGTCAAGCGCATCATCGCGGTCGGATCGGGCAAGGGCGGCGTCGGCAAGTCCACGGTCGCGGCCAACCTCGCGGTGGCGCTGGTCGGCGAGGGCAAGCGCGCCGGCCTGCTCGACGCCGACATCTACGGCCCCTCGCAGCCGCGCATGATGGGCGTCAGCGACCGTCCGAAATCGCCGGACGGCAAGACCATCCTGCCGCTCCACGCCCATGGCGTGACGATGATGTCCATCGGCCTGATGCTCAAGGAGGGCGAGGCGGTGGTCTGGCGCGGCCCGATGCTGATGGGCGCGCTCCAGCAGATGCTGGGCCAGGTCCAGTGGGGCGAACTCGACGTTCTGGTGGTCGATCTGCCGCCCGGCACCGGCGACGTGCAGCTCACGCTGGCCCAGCGCTATACGCTTGCCGGCGCGATCGTCGTCTCCACCCCCCAGGACGTGGCGCTCCTCGACGTGCGCAAGGCTCTCGACATGTTCGACAAGACCGGCGTGCGCGTGCTCGGACTGATCGAGAACATGTCGGCCTACATCTGTCCCAGCTGCGGCCACGAGGCCCACATCTTCGGGCACGGCGGCGCCCGGGCGGAGGCCGAGCGTCTCGGCCTGCCCTTCCTCGGCGAGATCCCCCTAGATCTGGCCATCCGCCTCGCCGGCGACGAGGGAGTCCCGATCACCGCCGCCAGGCCCGACAGCCCCGAGGCCCGCGCCTTTCGCGGCGTCGCCCGCCGCCTGATCGCAGGCGGAATCGTCTGATCGGAAGTCGAGCGCTTGCGTCCAAACGCTCGAAATATATGTTCATGCGTTGATTCGCTGCGGGCCGACCGGTCCAGTGCGAGATGTTCGACAAGGCGCAAGACCTTCAGGGAGACCCAACACATGAAAAGAATGCTTCTCGCCACCACCGCCGGCCTGATGGCCGCATCCGCCGCCCAGGCGCAGGACAGCGTGAACGTCGGCATCATCCTCGGCTTCACCGGGCCGCTGGAATCGATCACCCCCGGCATGGCCGCCGGCGCCGAACTCGCTTTCACCGAAGTCAACGAGAGCGGCCTGCTGCCCGGAGGCGTGACCATCAACCCGGTCCGGGCCGATTCGACCTGCATCGACGCCGCCGCCGCCACCACCGCCGCGGAGGGACTGATCACTTCCGACAACGTCGCGGCCATCATGGGCGCTGACTGCTCGGGCGTGACCACCGCCATCGCCAACAACGTGGCCGTCCCGAACGGCGTGGTGATGGTGTCCCCCTCGGCCACCTCGCCGGCGCTCTCGACCATCGAGGATGACGGCTACTTCTTCCGTGTGGCCCCCTCCGACGCGCGCCAGGGCGAGATCATCGGCGATATCCTCAGCGAGCGCGGCATCGACAACATAGCGATCACCTACACCAACAACGACTACGGCAAGGGTCTCGCCGACGCGATCGCAGCGGCCGCCGAGGCGCGCGGCGGCACCGTCGCGATTAATGCCGCCCACGAGGACGGCAAGGGCGACTACTCGGCCGAAGTCGCGGCGCTGCAGGCGTCAGGCGCGCCGATGCTGGTGGTCGCGGGCTACGTGGACCAGGGCGGCGTCGGCATCGTTCAGGCCGCGCTCGACACCGGCGCGTTCGACCAGTTCTTTTTCCCCGACGGCATGTTCGGCCAGAGCCTGATCGATTCCATCGGCGACGAGATCAACGGCAAGGTGATCGGCACCCTGCCCGGCTCGGAGGGCGAGGGCGCCGCCCGCTTCGCCGACCTCGCGACAGCGGCCGGTGTGGATCCCACCGGAACCTACGCGCCGGAAAGCTACGACGCGGCGGCGCTGATCGCGCTGGCCATGGCGGCGGCCGGCGGACCCGACCGCACCGGCATCCGCGACAAGATGATCGAGGTCGCCAACGCGCCGGGCGAGCCGATCTTCCCCGGCGAGCTCGCCAAGGGTCTGGAGCTGGCCGCGGCCGGCACCGACATCGACTATCAGGGCGCCTCCGGCGTCGAACTGATCGGTCCGGGCGAAGCCGCAGGCTCGTACCGCGAGTACGAGATACTGGACAACACCACGTCCACGATCGGCTTCCGCTGAGCGCGCGCGACCGGCCGGTCCCTCCGGGGACCGGCCGACAGGAGGAGTCGCCAGGCCGATGATCCGCGTCGAAGACCTCAACATGCACTTCGGCGGCATCCGCGCGGTCGACGGCGCTTCGATCGAGATCGAGAGGGGCTCGATCACCGGTCTGATCGGCCCGAACGGCGCCGGCAAGACCACGCTCTTCAACGTCATCGCCGGCCACTACCGTCCCACCTCGGGCCATGTCTGGCTCGACGGCGAGGAGATCACCGGCCTCAGCCCGCACGAGCTCTTCCACAAGGGCCTGCTGCGCACCTTCCAGATCGCGCACGAGTTCTCCACGCTGACCGTGCGCGAGAACCTGATGATGGTGCCCGCCGGCCAGCCGGGCGAGATCCTCTGGGACACCTGGTTCCGCGGCGGCCGGGTCCGGGTGCGCGAGGAGGAGATCCGCCGCAGGGCCGACGAGGTCATCGAGTTCCTCGAGATCCCCCAGGTCGCCGACGAACTCGCCGGCAACCTATCCGGCGGCCAGAAGAAGCTGCTGGAACTTGGCCGCACCATGATGGTCGACGCCAAGATCGTCTTTCTCGACGAGGTCGGCGCCGGCGTGAACCGCACGCTGCTGAACACCATCGGCGACGCCATCGTGCGCCTCAATCGCGACCGCGGCTACACCTTCTGCATGATCGAGCACGACATGGATTTCATCGGCCGCCTCTGCGACCCGGTGATCGTGATGGCCGAGGGCAAGGTGCTCACCGAAGGCTCGCCCGCCGAGGTCATGGCCGACGAGGCGGTGATCGAGGCCTATCTGGGCACCGGACTCAAGAACCGGCCCGCCCGCGCGGGCGCCCCCGCATGAGCTTCCTGATCGGCGAGGCCATGACCGGCGGCTACGGAACCGGCGCCGACATCCTGACCGACTGCACCATCGCCGTCGACCAGGGCGAGATCGCGGTGATCGTCGGGCCGAACGGCGCAGGCAAGTCGACCGCGATGAAGGCGGTCTTCGGCATGCTCAACCTGCGCAAGGGCGCGGTCCGGCTCGACGGCCGCGACATCACCGCGCTCAGCCCGCAGGAACGCGTGCACGCCGGCATGGGCTTCGTGCCGCAGACCGCCAATGTCTTCACCTCGCTCACCGTCGAGGAGAACCTCGAGATGGGCGCCTACATCCGCGACGACGACTTCAGCGACACCATGGAGGGCGTGTTCCGGCTGTTCCCGATCCTCAAGGAGAAGCGCCGCCAGCCGGCGGGCGAGCTCTCCGGGGGCCAGCGCCAGCAGGTCGCGGTCGGCCGGGCGCTGATGACCAGGCCCAGGGTGCTCATGCTCGACGAGCCCACCGCCGGGGTCTCGCCGATCGTCATGGACGAGCTCTTCGACAACATCCTCGAGGTCGCCGCCACCGGCATCGCCGTCCTCATGGTCGAGCAGAACGCCCGCCAGGCGCTCCACATCGCCGACCGCGGCTACGTGCTCGTGCAAGGCGCCAACCGCTTCACCGACACCGGGCAGGCGCTTCTCGCCGATCCCGAGGTCCGCAAGTCGTTCCTCGGGGGCTGAGGCATGGAAAACGTGCTCAACGCGCTCGTGCTGCTCGCCAACTTCGTGCTCATCCCGGCGGTCGCCTACGGCTCGCAGCTGGCGCTCGGCGCGCTCGGGGTGACGCTGATCTACGCGGTGCTGCGCTTCTCGAACTTCGCCCACGGCGACATGATGGCCTTCGGCACCATGGCGACCATCCTGCTCACCTGGTGGTTCCAGGCCCAGGGCGTCGGCCTCGGGCCGCTGCCCACCGCGCTTCTCGCCCTGCCCTTCGGCATCCTCGCCGCGGTCGGGCTGGCGCTGGTCACCGACCGCTGGGTCTACCGGTTCTACCGCGCCCGGCGCAGCGACCCGGTGATCTTCGTCATCGCCTCGGTGGGGGTGATGTTCATCTACAACGCCCTCACCCGCTTCTTCATCGGCACCTCCGACCAGCGTTTCGAGGACGGCGCGCGCTTCGTTCTGCGCGTGCCCGACTTCAAGGCGCTCACCGGGCTCGAGGAGGGGTTGGCGCTGCGCACCAGCCAGGTGATCACCGTTCTGGTGATGCTGGTCACCGTCGCCTTCGTCTTCTGGTTCCTCCAGAAGACCCGCACCGGCAAGGCGATGCGCGCCTATTCGGACAACGAGGATCTGGCGCTCCTTTCGGGCATCAACCCCGACCGGGTGGTGATGATCACCTGGGTGCTGGCCGCGGCGCTCGCCACCATCGCCGGGGTGCTATACGGACTCGACAAATCCTTCCGGCCGTTCACCTACTTCCAGCTCCTGCTGCCGATCTTCGCCGCCGCCATCGTCGGCGGCATCGGCCAGCCGCTCGGCGCCATCGCCGGCGGCTTCATCATCGCCTTCTCCGAGGTCACCGTCACCTACGCCTACAAGGGCTTCCTGGGGTATCTCGGGATCGAGAGCGAGGGGCTCCTGCAACTGCTGTCCACCGACTACAAGTTCGCCGTCTCCTTCATCATCCTCGTCGTCGTGCTCCTCGTGCGGCCGACCGGCATCTTCCGGGGGAAGGTCCTGTGAGCCCCCTGGCGCGCGGCGTCCTGCTCTACGCGGCGATGGCCGCGCTCCTGCTCGCGGTCGGCTTCCTGCAGAGCTGGACCGTGGCGCTGACCATCCTCAACTTCGGGCTGATCGCGGCGATCATGGCGCTGGGGCTCAACATCCAGTGGGGCTACGCGGGGCTCTTCAACGCCGGCGTCATGGGCTTCGCGGCGCTGGGCGGGGTCGCCGCCGTGCTGGTCTCCATGCCGCCGGTGCCCGCGGCCTGGGCCGCCGGCGGGATCAATCTCGGCCTGACCGCGCTCGCCATCCTTGGCACGCTCGGCCTGACGCTCTTCGCCCGCGAACGCGTCCCGCGCCGCATGCGCGGGCCGGTGACGCTACTGACCATCCTCGCCGGCTACGCGGTGATGCGGCTGTTCCTCGACCCGGCCTCGGACGCGATCGAGGCGGTCAACGCCTCGGCGGAGGGCTATCTCGGCGGGCTGAGTCTGCCGATCGTGCTCTCCTGGCCGGTCGGCGGGCTCTTCGCGGCGGGCGCGGCCTATGTGGTCGGCAAGGTCGCGCTCGGTCTGCGCTCGGACTATCTCGCGATCGCAACCCTTGGCATCGCCGAGATCATCCTCGCGGTGCTCAAGAACGAGAACTGGCTCACCCGCGGCGTGAAGAACGTCACCGGCCTGCCCCAGCCGGTTCCCGACGAGCGCGTCCTGCAGGCGACGCCCTGGGTGATCGACCTCGGGGCGCGCTTCGGCGTCGACCCCACGACCGCCGCCGCCCTGGTCTCGCGCGCCTCCTACGCGCTCCTCTTCGTGCTCGTGCTCGCCGTTCTGCTCTGGCTCTGCGAGAAGGCGCTGCGCTCGCCCTGGGGGCGGATGATGCGCGCGATCCGCGACAACCGCGACGCGGCCGAAGCCATGGGCAAGGACGTCACCGCCCGGCACCTGCAGGTCTTCGTGCTCGGATCGGCGGTGATCGGCGTCGCGGGCGCCATGCTCGTCACCATCGACGGCCAGTTCACGCCCGGCTCCTACATCCCGCTGCGCTACACCTTCCTGATCTGGGTGATGGTGATCGTCGGCGGCTCGGGCAACAACTGGGGCGCGGTCCTCGGCGGCTTCCTGATCTGGTACGTCTGGATCATGGCCGAACCGGCGGGAACCTGGCTGATGGCCAACATCACCGCCGGCATGGGCGACGGCTGGCTGCGCGGCCACCTGATCGACGCCGCCCCGCACCTGCGGCTGTTCCTGATGGGGCTCATCCTGCTGCTCGTCCTGCGCTTCGCTCCCCGCGGCCTGATCCCCGAGGCCCGCGGCCGCTGAACCCCGCCCCCGACCCTTGCGCTGGCCCGCCATCCGGGCCAGCCTCCGGGCCCAAACAGGGGGACATTCATGAAACGACATCGCTTGGGACGCAGCGATCTCGAGGTCAGCCTCTACTGCCTCGGCTCGATGACCTGGGGCAGCCAGAACACGCCCGAGGAGGCCTTCGAGCAGATCGACTACGCGCTCGACCAGGGCGTCAACATCATCGACACCGCCGAGATGTATCCCACCACCCCGATGAGCCCGGAGACCGCCGGCGACACCGAGGCGATCATCGGCCAATGGGTCGCGCGCACCGGCCGTCGGAACGACGTGATCATCGCCACCAAGATCGTCGGCGCCGGCAACCGCAGCACCGGCCGCGACGGCGCGCCGATCGCGCCCGACACGCTGCGGATCGCCGTCGAGGGCAGCCTGCGCCGCCTGCAGACCGACGTCATCGACATCTACCAGCTGCACTGGCCGAACCGCGGCTCCTACCACTTCCGCCAGAGCTGGGGCTTCGACCCCTACGGCCAGGAACGCGGCGAGGAGGCGCGCATGCTCGCCATCCTCGAGACCGTCGGCGCGCTCGTCGCCGAGGGCAAGATCCGCCACTTCGGCCTGTCCAACGAGAGCGCCTGGGGAACCGCGAAGTTCCTCGAACTCGCCGAGCGCCACGGCCTGCCGCGCGTCGTCTCGATCCAGAACGAGTACAACCTCCTGCACCGGCTCTACGATCTCGACCTCGCCGAGCTCAGCCGGCACGAGGACGTCGGCCTGCTGGCGTTCTCGCCGCTCGCCGCCGGCCTTCTGACCGGCAAGTACGAGGGCGGCGCCCTGCCCGCCGGCTCGCGCCGGACCCTCAACGACAACCTCGGCGGGCGGATCAATCCCCACTCCGCGCCGTCGGTGACCGCCTATGTGCAGCTCGCCCGCGACCACGGGCTCGACCCCGCCCACCTCGCGCTCGCCTTCTGCGCCTCGCGCCCGTTCATGGGCTCGATCATCATCGGCGCGACCACCATGGACCAGCTCGGGACCGACCTCGCCGCCGCCGACGTGACGCTCGACGCCGAGATCCTCGAAGGGATCGCCGCCATCCGAAGGGGCCTGCCCCAACCGATGTAGGCGCGCGGGCCGGCGCCTCTTCCTGACAGGAGGAGAGACCCGGCGATTTCCCCGGACGCGCCACGCATCGCCGGCCGGATCGCGCGGCTCAGGCCGCGTCGGACCAGGCCCCTGCCGCGGCGGCGGCGCGCGCGAACCGGGCGAAGTCGCGCGGCGGGCGACCGAGCGCGGCCGCGACCCCGCCGGCGAGCGCCGCGTTGCGGCCGTCGAGCGTCTCGCGGGCGATCACGGTGAAGACGTCGGCCACGAACGGGCCGCCGACCTGCACCAGCCCGTCGTGGAACTCCTCGAAGCTGATCGGAACGTGGCGGATCGGCCGCCCCGTCGCCGCCGCGAGCTCGCCGGCCATCTCCGCAAAGCTCAGGAGCCGCGGGCCCGTCACCTCGTAGAGCCGCCCCTCGTGACCCGGCTCGGTCAGCGCCGCCGCTGCGACCTCGGCGATGTCGTCCACGTCGACGATCGGCTCGCGCACGTCGCCGCCCGGCATGGCGATCACCCCGCCGAGCACCTGATCGCGCAGGTAGCCCTCGCTGAAGTTCTGAGCGAACCAGGCCGCCCGGACCAGCGTGAAGTCCAGGCCCGAGCGGCGCACCGCCGCCTCGCCGAGCCGCGCGTGACGCTCGCCGCGCCCCGAGAGCAGCACCAGCCGCCCGACGCCGGCCGACCACGCGACCTCGCAGAGCGCCGCGACCTTCTCCACCGCGCCCGGAAACGCCAGGTCCGGGAAGTAGGACACATAGGCCGCGCCCGCGCCGTCCAGCGCCTCCGGCCAGGTCGCCGGATCCTCCCAGTCGAAGGGCGTCGCCGACCGGCGCGAACCGCGACGCACGTCGTGGCCGGCTTCGCTCAGCAGCCGCGCGATGCGCGATCCGGTCTTGCCGGTCGCGCCGATCACCAGAATGGGTCTCTTCTGCATCACTCGTCTCCCTTGGTTGCGTGATGCAGGCACCATGCGCGCGCCGATCGGCCCGAGGCTTGACCGTCTCCGCCAGAGAATTGACCCGCCGCGCCAGCCCGTGCGCGTCAGCCCGCCGCGTCAGCCCGCCGCGCGAAACGCCGCCGGCGTGGTGTCCGACCAGCGCCGGAAGGCGCGGTTGAAGGCGCTCTGCTCGGAGAACCCGGTCAGGAACGCCACCTCCGCCAGCGAGTAGTCGCTCCGCCGCAGCAGCCCCTCGGCCAGGTCGCGGCGCGCCGCGTCCACCAGATCGCGAAACGACAGGTCCTCCTCCGCCAGACGACGCTGGAGCGTGCGCTCGCTCATCCCCAGCCGCCGGGCCACGTCGATCAGCTTCGGCACGCCGTCGCTGAGCGACCGCGCGACGGCGTCGCTCGTCACCTCCCGAAGCGTCCGGTCGGCGGCGAGGCTTTCGAGTTCCCGCTCGAGATGCGACAGCAGGAACCGGCTGACGCCCTCGTCGCCGAGACGGTTGCGCCGCGACAGCGCCGCCGCCGGCACGCGCAGCGCGTCCATGCCCGACCCGAAGACCAGCGGACAGTCGAAATAGGCCGCATGCGCCCGGATCGTCGCCGGGGGCGGATGCCGGAAATGCGCCTCCAGCGGCGCGAACGCGACGGGCGACACCTCGCGGATCAGCGACACGACGCTGGCGAGGCTCGCCTCGTTCGACATGCGGAGCCCCGGCCGCCGCTCGCCGGCGCGGTGCAGCAGGAACAGCGCGTCCTCGCCGTCGCTCCGCACCTCGTATTCGGTGACGCTGGTCAGGAGCCGCCAAAAGCGCTCGGCCCGCGCGAACGACCCGCGCAGGGTCGGCGCCGTCTTCCACGCCAGCCCGAACGCGCCGTAATCGTCGCAGCGCATGCTCGCCCCGACGCGGACCGGCAGATCGGCCGCGCCGCCGGTCAGATCGGCGATGCATTCCAGCAGATCATAGTACTCCGCGTCGTTGACCATGACGCCGAATGCGTCCGGACCTTCGGGATCGAGCCCGATCCCGCGCAGGAGGGCTGCCTGGTCCACCCCCGCCCCGGCGGCGCGAACCACCTTGCGCACGAAGAGCGAGGTGACGGCGCCCATCTGCCCACCGCGCCCGCTACCGCCTGAAGATCGCCCGGAAGCGCGGTGCGAAGAAGCGGGAAAACGCCCTCACCTCCGGCCGGCTGTAGGCGTCCGGCGAGATCACCAGCCAGCTCGACACGGCAGTGCCCTCGGGTGGCTCGAAGCAGCGCACCAGCGTCCCGTCGTCGTTGGCGAGCGAACTGGGCAACGGCCCGATCCCGAACCCGGCGCGCACGGCGGCGATCATCGCCTCGACCTGCTTGCAGCGCGCCACGATCTGCGAGGTCTCGATGCGCTCCAGCAGCCAGTCGTTGATCCTGGGCGACCTGCCCGAATTTTCGTACACCACGAACGAATGGCCCCCAAGCTCGGACGGCGACGCCGGCAGGCCCCGCCGGTCCGCGTAGGCCTTCGAGGCGTAGAGCGACGCCGTCACCGTGGTGAGCTTCGTGCAGATCAGCCGGTCGTCGTCGATCTGCTTCACCACGCGGACCGCGACGTCCGCCTCGCCGGCGGCGAGGTCCAGCAGGTCGTGGCTCGAGATCAGCTCGAAATGCGCGCCCGGATGTTCGGCTGTGAAGTCTGACAGGATCGCCGAGAGGCTGGCCGAGAAGTTGGCGCTCGGCGCGGTCAGCCGGATCGGCCGCGCATCTCCACGGCCAGCGTCTCTCGCCTCCTTCGCGAAGGCCTCCGCCGCCGCCGCGATCGCCGCCGCCGGCGCCGCCAGCCGTTCGGCGTCGCGCGTCGGCCGGAAGCCGCGCGTGTCCCGCTCGAACAGCGTCAGGTTCAACTCGTGCTCGAGCGCGTCGATCCGCCGCGCCACAGTCGGCTGCGCCATCCCGAGTTCCTTGGACGCCGCCAAGGTCGAGCCGGCCCTGAGCACGGCGAGAAACACCCGCACGTCCGACCAGTTGCAAAAGCCGCTCTGCATTTCTGAAGAATGGCGCAACGCTGGCGCGGATACCAGCGAATCGGCGCGCGGTGCATCATCGTCGCATCGACGAGGACGCAAAGGAGCGCGCGATGACCGGCCGGACCCTCAGGAGCGGAGCGCTGGAACTGCTGGCGGCGAGGTTTTCGCGGCGTGGCGCGCGCCCGGTCCCCCGACCGGACGCGGAAGCCGAGGCGCGCGCGTCGCGCGAGCGCATCGATTGCATGCTGGAGCGTCGTCCGGGCGCCTTCACCAGCGAGCTCGACATCGAGCTGGCGCTGCTCGGCCTTCGCTGACTCGATCGACGCCGCAGACCGCGTTAACAAATTTCTCCTTTTTCTCCAGATATTTGCGACCGGTCCGCACGCGGACCGCCGAATCCGGGTCGCAGTCAGCCGGCGACCCTGACCACAAGCTTGCCGAAGTTCCGGCCCTCGAGAAGGCCGATGAACGCCG
Source organism: uncultured Alphaproteobacteria bacterium (assembly GCA_963700835.1). Classification (GTDB taxonomy): domain Bacteria; phylum Pseudomonadota; class Alphaproteobacteria; order Rhodobacterales; family Rhodobacteraceae; genus Amaricoccus. Next base: position 38,792 of record CAVOZD010000029.1, read on the forward strand.
CCGGGGCGTTTTCCAGCCCCTCGACGACGTCCTCGCGATATGTCACCGCGCCGGAGGCCAGCCAGCCCGCCATGTCGCGGGCGAATTCCGCGAACCGGTCGGCGTAATGATCGTCGATGAGGAACCCTTGCACCTTCAGCCGCCGCCTCAGCACCGTCCGCAGGAAACCGGGCAGCCGGTCTGGCCCCTCCGGCGGCGAGGCGGCGTTATAGTGCGAGATCACGCCGCAGACCGGCATCCGCGCACGCAGGTTCATCAAAGGCAGGGCGGCGGCGGTCACCGCTCCGCCGACGCTCTCGAAATAGACGTCGATCCCGTCCGGACAGGCCGCCGCCAGCCGCCCGGCCAGATCCGGCGCATACCTGTCGAGGCAGGCATCGAAACCGAGCGTCTCGACGACGTATGCGCACTTCTCCGGCCCGCCGGCGACCCCCACCGCGCGCGCGCCCTTCAGCCGGGCGATCTGCCCGACGACCGCGCCCACCGCGCCGCTCGCGGCGCCGACCACCACGGTCTCGCCCGGCCTTGGCGCGCCGATGTCGAGCAGCCCGACATAGGCGGTGAACCCCGGCATGCCGGCCACCCCCAAGGCCAGCGAGGGTCGCGCCATGCCGGGGTCGAGCTTCGTCAGCCCGTCGCGCCCGGTGACCGATCGGGTTTGCCAGCCGGTGCTGGCCAGCACCAGATCGCCCGGCGCGACCCCTTCCAGCCGCGACGCGACCACCCGCGACACCGCATCGCCGGGCATCACCGCGCCGGGCGACAGCGGCGCCGCGTAGGACGGGCCGTCCCCCATCCGCCCGCGCATGTAGGGGTCGAGCGACAGCCAGAGCGTCTCGAGGGCCGCCTCGCCCTCGGCCGGGTCCGGCGCCGGCGCATCCTCGATCCGGAAATCTGACCACCTTGGAGCCCCGTCCGGCCGCGCGGCGAGCACGACGCGGCGGTTGGATGCTGCCGCGGCCATGGGCTCAGCGCAGGTAGACGGCTTCGAAGAGCCCCAGCGCCGACCCGTCCGCGCCGATCAGCTCCAGCGCCTGCCCATCGATCCGCCATCCCTTGGTCGTGGCCAGCGCCTCCGACAGCCGGCGCTCCCAGTCGTCGAGCGGCGGCGGGCAGGCCATCATCGTGCTCGCGCCCATCCCGAATTCGAGCGTTGCGCCATCGGCCTCGAAGCCCCCGACCAGCTGGTTGCAGCCAACCGTAGCCGAGTAGCGGCCCTCCGCCTCGTCCAGAGTGAGATGGGGCTCCTTCATGCCCTCGGTCGGCACGATCTCGACGTCGCCCAGCCGCAGCAGCCGCCAGTAGGTGTTGGTCAGCGCCGCCTCGGGCGCGCTCGGCTCGCAGGTCTCGCCGGGCCAGATGCCGGTAAAGGCGTCCACGCGCACCTTTGGGTCGCCGTCGTCGTCCGAAGCGCCGATGATCGTTCCATCGAAGCTCGCCATGATCCGCTCGCCCTGCGCCACCCCGGCGGCGAGATATGCCTCCTCGAGCGTCTCGAAATCGCCTTCCATGGCGAGATCGTAGTCGCGGCCGGTCTCGCATTCGCGGACCTTCGCCCGGTCGCTCAGATAGGCGACCATGCCGCGCATCGGCAGTTGCGGGTCAAACGGATCGGCCTCCGCCTGCACGGTCAGCTCGCCCTCGGGCCCCTTCGCGAGCGGCTGTCCCTGAAGATCGAGCGGGCGCAGGCCGCCGCCGTCCGCGATCTCGAACACCAGCCGGTCGCCGCCGGACGACAGGATGAGCCGCCGCTCCGCCTCGTCGACGCGCCAGTGACCGATCGTGTCCTGCACCCGGTCTGCGCCCCGCCAGTTGCGCCGCAGGTGGAACACCGTGTCCGGCCACAGGTTGAGATGATAGCGCAGCGCCTCGCAGTCCGGGCAGGGCAGCGTGCCGACGTATTGCGCCGGCAACTCCGCCAGCAGGCTCTCCCGTGCGCCCGTCCGGGACGCGATCTGGCGCATCTCGATGTTCACGTCCAGCGGCGCGCCGCGGGTGATGACCGGCGTATGGGTGTCCGACACGAAAAGGAGGCGACCGCCGGAGAAGACCGACGCCCGCACCGCGTAAACTCCACGCGCATCGATAGTCTCGGGATCGAACTCGATGGCGAAGTCATAGGGCGGACCGCCGGCGTTCTCGATCCGGACCCGGCCGATCTCCACCGCCATGGCGTCGGCGCGGCTCACGTCCTCGAGAACCGCCTCGAAGACCGCCACGTCCGGCAGCGCGACGCGTTCGCGATAGCTTGCCGTTCCGGTCACGATCTCCACCGCGGAGGCTTCTCCCGCGAGTCCGATCACCACCGATGACAAGATTAGGGCGCCCCAACGCCAGCCCATGGTTCCTCCCGCGGGTCAATCCACTCGCACCATTGCGCGAAAACCCGCCTACGCCAATCCCGAATCACCTTCAACTCCTTGCGGACCCTGACGAATGGCGCAGCCGCGGCCAAGGGGCCCGACCGGGTCCTGCGATCACAACCGCGCCGGCGCCGGGCTGACCCGGGCGCGCCGCTCGGCGGTCCAGGCGGGCGGCCCCCCGCGGCGATTCCCCGCCGACACGGGGACCGCCCCTAGAGCTGCGCCATCAGGTCGTCGGGGATCTCGAAGTTGGCGGTCACCGACTGCACGTCGTCGTCGTCCTCGAGCGCCTCGATCAGCGCCAGGAGCGTGCGCGCGGCGTCGAGGTCCAGTTCCGTGGTGGTCTGCGGCCGCCAGACCAGCCGGGTCGATTCCGCCTCGCCGAGCGCCGCCTCCAGCGCGCTCGAGACGTCGTTGAGATCGGTGTCGGCGCACCAGATCACATGGCCGTCCTCGCCGCTCTCCACATCCTCGGCGCCCGCCTCGATGGCGGCCATCATCACGTCGTCCGGGCTCGCCGCCTCGGCCGGGTAGACGATCTGGCCCTTGCGGTCGAACATGAAGCTCACCGCCCCGGTTTCGCCGAGGTTGCCGCCGCGCTTGGTGAAGGTCGAGCGCACGTTCGACGCCGTCCGGTTGCGGTTGTCGGTCATCGCTTCGACGATGATCGCCACGCCGTTAGGCCCGTAGCCCTCGTAGCGGATCTCCTCGTAGTTCTCCGCGTCGCCGCCAATCGCCTTCTTGATCGCCCGGTCGATGTTGTCCTTGGGCATCGAGTTGGCCTTGGCCTCCTTGACCGCCAGGCGCAGGCGCGGGTTCTTGTCGGGGTCGGGATCGCCCATCTTCGCGGCGACGGTGATCTCCTTGGAGAGCTTGGAGAAGAGCTTGGACCGCATGGCGTCCTGACGACCCTTGCGGTGCTGGATGTTGGCCCATTTGGAGTGTCCGGCCATGGGCGCCTCCGATCGATAAACCGTTCCGTTGACGCGGTGTATAGGCGAGCGCCCGCGACGGCTTCAAGTGGTCGCCGCGAGACCGCGCCGACGCCCGGCCGGAGCGGCGCTCAGAGCTCGAAGAACACCGGGATCAGCAGGCAGGTCGCGATCCCGATGATGATGTTCATCGGCACGCCCACCCGCAGGTAGTCGGTGAACCGATAGCCGCCCGGCCCGTAGACCAGCGTGTTGGTCTGGTAGCCGATCGGCGTCGCGAAGCTCGCCGACGCGCCCACCATCACCGCGATCACCAGCGGGCGCGGGTCGATGCCGAGGTTCTGGGCCAGCGCGATCGCGATGGGCGTCACCACCACCGCGACGGCGTTGTTGGTGACCACCTCGGTCAGCACCGTCGTCAGAGTGTAGACGCAGATCAGCACCACGAATGGCGACAGCCCCTGCAGCTTCGGCGCGATCGCGTTGACGATCAGCGTCAGAGCGCCGCTGTGATCGAGCGCCGCCCCCACGGCCAGCATCGCGAAGATCAGCGCCATGAGCCGCCCGTCGATGTAGGAGAACGCCTCGTCGGCGTCGAGGATGCGCGTTAGCAGCACGACCACCACCCCGAGCATGGCGAGGATGTGGATCGGCGCAACCTCGAAGGCCGCCAGCCCGACGACCGCCACCAGCACCGCCACCATCAGCGGCGCGCGCTCGCGCCGGTAGGCCCGCTCGGTGGGCTCGGAGATGTCGACCAGATCCACGTCGGCGGCCAGCCTGCGGATGTCCTCCGGGGCGCCCTCCAGCAGCAGCGTGTCGCCGACGCGCACGATCACGTCGTCGAGCTGCCGGCCGATGTTCTGGTTGCGGCGGTGCACCGCCAGCGGATAGACGCCGTATCGCCGCCGCAGGCGCAGGCTTCCGAGACTGCGCCCCACCAGCCGGCAATCGGGCGAGATCAGCGCCTCGACCATGGTCGTGCTGCGCGAGCCCACCCGATCGACAAGGTTGACCGCCTGGTTGTCCTTGAGCCCCAGCAGTTCGTTCATCTCCGTGCGCAGCACCACCCGGTCGCCCTCGCGCAGGGTCACGTCGGGGAACTGCCGCCGGAGGCTCTCCTCCCCGCGCAGCACGTCGATTACCCGCATGCCTTCGCGCTTGAAGAGCGCGACGTCCATCACCTTCGCCCCGATCAGCGACGACCCCTCCGGCACGACGACCTCGGTGAAGAACTTCATGCGCTTGCGGGTGCCCAGGAGGTCGGCCATCGAATTGCGGTTGGGCAGCAGCCGCGGCACGAAAAGCAGCATGTAGGCCATGCCCACCGCCACCAGGCAGAGCGCCAGCGGCGTGATCTCGAACAGCGTGAAGGGCTCGAGACCCTGCGCCCTAGCCACGCCGTCGACCAGCAGGTTCGTCGAGGTTCCGATCAGCGTGCAGAGCCCGCCCAGGATCGCGGTGTAGGACAGGGGGATCAACAGCTTGGAGGGAGCCAGCCCCATGTTCTGCGCCATCTGCACTGCGACTGGCAGCAGCACCACGACCACCGGCGTGTTGTTCATGAACGCCGACGCGAAGACGGTCGCGATCGCCATGGCGCCCAGCACGATGCCCGGCCGCACCCGGCCGTGGGCGGCGAGCAGGCGGGTCACGTTGGCCAGCGCCCCGGTCCGCACCAGCCCGCCCGACAGGATGAACATCGCCGCGATCGTCCAGGGCGCGGGGTTGGAGAACACCGACAGCACGTCGGCGGTCGGCAGCGCCCCGGCCGCGAACAGCGCGGCGCCGCCCGCCATCGCCACCACTTCCGGCGGATAGATCTCGCTGATGAACGCCGCGAACATCAGCGCTATCACCAGCAGGGTGAAGACGGGCAGGAACAGATCGTGGGTGAGAAGCTCGGTCACTGCGGCTGCGGATCCCCGATGCGTTGCGGCCGGCGGCGTTGCCCCCACCCGGACCGGCAGGCAACCTGACGCAATCGTGCGGTCCGCTCAAGCGGAAATTGCTGCACCGCGGCGAGGCTGCACGATGGCCACGCCCGCGAGCATCGCCGCGAGCGCCAGCCACACCCAGGGCGAATACCGTTCCGAGAGCAGCGTCATTGACCAGACCAGCCCGAAGCCGGTCACGAGGTAGGCGATCTGGCTCGCAAACACGGGCCCCGCGCGCCCGACCAGCCAGACATAGCCGGAATAGGCGAGCACGTCGACGACGCCGATGCCCGCAAGCGCCATCTCCGGCGGGCCCCAGCCGGACCCCAGGCCCGGCCCCGCGCCCGACGCGATCGACGCGATCACCGCCGGGACGAGCAGCGCAACGCTCACCAGCGACGCCCCGAAGAGGATCTCCACCGGGCTGAGCCCGCGCGCGCCGACCACCGCGAGGTAGTTCGCCTCGATCGCATAGGACAGCGGCGAGACCAGCGCCAGCGCCACCATCGCCAGGGCGGCGCCGCCGGCGAGCCCGTCCGAGCCCGCCGCGGCGATCAGCGCGATCGACAGGCCGCCGAGCGCCACCCCGACCGCGCGCCGCGCCTCGGGCCGCTCGAGACCGAGGCCCAGCGCCAGCGGCAACGCGAACATCGGCACGCTGGCGATGATGATCGAGCGCACCCCCGCCGAGAGATGCGCCGCCGTCAGGTAGCTGAAATAGCCGGGCAGGACCGAGCCGAGCAGCCCGACCCAGAAGAAGAGCCGCAGCCGCGCCCACGTGATCTCGAATCCGCGGCCCGCGACCAGCACCGGGCCGGCGAGCAGCGCCACGCCGATGACGCGCTGCCAGAACAGCAGCGTCAGCGGCGCATGTCCCGTGGAGACCGCCACCCGGCTCAGCGGCATGGTCAGACCCCAGGCCGCGCCGATCGCCACGAGGGCCGCGAGGGCCAGCAGCCGGTCGCGCAGCGCCGGCGTCACGCGCGCGTCATTCCGGGCCGGCTTGCGCCAGCCGTCCGCCGACGCGCACCGGCCCGGCGCGCAGCGCCCGTCCGCTGGCGTCGTCGGTCTCCACGAAGACGCCGCAGAGCGTCGCCTCGGCCTCGGCGGGCGCGAATTGTCCCTTCGGCATGCCGGTCACGAAGCGCGTGATCGGCTCGACCTTGTCCATGCCGATGACGCTGTCGTAGTCGCCGCACATGCCCGCGTCGGCCTGGAACGCCGCGCCCCGGGCGAGGATCTGGGTGTCGGCGGTCGGCACATGGGTGTGCGTGCCCGCAACGAGGCTCGCGCGCCCGTCGCACCAGTGGCCGAGCGCCATCTTCTCCGACGTCGCCTCGGCGTGGGCGTCGACGATCACCGCGCTGGCCTGCGCGCCGAGCGGCGCGGCCTTCAGCGCCGCGTCGAGGGCGGAGAACGGATCGTCGAAGGGCCGCTTCATGAACACGCGCCCAAGCGCCTGCGCCACGAAGACCTTGCGCCCGTCCGGAGCGTCGAAGAGCCGCGCGCCGCGCCCCGGTGCCGCGCGCGCGTAGTTCAGCGGCCGCAGGATCCGCGGCTCGGTCTCGATGAAGGACAGCATCTCGCGCTGATCGAAGGCGTGGTCTCCCAGCGTCAGGCAGTCCGCGCCGGCGGCGAGCAGCTCGGCGGCGTGCGCGGCTGAGAGGCCCGCGCCCGCCGTCGCGTTCTCGGCGTTGACGACCACGAAATCCAGCCGCCAGTCCGAGCGCAGGCCGGGCAGGCGCTTGACCACCGCCGTCCGGCCCGACCGGCCCATCACGTCGCCGAGAAAGAGAAGTCTCATGGGCGCGGGCTTAGTCGCCGGACGGCCCCGCGACAAGGCGCTCGGCGCCGTCCGCATCCGGCGCGGCCGGGCGCGCCAGATGCGCGCGCAGCCATCAACGAAACAGCAGGATTCGTTCGCGCTTTCATTTCATAGAGTTAGGCCTGTTTCGCACGCGCGCGCGCCCCGGTTTCGCGCGACGATCAGTCCGCGGCCTCCGCCTCCGCCGCCACCTCCGCGACCGTCATCAGCCCCGCTTCGGTGATCACGCCATCAAGGCGCGCGTCGTTTGGGTCGACCGGCGCCGCCCCGACCTCTTGCGCGGCATAGGCGAAGCCGAAGGCCCGCTGCAGCCCCGCCGGCCGCAGCGCCGCGATCGTGCGGTCGTAGTATCCGCCGCCGTAGCCGAGCCGATATCCGCGCGCGTCGAAGGCGAGCAGCGGCGCGAGGATGACGTCCGGAACGACCTCCGCGCCCTCGGCCGGAACCCTAACGCCGAAGGGACCCTCGACCAGCGCAGCGCCGGGCCGCCAGGCGCGGAACCTCAGCGGCGCGCCCTTGGCTTCGACCACCGGCGCGCAGACCCTGAAGCCGAGCCCGTGCAGCGCCAGCATCGCCGGCGTCGTGTCGAGCTCGCTCCCGACGGGAATGTATGCCGCCACCGTCAGCGCGCCCCGCAGCGGCGCGATCGCCTCAAGCGCATGGCCGGCCGCGCGCCGCGCCAGCCCCGACCCGGCCCCATGCGCCTCCAGCCGCACCGCGAGCGCCCGCCTGCGGGCCGCGGCCTTGCGGCCGGCGAGGTCGTCGCTCACGGGATCGGTCAAGGTAAGGCGGCGGGCCCGGCGCGACCGTTGCGGCGTTTGATCCTTGAGAGCCTGGATAACCAGGTGGGCGCCGGGTGCGATAGGCCAGGACCAGTCACAGAGCCAGCTCCCTCAAGAACATTTAAGGCCACTAGGATGCTCGCCCTCACGGGAAGGCCAGCGCCCGCCGCCTCTCAATCTAGGCGAACGGCGGCCATATGCAACGGTCACGCGGCGCCACCGCCGCAGACCGCGCATCCCGGCCGCGGCCGGATCGCGATCCGCCTGGCCTCCGCGCCGAGCGCGTCGTAGATCAGCATCCGCCCCCGCAGCGGTGCGCCCGCCCCGGTGACGATCTTGATCGCCTCCATCGCCATCATTGCGCCGATCACTCCCGGCAGCGCCCCGACCACCCCCGCCACCGCGCAGCTCGGCGCCAGCCCCGGCGCCGGCGGCTCCGGAAAGACGCAGGCGTAGCAGGGCGCGCCGCGCGCGGGATCGAAGACCGACACCTGGCCCTCCCACTGGCTGAGCGCCCCGGACACCAGGGGCGTCGCTGCCGCCGCCGCCGCCGCGTTCACCGCATAGCGCGTCGCGAAGTTGTCGCAGCCGTCGAGCACCAGGTCATGCCCGCCGATCAGTCCGGCCGCGTTGTCGGCGTCCAGTCGCGCGGCGTGGGTCACGACCCGGACATGGGGATTCAGCCGCCCGAGCGCCTCGGCGGCAGCCGCGGACTTCGGCCGGCCCACGTCGCCCGTCTCGAACAGCACCTGCCGCTGGAGGTTCGACAGGCTCACCGCGTCGTCGTCCACCACGCCGATGTGGCCGAACCCCGCCGCCGCGAGGTAGAGGAGAGCCGGCGCGCCAAGCCCGCCCGCACCCACCACAAGCGCCCGCGCCGCGCCCAGCCGGCGCTGGCCCGGTCCGCCGATCTCGCGCAGCACGATGTGGCGCGCATAACGTTCGAGTTCGGCCTCCGACAGGCTCACCGCAGATCCTTTTCCATGAGCAGGCTTCGCGCGCCGTCGCCGATCGGACGGTCGGCCGTTGTCGCGTAGCCGGCCGCCTCGAAGAACCCCGGAAACTGCCATGACCCGGGCCGCGCCACCATGCGTTCGGCCCCCGCCAACCTGGCTTCGCGTTCCGCCGCCTGAAGGAGCGTGCGGCCGACGCCGCTGCGCCGCCGCGCCGGCGCGACCAGGAGCGCCTCGAGCTCGGCCAGCCGCCCAGTCACGCGGAACCGCAGATGTCCGGCCAGCGCGCCATCCGCGTCGCGCCACGCCAGCGACGTGGAAGCCGGCGCCGCGCCCAGCGCCGCCACCGTCTCCGCATCAAGACCCGCCATCGTGTCGGCCAGCAGCCGCGCGTCGTCGGGGATGACCACCAGCCCGGTGGGCCGGTCGCCCTCGCCCAGCGCCGCATCGACCCCCGTGCGCAGCCGCAGCCGCCGCAGCCAAAGCCAGTACAGCCCCACGGGGATCGCCGCGAGCCCGAGCCAGAACGCCACGATCGCGTTGGCGACAAGGTCGACCCGGAACGGGTGGCCCGGCGCGAGCGCCTGCGATGCGAGCACCGCCGCGACCGCCCCCGCGGCGACGTAGCGCCAGCTCCCGCGCGGCGCGCCGGCCACCCGCGCCACCAGCAGCGCAAAAAGCGAGAGCGCGAGGATCGCGAACACCGCGCGTCAGCTCCCGGCGCCGCGTCCCGTGGAGCCGAACCCGCCGGCCCCGCGCCCGCTCGCCGAAGCCGCGGCGACCTCCTCGAGCCGCGCCCGCGCCACCGGCGCAAACACGATCTGGGCGATCCGCATGCCGTGCCGGATCGTCACGGGCGCCGCGCCGAGGTTGATTACGATCACGCCGACTTCGCCCCGATAGTCGCTGTCGATGGTTCCGGGCGCATTCGCGAGCGTCAGCCCCTCGCGCAGCGCCATCCCCGAGCGCGGGCGCACCTGCGCCTCGAAGCCCTGCGGGATCTCGAGCATGAGTCCGGTTGGGATCAGCCGGCGCGCGCCGGGCGCGAGCGTCACGCCCTCCCCCCGCGCGGCATCCGGCAGGCAGGCCGCAAGGTCCATGCCCGCCGCCCCGTCCGTCTGGTAGGCCGGCAGCGGCAGATCCGGATCGTGGTGCGCGAGCCGCACCACTCCGACGACCAGTCCGCTCATTGCAGCGCCGCCGCTATCCGCGCCGCCAGTCGCCGGGCGGTCTCGATTTTGGAGAGCCGCGGCCAGACCTCCTCGGCTTCCGCTGTGATCAGCATCACGGCGTTCTCGCCGCCGCCCATCACGCCGCCCGCCGCGCTGACGTCGTTGGCGACAATCCAGTCGCAGCCCTTGCGGACGCGTTTCGCCCGCGCGTTCTCGACCACGTCGTCGGTCTCCGCGGCGAAGCCGACGACCAGCCTCGGCCGCCTCTCGCCCAGCCCGGAGACCGCGCGCAAAATGTCGGGGTTCTCCACGAGCCGCAACTCCGGCGCGGCCGCGCCCGGCGCCTTCTTCATCTTGCCGCCCGCCGGTGCCTCGACGCGCCAATCCGCCACCGCGGCGGCGAAGACCCCGACGTCGGCAGGAAGCGCCGACATCACCGCGTCGTGCATCTCCACCGCGCTCTCGACCTCGACGACGGCGCATCCCAAGGGTCGGGCCGCTTCCGCCGGCCCGGTCACGAACGTGACGTCCGCGCCGAGACCCGCCAGCGCCTCCGCGATCGCCGCGCCCTGCCGGCCCGAAGAGCGGTTCGCGAGGTAGCGCACCGGATCGATGGCCTCGTGCGTGGGCCCGGAGGTCACCAGCGCCCGCCTGCCCGCGAGCGGCCCGCCGACGCTGAGCGCCGCGTCGATCGCCGCGAGGATCGCCGGCGGCTCGGCCATGCGTCCCGGCCCGAATTCGCCGCAGGCCATCTCACCCTCGTCCGGCCCGACCGTCAGCGCGCCGTCCGCCAGCGCCGTAGCGAGGTTGCGGCGCGTCGCCGGATGATCCCACATGCGCACGTTCATCGCCGGCGCCAGCAGCACCCGCTTGTCGGTGGCGAGCAGCAGCGTGCTGGCCAGATCGTTGGCGAGACCCGCTGCGAGCTTGGCGATCAGATCCGCCGTCGCCGGCGCGACCACCACCAGATCGGCGCTGCGCGACAGCTCGATATGGCCCATCTCCGCCTCGTCGGTGAGATCGAAGAGATCCTCGAACACCTTGCGCCCGCAGAGCGCCGACAGCGACATCGGCGTCACGAACCGGGCGCCGGCGGTGGTCAGGACCGGCGTCACCGAGGCCCCCGCCTTGCCGAGCAGGCGCACAAGCTCGAGGCTCTTGTAGGCGGCGATGCCGCCGCCGACGATCAACAGGATGCGTTTTCCGGCAAGCATTTCGGTCGGATCCCCGGGGTCGCCGCGCGCCGCTCCTGATTAGGGCGCGTCCGCCGGCTTCGCAAGCCGGGCTGCCGGCCTCACTCCGCCGGCGCAGCGAACGCGAGGCACGGATCCTCGCGGTCCGGCGGGGCCGAGATCATGTAGGCGTCGAAAGCGTCGGCGTCGTCGGGCGGCGCCTCGAACTGTCCGAGCGACATCACGGACACATCCGGCGCCGCGGTCGCAAGCGACGCCGGAACGCCCCGCCGCTTGTCGGCATGCCCCGACCCGGTGATGACAACAACCTGACCGCCGCTGGTGGTGCGCGCCCACAAAGCAGCGTTGGCGAGCTTGGCGTCCCGGAAGCGCTGCGCCTCAACCATCCCCGGCAGCATCTGCTCGGGGAGCGCGTCACAGTGGGCGGCTGCCTGCTGGGCCAGACGGTCAGCCAGATCCACCGGATCGAGCGGGTCATCCAGCCCGTAGATCGCCGCGTCAGCGCCAAACGCTGCCGCCGCCCCGTCCTTGACGGCGCGCATCACGTCCTCACGGGGCTGCTCGGCCCCGAAGATCAGCGCGTCGGGCGCCGCCTCCAGTATCTGGGCATAGTGCTCGAAGGATGGCCATCCGCTCGCTTGCCAGTCGAGCGCAGCGGCAAGTTCTTCGCGCCCGGCCCCATCACCGCGAAGCCCGTTCACCTCGGCTTCGCGAGCTTGCGGGATCATCTCGAAGACCACAGCGTCGGGACGGAGCGCTGACACGATCGCGGCCTGAACCTCGTGATGCGTGGGATTGTCGTGGATCTCGCCGAGAATCACGATGTCGCTGTCGCGCGCCATCTCCACGAAGCGATCGACCTCGACAAGCTCCGCCGCCGACGACGCGAACCCCCCAAACGCCGCTGCGCTCGCAAAAAACCAAAGTTTCAACGCAAGCCCCGATCCTGCGGATGTCCCGACCTGCTGTCCGCGGCCGGGACCATACGCCAGTGGTCAGGCAGTGGCGAGCATCTCCGCCGCGGCCCCGGAAATCTGCTCCAAGCGCTTGCGCAGCTTGCCCAGCGCCTGCGCTTCCAGCTGTCGGATCCGCTCCTTGCTGAGGCCAAGGTCGTTGCCGAGGCTCTCGAGCGTGCGCGGCTCGTCGCGCAGCTTTCTTTCGACGATGATCATCCGCTCCCGGTCATTGAGCGAGTTCAGCGCCTCAGCGAGCCAGCCGCGCACCCGCGACAGGTCCGAGTTTCGAGCCACCGTCTCCGATGCCTGGGGCGCGCCGTCCTCGAGCGTCTCGACCCACTCCCTGCCCTCCTCGCCCGCCTGCTGGGCGTTCAACGAGAAATCCGACCCGGCCAGACGCGCATCCATCATCTCCACGTCGCGGAGAGGCACGCCGACCTCTTCAGCGATCATCTCGCGCAGCTTCTGGCCGTCGACCACGTCCCCGTTGGCGCCCGCCTCCCGCTCGATCTTTGCGCGGACCCGACGCAGGTTGAAGAAAAGCGCCTTCTGGGATGACGTCGACCCCGTCCGCACCATCGACCAGTTCCGCATGACATAGTCCTGGATGGACGCCTTGATCCACCAGACCGCGTAGGTCGAGAACCGCACGCCCCGGTCAGGATCGAACTTCTCGGCGGCCTTCATGAGGCCGACGCCGGCTTCCTGGATGAGGTCGGGCATCGGCGCGCCGTAGCGGCGGTACTTCGAGGCCATCGAGATCGCCAGCCGCATGTAGGCGTTCACCAGCCGGTGCAGCGCCCGCTCATCGCCATGGTTGCGCCAGGCGCGCGCGAGCTCGAGTTCCGTGTCCGCGTCCAGCATCTCCGCGCTCATCGCGCGCTTCGTCACCGTCCTCGCTCCAGAGTCCTCGAAGTTCATTCGCTCAGCCCTCCATGGCGCATCGGCGCTTGGCGCCGACAGTTTCGAGAAGGTTTACGCGGGGCGGCGGGCCTCGGATCACCCTGGGCGACCCCCGAAACAGTTTGTTTACCAGTTCCGAAGGAATGGCGCGTCCGGCCGGCGTTCGGCGGCTCCCCGGCGGACCGACAAGAAAGGGTTAACGCCGCTTCAACCATTCGCGTTCAAGCCTCGGGCGTCGCGCTCGGAGAAACGCATGGTCGCCCGCGCCTACACCGTTGCCTTCCAGGGCGTCGACGCGCGCCTTGTCGAAGTCCAGTGCGCGATCACCGCGGGGCTTCCGGCGTTCAACCTAGTCGGCCTCCCCGACAAGGCGGTGAGCGAGGCCAAGGAACGTGTGCGCGCCTCGATGACCGCGATGGGCCTCGCGCTGCCCGCGCGCAGGATTACGGTCAACCTGTCGCCCGCGGATCTGCCGAAGGAAGGGTCGCACTACGACCTGCCCATCGCGCTTGCGGTCCTTGCCGCCATGGAGATCCTGCCAGCCGACGCCGTCGCTTCGAACGTGGCGCTGGGCGAGCTTGCCATGCGGAAATTGCGTGCCGCCGCCCTTGCCCCTCCGCCTAGCATCGCGACCTCCGACCAGCCGCTGTCCAAAGCGCTAGGCCGGAGGGCTGGTAGCAGCCCGGTGGCCGCAAAGCCACGGCCGACCCGATTACCCATGAGTAAGCGCCCGGACTATTCGCCCCGATTTTGAAACGCCTCGGCCGCTGGTCGATTCAAATTTAGGCCGCATTGAGCCACAAAAGACTATCAAATTCTACCACTTTATTTTTTTAGTTGCGAGAAATTGTCCGGCGTGTTACGCTTCTTTTCTTTGGTGTGGCCTGCGGTCAGGGACATGGGCGTTCTGTCGCGTATATGTTTTGCATGGCTCGCTGCCGCGTGTGTCGGCAACCCTGCCACCGCCGCGCCCTTGGTGATGATGTTCGAGCGGACCACCGACGTGAGCTCCAACGAGCTCGCGTTCCGGCACTACGCCGACAACGACTCGATGGTCGCCAACACGACCTCGCAGCCGGACGCCTTCTCGCCGATCAACATTGCGTCTACTTTCGACTCGACAGGCCTGACCTGGGACGGGACGCAGTTCATCACGATGTTCGAGCGCAACACCGACGTGAGCAGCAACGAGCTCGCGTTCCGCTTCTACGCCGGCATCGATTCGATGGTCGCCAACACGACGTCACGGCCCGACGCCTTCTCTGCGATCAACATTGCGTCGACCTTCAACACCTCCGGGCTGGCCTGGGACGGGACCCAGTTCATCATGATGTTCGAGAGGACCACCGACGTTAGCACCAACGAACTCGCCTTTCGCTTCTACGCTGACGTCAACTCGATGATCACCAACACGACGTCGCGACCCGACGCCTTCTCGACGATAAACGTGGCGTCGACCTTCGACTCGCGGGGCCTGACCTGGGACGGCTCGCTCTTCACCATGATGTTCGAGCGCAACACCGACGTGAGCAACAACGAGATCGCGTTCCGCTACTACAACGACATCGATTCGATGATCTCCAACACGACGTCGCGGCCCGACGCCTTCTCGACGATAAACGTGGCGTCGACCTTCAACTCCTCGGGGCTGACCGCCTACGACTTCCAGCCGCCCGTCGTCCCGCTGCCTGCGCCTGTCGCAGCGCTCGGCACCGCGCTCCTCATGCTCGCCGGGCTGCGTGCCCACGGTCGCCGGCAGGTTGCCGCGCGCGTAACCCAACTGAGCACCCGAGCGGGCGCTTAGGGATAGGACAGGCCGAGACTACGCGGCATTTGCCCAGCGTTGGCGCACGACCGGAGCGGCCGGTGGTCCCGCTGGCGAACCGTTAACCGGACGCTAACGCCGCAGGCGTCAGGGTCGGCCGGGCCGGTTAAGGAAGCCCCATGGTCGCGCGCGCCTACACTGTCGCATTCCAGGGCGTCGACGCCCGGCTCGTCGAAGTGCAATGCGCCATCGCCGCCGGTCTGCCCGCTTTCAATCTCGTCGGTCTCCCCGACAAGGCGGTGAGCGAGGCCAAGGAACGGGTGCGGGCCTCGATGACCGCGATGGGCATCGCGCTGCCCGCGCGCAGGATCACGGTCAACCTGTCGCCCGCGGATCTGCCGAAGGAAGGGTCGCACTACGACCTGCCCATCGCGCTCGCGGTCCTCGCCGCCATGGAGGCGGTTCCGCTGGACGCGGTCTCCTCGCATCTGGCGCTCGGCGAGCTCTCGCTGGACGGCTCGCTGGTGGCGGTAGTGGGCGCGCTTCCCGCGGCGATGGCGGCCGCGGAGGCCGATCTCGGCCTCGTCTGTCCGGCCGCCTGCGGGGCCGAGGCCGCCTGGGTCGGCGCCGTCCGGGTGACGGCCGCGGACAATCTCCTCGCCCTGATCAATCACTTCACCGGGCGGGGCGTCATCGCGCCCGCCGAGCCGGGGGTCGTCGAGCCGATGGGCGCGCTGCGCGACCTTCGCGACGTTAAGGGGCAGGAGAAGGCCAAGCGCGCGCTCGAGATCGCCGCAGCCGGCCGGCATCACCTGCTCATGGTCGGCCCCCCCGGCAGCGGCAAGTCGATGCTTGCCGCGCGCCTGCCGGGCATCCTGCCGCCGCTCGAGCCCGGCGAGGCGCTCGAGACCTCGATGATCCACTCGCTCTGCGGCCTGCTCAAGGAGGGCGGCATCAGCAAGGCGCGCCCGTTTCGCGCCCCGCACTTCACCGCCTCGATGGCCGCCATCGTCGGCGGCGGCCGCACCGCCCAGCCCGGAGAGATCAGCCTCGCCCACCACGGCGTGCTGTTTCTGGACGAGTTGCCCGAATTTAACCGCTCGGTGCTCGAGACCCTGCGCCAGCCGATCGAGACCGGGGACGTCGTCGTCGCCCGCGCCAACGCCCACGTCCGCTACCCTTGCCGCTTCATGCTGGTGGCCGCCGCCAATCCCTGCCGCTGCGGCCATCTGGCCGACCCCGCGCGCGCCTGCGCCCGGGCGCCCGACTGTGGCGCCGACTACCTTGGGCGCATTTCCGGCCCGCTGATGGACCGCTTCGACCTGAGGATCGAGGTGCCCGCCGTCGCGGTCGAGGACCTGTCGCTGCCGCCGCCGGCGACCGGGACCGCGGAAGCGCGCGCGCGGGTCGAATCCGCCCGCGCCGTCCAGAAGGCGCGCTTTGCGGGACATGCAGACCTGATGACGAACGCCGATGCGGAGGGCGATCTTCTGGACGAGATCGCGCCCATGCAACCGGCGGCGCGCGACCTTCTCGACGCGGTGTCGCGCAAGTTCCATTTCAGCGCCCGCAGCTTTCACCGCGTGCTCCGTGTCGCGCGCACCATCGCCGATCTCGAAGGCGCGGACGATCTCGAGAAGCCCCATGTCGCCGAGGCCGCGGGGTACCGGCTGGCGTACTGATCCGCCGCGCCCCGGAGCATCCTGCCCCGGGGCGCGCGAAGCCCTAGCCTAGGACGCGTCCTCGTCCTCAGGGCCCTCGCCGGGGATCTCCTCGCCTGTCGCGACGAAGACCGACCTCAGCGCGCGCGTCGTCGTCGAACCCGGCGCGTAGTAGTATCTCAGCGACACCGGCGACTCCGAACGGACCGCGTCGTAGATGCGCTCGAAATCGTCGAACGGCAGATCCGCATAGACCGAGATCCCGTTATAGTTCAGCCCGCCGACGTTGTAGACGTTGCCTCCGAGCCCGCTCTGGCCCTCGCGGAAGTTCAGGCTGCCACGATTGACGATGTAATGGCTCATGGTCGGACTGGTGACGAATAACCGGGCGAAACGCCCGCTCGCGGTGCGCCCTAGGGTCAGCGTATAGGCTTCAATGACGAATTCCGGCATGATCTGTTTCTCCATTAGCCGTTTCGGAATGCCGATGGAGGAGGGATCCCCGGAACAACTCCGGAGAAACATCAATATCCCGCTCCTGGGCGCTTCAGGCTGAAAATACGGCCCATCCTGAAGGCGCGCCCGATCGGCAAGACAAGGTTACGACGTTGCGCTCCAGACCGCGCGTGCGCTCGATCACGCCCGGCTGCCAGCAGGCCCGGTCACTCCGGCATGGTCACCTGGATCTCGATGGCGGAAGAACGAGCCAGCCTCATCCTTGGCGGGTCAGCTCGAGGCCTTCCGGTCCGGCGCGCCTGTCGAGGAGATCATGAGCGTCGTCGCGGCCGGCCTGACGGACCAACAGATCTCAGATGCCGCGGCTTGGTACGCGTCGCCAGGCTCGGTCGCGGCGCCTCCGCAGGGACTCGACGCGACGGCCGCGCCGGAAATCTGTTCCACCTGTCACGGAGCGGACGGCATCGCGCTGAACGAGGACGCGCCGAATCTCGCCAGCGAGAACACCATGTACATCGACCCGCAGCTCAAGGCTTTCCGGTCGGGCAAACGCGTCCACGAAACCATGACGGCAATGGCGAAGGACCTGAGCGACGAAGAGATCCACGCGGTGTCCGAGTGGTATGCCGGTATAGGACTTGAGATCCATAGCCCGCGACGGACTGCCGGACCGGCGTGCTCGTTTCTTGTTCGCGCCTCAGGTGGTCGCTGACCCGGACCAATATCCGACCGGAATGCGGGTGATCCTTGCGATGCAGAGATGGTGTGACGCACCTTTCCAGAAGGTAAACAGGATTCGAATAATTATTTGAAATCAATAACTTGAATAAAGCGCCAAGCGTGGCGCCTTTCACGAGTCACACCTTGAAGCCCGTTCCGGTCGGAAGCCTCACGCCCGGCGCGCCTCGATCGCCTCCCAGATCCTGGCCGTCGCGTTGACCCCGTCGAACCGCTCCAGCTCCTGAAGCCCGGTCGGCGAGGTCACGTTGATCTCCGTCAGCCAGTCGCCGATCACGTCGATGCCGACGAAGATCTGGCCCTTCTCCTTCAGGAGCGGGCCGATCCGGGCGCAGATCTCGCGGTCCCTGTCAGTCAGCCCGATCGGCTCCGGCCGGCCTCCGGCGTGCATGTTCGACCGCGTCTCGCCCTCCGCCGGCACGCGGTTGATCGCGCCGACCGGCGCCCCGTCCACGAGGATCACCCGCTTGTCTCCGGCGCTGACGTCCGGCAGATACTTCTGCGCGATCAGGGGTTCGCGGTTCATTCCGGCGAAGAGCTCGTAGAGCGAGTTGAAGTTCCGGTCGTTGCCGTCGAGCCGGAACACGCCCGCCCCGCCGTTGCCGTAGAGCGGCTTGAGGATGATGTCGCCGTGGCGCTGCTTGAAGCCCCGCAGCGCCGCCGCGTCCCGGGCGATCATCGTCGGAGGCGTCAGGTCCCGGAAGTCGAGCACCAGCAGCTTCTCGGGGTAGTTGCGCACCCAGAACGGATCGTTGACCACAAGGGTCCGGGGATGGATCATCTCCAGCAGATGCGTCGTCGTGATGTAGCTCATGTCGAAGGGCGGGTCCTGCCGGAGCCAGACCACGTCCTGCTCGGCGAGATCGATCACCGCCTCGGGCCCGAGCGTGAAGTGCTTCCCGGCCTCACGCCTCACCTCGATCGGCCAGCCCCGCGCCGTCAGGCGGCCCTCGTCGAACGAAAGCCTGTCGGGCGTGTAGTAGAAGAGAGCGTGCCCGCGGGCCTGCGCCTCCTCCATGATCCGGAACGTGGAGTCCGCGTTGATGTTGACATGCTCGACTGGGTCCATCTGGACCGCGACCTTCAGCGCCATGTCATTCGCTCCCCCGGATGAACGGAGCGGACCATGGCCGAGCGTCCGGGCGCTGACAAGTCAGCAGTCGAAGCTGTAGGCGTTCTCTACCCGTTCGGTCCGACCCTCGGCGTCCACCAGCACGGCGTCGAAACGGCAGACTAGCCCGTCGAGGCCCCGGTGGCCCGACTGCTGGGCGTCCATGAAGAGCTCGGCCGCCGACCCGAGCCGGCGCCATTGCGCGGGCGAGATCGCATGCGCCGCCGCGTCCCGGCTCCGGCGCGCCTTCACCTCGACGAACACCAGCGCGCCGCCGAGCCGCACAACCAGGTCGATCTCGCCGGCCGGACTTCGCCAGCGACGCGCGATCACTTCGCCGCCGAGTTCGGAATAGATGCGCGCCGCGATCTCCTCGGCCGCCACCCCGTTGAAGTAGGCCCGCCGCCCGCCGGTCATCGCGCGCCTGCCAGCGCCAGCGCCCGCGCATAGACCTCGCGGCGCGGCGCCCCGAGCGCTTCTGCGACCTCGCGGGCCGCCTCCCGCACCGACCGATCCGCCAGCGCCGCGCGCAGCGCCGCGTCGATCTCGTCTGGGCCGGCGGCAACGGGCGTCCCGCGCCCCACGACGATCACGATCTCGCCCCGCGGCGGCTCTGCCGCCGTCGCCCGCTCCGCAAGCGCCGGCCAGCGAACCGCGCCAGGTCTCCTCGAACCGCTTGGTAAGCTCGCGACACACCACCGCAGGCCTGTCGGCCCCGAGCGTGTCGGCCATGTCCGCCAGACAGGCCGCGAGCCGCCTGGGGGACTCGTAGAAGACCAGCGTCGCCGCGACGCCGGCGACTTCCGCGAGGAAGGCGCGGCGAGCCGCCGTCCTGGGCGGGGGGAAGCCCGCAAAGAGGAACCGTTCGGTCGGCAGGCCGGCGACGCTGAGCGCCGCAAGCACCGCAGAGGCTCCCGGCGCGGCGCGGACCATATGCCCCGCCGCGGCCGCCGCCTCCACGAGCTTGAAGCCGGGGTCTGCGATCAGCGGGGTGCCGGCATCCGACACCAGGGCGATCGAGCGCCCGTCATTGAGCGCCCGAAGCAGACCCGGACGCTGCGCCGCGCCGTTGTGATCGTGATACGCGACCAACCGTCCCGCGCGCCTCACGCCGTGGATCTCGAGGAGCTTGCGCAGGGTCCGGGTGTCTTCCGCCGCGACGATGTCGGCGTCGCGCAGGATGTCGAGGGCGCGGAGCGTCACGTCCCGCGCAGCGCCGATCGGAGTGGCCACCACGTAGAGCCCCGGCTCAAGTACGCCTGCCGACGCCTCTCTCTCGGATGATTCCATTGTTCGTTTACTTTTTTGGGGTCAGGCCGTAGCGTGCCCGCCCGCGCAATCGACGCCAACAACGAAGTCACAGTGAGGAACGATGCTGTCAATACGAGAATCCGTCTTCACCACCCTTCGTTTGGCCGTACTCGCCATGGCGGTGGCCGCGTTGGGTGCCTGCGCTCCGCGTCCCGCCGGCAACGACGGCGTGGCGGTCGACGTCGACGCGCCCGTTCGCGTCGCCTTGCTGCTGCCCTACGGAACCGGGGATCCCGGTCGCGAGCAGATTGCGCGCAGTCTCCAGAACGCCGCCGAACTCGCGCGATCCGAACTGCGCGACGCGACGATCGACCTGGTGGTCTATCCCACCGCCGGCACCACTGGAGGCGGCGCCGCCGCGGCGCAGCAGGCCGTGGCGGAGGGCGCCGCGATCATTGTCGGGCCGCTTTTCAGCACCGCGACCGCAGGCGCGCAGCCCGTCGCCGCGCAGGCCGGCCTCACGGTTCTCAGCCTGAGCAACAACGCGACCGTCGCCGGCGGCAACGTCTACATTCTCGGCAACACGTTCTTCAACACGGCCGACCGGCTCGTGGGTTACGGCATGGCGCGCGGTCTGCGGAACTACGGGGTCGTCTATCCGCGCGGCCTTGAAGGCGAGACTGCGCGCGACGCCGTGGCGCAGGCCGTGTCGCAGAACGGCGCCAATCTCGTCGCATCCGAAGGATACGACCTCTCCTTTGCGGGGATGCAGGCGGCGGCGGCCCCGGCGGCGGCGGCCCTGCGCGGCAACGGCGCCAATGCCGTGATCCTGACCGACGGCCCGACCGGCGGGCTGGGCTTCATCGCCGACGGGCTCAGGTCCAACGGCCTCGACGCCGCCGGCGCCATCTTCATGGGCATGCAGCGCTGGGACGCGTCGGCGGAGGTACTCGGCCAGCCATCGCTGCAGGGCGGCGTCTTCGCGACCGCCGACCCGTCTCTCATGGCGGCTTTCGAAGGCCGCTACGCAAACGCGTACGGTGAGCGCCCCCACGAACTGGCCAGCCTGGGGTTCGACGCTGTAGCCGCCGTGGGCGCCATGATCGCGGAGGCCCGTGCGGGCGGCGGAAGCCCGTTCTCGACCCAGCGCCTCACCCAGCCCGCCGGCTTCGCCGGGGCGAGCGGACCCTTCAGGCTCTTTCCCAACGGCCTGAACCAGCGCAGCCTCGCCATCATGGAAGTCCGGGGCGGACAGGCGGTGATCGTCGAGCCCGCAGCAAGAAGTTTCGGTGGTCTTGGCAACTGATCTCAGCATTGCTCCCCGGTCCACCCTCGTCTGGAGCGGACTGGCCGACGATCCGCTCCAGATCCTCGACTTCGAGGCCACGCGCGAAGCGATGAGCGCCGCCGCCCGCGCCGTAAACGGCGGCGCGGTCCGCGAGGCCGGCGTGGCGGTGCTGCGCGCCGCCAACGAGCAGGCGCGCGACTGGATCGCCTCGAACGTCGCCCGGCGACCGCGCGAAGCAGACAAGGCTGTTCACGACTACTCCTGGCTGACCGACCAAGTCGTGCGTCTCACGCTCGACTTTGCGCTCCAGCATCTGCATCCGTTGTCAAACCCCACCGCCTCGGAACGGATCGCGGCTGTGGCCGTCGGAGGATGCGGGCGCGGGGAAATGGCGCCGTTCTCGGACGTCGATCTGCTCTTCCTCACGCCCTACAAGCAGACCGCCTGGGGCGAGAGCCTGATCGAGAGCGTGCTCTATTGCCTCTGGGATCTCAGGCTCAAGGTCGGTCATTCGGTGCGAACCATCGACGATTGCCTGCGGCTCGCGCGCGAAGACGTCACCATCCGCACCAGCCTTCTGGAGAACCGGCTTCTGTGGGGGGACGCCACCCTTGGGAGCATGCTCAACGATCGGCTGCGCGCGGAGCTCTTCGCCTCGACCGGCCCGGAGTTCATCGAGCTCAAGCTCGCCGAGCGCGCCCAGCGGCACCGGCGGCAGGGAAGCTCGCGCTATCTGCTGGAGCCCAACGTGAAGGAGGGCAAGGGCGGCCTTCGAGATCTCCAGACGCTGTTCTGGATCGCGGAGTACCTCAGTGAATCGCGGTCGCCGCTCGATCTGCTGGGACGCGGGTTCTTCTCCCCCGAGGAGTATTCGATCTTCACCGACGCCGCCCAGTTCCTCTGGATGACGCGCGTGCACATGCACCTCTTGACCGGACGCGCCACCGAACAGCTGACTTTCGACCTGCAGGTCGAGCTCGCCGCCGTGCTCGGCTTCGAGGCGACCGAGGGCCAGCAGGCGGTCGAGCGCTTCATGCAGACCTACTTCACCCACGCCAAACATGTCGGCGACCTGACCCGGATCTTCCTTGCGGGCCTCGAGGCGCGCCACGTCAAGGCGCGTCCGAAGCTGAGCCGCGCCATCCGCAACGTCTTCGCTTTCGGCCGTGATCCGACCGCAGAGGGCTACAGGCTCAACAACGGCCGCCTCGACATCGTCGACTATGATGCGTTCCTGAAGGATCCGCTCAACATTCTGCGGCTGTTTCGCGAGCGTCTTCGCGGACGGGTGATGATCCACCCGGACGCATTGCGCCTCGTGGCGGCCAACCTCGACCTCATCGACGACGCCATGCGCGCCGACCCCGAGGCGAACCGGATCTTTCTTGAATGCCTGCTCGACCACCAAAACCCCGAAAAGGCCCTGCGCCTGATGAACGAGGTCGGCGTGCTCGGCCGCTTCATTCCCGAATTCGGCCGCATCGTGGCGATGATGCAGTTCAACATGTATCACCACTACACGGTCGACGAGCACATCATCCAGACGATCGCCACCCTGTCGCACATCGAACGGGGGAACCTGCGCTCGGAACTCCCCGTCGCCAGCGCGATCGCCTCCCAGGGCATCAGCCGGCGGGTTCTCTACGTCGCACTGCTCCTGCACGACGTCGGCAAGGGCTCCGGGCGGGATCACTCCGAATTCGGCGCCGAGATCGCCGAGCGGCTCTGTCCTCGGCTCGGGCTCGAGCCCGAGGAATCCGAACAGGTGGCGTGGCTCGTGCGGCATCACCTGCTGATGTCGGACGTCGCGCAGAAGCGCGACCTCTCGGATCCCCGCACGGTCCGCGACTTCGGCCTTGCGGTCAAGAGCTCGAACCGCCTGAAACTCCTGACCGTGCTGACGGTCTGCGACATCCGCGGCGTCGGGCCCGGCGTCTGGAACAACTGGAAGGCGATGCTGCTCAGGACCCTCTATAGGGAGACCCTCGACTACCTGACCGGCGGAGCGCAGGCCCGGGGACGGTCCGAGCGCGAGGCGGAGGCCAAGGCGGAACTCGCCGCCGTCCTCGAAGGCTGGAGCGAAACCGAGATCCGGGCCGAATGCGAGCGGCACTATCCGCCCTACTGGCTCGGCTTCGACACCGAGACGCACCGCCGCTTTGCCGACCTCGTGCGCCGCCTCGAACGCGACGGGGCGTCGATCCAGTCGAGCATCGAACTCGACTTCGGCCGTGACGCCACCCAAGCCTGCTTCGCGATGGCCGACCATCCCGGCCTCTTCGCCCGGCTCGCCGGCGCGCTGGCGCTCGCCGGCGCCAACGTCGTGGACGCGCGCACCTACACCACAACCGACGGCATCGCCACGGCGGCATTCTGGGTCCAGGACGCGGAAGGCGCGCCCTACGAGAAGTCGCGCCTCGCCCGGCTTCGCCAGAGCGTGATGCGCACCCTCGCCGGCGAGATCGTCGCCCGCGACGAGTTGCGCAACCGCCACCGCGTCAAGAAGCGCGAGCAGGGCTTCAAGGTCCCCACCCAGATCAGCTTCGACAACAGCGGCTCGGACATCTACACGATCATCGAGATCGAGACGCGCGACCGCCTCGGACTGGTCCACGACATCGCCCGCACCCTGACCGCCAACAACATCTCCATCGCCTCGGCGATCATCGCGACCTACGGCGAGCAGGCGGTCGACGTGTTCTACGTCAAAGACATATTCGGGCTGAAGATCCACTCCGAGGCCAAGCGCCGGGCGCTCGAGGCAAAACTTCGCCGCAGCATTCTCCGGAACACCGGAGACGGGACCGCTTGATCAGACCCATCCGCCTGCTGCGGTCGTTCCTGACGGTCGGCTTCTGGACGATGCTCAGCCGCATTCTCGGCCTCGGCCGCGACGTGCTGATGGCGGCGCTGCTCGGCGCGGGCCCGGTGGCGCAGGCCTTCCTGATCGCCTTCACGCTGCCCAACATGTTCCGCCGCTTCTTCGCGGAGGGTGCCTTCAACCTCGCCTTCGTGCCGATGTTCGCCAAGCGCGTTGAGGCCGGGGAGAACGCGGAAGCCTTCGCCCGCGACGCCTTCTCCGGCCTCGCAGCAGTGCTCATCGCCTTCACCCTGCTGGGCCAGCTCTTGATGCCTTGGCTGGTGCTCGCGATGGCCAGCGGCTTTGTCGGCGACGAACGCTTCGACCTCTCGGTGCTCTACGGCCGCATCGCGTTCCCCTATCTGATCTTCATCTCGCTCACGGCTCTGCTCAGCGGGGTTCTCAATGCTACCGGCCGCTTCGCCGCCGCCGCCGCGGCGCCGATCCTGATGAACGCCGTGATGATCGCCTTCCTTCTGATCGGCTGGCGCACCGGCAACGACATCGGCCTCTGGCAGATCTGGTCCGTCCCCGTCGCCGGCATCGCCCAGCTGGTACTGGTCTGGCGCGCGGCGGACAGGGCCGGGGTGCGCATCCGGCCGCGGCTCCCGAGGCTCACACCCGAGCTGCGCCGCCTCGCGGTCATCGCCGGTCCGGCGGTGCTCGCCGGCGGCGTCGTCCAGATCAACCTTCTCGTCGGCCGCCAGGTCGGCTCGTTCTTCGACGGGGCGGTGGCCTGGCTCTCCTACGCCGACCGGCTCTACCAGTTGCCGCTGGGGGTCGTCGGCGTGGCGATCGGCGTGGTGCTGCTCCCGGACCTGTCGCGGCGGCTGCGCGCCGGCGACGGCGCCGGCGGCCGCGACGCGGTCAACCGGGCCGCGGAGTTCACGCTCGCGCTCACCCTGCCAGCGGCGGTCGCGCTCGTCATGATCCCTGGCGCCATCGTTTCGGTGCTCTTCGAGCGCGGCGCGTTCACCGCGACCGACAGCCAGAACACGGCGCTCGCGGTGGCGGTCTACGGCGTCGGCCTGCCCGCCTTCGTCATGCAGAAGGTGGTGTCGCCGCTCTACTTCGCCCGCGAGGACACCCGCACGCCGTTCCGCTTCGCCGTCCACGCGATGATCGTGAACGCCATCGCCGCGGTCGGCCTTGCGCCGTTCCTCGGCTTCATAGCCGCGGCGCTCGGCACAACCATCGCCGGCTGGATCATGCTCCTGCAACTCTGGCGCGGCGCGCAGGGAATGGCGGGCGCGGCGGAGATCGACGCCCGCCTCGCCCGATCGGTCCCGCGGATGGTTCTCGCCTGCGCCTTCATGGGCGCGGCGCTCTTTTCTGGCGAACGTATGCTCGCGGACGCGCTGGCCGACCCGGGCTGGCGCTACGCGGCGCTGGCGGCCCTCGTCGCCATCGGCGCGGCGACATACGCCGTCGCAGTCGTGGGCACCGGCGCGCTCCGGCTCTCGGACCTGCGCGCAGCGCTTCGGGGCGGGCGCGGCTGAAGCGCGACTGGACTTCGCCTGCGCCGGGGCCTACGCCGCCGGCCCAGCGCGGCAACGCAAAATGCAGAGCGACATCGGCCAGCCATGGCCGAAGTATGTCAAGGCGATCGGCGGCGTCGCGCTACCGCTCGTGGACGCTTAGCTGGCGCAGATGGCGATGGGCGTCACCGGCACCGTGATGGTTGACTGGATCGGCGCCACCGAGCTGGCCGCCAGCGTCCTCCCAACCCAAGGATACCACATCCTCTACATCTTCGGCGCCGGCTTCGCCTTCGCCGCAATGCCGTTGGCCGCCAACGCCGAGGGCCGGGGCGACCCGCGCGGGGTGCGACGCTCGATCCGCATGCGGCTCTGGGTGCTCGGACTGTAAAGCGCGCTCGCGATGATCCCGCTGTGGCGACTGGAGGCGATCCTGCTCGCCCTGGGCTAGGACCCGGCGATCGCTGCGCTCGCAGATGACTACATGCGCGTCGCGCAATGGGCGATGCCGCCCGCGACTGCGCTGATGTGCCTGCGCTCCTACCTCTCAGTGGTGGGCCGAGCCTGGGTTATCCTCGCGGTCATGACGGTCGGCGCGCTCGCCAACGGCGTGCTGAACTTCGCGCTGATCTCCGGCAATTTCGGCGCGCCGCGCCTTGGCATCGTCGGGGCCGCGTGGGCGGCTATGGGCGCGAGCGTGGCGATGCTGGCCCTGCTGCTTGCCTACACGGCCACGGCCCCGGCTCTGCGCCGCTAAGGGCTGTGGGTGCGGTTCTGGCGGCCTAACGTCCGGGCGTTTCGCGACGTGCTGCGCCTCGGCTGGCCGATCAGCCCCACGATCACCGCAGAAGTCGGGCCGTTCGCCGCCAGCTCGGTGATGGTGGGCCGGCTCGGGACGATCGCGCCGGCCGCCCACGGGATCGCCCTCCAGATCGCCTCGATCGCATTCATGGTGCCGTTGGTTGTGGCCAGCGCCGCGACCGTGCGCGTCGGCATGGCCTGAGGGGGCAGCTCGCACGCCGACGCCGGCCGGGCGAGCGTCACCGCGCTCGTCATCTCCGGCGGCTTTGCTCTGGCCAGCGGCGCCGCCTTCTGGATCTGGCCGGAAGAAATCCTCGGCCTCTATCTCGACCCGGGCAACGACAACGCGGCCGCGCTTCTGGCCTACGGCGCGCCACAGCCCATGGTGGCGGCGGCGTTCCAGCTCGTCGACTCGCTTCAGGCCGTGGCGAGCGGCGTCCTGCGAGGCTTGCAGGACACCCGCACGCCGATGCTTATCGCCGTGTTCAGCTACTGGGTCGTCGGCCTTCCGGTCGCGTACCTGCTCGACTTTCCCGCCGGGCTCGTCAGGGTTGGCCTCGCCGTCGCCCTCGCCATGGCCGCAACCCTTCTGACCGCGCGCGTGTTCCATCGCGGGCGGCTGGGTCTCCTGGACGCGGTCCGCGCCGGGGATATGCCTGCCGTGCGTTGACGCTTTTCGCCATTCAACACAGTAACTTGCGGTTTGTCCTCGTGAGGACGGCCTCAAGAGGAGCGGTTTCGCGCCTTGTCCCGCAGCCTCCTGAGACGCTCCCCGCCATCCGGGGCCAGCAGAAACGAGGCCGCAAAACCAGCCGCAAAACCGCCCAGATCCGCAACCCAGTCCATGCCGCCACCGACCGTGAGTAGGAGCGCCGCGCGAAGCCCGGTCAGCACCGCGATCAGCCGGAACGCCGCCAGCCGCTCGCGTCCCCGACCCGCCCGCCAGAGCGCCCATGTGTAGGCCCCGATCAGCCCGTAGACGGCCGGATAGACGCCGACCAGCAGGCCTCTGCCATTGACGACCAGGCCGTAGGCCACCGCTCCCCCAAGCGCGCCCGCCGCAATCACGCCCGCGACAGCCGGACCAGAGAAACGCTCGGAAACCGCCTTGCCGAGCGCCAGCAGCAGCACGACCCCGAAGATCGCGTGCGTCAGCCCCTGATGAATGAGCGGATGGAGGGCCAAGCGCGCCAGATCACCCGGGTTCGATGCGCCCACCACCAGTTCGCGCCGGAACAGCGGCGCCGAGAAGCCGAACCGCGCCATCGCGTCGACCCGCCACCCGACCGCCTCCGGCCCACCGACGATCCCGCGCGCGCCGAGCTGGAAGACCGCCTCGATCCCAACCACGACCAGGGCGATGGCGACGACAAGGGGCGGCAGTCGCTCGAACGCGGAAACCGGGCCTGCAGATCGGGTCAAGCCTGCTCCTGTTGACGGCGCTGGGACTGCGCGCAATAAGCCCCGCGTCTGACTAGCCCAATCAGAGAGATCACGCCATGACCGAGGCGGACCACGCCCCCCGCGTCTTCTCCGGCGCGCAGCCCTCGGGCAATCTCACGCTCGGCAACTATCTCGGCGCGCTCCGCCGCTGGGTGGCGATGCAGGACGAGGGCATGGAGACGATCTTCTGCGTCGTCGACCTTCATGCGATCACCGTCTGGCAGGATCCCGAGAAGCTCACCCGCGCCATCCGCGAGGCCGCCGCCGCCTACCTCGCCTGCGGGGTCGATCCCGACCGCTCGATCCTGTTTAACCAGAGCCGAGTCGCCGCCCACGCCCAGCTCGCCTGGATCTTCAACTGCGTTGCACGCCTCGGCTGGCTGAACCGCATGACGCAGTTCAAGGACAAGGCCGGCAAGGATCGCGAGAAGGCCTCGGTCGGCCTCTACGCCTACCCGGCGCTGATGGCGGCCGACATCCTCGCCTATCACGCCACGCATGTCCCCGTTGGCGAGGACCAGAAGCAGCACGTGGAGCTGACCCGCGACATCGCGGCAAAGTTCAACCACGACTACGGGACCGATTTCTTCCCGCTGCCGGAGCCGATCATCGAGGGCGCCGCAACCCGAGTGATGTCGCTGCGGGATGGCTCCAGGAAGATGTCGAAATCCGACCCCTCGGACATGAGCCGGATCAACCTGACCGATGACGCGGACACGATCTCCCAGAAGATCCGCAAGGCCCGCACCGATCCAGACCCGCTGCCGGCGACGATCGAGGAACTAGCGGGTCGCCCCGAGGCGCTGAACCTGATCAACATCTACGCCGCGCTCGCCGAGAAATCGCCGGCCGAAGTCGTGACCGAGTTCGCCGGACAGCCGTTCGCGACCTTCAAGCCGGCCCTTGCCGACGTCGCGGTCGCGCATCTCTCGCCGATCACGCGTCGCATGAGCCGCCTCATGGCGGATCCCGCCGAGATCGACCGGATCCTCGCACGCGGCGCCGAGCGCGCCGCAGAAATCACCGACCCTATTCTCGCCAGGACCCACGAGATCGTAGGCCTCGCCGGCGCGCGGTGATCGGGCGTCAGAGCTGCGAGCGGCTGCGCGCCTCCGGACGTGGTCTGGCAGAGGCCCGACTATGCGCTCTTGCCGTCGTCTCGCCGGGCCGTCAGGAGCGGCAGCGCAAGCAGTGTAGAGAAAGGCGTGCCACCGCCGCGAATGACCGACAATCCCCTCCGCTTCTCCTTGAGCAGCGGGAACGGCAAGAGCTTGGTCGACATGAAACCGCCGCCGGTTATCGCCGAACGCCTAGGCCGATCGCGCAATAGCGGCAGGCCGAGCCGCGCACTGATCAGACCGATCCGCTCGCCAAACTTGGGCTCAAGGTCGCGTGACAGCGGCGTCCTGCGCCCCGAACCGAGCTTCGTCGTCAGAAACAGGGGGCTGCCCTTCAGGACGCTCCGAGCGAAATACTCGCGCGAGGGCTCTTCGCGCAGGTACTCGTTCTGCTTGGCGACGCCCGCGCCGATCGACTCGAAGCGGTCGACGGTCTCGATCGCGTTCTTCGCTGCGCCAAGCGGCATGAATGGAACGCGGACGACCAGAAGCCGCCTGTCTCCCTCAAGGCGTTCCGCGTAGCGAGCCGCCGCCGCGCCACTCACCCGCGCCTCTGTGATACGCAACGCAAGGGCGTCGTGATCGCTGTCACCCGCCGAAATCACGTCGATGTTGCTATCCGGATGGCCATTCTTGCGAAGCGCCTTGGACACGGAGTCCGCCGTCTTCGCATCCGCGTAAAGCCTGCTGACGACTGTGGTCATGTCTCCTCCGGTGATGGGCCGACTAGCTTTCGGCGGTGTATTGGGAACTGCGCCGATCGCGACCCCGCAGTCATGCTCCCTGCCTCCTGTGAGAATAGGGCTCTGGCGCCTCGGTTCGAATTGGCGTCCGCAAGAGCGGGTGGATCACGACGAGCGCCAGGCAGAGAAATAGCATCTCCAGCCCGAAGACCGGCAAGTAGGGCGCCTCTGGATGCGCGAGCCCGCTGGACTGGAGGCCGATAATGACGTCACGGATCACGCCGCCTGCGGCGATGCCGAGCCCGGCTGCGGTGGCTTGGACTGCGCCCCATGCGCCAAGCGCAAGCCCCACCTGCTCGCGTGGGGCCGCGCGCATCGTGGCGGTAAGCGTGCCGTGGCCGAAAAGTCCCGCGCCGAAGCCTGTCGCGAGGGTGCCCGCGACGAACAATCCTGGCGAATGCACCTGCGAAGAAAGGATGATCGCGGCGAAGCCTGGCACGCCTACGAGCGCCCCACACCACGCCACCGCCAGGGGCCGTGCGCCGCGCCTGAACATCCGCAACGCCACCGCGAACCCAATGAGGCAACCGCCACCGAATACGGCTGTCAGCTTGGTGGTCTGCGCTACCGAAAGGCCAAGCACCTGACCGCCGTAGGGTTCGAGCAGGACGTCGGCCATTCCGAAGCCGAAGGTGCCGAGACCGATGACGACGAGCAGGCGCATGGCGCCGATTTCCCGCATCAATGTTCTCCAGGACTCCGCGAATAGCGGTTTCTCGGCAGCCAGGCTCGCTCGACCGCGAACGCGATCGCGCGATTCCTGCTTCCAGAGGGCGACCCCGTTCAACACAATGGTGACGACGGCTGCGCCCTGGACCACTTGTATCAGCCGGCCGGGCGTGTAGCTCTCCAGGAGCATTCCGAAGACGACGGCGCTGCCGATCATTCCGAGCAGCAGCATGACATACATCAGGCCCACGACCTTTGGCTGGTCTTCCGTCCGAACGAGGTCAGTGGCGAGCGCCAGCCCCACCGTCTGGACGATGTGGATGCCCGCGCCGACCAGCAGGAACGCAAGGGCGGCCGAGGACTGCCCGACCCAGACCGGCGCATCGTGGGCCTCGCCATAGCCCGACAACACCAGGAGGGCGAAGGGCATGATGGCAAAGCCGCCAAACTGCAGCATTGTGCCCTTGAAGATGAACGGAATGCGGCGAAGGCCGAGCGCCGAGGCATAGATGTCGGAGCGGAAGCCGATCAAGGCGCGGAACGGCGCAAAGACGATGGGCAGGGCGATCATGAGTGCAACCAGCGATGCTGGCACATTCAGTTCCACGATCATGACCCGGTTGAGAGTGCCGATCAGCAGGACAAGCGCCATGCCGACCGACACCTGAAACAGTGAGAGCCGAAGCAAACGAGAGAGCGGAACCTCGTCCGTCGCGACGTCCGCGAACGGCAGATAGCGCGGTCCGATCCGCGAGATGGTTGCGAGCGCAAGCTTGCGGTAACCGAGCATGCGATCTCACCTCATATCGACGCCCGGCCTGGCGTCGAGAGTTTCAGGGAAGCTGGCGCCCGAGGCTTGGGTCACGGCCTCGGGCTCCGTCGCGGCCTGTAACCTGGCCAACGCCTACTGGTCTGGGACGACCGCACCCGTGCTGTCGATCGCGGCGAGCACGGTCGGTCCTTCGAAAACCAGTCGCGCCTTGCTGCCATCCGGCATGAGAACGAAGACTTCCTGCTTCGTTCCATCGGCTTCCGGGGCGACCACCAGCTTTGCAACATCCGAATTCGGGCCGCCAACCTTCTGGGAAGCCGCGACGGCGTCGCCGGAACCCAGCGGCTGACCCGAAAGGAAGTCCGACACCCAGGAGGTGTGGGTCAGCACGGCGACGTGAACCGCGAACGATCCGATCGCCACCGCGGACAGAAACAGCGGAATGCCGACCGTTGGCTTCACAACCAGCCACATCTTGGAGTTGTTCATTAGGTTCTCCTTCAGCCCAGCCAGGGCGTGGCGAATGCGACCAGGAGATGCGCCAGCACAGCAATGGCGCCGAACACGCGCGTTCCGTCGATGATGTAGCTGTGAAGCTCCTCGGCCTCACCTACGGTCAGCCCAGTTGGCCAGACCTTGTCGGGATCGTCTGTAGCAGCCATGTCAGCCTCCTTGATTCGGTCCACTCGGCCCGAGATGACGAATGTCTTGCAAGCCACCCCTAACCACGACGCTGACAAGGCAGTTCACAGCTGTCTTGGAATCAAGCGTCTGCGCAAAGGGTGTCCATTTTTATAGACAGAGTCAATTGTCAATTCAAATTGACACTCACCGGACCCTCCGAGATGATATGTCGCACGCAATCACGATCGCGGTTGCGCCAGCCTTGGTCATGACGGATGATCTCGTGCTCGCGGCCGCCATGGGGGAGGGCTTTGCGCAAGTTCCTGATCATTCTTGACGACACGCCGGAAATGCTGAACGCAATGCGCTACGCCGGCATCCGGGCTGCCAAGACTGGCGGCGGCGTGGAGATGCTCGCGATCATCTCTCCTGACGATTTCCAGCACTTCATGGGCGTCGCCGATGTCATGCGCGCCGAAGCTCACGAGAAGATCGAAGCACATTTCCAGGTGTTCAAGTCCCGCATGGAGAAGCGCGAAGGAATCGTGCCGACGCTCGCGATCCGCGAGGGCGACAAGGTTGACGCAGTTCTTGAGCACATCCGCTCGGATCCCGAGATCGGAGTCCTGGTCCTGGGGGCCGGCACCGGAACCGGCGGCCCCGGCCCGCTGGTCGCGGCCTTGACCGGACGCAGGATGAGCGACGTCCGGGTGCCGATCACGATCGTTCCCGGCGCAATGACCAAGGACGAGATCGAAGCCGTCTCCTGAGGCGACCACCTTAGAAGCATTCCAACTGAATCTTGACTTATTCAGTCAGGAGGCGCACCTACATGCGCATCAAAGGGGTCAAAGCCATGTTCATCCAGACAGAGTCCACGCCGAACCCGGCGACGCTGAAGTTCCTCCCCGGGCGCGCCGTCATGGCGACGGGAACCGCGGATTTCCCAAGCGAGGAAGCGGCGCAGGCGTCATCGCTGGCAAGCCGGATCTTTGCCGCGGGTGGCGTTACCGGCGTCTTTTTCGGGCCGGACTTCGTCACGGTGACCAAAGGCGAAGACGTGGAATGGGCGCACATCAAGCCGGGCGTCCTCGGCGCGATCATGGAGCACTTCCAGTCGGGCCTGCCGGTCATCGACGGAGAAGCCGGCGCGGTCGGACACGCGGATCATGACGGGCCAGACAGCGAAGTCGTCGGACAGATCAAGGAGCTGCTGGACACGCGCGTGCGTCCTGCCGTCGCCCAGGACGGTGGCGACATCACCTTCCACGGCTTCGACCGGGGCGTGGTCTATCTCCACATGCAGGGCGCCTGCGCAGGATGCCCGTCGTCGACGATGACGCTCAAGATGGGGATCGAGAACCTGCTGCGTCATTATATTCCGGAAGTCACAGAGGTGCGGCCGGTTGCGGTCTGACTCACCGCTTGCCCTTGGCATCGACACGTCGGGGCCGCATTGCGCGGCCTCCTTGGTGGCCGGAGCATCCTGTCTGGCTGAACGCGTTGAGGCGATGTCGAGGGGTCAGGCGGAACGGCTGATGCCCATGATCCTCGAGATGCTCGCGGACAACAGTCTTTCCTGGCGCGACATCGACGCGATCGGCGTCCAGATCGGCCCGGGAAACTTCACGGGCGTTCGCGTCGGGGTAGCTGCCGCCCGCGGGCTCGCGTTCGCTCTCGATGTGCCCGCATTTGGCGTCAGCGGTTTTGAGTCCGCGGCGTCCGGAACGGCCGGCGATGGGTGGATAACTCTTTCCGACCCCAGAGGCGCGGCCTTCCGACAGCGATTTCGCGATGGCCTGGCCGTCTCGCCGATCCTGCCCGCAGAGGGTTCCCATCCGGCCCGATCCCATGAGGCCTGCGCGGCGATCGTCGCGCGGGTCGCGCTCGCGCGGCTTGGGCGCGCGATCGATCCCCCAACGCCGCTCTACCTTCGGGCGCCCGACGCCGCTCCCTCGAGCCACGCGGCCCCAGCGCTGATCGATGACGCCTGACGCATTGGCGGCGATCCACGCCGTCTGCTTCACCGACACGCCGCGTCCTTGGTCGGCTAGTGAGTTTGCCGCCATGCTCGCCCCGGAGCATTCCCTGCTGGTTGCGGACGCTGACGGTTTCGCTGTCGGTCGGACGATCGCAGGCGAAGCCGAACTCCTGACGCTTGCCGTTCGCCCCGAGGCGCGGCGGCGCGGGGCCGCAACCAGACTGCTCATCACCTTCGAG
The DNA here is from genome assembly GCA_963700835.1 of uncultured Alphaproteobacteria bacterium. Taxonomy (GTDB): domain Bacteria; phylum Pseudomonadota; class Alphaproteobacteria; order Rhodobacterales; family Rhodobacteraceae; genus Amaricoccus. The sequence goes on from CAVOZD010000029.1 coordinate 72,806, forward strand.
ACCGAGGCGGCGCAGCGCGGCGCCCGATGCGTCTTGCTGGAAGTGGCCGAGAACAATGCTGCGGCGCGCGCGCTCTATCGATCGCTCGGCTACGGGCAGGCGGGGCAGCGGCCTGGATACTATCGCTCGCGCGGAGCGCCACCCGTCTCGGCGCTCATCCTGCGAAAGCTCCTGTCCGCCGCGACCGACGGAGCGTCGGCAAAAACCAATTGACCGCCATCGCCGGTTGAGACTTTACTGCCTTGACGTTGCGCCCATGGCTCGTGGAGCGAGTTGCTATGCTGTGCGCGAAATTCCAGTGGAGGAAGTAGATGACGTTCATGAAGTTGATCGCACCGACGTTTCTGGTGGCGTTCGCCACCGCGGCGCAGGCGCAAAACTCCAATCCGGCCGTCATCTTCGATCTCGGGGGCAAGTTCGACCGATCCTTCAACCAGGCCTCCTTCGAGGGCGCGGAGCGGTTCAAGCAGGAAACCGGCATCGAGTACCGTGAGTTCGAGCTCCAATCGGACGCTCAGCGCGAGCAGGCGCTGCGCCGGTTCGCCGAACAGGGTCACAACCCGGTCGTTGTCGCAGGTTTTGCCTATGGCTCGGCCATGGAGGTCGTCGCCGCGGAGTTCCCCGACACCAACTTCGCCATCATCGACATGGTCGTCGACCTGCCGAACGTGCGCTCGGTTGTCTTCAACGAGCATGAGGGCTCCTACCTCGTCGGCGTGCTGGCGGCGATGGCCTCGGAAACCGGCAAGGTCGGCTTCGTCGGCGGCATGGACATACCTCTGATCCAGAAGTTCGCCTGCGGCTACGTGCAGGGCGTCAAGGCCACCAACCCCGAGGCCGAGGTGTTCCAGAACATGACCGGAACCACCGGCGCGGCCTGGAACGATCCTGTCCGCGGCGGCGAACTCGCCAAGAGCCAGATCGACCGTGGCGCGGACGTTGTCTACCACGCCGCCGGCGGCACCGGCGTCGGCGTGCTTCAGGCCGCAGCCGACGCCGGCGCGCTCGGTATCGGCGTCGACAGCAACCAGAACTACATCCACCCGGGCCAAGTGCTCACTTCGATGCTCAAGCGCGTCGACAACGCCGTCTACGACGCAATGATGGACGTGGAAACCGGCGAGTGGACGACCGGCGTCTACATCATGGGCGTGGGCGAGGGCGGCGTCGGCTACGCGCTGGACGAAAACAACGCCGAACTGATCACGGACGAGATGGAAGCCGCTGTCGAGGAGGCGAAGGCCAAGATCATATCCGGTGAGATCGTGGTTCACGACTACACCACCGACGGATCCTGCCCCGTTTCCTGAGGATGGAACAGGGAAGGGCCGCCGTCTCCGGGCCAGGGCCGCAAGAATCGGACCTGGCCATTGAGCTGGTCGGAATTTCCAAGAGCTTCGGGCCCGTGCAGGCCAACAAGGACATCGACCTCCCCGTGCGCCGCGGCACGATCCACGGGATCGTCGGCGAGAACGGGGCCGGCAAGTCGACGCTGATGTCGATCATCTACGGCTTCTATCATGCCGACTCGGGCGAGATCCGGATCAACGGGAGCCCGATCGCGATCAACGACAGCGAGGCGGCGATCGCGGCAGGCATCGGGATGGTCCATCAGCATTTCATGCTGGTGGAACCCTTCACCGTTCTGGAAAACGTCGTCCTGGGGGCGGAGGAGGGCAACCTCCTGAAGCCGTCGCTCGCGAAGGCGCGCGCGGAGTTGACGCGGCTCGCCGAGGAGTACGAGCTTCAGGTCGATCCCGACGCCGTGGTCGGCGACCTCTCCGTCGGCTTCCAGCAGCGCGTCGAGATCCTGAAGGCCCTCTATCGGCACGCCGACATCCTCATCCTCGACGAACCGACCGGCGTTCTGACGCCGGCCGAGGCCGATCACCTCTTTCGGATCCTTGACAGCTTGCGGGACGAGGGGAAGACCATCATCCTGATCACCCACAAGCTGCGAGAGATCATGGCGATCACCGACGAGGTCAGCGTCATGCGTCGCGGCGAGATGGTGCGCACGCTCAGGACCGCGGACACAAGCCCGGAGGAAATCGCCGAACTCATGGTGGGTCGTCGCGTCCTCCTTCGGGTCGAAAAGGGTCCGGCAACCCCGGGCGCAGTGGCCCTGGAAGTCCGCAACCTCCGCTTCGTGGACGATCGCGGAGTCGAGCGGCTCAAGTCGGTGAGCTTCTCGTTGCGCCGCGGCGAAATCCTTGGCGTGGCCGGTGTCGCCGGCAACGGCCAGTCGGAGCTTCTGGAGATCATCGCGGGCATCGCTCCGGCGACCAGTGGCGAGGTGCTGCTCGATGGAACGCCGCTCGATCTGAGCAGCACGACGAACGCCGACGAGCGCCGCGAGCTTCGCATGGCGCATGTGCCCGAAGACCGTCATCGCCGCGGTCTGGTCACCCAGTTCGTCAATTGGGAGAACACGCCCTTCGGGTACCATCACCGAAGCGAATTCTCCGAACCGAACGGACTCATGAAGCGATCGGCGATGATCTCCGACGCAGTCAGGAAGGCCGAGCGCTACGACATCCGGCCGCAGGACCCCGGCCTCAAGGCCGCCAACTTCTCGGGCGGCAACCAGCAGAAGATCGTACTCGCCCGCGAGATCGAGAGCGGTCCCGACATCCTGCTGGTCGGGCAACCGACGCGAGGAGTGGACATCGGGTCGATCGAGTTCATCCATCAGCGCCTCATCGAACTGCGGGACGCCGGCAAGGCGATCCTTCTCGTTTCGGTCGAGCTTGACGAGATCCAGGCCCTGAGCGACCGCATCATCGTCATGTTCGATGGCGCGATTTCTGGCGAGCGGGTGGCCGGCGAAACGGACGAACGCGAACTGGGCCTGCTCATGGCCGGGATCGATCCGGCGGCGCGAGCCTCCGCATGAGGGACAACCTGCCGCGCTGGGCCGACCTCGTGCTGATCCCCGCGCTCAATCTGCTGCTCGCGTTTCTGGTCGCCGGTCTCGTCGTCATCTTCATCGGCGAGGATCCGATCCGCGCCGTGCGCATCCTTGTCAACGGCTCGCTCGGATCCAGCTATGGCATCGGGTTCACGCTGTTCTACGCAACCACCTTCGTGTTCACCGGACTGGCGGTGGCCATCGCTTTCCATGCGAGCCTTTTCAACATCGGCGGCGAGGGCCAGGCGGCCCTCGGTGGGATCGGCGTCACGCTCGTCTGCCTCGCGATCGACTGGCCGCACTGGACCATCGCGCTGCCCTTCGCAATTCTCGGCGCCGGTCTCTTCGGTGCGGCCTGGGCATTTATCCCCGGATATCTTCAGGCCAAGCGCGGAAGCCACATCGTCATCACAACGATCATGTTCAACTTCATCGCCTCGGCGCTGGTGGTCTATCTGCTCGTCAACGTGCTCAAGGTTCCGGGAGCGATGGCGCCGGAGACGCGGAACTTCTCTGAAGGCACCTTTCTTCCCTTCATGCACGAGATGCTGGGCGCAATCGGGATCCCGATGTCGAAGACGCCGATGAACCTCAGTTCCATCCTTGCCGTCATCGCGGCCTTCTTGACCTGGATTCTCATCTGGCGCACGAAACTGGGCTACGAGATACGGGCGTTCGGTTTCTCCGAACCGGCGGCCGTCTACGGCGGGATCGACCCGGTGCGCATAACCATCGTCGTTATGCTCATGTCGGGCGCGATGGCCGGCATGATGGCGCTCAACGTGGTGATGGGCTTCCAGCATCGCCTTGTCCTCGACTACGTCGGCGGCGCAGGTTTCGTGGGCATCGCGGTGGCGCTGATGGGTCGATCGCATCCGGTCGGCGTCATCCTTGCGTCGATCCTCTTCGGGATCCTCTACCAGGGCGGGGCGGAACTGGCCTTCGAGATGCCAAAGATCAGCCGGGAGATGATCGTCGTGATCCAGGCCTTGGTCATCCTCTTCACCGGCGCTCTCGAGAACCTCGTGCGCGAGCCGGTGGAACGCATGTTCCTGCGTATGCGGCGCGGCGACTGATGGACATCGATACTGTCTTCCAGTTGATGAGCTCGAGCCTTCGGCTCGCGACGCCCCTGCTTCTCGCCTGTCTGGCTGGCCTCTATTCCGAGCGCTCCGGCATCTTCGACATCGGGCTCGAAGGCAAGATGCTCGCGGCGGCCTTCACGGCGGGCGCCTTTGCTGCGGTGTCGGGCTCAGCCTGGATCGGGCTGCTGTCCGGCATACTCGCCTCGACGGTGCTCGCGCTCCTGCACGGCTTCGCCTCCATCACGCTCAAGGGGAACCAGCTCATCTCGGGCGTGGCGATCAATTTCCTCGCGTCTGGCCTGACGGCGCTGGTCGGCCAGAACTGGTTTCGCATGGGCGGCCAGACCCCGCAACTGACCGGCGACTCCCGGTTTCTTCCGATTCACTGGCCAGGCGTCGACGCCATCGCTCCGATCCCGATCGTTGGGCCGATCTACGAACACCTGATCTCGGGATACAACATCCTCGTCTATGTGGCGCTGCTCTGCGTCCCACTCACCTGGTGGGTCCTCTTCCGCACCCGCTTCGGCCTGCGACTGCGCGCCGTGGGCGAAAATCCGGGCGCCGTCGACACGGCCGGCATCTCGGTCGTGCGCCTTCGTTATTCCGCGGTGATCATCGCCGGGGTGCTGTGCGGCATCGCCGGCGCCTATCTGTCGACCGGGATGGCGGCGGGGTTCGTGCGGGACATGACCGCGGGCAAGGGCTTCATTGCGCTCGCCGCGCTGATCTTCGCGAAGTGGAGACCCTGGCCGGCCCTCGGGGCGTGCCTCCTGTTCGGCTTTCTGGAGGCGATCGGCATCCGATACCAGGGTATCTCGGTCGGAGCCTTCACCGTGCCCGTCCAGTTCATGCAGGCGTTGCCCTACATCCTGACCGTGATCATCCTTGCAGGGTTCGTCGGGAAGGCCATCCCACCTAAGGCCGGCGGCCGGCCCTACATCAAGGAGCGCTAGAGCGTGAGCAGATCGGCGATCGAGGTCATTCGCGCCGCAGCCGGCGCCGAGCCGATCCGGGTCGGTCTGATTCTCGGATCAGGCCTCGGCCATCTCGGGGGCCTCGTTGACGGCGCCACGATCCCCTACGACGCCCTGCCCGGCTTCCCGTGCGCCGGGGTTTCGGGCCACGTGCCGCAGCTTCATGTCGGACGCCTTGGCGGATCCAGCGTGGCCGTGCTCGCTGGGCGCGAGCACTTCTACGAGCATGGCGACCCGGCCGCGATGCGTGCGCCCATCGAGGCCCTAAGGGACCTGGGCGCGGAAACGCTGCTCCTCACCAACGCGGCGGGATCGCTGCGCGAAGACATCGCGCCCGGTGACCTGATGATGCTCTCCGATCACATCAATTTCTCCGGACGCAACCCACTGATCGGCGAGCCTGACGAGGCGCGATTCGTCAACATGACGAACGCGTACGATCCCGAGATCCGAGAGACGCTTGTTTCCGTAGCCCGGGCGGAAGGCGTTCATCTGGCGCGAGGCGTCTACGCCTGGTATTCCGGTCCGAGTTTCGAGACGCCAGCCGAGATCCGCGCGCTTCGAACCCTGGGAGCCGATGTTGTCGGGATGTCCACGGTGCCGGAAGTGATCCTTGCGCGCTTCCTGGGTCTGAGAGTTGGAGCGATCTCGACAATCACCAACATGGCCGCCGGAATGAGCGCCGAAACGCTCAGTCATGAACACACGAAAGCGATGGCGCCGCTCGGCGCGGCCAAGCTTCAAAAGATCCTGCTCAGGTGGCTGTCGGCCTAAAGCCCGAAAGATCGGCAGCGCCGGACCCCGATTGGGGGTGAAAAAGCCCCCGCGAATGGCTATGCCTGCTATGAGCGGGGCAGGTTAGAGTTGGATGCAGATTTATCTCCCGATCGCCGAGGTGTCCGTCGATGCGTTCCTGCTCCTCGGCATCGGAGCGATGGTCGGTGTGCTCTCGGGCATGTTCGGCGTCGGTGGCGGCTTCATACTGACGCCGCTGCTCTTCTTCATCGGAATTCCTCCCGCGGTCGCAGTCGCCTCGGCCGCCAACCAGATCGCCGGATCGTCCTTCTCCGCGCTTCTCGCCCACCTTAGGCGCAAGACCGTGGACTTTCGGATGGGCACCGTCCTTCTACTGGGCGGCCTGCTCGGCTCGCTTGTTGGCGTGCAGATATTCACGGCGCTCAAGGCCGCAGGTCAGTTCGATCTTGTCATCAGCATTCTCTACGTCGTCCTGCTCGGCGCCATAGGCGGGCTCATGTTCGCCGAGAGCCTGCGGGCGTTGCGCCGCGCCAAGGATCCAAACGCCATGCTTGCGCCGCGCAGGCGCCATACCTGGGCGCACGGCCTGCCGCTCAAGATGCGCTTTCGCACCTCTCAGCTCTATGTCAGCGCCATCCCGCCCTTTGTCATCGGTGCGCTTGTCGGTGTGCTGGCTGCGATCATGGGCGTTGGCGGCGGGTTCATCATGGTCCCGGCGATGATCTACATCATCGGGATGCCCACCAAGGTCGTCGTGGGAACGTCGGTGTTCCAGTTCCTGTTCGTCACGAGCTTCACGACCGTCATGCACGCCGTCCAGAGCCGCACCGTGGACGCGCTTCTTGCCGTCATTCTGCTGGTCGGAGGCGTGATCGGCGCGCAGGTCGGCGTCAATCTCGCCTCACGCCTGCGCGCCGAACAGCTGCGCATCCTGTTGGCGCTGCTGGTGCTCGTCGTGTGCGCGAAGCTGTTTCTCGATCTGGTCCTCACTCCATCCGACATCTACTCGATCGGATTCTAACCCGATGCCCCGTGTTCTTCTGCTCCTGATGCTGGTGGCCGTTGCCTTCGCCGCCCGCTCTCAGGAGAGCGTGGTGACGGGAATCAGCGAAGACAACATTGCGCTCACCGCCAACTTTTCGGGCTCCGACCTCTTCGTGTTTGGCGCAATACGCCGCGACGGCCCCGCACCTGACGATTCCGAACTGGACGTGATCATCACCATCAAGGGACCGCCGGCTCCGGTGACCATTCGGCGAAAGGAACGCCGCTTTGGCATCTGGGTGAACACCGAATCCGTCACGGTGCGCGCGGCGCCGACATTCTACGCAATCGCCACGACCCGGCCGCTCGACGACCTCCTTACCGAGACGGAACGCCTTCGCTACGGCATCGGCATGGACCAGGCCGTGCGGCGGGTCGGCGGTCACGAAACACTCACTGACACCAGCGATTTCACCGAGGCGCTGGTGCGCATTCGCAATCGTCAGCGTCTCTACGAACAGTTCGACGGCGGCGTGTCACTGGCCCAGGACACCCTGTTCCAGACAGAGATCGCGATGCCCGCCAACATCACCGAAGGGGATTACGCAGCCGAGTTCTTTCTCGTCCGCGACCGTCGCGTCGTCAGCATGGGAACGACCACAATCCTCGTGCGCAAGGCCGGCCTTGAGCGCTGGGTCTACAACCTCTCGCAGAACCAGCCGCTCCTCTATGGAGTGCTGTCGGTTCTACTTGCGCTCGCCGCGGGCTGGCTCGCTGCCTCGATCTTCCGACTGATCAAGAGATAGCCTTGCGAGTTGGGCCTCGATGGCTGCGAGCCGATCGAGAACATCACCGCGATACTCATCGGTTCGAGCATCGCTCTCCTCGGAATGCGCCGCCTGCATCGAGTTGACGACGAGGCCCACAATCAGGTTCACGACCGCGAACGTCGTCATCAGGATGAAGGGCACGAAGAACGCCCACGCGTAGGGGTAGGCTTCCATCACCGGGCGCACGATGCCCATCGACCAGCTCTCGAGCGTCATGATCTGGAAAAGCGTGTAGCCCGACAGGCCGATGGTGCCAAACCAGTCCGGGAAGCTCTGCCCGAAGATCTTTGTCGCCATGACCGCAGCGACGTAGAAGATCAGTGACATCAGGACGAAGACCGACGCCATCCCGGGAAGCGCCGAGACGAGACCCTCGACGACCCTGCGCAGGCTCGGGACAAAGGAAATCGCCCGCAGAACCCTGAGGATGCGCAGCGCGCGCAGGATCTCCAGCGATCCGCTGGTCGGCAACAGGCTTGCCGTCACGATCACGAAATCGAAGACGTTCCACCCCGACCGGAAGAAGGCTCCACGATAGGCGATCAGCTTGAGAAGGATCTCGATCGTGTAGATCGCCAGGCAGGTCCGATCGAACGCGGTGAGCAGCGGCCCGTAGGCGGCCATCGCCGCTTCCGATGTCTCGAGACCCAGAATGACCGCATTGAACGCGATCACCGTAACGATCGCGTTGGCCACGAGCGGCCGCTCCAGAAAATTGGCCAGTGCGGCGCGCGTTGGCATCGGCGGCTTTCCTCGTCTGAACCCGGCGAACATGTGCGGCGCGACGGTGGCTTTCAAGCCGAGCCTCATGCGTCGTCACTCGTCGCCCGCAACTCCAGCGGCGGCGCGGCGCGCCGCAGATCGGACGTCGCCAACGGATTGGCGGGCCGGCCCAGCCTGTAGCGCGTAACCCAGATGAGACGTTCTTCCGCCCGGGTGATCGCCACATAGGCGAGCCGTTTCCAGAGCGGCGAACCCGCCTCGCTCCGACCCGATCGCGCAGCCGCGTAAAGGTCCGGCGCGAAGACCTGCACGTCGGGCCACTGCGAGCCTTGCGCCTTGTGGATCGTGACCGCTGCGCCGTGCAGGAAAACGACCCCCATCCGGGCTGCGCTCACGATGAGCGGTTCAACGCGTTCCGGCGCTTCGATCTGAATGATGCTTGCGACGCTGACGTCGGGGTCCTCGGCGCCGACAACATGCACCCGGCTGAAGCCGGCGCTGCGTCCTTGACCGAGATAGATCGCTTGCGCGCCCTTTATCAGACCCCGCGCCTCCAGATCCATCCGCTTGCGCCGATGCTTGACCGGGAGTTCGACGCCGTCGCAGATCAAAGGCTCGCCGGCGACGAGACGATCCTCGGGCGCGTCGAAGGCGTTCCGGAACGCCGCGATCAGGCGCACCCTTGTGGCGTTGCGCCATACGAGCACCGGGGAGCGGGCCATGGCGTCGGCGTCGACGCGCTGCGCCACGACGACGCGATCGTCGCGCGCCGAGGTCACGCGCACCATCTCCTCGAAATCCTCGAAGGAAAGCGACGGATCGGCGAGCGCTTCGGACAGGTCGAGGATCGGATTGTCATGCCGCTGCCGATGCACGACCGCGAGCGTCGCCTTGAGCTCTTCGGGAAGATCCTCGAAGACCATTCGTCCCGAACCGCCGACCGGCGCCAGCTGTGCGGGATCGCCAAAAAGGATCAGGGTCGAGAACAGGTCCCTGAGGTCCGAGAGCTGCCTCTCGTCGAGCATCGACGCTTCATCGACCAGACCGATGTCGAGCGGTTCCTCCCGCCGCTTCCAGCCCCTGATGAAGTCCGACCCGCGCAGCCCGGCGGAGGCGAACGCCCCCGGGATCGAGCCATGCAGGGAATAGAAGGCCCGTGCGCGATCGAGCGCCGCCGCATCGATAGCCGCGGATTCCGGGCGCTCCCCGGTTCCGCGCAGCCATTCGGCGATCAGCTCGTATTCCGGGTCGTAAAGCGGTGTGTAGAGAATGCGATGGATCGTCGTCGCCGGTACGCCGCGCCGCCGCAGGACGCTCGCGGCCTTGTTGGTCGGGGCAAGAACGGCGAGCGTCCGGGCCCCGCGCGGCCTGCGGCTCTCGTAATCTCCCGAGATCGGCTCCACTCCGGCCGACAGGAGCCGCGAAACCAGTTCCGCGAGGATCTGGGTCTTCCCCGACCCGGCCCGGCCGACGACGGCCAGAATCCGCCGACCCGGCTCTCCGGATGGCGGGATCGCGGTGCGGTCGAGTGCGACCCCGTTGGCGGCAAGCAGCGCCGACATCCTCTCGAACGCCCGCGCTTGATCCTCGGAAAAGTCCATGCCGCGCTCCGTCCGCCAGGCGCGCAACCTAGCTTCGACGGGGCGCGGCCGGAAGGGTCACGCAGCCTCGGCGATCTCGCATCGCGGTGTCGCGTTGAAGGAAGCGTCGAACCACCGCTCAACTTCCTTCACCGGGATGCCGGAGCGGGCGCAGATCGCATCCCGCGCCGCCTCGGAGATGTTCCAGACACACACGCTGATGCTGTCGCGCCCTGCGTCGTCCGTGCCTATGACGTCGGGAACATGACCGATCCGCCGGTAGATCGGGACGGTGCGCGTGTAGATGACCCCGAGCGCCTGATCGAGCCCGAACCGCACGCCCAGTTCGATGCCGGCGGCGAGAAGACCTGCGGCGACACGCGACGGCGCGTTCGGCGAGAGGCAGAACCGGGTGCACTCCCAGATCAGCGGCGAAGCGATGTGCACGCCGTCCGTGAGGTGCCGGAAGTGCTCTGCAGTCATGGTGCGCCCGAGGGTCGGCATGATGCGAAGCGATCCGCCATGGGTTCCGTCTTCTTCAACCCAGATGATGTACAGCGGATTCAGCGCGTCGTACTCATCGCACTCCCAGCCGTTCTCGTTCACCGTCACATCCCAGTCGAGACGATTCTTGAACTGCTCCGCGCGGTCCTTGAACATGGTCTCAGCAAGAACGGGATAATCCTTTAGATCATTCGCGTAAATATACCGGATCATGTTGGCTCCTGAGATTTCCACGTGTCGCAATAAGTGACCCTTGTTAGTTAAATTTGTTCGACCGTGCGATGCTATTACTGCAAACGCAACGTTCTCCGGTCGCGACGCCTGCGCAACGCCCGTCGCGCCACCGGGCCGTCATGGTTAACGGTTCGTTATCCCCGGTCTGCTACGGCTGACCGCCTTCCCCAGGAGTATCGGCCATGCCATTGGATTCGCACGCCCGTGCGGACCTCCCAGTGAGAGTCCGCGTTCCCGACCGCCCCTTGGGCCCGCTCGAGGCCTACCGGACGATGCAGCGCAACATCCTCGAACTCGTGCCCGAGGCCGCCTATCGCGATCGGATCATCTCCGGAGGCCGCTGGCGCCGCTGGCACATGGTTATGGATCCCGAGCTCTTGGAGCGCATCCTGAAAACTCGCGAGGACATCTATCCGCGGTCGGACGTGACGCGACGGATATTCCGGCCGACGCGAGGACAGAACATCCTCTCCGCATACGGCGACACTTGGAAGCGTCAGCACAAGGCGATGGTTCCGGTGTTCCAGCACCGCAACATACTGAATGTGGCGTCCCTCATGACCACAGCGGCAAGCCGATGGACGGACGACATGGTCGCCGGCGGGGCCCGCACCGTCGACATGCACACCGAGATGGTGGATCTCACACTCAAGATCATCTGTGACTCGGCCCTTTCTGGACGGGACAAGATCGATCGCGACGAACTGGTGAGTTCTGTAGATGATTACCTGCTGTCAATCTCGCGCGTATCCTTCCTCGATCTGATCGGGGCCCCGGCGTGGGTTCCACGACCCGCTCGGCTTCTGGACCGCGCCGGACCAAGAATGGACAGGATGATGGATCGCATCGTCGCAGCAAGAATCGAGCGGGGACCGAGCTCTCCCCCGGACGTGCTCGACATGCTGATCGCGGCATTCGCTGGATCTGACGGCCAGGCCGGCGCCGAGTTCGACCTTCGCAACAACCTTTTGGTCTTCCTGATCGCCGGGCATGAAACAACTACGCTCGCCTTGACCTGGGCGCTTTATCTGCTTTCCAGAGACGAAGACGTTCAGGCCCGCGCTCGGTCGGTCGCGAGGCAGGCTCTCGGTGACAGGCCCGCGACTGCCGAGGATGTGCCGAATCTCCGCTTCATTCGTCAGATCGTGGAAGAAGCGATGCGACTCTACCCGCCTGGCGCCCTCATGACCCGAACCGCGCTCGCGAAGGACGATCTCATCGGCGTCGAAGTGCAGCGCGGCGACACAATGATCCTACCGATTTACGCCGTGCAGAGGCATCAAAGCCTGTGGGCCGATCCGGACAGCTTCAAACCTGATCGATTCGCTCCGGAAATGGCCAGAACGCGGCACAAGTTCAGTTATCTTCCATTCAGCGCTGGCCCGCGAATCTGCATCGGCATGGCATTCGCGATGACCGAAATGGTGATCATCCTGTCCACATTGCTGACTCGCATGGTCCTAACCATGGACAACGACTTCGATCCCAAGCCCGAGATGCTGCTCACCCTTCGCCCCACGAACGGCATGCGGATCAACATGACGCCCATCTAGAGCACCCGCCACCTCGTCAGGGCAGGATCACACCCTTGGCGAGCGCTTGCGCGACCGCGTGCGTCGTGTTGTGCGCGCCCAACTTGTGGCGCGCGGAATCAATATAGGCCCGCAAGGTATTTTCGGAGATCTTGAGCTCGTTGGCGACCTGCGCCCGGCTCTGTCCCAGACTGAGCAAGGTCAGGGCCTCCTTTTCGCGAGGCGAAAGGTCCGGAGTGGTTTCTTCCACTTCGCCCTTGATGATTCGCATTGCGTGCTGGTTGACAAGGTGCGCGATCAGCAGGATGTCCTTGGCGTTTTCGCGAGTGAACGCATCCCACGCCGCATCGTCGGCTTTCTGATTCAACACGAACAACGTGAACTCGCCGGCGGGCCCCCAGATCGGCACCGACCAACCCTGGTTCCCCAGCCCCATCGCCATGGAGTCTTTCAGAAAGGCTCGCGCCGCCGGGCTCGACCAGTCGAGCGCCTTCCAATCCATCGGATGATTGCGCCGCATTGCCCCCAAAATCACCGGGTCGATGCGCTTGTAATCCTTTTCAACGTACCGGGCTGCCCACTCATCGGAATAGGTGTGCGCTCCGAATTGCTCACCTTTCTGATTGACGGTGTAGTAGAGTACATGTGCGACGCCGAAGGCGTCGCGCAACTCATGGGTCCAGATCCGAAGCTCTTCAATAGACTTCGTGGTCTGCAACTGCTCCAGAAGCGCCTCTAGGTCTTCCTGCACGTCCGCCGCCCAGACTTACTCCGGAACCCTGCACGCCGAGTTCGCTTGCTGCAACGAAGATGGCGTCATCGAGCGTTTCAGCAAGCTCCACCATTCCGTTCTTTTCAGAAAACTGCCGGATATCTCTCAGAATATCAATGACCCAGTTGGCTTTCATCGCTTCGCTCCGGAGAGTTTCGTGGACTTAGCGATGAATTAACTATCAGAAGTCTATGGCTTCGGATATTCGCCAATCCTGATACCGCAGGAATGGTGGGGTCGCCAAGACACAACCCATTGAAATTTCTTGACTCCATACGGAAAGACCCCGGACTTGTCCTGTCCGGAGCCCCCGATAGTCGTATTTCGTTTTCTCAGGTGAGGCGACTCGCCTCGACAACGTCCTCGAACGTCCGCAGGCCGGTCACCGGGGCGCTGATCAGCACGGCCATGTTTCCCGGCTTGTGCTCGTTGCGGCGCATCATCTCGTGCGCCGAAGGGATCTCCTGCCAGGGAAACACCTCGGACATGCAGGGGTCGAGGCGACGCTCGAGCATGAGCTGGTTGGCGGCGCTCGCCTGCATGAGGTTCGCGAAGTGGCTCCCCTGCACGCGCTTCTGGTGCATCCACAGATAACGCGCGTCCATGGTGAGGTTGAACCCGGTGGTCCCGGCGCAGATCACCACCATGCCGCCCTTCTTCACCACGAAGACCGAGACCGGGAACGTCGCCTCGCCGGGATGCTCGAAGACCATGTCCACGTTCACGCCCTTGCCGGTGATGTCCCAGATCGCCTTGCCGAACTTGCGCGCCTCGGCGAACCATTCCTTGTATTCGCTCGTGCCGACCTTCGGCATCTGCCCCCAGCAGTCGAAATCCTTGCGATTGATCACGCCCTTCGCGCCCAGCGAGGTCACGAAGTCGCGCTTGGCCTCATCCGAAATCACCGCGATCGCGTTGGCGCCTGCGGTGTTGACCAGCTGGATGGCGTAGGAGCCGAGGCCACCGGAGGCGCCCCAGACCAGGACGTTCTGACCGGGCCGCAACTCGTGCGGCGCGTGACCGAAGAGCATCCGGTAGGCGGTCGCCAGCGTCAGCGTGTAGCAGGCGCTCTGCTCCCAGGTCAGGTGCCGCGGACGCGTCATCAGCTGCTGGGCCTGGACGTTGGTGAACTGCGCGAAGCTGCCGTTGGGCGTCTCGTAGCCCCAGATCCGCTGGCTTGGCGAGTACATCGGGTCGCCGCCGTTGCAATGCTCGTCGTCGCCGTCGTCCTGGTTGCAGTGGATCACCACCTCGTCGCCGACCTTCCAGCGCTTGACCTTGTCGCCGACCGCCCAGACGATGCCGGACGCGTCCGAACCCGCAATGTGGTAGGGCTGCCCGTGGCCGTCGAACGGGCTGATCGGAAGGCCCAGCGCCGCCCAGACCCCGTTGTAGTTGACACCCGCCGCCATGACGAACACCAGCACCTCATGGCTGTCGAGTTGCGGCGTGTCGACGACCTCCACCCGGAAGGCGTCGCGCGGCTCCCCGTGACGCTCCCGACGGATCGTCCACGCGTACATCCTCTTGGGAACGTAGCCGAGCGGCGGGATTTCCCCGACCTCGTAGAGATCCTTTTGCGGCGCATCATAGGTCGGGCCTTCGGTCGGCGCGTCGAGAGGGGCCATCGGCGGTGTCCTTTCATGTCTTGCGCCCCGTTCGGGTCCATGCGCAACATTATTGCCTAAAGTCGGTCGGAATGATCCTTTACATTATCCGAATTGCAGCGCAACAGGGAATTGCTCCGCAAGCGCCGAGGGTCTGGGCTAATTTTATGTCCGTTTCACCATGTGATGCGCAATGAATCTCTGCGCATTTGCGCTGCACCGCAAAATCTCCTAGCGTTTCCGCGGCGCCGGACCAATGATTCGGGACTGTGAAAGGCGGCAGATGAGCAAGACCCACCGCGACCCGCCGTGGCTGATCCGGACCTACGCCGGTCATTCGACCGCGAAGGCCTCGAACGCCCTCTACCGCGCAAACCTGGCGCGCGGGCAGACCGGGCTCTCGGTCGCTTTCGATCTGCCGACGCAGACAGGCTATGACAGCGACGATCCGCTGGCGCGCGGCGAGGTTGGCAAGGTCGGGGTGCCGGTCAGCCATCTGGGCGACATGCGGACGCTCTTCGACGGCATCCCGCTCGAGGAGATGAACACGTCGATGACGATCAACGCCACCGCCGCCTGGCTGCTGGCGCTCTACGTCGCTGTCGCCGAGGAGCAGGGCGCCGATCTCGCCCGGCTGCAGGGCACGGTCCAGAACGACATCATCAAGGAATACCTCAGCCGGGGCACATACGTCTTTCCGCCGGGGCCGTCCCTGAAGCTCATCGGCGACGTGGCTCAGTACTGCTACGAACACGCGCCCAAGTGGAACCCGATGAACGTCTGCTCCTACCACCTGCAGGAGGCCGGCGCGACGCCGGAGCAGGAACTGGCCTACGCGCTCGCCACGGCGACGGCCGTGCTCGACCAGGTCCGCGGTCAGGTGTCGGCCCACGACTTTCCCCAGGTCGTGGCGCGGATCTCGTTCTTCGTGAACGCCGGCATCCGCTTCGTCACCGAGATGTGCAAGATGCGGGCCTTCGTCGAACTCTGGGACGAGATCTGCCGCGACCGGTACGGGATCGAGGATCCGAAGCTGCGCCGCTTCCGCTACGGAGTGCAGGTCAACTCGCTTGGCCTGACCGAGCAGCAACCCGAGAACAACGTCCCCCGCATCCTGATCGAGATGCTGGCGGTGGTGCTGTCGAAGAGGGCGCGGGCGAGGGCCGTCCAGTTGCCGGCCTGGAACGAGGCGCTCGGCCTGCCGCGGCCCTGGGACCAGCAGTGGTCGCTGCGCATGCAGCAGATCATGGCCTACGAGACCGACCTTCTGGAATACGACGATCTCTTCGACGGCAACCCCGCGGTCGAGGCCAAGGTCGCGGCGCTGGCGGACGGCGCGCGGGCGGAGCTCGCTCACATCGACGCGATGGGCGGCGCGATCGCGGCGATCGACTACATGAAGTCTCAGCTGGTGATGTCCAACAGCGCCCGGCTTGCGCGGATCGAGGCGGGCGAGACGATCGTGGTCGGCGTGAACCGCTACACCGAGGGCGAGCCGAGCCCGCTCGCGGTCGGCGGCGGCGGCGGCATCCTCGTGGTCGACCCGGGGGTCGAGGCGGACCAGATCGCGGATCTGGCCGCCTGGCGGGCGGCGCGCGACGGCCCGGCGGTCGCGGCGGCGCTTGCGGCGCTCGAGGCGGCGGCCCGGGAGGGACGCAACGTCATGCCCGCCTCGATCGCGGCGGCGAAGGCGGGAGCGACCACCGGCGAATGGGGCGCCACGATGCGGCGGGTCTTCGGCGAGTTCCGCGCGCCTACCGGCGTGGGAAAGGCGGCGCAGGCGCCGACGGGCGATCTCGCGGAGGTGCGGGCCGCGGTCGAGACCGCCAGCCGGCGGCTGGGTCGGCGGATCAAGTTCCTCGTCGGCAAGCCGGGCCTCGACGGCCATTCGAACGGCGCCGAGCAGATCGCGGTGCGGGCGCGCGACAGCGGCATGGAAGTGGTGTACGAAGGCATCCGCCTGACGCCTGCGCAGATCGTCAACGCGGCGCTCGAGGAATCCGTGCACGTGGTCGGGCTCTCGATCCTGTCGGGCAGCCACATGCCGCTCGTGACGGAGATCATGCGGCTGATGCGCGCCGAGGGGCTCGAAGACATCCCCGTCGTCGTGGGCGGCATCATCCCCGACGACGACGCGGAGAACCTGCGACTGGCCGGGGTGGCGCGGGTCTACACGCCCAAGGACTTCGAGTTGAACCGGATCATGCTCGACATCGTCGCGCTGGTGGATCGTCAGGGTCGCGCCGCCGCTTGAGCGGCGGACATCACGGCTATGAGTTGCGCGTGCTGGAACCGGCACACTTCTGCTGCCAGACCGTTCCAGGATCGCGTTGCCCGGCCCGGGCACTTCGCGGCGCTCTGGCGCTGAGCGCGTCGTCGACCGCGCCTGACGAGCCTGCGCCGCGGATCGGACGCATCACCTGGGTCCATGCCGGGCTTCGTCCTCCAGCAGTCATTTCCCAAGAAGGGCGGCGCCGTCCGGACTGTCGATCACGTATTTCCAGGGGCCGTCCGGTTGCCTGCGGGCAATCTCGACCGTCACGCCGGTCGCCTCCTCGCCACTGACCATCGTCAAGGTCCAGGCGTTCTGGACAAGGGCGATGTCGCCCGTCTCGAACGCGACCTGCCGGTCAAATCTCAGCTTGGCGCCGGAGTCGACATACCCTTGCAGCACCGCACGTATCTGGTCGTCGCCCCGGGCGATCGTGTGGTGGGTCGGAAAAACGGCGCCTTCCTCGTAGAGTTCCAGCAGTCCATCGATGTCACCAGTTGCAAACCGCTCCGCGAACAGTCCGATGAGTTCTCCCGCCGTGGTCGCCGCCATGATCAGATCCCCTTTTTTTTCCAGCCTGACACAGTTCGTTCGCGCGTCAAACGGCGGACACGAGGAAGTACCGACCCTCGGTCTCGTGGAACCGCGGCAATGTCCGCAGCGCGGCCCCGTGACCCTTCGCCCGGGCGACCGGAGCGCGGCCCAGGCAGACGTTCACCGCAAGTTATTGAAGATTAACGCTTTAAATTTCAGTTATTTAGCTTGAATTGCACGCGTGTTACACGCCCCATAACACACCCTGAGGGCGCGTCGCACCACCCCGGCATTGAGCCCCGCGCCGGATCAGGTGAGCTCGGAGACCCCGGATTCCGTCCGGATCACCTTGCCGTCCTTCTTGAGGTTGACGATCATCGCCGCCTCGCGCGAGCCGCTGCGAAAAGCCAGCCGGGTATGGATCACCAGGATGTCGTCGTTCTCGTAGACGCAGCGCAGGTCCTCGATCGTCCGGTTGCCGCCGCGCCAGACCTTGCCCAGCAGCGCCGCCATCTCGTCGCGGTCCAGTTCATCGTTCGACTTGTGCCGGACGTAGCGGAAATCCGCGTGCAGCAGCGCCACGTAGCGGTCGACGTCGTCGGCGCGCATCGCGGCGGCCATCTCGGGATAGATGTCCATCGACCGAACCTGCGGCCGAGAGCGCTCGAAGGCAAGCATGATCGATCGACGCGCCACCCCGGACGGGGCGGCGGCGTCGCCCTCGAGGCGTCGCGTCAGGCCGCCCGACGGCGGCGGGGACGCCGCCGCTTGGCCGGCGCCGGCTTCGTCGCGGCGGCCCCTTCGCTCCAGCCGCGGCGGCGCTGCGGACCGGACCGGCGGGGGCCGGCGTCGCTCCGGTCCGATGCCGGCATGCTCCCGCTTGCCACGGGCACCTCGACCTTCATCGTCTTCTGGATTTGGCGCAGCAGATCGGCCTCATCCGGCGCGCAGAAGGCGATCGCCTCGCCCTCGAGCCCGGCCCGGGCCGTGCGGCCGATGCGGTGGACGTAGTTCTCAGGGACTTCCGGCAGGTCGTAGTTGATCACGTAGGCGACGCCCGGGATGTCGATGCCGCGCGCGGCGACGTCCGTGGCGACCAGCGTCGTGACCGCGCCGTCGCGGAATGCCTTGATGGCCCGGTCGCGCTGGCCCTGGCTCTTGTTGCCGTGAAGCGAGGCGGCGTTGTAGCCGTCCGCCACCAGCCCCTTCATGAGCTTCTCCGCGCCGTGCTTGGTGCGGGCGAAGACCAGCGTCAGGGCGGCGCGGTCGCGCGAGAGGATCTCGCGCAGGCGCGCCGGCTTCTCTCCCTTGTCGAGGAAATGCACCGACTGAGTGACCTTGTCCGCCGCCTTGCCCGGCGGCGCCACCTGCACCCGGCGGGGATCTGTCAGGTAGGCGCGTGACAGTTCCTCCATCATCTTCGGCATGGTGGCCGAGAACAGCATGGTCTGGCGCGGCGTGCCGAGCTTCGGGGCGATCCGCCGCAATGCATGGATGAAGCCGAGGTCGAGCATCTGGTCGGCCTCGTCGAGCACCAGATGGCGGACATGGCCGAGATCGACCGCGCCGCGATCCATCAGGTCGATGAGCCGGCCAGGAGTGGCGACCAGAATGTCCACGCCGCGCGCGAGCTGGGCGATCTGCCGGCCGATGGACTGGCCGCCGACGACGGTGGCCACGCGCAGCTTCGTGCCCTGCGTCAGCCCGCGCAGACTGTCCGCGATCTGGCCGACCAGCTCGCGCGTTGGCGCAAGCACGAGCGCAAGCGCGGCCTTCGGGGCGGGTCTCTCCTGCCGGGCGAGCATGTGGTCGATCAGCGGGAGACCAAAGGCCAGCGTCTTGCCTGTGCCGGTCTGGGCGATGCCGAGGATGTCGTGGCCGTCGAGCGCCAGCGGAATCGCTTGGTTCTGGATCGGGGTCGGCTCCGAGAAGCCTGCCCGCTTCAGCGCGGCGTTGAGGGTCGGCGCGAGGCCGAGCATGTCGAAATCGAACAAGTCATATCCTTCCCGGTCGCGCGGCGTCCAGGCCGGCGCAACCGTGTTGCTTGGCCGCGCGGATGCGACCGATGAGGGTTCGCGAGGCCTCTTCGCTTGCAGGAAACTCCTGCGGCGTCCGGCGCTCGCTTCAGGAACCCTGCGTGATGGGGAACTGAATTCTATTGTCCGCTGATGGCCCCTATCGGAGACAGCTTGCTCACGCGGCAGCGCAGCGACTTTGCGTAAGTGATGCATGAACTTGACTTTGTCAAGCATTGGTTTGGACGGTGTCAGTCGTCGGCAGGGGCGGAGTCGAGCCACTCGGCGAAGCGCCGCGCGCGCAGATCGGCGGTGCGCGCGTACCAGACGCTGTCACGCAGCAGGGTTCGCGCGTCCACCTGCGGGGCGTTAGGAAGATGCGCGCGCATCGGCGCACCGGTCTCCGGGTTGAGACCGATGCGTTCAAACGCCGAAGCCCGGGCCGGGCCGTAGGGGATGCGCTCGGCGAGCCGAGCCATCGGGACGGGGTCGGAGGCGTAGGCAAGGAAACGCAGCGCCGCCTCGGGCTGGCCGGCGCTCCGCGGGATCGCCCACACCTCGTGACCGATCACCCTTCCGTCCCATAGGATCACCACCGGCGCGCCCTCCGCCGCCGCCGCGAAGAAGCGACCGTTGTAGCCGCCCGCCATTGCCGCCGTCCCGTCAGCCAGAAGCGCGGCCGCGTTCTCGGCCCCGCTATACCAGACGATCGAGTTGCGGATCGATTCGAGCCGCCTGAACGCGAGACGCAAGCCGCGGTCAGTGCTCAGCAGGTCGTAGATCTGCTCGGGCGGCACGCCCTCGGCCATGAGCGCCCATTCCAGGATCACGTCGGGGGAGTGCGGGAGCGCCCGCCCGCCGGGAAACCGCTCGAGGTCGAAGAAGTCTTCAAGCCGGGTGGGCCTGATCCCCGAAAAGGCCTCATCGTCGTAGGCGACGACACTGGCGTAGACGTTCTGCGGCGCGGCGCAGGGCAGGAGTTGCGCCACCTCGAAGTCGCGAACGCCATCAGCGCCGAGCAGCGCGGCATGGTCGATCTCGAGAAGATCGCCCGCCTCACAGGCGATGAGGGCCTCCTCCTCGGTCATGTCGATCACATCCCAGCCTTCGGTGAGCGCGCGGCCGCGCAACACCGCCTCTGACCCGTCGTACCGCACGATGATCACGTCGATCCCGGTCTCCGAGGCGAAGGGCTCAAAGAGCGCCGCGCGCTGCGCCTCCTCATAGGCGCCGCCCCATGTCGCGATGGTGAGCTCGGTCGCGGGCGCGGCGCCGGCGGCGACCATAGACACCGCAACGAGCAGGGCTGGCTCAGAGCGCCGCATTCTCTTCCTCCTTTAGGGCGTTGGACACTGAGAGATAGGCTGCGATCAGCTCTGCCTCAGGCACCACGCCGAGCAGCGCGCCGCTGCGGGAGTGCACGACCGGGACCGCGTCGCCGACGAAATCTCCGAGGCGGCGCATTGCCTCGGCGACGCTCGTCGTCTCGTCAAGGGTCGCACTCGCCGGAACCGCGGCGGCCCCGACCGTTCCCGAGCCGGCGCGCGGCGAGATGCGGAAGACGCCGACGAAGCGGGCTGCGTCGTCGACGACAAAAGCCTCGTTCCAGCGCGGATCCGCGGCGAGCCGGGCGACGATTTCCGCGGCGGGCGCCTCCGCGCGAGCCTCAACAAAGTCGCGGGTCGCGAGGTTGAGCGCGGGGGTTGCGGCGAGGCGCGCCTGCTCGCGTCCGCGCGAAAGATCGATCCCGCGCCTCGCAAGTTGCACGTCGAAGATCGACCGACCGAAGACCCGGTGGGCGACGAGGTTGGAGAAGACCACCGCGACCATGGCCGCGATGCTGACGTCATAGTTCCGGGTCAGTTCGAAGACGATAAGGATGCAGGTTAGCGGCGCGCCAATCACCGGGCTCGCCAGCGCGACCATGCCGCTGAGCGCATAGATCGCCACGCCGGAGGTCGGCGCGAGCCCGGATCCGTCGACGAGCGTCCAGAACAGCGCCCCGAAGAGCGCGCCCATGAGCAACGCCGGGCTGAACACTCCGCCGGCGAAGCCGAGGCCGAGGCAGAGCGCGGTCAGGACCAGTTTCGCGGCGATCAGCACGACCAGTTCGCCTGTCCCGAAGGCGCCCTCGATGGTTGCGAAGCGTTGCGCCTCCCAGCCGACGCCGAGCACGTCGGGCAGCCAGAGCGCGGTCAGGCCGACTGCGAGGCCTGCCCCGGCAGGGCGGAGCGCGGCCGGGATAGCACTCGTCTCTGCGTGGTCCGATATCCGGAGCAGGAGCCGCATGAACGCGACCGCGACCACCGCGCATGCGAGGCCGAGCGCAGCGAAAAGCAGGAACTCGTGGCCATAGCCGAAACCCTGGAATTCAACCCGCAGCAGAGGCTCCCGGTCAAAGACGACCGTGTCGATCACGAAACCGGTGGCCGAGGCGACCGTAACCGGCGCGAAAGCCTGGGTGGCATAGTGGCGCAGCACCACCTCATGGGCGAAGACGATCCCCGCGATCGGCGCATTGAACGCGGTCGAGATCGCCGCGGCCACGCCGCAGGCGATGGCAATCGCCGGCAGGTTTGGTCCGCCGAAGGGCAAGCGGCGCGCAGCGCCGCCGATCAGGGCGCCGAGATAGACCATCGGCCCGTACTGGCCAACGGAGGCGCCGCAGCCGAGCGACAGGGCGGCGGCCAGGGTCGAGACCACGCCCGACCGCGGGTCAGGCAGCGGCGCGCCGAGCTGCGCCAACTCGATCACGTCGGCCGGTCCGAGAGGCCGGCGGTCGGGAGAGAGGCCGCGCAGAATGAGCCCCACTGCAAGCCCGCCGAGCGTCGGGGCCACGATCGTGGCGGCAAAAAGGAGAGGGCGCGCGTCCTCGCGCTCGACCCGGGCGCGCGGCGAGACCAGAAGCGTGTCGTTGAGCCAGCGCACGAGCTCCACGAAACCGACTGCCGCCATGGAAGCGAGCGCTCCGACGACGAGCGCGGTCAGAGCCAGGACGAGTATCCTCGGCAGGAGCGGCGTCTCCTGTCCGACCGCATCGCGGGCCGCGGGGCCGGTCACGCCCGCTGCTCGACCCTGCCATCAATCGCGTGGCCCGGCGAAGTCACATGCGCCGCTCGACCATCATCTGCTTGATCGAGGCGATGGCCTTGGCCGGGTTCAGCCCCTTCGGGCAGGTCCGGGCGCAGTTCATGATCGTGTGGCAGCGGTAGAGCTTGAATGGATCCTCAAGATCGTCGAGCCGCTCGCCGGTGGCCTCGTCGCGGCTGTCGATCAGCCAGCGGTACGAGTGCAACAGCGCCGCCGGACCGAGATAGCGGTCGCCGTTCCACCAGTAGGACGGGCAGGAGGTGGAGCAGCAGGCGCACATCACGCATTCGTAGAGCCCGTCGAGCTTGCGGCGGTCCTCGATCGACTGCTTCCACTCGGCCGCGGGAGTATTTGTCTTGGTCTCCAGCCAGGGCATGATCGAGGCGTGCTGCGCGTAGAAATGCGTGAGGTCGGGGATCAGGTCCTTAATCACTGGCATGTGCGGCAAGGGATAGATCTTCACGTCGCCCTTGATCTCGTCCATGCCCCGGATGCACGCGAGCGTGTTTATCCCGTCGATGTTCATCGCGCAGGAGCCGCAGATGCCCTCGCGGCAGGAACGCCGGAAGGTGAGCGTCGGGTCGATCTCGTTCTTGATCTTGATCAGAGCGTCGAGGACCATGGGGCCGCAGGTGTCGAGATCTACGAAATAGGTATCCACCCGCGGGTTGCCTGCGGCGTCGGGATCGTAGCGGTAGATCCGGAAGGCCCGCACGTTCGTCGCGCCCTCTGGCTTCGGCCACGTCCTGCCGATGACCACCTGAGAGTTCTTGGGAAGCGTCAGTTCAACCATCTCGATCGGGCTCCTTTAGGGCGTTGGCGTCCGCAGCAGTCGCCGGTTCGAACAGCATCAACAGCGCGAGGGTCCTCCGTCGGTACTGTGCCGCGCCTTCAGGCCGCGGAATGCAAATGTCGGCAGACGACGTCGTACCGTCGAACCGTGTGCCGCCACGTGACCCGGCACGGACGACGTGTCGATGACGACGAAGAGAGATTACACCAGCGCGAGGCGCAGCGCATGGTCGAAAAGGTCGCGCATGGGGTCCTGGCACACCAATCACGCCCAGCGTCGCACTTTCCTCCCGGTGAACCTGGGAAGAGAAGGCCGCCGCGCCTGCGAGTTCCCCTTCCAAGAGACGCAGATCAGTAAACGCGCGCCTTGGGCGCGATCTTCTTCATGTCGATGCCGCCGTCCTGCTCGTCGGTGAGCGGATCGAGATGCACCGGGCGGTAGCCGAGGCGCACGGACCCGTCGCCTTCGACCCAGGCTAGCGTGTGCTTGCGCCAGTTTACGTCGTCGCGGTCGGAATGATCCTCCTGGGCGTGCGCGCCGCGGCTTTCCTTGCGGGCTTCCGCCGAAACGATCGTCGTGAGCGCGCAGGGCATCAGGTTGGTCAGCTCCAGCGTCTCCATCAGGTCGGAGTTCCAGATCATCGAGCGGTCGGTGACCTTGAGATCGGCCATGCGGGCGGCGATCGCCTCCATCTTCCGCACGCCCTCCGCCAGCGTGTTGTCGGTGCGGAAGACAGCGGCGTCCTCCTGCATGGTTTTCTGCATGTCGAGGCGAAGCGTCGCGGTCGGCGTGCCGCCGTCGGCGTGGCGCAGCCGGTCGAAGCGCTCGATCGCGGACTCCACCGAAGCCGGATTGAGTGGCGGGTTGGCCGCCTCTGGATCGACGGTCTTGCCAGCCCGGATCGCCGCAGCGCGCCCGAACACCACGAGATCGATGAGGCTGTTTGAGCCCAGCCGGTTGGCGCCGTGGACGCTGGCGCAGCCGGCCTCGCCGACGGCCATCAGACCCGGTGAGATCCGGTCTGGGTTGTCCTCGCGAGGGTTGAGCACCTCGCCCCAGTAGTTTGTGGGGATGCCGCCCATATTGTAGTGCACCGTCGGCAGCACCGGGATCGGCTCGCGTGTCACGTCGACGCCGGCGAAGATCTTGGCGCTTTCGGAGATGCCGGGGAGACGTTCGTGCAGCGCCTCGGGCGGCAGATGGTTGAGGTTGAGGTGGATGTGGTCCTTGTTCGGCCCGACGCCCCTCCCCTCGCGGATCTCGATGGTCATGCAGCGCGAGACGACGTCGCGGCTGGCGAGGTCCTTGTAGGTGGGCGCGTAGCGCTCCATAAAGCGCTCGCCCTTCGGAGTTGGTCAGATACCCGCCCTCGCCGCGCGCGCCCTCGGTGATCAGGCAGCCGGCACCGTAAATGCCGGTGGGGTGGAACTGCACGAACTCCATGTCCTGCAACGGCAGGCCCTGGCGCGCAACCATGCCGGCGCCGTCGCCGGTGCAGGTGTGGGCTGAGGTAGCCGAGAAGTAGGCCCGCCCGTAGCCGCCGGTGGCGAGCACCGTCATCTTGGCGTTGAAGCGGTGCAGCGTGCCGTCGTCGAGCTTCCAGGCGAGCACGCCCTGGCAGACTCCATCTTGCGACATGATCAGGTCGAGCGCGAAGTATTCGATGAAGAACTCGGCCTTCTGCTTCAGCGACTGACCGTACAGGGTGTGCAGGATCGCGTGGCCTGTCCGGTCGGCGGCGGCGCAGGTGCGCTGCACGGGCGGGCCCTCGCCGTATTCGGTGGTGTGGCCGCCGAAGGGACGCTGGTAGATGCGGCCGTCCTCGGTGCGCGAGAAAGGCACGCCGTAGTGTTCGAGTTCGTAGACAGCTTTTGGCGCCTCCCTAGCAAGGTATTCCATCGCATCGGTGTCCCCGAGCCAGTCGGAGCCCTTGACGGTGTCATACATGTGCCACTGCCAGCTGTCGGGACCCATATTTCCGAGAGACGCGGCGATACCGCCCTGGGCCGCTACGGTGTGGCTCCGGGTCGGGAACACCTTGGTGACACAGGCGGTCCTCAGCCCCTGCTCGGCCATCCCGAGCGTCGCGCGCAGGCCGGAGCCTCCGGCGCCCACGACCACGACGTCATAGGAATGGTCGACGAATTCATAGGCGGACATGGGCGCTCCTTCAGGCGGCGAAGGCGATCTTTGCGATCGCGAAGACCCCGGTCAGACCCAGCGCCCAGCAGAACAGCGTATTGCCGAGGAGCGCCGCGGTCAGGACGCGCCGGTCGTGCACATAGTCCTCGATCACCACCTGTAGTCCCTGTTGAAGATGGATGGATAGGGTGAGGACGAAGAGTATCGCCACGATGGCGTTGAACGGGCTGGCGTAAGTCATCCGGACCACCTCCCAGTCTGCGCCAAGGCTAGCCACGAAGGGAAACAGGAACAGGATCGTCAACGGCGCGAGCGCGATCGACGTGACGCGCTGGCTCCACCAATGGCCGGTGCCCTCACGAGCAGGCCCGAGACCCTCGACGCGCTGGCGGTCGGTGCGGAAACCCATGCTCGATACCCCTTCAGAGCGCCACGAGAAGCGTGATCAGCGACATCACCGCCGTTCCGGCGAAGACCGCATAGGAGGACTTCTCCACCATCTCCAGATCGAAGCCATAGCCCGCGTCCCAGACTAAGTGCCGCACGCCCGTGAAGAAGTGGTACCAGAGCGCCACCATCGACAGAAGCATGACAAGTCCGCCAATCCAACTCGTCACCAGACCGTCCACCACGTCGAAGGTCTCTGGCCCCGTGGCGGCGGCGAGAAACCACCAGACCCCGAGCGCTGACCCGAGCGTCAATCCTACGCCGGTGATGCGATGAAAGATCGACATCGCCGAGTTGAGCTGCGGCCTGTAGATCGTCAGATGCGGCGACAGCGGGCGGTTGCCCCGGTTCACGTCGGCCATGGCTTCCCTCCGGACCCCGGGAGGCGCATGAGTGTCTGGGCCCTTGCCCGGAGCGCTCCCAGCGTCGGTTTTGACACCGTTGCCCGGCAGATTGCAAGCCCGTCGCGCAATGTGATCACGCTGGAATTTTCCGTGATCACAGCCGCTTGCCTTGACGGCGGCGTCAGTTCAGAGCGGGGCCAGCGCCCAGTAGTCGAAGTCGAGCAGGACATGTGGCGCATAGGCGTCCTTCTCAGTCCTGAGGGAAAGATAATCCAATTCCTTCAGTGCTTTATCGTGCTTCACCGCCACAAGCCGCAACCGCAGGGCCCCAACCCCCGGCGCGGTGGTCTCCGCCCGATCCAGCACCTCAGACCAGGCGGAGATCGTGTCGCCGGCGAAGCACGGATTGGCGTGGGCGCCGGCGTTGATGGCTGCGACGATCTGCGCGTTCGCAAGTCCGTTGAAAGACAGCGCCCGGGCGAGGCTGATGACGTGGCCGCCGTAGACCAGGCGCCTGGCGTCGTCGCGCAGTGTCGCGTCGAAGTGCACCCGGGCGGTATTCTGCCACAGGCGCGTCGCCATCATGTGCTCGGCCTCCTCGACGGTGACGCGGTCAACGTGGTCGATGCGTTCGCCGATCTCGTAGTCGCCGCACCGGTGCGGCTCTCCGGCGAGGCCGAAGTCGTAGCGGCTGAAGTCGAGACCGGCGGGAATCACGAGATCGGCCGGCTCCACCGCCGGCGCCAGATCCGGCGCGACCGGCGTCGGCGCGGGCGTCCGGGGATCGCGCTTGCGCACAAGCACCCAGCGGCAGTAGCGCAGCACCGGCTCGCCGTGCTGGTTGAAGCCAGTGGTGCGCGCCCAGACGACGCCGGTCGCGCCGCTCGAGGTCTCGCGCAGGCCAACAATCTCGCTTTCCGCGCGCAGGGTGTCGCCCGGCCAGACCGGCGCAAGAAACCGCCCTTCGGCGTAGCCGAGATTGGCGACCGCATTCAGGCTGAGGTCGGGCACTGTCTTGCCGAAGACCACGTGGAACGCGGCCATGTCGTCGATCGGACTGCGCGGCAGGCCGCAGGCGCGCGCGAATTCGTCTGAGGAATGGAGCGCGAATCGGGTCGGGTAGAGCGCGCCGTAGAGCGCCCTGTCACCGTCTGTGAGCGTGCGCGGCGTCGCGTGGGCGATGGTCTGGCCCATGCGGAAGTCCTCAAAGAAGGCGCCGGCGCGGGTCCGCGGCATGCCCTCAGAGCTCCCCGAGCTTCAGTGACGGGTGGTAGGCGCCCTCCACATCCTTCACCACCGCCTGCCCGCAGCGCATTACCCCAGCGCCTGCGTCGTAGGCGTAGGCCGGATCGCCGTGGAGCCTCCATCCCCGCGCCAATGCCTCGGTGACCTTGTGACAGAAGGCGGCACTGTCCTCGCCGGTCAGGAATCGATAGGCGCGCATCGACCTCAGCCCGGAAACGGCCAGTAGCCGAGCCAGCTGTGTATCCCCGCTATCACCCCGTAGAGAACGAGGCTGATGACGACCAAGCGCAGGTCGCCAGAGACCGGACCGGGTTGGGGTCGCGTCCAGACAGGCTCGCGGGCGTTGATGACCAGCATTTCCGCGATCGCCCAGGCGGAGAGACCGCCGAAGAGGACAAGCGAGGCGACATCGCCGTTGACCAAGAGATGCGCGAGCCCCCAGACCACCACGCCGGTCAGCATCGGGTGGCGCAGCCAGCTCCGCGCCCTGCCCCTTGAACTGCCCATGCCGAACAGCGCCACAGCGAAGAGCATCGCCAAATTGTTGACATGCACGCCCCAACCCGGAGGCGTGTAGAGCGCGGTATAGGGCGCAGCCCGGTAGCCGAGGATCATCAGGATCAGCGCGAGCGCGAGTACGCCCGCAACAATTCCCTTGGACGCGCCCGGCCCGAAGCGCGCGGCCAGGGCCGCGCGCGGCCCTGGGGCGTAGCGCTTGAAGAAATGGCCCGCGACCCAGAGGATCAGGCCGAGAACAAGCAGGCTCATGGCGCGGTCTTCCTTCTCTTCGTGGCCTCAGGCCATCGCCGCTTCAAGCCGGGCGATCACCGCGGCCCGAGACAGCAGCCGGCGCGCGGCGACCACGTGCAGGTTCTCCACGATCCGGCCATCGACCACGGCCACGCCCTCGCCCCGGGCCTCTGCAGCCTCGAAGGCCGCGACTTGGGCGCGGGCCTCCTCGATCTCGTCAGGCGCCGGCGCGAAAACGGCGTTGGTCACGTCGAGCTGCGCGGGGTGGATCAGCGTCTTTCCGTCGAAGCCCATGTCACGGCCCTGAACGCAGACGGTGCGCAGTCCCTCGTCGTCACGGAAGGCGTTGTAAACGCCGTCGATGCAGACGAGCCCCTCGGCGCGCGCAGCAAGCAGGCAGAGCCCGAGCCCGGTAAGGATCGGCGTGCGTTCGGGCGTATGGGCCGCGCCGAGATCCTTCACCAGATCGTTGGTTCCGAGCACAAAGCCGGTGAGGCGCGGATGCGCGCCGGCAATTGCGGATGCGTTGAGCATCGCGCGCGGCGTTTCCATCATCGCCCAAATCCCCATGCCCTCCGGAGCGCCGGCGCGGGTCATCCGGGCCGCGACCGTGCGCACGGCGTCGGCGGTCTCAACCTTGGGGATCAGCACCCCGTCGGGACCGGCGGCGCAGGCGGCATCAAGATCCTCGGCGCCCCACTCGGTTTCGAGGCCGTTGATTCGCACCAGCACCGTGCGCGGCGCGTAGCCGCCTTCTGCCAGTGCGGCGACGACGAGGCCCCTCGCCCGCGGCTTCTCCACCGGGGCGACGGCGTCCTCGAGATCGAAAATCAGCGCGTCGGCCGATAGGCTGCGCGCCTTGTCCAGCGCCCGCTCCTTGGAGCCGGGCATGTAGAGCATTGAACGGTAGGGTCTGTCGCCGGCGTTCATCCTACCCTTCCCCATGTTGCACCGCAGCGATTTCTAGCGCCGTCGGCGTGCGGGACGCAAGGCGAAAACCTGCGGGTGTTGCGCGGACGCAGCATGGCGCGCGCGCATCGTTAAGGAATTGTAAGCCATTAACGCCGATCTTAACCAATAGTTCGGGACGGCGAGCCAGTACAGACACAGTACCGGACGCGCCCGCATACCTCCGCCGATGGCGGCTCCCGGCGAGACTACCGCAGCTTTGCGGGAATCGGACCAGGTCCTTCTCCCGCATGTGGAAAGGACTGGACTATGATCAACGCCTCCCTATTCGCACGCGCCGCGGTCCTGTTCGGGCTGCTGCTCTCCACTCCGATCGCAGAGGCGCAGAGCCGGCCCGCCTGTGCGGACCGCGCCAAGGTCGTCGAGCGCCTAGCGGAACGTTACGGCGAAACCCGCCAGAGCATGGGAATGCACCAGAACAACGGTGTCCTCGAGGTCTACGCCTCCGCCGACACTGGGACCTGGACGATTCTCGTGACCATGCCCAACGGGCTCGCCTGCCTCATCGCGGCCGGCCAGTCTTGGGAGGCGAACGCCGCGCCGCTCACCAAGCCCGGCAAGGACGCCTGATTTCAGAGACGGGCGGCCTCCGCCCGTCACACTAGCGCCACCGGATCGCGGCGGTCCGGCTGGGCGAAGTCGAAGTCGTAGAGAGACCACCGGTACCGGGGCTTTCTTTCGACCGACCGCCGCGCTCTCCCATGCGCCCGCATCCGCCGGACGCCACCCTCAGGTCAGCGCGTCCAAGATCAGGCGTGAGCCCGTGAGCGTCAGCAGGACGTAAGTGATCCGGAAGAACAGCGCCTCCGGGATGGCGTGGTGCAGCCGCGCCCCGAGCAGCACCCCGGCCACCGCCACCGGGGCCAGCAACAGGTTGGCGACCGCGCTCGCGCCGGTGAACATGCCGAGCGCGAGATAGCCCGGGAACTTCACCAGGTTCACCCACCAGAACACGATCACCGTCGTCGCCTGATAGGCGGTCTTGTCGAGCCGCCGCCCGAGCAGGAACATGGCCGCCGGCGGGCCGCCGGCGTGGCTCAGCGTGCTGGTGAAGCCCGCCACGGCGCCCCAGCCGTACCCGGTCGCCACCGGAGGCGGCGCCTCCGGCGTCGGGATCCAGCCGCGCGCCCGGACGATCTGGAAGGCGACGAAGCCGAGCGCGATCGCCCCGATCAGGATCCGCAGAAGATCGGCGCTCACCGCCCCGAAGAACGCCCAGCCGGCGACGATGCCCGGCGCCGCCCCGATCATCAGCGCCCGCGCCTCGGGCCAGGACCAGCGTCGCCAGTAGCGGCGCAGCCCCGTGACGTCCATCATCATCAGCATCGGGAGCATCAGTCCGACCGCCTGCGCAGGCGGCAAGTGCAGCGCCAGCAGGGTCGATCCGGCGAAGGCCGCTCCGCCGCCGAAACCGCCCTTTGAGACCGCCGCGAAGAGCACCGCGGGAATCGCGAAGGCGAAAAAGACCGCGTCGAGCTGCAAGCCTGATCCTCCTGAGCCGCCGTCGCGGACCTCCCGGATTGCGCTTGCCAATGGGGGACCGAGGGGCTAGCCAAAACCCCGTTTTTTCACCTCAACGGGAGTGGGAGCCAAATGGCAAGACCGAAGATCGCGCTAATCGGGGCCGGACAGATCGGCGGCACGCTCGCCCATCTCGCAGCGCTGAAAGAACTGGGCGACGTGGTCCTTTTCGACATCGCCGAGGGCGTTCCGCAGGGAAAGGCGCTCGACATCGCCGAGAGCGCGCCGGTCGACAAGTTCGACGCGGTCCTCAAGGGCACCAACAGCTACGAGGACATCGCCGGCGCCGACGTGTGCATCGTCACCGCCGGCGTGCCCCGCAAGCCCGGCATGAGCCGCGACGACCTTCTGGGCATCAACCTCAAAGTGATGAAGTCGGTCGGCGAGGGCATAGCGGCCAATGCGCCCGGGGCCTTCGTGATCTGCATCACCAACCCGCTCGACGCGATGGTCTGGGCTCTGCGGGAGTTCTCCGGTCTGCCCCGCGAGAAGGTCTGCGGCATGGCCGGTGTGCTCGACAGCGCGCGCTTCCGGCACTTCCTCGCCGAGGAGTTCGGCGTGTCCGTAAAGGATGTCACGGCCTTCGTGCTCGGCGGCCACGGCGACACGATGGTTCCACTGGCGCGCTATTCCACGGTCGCCGGCATCCCGCTTCCCGATCTTGTAAAGATGGGCTGGACCTCGCGTGAGCAACTCGACGCCATCATCCAGCGCACCCGCGACGGCGGCGCCGAGATCGTGGCGCTGCTCAAGACCGGGTCGGCCTTCTACGCGCCCGCCGCCTCCGCGATCGAGATGGCGGAGGCCTATCTGAAGGACCAGAAGCGTGTCTTGCCCTGCGCGGCGCATCTCGACGGGGCCTACGGACTGAAGGACATCTACGTGGGCGTGCCTACGGTCATTGGCGCAGGCGGGGTCGAGCGCGTCGTCGAGATCGAGCTCGACAAGGCCGAGAAGGCCATGTTCGACAAGTCCGTGGACTCCGTACGCGGGCTGATCGAGGCGTGCAAGGGCATCGATCCCAGCCTCGGCTGACCCGGCATGCAAGGCTCCCTGGCCCCGCCGCAGGGTGGCGGGGTTCGCGGTTCCGGGGCTCTAGAGACCCCGGCCCGCCTTCGAGATCTCGCCCTCCGCCCGAGCCCGGTGGACGTAATAGGCGATCGCGAATTCCTCGGCCGGCGACGCGATCGCGCCGCCGTCGAGCAGGTCCTCGAACACATCCGCCAAGGACCAGTCCTCGACCAGCGTGAGCTCGCGCGCCGCCTGCCCCGCCAAGTCCGGTCTCGTGTTGGCGAGCGTTCCGAACTGGGCGGCGATTCGGTTGCGCATTTCCGGATCCGAAACGGCGGCAAAGGTCGAGAGCGCCCGGACGATCGCTGTCAGCTGCTCCCTCGGGCGCCGCGGATCGCGGATGAAGTCCGCCTCGATCCGGTCCAGCGCTGCGGCGCCTTCCCCTTCGAGATAGGCGGTCGCCCAGGCCCCAAGCGTTGACACCGACGGCGACCGCCCAGCCGCCTCGAACGCAGACCGCACGAACTGACGGTCGGTCGGATCGTCGCTCAGGCCAAGCAGGAGGATGTGGATCGGCGCCCATTCGAGCATCGCCGGATCGCGCAAGACCTTCACGACCTCCGCGCGCGAGAGCCCAGGCGTGATGCTCCGGATTTGGGCGTAGGGCGAGGCCGAAATCTCGGCAAGCGCCAGCGCGCGGATCGCGGGCGCCGGGCTGGAGTGCAACTCAGCGAAGAAGGCGAAGCGTTCCTCCCCGCCATCCGAGACCCGCCAGCGCTCCGCGCGATCGATCATCTCACGTACGACCGAGACCATCTCGGGCGAAGCCACCCCGAGCGGAGTCCAGTCGCTCGTCGGCGTCTCGCGGCTCAACAGCGCGAACAGTCCTTCGTCCGCCGCCATCCGCCTGCGGGTCGGGCTGTCAACGAGAAACGGGATCGGCCGCTCAGCGCCGGCGGCGGGTGGCGCACCCTTGAGATAGACCTCTGCGACGTAGCGGAACGGATCGTCCGGATCGGGTCGCGCCAGGACCATGAGCGCGTCCTCCATGACCCGGTCGGCGAGGGTGCGCTCGGGCAGCGGAACGCAGACGAGGCACGCCGACGCCGGTCCCGCGGCCAGCAGGGCAAGGGCCAGAACTGCGCCGCGCAGGCCATGAAGGTGTTTCATCGGGCTTTCCATTCCCTACCGTACATTCCGATGATAATGCGGCGTCGTCGGGGCCATGCAAGGGTTGATCGTGATTGCGAGACGAGGAGGCGCGCCAGGCAAGTACCGTCCCCTGCTGGCGGCCGGCGTCGCGGCGTTCGCCGCAGCCGCGTTGCCAGCGACGCCAGTGTCGGCGCACCCGCACCTCTTCATCGATGGCGGGGTCGACTTCGTGATGAACGAGGCCGGCGACCTCGTGGCGCTCCGCGTGACCTGGGCCTACGACCCGCTGTCGTCGCTGTTCATGCTCGAGGATCTCGGCATTCCTAGCCTCAACGACGCGGACCTCTCGGTGGAGCAGCGCGCCGCGCTGACCGGCTTCCAGACGACCTGGGATCCTGGTTTCGACGGCGACAGCTACCTGTGGCGCGGCGCCACCCGCATCGGGCTCTCGCCGCCGCTGGAAGCAACCGCGCGGATCGTCGACGGCCGGGTGGTTTTCGAGTTCCTGCGTGAGGTGGCGACGCCCTTCCGCCCCGGGCCCGGCACGACAGTGAAGATCTACGACCCCACCTACTACACTTCCTATGCCGTGACCGAAGCGGCTCGGATCGAGGGGCCGTCCGACGGCTGCCGCACCGAGATCGAACCATTCGCGCCCACGCCCCTGCTCGCGAAGCTTCAGGAAAGCCTCGCCGCGATTCCCGCGGACGCGACCCCCGAGGATCCCGAGATCGGAGCGCAATTCGCCGAGAAGGTTCACATCGAATGCGGCTGAACATGCGGCTGATCGCCGGGATCGGCCTGCTGCTGGCCATCGTCGCTCTTGTGCTGCTCCACCAGGCCGGGGCCCTAGACCGCATCGCCTGGTGGGCGGCCGAGCAGCAGCGGGCGCTTCAGACGCGGCTCGCCGCCCAGGTCACGGCGCTGCGCGACGGCGCACCCGGCGCGCTGTGGACCCTCATGGCCGTCTGCGCCGCCTACGGCTTCGCGCATGCGGCCGGCCCGGGCCATGGCAAGGTGCTGATCGGCGGGGCGGCACTCGGCACCCGGACGACCGCGCTTCGGATGGGCGTGATCGCAGTCTTGGGCAGCCTTGCGCAAGCCGTGGTCGCCATCGCCATCGTCTATGGCGGCTTCTGGTTCTTCGAGGCCACCGCACGCATGACGGTCTCTGCCGCCGAAGACTGGATCGATCCGATCGGCAACAGCCTCATCGCCTGCATCGGTCTCTGGCTGGTCTGGCGCGGCCTGCGTCGGATCGCAGGCCAGGCGACCATTCCTGGCGCAGCGAGCGCGCAGGCTCACGCTCATGACCACGCCGCCAGCCACAGACCGGCGGGACACCATGACTGCGGTCACGACCACGGACCCGACGCCGCGGCTTTGGCTCGGGCGCGCGGGCTTGGCGGCACCCTCGCGCTGATCGGCGGCATGGCGGCCCGGCCGTGCACTGGGGCTCTTTTTGTGCTCGTGATCGCCTGGCGCATGGAGCTCGTAGCCGCCGGCGCCGCCGCGGTTCTGGCCATGGGCCTTGGGACGGCGATGGTGACCCTCGCCGTCGCGTTCCTCGCTGTGATGGGCCGCGAGGCCGCGCTGATCTCGGCCGGGAGCGGTCGCGGCGCCCGGGTGGTGCTGCCGATGCTCGAGATCGCCGGCGGCGGCCTCATTTTCGCGGTGAGCGCGGCGCTGCTCGTCGCGGGATCGCCGCCCACCGGCTGAACCCTTCGAAGGGCGCGACGAATCACCCCGGACGCATTCGGCGCACGGGATGTGATCACAGCGAATTTTCCGTGATCACAAATGGCCGATTTTCGCTTGGGAGGCTCCGCGGAGCGGTCAATTTCGTTGCAACCCCGTCCGGCAGACCGTAACGGAGTTGCCGGGGACGGGACGGGTCCGCTTCGATCGTCCCTCAACGGCATGGCGAGGGACGCGACCGCATGAACATTCACGAATATCAGGCCAAGGCGCTCCTGAAGGACTATGGGCTTCCGGTGTCCGACGGCAGGGCGGTGCTGCGCTCCGACGAGGCCAAGACCGCAGCGGGCGCGATCGACGGGCCGATCTGGGTGGTAAAGGCGCAGATCCACGCAGGCGGCCGCGGCAAGGGCAAGTTCAAGGAGGCCGCCGCCGGCGACAAGGGCGGCGTGCGGATCACCAAGTCCGTCGAGGAAGCCGCCGAGGAAGCCCAGCGTATGCTCGGGCGTACGCTGGTCACCAAGCAGACCGGCGACGTGGGCAAGACCGTAAACCGCGTCTATATCGAGGACGGCTCTGACATCGCGCGCGAACTCTATCTCGCTCTGCTGATCGACCGGGCCTCCAGCCGCATCGCCTTCGTGTGCTCCACCGAGGGCGGCATGGACATCGAGGAAGTGGCCCATTCGACGCCAGAGAAAGTGCTGACCTTCACCGTCGATCCCGCCTCCGGCATCTCGGGCTTTCACGGCCGCCGCGTCGCCTTCGCCCTCGGGCTCGAGGGTCGCCAGGTCAAGCAGTGCGTCGACCTGATCACGCGGCTATATCGGCTCTTCACCGAGCGCGACTGCGAGATGCTGGAGATCAACCCGCTGATCGTCACCGAGGCGGGCGACCTGAAATGCCTCGACGCCAAGATGGGCTTCGATTCGAACGCGCTTTACCGCCAGCCCGAGATCATGGCGCTGCGCGACGAAACGGAAGAGGATCCCAAGGAGCTCGAGGCCTCGAAGTTCGACCTCAACTACATCGCGCTCGACGGCGAGATCGGCTGCATGGTCAATGGCGCGGGTCTCGCCATGGCGACCATGGACATCATCAAGCTCTACGGCAGCGAGCCCGCCAACTTCCTCGACGTCGGCGGCGGCGCCACCAAGGACAAGGTGACAGAAGCCTTCAAGATCATCACCTCCGACCCGAACGTGAAGGGCATTCTGGTCAACATCTTCGGCGGCATCATGCGCTGCGACGTCATCGCCGAGGGCGTGATCGCCGCGGTGAAGGAGGTAGGGCTGGAGGTGCCGCTGGTGGTGCGCCTTGAGGGCACCAACGTGGAGCTCGGCAAGAAGATCCTGAACGAGAGCGACGTGGCGGTCATCGCAGCCGACGACCTCGGCGACGCGGCCGAGAAGATCGTGAAGGCGGTCAGGGGCTGACCCAAGTCATGCTGGTTTCGAGCCACGAGCTTTCGCAGGGTGGCGTGCGCAAGGGAGACACCCGGTCTGCGCCGCGCACCTCCAGCATTGGCCCTGTCAGGGTCACTGCTGCATCTGAAATAGCGGCGACAGAGAAGTCCTCCAGCGGCCCAGAAATAACAAAGGTGGTGTAGAACCATGGCAATCCTCGTTGACGAAAACACCAAGGTTATCTGCCAGGGCCTGACGGGCAGCCAGGGAACTTTCCACTCCGAGCAGGCCATCGCCTACGGCACCAAGATGGTCGGCGGCGTCACGCCCGGCAAGGGCGGCGGCACGCACATCGGCCTGCCGATCTTCAACACCGTCGCCGAGGCCAAGGCCGTCACCGGCGCGGACGCCACGGCCATCTACGTGCCGCCCCCCTTCGCGGCTGACGCCATCCTCGAGGCGATAGACGCAGAGATCCCGCTCATCGTTTGCATCACCGAGGGCATCCCGGTGCTAGACATGATGAAGGTCAAGCGCGCGCTCGAGGGCTCGGGCTCCATCCTGATCGGCCCGAACTGCCCTGGCGTCATCACGCCCGACGCCTGCAAGATCGGCATCATGCCCGGCCACATCCACAAGCGCGGCTCGGTGGGCGTCGTGTCGCGCTCCGGCACGCTCACCTACGAGGCGGTGGGCCAGACCACCGCGGCGGGCCTTGGGCAAAGCACCTGCGTCGGCATCGGCGGCGACCCGATCAAGGGCACCGAGCACATCGACGTGCTGGAATGGTTCCTCGCTGACCCCGAGACGAAATCGATCATCATGATCGGCGAGATCGGCGGCTCGGCCGAGGAGGACGCCGCCCAGTTTCTCGCCGACGAGAAGAAGGCCGGACGCTGGAAGCCAACCGCGGGCTTCATCGCAGGGCGCACCGCGCCGCCGGGCCGTCGCATGGGCCACGCCGGCGCCATCGTCGCGGGCGGCAAGGGTGGCGCGGAGGACAAGATCGAGGCGATGAAGTCCGCCGGCATCGTCGTCGCCGACAGCCCCGCAGGACTTGGCGAGGCGGTGCTCGAGGCGATCGACCGCGGCTGATGCCGACGGCTTCGACGGCGACGCGCTCAGGGAGGCGACAATGACCCGGCAGACCCAGAACACCGAATTCCATTCGTCTTCGTTCCTCCAGGGGCACAACGCGGAATTCGTCGAAAACCTTCACGCACGCTTCGTGGAAAGCCCCGAGAGCGTCGACGCGAGCTGGCGCGCCTTCTTCGAGGGTCTCGCCGAGGCGACTCAGGACGTCGCGCGCAACGCCAAGGGGCCGACCTGGGCGCGGCTCGACTGGCCGCCTGCCCCGAGCGACGAGCTGACCGCCGCGCTCGACGGCCAATGGGGATCCGACCCGGCCAAGACCGCCGGGGACCGCATCCGCGCCAAGGCGGCGGAGGGCGGCGTCTCGCTGTCGGAAACCCAGGTCCGGCAGGCGGTGCTCGACAGCCTTCGGGCGCTGATGATCATCCGCGCCTACCGCATCCGTGGCCATCTGATCGCTGATCTCGATCCGCTCGGCCTGCGCGAGCCGACCCCCCACCCCGAGTTGCGCCCCGAGACTTACGGCTTCGGCCCGTCCGACATGGACCGGCCGATCTTCCTCGACAACGTGCTCGGCCTGCAGACCGGCAACATGCGCCAGATCCTCGAGATCCTGGTGCGGACCTACTGCGGCACCTTCGCGCTGCAGTACATGCACATCTCCGACCCCGAGCAGGCGGCATGGCTCAAGGAGCGCATCGAGGGCTACGGCAAGGAGATCTCCTTCACGCAGCGCGGCCGGCGGGCCATCCTCAACAAGCTCGTCGAGGCCGAGGGCTTCGAGAAGTTCCTGCAGGTCAAGTACACCGGCACCAAGCGCTTCGGGCTCGACGGCGGCGAGGCGCTGATCCCGGCGATGGAGCAGATCATCAAGCGCGGCGGCGCGCTGGGGCTCAAGGAAATCGTGATCGGCATGCCGCATCGCGGCCGGCTCTCGGTGCTCGCCAACGTGATGGGCAAGCCCTACCGCGCGATCTTCAACGAGTTCCAGGGCGGCAGCTTCAAGCCCGAAGAGGTCGAGGGCTCCGGCGACGTCAAGTACCACCTCGGCGCATCGTCGGACCGCGAGTTCGACGGCAACACCGTGCATCTCTCGCTGACCGCCAATCCCAGCCACCTCGAGGCCGTGAACCCGGTGGTGCTCGGCAAGGTCCGCGCCAAGCAGGCGCAACTCGACGACACCGACCGCACGCAGGTCCTGCCAATGCTGCTCCACGGCGACGCCGCCTTCGCCGGCCAGGGCGTCGTGGCGGAATGCTTCGGCCTTTCCGGCCTCAAGGGCCACCGCACCGGCGGCACCATCCACCTGATCGTGAACAATCAGATCGGCTTCACAACGAGCCCGCACAACTCGCGCTCCTCGCCTTACCCCACCGACATCGCGCTGATGGTCGAGGCGCCGATCTTCCACGTGAATGGCGACGACCCCGAAGCGGTCGTGCA
Source organism: uncultured Alphaproteobacteria bacterium (assembly GCA_963700835.1). Lineage (GTDB taxonomy): Bacteria > Pseudomonadota > Alphaproteobacteria > Rhodobacterales > Rhodobacteraceae > Amaricoccus. The sequence goes on from CAVOZD010000029.1 coordinate 111,225, forward strand.
CGCCGCCCGCGTGGCGATCGAGTTCCGCCAGAAGTTCCACAAGGACGTGGTTCTCGACATCTTCTGCTATCGCCGGTTCGGGCACAACGAGGGCGACGAGCCCATGTTCACCCAGCCTCTGATGTACACCGCCATCAAGGGCCACAAAACCACGCTTCAGCTCTACACCGAGCGGCTGGTCGCCGACGGGCTTATCCCCGAGGGCGAGATCGACGACATGAAGGCGGCGTTCCAGGCGCATCTGAACGCCGAATTCGAGGCCGGTCGCGACTACCGGCCCAACAAGGCCGACTGGCTCGACGGCCGTTGGTCGGGGTTCGGCCGCGAGGAGGGCCGCTACCAGCGCGGCAAGACCTCGGTCGACATGGCCAGGCTCAAGAAGGTCGGCGCCGCGCTCACCCGGATTCCCGAGGGTTACAAGCCGCACAAGACCGTTCAGCGCATGCTCGACGCCAAGGCGGCGATGATCGAGACCGGCGCGGGGCTCGACTGGGCCACCGGCGAGGCGCTGGCGTTCGGCACGCTGCTGGCCGAGGGCTTTCCGGTGCGCCTTTCGGGGCAGGACTGCACCCGAGGCACCTTCTCCCAGCGCCATTCCGGCATAATCGACCAGGAGACCGAGGAGCGCTACCTGCCGTTGAACCACATCGAGGCGGGGCAGGCCCAGTACGAGGTCGTGGACTCGATGTTGTCCGAGTACGCCGTGCTCGGCTACGAGTACGGCTTCAGCCTGAGCGAGCCCAACGCGCTCGTGCTCTGGGAGGCGCAGTTCGGCGACTTCGCGAACGGCGCCCAGATCATGATCGACCAGTTCATTTCTTCAGGGGAATCGAAGTGGCTGCGCATGTCGGGCCTGGTGATGCTCTTGCCGCACGGCTACGAGGGCCAGGGTCCGGAGCATTCCTCCGCCCGGCTAGAGCGCTTCCTGCAGATGAGCGCGGCCGACAACTGGATCGTGGCCAATTGCACCACGCCCGCCAACTACTTCCACATCCTGCGCCGCCAGGTGCACCGGTCGTTTCGCAAGCCTCTGGTGTTGATGACGCCGAAGTCGCTGCTGCGCCACAAGCTCGCGGTCTCCAAGCTCGACGAGTTCGCCAAGGGCTCGAGCTTCCACCGGGTGCTCTGGGACGATGCGGAATATGGCAACTCGGAGACCGAGCTCGCCCCGGACGACAAGATCAGGCGCGTGGTGATGTGCTCGGGCAAGGTCTACTACGACCTTCTCGAGGAGCGCGACGCGCGCGGCATCGACAACGTGTACCTGCTCCGGCTCGAGCAGTTCTACCCATTCCCGGCGCTGTCGCTCACCAAGGAGCTCGGCCGCTTCAGGAACGCGCAGATGATCTGGTGCCAGGAAGAGCCCAAGAACCAGGGCGGCTGGACCTTCATCGAACCTAACCTCGAATGGGTGCTGGGACGGATCAAGGCCAAGCATGGCCGCCCGACCTACGTCGGCCGCCCCGCGGCCGCCTCGCCCGCCACCGGGCTCGCACGGCAGCACAAGGCGCAACAGGAGGCGCTCGTCGACGAGGCGCTGACCATAAAGGGAACCCGCTGACATGGCCGAAATCCGCGTACCGACGCTGGGCGAGAGCGTATCCGAGGCGACTGTCGCGACCTGGTTCAAGAAGGTCGGCGAGGCCGTGGCGGTCGACGAGATGCTCTGCGAGCTCGAGACCGACAAGGTGACGGTCGAGGTGCCCGCCACCGCCGCAGGCGTCCTGGCCGAGATCGTCGCCAAGGAGGGCGAGACGGTGGGCGTCGACGCGCTGCTCGCCACCGTCGACGAGAAGGGCGAGGCCAAGCCGGTCAAGTCGGCCAAGGCCAGCCCGCCCGCCGAGGAAGCGAAGCCGGTCAAGGAGCGCATCGCCGAGACCGAGGCGGTCGAGAGCGCCCCCGCCAACGCCAAGGCGGTCGACATACCAGTCCCGGCGCTCGGCGAAAGCGTCACCGAGGCGACCGTCGCGTCGTGGTTCAAGGCGGTCGGCGATTCGGTGGCGCAGGACGAGATTCTCTGCGAGCTCGAGACCGACAAGGTCTCGGTCGAGGTGCCCGCGCCGGCGGCCGGCGTGCTGAGCGAGATCACCGCCGAGGCCGGCGCCACCGTCGAGGCCGGCGGCAAGCTCGGGATGATCGCCGGCGGCGCCGCCCCGGCGAAGGCAGCCGAGGCCCGCGACGCCGCGCCGGCGAAGTCCGCCGCAGCCGCCGCGCCCGCCGAGACCGCCCGCGCCGACGTCGAGAACGCCCCCTCGGCCAACAAGCTGATGGCCGAGAAGGGTCTCTCGCCAGACCAGATCGAGGGCACCGGCCGCGACGGCCGCATCATGAAGGAGGACGTCCTGCGCGGCCCCACCGCCGCCCCGGCGTCCGCGCCCGCCGCCGCGCCCGAGCCGGCCGCGATACCGCGCGCCCCGATGCCGGCCGAGGACGCCGCGCGCGAGGAGCGGGTCAAGATGACCCGGCTGCGCCAGACCATCGCCCGCCGGCTCAAGGAGGCGCAGAACACCGCCGCCATGCTGACCACCTACAACGAGGTGGACATGACCGCGGTGATGGACCTGCGCAACGAGTACAAGGACCTGTTCGAGAAGAAACACGGGGTGAAGCTCGGCTTCATGTCGTTCTTCACCAAGGCCTGCTGCCATGCGCTGAAGGAAGTCCCGGAAGTCAACGCGGAGATCGACGGGACCGACGTCGTCTACAAGAACTTCGTGCACATGGGCGTCGCCGTCGGCACGCCCTCGGGCCTGGTGGTGCCGGTGGTGCGCGACGCCGACCAGATGAGCTTCGCCGCCATCGAGAAGAAGATCGCCGAGCTCGGCCTGCGCGCCCGCGACGGCAAGCTGTCGATGGCCGAGATGATGGGCGGCACCTTCACCATCTCCAACGGCGGCGTCTACGGTTCGCTGATGTCCTCGCCGATCCTCAACCCGCCGCAGTCGGGCATCCTGGGCATGCACAAGATCCAGCAGCGACCGATGGTGATCGGCGGCGCAGTCGTCGCCCGCCCGATGATGTATCTCGCGCTCAGCTACGACCACCGCATCGTCGACGGCAAGGGCGCGGTCACCTTCCTCGTCCGCGTCAAGGAGGCGCTGGAGGATCCGCGGCGGCTGCTGATGGATCTGTGACCCGATATGAAGTCGGAAGAATGGGCCGGATATCTAAGGGGGCGGTTGCGATCGCGCGGCAAATCGCCCTATCCGGCAGTCTACCTCTTTGGGATGGAATATCCGGAGGCTCCCAAGGGGCAGAACCTCAAGCAAATCTGCGCTCTAGCGGATGTTTCGCCAAACTACGCTGCGGAACTCAGAAAGGCGCTGGAGCTTGCTCCGTTCGTTGAATTGAAGCAGTGACCCCGGAACTCACCGCCCTCGCACTCGCCGGCCTGCTCCAGGTCGTCCAGTACGCGCTGATGTCCGTGCCGGCGAACCTCGAGCTCGGAACCCGCGTCACCCTCGGCCCGCGCGACGACCCCGACCTGCGCGACCGGCTGTCGCCGCGCACCGCGCGCCTCTACCGCGCCCTCGACAACCATTTCGAGGGGCTGATCCTGTTCACCCTCGCCGTGGTCGTCGTCACCCTTGGCGGCAAGGCGAGCGGCTTCACCGCCGCCTGCGCGTGGCTCTACCTCGCCGCGCGCGTCCTCTACGTTCCCGCCTACGCGCTCGGGCTCAATCCCTGGCGCTCGCTGATCTGGTTGGCCGGCTTCGCGGCGACGGTTCTCATGCTGCTGGCGGCGCTGTTTGGCTGATCGGCGGGGTTGGCGTCGGTTCCGGCCTGAGACGGCGGGGTCATCGCTTCGGTCGGGCCGATCGAGCGGTTCGAGGCGCCGACGCCGACCTGATTGCCTGCCATACGGCTTGTGCATAGGTTGTGCATGTGTTGTGCATTGCGGAAACGGGACGGAGGGAAGCATGGCGGACTACGACGTGATCGTGATCGGAGCGGGACCCGGCGGCTACGTCTGCGCCATCCGCTGCGCCCAGCTCGGCCTGAAGACCGCCTGCGTCGAGGGCCGCGAGACGCTGGGCGGCACCTGCCTGAACGTCGGCTGCATCCCGTCGAAGGCGATGCTGCACGCCTCCGAGCTCTACCGCGAGGCCACCACGCATTTCGCCGACATGGGGCTCGTCGGCGGATCGCCGAAGGTCGATCTGCCCAAGATGCTTGAATACAAGCAGTCTACGGTCGACGCCAACACCAAAGGTATCGAATTTCTCTTCAAGAAGAACAAGATAGACTGGCTCAAGGGTTGGGGCTCGATCCCGAAGCCCGGCGAGGTGAAGGTCGGCGACGAGGTCCACAAGGCCAGGAACATCGTCATCGCCACCGGCTCCGAAGCCTCCTCCATCCCCGGCGTCGAGATCGACGAGAAGCGCGTGGTCACCTCGACCGGCGCGCTGGAGCTCGCCAGGATCCCGAAACGACTGGCGGTGATCGGCGCCGGGGTCATCGGCCTCGAGCTCGGCTCGGTCTACGCCCGGCTCGGTTCCGAGGTGACGGTGGTCGAGTATCTCGACCAGATCACGCCCGGCATGGACCTCGAGGTCTGCAAGGCGTTCCAGAAGATGCTGGCCAAGCAGGGGCTGAAGATCATCCTAGGGGCCGCGGTCTCGGGCGTGGAGACCACGAAGACCGCCGCCAAGGTCGCCTACAAGCTGCGCAAGGACGACAGCGAGCACGGGCTCGACGCCGACGTCGTGCTCGTCGCCACCGGGCGCAAGCCATACACTGACGGCCTCGGCCTCGACGAACTCGGCGTGAAGCTGTCCAAGCGCGGCCAGATCGAAGTGGACGACCGCTGGCGCACCGGTGTCGACGGCGTCTACGCCATCGGCGACGCAATCGCCGGCCCGATGCTGGCCCACAAGGCCGAGGACGAGGGCATGGCCGTCGCCGAGACCATCGCCGGCCAGAACGGACACGTGAACTATGGGGTGATCCCGAGCGTCATCTACACCGCCCCCGAAGTGGCCAGCGTCGGCGCCACCGAAGAGGCGCTGAAGGAGGCCGGCCGAGCCTACAAGGTCGGCAAGTTCCCCTTCATGGGCAACGCGCGCGCAAAGTCGCACTTCATGGGTGACGGATTCGTGAAGATCCTCGCCGACAAGGAGACCGACCGAATCCTCGGAGCGCATGTCATCGGGCCCATGGCCGGCGACCTCATCCACGAGATCTGCGTGGCAATGGAGTTTGGCGCAGCGGCGGAGGATGTGGCGCGAACCTGCCACGCCCATCCGACGTTTTCTGAAGCGATGCGTGAAGCGGCGCTCGCCTGCGGGGATGGGGCGATCCACGCCTGAAAACCATTCAGATTTCAGCAATTATTTACCGATAGCCACGATGCAACGAATTGACCCGCTCCGCGCAACTGGCCATATGCGTTTGCGCGGTTATGTTGCTCGGTATGGTTGACAAGCAGATGTGGTCACGGCGAAGTTTCATGGCGGCGGTGGCGGCGGTGGCGGCGTATCGGCCCGACGCGGCCTCCGCGTCTACTGGCGCGCAATCGCTCGCGGCCAGAAGGCGGCTGGGCGCTTTGGCACGGGGGATCCTCACCGAACAGGAGATCCGAGCGCTCATGGCGAGCGACGGCGCGCGCGTGGCGGGCGCGTCCGGGTGCGCCGATCCTTCAGGACTGGCGCGCCTCGTTCGATCAGATTTCCGCACAGGCCAGACCATCGACCTCGAGGGCGTGCGCTTCGCGCGGTCCGAAGTCGCGGCGTTTCTTCGCGCATGACGGCCTTCGCCTCTCCGGAGATGCGCCGATGAGCCACCGAGACGCCCGCACCGACGACGTCGGGGCCACCCTCTCCGCGCCGATCTGCATACTGGGAGCCGGTATCGCCGGGATCACGCTGGCGCGAGAGCTGTCGTCGCGTTTCGACAACATCCTTTTGATCGAATCCGGAGGACTCGACTATTCCGACGAGGCGATGGACCTCTATGCGGCCGAGAACATTGGTCTGCCCTACTACGACCTGACCTCCTGTCGGCTGCGCTTCTTCGGCGGCACCGGCAACCACTGGGCGGGCTATTGCCGGAGCAACGATCCGATCAACTACGAGGCGCGGCCCGACCTCGGGATCCCGGCCTGGCCGATCAGCTTTGAGGAGATGCGCCCCTACGTGTCGAGGGCGGCGAAGCTTCTCGGGATCAGCGACGACTTCTTCAACCCCGCCGCGCTGCTCGCCCCCCAGAATTGGGGCGACGCCGTTGAGAAGACGGCCGACGCGCAGGACTTCTTCCTCGCGGTCAACCAGATCGCGGATCTTGACGACATCAGGTTTGCTGAGCGGTTCGGCCCCGACATCATCGCTTCGGGCCGGATCCACCTCGTCACCGACCTCAGCGCGCTCGAGCTCGTGGCCTCCGACGATGGCGGCAGCATCATCGCCGCAAACTGCCGCACGCTGACCGGAAAGGAAGTGCGCGTCACCTCCGACTGCTTCGTGCTGGCCTGCCACACCATCGAGAACGCCCGCCTGCTGCTCGCATCAAACCGCCAGGAACCGGCGGGTATCGGCAACGGGTACGACCTGGTCGGCCGCAACTTCATGGAGCACCCCTACATCAACGCCTCGATCCTGGCGGTGCCCGACGGGTTCCCCGAGGCGCTGGTGCGTTCGCTCGCCAACGCCCAGAACCGCTTCGTCTGTCTCAGTCTCAGGCCAGAGATCATGCAGCGCGAAGGCACGCTGGGCTACAACTGCTTCTTCTCCACCCGCATCGGCGATTCCGAGATCGGCCGGGCCCTCGACCGACTTCGCGACGGCTGGGATGGGGCCGGGCAGACGCTCAGCGACGCACGGGCGGTGATCTCCGACCCTGGTTTCGTTATGGGCGCGGTCAAAGACACGCTTGGCTGGGGTGAGGGCATGTCGTTTCTAGTGCTCGAGCAGATGATCGAGCAGTCGCCTAACCCGGAGTCGCGGGTCATCCTATCGCCGACCGAGCGTGACGCGCTGGGTCAGCCACGCGCCAACCTTGACTGGCGCCTGAATGATCTAGACCTTCACACTTTCCGCACCGGTCAGGACTTCGTGGTACGCGAACTCGGCGCGCTCGGTCTTGGGCGGGTCCGGGTCGAGGAGATCACCCATGAGCTTCTCGCCGATCGCGTGGTTGGCCACTACCACCACTATGGGACCACCCGAATAGGCGAGACCGAACGCACCGGCGTGGTGGACAGTGACCTCCGGCTGTTCGGCAAGGACAACCTGTCTATCCTCAGCGGCAGCGTGTTTCCCGGCGCGGGCTCGCATGGACCGACAATGCACATCATCGCATTGGCCTTCCGGCTAGCCGACCGGCTGCGAGAAGAGTACCATGGCTGAGCCAAGGTCGCCGGCGGATCGTTCCTAGCTCACAAGCATCCGCAGGCCCTGAGTGACGTCCATGCGGATCGCCAATCGTAGGCCCGGGTCGTCGCCGGCGCGCAGCGCGGCGATGATCTTGCGATGGTTTTCGCTGGCCTGCCGGCGCTGGAGGCGCTCGTAGAGCATCCGCATGGTCGGGCCGGACTGGAGCCAGACCGTCTCGATCAGACCGAGCATCGCCGGGGCTTGGGCACGCAGGTAGAGCGTGCGGTGGAACTCAAGGTTCGAGCGCACGTACCCGGGAGCGTCGGCCTTTACGATCATCTCGTCGATCACGCCGTTGATCGCCGCCATCCGGTCGATGAGCGCCGCATGCGCCCGCGGCAGCGCCCGGCTGGCCAACTCCGGCTCGATAAGCGCGCGCAGCGCCGCAAGCTCCTCGATGCGCTCGTTGGCGAGTTCCGGCGTCGAGACTCGTCCCGATGCGGAGAGCTTGAGAGCGCCCTCCGCGACGAGACGGCGCACCGCCTCGCGGGCCGGCGTCATGCTGACACCGAATTCCGCCGCGACGCCGCGCAGGGTTAGCGCCGCACCGGGCGCGATGAGCCCATGCATCACCCGGGCCCGGAGCGCGCGATAGACCCGCTCGTGCGCGGGCAGGCTCGTCTCAGTGCCCCGCTCTAACATATGCGCAAGCATAGGCGCGGCGACCGACACGCTCAACGCTGCCCCTCCACGCGGGCCCGGAAATCCCATGCGTGCAGCGCCGCGCCATGTGCGCGCAGCCACGCGCGCGGACGTTCGTAGTCCGGCGCCAGCTGGCGCACATGCGCCCAGAACCGCGGCGAATGGTTGAGTTCGGCCAGATGCGCGACCTCGTGAACCACCACGTAGTCGAGCACCTCCGGCGGCGCGAGCACGAGCCGCCAGGAGAACGTCAGATCGCCGGCGTGGGTGCACGACCCCCAGCGCGAGCGGACATCGCGCAGGCTGATGCGGCCCGGCGCACGGCTCAGAGCGGCCGCATGGCGCGCGACCCCCGCCACGCAGCGCTGCCGCGCCTCCTCGCGGAGCCAGGCGCCGATACGCACAGGCAGGACCTCGGGGCGCCCGGGCACCAAAAGCGCGTCGCCCTCGCGCCGTGTGCGCCCCGCTGCGGCTGCGCGGATCTCGAGTAGCCGGCCCTCGAACGGAAACACCGCGCCCGCGACGACCTGGGCTTGCGGCGGGGCCATATCGATGCGCGCGCGCAGCCATGCCTCCTTCTCGCAGAGGAAGGCCCGGGCCTCGGCGACCGAGACGCCGTTGGGAAGAGTGAGAACTGCCTGCTGGCCGCCGCGAGGCGCCCGCAGGATTAGCCGACGGGCGCGTGCATTCCGACGCAGCCTCACCTCGATCGCCGGCTCGCCGACGCGCAGCGCCTCGATCACGGGCCGGATCAGGTCGCGACGTGCTGACGGTTAGCGCGGATGAACTCGCGCACCTTCGGCTGGATGACCTTGCGCCAGCGTGAACCATTGAAGACACCGTAGTGCCCTACTTCCGGCGCGACGTAGTGCACCTTCTTGTCGGCCGGCAGATCGGGCACGAGCCGATGCGCCGCCGCGGTCTGCCCGAGGCCGGTGATGTCGTCCTTTTCGCCCTCGATCGTCATCAGCGCCATGTCGGTGATCGCCTCGGGCCGGATTTTGGTTGTCCGGTGAAAATAGGCCCCTATCGCCAGCAAACGTTTCTGGAAGACCCGATCAATGGTCTGGAGATAGAACTCCGCCGTGAGGTCCATCACCGCGAGATACTCGTCGTAGAACCGCCGGTGCGAATTCGGCGCTGTCGCCGTCGCCGCGCACCAGGTTCTGGAACTGGCTGACATGGGCGTCGACATGACGGTCGATGTTCATCGACATGAAGCCCGAAAGCTGGAGGAAGCCCGGATAGACTCGCCGCATGAAGCCGAGGTTGGGCCACGGCACGCGCACGATCACGTTGTTCTCGAACCAGCTGAAAGACCGGCTCAGGGCGAGGTCGTTGGGCTGGGTCGGATTGATCGACGTGTCGATAGGCGAGCCCATCAGCACCATGGAGGCGGGCCGTAGCGGGTTGTCGGCCATCGCCATCAGCGTCGCGGCGGCCATGGCCGGTATGCCAGGCTGGCAGACCGCCATCACCGAGACTCGTTCGCCGCCGCCGGCGAGAAATTCCATCATCTCCACAAGATAATCGGTGTAGTCGTCGAGATCGAACTCGCCCATGGTGATGGGCACGTCGCGGGCGTCCACCCAGTCGGTGATGTAGACGTCGTGTTCGGGAAGCATCGCGCGAACCGTGCCGCGCAGCAGCGTCGCGTAGTGACCCGACATCGGCGCAATCATGAGGATTTTGGGATCGTCCCGCCTGGCGGCCGGCCCGCTGTCGCGCCGAAAGTGAAGAAGGTTGCAGAAGGGCTTGGACAGGACCACTTCCTCGACGATCGGCGTCTCGACACCATCGATCTCGACGGTCTCGATCTCGAAGTCGGGCTTGCCGTAGCGACGCGTGGCGTTGATGAACATCTCGAACGCTGCCGAGACCGCACGATTTCCGTAGCTGTCAGCCATCGGATTTAGCCGGTTGGTCATGACCTCGTGGCCCATCCGCGCTGCGGCGCGCATCGGCATAATCGCCGCGTGGGTCATCTCATAGGCATGGTACAGCATCGCCTGTCCCTGTATTCGAATGTTGCGCGCAGCCTACAATTATTTTGCACTGCATCAAGGCCCAATGCCGCGGTTGAGGGGCGAATGTGACGAATCCCTAACGGCGGCGGCGCATGTCTGGCAAAGGCTTTGACAACGCCTGCAGGGCATGGCAAGCGGCCTCCGATCTGAAGCCGTGACCACCAAGGATCCTCGATGCCCAAGGAAGAATGGGGCGTGAAACGCGTATGCCCGTCTTGCGCGACGCGCTTCTACGACCTCTTGAAGGACCCGATGACCTGTCCGGCCTGCGGGGCGACCTTCACGCTGGAGAGTCTCACAAGCACCAAGCCCAAGGCTCCGCGGCCCGAGAAGGCGGCGCCAGCCCCCGTGGTGGACGACGACGTGTCCGACATCGAGGACGACGCGGAAGTGATTGAGGACGACGACGATGACATCGACGACGAGATCCTCGAGAGCGACGACGACGACACCGTCGATCTCGAGGAGATCACCGACGTTCCGGCCGAAGACGACGACACCTGACGAGACAGCGTTTTTCGGGCTTGATCTGCCACGCGCCCTCACCTTAAAGACGGGCGTGCGGCGTACAGTCGCCCCGGGGCCATAGCTCAGCTGGGAGAGCGCTTGCATGGCATGCAAGAGGTCAGGGGTTCGATCCCCCTTGGCTCCACCAATACAATCAATGGCTTAATTGCAGCCTGCCGAATGTGATGGCGGGTCGTGTGATGGCCATGTGATGCTTTCGGCCTTGGCCCATGATCCGCCCCGGACAGGTGCGCTGATCTGGTAACCGGCTGCGATGAGCGGCCCACCTCCACGCAGGACGCCAGCCGGTCCACCTATCCGGCTGCGGCCGCGCTGGCGCTGGTGGTCATGGTCTCATGTCCTCGGTAGTGGTGGTCAATCCGTGGCCGGTGATGCAACGGCGTGGTCTCGTCTTTGGCCTTGTTTTGCTGGAGCGGCGGTGCTCAAAAAATTCCGTGTGATCTCTACGTGATGCTGGGGACAAGGCGATCTCACCTTTTCTTGGACGGGATGTTTAACGCGGCCTCGGGCCAGAGCTCCGCCGCGCGGGTCAGGGTCGCCTTGGGGCTTTCAGCTCGGAGGAAGGCGGTGGGCGCGTAGATGGCGGACGAGAGGCGGACCGAGACAGGCGACCATTCCGCGATCGGGAACGGCAGGCCGAGGACCATCGGGTCGCGGCCGGACAGGAAACCCGCGTCGAGCTCCGCGAAGAGTTTCCGCCTCGCCCTGCCGATGAGGTTGGAGGTCTTGAGCTGATTTTCCAACCATTTGGCCGGATCGGAGCTCAACCCCTCCGTTTCCTTGGTATCTCTATAAGGGATCGGAGGGGTTGAGAGCGCCTCCGCTAACACCTGAGCGCGTCCTTTGCCCGTCACCCACAACCCTGCGATGAGAAGCCGGCCGATCCATCCGGTGGCGGCGTGGTATTCCGCGAAGGTGTAGAAGCCCGTGATCGCCCCGGAGACCGCCTCATTCGTGAGGATGTCGATCACCACCGGGCGGTCCTCGCCCCTCCGGACCGCGCGGGCGCGGCCCTCCGCCTGATCGACCTCGTGGGCCGAGATCATCCTCCGCACCACCTCCGCCCGCTCGTCGGCGTAGGCGGCCCCCTCCACCTTCCGCCCGGTCCCGTCCTTCATCGTGGCGATGCGGGACCGGCTCCCGACGATCCGCTGGCCGTTCGTGGCCCGGGAGGGCTCGGGCGTGATCTCCTCGCCAAATAGCACCGCCGCCATGCGTTCCAGTTGGCCCGGCATGAGCGCGGGCCGTGATGCGACGATCAGCGAGGAGGCGTCCTCCATCGTGTTAAGGCCCCGGATGTTCCCGAAGTGCCCCGTGATCGTGCCGTCCGGCAGGAGCTCACCCTCTTTGAGATGATCCATCGTCCGCTTGGGGCCGATCAGCCCCGGAGATCCCGGCCTCTGCGTCACCCTGAGCGCGGACAGTACCGTGAGCCCCGCCGCCTCCTCTTGCTGGAGGTGGAGCTCTCCGCCCCGCGCGCCCGGGACAACCCGGCGGTAGGCCATCGCATTGTCGAGTAGCTGGAAACGCTCCGCCCCGGGGCCGTCCTTCGCCCTAACGTCTCCGATGAGCTGGAGCCCGGACCAGAACTTCCGCAGCGGCTCGGGCGAGCCCGTGGCGTCGAGAATGAACGTGTGAACCGGGTCGGACAGGGTTGTGGTCTTGAACTTGAACCCGTCCACCTCGGTGATGGTCTCCTGCCGATAGGCCGGCGAGATCCGCTGCCTCGTCAGGAGGTCCGCGACCAGGCGGACGCCACCCTCCGCGTCCCGAGACAGGATCTCGACTTGCGGGATGGCCCGCTGGCCGTCCTCCAGACCTTGCAGGATGGCCGAACACAGGTGAGCGAGCCTCCGCACCTCGGAATTGATCCGGGCCGGGCCTTTCAGCGCCTCGGCCAGCCCCTCGCCCGTGAGACCGGAGGCGGGGCCGGTGACATCCACCGCCAGACGCCAGAGCAGCTTGCGGGTCTCCGCCACGGTTCGAATGTCGAAAGGCGCGGCCGCCACCGGGCCGGGCTCCTCGCCCAGCGCGTCGCGGATGTGGGCCAATCCGGCCCGGAGCTCGTTTTCCGTCTGGAAGTCCGGGCGTGGCGCCCCGCATTCCACTGCGATGTCGATCAGCCGCTGCGGGTTGAGCGCGTCGAGGCCCACACTCACCGGTGCCTCCGGGCCGCCTACGAGCATCGCGGTCGGTGAGGTCTCGTCGAGGATCACGAGGTCGAAGTGTCGCCGCTTGAGCGGCTCCGCCTCCTCCTCCGCGTCGAGGACCTGCCAATCCGCCTTGCCTTTGTCCTTCTCCAGCCCCCGGCGCTGTATCGAGGCGGGCGGAGCGTTGCCGAGGCTCACGTCTCCGGCCACGATCACGATCGGCTTGTCCCGATTGTTTTGGTGGAGATACCCGCAGGGCCGCTCGCCGTTGGCGTTGGCAGGGTGATGCGGACAGAGCCCGCGCTTGGGAGATCCGCAGATCGCCCGCATGTCTCCGCCCGCCTTCCGGGCGATGGTCACGTCCTCATGGCGAGGACACATCGGGCCGCCTCCGAACGGGTCGGGTCTCGTCATGCCATGGTGGACGCCCGCGAGGTCGAGGCCGATCTCGTCAAAGTCCGCCTTCAGCTGGGCCGCGAGCTCATGCGTCGGGACGCGGACCAAGGCCCGCTTGCCGGTCAGCTCCACCCAAGCGGCCAGCTTGGTCACGAGCTGGCGCGTCTTCCCCACCCCCAGCGAGGCCGTCAGCATCCCTTCCGCCGGCCCCGTCAGGCCCGGCAACCTCGCGAGCCACTCCCCGATGAGCCGGCCCACCTCCTCGCCCGCCATGTCCGCGTCGAAGGTCGGGAGCGGATGCGTCGGGGTCTCGACGAGCTCGGCCGCCCTCTCCGCCGTCACGATCTCCAGTGCCCCGGAGAGAAGGCGGCGCGCGTCCTCTTTGCGGGAGACCGCCTCGCCCTTGGTGTCGCGGACGTCGATCAGCCGGCAACAATACTCGAACATTTCCGGGGCCGGGAACCCCTCCGGGCCGTGGAGCTGGACCGCCAGCAGCGTCAGGGCTCGCATCGGGTTGTGAATGCCGTTTTGGCCGGGGCCGTAGCCCATCCGCGCGACGTGTCGCCAGCACGCCTCGTCGAGCCACTCGGGCGGCTCGGTGTCCTCGACGCCGGAAACGTCCGGAGCCTCCCATCCGTCGCCCGAGACGTTGGGCCGATGAGTGAACAGGCTATCGACCGCCGAGACCTCGGGGACGATCACGATTGGCTCACCGTCGAGGAGAGCCCACCGCGTCGGGATCGGGTCCGGGCCGCCCTCCACGATCGGGGCGGCCGTGTAGATCGGCCGAGCTGCGTCGTACATCGTCAGATCGACCGCGACCGCGCCGCCTTCCGTCGCCAGCCTCCGCGCCTCCGCCACGCTGCCGGGCTTTCGATCTAGGATGAACCACAGGCGGAGCGAGACCTCGCCCGCCTTAGCGCCATAGGAGGCCGTCGCGTTCACCACGCAGGCGACGGTCCGGAAGGGCTCGGGGAGCTGCGAGCGGATGTACCGGGCGACCTCCTCCAGCGTCTCGGCCGTCGCTCGCAGGCCCGGCGGAAGCGGAACGCGGTCAATGTCGATCGGGAACACGCGGGAAAGATCCGTCGCGAGCGATGGCGGGGTCCTTCCGCCATCCTTGGGCTTGCTGATCCGCCGCCCCCGGGCGACGAGCGGCGTACCGAGGGCCACTCCCGCGTAGGGGTCACCGGAGATCCGCACCAGAAAGTCCGCCAGATCCTCGACCGTCTCGACCTCGTGGCGGGTGAAATCGAAGGACCAGCCGCGATCGTGCCCCGAGAGCGTCGAACCGTCCGCGCCGATTGTCTTGGCGAGCCGCTTGCCGTCCGTCGATCGCATGACGGTCAGGCCGGCCGCCACGGCCGTGACGCTATGGTGGTCGAAAGGCGACACGGTCAGGCGGCGGCACCGCCACGGCGGAAGCCGTCGCCATCTTTCGCAGCGTTTCGCGTCAGCCACGCCCGGACCTGCCAGAGCTCAAGACGCACCTGACCATTGGGGAGCCGGCGGAACGGGAGAGGGTCGCTCTCTTCGGCGCGCCACCGCCGGGCGGTCGCGGTCGAGATCTGCAAGGCTGCACAGAGCTGGCCCTCGGTTATCATCCGGCCAGGCTCGTCGAACACAAGATCGACGGGCCTCAGACGATCCGCCGTGCGCTTGGCGCTCATGTCGGAAACTCGCAACGCGAGTTGTCGAGGGCTGCCAGCAGGTCGCGCCCGCGATACCTCGGCCTTGAGCTCTTGGAAATGCGGGTAACGGCCGGCCCGACGCCCTTGGCCGACCAGCGCTGCAAAGTCCGGGGGCATACGCTGAGAATGCGCGCCGCTTCCCAGTGGGCGTACAGCGCGTCGGGAACTATCTCGCCGCCGGTTTCGAGCAGTGGGTTAGGTTTTTTCGCGGCTTTGGCCATGACCGAGCTCCGAACTTTCGGGGCTGGATCGTGGGGCTTCCGACATGGTGGAGCACGCGCCGACCAGCCCTGAGTTAAAGGGCTTTCTCGGACTGCCCGCCGCCGGTCGGCCTCCCGTTGCCGGCTGCTCAGTCCAAATGGTCGGCTCGCCGCCTTTACCTGCCAGTGCTCTCGCACTGAATTGTTGGCGCTCCTCGGTGACAACTCTCGAAATCACCTGAGGCACAGATGATCACACAAGGTATTGTGCGTCAAGCAGGCACTTACCCAGACATGTAGTATTGGTTAACGCTAGTCCGCCCACCAAGGCTTCCGCGTGATCGACCCGCTCGGCAAAATTCGATCACACAAACATCACATAGCCGGAGGGTCTTGGTCTGAGCCCCCCGTTCCTGCAAGCGTTCACAGATGTCTGCCCGTTGTCTTCTTTGCAAAATCTGCCCGAATGCTCATCGACCTCGCCCACGACCCCTATCGATCACGCTGAGGAGTTCCGTCCTCTCTCGCAAAACCACCCTCTCATTAGCCTATTCAGTACACTGGGCTGTCTCAAAGTGCGCCTCGGCTCACCAGTGGTTCGCCATCTCTCGATCTTCGTTGATCCGCGTTTGAGCGGGAGAGGGATAGTCCCTGCCTCCGTTCCGGATCTTGTGCCGTCGGTAGGCCGCGCGCTTGCAGCACCCTCGGCAGCAATATCGAGCGTCTCTGCGTCGAAAGAGCGGCACCGTGCCGCCGCACCACCAGCAGGACCGATCATTGTATCTGAGCGCCCGCTGGATTGACGCGGCGCGCGCGTGCCGATGTTTGTGCCACGCTGCATTGTTGCGGTGCGAACCAGGCGGCCAATTCAATGGTGGCAGCAAAAGTAGAACGGCCCAGTCGCCGTTCTTGTCTCTAGCAGTCACAAGGGCATGTGGGTCAGGTCCTGGCATGCGTCACACCCTACCCAAGTTCTTGAACATTTTGAAAGTGTTCCGGCACTCTGGCGATCGATGGGCCGAGCCGGGATTGCCTACCCTCATGCGTCGCCTACAGATCGGCTAACCCGAGGGCGGCGCAGAGCACGGCCGGCTATCCGGCGTTCTCCGCACACGCGGGGATGACCCGGCCGATGGTGCAAACCTACCCACGGTACGAATCCCGTCCGCACCGCCACTTGCCCTCGCGAAACCGTTCTCCCTGTCCGGCTGCAGCCGGATTTTCCCGTTGTTTTCGAGGGTTATGCGGGAGGGGCTGAGCGCCGGCCCCAGCGCCAGGAAGCCCGGAAGCGGTCTCTCGCGGCCGATATTCTCCGGACCTGTTGCCTTTGCGATTTCGGTGTTCAGCTTCTACGTCGCTGAAACAGAACAGTTTTCAAGAAGAAATAGACCGAGGTTGGATCGGAGTCTCGACTGCACATGTTGGGCCTACGGTCGAACCGTCGCTGATCTCGTTGCCGTTCGATGCCGAGACTGTCGCGATGGGCGGAAGCGAACATTCGCTGTGCCGTTGCGCCGGGCACACAGATGAGGACACCCCCCCTCTGAGGCCCTCGCACTTGCGTCTTGACCTGAGCAGACTCCTCTGGGCCGATACAGCCATGCCGCCGATCGCCCCAGAAACTCCGTCCGATATGCCGGCCGTTGCCACCTGTGGCAGCATGCCCGACAGGAAGGTCGCAGGATTCGGCCTGCACCTAACCCCGCGCCCACTCCGTCCGCCCGATCACGCCGGCTGTGATCAGGCGATCAACCTCAGCTTCGGAATAGCCTATGCCGGTGAGGACTTCGCGCGCGTCCGCTCCCATTCGGGAAACGGGCGCCGACCGCGGGAACGGGTCGTTGTCAAACACGAACCAAGTGGGCGCGAACATCTCGGAGGCCCAGCCATCCTTCTCTGTGCGCTGCCAGTTGAACGTCCGGGTCGGGCGCTCGCGGTGGATGTCAGCGATCTCGTGGACGGTGTGGATCTGGGTGGCATCGATCCCGTTGGCTGCAAGTTCGGCCAGCGCCTCGGCAGCCGTCCTGTCTGCGACCTCGGCAGAGATGTCCTCTGGGGCCCGGGCGAAGATCCAGCCGTCCGCGACCCTGTACCAGCGTTGCCCCGGCGTGGGACCCGTTGCGTTCTGGCCGCGGGCACTCTCGGGCGACTCCCGCTCGGGCTTCTGGAACAGGAGCTGGGTCAGCGTGGCCGCCGCGCAGAGCGACGTCTGAGACCAGTCGCCCCGGCCGTCTTCCCGCGTCTCGCGCGCGTGAAGCGCCGTCACCGCTGCCCAGGCACCGAGATAGCCGCAGAGATAGTCCACCGACGAGGCAATGCCGACGTAGGTCGGCGCCTCCAGGCCGCCGGCGCGGACGGTGATGCCGGTGGAAGCCTGCGCCGACGGATCGTAGCCCTTCTGGTTGGCGCGCGGCCCGCCGCGCTCGCCGCGAAACATCGTGATCTGGCTGACAATCGCCTTCGGGTTCTGGGCCGCGAGCGAGATCGGGTCAACCTCGAGCCGGGCGAACTGGTCGTCCATCTTGTTGGCGTGCACGATGTCGGCCTCGGCGACCAGACGGCGCCAAACCTCCCGTCCTTCGGGCGTCTTGGTGTCCACGATGATCGACTTCTTGCCCTGCGCCATTTCGGCCGACCAGGCGACCTGGATGGTCGGCGTGTGCTGGGGATCGGGCGGCAGAACCAGCGTGACCTCGGCACCAAGTTCTTCCAGCATGCGTCCGCAACATGGGGCCGCGATGACGTTGCCGAAATCGAGCACCTTGAACCCGGCCAGCGGGCGGCGGCTGGTGGCTGTGCCTGTGGCTGTCGGCACCGGCGTGCTGCGCGGCGGCAGCGCGTCGACCTGGCTGGCGACCGCGAGGTCCGGATAGGGCTTGGCGCTTTCGACCCAGCCCATGCGGCCGAACTGGAAGTCGTCGGTTCCCTGGACAGGCGTGATGAGGCCCGAACGCCGGACGTCCTCGTCCGCCATCCACTCCTGCAGCGACAGGACGCGCGTCACGGGCAGCGGCACCGGAAAGGCGTTGGCCATGTACTGCTGCCATTCCGCGGCCGTGCGGGTGGCGACCAGCTCTTCCATCATGTCGGCGATCTTTTCGTTCAGATCGAAGCGCATCGCGACAAGATCGGCCAGGTTGTTCTGCCTGAATTCGTTGTTGTCACCGCGACATAGATACGTTGTCCACCGCGCCGGCCTCGATGATTGGGTCGTAGATCCCGGCAAGCTTCAGGTTCTGGACGGTGTTGCGCCGACTGCCGCCGGTCATCGGCAGGACCACGCGCCGTCCTTTGCCTTGTAGGGTCCGCCGCCGAGCGGCATGAAACGGGCTTCCAGCCAACGCCGCCACTTATCGTCGGCACTGGCCCTGGCCACGATCTCCTGCAGCCTTTCTTCGGATATGCCGGGCGGCAGGCCGCCGATCACGGTCGGCATGAAGTTCGGCGGCAGCCCTTCGACCTCGAGGTTCAGCGCGGCGATGGCAAGAGAGACCACCGGCAAGGCGCGAGGCGATGATGTGCCGGGCCCAGACCCGTCCGGACCCGGTCCACCAGCGCGGCGCCGACGGCGACGGCACCGTTGACGCCGGCATAGACGGAACAAAGCGGGAGGCTCATGTAGATGACCGGCCGACCGAGCAGTGGCCCGGTGAGCGCCATGTCCGTGTAGAAGCCGACCATCCCGAGGAGGAGGTCCTCGTGCGCGTCGGCGGGCAGGTCGCCGTACATTTCGTCGCCTGGAAGCGCGGCCGTGATCCGCAGCACGATCTGATGCGGCAACCTGTCAGCCGGCGCTTCGCCGTCCACGATGATCACGTCCGCCGACGACGTATCCGAGAGTGCGCCGGGCGGCAGCAGGATCTTGCCGCGATCGAAATAGGTATCGTCGAGGTCGGTCGACGGGTTGGCCGGATCGCGCTCAAGATACACTTCAGCACCTTGATCCGCGAACAACTGACCGGCGAGACGGCCTGCAAGCTGCTGGCTCAGCTCGAGGATCCGGATGTTGCCATAGGGCGCTTTGCCGGGCTCTGCCCAGGCAAGCTGCCTCTCGACAACCTGTGCTTCGACCTTTTCGCCGACAGGCCAGCCAGCCCCGCACCTAGCGCGCCCACCCCGATACTCGTCATCAATCCCCGCCTCGTCACAGAGGGGGTCTTCACCCCCTTGGCCGGGGTCCGGGGCGTGCCGGTCTTCTTTTCGCTTTCATCTTCACGCTTCGTCATTTGCAGGTCTCCAAGACATAGGACTTCGTTTGGCAATGAAATTCATGTGGTTGCGGTGCCGCCCACCCGGTGCCCGACTAAAGGCTGATGCGGAATTTGATCTGCGGATTCAGACGATCACATCCTCGGCAAGGTTGAACGACGGATCGTAGATCACCTGGACCCCTGGCGTGAGGCTCATGTTGGGTGTCAGCTGCATCCGCCAGTAGATCTCGTAGCCATACTGGTCGCGCGCAGTGAACCCGGGGGCGGCGTTTCCCAGCGTGTCTTCAAACGGCTCCGACCACACAAAGCCGATGGCCGCCTCACCGCGGATATCGAGAGGGTTGAGGTAGGCGAACCCGGCTGTCGCCGTCCTTTCCGCCAACGTTGCCCCGATCCCGCCGCCCCTCGCGGTGTTATAGGTGTAACCTGCGAAGGCCACGAGATCGTCGATCTGCTTTTCGCCGTAAATGAGGTATCCCCGATCCGGCCTCGTTCGGCAACTCCGGCGGATTTAGCGCGCGTTCGTCCGCGTAGAAGAGATCGAAGTGCAGATGGCTGAAGCCTCCACCCGCCGTCGGCCAGCGGTAGCCGAACTCCGCGCCGTAGAAGAACTGCCCTTCCGCAGTGACCTTGGACCAGTCCGGGCCGTTCGCCGGATCTGCGTTCATGTCGTTGATGGTTCCGACGACGTAGGGGCCGCTTGTAAACGCCGGCTGCCACCGGGCAGCCACGCCAAAGCCGATCGCCGGATAGGGAATCGTCTCCTGGAATGCAAACGGACTGGCGGTAAAGGACGTGCGGGCATCCTTGAAGCGCGAAAAGTTGTAGATGGCCTGCGGTGCCTGGTTGCCGACACGCACCAGAAAGTCCTGGTTGATCCGCTGGTCCCAGAACAGGTTCTCGATGACAGCCCCATCCCACTCGCCCCATTCGTAGGCCGACCAGAGCGAACCGATGACAGGGGCGCCGAAGGCCGCATTGGCCGGATCTCATTGAGCGCGCCGCGATAGGCAAAGGTGAAGGCGAGGCTGCCTTCGTTGGGGCCGCCCCGGTCGACGGGCGTCCATATGATATCGATTGCGGCCCAGCCGCCGATCGAATTGTCTGCCGTGGCATTCGGGAGCGTTGCGCTTGGATACTGGAACAATTGCGAGTAGTTCAGCGCATAGCGAAACCCCTGCTCTTCCCAGAGCCGCTCCCTGAACGCTTCATACCCTTCGCGCCACGGAAACGCCAAATCCGGGAAGATCGACCCGGGCTGGGCAAAGCTCTGGTCGACGATGGTCTCGATGTCGATCGGAGAGAGCCCAGTGTCATTCGTGCCCGCGTAGCTCCCGTTGAACTGTGGCGCCGCTTGCGTCGACGTCCCGCCCTCCTGAGCGAGTGCCGGCGCGTACAGGCTCACGAGGCTCGCGGCGAACAGGCCTCGGACAAGAGTGGGTGTCGCCCGCCTCGTTGCGGCTGGTCGCGTCGTCAAGCAGGGACGATTGCCTCGTCGATGCGGCAGGCCGTGCGAATGAATTGACAGGGCGACTCGAAGAATCGCACGCGCAGAGTTCCTTTAATGAACGCACAACAGACGCTACGATGCGCGGTGGGGTGTGTCTGTCAAAGCGTTGACAATTGGTCCACTTCGGCCCCAACTCCTTCATGGACCGGGAGGCGGCCGAGAGAACTGATGGCGAATGTGGGCTGGCTGTCGCGTCAGCCCGAGGACTTCAGGACAGAG
>CAVOZD010000030.1:0-28369 GCA_963700835.1 uncultured Alphaproteobacteria bacterium
GGATCGAGGCCCACGCCGACGAGCTCGCTCTCCTCGAAGCGGCGAACGTCGGCAAACCGCATTGGCTCGCCACGACGAGATCCCCGTCCTGGTCGACTCCTCGCGCTTCTTCGCCGGCGCGGTGCGCTGCCATGCGGGCAAGGCTCGCCGGCGAGTACCTCGCCGGCTACACCTCGATCACCCGCCGCGATCCGGTCGGCGTCGTGGCCTCGATCGCGCCCTGGAACTACCCGCTGATGATGATGATCTGGAAGATCGGCCCCGGCGATCGGCGCCGGCAACACGGTCATCTTCAAGCCCTCCGAGCAGACGCCGCTCAGCGCGCTGCGCTGGCGGAGCATCGTCGCCGACATCCTGCCCGCCGGCGTCGTCAACGTCATTACGGGCCACGGCGAAGCCGTCGGCGACTGCGCTGATCAACCACCCCAAGGTCGGCATGATGTCGATCACCGGCGATGTCGCCACCGGCAAGAAGGTGCTGCAGGCCGCGGCGAAGTCGGTCAAGCGCATCCATCTCGAGCTGGGCGGCAAGGCGCCGGTGGTCGTCTTCGACGACGCCGACCTCGAGCGGTCGTCGGCCGCCCTGCAAGCCTGCGGCTTCTACAACGCCGGCCAGGACTGCACCGCCGCCTGCCGCGTCTACGCCGGCCCGAAGATCTACGACAAGCTCGTGACCGACTGTCCGCGGCCGTCGCATCGGCACCGCTGGGGCGGGATCGAGGACGCCAACAACGTCATCGGCCCGGTGATTTCGCAAGCGCCAGCGCGACCGGGTCGCCAGCTTCGTCGAGCGCGCCGCGCGAACTCGGCCATGTCGAGATCGTCACCGGCGGGAAGGCGTCGGCGAGAAACGGCTTCTACTACCAGCCGACCGTCATCGCCGACGCCCGCCAGAACGACGAGATCGTGCGCCGCGAGGTCTTCGGACCGGTCGTCTCCGTTACGCGGTTCGCCAGGTCGACGAGGCGATCGGCTGGGCCAACGACGTCGACTACGGCCTGGCCTCGTCGGTCTGGACCCGCGACGTCGGCGCGCGCCATGGCGACGCGCCGCGCGGCTTCCGCTACGGCTCCATCTGGATCAACACCCACCTCACGCTGGTCAACGAGATGCCGCACGGCGGCCTCAAGCAGTCCGGCTACGGCAAGGACATGTCGTGTACGCGCTCGAGGACTACACGGTCGTCCGACACGTCATGGTCGCGCACGGCTGAGGGCGGCGGCGCGCGGCCGCGCGGGCCTCAGCGCCCGTTCGCCGCGCGCCACGCCTCGAAGGCGGCCTGGTGCTCTTCCTTCGTGCAGGGATAGAGGCCGATGATCGACACGCCAGCCTTGACGCGCTCCACGACGAAATCCTCGTAGGCGGTCATCTCCACCGCCTCGTCGGCGATCGCGTCGGCAAGCTCGGCGGGGATCACGATCACGCTGTCGTCGTCGCCGACGACGATGTCGCCGGGAAACACTGGCGCGTCGCCGCAGCCGATGGGCCCGTCGATCTCGATCGCCTCGTGGTGGGTGAGGTTGGTCGGGCTCGAGGGGCGCGAATGGTAGGCCGGGATGTCGAGCTCTCCGATCCGCATGCTGTCGCGCAGGCCGCCGTCGGTCACCACGCCCGCGCCGCCGCGCATCATCAGCCGCGTGATCAGGATGTCGCCGGCGCTGGCCGCGCGCGCGTCCTTGCGGCAGTCCATCACCAGGACCGACCCCTCGGGACAGGTCTCGATCGCCAGGCGTTGCGGGTGCCGCGGATTGCGGAACTCGGCGAGCTGGTTGCGGTCCTCGCGCGCCGGCATGTAGCGCAGCGTGAACGCGGGCCCGACCATGTTGCGGCCCTTGCGGGCGACCGGGCGCACGTCCTGGACCACCTGGTTGCGCAGCCCCCGCTTGTAGAGCGCGGTGGCGAGCGTCGCCACCGACACCCCCATCAGCTTGCGTCGCGTGTCGGGGTTCATCGGGTTCTCCTCACTGCGGGGACGCGGGCGCCGCGCCAGGGACGAGCCCGGCCGCGCCCAGGAACCCGCGCAGCTTCGCCTGCTGGGCTTTGGTGAGCGGCCAGGCGGCGGGAGGCCGCGCGGGCCCGCAATCCTGGCCGAGCGCCTGAAGCGCCGCCTTGACGCCGCTGACGTTGGCGCCGTTCATCTCCTCGGCGCGGATCTCCTCGAAGGCCCGCATCCCGGCGATGAGGGCGCGGGCGCGGGCGTAGTCGGAGGCCTCGAGCGCGCGGTGGATCTCGATCGATCGCTCGGGCCAGACGTTGATCAACCCGCTGGTGAAGCCGCGCGCGCCAACCGCGGTGAAGGCCGGCGCCCAGACCTCGGCGAGCCCGCCGACCCAGGTGATCTCCGGATCGCAGGCCGCGATCGCCTCGGCCAGCCGCAGCGGGTTGGGCGTCGCCCATTTCACGCCCTTCACCCCCGGGATCGCGCAGAGGTCGACCACGCCCTGCGTGCCGATCGCGTCGTTGCGCAGGTAGAGCATGATCGGCAGTCCCCCGGAGGCGTCCGCCACGGCGCGCACGTAGTCGACCGTCCCGCGCGGGGCCACGAAGGGATCCGGCGGCTGGTGGACCATCAGCGCCGCCGCCCCGGCCTCCGCCGAGACGCGGGCGAGCCTGCAGGCGTCGCGCACGCCGCGCCCGACACCGGCCAGCAGCGGCGCCCGGCCTGCCACGAGCTCCGCCACCGCGCGCGCCATCTCGCAGGCCTCGTCGATGGTCAGGGCGTAGAACTCGCCGGTGTTGCCGTTGACCACGGGCAGGTGCACGCCCGCAGCGAGCGCCCGGTCGAGGATCGGCGCGAGCCGGGCCGGATCGATGTCGCCGGCCCCGTCGTAGGGCGTCACCAGGATGCCGGAGACGCCGGCGAGCGCGCGATCGAGGTCGTGGGCCACGCCGCGCCGCCTCAGTAGATCGCCGGTTCGCCGGCCGCGCGGCCGTGCGCGCGCGTCAGGAAGTCGAAGTCGCAGCCCTCGTCGGCCTGCTGGACGTGGCGCTGGTACATGTATCCCCAGCCGCGCGCGAAGCGGGGCTCGGGCGGCGTCCACGCGGCGCGGCGCCGCGCGAGCTCGTCGGCGTCGACCAGCATGTCGAGGCGCCGCTCGGGCAGGTCCATGCGCACAATGTCGCCGGTGCGCAGCAGCGCCAGCGGTCCGCCCACGAAGCTCTCGGGCGCCACATGGAGCACGCAGGCCCCGTAGGAGGTGCCCGACATACGCGCGTCCGAGATCCGCAACATGTCGCGATGCCCCTGCCGGATGAGCGCCTTGGGGATCGGAAGCATGCCCCATTCCGGCATGCCCGGCCCGCCCTGGGGCCCGGCGTTGCGCAGCACCAGCACATGCTCGGGCGTCACCTCGAGTTCCTCGTCGTCGATGGCCGCCTTCATTTCGGGATAGCTGTCGAAGACCAGCGCCGGCCCCTCGTGCCGGTGAAACCTCGGGTCGCAGGCGGCCGGCTTGATGATCGCCCCAGAGGGCGCGAGGTTGCCCCGCAGCACCGCCAGCGATCCCTCGTGGTAGACCGGGTTGGCGAGCGGGCGGATCACGTCCTCGTTCCAGACCCGCGCGCCCGCGAGGTTCTCGCCGAGGCTCTTGCCGGTGACGGTCAGCGCGGTGACGTCGAGCCGCGCCTCGATCTGCTTCATCAGCGCGCGCAGGCCGCCGGCGTAGTAGAAATCCTCCATCAGGTAGTCCTTGCCGGAGGGTCTGACGTTGGCGATCAGCGGCGTGACGCGGCCGAGCGCGTCGAGGTCGTCGAGGGTGAGGCCGACCCCGGCGCGGCGGGCCATGGCGATCAGGTGCACCACCGCGTTGGTCGAGCATCCGGTCGCCATCGCCACGATGGCGGCGTTGCGGACCGAGGCCTCGGTGACGATCCTGTCGGGCGTCAGCTCCTCCCAGACCATCTCGACGATGCGCCGCCCGCAGGCCGCCGACATGCGCTGGTGCTCGGAATCCACCGCCGGGATCGACGAGGCGCCCGGCAGGGTCAGTCCCATCGCGTCGGTGATCGCGGTCATCGTCGAGGCCGTGCCCATCGTCATGCAGGTGCCCGCCGATCGCGCGATGCCGCCCTGGAGGCCGCGCCATTCCTCGTCGGTGACGTTGCCGGCGCGGCGTTCGTCCCAGTACTTCCAGGCGTCCGAGCCGGAGCCGAGGGTCCGGCCCGCGTAGTTGCCGCGCAGCATCGGTCCCGCCGGCAGGTAGATCATCGGCGCGCCGGCGCTGATCGCGCCCATCACCAGACCCGGGGTGGTCTTGTCGCAGCCGCCCATCAGCACCACGCCGTCGAACGGGTGCGAGCGGATCATCTCCTCGACCTCCATCGCCAGCAGGTTGCGATAGAGCATCGAGGTCGGCTTGGTGAAGCTCTCGTCGACCGAGAGCGACGGCAGTTCGACGGCGAGGCCGCCGGCCTGGGCCACACCGCGTTTCACGTCCTGGGCGCGTTCGCGGAAGTGGCTGTGGCAGGAGTTGATCTCCGACCAGGTGTTGAGAACGCCGATGATCGGCCGTCCGATGAAGTCCTCCTCGGCAAAGCCGAGCTGCATCATGCGCGACCGGTGGCCGAAGCTGCGCAGGTCGTCCGGCGCGAACCAGCGGGCGCTGCGGAGCTTCTCGGGGTTCCTGGTGGTCGCGTCGAACATGGTCGGATCCTCCCCCGGCGTCCGGTCAGAAGTATGTCTATGCATCAGCCGCTGTCAAAACGCGAGCGCCGCCCGCGCGCGCCGGCCGCCGCCCATAACGCCGCATTAACCTCTCTCCCGCTAGGTGGCCGCGCAATCAGCAAAATTGCTCGAGGACGGCATCATGGAGCGCCCGGAGCCCGAGGACCGGCTGGGGGAGGCCGCGCGCCTCGTGGCGCGGGCGCTGCGCCGCCCGGCGCTGCCGCCGGTGGCAATCGGGCTGATCGCCCGCGCCGCCGACGCCGCCGCGGTGGCGCTCGCCGCGTGGTTCGCCCGCTACGCCGTCGCGCCGCCGGCGGCACCCGATCTCGCCTCGGTCGCCTCGCCGCTCGTCTCCGGCCTGCTCGCGCCGCTCCTGCTCGGCGCGCTGGCGGCCTACCGTCTCGCCGCGCTCGCGCGCTGGGCGCGGGGCTGGCTTTGCGGCTCCCTCGTCGGTGTGCTCGCCATCCTCGCTCCTGCCGCCGTCGGCGCCGCCGGGCCTGACCCCGCGACCCTCCTGCCCGCCGCACTCGTCGCCGCGCCGCTCGCCCTGGCTCCGGGACGCGCGCTCATCGCCGCCATCGCCCGCTGGGCGCGGGACTTCGGGCTGACCGAGCGGCGCGCGGTCATCGTCGGGGGCGGCCCGGCTGCGGCCGGCCTGATCCGCGGGCTCGCCGACAACCCCGAGAACGACATCCGCATCTGCGCGATCTTCGACGATCGCGCCGACGACCGTTCGCCTGCTGCCGTGGTCGGCGTGCCCAAGCTCGGCGCGGTCGCCGATCTCGTCGACTTCGCGCGCGCCGCCGAGATCGACCTTCTCATCGTCACCCTGCCGCTCGAGGCGGAGGCGCGCATCCGCGAGATCCTCGACAGCGTGAAGGTCCTGCCGCTGGACGTGCGCCTCGCGGCGTTCAGCGCAGGCTTCGCCTTTCCCCGCCGCGAGGGGCTGGTCGAGCTCGCGCGCCGGCCGCTGGTCGCGCCCGACCGGATCGCCAAGCGCGCCTTCGACCTC
This sequence comes from uncultured Alphaproteobacteria bacterium, assembly GCA_963700835.1. GTDB lineage: Bacteria > Pseudomonadota > Alphaproteobacteria > Rhodobacterales > Rhodobacteraceae > Amaricoccus. Next base: position 5,676 of record CAVOZD010000030.1, read on the forward strand.
GCCGTGGCCGCGCCGATTCTCGTCGCGCTCGCGCCGGTCCTTGGACTCGTGGCGCTCGCCATCCGCATCGACAGCCCCGGGCCGGTCCTGTTCCGCCAGCTCCGGCACGGCTACAACCATCGCCCGATCGAGGTGCTCAAGTTTCGCTCGATGCGCGTCGAGACCTGTGATCCGCGCGCCCGCGACGTGGTCACCCGCGGCGACCCGCGCGTCACCCGCGTCGGGCGGGTGATCCGACGCTTCTCGCTCGACGAGCTTCCCCAGCTTCTCAACGTGATCCGGGGCGATCTCTCGCTGGTCGGGCCGCGCCCGCATGCGCTCGACGCGGTCTCCAGCCGCAGGGTGCCCTTTGAGAGCATCGTCGAGGGCTACGCCGCGCGTCACAGGGTGCCGCCGGGCATCACCGGCTGGGCGCAGATCCACGGCTGGCGGGGCGAGATCGACGATCCCGAGAAGCTGCGCCGCCGGATCGAGCACGATCTCTACTACATCGAGAACCGATCGCTGTGGCTCGACCTCAAGGTCCTGCTCCTCACCCCGATCCGGCTTCTGGACGCCCGCGGCGCCTACTGAGCCGGCGCAGTGCCGCGCCGGCGGCCGCCCCGAGCGCCAGCCCCGCGCCATTCGCCGCCAGATCGCCCAGTTCGCGCCAGCGGTTGACCAGCGGCTGCACGAGCTCGATCGCGCCGCTCCAGCCGAGGAGCCCGGCGATCACCCAGCCCCAGCCGCGGGGACCCGCCAGAGCCACCGGGCCGGCGAGCGCGGCGTAGGCGATCAGGTGATGGGTCTTGTCCCCGCCTGGCGGCGCGGGCGGCAGCGCCGGCAAGGGCGCCAGGCTCAGCGCCGTCACCGCCGCGAGCAGCGCGAGGGTCGTGACGCGCCAGCGTCGCCCGTTCCATGCCAGAAGCCGGTCCATGCCGTCCGCCTACGCCGCCGCCGGGGTCAGGACAAGCTGCGGGCCGAAGAACTTCGCCATCTTCTCAGAGCGTTCTTTGTGTGCATACTGCGCAGCGCGTTCGCGCACCAAAAGCAATCAACGAGCCTGGCGGCGGCCGCCGCACGCCGGGCAGGGGAGGAACACCATGCGACACATGCGTTCGAATCGGCTCGTCACCGGCGCCCTTGCGGCGGGTCTCATCGCCGCGGCCGGGACGGCGAAGGCCCAGGATCTCACCATCGCCTCGTCGATGCCGGCGCTCGAGTTCCCGTTCTTCGTGCACATGCAGAAGGCGCTCGCCGACTATGCGGGCGAGAAGGGCGGGATCGCGCTGATCGAGACCGACGGCCAGAACCAGACCACCAAGCAGACCGGGGATGTCGAGGCCGCGATCATCCAGGAGGTCGACGGCATCATCATCAGCCCGCTCGATTCAATCGCCATGGCGCCGGCGCTCGGCGCGGCCGTGGAGGCGGGCGTGCCAGTCGTCACCATCGACCGACGGGTCGAAGGCGTGGAGGGCATCCTCGCCCATGTCGGCGCGGACAACGTGATCGGTGGCGAGGCGCAGGCCCGGCTGATCATGGAGCTCTTCCCGGACGGCGCGACCATCGTGAACCTTCAGGGCCAGCCCGGCGCAAGCCCGGCGATCGACCGCAACCAGGGCGTGCACAACGTGCTCGACTCCATGTCCGACAAGTACGTCTTCGTGGCCGAGCAGACGGCCAACTTCCAGCGCGAGGAGGGCGCGTCGGTCACCGAGGCAATCCTCGCCGGGCTCGACAGCCCGCCGGACGTGATCGTGGCGGCCAACGACGACATGGCGCTGGGCGCGCTCCAGGTCGTGCAGGAGCAGGGCCTCGACATCGCCATCCTCGGCTTCGACGCGCTGCCCGAGGCCATCGGATCAGTGCGCGACGGCGGGCTGACAGCGACTATCGAGCAGTTCCCGGGCGGCCAGACCGAACAGGCGCTCGACACGCTGCTCGCCTTCCTCAAGGACGGGGTCCAGCCCGAGCCGGTGATCCTTCTCGAGCCGATCGCGATCACCAAGGACAACCTCGACCAGGCCGAGCGCATCGGCGAGGTCCAGTAGTCCCGCAGCCACCGGGATCCGGGGCCGGGCCGGGGGAGTATCCCCGGCCCGGCCCGCGGCCGCAAGCGGGAGAGCCCACCGCATGAGCGACGTCAGCCGACCGGACAGCGCGCCCGCGCGCGCCGATCCCGTGCAGTTGCTGGCCCGCTACGCGGCGCCGCTCTTTCTCGTTCTGCTCATCCTCGCCTTCGCCCTGCTCGAGCCGAGGTTCCTGCATCCGCTCAACGTGATGAACGTTCTGCGCCAGGTATCGATCTCGGGGCTGGTGGCCATCGGCATGACATTCGTGATCCTGACCGCCGGCATCGACCTGTCGGTGGGGTCGCTGCTGGCGCTCTCCGGGCTGGTCTGCGCCTACGTCTCCAAGGGCGGGCTCGAGAGCCGCTTCGCCATCGGCGCGAGCGAGATCACCGGCAATCCAGTCTGGATGGCCGCCGCCGCCGCGCTGGCCATCGGGCTGATCGGCGGCGCGATCCAGGGGCTCGCGGTCACCCGGCTGCGCGTGCCGCCCTTCGTGGTCACGTTGGGCGGGCTCACGGCCTTCCGCGGCGCGGCGCTGCTGTTCTCCGGCGGCGGCCCGATCTCTGGCTTCGAGCCGGACTTCACCTGGTGGGGGCAGGGGCGGATCCAGGGCGTGCCGGTCCCGGTGATCATCTTCTTTCTCGCCGCGCTGATCGCGCATCTGGCGCTGCGCTACACCGCCTTCGGCAAGCACGTCTACGCCACCGGCGGCAACGAGCGCGCCGCGGCGCTCAACGGCGTACCGACCCGGGCGATCGTGCTCACGGTCTACATGATCAGCGGCTTCTTCTGCGGCCTCGCGGGCTTTCTTCTGGCGGCGCGGCTCAACTCCGCCGAGGCGGTCGCGGGATCGGGGCTCGAGCTGACCGTCATCGCCGCGGTGGTGATCGGCGGCACCAGCCTCTTCGGCGGCGTCGGCACCATCTTCGGCACCATGATCGGCGCGCTCTTGATCGGGGTGCTGACCAACGGGCTGGTGCTGCTCAACGTCTCCTCGTTCATCCAGCAGATCGTCATCGGCGTCATCCTCGTCGCCGCGGTGGCGCTCGACCAGTTCGCCGCCGGGCGCAGGGCGGCGCTATGACCCGCGCCGAGCCCGTTCTGGAGTTCCGCGACATCTCCAAGCATTTCGGCGCCATCCATGCGCTTGACAACGTCGACCTGACGCTCGCCCCGGGCGAGGTGGTGGGGCTGATGGGCGACAACGGCGCGGGCAAGTCGACGCTGGTCAAGATCATCGCCGGCAACTTCCAGCCCAGCCACGGCCGGATCATCCTCTACGGGCGCGAGACGCAGTTCAGCTCGAGCCGCGACGCGCGCGACCGCGGCATCGAGGTGGTCTACCAGGACCTCGCGCTCTGCGACAATCTCACCGCCGCCGACAACGTGTTTCTCGGCCGCGAGCTTCGCCGCCGGCTCGGCCCCTTCGCGCTGCTCGACTACCGCGCGATGTCGCGCCGCGCCGAGGAGCTTTTTGCCGAGCTCCAGTCCGAGACCCGTCCGCGCGACGTGGTGCGCCAGATGTCGGGGGGCCAGCGCCAGGCTGTCGCCATCGCCCGCACGCGCCTGGCGGAGGCGCGCATCGTGCTCATGGACGAGCCGACCGCCGCCATCTCCGTGCGCCAGGTCGCCCAGGTGCTCGACCTGATCCGGCGGCTGCGCGACCAGGGCGTCACGGTCGTGCTCATCAGCCACCGCATGCCCGACGTCTTCACCGTCGCCGACCGGCTGGTGGTGCTGCGCCGAGGCCAGAAGGTCGCCGACAAGCCGATCGCCGACAGCTCGCCCGAGGAGGCCACCGGCCTGATCACGGGCGCGATCGAGACTGCCTGACCGCGTCCTGGGGCGGGCCGGTCAGTCGTGCGCGCGGATGACCTCGGCCAGCGCGCCCAGGCGTCCGCCCCCAGTCCCGCGATGCCGGACGGTCCGCGCGGGCGAAGGTGCACCAGGTGAACGGCTCTCCATGTCCCGCTCGTCGAGGCGCTCCGGCAACCGGATATCGCCGCCCACATGCGCCACGTCCATCAGCCCTTCGGCGACCGCGCCATAGACCTGCGTGCTGACGTTCACCCACTCGAGCGTCACCCCGGGCGCCTGCGCCCTTGCCTTGGCCGAGGACCGCCGTGACGAGCGACGGTGACGACGACATCATGATCCGGAATACCCGGTCGCGGTCGCGGTCGCTGGTCGCCGGATCGAACGGGTCGCGCGGCGCGAGCATCCGGCGCAGGCTGCGCAGCACAGGGCGCACCTCCTCGATCAGCTCGAGCGCGTAGGGGCTCGGCCGCATGCGTCCGCCGGCCCGCACCAGTAGCGGATCATTGAACTGCGTGCGCAGGCGCCCGAGCGCATGGCTCACCGCCGAGGGCGTGACCGCCAGCCGGTCGGCGGCAGCGGCCGGCGTGCTCTCCTCCATCAGCGCCTCGAAGGTGACAAGGAGATTCAGGTCGATGCGGTGAAGTTGAATCTCGTTCATCACACCTCAAGAGTGATCACCAGGACTCCTGCGAGAGCATGGCGTGGATGGGCGCGTTGCCATCGAGGGGGCGATTTCTTCAAGAATGCCCCCGCCGGCGGCGATGCCTACATTCTTTCTCACATCGTCCACGATTGGGACGACGACAAATGCCTGACCATCCTGGGGCACGTGACCAATGCGATGAAGCCGGGCGGGCGCGTGCTCATCGTCGAGATGGTGCTGCCCGATGGCGATGCGCCGCATCCTGGCAAGATGCTCGAATTGGTAATGCTGGCACTGGCCCCCGGCGGGCGCGAATGCACCGTGCCGGAGTACGAGACGCTGCTCGGGAAGGCCGGCCTGCGCCTGACGCGCGTCGTGCCGACCGACTGGGCAGTGAGTGTGGTTGAGGCTAGCCTCGCGTAGGACCGCGTTTTCCCGTCAGCAGTGGCGCCCGCTCCGCCCGGAGCGGGCGCCACTGCGCGATTCACGAAGTCCTAGGACTTTATTGCTTATTCAATTCATAGATTTAAGCGTGTTTCGCGCGCGGTGCTTCAAGAGATCTCGCATCCGGAGCCTTCCGCGACGGCATCCGCCAGATGATGGGCCGCCGTTTCGGAGCCGCGCCTTCGGCCCGTTCCACACCCACGCCGTGCTCGGTCTTGTGCCAGTGGAAGGGCCGGGTGAAGAGCTCTGCGACCGCCCGGTAGGCGGCGATCGCGCCCAGCGGCCAATAGACGAACAGCAGCGGCACCCAGCGGAGCTGGCGCGTCCGTCCCGAGGCGCGGGCCGCGACCAGCGCGATCGAGACGGTCACGGCGCTGCCCACCGCGGTCGTGGCGAAGAAGAGCGTCACCAGCCAGCCCGGCAGGCCATCCCAGATCGCCAGCCCGAACCCGAAGCTCGCAAGCCACGCAAGCCAGAAGAGCGGCATCGCGAGGTAGGAGGTGATGGCGCCCAGAAACAGCACCTGAAAGCCGAAAAAGCCGCGCGGGCCGAGGTCGCGCCAGAGCGCCGCCGGGTCGCGCATGTGGCTCGCCCAGGTCAGCGCGTAGCCCTTGAGCCAGCGCGAGCGCTGCCGGATCCAGGGCCGGAGCCGGAAGTTGGCCTCTTCCTCCGTGGTGCTTTCGAGCATTTCGGTCCGCAGGCCGAATCGCGCCAGCCTCATCCCCAGATCGGCGTCCTCGGTGACGTTGAAGGCGTCCCAGGCCCCGACCTTCTCGAGCGCCCCGCGGCGGAAGAAGACCGTGGTCCCGCCGAGCGGGATCGGGATGCCGAGCCTCTGTACGCCCTTCAGGATCACCCGGAACCAGATGGCGTATTCGAGCGTGAAGCAGCGGGCCACCCAGTTGCGGTCGCTGTTGTAGAAGTCGAGATAGCCCTGGAGGCAGCCGACGTCGCCAGGCGCCTCCGCGAACCGCCGGGCCACCGCCCGCAACTGCGCGGGATCCGGCCGGTCCTCGGCGTCGTAGACCCCGACGATCTCGCCGCGGCAGAAGGGCAGCGCGTAGTTCATCGCCCGCGGCTTGGTGCGCAGCGCCGCATGCGGAACTGTTATGACCTCGACGGTCGCCGGGAGCTGCGCCTGCGCGATCGCCGCCCGGGTCACCTCGTCGTCCTCCTCGAGCACCAGCTTGATGTCGAGAAGAGCGGCGGGATAGTCCATCGCCCCGAGCGCCTCCATCAGTTGCCGCGCCACCGCCTCCTCGCGCAGGAGCGGCACCAGCAGCGAGATCTGCGGCAGGCGCCGGAAGTCGGACAGCTGGGTCGCCTCACCGTTCCGGCGCGGCGCGCCCGGCCGGAAATGTGCAAACAGGGCCACCACGCGCAGGCCGGTGGTCGCGAGCGTCACCAGCAGCACCCAGCCCAGCAGGGCCAGAAGCGCAAGCTTCGGGGCCGCGAGCGTCGCTGCCGCCGCCAGGGCCAGCGCGATGCCGATCACCCTGCCGCGTTGCGCCGACTGCCATCCGGCGCAACTGAAGTCGCGCGGACACCGGTCGCGCGCCGCGTCCCGCAACCGGGCGCTGAACGTCCGCGCGATCGCCAGGCGGATCGCGTCGGGATCGGCGATGGCCAGCGCCACCCGCTTGCCGTCCTGTCCGAAGGTCTCGATGGCCGCCGCAGCGTCGTCGGGGTTGGCGATGGCGACGACCCGGGTCTCGCCGACCTGCCGCCAGGGAATCGCCTCGAGACGCAGGCAGTCTTCCGGCTCAAACTGCATCGCAAGGGCGGGGTCGGGCGGCGAGGCGGCGAAATCCACCTCGCCGAGCCCCGACTGCCGCGACAGCGCCGCCGTGAGGTCGCGCCGTCCCATGCCGTGGTTCGCCACCAGGATGCGCCCGAGCTTCTGGTCCTGCTGGGCCTGGTCCTCGATCGCCGCGGCGACGGTCGCCGCGGTCACGACTCCGTTGTCGATCAGTAGCTTTCCAAGCGGAACCCTATCCGGCCTCGGTTCGGCCGGCCTCGAAGCCGGCGTTTCGGAGATCGGAGCAAACGGCAGAACACGGGCCATGACACACTCGCATAATCTGAACGCGAGTAGTGTTAGCGGACCTTTAACAAAGCTTTAAGATGAAGAATTCTTAATGATTAATCAGGCTGCTGAGGCCGGCTTCTCCATCGAGGCGACAAATCTCTCGAACAGGTAGTAGCTATCCTGAGGTCCTGGGCTCGCCTCTGGGTGGTATTGCACGGAGAACACCGGACGCTCGGCGAGAGCAATCCCGCAATTGGAGCCATCGAACAGGGAAACGTGCGTCTCTACAACACCTTGCGGCAGGCTCTGAGCATCAACTGTGAAGCCGTGGTTCATCGAGGTGATCTCGACCTTTCCCGTGGAGAGATCCTTGACCGGATGGTTGGCCCCGTGGTGGCCGTGGTTCATCTTGATCGTCTCCGCTCCGAGGGCCAGCGCCAGCATCTGATGGCCCAGGCAGATGCCGAAGACCGGCAGGCTGGTGTTGTCGAGGATCTCGCGGATCATCGGCACGGCGTATTCTCCTGTCGCGGCCGGGTCGCCGGGACCGTTGGACAGGAAGAGACCTTCGGGGTCGTGCGCCATCACGTCTTGAGCGGTCGCAGTCGCGGGAAGCACGATGACATCGCATCCTGCCGACGCGAGGCAGCGCAGGATATTGCGCTTGGCCCCATAGTCGATCGCAACGACTCGACGCCCCGGCGTGCGGCGCTCGGTGTGACCCTCGGGCCATGCCCAGCGCATCTCGTTCCAGCGGTAGGATTGCGCGCAGGTGACGTCACGAGCGAGATCGAGCCCCTTGAGGCCGGGAAACGCGCGCGCCCGCGCCTTGAGGGATTCAAGGTCGAATGCGCCGTTCGGCTCGTGTGCAACCGCGACGTGCGGGGCTCCCTGAAGCCGGATCGCCCGGGTCAGCCTTCGGGTGTCGACGCCGCCGACCCCGATGCGTCCCCGGCGCGCCATCCAGTCCGCCAGCAAGCTTGCGGAGCGCCAGTTCGAGGGCTCGGTCGGATCCCACTTGACGACGATTCCCGCAGCGACCGGGTCACTGGCCTCGTCGTCATCGGCGTTGACGCCGACGTTGCCGATGTGAGGAAACGTGAACACCACCACCTGCGCCGCGTAGGACGGATCGGTCATGATTTCCTGATAGCCGGTCATCGCCGTATTGAAGCAGAGCTCCGCGACCGCCTCGCCGGTCGCGCCGAAGCCGCGGCCGAAGAAGACCTGGCCATCGGGAAAGACCACGCAGGCCGTTGGATGCGCGCTCTCGGCGACGCGAGTCGCGTCCGTGGGACGGGTGGCGGTTGCGCTGCCGGGCATGGCGAATCCCCCTGTTCGGCTGCGACCCTAGGGTTGTGCGCTGTGGTGGTCAAGAAGGCCCGTATCCGAATTAATCCATTGGGTTCATGCTCTTAGCCTGGGAGTGCTGGGTTGCGCACCACGAACCGGAACACTATATGAAGAAGATTGCCGTTCAATCGGCGCAACCGCACAGGTGAACGATGATCCGCGAGCGGATATCGGAGGATCTTAAACAGGCCATCAAGGCGAAGGAGGCGGATCGCGTGGCGACGCTGCAACTCATCCTCGCCGCCATCAAAGATCGAGAGATCGCCGATCGGACGGGCGAGTCAGGCGGCGATATCTCGGACGCGGTCCTGCTCGGCATCCTGGAGAAGATGGTCAAGCAGAGGCGCGAGAGCGCGGGCATGTACGACGAGGCCGGCCGGCTGGACCTCGCCGATCAGGAGCGCGGCGAGATCCGCGTGATCCAGCATTACATGCCAAAGCAGCTTACCGACCAAGAAGTGCGCACGGCGATCGACAAGGCGATACGGGACACCGGCGCGACTTGCGTGCGCGACATGGGCCGCGTGATGGCGCAACTCAAGTCCCGGCACGCCGGCCAGATGGACTTCTCCGAGGTGGGCGCCGCGATCAAGGACGCGTTTCGGTGACGGCCGCGGGCGGCTGTCGATGAAGACATCCCAGTTCGGCCGCCTGGAGGGCAGGCGGGTCGACGAAGCGACGCTGCGAAGCGCCGACGCCGAGGTGCGCGTGCTCGCCTACGGAGCGATCGTGCGGGACTGGCGGGTGGACGGCGATGGCCGGACGCTGCCTGCGGTGCTCGGGTTCGGGTCGCTGGAAGACTACGTGCGGCACTCGCGGTCGCACGGGATCGTCGCGGGGCGCGTCGCCAACCGCACGGCGAACGGGCGGTTCGAGCTGGAGGGTCGATGCTATCAGCTCACCCCGAACGAGGGGCCGCATCACCTGCACGGTGGTGCTGTCGGGCTTGGGCGCCGGCTGTGGGAGATGGACACCGACGCCGGCGCCGAGGCGGTTCACCTGCGCTACTTCAGTCCGGACGGCGAGGAAGGCTATCCCGGCGCGGTGGAGTTCCGCGTAACCTACCGGCTCGACGGGCGGCGGCTGGTGGTCGAGATGTCGGGCGCGCCCGACCGGCCGACGCCGATCAACCTGGCCCAGCACAACTACTACAATCTCGGCGGCGGCGGGGACGTGCTCGATCACCGCCTGCAGGTGGCGGCAGAGGAATACACCGAAACCGACGACGCGCTCATTCCGACCGGGCGGCTCCTGCCCGTGGAGGGCACCGCGCTCGATTTCCGCACGCCGCGGGCGATCGGGGACGCGCCGCCGGGCGAGCGGTCGCTCGACGACAACCTGGTCCTCGATCCGGAGCGCGACCCGTCGCGTCCGAGCGCGACCGTGGACTGCCCGCGCTCGGGGCTTGCGCTGCGGTTGTGGACCCGGGAGCCGGGGCTCCAGGTGTTCAACGCCGCGACGCAGTCGATCGCCGCGGTCGGGCACGACCGGGCCCGCTACGGGGCGTTCTCGGGGCTCTGCCTGGAGGCGCAGCACTTTCCCGACAGCCTGCACCACCCCGACTGGCCGAGCATCATCCGGACGCCGGAGGCCCCGTATTTCCAGCGCCTCGAACTGGAGATCGGTCCGGCCTGAGGTGTGTTATGGGGGCGTAACACGCGTGCAATTCCGCTTATCTAGCTGAAATCAAAGGCGTTAACCTTCATTAATCGACGAGGCGTCACGCGCCGCGGAGGGTCGAGGGCGATGGCGGCTGAACCGGCCGCGCCTCGCAGGGTCCGACGCGCGCCGGCGCGTCCGGCCGCCGGTCCGGGCGTAGGCGCCGTCGCGGTCGCTCAGCCCAGCGGCGCGTCGGGGAGAACGAACTCCGGGACCAGGCCATCGGCGCAGGACGTGTCGAGCGGCGCCGCGGGATCGAGGAAGAACTTGGCCCGCATGTCGTTGCCGCAGGGGGTGTAGAGGCTCGACCCGTGCCCGGAATTGGGCAGGATCACCACACGCGCGTTCGGCAGGGTCTCGGCCGCAAGCTCCGACCACTTCCAGCTCGTCTGGTTGTCGTTTGTGCCGCCGAAGGACAGAACCGGCACGTCGGAGGCGACGGGCTCGTGGAAGCCCGCGCGCGGCGCCGGCTCGAACAGCGCGCAGGCGTCGTACAGCGACTCGAGCCCCGCCCGCGCCGTCTCGGTGGCGATCACCGTGTAGGGGAAGGCGTTCATCGAAGCGCGCGCCCCGTCGAGCGAGTTGTAGGGGAAATCCTCCTGGCAGGCGTAGATGAACAGCCCGAGGTTGCCCTCGACGGCCTGCTGCAGCGGCGTCAGGTCGGTGTCGGCGATCTCGAAGGTGCGGGCGATGTCGGCCTCCGACATCGCCGCGACCATGTCCAGCAGCGCCTCGCGGTCCGAGCCCGCGAAGTGTTCCGCAACCCAGTCGCGGAGCGTCGCCCGCGTCGGCTCGCGGGTCTGGAACAGGGCGTAGTCCTGGATCGCGATCAGGATCTTCTCCTTCGGCATCTCGCGCAGCATGTCGGTGGCGCGCAGGTCGAAGGTTTCGGCCAGCGAGACGGCGATGACGTCCCGCGCGACATCGTGCTGGAGCTGCGTCAGCGCCGCGGCGACGCCCTGGCGCTGGTCGAGCATCGACTCGGCGCTCTCCAGCACCGCGCGGGCCAGCGCCCTCTCGTCGTCGCTGAGGCCGCCGGGCCCGGTGGGCAGGGACGGCGTCTCGGTTCCCGTCACTCCCTCGTGGGTCTCGAGATACCAGTCGAAGGTGGTCGGATCGCCGTCGGCCAGCTCGGTGATGATTCGCGGCAGATAGGCGGTCAGGTCGCGGGTCCAGAGCGCGCTGTAGTCGGTGCGTTGCGCCAGGACGGCGTAGAAGTCATCCGCCGTGATGGCGGGCTTGCCCCGCGCCGCCGGGATCGGCTCCTCCGCCAGTTTGACGCCGAGGTCGATGAAGTCCTGCCGCAGGTCGGGATAGGCCTCGGCGCAGGCCGGCTGGGCCGCGCACTGATCGAACATCGCCTCCATCGCGTCGCCGTGGGGCGGGAAGAGGTCGTCGTAGAGCTTCACCATCGGCGGCGCCACGCCGTCGATCACCACCGACCGCACGCCTTCGGGGGCGGTGCGAAGCACCTCCAGCGCCAGCCGGCTGCCGTAGGAGATGCCGAAGATGTTGTAGGCGGGATAGCCGAGCGCCGACATCAGCGCGCGCACGTCGCGGGCGTTGTTGGCGGTGTTGTACTGCGGCAGGTCGGCGCCGCTGGCGTAGAGTTCCCGGACGCAGGGCGCGAGCAGCGCCTCCGGGTCGAAATCCGGATCTGCGCCCGCGAGCCCTACAACGTTCTCCGCCATCGCCTCGTAGCAGCGCACCGTGGAGGACGACAACATCGCCGCCCGCTGGTCGAAGGTGACGATGTCGCGATGCGCCCGCTCCGCGCCAAGGATGACCTCGGTGAAGCCTGCGATGGAGCCCAGGGCGCCGCCGGCCGGCCCGCCGTGCAGGTAGACGACCGGGTCCCGGAACGGCTGGGTCGAATGCGAGCGGGCGAGCGCGAAGGCCAGCGACAGCCTCCGCCCGTTCGGCTCGTCGTAGGTCTCCGGCACGTCGACGGTTCCGCAGATGATCGTCCGGCCCTCGACGTCGAGCGGCGCGGTCGTTTCCGGACACGCGCTCACCGTCACCGGGTAGCGGTCGTCGTGGCCGCCCGCCCGCAGCGCGTCGAACGCCGGGTCGGGTCCCCCCGCGGCCAGCAGCGCCACGGTTGCGATGATCTGTTCGGGCGTCATCTCGGTCCTTCCGTCACCGTCGGGTGCTGCAGCGCGATTCGCCGCGGCCAGATGCCGCGGCCTGTCGATGGTCTTCCGTCGCCAAGGTCGCCAGCGGCCCGATCGGCCCGCCCGCGCGCCTGTTGAGATGAAGGATTGGCTCGACCCCGCCCCGGGTTCAAGGCCATACCTGCGGGGCGAGGCGTCGGATCAGTCCGACCGCCAGGCCGGCGTCGCGCGCCGCCGAGGTTCGGTGAGTCGGCGAGTTCCGCCGGAGCGCCGGCCGGGATCGCGAGGCGCGCGGCAGGGCCGCCCGAGCCGCGGCGGGCGCGGCGGATTCGGTTGCGCCGAGGGCGCCCGGCGCGCCCGATGCGGGCCGCGGCGGCGGCGCCGCCGCCTGGGCGGGAGCGGCATGTTTTCAGCAACTTAGGGTTGTTTTCTGTTGGGGTTAGTCGCGGTATTGGCGTGGTAACGCGGCTGGTAAGATTCCGTTAACCCGCGAGAATGTTTAAGAAAAATTAACTGCCGCGAGTCGTGGTGGTTGCGGGCGTGTCAACCACAAAATCTGCGATTCCGGCAAATAAAGTCGTTGACGCGCGGGTTGAAATCCCTCCTATTGGTGTTCCGCCCGCCAAGACACACAACATGTGGTGGACGGCGCCGGGGCGGCGACCGACAACACCGAGCCGGCTGACGCCGCGCCCCGGGCCCAGCAGACGATAGGGACAGACGCATGAAAATCGACCGCCGCTTCACGACCGAGGACGCCGCAGCCTACGGGGCCCTGAAGTTCCGCACGACCTCGTCGGAGATCCGCAATCCCGACGGCTCCGTCGTGTTCCGGCTCGATGACGTCGAGGTGCCCGAGGGCTGGAGCCAGGTCGCCGCCGACGTGCTGGCCCAGAAGTACTTCCGCAAGGCGGGCGTGCCCGCTGTTCTCAAGAAGGTCCGTGAAAAGGGCGTGCCGGCGTTCCTGTGGCGCTCGGTCCCCGACGAGGCGAAGCTCGCCAAGCTGCCGCCAGAGCAGCGTATGGGCGGCGAGACTTCAGCCCGTCAGGTCTTCGACAGGCTTGCCGGGGCCTGGGCCTACTGGGGCTGGAAGGGCGGCTACTTCTCGTCCGAGGCCGATGCGAAGGCCTACTACGACGAGATGCGCTACATGCTGGCGAGCCAGATGGGTGCGCCCAACAGCCCGCAGTGGTTCAACACCGGGCTGCACTGGGCCTACGGCATCGACGGTCCGGGGCAGGGGCACTTCTACGTCGATTTCCAGAACGGCGAACTGACCAGGTCCACCAGCGCCTACGAGCATCCCCAGCCGCACGCCTGTTTCATCCAGTCGGTGCAGGACGACCTCGTCAACGAGGGCGGCATCATGGACCTGTGGACCCGCGAGGCGCGGCTGTTCAAGTACGGCTCGGGCACGGGGACCAACTTCTCGAGCCTGCGCGCGGCCAACGAGAGCCTCGCCGGCGGCGGGCGGTCGTCGGGGCTGATGAGCTTCCTCAAGATCGGCGACCGGGCGGCCGGGGCGATCAAGTCGGGCGGCACCACCCGGCGGGCGGCCAAGATGGTGATCTGCGACATGGATCACCCCGACATCGAGGAGTTCATCAACTGGAAGGTGGTCGAGGAGCAGAAGGTCGCGAGCCTCGTCGCCGGCTCCAAGGCCCACGAGGCGCGGCTCAACGACATCTTCGCGGCGATCCGGACCTGGGACGGCGTGCAGGCCGATGCGGTCGACCCCAAGAAGAACCCCGGGCTCAAGGTCGCGATCCGCGCCGCCAAGAAGGCGTCGGTGCCCGAGACCTACGTCAAGCGGGTGCTGGACTACGCCGCGCAGGGCTTCTCCTCGATCGAGTTCCGCACCTATGACACCGACTGGGACAGCGACGCCTACCTGACCGTGTCGGGCCAGAACTCCAACAACTCCGTGCGCGTCACCGACGCGTTCCTGCGCGCGGTGCGCGAGGACGCCGACTGGGCGCTGGTGCGGCGCACCGACGGCAAGGTCGCCAAGACCGTGAAGGCGCGCGAGCTGTGGGACCAGATCGGCCACGCCGCCTGGGCCTGCGCCGATCCCGGCGTGCAGTTCCACGACACCATCAACGCCTGGCACACCTGCCCCGAGGACGGGCCGATCCGGGCGTCGAACCCGTGCTCGGAATACATGTTCCTCGACGACACCGCCTGCAATCTCGCGTCGATGAACCTGCTGACCTTCCTCAAGGACGGCAAGTTCGACGCGGCGGCTTATGTGCACGCCACCCGGATCTGGACGCTGACGCTCGAGATCTCGGTGCTGATGGCGCAGTTCCCGAGCGCGCGCATCGCCGAGCTCAGCTACCGGTTCCGCACGCTCGGCCTCGGCTACGCCAACATCGGCGGGCTGCTGATGACGCTCGGCCACAGCTACGACTCGGCCGAGGGCCGGGCGCTGTGCGGGGCGCTGACGGCAGTGATGACGGGCGCCGCCTATGCAACCTCCGCCGAGATCGCCGCCGAGCTCGGCGCGTTTCCCGGCTACGCGGCCAACGCCGAGCACATGCTGCGGGTGATCCGCAACCACCGGCGCGCGGCGCAGGGCATGACAGGCGGCTACGAGACGCTGGCGGTGCCGCCGGTGGCGCTCGACCACGACAGCTGCCCCGACCCGGCGCTGATCAACCTGGCGCATTCGGTCTGGGACCAGGCGCTCGAGCTCGGCCAGAAGCACGGGTTCCGCAACGCCCAGACCACGGTGATCGCGCCCACGGGCACCATCGGGCTGGTGATGGACTGCGACACCACCGGCATCGAGCCCGACTTCGCGCTGGTGAAGTTCAAGAAGCTCGCGGGCGGCGGCTACTTCAAGATCATCAACCGCGGCGTGCCGGGGGCGCTGGCCAACCTCGGCTACTCGCCCGAGGCGGTGCGCGAGATCATCGCCTACGCAGTTGGGCGCGGCACGCTCGCCGAGGCGCCCGAGATCAACCCGACGGCGCTGATAGGCCATGGCTTCGGCGCCGAGGAGATCGCCAAGATCGAGGCGGCGCTGCCGACCGCCTTCGACATCCGCTTCGTCTTCAACCAGTGGACGCTGGGCGAGGAGTTCTGCACCGGGGTCCTGGGCATTCCCGCCGAGCGGCTGCGCGACCCGGCCTTCGACCTGCTGCGCCATCTGGACTTCAGCCGCGCCCAGATCGACGCGGCGAACGTGCATGTCTGCGGGGCGATGACGCTCGAGGGCGCGCCGCACCTGAAGGCCGAGCACCTGGCGGTGTTCGACTGCGCCAACCCCTGCGGCAAGATCGGGACGCGCTACCTGTCGGTGGAGAGCCACATCCGGATGATGGCGGCGGCGCAGAGCTTCATCTCGGGGGCGATCTCCAAGACCATCAACATGCCCAACGACGCCAGCATCGACGACTGCAAGGCGGCCTACGAGTTGTCCTGGTCGCTGGGCGTGAAGGCCAACGCGCTCTACCGCGACGGTTCCAAGCTCAGCCAGCCGCTGTCGGCCTCGCTGATCGAGGATGACGACGATCTCGAGGAGACGCTCGCCGAGGCGCCGCAGGGCGAGCGGGTCGCTTCGCTGTCGGAGAAGATCGTCGAGAAGATCATCATCCGCGAGATCGAGCGGTCGAACCGGGTGAAGCTCCCCGAGCGGCGCAAGGGCTACACCCAGAAGGCGATCGTCGGCGGGCACAAGGTGTATCTCAGGACCGGCGAGTACGAGGACGGCCAGCTCGGCGAGATCTTCATCGACATGCACAAGGAGGGCGCGGCCTTCCGGGCGATGATGAACAACTTCGCCATCGCTGTGAGCGTCGGTCTGCAATACGGTGTTCCGCTTGAGGAGTTCGTCGAGGCCTTCACCTTCACCCGCTTCGAGCCGGCGGGCATGGTGCAGGGCAATGACAGCATCAAGAACGCCACCTCGATCCTCGACTACATCTTCCGCGAGCTGGCGGTGAGTTATCTCGACCGCACGGATCTCGCCCACGTCAAGCCGACCGGCGAGAGCTTCGACGATCTGGGCCGCGGCGAGGAGGTGCTCGAGGCGGGCCCGGAGGAGGCGCGGGGCGAGTTCGCGCAGGCCTCCATCGACGTGATCCGCCAGCTGTCCTCGACGGGCTACCTGCGCAAGCGGCTGCCGCAGGAGCTGGTGCTGCTGCAGGGCGGCGCGGACCTGGGCGGGGCGCTCGGCTACGGCAACGGCTCTGTGGGCCTGGCCACGCGCACGACGGTGGTCGCCGCGGCCGTGGGCGAGCTCGACGAGCGCACCAAGGCCAAGATGCAGGGCTACGAGGGCGATCCCTGCGGCGAGTGCGGCAACTTCACGCTGGTGCGCAACGGCACGTGCATGAAGTGCAACACCTGCGGAGCGACGAGCGGCTGCAGCTGAACAGGCTCCCATTGAACAGGCTCCCATAAACAGCCCTATCCCGCGATTTTGGCGCCCTGTCTGGACCGCAAATAACGCCCTCAGGTCTGCAAGCCATTGAAATAAAATGACTTGTAGTTCTTGAGCCCAGAGCTCAGATTTAAAGCGGCTTCCGCGTTCTTCGCGGAAGCCGCAGTTGCCTTGCAAGGCCAACGAGCTGGCGGAAAATCGATGCTCGGAGTGTCTCGTACTGGAGTTGTGTCCCATCGATCTCCGGTTAAAGGAGTTCGTCCTTGGCGCTGAGGAACCGCGCGATCTCGGTCGTCGTGACCACACCGACGATGTCCTCAGCGCGGCCCGCGCCCGGATCGCGCGAGACGAGAATGACGCGCGCCTCCGACGCCCACATCGCCGTCACGGCCGCAAGGAGCGTCGTCCGCTCGCCGGACACCGTGTACGGGATGGAGCTCGCCTGGCTTGCGCCGCCGGTACCGCCCCCGATGTCCGCCCGCGCGCTTACGCGATCGATGCGCCCGCCCTCGGATCGCACGGTGATCGCCCTCCACGAGGGCGGGTCGCCGTCCGTGCCGCTCACCGCAAAATCCGTCCCCATCAGGTCGCCGACCCGGTACGTGGTCATCACCGCCGCCTCGAGCCCTTCCGGCACTGAGTGGCCGTGCGCGAGCAGCTTGGCCGTATAGATGCTCTCGTTCATGATCGCCTTACGGACCGCGTAGGCGATCGAGCACGCGATGATCAGCGGGAGGATCACCGAGTTGTCCCGGGTCATCTCGGTGAGCATGATCATTCCGGTGAGGATCGCGCCCGTGGTCCCGCCGATCATCGCGGCCATTCCCGCGATGGCGAAGGTCGCAAGATCGATGTCGAGGCCGGGGAACAGCGAATGACAGAGCGTCCCGAAAGCGGCGCCGCCCGCGGCTCCCAAGAACAGCGCGGGCGAGAACACGCCACCAGAGGCGCCCGAGCCCAGCGAGAGACAGGTCGCGAGGAGCTTTAACGCCACCAGCATCAGGAGGAACCATGGATCGCTCAGCGCGCCGCTGAGGATGTCCATCACCGTCGCGTAGCCGACGCCGTCGACGTAATAGTGCCCGGCGTGGAGCAAGAGCAGATACATCATCACGCCGACGCAGAGCATCCCCAGCATGTGGCGCGTGTAGTAGTTGCCGGGCAGCGCGTCGAAGAGGTCCTCCATCCTGTAGAGGCCCTTGATGAACGCGACCGACAGCAGCCCCATCAGGCCGCCGAGCACGAAGAACGTCGCGAGGGCCCCGGGCCGCGTAAGGTAGAAGTCAGGGACCTCCAGCGCGGGCACATAGAAGGACGGATGCGTGCCGATGAGGAAGCGCCCGATGTAGCTCGCAACCGCGGTCGCCATCGCCACCACCAGCAGAGTTCGGGCGTTGACCGAGACCAGAAGCAGTTCGATGGCGAAGGCGAGGCCTCCGAGCGGCGCGTTGAAGGTGGCGGCGATACCCCGTCAGTTCCTGTTCGTGTCCATCAGCATTTCCATCACCTTGTCGATGGAGAAGCTGCCCGGCCGCTGGCGCGGCGGGAACTCCTGGAAGGTGGCGAGATGCTGGCCGACGATCTGCTGCGCGGGCAGCAGGACGAACATGTGATCGACGAACCAGCGGACGTATCCGCCGGCCTCGATCTCGGCGCGCTCGAACGGGTCGCTGCGGATGTTGAAGATCTTGGGCGCCCGCAGCGGCACGAGCGGCTGCACCCAGACCTCCAGACCGTGCGACTGCTGTTCCATGAACACGGCCTTGTACTGGTCGTAGCGCAGCCCGGCGAGATCGCCGTCATCGGTCCAGTAGAAGAATTCGCGCCGCGGGTCCTCGGCATCCGGATCCGCCAGAGCGGTACTCTGGTCGTACCCGTCGAGATGCACCCGGAACGTCGCGTCGCCGGCGGCGTGACCTTCGAGCAGTTTCGCCTTGATGTCGGGCTCGCCGGCGGCGGCGAGCAGGGTCGGCAGCCAGTCCTCGTGGGAGAAGATCTGGTTGAACTCGCTGCGCGGCGCGACATGGCCGGGCCAGCGGACCACGGCCGGGACGCGGTAGCCGCCCTCCCAGTTGGTGTTTTTCTCGCCGCGGAACGGCGTCGTGCCGCCGTCGGGCCAGCTGAAGGTCTCGGCCCCGTTGTCGGTGGTGTAGATGACGATGGTGTTGTCGGCGATGCCGATCTCGTCGAGCCTGTCGAGCAGGACGCCCACATGGCCGTCATGCTCGACCATGCCGTCGGGATAGATGCCCAGGCCCGTCACGCCCTCGGAATCCGGCTGCAGCCGCGTCCAGATGTGCATCCGGCTGGGGTTGAACCAGACGAAGAACGGCTTGTCCGCCTCATGCGCCCGGTCGATGAAATCGAGGGTGGCGTCGAGGAATTCCTCGTCAACCGTCTCCATGCGCTCCCGGCTGAGTGGGCCGGTGTCCTCGCAGCTCTGCCTGCCCCAAGGCCCGAAGCGCGGGTCCTCGCCGGGCGTGACCTCGGTGGTGGCCTCACAGCGCATCACGCCGCGCGGCCCGAAGGTCTCGCGGAACACGGTGCCTTGCGGATAGTCGGGATGCTCGGGCTCCTCCTCGGCGTTGAGGTGGTAGAGGTTGCCGAAGAACTCGTCGAAGCCGTGGACCGTCGGCAGGAACTCGTTGCGGTCGCCGAGATGGTTCTTGCCGAACTGGCCTGTCGTGTAGCCAAGCGGTTTCAAGAGCTCCGCGATGGTCGGATCCTCGGGCTGTAGCCCCTCGGGCGCGCCGGGCAGCCCGACCTTCAGCAGGCCCGTCCGCATCGGGCTCTGGCCGGTGATGAAGGCGGCGCGACCTGCGGTGCAGGATTGCTGGGCGTAGTAGTCGGTGAACAGCCCGCCCTCTTCGGCGATCCGGTCGATGTTGGGGGTGCGGTAGCCCATCATGCCGCGGTTGTAAGCGGAGATGTTCCAGTAGCCGACGTCGTCGCCCATGATGACGAGGATGTTGGGCGTGGCGGTCGCCTCCTGCGCGAAGGCGGGCGTCGCGGCCGCGAGGCAGAGCGTGGCCAGCATTGCGCTGACGGGTCCGGCGCGTCGTGTCATCATGGCTCCAATCGGGTGCAGAATAGGGTACTGCGCGCGCGCAATTCGTGGCAAGTACATGAATCCAGGAGGATTCATCTTCGTCAAGGTTTCCTTCAAGGGCGCAGGCGCCCGGGAGTTCCCGGGCACCTGATCTTGTTTCACGTTGACCGGGCTCACTCGCCGCGGCTGCTCGACCTCATGTTCTTCACCTGGTTGATGACGTCTTCGAGGTTGTAGCTCGACGGATCCTGCATCGGCGGGTAGTCGCGATAGCTCTCGAGTTCCCGGAGCCAGAGTTGCTGGCCGAGCGGCAGGATGTTCCAGTCGTAGACATAGGCCGTCATCGGAGCGGCGATCGCGCCGCCCATGCCGAACAGGGTCTTGATCTGCGACCCGACGGCCGTCTCGAACGGGTCCCGCTTGATGTTGACAACCTGGGTCCAGTGGTAGGGCTGCACGCCCGCGATGAAGCCGGACGGGTCGTCCGACACCATGGCGAAGTACATCTTCCAGTTCTTGTATCGGACGGCGGACGGATCCTTGCCCGAGTAGTACATGAAGTAGTCGCGCGCCGCCGTCTCGGACTCGCCGGTCAGATAGGCCATCTGATTTGTTCCATCGAGCGTCGTCTTGACGATTCCGGGATAGGTGCCCGCCTCGAGTTCGGTCTTCAGATCGTTGCCCGTGTGACCACCCGCCGCTTCGACCAGCGTCGGCAGCCAGTCGAGCGAGGCGAAGATGTCGTTGAACACGGTTCCGGGTTCGATCTTGCCGGGCCAGCGAATGACCGCAGGCGCGCGCATGCCACCTTCCCAGGTGCTCAGCTTGCCGCCCTTAAACGGAGTCACCCCGCCATCGGGGAAGGTGATGGTTTCGGCACCGTTGTCGGTGGTGAAGACGACGATGGTGTTGTCAAGCTCGCCCATGTCCTCGAGCTTCTGCAGCACGTAGCCGATGTTGTCGTCCATCTGCTTCATGCCGGCCTCGTTGACACCCCAGTCCTTGCCACCCTTCACGCCGACCATGTCCAGATACTTGTCATCGAGGACGGTGGTGATGTGCATGCGGGCCGGGTTGTACCAGACGAAGAACGGCTTGTCCGTCTTCTCGGGATCGTTGCGGTCGAGGAAGTCGATGACCTGAGCCGAGATCTCCTCGTCGATGGTCTTGGACCGCTCCAGCGTCAACGGACCCTCGTCCTTGCAGGTCATGTTCGCCGCGGTGCCGTCGCTCGACGTGCAATGCATCACCGGACGCGGCGGCGTCAGGCAGATGGTGGTCGTCGGATCAACCGCGCCGGCCACTTCGGTCAACCCCGGAACCGGCGTGTTCTTGCACGGCGGCACGATGCCCTGTTCGTCGGGCGTGATGTTGATGTCTGGGAAGCTGACCCCCTGCATCGCGTCGAGGTGATAGAGATAGCCCCAGAACTCCTGGAACCCGTGCGCGGTCGGCAGGGCGTCGGTGTGATCGCCCAGATGGTTCTTGCCGAACTCGCCGGTGTTGTAGCCCAGATCCAGCAGGAACTTGGACAGCATCGGCGTGCCGGGCTGAAGGTAGCTCGGGCTGCCGGGCAGCTGCGGCATGATCATGCCGGTCCGCAGCGGCTGCATGCCGGTGATGAAGGCGTTGCGTCCGGCCGTGCAGCTCTGCTCGGCGTAATAATCGGTGAACATCGCGCCTTCCTGGGCGATGCGGTCGATGTTCGGCGTCTCGCCGACCATCAGGCCGCGATGATAGACCGACGGCTGCATCCAGCCGATGTCGTCGCCCATGATGAACAGGATGTTCGGCTTCTTCTCCTCGGTATCCTGTGCGTAGGCCGGCGCCGTCGTCCCGAAGGCCGCGGCGCCCAGCGCGATCACGCTCGCGAAGATCGCTCCCGCGCCGTGCGCAAAGCGTCCGTCTCGTCTCTTCGATCTCATCACTCTTGCTCCTGTTGCAGGTTGGTCATGCCGAAAACGGCGTGGGTTTGCCCGCGCTGTGCTCCGGATCGGTCGTCTCCGGCGCTCTGAGGGACGCCGATGCGGTGTCGAGGCGCACGGTCAGCTCGTCCGCGATTTCGTCGGCGATTTCGCGGTATTCGTCCGCCCGGACCGCGTTATTTTCGACACGCTCCCAGTGTCGGAGCGCCTTCAACGCCACTTCGTAGTCTTCGCAGACGCTGCGGAACTCGGCGTCCCGGGCACACAGCCTGTGGATCTCGAACTCCCGCGCCGGGAACCGTTCCAGAAGGCCGGACAGACTTTGCATCGGTCCCTCCCGTGCGCAGCGACGGATGAACGCTAGATCCGGGAGCGGCGGGAGACGGGAGGTGCGAACATGTTCGTACCCCCGGGTTTGTTCCGAAATGCCGGCGGCGGCTCCGACGGATCGGTTCGTCGCGGCCGCTTCTGACGCGACTGTGGCCAATCGCGCGTTGTCTTTCCGCCGCCGCAGTCCGTAATGTGAAGTTGGAATGCTTTTCGTTGGTTGGAGCGACGGGAGAGGCCAGTGGATCAGACAGGCGGCGTGACCAAGGCCGCTGTGGACCCGTCTCCACCTTCACCCTCCGAAGCCGATGTCCGGGCGCAGTTGCGGCGGATGCTGGAGAACGTGGCCTTCCGCCCCAGCCAGCGCCGCCGCGAGATGCTGCAGTTCCTCGTCGAGGAATCCCTCGCCGGCCGCGGCGGTCGCCTGAAGGGCGTGACGGTGGCCATGGCCGTGTTCGGGCGGGACGAGAGCTTCGATCAGCAATCCGACCCGGTGGTGCGTCTCGAGGCGCGGCGGCTGCGCAGCGACCTCGACAGTTATTATATCGATGCGGGTAGTCAGGATCCCGTGCGGATCACCATCCCCAAGGGCGCCTACGTTCCGCATTTCGCATGGCAGAACGAGGAGGCACCGACGGCACACCCCCCGCCCGAAACCGAGCCGCCGGACGGCTCGCAGGCGGAGCCGGGCAGCCCGGCAACCCCGGGGCGGGAGGAACCCACGGTTGGGCGACCTGGCCGGCGCTTTGCGCTTTTTGGCATGCTTCTCGCCCTTGTCGGCCTCGCCGCGATCGGCGGCGCCGTTTTCAGTCTTCGCGGCGCGGGACCAGATGCCGCACAGGCCGGGACGCCGGCGATCATCGTGTTGCCGTTCGAGGCGTTCGGAGACGTC
>CAVOZD010000031.1:0-125815 GCA_963700835.1 uncultured Alphaproteobacteria bacterium
TGCGGTCCCAGGCCATCAGCGGCGTCTCCCCTGCGGTTTCGGTTTCGGTTTCGGCGCCGGCGCCGGCGCGGCCAGCAGATCGGCCTCGAAGTCCGCGAGAGCCTCGTCGAGGGCGACGTCCTGCATCGTCGCAGCCGCCGCGGTCATGAAGGCGTTGAGGTTGCTGGTGCAGGCCGCCATATAGGCCGCCAGCATCTGCGGGTTCGCCGCGGCGTGGCCCTTGCCGAACATCGCATCGAGTTTGGCGACGCCGGCGTCGACGAACTGATCGGTGAAGTTTATGGCGGTTTCGGCGGCGCCGAGCTCGTCTGGAACCATCTCCACTCTCCTCAGGCGGCCCGGATGGTGCGCTGTTCGATGCGCTTCTCGTGCTGGCCCTGGATGAGCCGATGCACGTAGATGCCGGGCAGGTGGATGCAGTCGGGATCGAGCGCGCCGGCGGGCACGATCTCTTCGACCTCGGCCACGCAGACCTTGCCGCAGGTGGCCGCGGGCGGGTTGAAGTTGCGCGCGGTCTTGCGGAAGACGAGGTTGCCGGTCGCGTCGGCCTTCCAGGCCTTCACGATCGAGAGGTCGGCGACGATGCCGCGCTCGAGGATGTAGGTCTCGCCGTCGAAGTCCTTGTGCTCCTTGCCCTCGGCGATGACGGTGCCGACGCCGGTGCGGGTGTAGAAGCCCGGGATGCCGGCGCCGCCGGCGCGCATGCGCTCGGCGAGCGTGCCCTGCGGGTTGAACTCGAGCTCGAGCTCGCCGGAGAGATACTGGCGCATGAACTCGGCGTTCTCGCCGACGTAGGAGGAGATCATCTTGCGGATCTGGCGGGTCTGGAGCAGCAGGCCAAGCCCGAAGTCGTCGACGCCGGCGTTGTTGGAGGCGACGGTGAGATCGCGCGTTCCCGCCCGCACGATCGCGCCGATCAGCAGTTCGGGAATGCCGCAGAGGCCGAAGCCGCCCGCCGCGATGGTCATGCCGTCGAAGAGCACCCCTCGAAGCGCTGCGTCGGCGTCGTCGTAGACCTTCCTCATCCGGTCCCCCCTCAGCTTGCGTTGTGCGGCTGCGAAGCCGATCACTGCATCAGCGATGGGGTGGCGCCTGTCAAGGGCGGGCGGCGCCGGTCAGGCCGCGAGCAACGCCTCGATCTCGGCCCGCAGCGCGGCGGTCTCCGCGGCGGCGGCGGAGCGGCGGGCGAGTTCCGGCGCGGTGCGCCCGGTGAGCACCGCCTGGCTAAAGCCGACGCGGTTGCCGAGCGTCGTCTCCATCACCTTGTCGCGGTTGTCACCGAGGGCGGCGAGCACGTCCTCGAGCGCGCCCATGCGCGGGGGCATGCGGTTGAGCAGGATGCGGACCGGGACGCGCAGCTTCGCCGCGGTCGCGAGCACGCTCTCGGTGGCCCAGACGTCCATCACCGAGGGCTGGCAAGGGGCGATGACGAGGTCGCTCTCGCGGATGGCGTTCTCAAGGAGGTTGGAGGCCGCGCCGGGGCAGTCGACGAGCACGAAGTCGTGGTCGCGCGCGGCGGTCTTGATGTCGGAGCTGGCGCGGTAGTCCTTGGATTCGATCAGCGCGATGCGCGGGTCGTCGCGCAGCCTGGCCCATCGGGTCAGCGAGCGCTGCGGATCGAGGTCGATCAGCGCCACCGTGCGGCCGTCCCCGCTCCAGGCGGCGGCGAGATGCGCGAGCACGGTCGTCTTGCCTGCGCCGCCCTTCTGCTGGGCGAAGGTGATCTTGTGGCCCATCTGGTGGCTCCCTGCGGTTTCGACCCATTATATGGGATGCGCCGAAGTTGAAAAGCGCGGAATTGCCCTAGCGCCGCCGCAGCGGTCAGCCCCAGGGCGCCGTTTGCCCGGGCGGGGGCGCGGCGGTCGAGGCGCGCAGGGCGAGCGTGGCCTCCACTACCACTTGGCGGGGCGCCTCCATGCGGCCGTCGACGAGATCGCAGAGCATGGCGGCGAGCGGCAGGCAGGCCTCGCGGAGCGGGGCCCGGGTGACGCTGAGCGGCGGGTCGAAGTCGACGGCGCGCAGGTGGGGAAAGCCGTCGTCGTGGGCGATGATCGAGACGTCTGCGCCGATCTCGAGGCCGGCGGCGCGGGCGGCGCGGGCCACCCCGGCGGCCAGCGGGGTGGAGGCGCACACGAAGCCGGTCGGCCGCGGCCCGCTGGCCCCGTGGAGCGCGTTGGCGGCGAAACGCGCGGCGTCGGCCTGGATCGCCTCGGGGCAGGCGACGAAGGCCTCCGGCGCGGCCAGCCCCGCCGCGGCCATGGCGTCCCGATAGCCGGCCAGGCGCGCGGCGGCGGCGGCGAGGCGGCGTCGGCCGTCGACGAGAGCGATGCGCCGGTGGCCGAGGCGGATGAGCGCCTCGGTGGCCATGCGGGCCGCCGCCCGTGCGTCGAGGTCGTAGAACGGATAGGCGGGGTCGGGCGCGTGCCGGCCATGCAGCACGAAGGGCGCGCCGGCGTCGATGAGATAGGCGATGCGCGGATCGTCGATCTCCGGGGCGTTGAGCAGGAAGCCGTCGATGGTCTTGCTGGCCACGAGTTGGCGCAGGGGCGCGACCGGGTCAGCGTCGGTTGCCACGTGCACGATCAGGTCGCGGCTGCGCTCGAGCAGGTGAGCGCTGAGCCCGGCGACGATCTCGTAGACGTAAGGGTCGATCTCGAGCGACGGCGTGGCGCGCAGAACCAGCGCGACCATGTCCGAGCGGCCGGTGACGAGGCGGCGCGCGCTCCGGTTGGGCGTGTAGTCGAGCTCGCGCGCGGCAGCCACGACCCGCGCGCGGGTGTCTTCGCTGACCTCTGGAAAGCCGTTCAGCGCCCGGCTGACGGTGGTGACGGAAAGCCCGAGCCGCGCGCTTATGTCCTTGATGGTCGCCAAGGGTCCCCGACAAATCAGTTCGCCGGCGCGCACCCTATGCCATTTTGGCGCGGCCGTCCCTCCACAAAGCGCGGCCTTCGGCGGGTTCCCGCGCGCGGCTGCCTCAAAGCGGTTTGAAACCCCGCCCAGGCCATGTATCACCGGGGTCGAGTTGGAGAGCGGAAGGGGATCGGCATGCGGGAGTGGTGGCGGGGCAGCGTGACCTATCAGGTCTATCCTCGGTCGTTCCAGGACAGCGACGGCGACGGGGTCGGCGACCTGCCGGGGATCACTGGGCGGCTGGAGCACGTGGCCGGGCTGGGCGTCGACGCGGTGTGGCTGTCGCCGTTCTTCACCTCGCCGATGGCCGACATGGGCTATGACGTGTCCAACTACACCGACGTCGATCCGCTGTTCGGCACGCTGGCCGACTTCGACGCGATGCTGGCGCGGGCGCATGCGGTGGGGCTCAAGGTGATCATCGACCAGGTGCTCAGCCACACGTCGGACCGGCATCCCTGGTTCGTCGAGAGCCGGGCCGACCGCAAGAACCCGCGGGCGAACTGGTACGTCTGGGCCGATCCGAACCCTGACGGCTCGCCCCCGAACAACTGGCTGTCGATCTTCGGCGGCTCGGCCTGGGAATGGAGCACGCGGCGGCGGCAGTACTATCTGCACAATTTCCTCAAGGAGCAGCCGGACCTCAATTTCTGGGAGCCTGCCGTCCAGGACGCGCTGATCGAGGTGATGCGGTTCTGGCTCGACCGGGGCGTGGACGGGTTCCGTTTCGACACGGTGAACTTCTATTTCCACGACAAGGAGTTACGCCCCGATCCTCCCGAGGAGCGGGATGATCCGCTTCCGGCGGTCAACCCCTATGACATGATGGATCACATCCGCTCCAAGACGCAGCCGGAGAACATCGGCTTCCTGCGGCGCATCCGCAGGCTGATGGACGAATACACCGACCGCACCACCGTTGGCGAGGTCGGCGAAAGCCCCCGCCACGCGGTGGCGACGATGGCCGAATACACCAAGGGCGCCGACCGGCTGCATATGGCCTACAGTTTCGAGATGCTCGGCGACGCCTTCACGCCGGCGCATTTCCGCAGCCGGATCGAGCAGTTCTTCGCCGCGGCGCCGGACGGCTGGCCGTGCTGGTCGTTCTCCAACCATGACGTGCAGCGACATGTGACGCGGTGGAAGGCGCATTGCAACGATGTGGACGCGCTGGCGCGGCAGGCGGCGGCGATGCTGCTGAGCTTCCGCGGCTCGGTTTGCCTCTACCAGGGCGAGGAGCTGGGCCTCGAGGAGAGCGCGCTCGCCTTCGAGGAACTGACCGACCCGCCGGGGATCACGTTCTGGCCCGACTACAAGGGCCGGGACGGGTGCCGGACGCCGATGCCCTGGGACCGTGGCAACGACTACAGCGGCTTCTCGACCGGAGCGGCCGTGGCTTCCGATCAAGCCTGCGCAGGCCGCCCGCAACGCCGCCGCCCAGGAGCACCACCACGAGGCGCCGCTGAACTTCTATCGTGCGATGCTTGCCTTCCGGAAGGCGCGGCCGGCGCTGCGCCACGGCGAGATCGACTTCCTCGACGTGGACGCCCCGGTCCTTGCGTACCTGCGCCGGGACCGGAGCGACGCGCTGGTGTGCGTCTTCAACATGTCGAAGGACGACATTGCGCTGGGCGCCTCCGGGGTGACGCTCGCGCCGCGGTCGCCGAACCAGGCGGCGGGACTTGTCGGCAAGCGACTGACGCTTGGGCCGAACGGCTTCGCCTTTCTCGACTGCGCTGGCGCGCCTGAGGACGCCGCGCTGACCTTCAAGGCCGGGGCCTGAGGACGCGTCCGAGCCGCCGCCGCGGGCGGGGCCACTTCCGCGATCCGGCCGTCGGGGCCGGGCTCGCGGCCTTTTGACACAACCGACATGCCCTCTGCGGCCTGGGCGCTAACTCCTTGATGCAAAGGAGAAGCCCATGTCGTTTTTCTGCACTCACCCCGACCCTTCCCTTCTCATCGCCAACGGCGATATCGCCTATTCCGAAGGACTGCTCGAGGCGCTGCAACAACGGGGCTTCGCGCCGAGGATCGCGACCGAGTGCGCGACGGCACGGACGATCCTGCGAGACGACCCGGCGGCCTTTGTGGTCGTGGATGCGGTGCTCCCGGACGGGTCGGGGATCGACCTGATCGAAATGGCGCGCAGCGGGCGGCCGGACGTGGTCGCCGTCGTGCTGAGCGCGCATGGCGATCCGCGGCTGGCGGTCGCGGCGGCCCGGGCGGGCGCCGCGGACTATCTCATCAAATGGGCGACGGCGGACGAGGTGGCCGGCGCGCTGATCGGCGCCCCGCGCGGACGCTCGCTCCTGCCGGGCGCACTGCGGCGGCCCGAGGACGTGCGCTGGATGCACATCCGCGACGGGCTCAAGCAGACCGACTGGAACGTCTCGGAGACGGCGCGCGCGCTGGGGATGCATCGCCGCACCCTGCAGCGAATCCTCAACCGCCGCCGTCCGGTGGAACTCGGGGATCTGCGCGCGGCCGCCTGAGCCTTGCCTGGCGGGGGTCGGGCGTAGTCTTTGGGGTCCATCGATCTATGTCGTCGGTTTCAAGTCGAAACGTCGGGAGTCAGCCAATGGAAACCGCCGAGGGCGAGCGCATCACCATCCACTTTGACGGCAGCCGCTGCATTCATGCGCGGCGCTGCGTGACCGGGCTGCCGGCGGTGTTCCAGGCCGGGGTGAAGGGCGGCTGGATCGACCCCGACGCCGAGGATCCCGAGGCGATCGTTCGCATCGCCTACGCCTGTCCGTCGGGCGCAATCACCGTGGCGCGCAAGGATGGCGGCGCCGGCGAGGCTCCGCCGCGGGTGAACAAGCTGGCGGTGCTCGAGAACGGACCGCTGGCGGCGCACGCCGAGATGACCATCGAGGGCCGCGGGGCGATGACGCGGGCGACGCTCTGCCGCTGCGGCCTGTCGAAGAACAAGCCGTTCTGCGACAATTCCCACATCGAGGGCGGGTTCGTCGCCACCGGCGAGCCCGTTGCGAGGGACAGCGACCTCAAGCTGGCAGAGTTGAACGGTCCGGTGGAGGTGACGCCGCACAAGGACGGGCCCCTGCAGGTCAAGGGCGCGCTCGAGGTCCAGAGCGGCACCGGCAAGTCGGTGGCGCGGATCAAGGGCGCGTTCTTCTGCCGCTGCGGCCAGTCGGCGAACAAGCCGTACTGCGACAACAGCCACAAGCGGGTCGGGTTCGTCTCTGGCGACTGACCCGGTATCCGGCCCGGCGCTCCTCGCGGGTGCGGTCGTGGTCGGCTCCGGACGCTCGGACTGCGCGGATCTGGTGATATGCGCATTGAGGACGATCGCGCCGCAGGCCGCGGACGGCTACCGGCTGCTGCATATGTCGCGCTCGGGGTGCGGGGAGCTCGCAGCCCAGCTTTACCAGATCGGCGTGGCGGGTTCGGAGCATCGAGGATGCGGACATGGACGCCGCCGTTGCGCGCGCCCTCGACGCCTATGGCCGGCTCGACGCCGCGGTCTTCAGCGGCGAGCGACAGGGAGATCTTCTGGCGCAGTTCGACGTGCCGGGGCCGACGCCCGCGACAGCCGACAGCGTCTTCCACGATTCGGAAGACGTCCGTGAGTTGTACGTCAGTCCTTTCGACGCCAGGCGGGCGACCTACGACATGAACGTGCTGGCGCCGATGCGGCTGTTCCGGGCGGCGCTGCCGACGTTCAGGGCGGGCGCCGGCGGCGCCTTCGTCGCGATCTCGGGCATCGAGGGCCCGCAGCCGCGCCTATGCTATCCGCTCGGCCGCTACGGGCGGCTCGACGATTTCGCCGCGACGGGGGCGTTCCTGATGTCCGACGGGGCGGGCGACACCACCGGCCAGACGCTGACCGTCGACGGCGGGGTGAACCGGAGCCCCGGGCTGTAGCCGGGCTCAACGCCGCTGGAAGGCGATCATCACCAGAGCCAGCAGCGACGAGCCGAGCATCAGCAGGAGCGAGACGGCGTTCAGGAGCGGCGTCGAGCCCTCCTTGAGGCGGTCGAACATCGCAATGGTCAGCGGCGCGTCGGAGCCCACCAGCATGAGCGTGGTGTTGAAGTTCTCGAAGCTCATCAGGAAGGCCACGACCGTCGAGCCGACCAGCGCCGGTGCGAGGTAGGGCAGGGTGACGGTGCGCACCGCCGTCAACCGCGAGGCGCCGAGGTTCAGCGCAGCCTCCTCGAGCGTGGGGTCGAACTTCTTGAGCCGCGCCGAGATCACCAGCGTGGCGATGGTCGCGATGAAGGAGAACTGGCCGAGGATCACCAGCAGGAGCCCGGGGCGCAGGGCCTGGACGTCGACGCCGAGGCCGTCCCAGAGCCCGTTGGCGAGGGTGCTGGAGAAGACCAGGATCGAGATGCCGAGTACGATCCCGGGGATCACCAGCGGCAGGAGCATCAGCACGTAGAGCAGTCGCTGGAACGGGAAGCGGTAGCGGTTGAAGAGGAAGGCGTTGCAGAGCCCGACGCCCACCGAGAGAGCCGCGACGCAGACGGCGACGAAGAGTGATGTGCCCATGGCGCGCAGGATCGGGCGTTCGTGGAAGACCCCGACCTTGGGCCGCTCGGTCCCGAAGAACCAGTCCCAGGTGAAGCCCTGCCAGGGCAGCGCGGGAAAGAGGCTGTCGTTGAAGGCGAACACCGACACGACGACCAGGGGCAGGGCGAGGAAGGCGAAGAAGAGCGCGACGTAGCCGCCGTAGACGAGGCGCAGCCAGGCTGGACGGGGCAGCGAGGGGATCATGGCGCGCTCATCCCATGGTCTTCTCGAGGGTCTGGCCGGTCAGGCGCAGCGCCGCCCAGACGATGAAGGACGAGAGGCCCAGCAGCAGGAAGCCGAAGGCGGCGCCGAGCTCCCAGTTGAAGCGCACGATGAACTGCGAATAGATCAGTTCGGTGAACCAGAGCGAATCCTTGCCGCCGAGCATGCGCGGGGTGAGGTAATTGCCGAGACTCAGCATGAAGACCACGATCGAGCCCGCGACGATGCCCGGCGTCGCGTGCGGAAGGACGATCTCGCGCAGGACCGCCGGGCCGCCGCCGCCGAGGTCGTAGCCGGCCTCGACGATGCTGTCGTCGAGGCTCTCCAGCGTGGTGACGAGCGGCACGACCATGAAGAGCATCGAGGTGTAGACGAGGCCGATCATGATGGCGACGTCGTTGTAGAGCATCTCGACCGGGCCGCTGGCGAGCCCCGCCCATTGCAGGAGCGAGCTGAAGACGCCGGTCTCGCGCAGGAGGATCATCCAGCCGAAGGTGCGCACCAGTTCGGAGACCCAGAACGGCACCAGGCAGAGCAGGAACAGCGCCGAGCGCGCCCGGTCGCGGGCGATCTTGGCGATGTACCACGACACCGGGAAGGCGATGGCGAGCGTGAGCGCGGTCGCGAGGATCGACATCGTGGCGGTGCGCAGGAAGGTCCAGAGGTAGAGCGGCTCCTCGACGAAGGTGCGGTAGTTGGCGAGGCTGGTCTGGTACTCGCGCACGCCGACGCGCTCGCGCAGGGACAGAAGCGCCATGTCAATGTGCGGGATGACGACCAGGAGCGTCAGCCACAGCAGCAGCGGGGTGAGCAGCAGGAAGAGGCCGAGCCGGGCCCGGGCGCGCATCTCAGGGCGTCCCGGCGGGGAAGGCGTTGGCCTGATCGGCGTTCCAGCCCAGGTGCACCGTCGCTCCAGCGGACAGATGGGCGAAGTCGGCCGATTGCGGTAAGGCGACGTCGATCTCGTCGCCGGCGGCGGCGTCGCGGACCAGCATGCGGCTGTTGGCGCCGTTGAAGAGCAGGCTCGCGATGCGACCCTCGGCGCGGTTGTCGAAGTCCGCGACGCCGGCGGAGGCGGTCGCCACCCGGATCGCCTCGGGGCGCACGAAGACCTCGGCGCGGACGCCGGGGTCGAGCGCGCGGCCGGCGCTGGTGGCGGCGAGCGCGAGGCCGGCGTCGGTGCGGATCCGCAGGCCCGCGCCGTCGGCGGCCTCGACCCGGCCGGTCCAGTGGTTGCTCTCGCCAACGAAGCCCGCGACGAAGGCGGTCTCGGGGCGGTAGTAGAGCGATCGCGCGTCGCCGACCTGCTCGAAGCGGCCGGCGTTCATCACCGCGATCCGGTCCGACATCACCAGCGCCTCGGACTGGTCATGGGTGATGTAGATGAAGGTGGTGTCGAAGGCCTCCTGGAGGGCCTTGAGCTCGATCTTCATGTGCTCGCGCAGCTTGAGGTCGAGTGCGCCCAGGGGCTCGTCGAGCAGCAGCACGTCCGGTTCGAGCACCATGCAGCGCGCGATGGCGACGCGCTGCTTCTGGCCGCCGGAGAGTTCGTCGATGCGGCGCGCGCCGACGTCAGGCAGGCCGATGCGCTCGAGCGCGGCGTCGACCTTGCGGGCGATCTCGGCGCGCGGCAGCCTGCGCCGGCGCAGGCCGTAACCGATGTTCTCGGCCACCGACATCATCGGAAAGAGCGCAAGGTGCTGGAACACCATGTTGACCGGGCGGCGGTTCGGCGCGACGTCGCGCATCGACCGGCCGCGGATGCGGATGTCGCCGGAGGTCGGTTCGAGAAAGCCCGCGATCATGCGCATGATGGTGGTCTTGCCGCAGCCCGAGGGGCCAAGGATCGAGAAGAACGAACCGGCGGGCACGTCGAAGGAGACGTCGTCCACCGCGAGCGTCTCCCCGAACCGCTTGACGAGGCGGTCGCATTCAAGATCGGGCGTCACGCGCGGGAAGGCGGGCCGGGACGCGCCGCGCGCCCCGGCCCCACGGCGATCAGTTGGCGGCCTTGACGCGGTCGAGCGCCGCGCCCTCGATGGCCTCGAGGCCGGCGGGCACGGTCGGATACCACTTGATGTTCTCGATCGCCTCGGGCGGGAAGCTGGCCTGGAAGCGGGCCTTGAGGTCCTCGGGCGCGAAGGCGTCCGCGCCGGCGGAGGCGGTGAAGTTGCCGGCGGCCTCGGTGATCTTTGCGGCGACCTCGGGGCGCATGACGAAGTTGATCCACTTATAGGCCGCCTCGTCTGCCTGGCCCTTGGCTGGCAGGGCGAAGGTGTCGATCCAGCCGAGCGCTCCCGAGGCGGGGGCGACGAAGGTCACGTTGGGGTTGTCGGCGTTGAGCTTCCAGCCACCGGTGTCCCAGGCCATCGCCGCGACCACCTCGCCGGAGCGCACGAGGCCGACGATCTCGTCGCCGCCCTCCCAGTAGGTCTTCACGTTGGGCTTGCACTCAATGAGCTTCTGCTCGACCTGGGCCACGAGGTCCGCATAGGCGGCCTCGTCGCCGTAGGCGGCGAAGGGATCGAGGCCCATGGCGAAGGCGAAGCCGATGATCGTTGGCCGCTTGAGCCGGTAGGAGACCTTGCCTGCGACGCTGTCGGCGCAGAGGTCGGTGTAGTCCTTGACGTCGGCGGCGGCGGTAGTGTCGAGCACCAGCCCGTCCGTGCCCCAGACGTGCGGGATTCCGTAGACTTCGTCCTCGAGCGTGGTGTTGGCCTTGGTCGCCTCGAGCATCGAGGGGATGAAGAGGTCGGTCTCGATCTGGGAAAGGTCAATGGGCTTGTAGATGCCGAACTCGATCTGCGGGCCGGAGATGCGGTCCTGGCTCGGCTGGGCGAGGTCGAAGCCGCCGCCGCCGGTCGCGCGCAGCTTGGCGATCATCTCCTCGTTGTTGGAGAGCGTCACCTCGACGTCGATGCCAGTCTCTTCCTCGAACATCGCGACGACGTCGTCGGGCGCGTAGCCGCCCCAGGTGAGCAGGCGCAGGGTCTCGGCGGTCGCGGGCGTTGCAGCTAGCGCGCCGTAGGCGAGCGCCCCTACGATGAGCGCCGCGGTGGAATTCCGGGAAAGCTAAGTCATGGATGTCTCCGCTGTGTCATGGCCGTGAACCGGGGGATCGCTTGGACCTCGCCGTCGGCCTTCCGGCCGTCCCGCCGCGTCCCGCGCTGAGTCCAGACCCCTCCGTCGCGCGGGGAGCCTGCGCCCGCGGCCGCGCGCCTGTCAAGCCGGCAGACGGCCGGCGTCCGGAGGCGGCGACGCCGTTCTGGAAGGGCAGGTCGCGGCCGCCGACGCCGGGTGCGTCACGCTCCGGGACCGCCGGGGCGCGCGGTCGCGGGCAGCGGGGTTTGTGGGGCGTCGCCGTCATCCGCCGCGCCGACGACGGCGCCGAAGTAGAAGTCGAGCATCGCGTCGAGGGAGGCGGGGTCGCGCCGCAGGCGGCTGCGCAGGGCCGCGCCCTCCCAGCAATCGACGAGGAGGTCGGCCATGCGTCGCGGGTCGCTCGTCGGCGGGGATCTCGCCGAGCCGCTGCGCCTCCTCGAGGCAGGCGGCCACGCGCTCGGCGATCGCGGCGAAGCAGGCGTCGATGCGGCCGCGAAACACCTCGCTGACGCCCGAGAGTTCCTGGCCGAGGCCGCCGAGCAGGCAGCCCATGTAGCCTTCCTCGCGGTAGGCTGCGCGCCGTCATCTCGAAGAACGCTCGCACCCGCGCAAGCGGCTGGCGCGCGTCGTCGCCGAGGCAGGCGTCGAGCCCCCGGTGGACCTGGGCCATGTAGGCGTCGACGACCTGGAGCGCGAAGTCCTCCTTGTCGCGGAAGTGGTGGTAGAAAGACCCCTTCGGAACGCCGGTGGCCGCAAGCAGGGCCTGGAGCCCGAGATCGTTGTACCCGTGCCTGAGCAGCATCGGCAGGCCCGGCCGCGATCAGCCGCAGCTTGGTCGCGTGGGCGCGCGGCCCCATCGGCCGCGGGTCGGGTCGTCATGTGGGAACCGCAGTCGCAGGGGCGGTCAGGCCGGTCCGGACGTCATTTCGATCATGTGATCGATGACGTGGCCGTGCTGGTCCTGCGGGCTGAACATGATGATCTCCGCGTCGGCGTCGACCCTGACGTTGTGGCCGGGAGGCCAGTAGAAGAGGTCGTCGGCGCTGACCGTCTCCTGCCTGCCGGCCGCGTCCGTCGTGGTCAACTGGCCCTCAATCACGAAGCCCCAGTGCGGGCACTGGCAGAGATTTCCGTCGAGGCCCCTGAACAGCGGCGTGGTGTCGACGCCCGCGGCGAGCGTGAAGCACTCGCCGCTGATCTGCCCCAGGCCGGTCGCGTCGCCGAAGTCCCGGCGCTGCCGGATCACCGCGCCGGGTATCTGCATCCTGACGTCCACGTCATGTCTTGCGACTCGCATGTGCTGTCTCCCCTGGCGCCCGCTTGGGCGGAATAGACCGGTCAGTCTAGTGTGACGGTACGCCTTTGACCCGGTCAGTCAAGCGCTTTCGGCTCCGGAGGCTTCGGAGAGTGGCGCCCGGAGCGGGTAAAGCCGCGGCTACATCACCGCGCCGATCTGCCAGGGGACGAATTCGTTGTCGCCGAGGCCGAGCGCCTCGGACTTGGTCTTCTCGCCGGAGGCGACGCGCAGGACCATGTCGAGGATCTCGCGGCCCTTGGCTTCGAGGGAGACGCCGGCGGAGACGATGTCGCCGCAGTTGATGTCCATGTCGTCGGGCATCTGCGCGAAGAGCCGGTCGTTGGTGGCGAGCTTGATCGTCGGCGCGGGCTTGGAGCCGAAGGCCGAGCCGCGCCCGGTGGTGAAGGCGACCACCTGGCAGCCCGAGGCGATCTGGCCGGTGACCGAGGCGGGGTCGTAGCCGGGGCTGTCCATGAAGGCGAAGCCGGGCGTGCGCGAGATCTCGCCGTATTGCAGCACGTCCGTCAGCGGCGTCGATCCGCCCTTGGCCGCCGCGCCGAGGGACTTCTCGAGGATGGTGGTCAGACCGCCGGCCTTGTTGCCCGGCGAGGGGTTGTTGTCCATCGAGCCGCCGTTGATGCGGGTGTATTCCTCCCACCAGCGGATGCGCTCGATCAGCTTGTCGGCCACCTCCTGCGTGGCGGCGCGGCGCAGCAGCAGCTGTTCGGCGCCGTAGATCTCGGGCGTCTCCGCGAGGATCGCCGTGCCGCCGAGGCCGACAAGCAGATCGGAGGCGATCCCCAGCGCGGGGTTGGCGGTGACGCCGGAGAAGCCGTCCGAGCCGCCGCATTGCAGCGCGAGCTTGAGCTCGGAGGCGGGGATCGCCTCGCGCGATACGTCGCCGACCTCGGGCAGGAGATCTCGGATCTGGTCGACGATGCGCGCGACGGTCCTGGTGGTGCCGCCGGTGTCCTGGATGGTCAGGCCATGGAAGCGCTCGGTCCCGTCGGCGTCGAACATGGCCTTCATGCGCGCGATCTGCATCACCTCGCAGCCAAGGCCCACGAAGATCGCCGCGCCGACGTTGGGATGGGTGGCGTGGCCCCAGAGAACGCGCTGGAGGTTGGCGTAGCCCGGGCTGTTGGTGGCCATCGCGCAGCCGGTGCCGTGGCTGAAGGCCACGACGCCGTCGATCTCGGGGAAGTCGTTGAGCAGGCCCGAGTGGTTCACCTCGTCGGCGGCGCGGCGCACTACCGTGGCCGAGCAGTTCACCGTGGCGCAGATGGCGATGTAGTTGCGCGTGCCGGCCTGCCCGCCCTTGCGGCGATAGCCCTCGAAGGTCGCCGGCGCGAGGCGCGGCACGGCGGCGCGCGCAGTCTCGAGATCCACGCCGACGTGGTAGTCCCGGTCGTGTTCGCCGAAGGCGCAGTTGTGGACGTGGACCTGGGCGCCGGCGGGAATGTCGACGGTGGCGTAGCCGATGATCTGGCCGAACTTGGTGATCGGCGCGCCCGCCGCGATGGGCCCGCGCGCGAGCTTGTGGCCGGCCTGCAGCGGGGCCTCGAGCGGCGTCCCGCCGCCGATAGGGTCGGCGCCCACGTCGGCGCGGGCGGTCAGCACCGCGACGTTGTCGGCAGGGTTCAGGACGAGGATCGGGTCAGGCATGGACGGTCTCCAGATGGGTGAGCGCGGCGATGACGCCGCGCAGTTCGGCGAGCCCGCGCAGACGCCCGACCAGCGGGTAGCCCGGATGGGTTCCGCGTCCGACGTCGGGGCCGATCTCGTGGCCATGGTCGGGGCGGAAGGGAATGTCGGCGTCCGCACGGCCTTCGGTGCGGCGGCGCGCCTCCTCGGCGAGAAGCACGGCCACCAGCGCCACCATGTCGGTGTCGCCGTCCAGGTGCGGGGCTTCCTCGAAGGAGCCGTCTCGCTCCTTGGCGACGTTGCGCAGATGCGCGAAGTGGATGCGGTCGGCGAAGCGCGCGGCGATGGCCGGCGGATCGTTGCGGGGGTTGGCCCCGAGCGAGCCCGAGCAGAGCGTGAGCCCGTTGGCGCGGCTCGGGCGGCGGTCGAGGATCCAGGCGATGTCCTCGGCGTCGGAGACCGCGCGCGGCAGGCCCATGATCGGCCGGGGCGGGTCGTCGGGATGCACGCAGAGGCGGACGCCGACCTCCTCGGCCGCGGGGATCACCTCGTCGAGGAAGCGGCCGTGGGCGACGCGCAGGTCGTCCCGCCCGAAGCCGGACCATCGCGCGAGGGTCTCGCGCAGCCCGGCGACGTCGTAGCGGGCGTAGGCGCCCGGCAGGCCGGCCATGATGCTTGCGAGCAGCGTGGCGCGGTCAGTCTCGGAGGATGCGGCGAACCAGGCCTCGCCGGCGGCGACCGCCTCGGGGGGGTAGTCGTCGTCGGCGGCGTCGCGTCCGAGCATGTGGATCTCGAAGGCGGCCATGCGGGAGGCGTCGAAGCGCAGGCTGCGCGCGCCGCCGGCGCGGGCCGAGGCGAGCGTGGTGCGCGTCCAGTCGAGCACCGGCATGAAGTTGTAGCAGACCGTCCGGACGCCGCAGGCGGCGAGATTGGCCAGGCTCTGGCGATAGTTGGCGAAGAGCGGCGCGAGATCGCCCTCGCCGCGCTTGATGTCCTCGTGGACCGGCAAGCTCTCGACGACGTTCCAGTCGAGCCCGAGGCCCGCGTCGGCGATGAGGGCCTGGCGTTCGCGGATCGTCTCGACCGGCCAGACCGCGCCGTAGTCGAGTTCATGCAGCGCGGTCACGACGCCGGTCGCGCCGGTCTGCGCCACTTCCGCGAGCGGAATGACGTCGAGCGGGCCGAACCAGCGCCAGCTCTCCTTCATTCGGGCATTCCCGTGATCCTCCCCAGCGCCGCGCGCGCCTCGCCGCGGCCGAGCGCCGCGTGCGTTTGCGCGAGACTTTCCCGCAGGGCGGCGTCCTGCGCAAGGGCCGGCGCAAAGACCTCGGGGCTGGCGAGGATAGCCGCGACCGCGCCGCCGGCGCCCGCCGCCGCGGCTCGGCCGCGCAGTGTGGCGGCCAGCGGGTCGTCGGCGTCGGGGGAGAGCGTGTGGGCGATCCAGGCGGCGACGGCGAGTTCGATCGCGGAGGTCGGCCGGCCTGCGGCGCGGTTTTCGGCGAGGGGCGCGAGCAGCCGCTGGGGCAGTTTCTGGCTGCCGTCGACGGCGATCTGGGCGAGGCGGTGGCGGATTGCGGGGTTTGCGAAGCGGCGGGCGAGCGCGCGGGTGTAGGCGGCCGGATCAAGGCCCGGCGCCGGCGCGAGTCCGGGGATGAGCTCGCGGGTCCAGAGCCGCTCCAGGTAGGCGGCCAGAGCCGGCTCGGCGACCGCCTCGGCCACGGTTTCGCAGCCAAGCAGCGGACCGAGGCTGGCTAGGGCGGAATGGGCCCCGTTGAGCAGGCGCAGCTTCATCGCCTCGTGCGGCGCCACGTCGGCGACTAGCTCCGCGCCAGCCGCCTCCAGCGCCGGACGGGCGTCGTCCACGAAGGCGTCCTCGATCACCCACTGGCGGAACGGCTCGTGCACCACCGGAGCGGCGTCGCGCACTCCGAAGTCCCGGGCGAGCGCGGCCACGTCCTCGGGCGTCGTGGCGGGGGTGATGCGGTCGACCATGGCGCCGGGAAAGCGCGCCTCGGTCGCGATCCAGTCCGCAAGGCCGTGGTCGCGGGCGGCGGCGAGTTCGACCGTCAGCCGGTGCAGCATCGCGCCGTTGCCGGGCAGGTTGTCGCAACAGAGCGCGGTAAAGGGGCGCGCGCCGGCGGCCCTTCGGCGGGCGAGCGCCGCGACGAGGAGGCCGGGTGCGCTGCGGGGCCGGTCGGGCGTGGCGAGATCCCGGATGATGTCGGGGTGGAGGTGATCGAGGCCGCCGCCGGCGGACCGGCAGTAGCCCTTCTCGGTGACGGTGAGGGTCACGAGGCGGATTTCGGGATCGGCAAGAGCCGCCACGGCCGCCCTGGGATCCTCGGTGGCGACGAGGATGTCCTGAAGGACGCGGACGGCGCGGGGCCGATCGCCCTCGGCGCCGCGTTCGATCGCGGTGTAGCGGAAGCCCTGGGGCGCGAGCCGATCGCGGATCCCGGCGCTGCGCAGGCTGACGCCGCGGATGCGCCAGTCGCCTCCGGCGACGGCCATCGCGTCGTCGATATAGAGCGCGGTGTGGGCGCGAAAGAACGCGCCGGCGCCGACATGGGCGACGCCGGCGCGCGGCGTCACAGGAAGTCGTCGCGGCGCGGCGCGAAGGTGTCGATCAGCACACCCGCCTCAAGGTTGCGGCAGCCGTGCAGGGCGTTCGGCGGCACGACGAAGGCGTCGCCGGGGCCGACCTCGAAGGTCTCGCCGTCGATGCTGAACGCGAACCGGCCCGACCTGACAAGCGTCGACTGCAGGTGCGGGTGGCTGTGGGGCGCGCCCTCCGCCCCGGTCTCGAAGGTCACCTCGACCGTCATCAGGCCGGGGCTGTCGGCGAGCACTCGGCGGGTGACGCCGCCGCCGACCTCGACGGGCTGGAAGTCCTGCACGAAGCTGTCCGGCATGGCGTGTCTCCTCAAGTCAACGAGCCTCCGCAATCTCGCGCAACCGGACGCGGTCGGCAAGCGCGCGGCGTTGCTGGCCTGGCCGGGCGCCTGGCGGACGGATCAGGGTCTCTGGAGATCGTCTCAATAGAGCTGCGGCGCCAATTGAATCCTTGTCCCTATCCCGCGGCGTCTGCTCCCGGTGGGCGGCTCGAGTTCGGGACGGGACGGGTCGGAAAGCCGCGGTCGACGCAGTGCTGGCGGGGGACCGACGGCTGGCGTCCATCGGCGCGGTTTCATCAGTTTGTCATGGTCGTCGGGATTTTTGCTTGCTCTTCCCGGCCTCGTCCTAAATGTTCTGCACGCAACGCAGACCAATTCACGTCTGACGATAAAAACATGCTATCCGGGAGTTTCCAAATGACACAGACCAACAAGACGACGGTTTCACGGCGTTCGTTCCTTCGGAAGAGCGCTGTCGCCGGCGGAGTCGCAGCCGGCTCCGGACTCGCCGCGCCGGCGGTGCTCGCGCAGAGCCCCATCGTGCTCAAGATGCAGACCTCGTGGCCGGCCGGAGACATCTGGACCACCGATTTCGCGCCGGAATACGTCAACCGAGTCCAGGAGATGTCCGGCGGCCGGCTGACGATCGACCTGCTACCGGCCGGGGCAGTGGTCGGGGCCTTCCAGGTGCTCGACGCGGTCAACGACGGGGTCATCGACATGGCCCACACCGTGCCCGTCTACTGGTACGGCAAGAACAAGGCGGCGTCGCTGTTCGGCACCGGGCCGGTCTTCGGCGGATCGGCCACCACGATGATGGCGTGGTTCTACCAGGGCGGCGGCCAGGAGTTCTACCGCGAACTCACCCAGGACATCATGGGCCTGAACGTCTACGGCTTCATGGGCTTCCCGATGCCGGCGCAGCCGTTCGGCTGGTTCAAGGAGCCGGTCACAGCCGCGGCCGACCTCGAGGGCTTCAAGTACCGCACCGTGGGCCTCGCCGCCGACCTGATGCAGGCGATGGGCATGAGCGTGGCGCAGCTTCCGGGCGGCGAGATCGTGCCGGCGATGGAGCGCGGCGTGATCGACGCTTTCGAGTTCAACAACCCGTCCTCCGACAGCCGCTTCGGCGCGCAGGACGTGGCGAAGAACTACTACCTGTCGTCCTACCATCAGGCGTCTGAGAGCTTCGAATTCCTCTTCAACAAGGATTTCTTCGACGACCTCGAGCCCGATCTGCAGGCGATCCTCAAGTACGCCGTCGAGGCCGCCTCAACCTCGAACACCGCTCTGGCGCTGCGGGAATACTCCAACGACCTCGCCAAGCTCGAGGCCGATGGCGTCACCATCCACCGCACGCCCAAGGAGATCCTCGAGGCGCAGTTGGCGGCCTGGGACACGCTGATCCCGGTCCTCGAGGAGGATGAGTTCATGAAGCGCGTCATCGAGAGCCAGAAGGCCTGGGTCGAGAAGGTGACTTTCTACGAGCTGATGAACGCGCCGGACTACGCGCTCGCCTACGACCACTACTTCCCCGGCAAGCTGAAGCTCTAGGCCTCGGCCAGGGAGAGATCGGCCCGGCGGCGCGCCAGGCGCCGCCGGGCCGCGTCGCAGGGAAGGGGCGCGCGCGTGGAAAGCTACATCCGTTTCGCCGACAAGCTGTCGGCGTGGTTCGGCAAGGCCTTCGGCTGGCTCATCATCCTCATGACGCTCGGGGTGAGCTACGAGGTGTTCGTGCGCTACGTGCTCAACGCGCCGACGCCATGGGCGCTCGACGTATCCTTCATCATGTACGGCACGCTGTTCATGATGGGCGGCGCCTACACGCTGTCGCGCGGCGGCCACGTGCGCGGCGACTTCCTCTACCGGCTGTGGCCGCCGCGGACGCAGGCCACGATCGATCTGACGCTCTACATCCTGTTCTTCTTTCCGGGCGTGCTGGCGCTGGTGATCTCCGGGTGGAAATACGCCGCGCGATCCTGGGGCTACGCGGAAGTCAGCGTCAACAGTCCGGCCGGCATCCCGATCTTCCAGTTCAAGACGATCATCGTCGCGGCCGGGCTCTTGCTGATCGTCCAGGGGATCGCGCAGGTGTTCCGCTGCATCCTGTGCATCCGCGACGGCCGCTGGCTGCCTGCGGAAGAGGACGTGCAGGAAACCGAGGATCTGCTGATCAAGCAGCGCGCCGCCAGCGGGTCCTGACGCCAGCCGCGCCGAGCCAGAGACCCAGAACGGAGAACCCGCGTGACCGACCCGCAAGTCGCCCTGCTGATGCTCGGGCTCTTCATCTTCATGGTGTTCCTGGGGTTCCCGATCGCCTTCACGCTGATGGCGATGGGCATCTTCTTCGGCTACTACGCCTATTTCGAACCCGACCGGATGTGGCGCGCCTTCAACCGCCTCGACGAGACGGCGGGGACATTCGAGAGCTGGTCGCTCTGGATCGAGGGGTTCTTCAACAACCGCATCTTCGATCTCTTCATCAACCAGACCTACACGGTGATGTCGAACGAGGTGCTGACCGCGGTGCCGCTCTTTCTGTTCATGGGCTACATCGTGGAGCGGGCCAACATCGTCGATCGGCTGTTCACAACGCTCAACATCGCCGCCAAGAACATGCCGGGCTCGATGGGCGTCGCCGCGCTGGTGACCTGCGCGCTCTTCGCCACCGCCACCGGCATCGTCGGCGCGGTGGTGACGCTGATGGGCCTGCTCGCGCTGCCGGCGATGCTCAAGGCCCGCTACGACCAGAGCTTCGCGTCCGGCATCATCTGCGCCGGCGGCACGCTCGGCATCCTGATACCGCCGTCGATCATGCTGATCGTCTATGCGGCGTCCTCGGGCGTGTCGATCGTGCGGCTCTACGCGGGCGCGCTGCTGCCCGGGCTGGTTCTGGTCGGGCTCTATCTCGTCTACATCATCGGGCGCTCGATCCTGCAGCCCTCCGTCGCGCCGAAGCCGACGAAGGAAGAGGTGCCCGACGTGCCGCTTCCCAAGCTGCTGTGGATGCTGGCCACCTCGTTCTTCCCGCTCGCGGTCCTGATCCTGTCGGTGCTCGGCTCGATCCTCTTCGGGCTGGCGACGCCGACGGAGGCCGCGGCGATCGGCGCGCTGGGGGGCATGCTGCTCGCGGTGGCCTACGGGTCGATGACCTTCCAGCGCCTGCGCGAGAGCGTCTATCTGACGGTGCGGACCACGGCGATGGTGTGCTGGCTCTTCGTGGGCTCCTACACGTTCTCCGCGGTGTTCTCCTATCTCGGCGGCGAGCACGTCATCTCGGAGTTCGTGACCGGGCTCGACCTGACGCCGCTGCAGTTCCTGCTGCTGGCGCAGCTCATCATCTTCCTGCTCGGCTGGCCGCTGGAATGGTCGGAGATCATCATCATCTTCGTGCCGATCTTCCTGCCGCTGCTGCCGCTCTTCGGCATCGACCCGCTGTTCTTCGGCATCCTCGTGGCGCTGAACCTGCAGACCAGCTTCCTGACGCCGCCGATGGCGATGTCGGCCTACTACCTCAAGGGCATCGCGCCGCCCGAAGTGCAGCTCATGGCGATCTTCAAGGGCGTCATGCCGTTCCTGCTGCTGGTCTTCATCGCGATGTTCCTGATGTACACCTTCCCGCAGATCGTCTTCTACCTGCCCGAGCTCTTCTATGGCCGTTAGGGCCCCTTCCGGCGCGGGGCCGGTAGCGCTGCGCGACCGGCTCGCCATCGGGGCCGCGAGCGCGGTGTCGGTGGCCGAGGCCTGCCTCGCGCGGATCGCCGAGCGCGAGCCGCAGGTTCAGGCCTGGGCGCGGCTCGACGGGGACGACGTGATCGCGCAGGCGCGCGCGCTCGATGCATGGCGTGTCTCGGGTCGTCAGATCGGGCCGCTGCACGGCATGCCGGTGGGGCTCAAGGACATCATCGACACCGCCGGCCTGGGCACGGAGAACGGCACGCCGCTCGACGCCGGCCGCACGCCTGAGCGCGACGCCTGGCTGGTCGCGCGGCTGCGCGGGGCCGGGGCGCTGGTTCTGGGCAAGACCGTGACGACCGAACTCGCGTTCCTGCATCCCTCGAAAACGCGCAACCCGCGCGATCCCGCCCATACGCCGGGCGGCTCCTCCTCGGGGTCCGCCGCGGCGGTGGCCGACGGGATGGCGCCGCTGGCGGTGGGCACCCAGACGGGCGGCTCGGTGATCCGCCCCGCAGCGTTCTGCGGCGTGGTCGGCTACAAGCCGAGCTTCGGCGCGATCCCGCGGACCGGCGTGCTCTCCCAGTCGCCCAGCCTCGACACCGTCGGCGTCTTCGCCGCGGACGTGCCGGGCGCCGCGCTGCTGGCGCAGGCGCTGTTCGGGCACGATCCTGCGGACCGTGCCACGCGGCCGGGTCCGTCGCCTCGGCTTCTGGAGACCGCCATGTCTCCTCCGCCGGTGACCCCGACGCTCGCCTTCGTGCGGCCGCCAGGCTTCGACGCCGCCGAGCCGGCCACGGTGGCGGCGTTCGGGGAGCTTGTGGAGTTTCTCGGCGAGCAGTGCTTCGAGGCGCCGCTGCCCGGCGCCTTCCACGAGGCCGACGCCGCGCGGAAGCGGATCAACTTCGCGGAGATGGCAAAGAGCTACTACCACTACGAGAAGCGCGGCCGGGACCTGCTC
Organism: uncultured Alphaproteobacteria bacterium; assembly: GCA_963700835.1. Lineage (GTDB taxonomy): Bacteria > Pseudomonadota > Alphaproteobacteria > Rhodobacterales > Rhodobacteraceae > Amaricoccus. The sequence goes on from CAVOZD010000031.1 coordinate 21,242, forward strand.
TCGGACGAACTGCGCGCGGCGATCGACGAGGGCAAGGCGATCCCGGCGCGGGACTACATCGCGGCGCTCGACTGGCCGGAGATCCTCAACGCCGGGCTGGCGGAGATCTTCGAGCGCTGCGACGCGATCCTCGCGCCGGCGGCGCCGGGGCCGGCGCCGCGCGGGCTCGGGAGCACCGGCGATCCGGTGTTCAACGGGCTCTGGACGCTCTGCGGGGTACCGGCGGTGACGGTGCCGATTCTGGAGGCTGACAGCGGCCTGCCGATGGGGGTACAGCTGGTGGGGCGGCGCGGCGACGACGCGCGGCTCCTGCGCACGGCGCGGTGGCTGATGGAAACGGTGATGGCGGAAACGGGGGAGGCGCGCGGCGATGGCCACTGACCGGATGATGGCGCTGGTCGCCTTCCTCATGCTGGCGGCGTTTCTGGGGATCCTGATGTGGTTCGTGCCTCGGCTGGACCTGGGAGGGGTGATCGTGATCACCCTCCTGCTGGTCGCCTGGGACTTCCTGACGGCCACGCGCGGGCCGCGGGACGGCTGAACCGTGCCGGCGCCGGAGGCGGCGCGACTGCTCGACGGACCCTACGCCTGGCTGCGGCTGGCGATCTCTCTGACGCTGGCGATCGTTCTCGGAATCGGGATGTGGTCGCTGGTGCTGGTGCTGCCCGAGGTGCAGGCGGATTTCGGCGTCGGGCGCGGCGACACCTCGATCGCCTGGACCACGACGATGCTCGGCTTTGGCGTCGGCAACTGGCTGCTGGGCCGGCTCGTCGACCGGTTCGGCGTGACGCCGGTGCTGATCGGGTCGGGCGCGCTGATGGCGGCGGGCTTCGCGTTCGGGGCGCGGGCGACCGGCGTGCCGGGGCTCGCGGCGGCGCAGGTGCTGATCGGGGCGGGCGCGGCGGCGGGCTTCGGGCCGCTGATCGCCGACGTTTCGCACTGGTTCCGTCGCCGGCGCGGCGTGGCGGTGGCGATCGCGGCGAGCGGCAACTACCTGGCCGGGGTGATCTGGCCGCTGGCGCTGCGCGGGCTGCTCGAGGACGAGGGCTGGCGGGCGGTCTACGGGCTGATCGCGGTGATCTGCGTGCTGGCGACGGCGCCGCTGGCGCTGGCGCTGCGCCGGCGGATGCCGCTGGAGACGATGGCGGCGAGCGCGGTTCCGCGGGACGGCCGCGCCGCCCCGACCGGGCTGTCGCCGCGGACGCTGACCCTGCTCCTGTGCGTCGCCGGCATCGGCTGCTGCGTGGCGATGGCGATGCCGCAGGTCCATATCGTCGCCTACTGCGCCGATCTCGGCTACGGGGTGACGGTGGGCGCGCAGATGCTGGCGCTGATGCTCGGGGCCGGGGTTGTGAGCCGGCTGGTCTCGGGGTTTCTCGCCGACGCGATCGGCGGGGTGCGGACGCTGCTGATCGGCTCGATCCTGCAGGGGGTGGCGCTGGCGCTCTATCTGCCGTTTGACGGGCTGGTGGCGCTCTATGTCGTCTCCTTCGTCTTCGGGCTCAGCCAGGGCGGGATCGTGCCGAGCTACGCGATGATCGTGCGCGAGTTCCTGCCGCCGCGCGAGGCCGGCGCGCGGATCGGGCTGGTGATCATGGCGACGATCGCCGGCATGGCGCTGGGCGGCTGGCTGTCGGGGTGGATCTACGATCTGCACCGGCTCCTACCAGCTGGCGATCCTGAACGGCATCGCCTTCAACATCGGCAACATCCTGATCATGCTCTTCATCCTCTGGCGCTCGGAGGGGCCGCGCAGAGCCCGGGCGGCGACGGCGTGAAACCGGGCCGCGTTTCACGCGTGCAAGACAGATATAAGTACATGAAATAAAAAGAGAAATGACCACTCCGTTAACCGGATCGCAACATGTGTTAACGCGGAGCCGCAGCCCGGCCGCGGATCAGAGGGTCTTGAGGTATTCCAGCAGGGCGGCCTTGTCGGAATCGGCGAGGTCGGTTCCGTAGAGGTGGCCGCCATTGCCCTCGCCGCGCAGGCGGGTGTCCATGCGCCAGGCGCGCGGGCAGTCGTCGTCGGGCGGGCCGTTGCGGAAGCCGACCGCGTCGGGCTCAAGGATGTCGCAGCCGCGCCAGAACACGACCGGGCGCGCAGCCGGCGGCATGAGAAGGGCGGCGAGGCTCGGCACCGAGCCGTTGTGCAGGTAGGGCGCGCGCAGCCAGATCCCGTCGAGCGGCTGGGCGGCGTAGCCGATGTCCTTGACCATGTTCTTGCGCGTGACGCCGATCTCGGCGGCGCGGGCGTTGGTGGCGTCGGCGTGCTCCTGGGTCCAGGCGTCGAAGCGGTTGCGGTCGGTGCCGATCTCCTCGACGGGGATCGTCCCGCCGAAGCGCGCGCCGCCGGGCTCATGGCATTCGGCGCATTCGGCCGCCCAGATCTCGGTTCCCCGCGCCGCGAGCGCGTCGTCGATCTCGAAGGGGAAGGGCGGCGGCTGCTTGGCGCGCAAGTAGTCGCGGATGCGCAGCATGTAGTCGGTGACGTCCTCGGGGGGCGATCCCAGCCCGAGCGCCGAATCGATGTAGACGGCCAGCGGGTCCTGGGTCTCGCCGGCCCAGTTCATCGAGGTGCCCTCGCGCAGGCTGGCGTTCCAGATCGACGGGAAGTCGGCGTTGTCGACGGTGCCGTCGTCGGGCAGGCCGAGCAGGTTGAACTTGGTCAGGTTGAACGGCCCGTCGCGGCCGGGTCCCCATTCGGGCCGGTCGTGGTCGTGCATCCAGGCGAAGTCGGCCGCCTGTTCGAGGATGCGCTTCTTCGCGATGGGGATGATGGCGAAGCGGTAGGCGAGCTTCTCGTCGGGGGCGAGGTCGAAGTTCATCTCGATCTCGCGCATCATGCCGTCGCCCGACCAGCGCGGATCGTTGGCGGCGGCCTCGAGAAAGTCGAGGAAGGCCATGGCGTTGGTGGTGTGCGCGGGGCCGGTCGGCACGATGACGGGCGTCGCGTCGGGCGAGGTCCGGTAGCTCGCGGCGTGGCAGATCGCGCAGGTCTGGGTGACGCGGGGAAAACCCATGGTCTTCTTGGAGAAGCCGACGGGAAGCTCGCGGCCCTCCTCCCAGGGGATGCCGAAGGCGCGGTAGCCGCCGGGGCCGGGCATGAGGTCGCCGAAGACCCGCGGCAGGACGTGGAAGATCGGGTAGGGCACGCCCAGGTCGTTCTCCGCGCCCATGGAGCCGTACTTGAAGTTCTCCTCCTCGGGGTCGGCGCAGAGCTCCGCCCGGCGCGCGGGCTCGACGTCGCCGCAGACCACCTGCGGCTCCTCGCGGAAGAAGCGGATCCAGGCGTAGGCGCCGAGCAGCGCGGCGATGGTCAGCAGCACGCCGAGGATCCACGTCAGCCGGGTGGCGAGGCGGTAGCGTTTCTGCGTGGTGACCTCGGCCATGATCGTCCTATCAGAAGGTCTTGAGATGTTCGATCAGCGCCCGCTTGTCGGGCTCGGGCAGCCAGACCCCGTAGAGATGTCCGCCGGCGCCGTTGCCGCGGCAGGGGCCGTCGTCGCAGGCGCCGTTCATTTCGGGAACCGGTCCGGGGCATTCGGCCAGTCCGTCGCGATGGGTGACGTAGCAGAACAGCCGGTCGGCCGAGGCGGGGTCGATGTCGGCGGGATCGCTGACGAAGCCGACGGCGACCGGGTCGTAGACGTCGTGGCCGCGCAGGAAGGCGCGGGGGCGTTCGGACGGCGGCGCGAGCAGGGCTTCGAGCGTCGGGACCGCGCCGTTGTGCAGGTAGGGCGCGCGCAGCCAGAGCCCGTCGAGCGGCGCGTTGGCGTAGCCGTCGGTCTTGCGGAAGGTCTGGAAGCGCTCGTCGCCGAAGCCGCCATAGAGCATGTTCTGGTTCACGGCGAGATCGCGGGTGTAGTTGTCGAGGCGCGCGCGGTCGGTGCCGATCTCCGCGATCGGTGTGACCTTGCCGACGTACTCGCCGGAGAAGTCGCGCCCGCTCGCGCCATGGCATCCGGCGCATTCGGTGGCGTAGATCGCGGCGCCCCGTTCGGCGAGGGCGGGGTCGAAGGCGTCAGGAAAGACATCTGCGAGGCGCGGCGGCTCGGCGGTGGCGATCCAGTCCTCGATGCGGGCGAGCGAGGCGCGGTCGAGGATCGGCGGGAACGCCCCGGTGCCGAAGGCGGCGGAGCGGTTGCGCTCGGCGACCTTGGTGTTGTTGCCGTCCCAGTGGAGCTGCATGCCCTCCTTCGGGCCCTGGAGGAAGATCGACGGGAAGTCGACGACGCCGATCCGCTCCGCCTCGGGCAGGGCGTCGAAGTCCCAGTTCAGCAGCGCCTTGGCCGGGTTGAAGGTGTCGAAGCGGCCGGGGCCGAAGGTCGGCTCATGCACGACGAAGTCGTCGAAGCGGTCGACGATGGAAAGCAGGCGTTCGCGGACCATGGCGACGCCGAGGACCTTCAGCGCCATGCGGTTCACGAGGTCGAGGTCGAGGTCCATCGCGTCGATCTGCGCGACGAAGCGCTCGCCGGTGAAGCGTTCGTCCATGGCCGCCGCGGCGAGGAAGCCCTGGAAGGCGGAGAGATCGACGGTGTTGGAAGGCATGCCGGCGACGATGAGCGGCGCGCCGTCCGGCCCGTTGCGCACCGCGCCGGCGTGGCAGCCGGCGCAGTTGAGGAAGATCCGGTCGATCCCCATGTGGGTGCGCAGCGAGGTGCCGACCGGGCGCGGGCGGACCATCTCGGGGGGCAGGTCGGCGGGATCCTCGTAGAGGAAGCCGAAGGCGGCCCAGCCCTCCTCGGCGCGCCCCTCGGGCATCAGGTCGGCGAACAGGACCGGCATCGCCTCCCACATCTCGTAGGGAAGCCCGAAGTTGCGGTCGCCGCCGGTCGAGCCGTACTTGAACTGCGCCACCGGGTCCTCGAAGGTTTCGGCGTGGTCGGTGTTGAGCCGCCAGGCGAAATATGCGCCCGCGGCGATCAGGAGCGAGGACGGCGAGGACCGACAGCCGCACGAACCAGCGGGCGAGGCGGGCGACGAGCGAGCGGTTCTCCTCGTCAGCCATCGGCGCCCCCGGTCACGCGGTCGAGCAGCGACAGCGCCGCGCGCCGCCGGAAGGGGCCGGGCCCGAGAGCGGGGTCGTCGAGCCGTTCCGCAAGCGCGGCCTCCAGCGGGGCGAGATCGTCGGAGACGGTGACGGTCACGGCGTCGTCGGCGAAGGCGAGCCGCAGGCGGCGTCCGTCGGAGAGGCGCGGCGCCGCGCCGGGCGCTCCGATCGGCAGCCGCGCGCCTGAGGCGCCGGCTGCGGCGATCCGGTCGATCCTGCCGCGCCCGTCCGGCTGCAGGAAGCCGTCGACGCGCGCGGTCTCGCCTGCGCAGGCGAAGCGGGTCTCGGCGGCGCGGACGCGGATCTCGCAGGGCGCGGTGGCCCGGACCCCTGCGACCTCGAGCGTCCCGAGCCGGGTCGCCAGCCGGTCGAGGTCGCCGGGGGTGAGTTCGGCGGCAATGCGGCGGGCGGCGGCGGCGAAGCCGTCCGCGGGCGTCCAGACCAGCTCCGGCGCGCGCGGCGTTTCGGGGTTCAGCGCGCCGGTGGTCTCGGTCGCCGTCTCCGGGGCGCCGGCGAGCGCGTCCCGGTTCGGAATGTCCGGCCCGATCGCCGCGAGACCGTCGGGCCACTGGGCTGTGGCGTGCGTCTCGAAGGCGGCGCGGGCGAGGCCCTCGGGCGGCCGTCCAGGCGGGCTGGCGCCGCCGAGACCGTAGCCGAGCGCCGCGACGAGCAATCCGGCGCGGCAGGCGGCGTCGGGGCAGCCGTCGGCCCAGAGGCGGTTCGCCACCAGCGTCGCCGAGGCGGCGTCGGTCGCGGCGTCGAAGGCGGCGAGCGCGTCGACGCTCTGGCGCGCCGGCGCGCCGCGGAAGCTGTCCGCCCAGAGGCGATGAGGCGGTCGGCGACGGCGGCGCTGGCGTTCGTCTCGTCCCAGAGCGGGCGCGGGAAGATCGGCGCGGCGCCCTGGTGGCAGGCGAGGCAGACTTCGCGTTCGGCGGTGGTGGCGGATCGCGCCGCGCCGTAGCCGACGATCTCCTCGAACTCGAAGCGGCCGGCGGCTTCGTCGTAGCTGATCGCCTCGACGACGTCCGCGGCGGGCTGGAATCCGAGAAACAGCCGCCCGGCGAGCCGCGGCGCGTCGGGGCCGGCGACGTTGTCCGCCGTGACCGCGACGAGCACGCGCGGCGAGGCGAAGAAGTCCGGCGCGGCGGCGAGGCGCTGGAGCGAGCGGCCGACCGGAACGAGCGCGGTGGTCACGCCGTCCGGGCCGGCGATTTCCCGCAGGCCGTCGAGCGCCGCCTCGAAGGGATGCGGCAGTCCGTCGGGGAACAGCTCCGCAAGCAGCGACCGGCCGGCGGGCGTCGCGGCTTCGGGCGCCGGCGCGGGCTGGCCGGCCGCCGCCGAGGCGGCGCAGAGCGCGGCCGCCGCGAGGGCGCGGCCCCCGGTCATGGCGCGGCGGCTTGCCGGATCTGCTCTCCGGTCCAGCAATCCTCGGCGACCGCGTCTCCGGCCTCGAAAGCCGCCAGCCCGGCCTCGGCGACCTCTGAATTGTAGAGGACGAAGTTCAGCAGGAAGACCTTGTTGGCGTAGGCCCGGCCCAGGTAGAGGCCCGGCCGGATCATGCGGATCTCGTCGCGGATGCGAAGCCCGTTCCGGCCCACCAGCGCGTCGGGCCGCTCCTGGTAGCCGGGCAGTTCGTCGTTGTAGGCGTAGTCGATGATGATCGACTCGCGCCGGCCGTCGAGCAGGCTCTGGCCGCAGTGCAGCTTTGCGGGAAACAGCAGGTAGACGTCGGTCATCGGCAGCACCCAGCGCAGCGGCCCCTCACGCGGCACCTCCGCCTTCATCAGCGCGTCGGGGTCGTCGATCAGGTCGTCGAGCGGGCGAAAATCCTCGATGAAGTTGCGCAGGATCCGGTCGTCGCGGAAGAACATCTTGCCCTTCCAGAGCGCGCGGCCCGCCGCCTCGGCGGCCTCGATCTTTTCCGCGGCGATCCGGCCCTCGAGCCCGCCGAGGATTTCCTCGAGGCGCGGCCGCATGCCGTCGCCGCGCGCAAAGAAGAGATCGCCGAGATAGGGCCCGTCGGGGATCGGCCCGGCGGTGAGGCGGCCGTAGAGCTGGTCGACCTCCTCCTGGTTGAGCGAGAGCACATGGGCGGGCGTGAGTCCGGCCAGATCGGCGCGGGAGAGCGGGAAGTCGTGCTCCACCCGGGCCATGTCGACGCGGAAGACCTTGGTCGGGTTGTCGGGGTCGGCGAGGCTCTCGTCGGTGAGCGGCGCGAAGCGGATGTCGGGCCGGATCGGTTCGGGCGGGTCCTGCGACACGGCGATCAGATAGCCGTAGCCGGTGACCTTGATCGCCCAGAGCGCGCCTACCGCGACGACGACGAGCAGGGCGAGACCGAGGAGAACGCGCAGGACGGAAAGCATGTGCGCCTCCCTCACAGGGTCGCGACGAAGGCGATGAGCGCGGCCTTGTCGCGCGCGCTCAGTCCTTCGCCGAAGCGGTGGCCGGAGTTCTCGATGCGGTCGAGCAGGTTCGAGTAGTATCGCTGCACGAAGTCGTTGCCGACCTGGAGCGTCAGGTCCTGCACCCGTCCGACGACCGCTTCCTCCCGGCCGAGCACAAGCTCGATCGCGGCGAGCGTACCTGTCCCCACCAGCGCCGCGCGGATCTCCCCGAGACCTGCGCGCAGGGCGTCGCGATTCTCGGCGGTGAGGATCTCGGCGTACTTTGCGTCGAATTTCGCCGGGTCCGCCTCGATCAGCACCAGATCCTGAATGAGGTCCTTGTAGCGCAGCGACGCCACGTCGACCGCCGGGAAGCCGGCCGGAATGCGCAGCGACAGGCCGAGATCGCGGTCGAGGAGCGCGACCTTCGGCGCGATGTCGATGACGATGTCGCTTTCAAGTGTGAACATCTTGGGGATGCGGCGGTCGGGGTTGAGCAGGTCCTCCATGGACGCCTTGTAGAGCGCGTAGCGGCCCTCGACGGTTGGATCGAAGGGCAGGCAGCCCGGCGCATCCGCCAGCGGCGCGCCGTCCGCGTCGACATAGGGCGAGGCGTAGAAGTCGAGGTTCGGGTCGGACGGCCTGCCGCAGATCTCGGGCCCGATGGCGTTGTTCTGCATGAACGGCGCGTGCGCCCAGGCCGACAGGAGCGACACGTTGCGATAGTAGCCGCGGCCGCCGCCGTTCATCACTTCGGGCCGGTTGGGATCGGCGGGGCGGGCCTGCAGGTCGAGCGAGGCGTATTCGGCCCAGACCCGGCTCTGCATGTGGTTGGAGTGCAGCGCGCGGGCGGCGTAGGTGCCGATCTCGGAGGCCGGCAGGGTCTCGTCGTCGCCGAGCCAGTCGAGCCGCAGGGTCGGGTCCTCGGGGTCGGTGGCGGTGAAGTCGACGCTGTCGTAGGGTCCTTCCTGGCTCGAATGGCATGACGCGCAGGTGCCGGCGAACACCTCGCGGCCGCGCGCGACCGCGCCGTCGAAGAACTCGGCGTCGAGCGCGATCTCGAGGTCGCGGGGGCTGTCGAGCCCGCGCGCGCGCCACAGATCGGTGGGACGGGCGCTGAGGAAGAACGCCTTGATGTCGGCCAGACGGTCCTCAATGGCGCGGAAGGAGGCGCAGTCGCGGCGGCACTGGCCGATGTCGAACGGGGTCTGGCCGTAGTTGCGCTGTTCGGGATCGGCGGCGCGCAGGTCGGGCACGTGGTTGATCCAGCACTGCTCGGCGCAGGAGCCGATGTTGAAGTAGACCCGCTGGATCGCCTCGTCGTAGCCGATGGAATCCTCGCCGCCCTTGAGCACGTGCGGGACCATCTCGGTCCTGAGGCTTTTCTCCCAGCACTTGCCCTCGCGGCCCGGCTCGCACCAGCAGGTCGCAGGATCGGCGTCCGACGCGCAGGCGGAGGCCTTGCGCCACTTCAGCACCCGGTGCTCGAAGAGCGGCCGCCGGGCGAAGTTGATGATGGCGTTCATCGTTCCGGGGTTGGAGACGAGGTCCATGGGCAGGGCGGAGGTGTCGACGACGCCCGGCCGGGAGCGGGCGATGAGCTGCCATTCCAGCCGGTGCGGCGACAGGCCGTTGCCGAGCAGGTTGGAGATGCGGCTGTACTGGTTGCCCACGAGCGCGTCGATGTTCTCCCACGCGGGGTTCGAGGGATCGTCGGGCGGGTTCAGCGGGTCGTAGGCGATGTGGCAGGCTCCGCAGGCCATGCCGATGCGGAACGGCGGCTCGACCGAGCCGTCCCAGAGCCGGTTCAGCCGGCTGTCGGGGTCGTCGGGATCGTCCGACAGCATCGCCGCGTAGCCCTGCCAGCCGCCGACGCGCTCCCAGTCGGCGGCGTCGAAGCGCGGGTTCGGAAACTTGCGCAGCCCCAGCGCGCCGGTCGAGGTGCCGAAGCGCAGGTCGCAGGGGTCCTGGCGCTGGTCGGCCGCGCCGTGCGGGGTGCCCGGGTCGAAGGGCGCGTCGGCGAAATCGCAGGCGGGGTCGCGGTAACCCTCGCGGCCGACGAAGGCGAGCAGCTCCTCGTCGCCGGGGCACCAGAGAAAGCCGTAGGTCTCGTCGGTCGACTCGCGCCGGGCAGTCGGGCGATCCGGGAACGCAGCAGTCGGGGTTCGGGATCGCGCCCCAGGCCTCGAACAGGTCGCCGCGGTTCTCGGCGGCGAGGATCTCGTACCAGTCGATCGCCGCGCCGAGCCGCTGGGGGTAGGTGTAGGTGAAGAAGCGGTCGTTGAAGGCGGTCGCGAACATCCAGATCTCGCGGCCGGCGGCCTCTTCGGGCGTGTAGCGGGCGTTGCTCTCGGCGAACTCCGGGCTGAGCACGCTCTGGGCGCGGACCGGCGGCGCGGCGGCGGCGAGGATGGAAAGAATGACGCTCCACGCGAACAGGAACCGCATTACAACCTCCAGTCGTGTTACGAACTCGATCCACCCGGTAAAGTAATGACGACGATGGAATGGAATGATCTTGAATGGAAAAACTCTACCACCTTCGGGTGAGTCGGTCAAAAGGTCACAGAAGTCGGAGCGTGCTTCAGATCACGCCGGGGTCGCGCCGAGCGCCGCGAGAGAGTCGGCGAGCACGGCCTCGGGCGGACCGGAGACGTCGACCACGGCGGCGGTCTCGTCCGGGGCGATCGGTTCGAGCGCGTCGAACTGGCTGCGCAGGAGGCTCGGGGGCATGTAGTGGCCGCGGCGCGCGGCCATGCGCTCGGCTATGAGGTCGTAGGCGCCGTCGAGGTGGAGGAAGAACACCGGCGCGCCGGCGGCATCGGTGATGCGGTCGCGGTAGGCGCGGCGGAGCGCCGAGCAGGCGACGACCGCCCGGCCCTCGGCGCGAGCGAGATGGGCGCCGATTGCGTCGAGCCAGGGCCAGCGGTCGGCGTCGGTGAGCGGCTCGCCGCGGCGCATCTTCGCCACGTTGGCCTCGGAGTGGAATGCGTCGCCGTCCGCGAAGCTCGCGCCGATCCGCGCGGCCAGCGCTTCGCCGACGGTGGTCTTGCCGGAGCCGGAGACCCCCATCACGACGATCAGGCGCGGCGCGGCCGGTTCCGGCATCGGCCTAGAGGCTCACCGAGATGCCGCCGTCCACGAAGAGCGTGTGCCCGTTGACGAAGCTCGCGGCGTCGGAGGCGAGGAAGACGCAGGCGCCGACGAGTTCCTCGACCTGGCCCCAGCGCCCGGCGGGCGTGCGCTTCTCGAGCCAGGCGGTGAAATCGGGGTCGGCGACGAGGGCGGCGTTGAGCGGCGTGGCGAAGTAGCCCGGCGCGATGGCGTTGACCTGGAGGCCGTGTTTCGCCCAGTCGGTCGCCATGCCCTTGGTGAGGTTGCCGACGGCGCCCTTCGACGCGGTGTAGGGCGCGATCGAGGGGCGGGCGAGCGCGGTCTGGACCGAGGCGATGTTGATGATGCGGCCGCGGCCACGGGCGATCATGTGGCGCGCGACGGCCTGGCCGACGTTGAAGACCGAGCTGACGTTGGTGCGCATCAGCCGTTCGAAATCCTCGGGCGCGAAGTCCTCGAGCGGCCCGCGGTGCTGCATGCCGGCGTTGTTGACGAGGATGTCGATGGGGCCCTCGGCCTCCTCGAAGCCGTCGACGGCGGCGCGCGCGGCGGCGTGGTCGGTGACGTCGAAGGGCAGTTCGGAGACGGTCGCGCCCTGGGCGCGCAACTCCCGGGCGGCGGCGGCGAGTTTCGCGGGGTCGCGGCCGTTCAGGACCACCGCCGCGCCGGCGGCGGCGAGCCCGCCGGCGAGCGCGCGGCCGATGCCCTGGCCGGAGCCGGTGACGAGCGCACGGCGCCCGCTCAGATCGAAGATGTCGCGCACGCTCGCCATGGCCGTCCCCCCAGGTCTTGCTTTTCGGCGACTATAGAAGCGGGCGCCGCGGGTTGATAGGGTGCCGGCAAAGCCGCGACGACCGCGGCGACCGGGGAGGACGGCGATGCGGGCGCTGGTGTTGCACGATGTCGAGGATCTTCGCATCGAGGAGCGCGAGACCGGCGCGCCCGGGCCGGGCGAGGTGCGGGTGACGATGGCGGTGGGCGGGGTCTGCGGCTCGGACCTGCATTACTACTATCACGGCGGGTTCGGCACGGTGCGGGTGCGCGAGCCGGTGATCCTCGGCCACGAGGTCTCGGGCCATGTCGCGGAGCTGGGGCCGGGCGTGACCGGGCTGGCGGTGGGCGACCTCGTCGCGGTGTCGCCGTCGCGTCCGTGCCGGGCCTGCCGCTACTGTCTCGAGGGCGCGCCGAACCAGTGCCTGAACATGCGCTTCTACGGCTCGGCGATGCCGTTTCCCCACATACAGGGCGCGTTCCGCGAGGAGCTGATCGCGGATGTGGGCCAGTGCGTTCCGGCGGCGGGGCTGACGCCGGGCGAGGCGGCGATGGCCGAACCGCTGGCGGTGTGCCTGCATGCGGTGCGGCAGGCGGGCGATCTGACGGGCAAGCGGGTGCTGGTCACGGGCTGCGGGCCGATCGGGGCGCTCTGCGTGCTGGCGGCGCGACGGGCGGGCGCGCTCGAGATCGTCGTGACCGATCTCTCGGCCAACGCGCTCGCCCATGGCGCGCGGGCCGGGGCGGATCGCACGATCAACATGGCGAAGGCGCCGGAGGCCTTGAAGGAATACGAGGCCGACAAGGGCTGGTTCGACGTTGCGATGGAGTGCTCGGGCGCGCCGCAGGCGCTGGCCGGGGCGATCGCGGCGCTGCGCCCGCGCGGCGTGGCCGTGCAGGTGGGGATGGGCGGCGACATGACCGTGCCGATGCAGGCGATCACGGTGAAGGAGTTGAGCCTGCGCGGCACCTTCCGCTTCCACGACGAGTTCGCCTGGGGGGTGCGGATGATGCAGGGCGGGCTGATCGATGTGAAGCCGCTGATCACCCACACAGTGCCGCTGGAACAGGCCATCGAGGCGTTCCGGCTGGCCACCGACCGGGAGGTTGCGATGAAGACCCAGATCGCGTTTTCGGAGGCGGTTTGAGTTGTCCAAGGTTGGCCGGATTTCAAGTATCGGATTTGGAGAGGAAACTTCGTTAATGGTTCGAAACCGCCGGAAATGAGGTCTGCGCGCGAGTAGCCGAGTGGGTGCCGGTCACGGAGACGTGAGAGGGGACGTCGCCCTGCGCGATCGGACCGGAATTTACATTCGCGCCTTTGCATGTAGAAGGGCCGGAGGGTGGGGCGAAAGGACGGACATCGAATGGCGAACAAGGCGGACCCGGCCGGTCGGCCGAAGCTCCGGCGGGTGGCGCAGGCTGCGGCGGTGATCGCGGCGGGCCTGCTGATGCTTGGCGGCGCAGGCGCGATGGCCCAGATGATGGGCGGGCGTAGCATGGGCGGCGGAATGCACGGCCACGGCGGGCACGGCCACTTCGCGCCCGGCGGCGGGCACGACATGGCCAACATGCCGGGCCTGCGCGGGCTCGACGCGACGCCCGAGGAAAGCGCGGAGCTCGCGGTGATGTTCGCCAATTTCCAGCGGATCGGGCGGGAGGTGACCAACCTGCCCGACGGCATCCGCACGGTGACGGTCTCGGAGGATCCGGAGCTGGCGGCGGTGGTGACAAGCCACGTGGTCGGCATGATCGGACGCGTCGAGGAGGGCCGCGACCCGCAGGTCTTCATCCAGAGCCCGACGCTCGACATCCTGTTCGCCCGGCGCGACCGGATCGAAACCGAGATCGAGACGACCGAGGCGGGGGTTGTGGTCACCCAGACATCGGACGATCCCGAGGTGGTGGCGGCGCTGCAGACCCACGCCGCCGAGGTCACCGCGATGGTCGATCGCGGCATGGCGGCCGTGCACGAGGCGATGATGCGGCGGGCGGCGAACTGAGCCGGGCGCAGCCCGCGGGTCGGGTTCAGTCCGCGACCGACCGGGACCGGTCGCGCACGGCGTCGAAGCCGAGACGGTAGGCGTCGAACCAGCCGGCGGCGGCGAGGCGCTCGCGGCAGGCCTCGTTCAGGCCGCCGGTAGTCTCGTGGCGGGCGGGAAGCGCATCGAGGTCCGCGGCCGGGGTGCGCAGCCCGGTCTCGGCGAGACCGGCGTACATCGCCATGAGGTAGTCCCGGGCGCCAGCGCGCGGCATGCCCTGGTCAGTGAGCCAGCCGATGCCGGCGAGCGCCTGCGAGAAGAAACTCGACATCACCCCGCTGGCGCAGCCGTAGGCCTCCATCTCGGCGGAGTCGGCGGCTTCGACCAGCACCCCGAGCGGGCGGAAGAGCTCGGTGATCGCGGGCGTCGCGCCCTGGATCAGGATCGGGCCCTGACGTCGCGCGATGGTCGGGAGCGGCGTCACCCGGCAGACCGCGCCCGCCCAGCGGGCGTGGCGCGCGAGGTCTTCCGCAGCCACGCCGGCGACGAAACTCACCACCCTCTGGTCGGCGCGGAAGGTGAGCGGGTCGAGCGTCGCCGCCGCCTGTTCGGGGCGCACACCCAGGCAGACGACGTCACTGGCGTCGACCACGGCCTGGTTGTCGGCGGCGCGGGTCACGGCGGCGTGCCGCTCGGCGAGCGCGCGAGAAATCGCCTCGGAACGCGGCGAGACGCTGATCGCACGGGTCGGATCCTCGGCCAGCATGCCCTCGATGACCGCCTCGGCGATGACGCCGGTTCCGATGAAGCCTATGCGCATGGGCGGTCCTCCAGTGGCGCGCCCGCGGCGGGCACGGGGTGGCGGGCGCGGAACCGCTCGATCTCGGCGGCGCTCGGGCGCTGTCCGGTGAAGGCCTCGATGTAGGCCGGGATGCGTTCGAGCCGCTCGCCGAGTGGCTCCTCGGCCATCATCGAGATGTAGCCGACCTGGCAGAGGTAGACCGTCCGCGCCCGGATGTCGGCCGCTTCCTGCGGGAAGCCGAAGCGCGCGAACATCGCCCGGATCGCCGCGACGCGCTCGGCGTCGGTTCGCTCGACCAGCGCCTTCAGCGCCGGCGCGCCGTGGGCCCAGTTGCGGATGGCGAAGTCCATGCGCGAGTCGAAGATCTCCGGCGTGATCCAGCAGTCGGACAGGTTGAGCATAGCCTCCGTGATGGTCTCGGCGTAACGCTCGGTGCGCGCGATCAGGTTGCCGGTGTTCTTCTCGGTCCAGCGGGCCACCAGCCGGTCGAGCAGCGCCTCCCGGTCGGCGAAGTGCCAGTAGAAGCTGGTGCGCGACAGGCCGAGCGCGCGGGCGAGGGTCATCACCTTGACCGAGTTCGACGCCGCTCTCGATGAGAAGATCGTAGGCGGCGTCGAGCCAGACTTCCTCCGACCCTCGCCAGCCGCGCTGAGACTTGTCCTGATCGCCGTCCATGCACGCCGATAGCAGCAAAGCCGGCGTTTGGCAAATTTCTTGACAGGTGCGTCGAAATAATCGACACAACTGTCGAGTTAGCCGCGAATCGCGCGGTGGGGAAGAGGGCCTTATGTCGAAGGATCCGCTGCTTCAGCCCTACGCGCTCAGGCATCTGACGCTGAAGAACCGGATCATGACGACGGCGCACGAACCGGCCTATCCCGAGGACGGCATGCCGAAGGACCGCTACCGCGCCTATCACGCGGAGCGGGCGAAGGCGGGCGTGGCGCTGGCGATGACGGCGGGTTCGGCGGCGGTGTCGCGCAACTCGCCGCCGGTCTTCAACAACATCCTCGCCTGGAAGGACGAGGTGGTGCCCTGGATGGCGCGGCTCGCCGACGAGTGCCACGAACATGGCTGCGCGGTGATGATCCAGCTCACCCATCTCGGCCGCCGCACCCACTGGAACAAGGGCGACTGGCTGCCCGCCGTGTCGCCCTCCCATGAGCGCGAGGCGGCGCACCGGGCCTTCCCCAAGAAGCTCGAGGACTGGGACATCGCGCGGATCATCACCGATTACGCCGACGCCGCCGAGCGGATGCAGGCCGCCGGGCTCGACGGGATCGAGTTGCAGGCCTACGGCCACCTGATGGACCAGTTCTGGTCCGAGCGCACCAACACGCTGGACGCGCCCTATGGCGGGCTCGCTCGACAACCGGCTGCGCTTCACCTTCGAGGTGCTCGACGCGGTGCGCGACGCGGGTCGGGCCGGAGTTCATCGTCGGCCTGCGCTACACCGCCGACGAGGACGCGGAGGGCGGCATCACGCCGGCCGAGGGCCTCGAGATCTCGAAGCGGCTCGCCGCCTGCGGCGCAGGTCGATTTTCTCAACGTGATCCGCGGGCATATCGACACCGATCCGGGGCTGACCGACGTGATTCCGGTGCAGGGCATGAAGAGCGCGCCGCATCTCGATTTCGCCGGCGAGGTCCGCGCGGCGACCGGCATGCCGACCTTCCACGCCGCGCGCATCCCGGACGTGGCGACCGCGCGGCATGCGATCGCTTCCGGCAAGCTCGACATGGTCGGCATGACCCGGGCGCACATGGCCGACCCGCACATCGTGCGCAAGATCGTCGAGGGGCGCGAGCACGACATCCGGCCCTGCGTCGGCGCGACCTACTGCCTCGACCGGATCTACCAGGCGGGCGACGCGCTCTGCATCCACAACGCGGCGACGGGTCGCGAGCTGACCATGCCGCACGAGATCGTCGCCGGCGCCGACGCGGCGCAAGGTCGTGATCGTCGGCGCCGGGCCGGCAGGGCTCGAGGCCGCGCGCGTCGCCGCCGAACGCGGTCACGAGGTCACGGTGTTCGAGGCGGCGCCCGATCCCGGCGGGCAGGTGCGGCTGACGGCGCAGAACCCGCGCCGGCGCGAGATGATCGGCATCATCGACTGGCGCATGGCCCAGTGCGCGGCGCGCGACGTGAGCTTCCATTTCAACACCTTCGCCGAGGCGGAGGACGTGACCGGCCTCGATCCGGACGTGGTGATCGTGGCCACCGGCGGGCTGCCGCACACCGAGGTGCTGGCGGAGGGCGACGATCTGGTGGTGTCGGCCTGGGACATCATTTCGGGCGATGTCCGCCCAGGGACATCTGTGCTGATCTACGACGACGCCGGCGACCATGCGGCGCTGCAGGCCGCCGAGACCATCGCCGCGACCGGCGCGCATGTGGAGATCATGACGCCCGATCGCAGCTTCGCGCCGGACGTGATGGCGATGAACCTCGTGCCCTACATGCGGTCGCTGCAGGACAAGGACGTGACGTTCACGGTGACTTACCGGCTGCGCGCCGCCCGCCGCGACGGCAACCGGCTGACGGCGGTGATCGGCAGCGACTACATCAAGGGGCTGGCGATCGAGCGGAGCTTCGACCAGATCGTCGTCAACCACGGAACCATCCCGATGGACGAGCTCTACTTCGAGCTCCGGCCGCGGTCGCGCAATCTGGGGGCGGTCGATCAGGACGCGCTGATCGCAGGGCGGCCGCAGGCCGTCGTCTCCAACCCCGAGGGCGGGTTCCAGCTCTTTCGCATCGGCGACGCGGTGTCGGCCCGCAACACCCATGCGGCGATCTACGATGCGCTGCGGCTGGTGAAGGACCTGTGAGCGACATGTCCGATTTCCGCCGCCGCGCGCCGCTTTCCGCCATGCCGCGCCGCGTCATGGGGATTACGTGAGCAATCGAGAGGCCGCCGCTCGATCCGAGGATTCGCGCAATGCACCGTGACGCCGACATGCTTGCCCTGCTGATGGCCCGCAAGGAGAAGCACTCGCTTCCCGGGCCGCTCTATCGGGACCCCGAACTCTTCGAGGTCGAGATGCGCCAGATCTGGACACGCGACTGGCTCTTCGCGATCCCGGCCTGCGAGATCCCGAAGACCGGCAACCACGTGACGATGGAGGTCGGCGCCTATTCGGTGATCATCGTGCGCGGCGCCGACGGGGTCGATCCGGGCGTTCCACAATTCCTGCCGGCACCGCGGCTCGCGCATCTGCCAGAGCGCGAAGGGCTCGGCGCCGAAGCTGGTGTGCCCCTATCACCAGTGGACCTACGAGCTCGATGGCCGGCTGCTCTGGGCGCGCGACATGGGGCCGGATTTCGATGCCTCGAAGCATGGGCTGAAGCCGGTGCATTGCCGCGAGGCGGGCGGGCTGGTGTTCATCTGTCTCGGAGACAAGGCGCCGGCCTTCGACGCCGAGGCCGAGGCGGCGGGGCGGTTCACCGCGCCGCACGGGATGGCGGACCTGAAGGTCGCCCATGAGAGCTCCATCGTCGAGAAGGGCAACTGGAAGCTCGTGATGGAGAACAACCGCGAGTGCTACCACTGCTCGGGCAACCATCCCGCGCTCTGCCGGACCTTCGACGACAACCCGCACATCGCGGGTTCGGGCGCGGGGATCGAGGATCCGGCGGTCGAGAAGCACGTGGCGCGGTTCGAGGCGGCGGGCCTGCCGTCGCGCTTCACCATCGATCCGATGAACCAGTGGCGCTTCGTGCGCGTGCCGCTGCTCGGGACGGCGGAGAGCTACACGATGGACGGCAAGACCGCCGTCAAGCGCCTGATCGGGACGATGCCGTTCAAGGACGCGGGCACGCTCCTGTTCTTCCACTATCCCAACAGCTGGAACCACTTCCTGTCGGACACGGTGACGCTCTTCCGCATCCTGCCGGTCAGTCCTCAGGAGACGCTCGTGACGACCAAGTGGCTTGTCCACAAGGATGCGGTCGAGGGGGTGGATTACGACCTCAAGCGGCTCACCGAGGTCTGGACCATGACCAACGACGAGGATCGGCGCGTGGTCGAGCAGAACCAGCTCGGGATCAACTCGCCGGCCTACGAGCCCGGACCCTATTCCGACCTGCAGGAAAGCGGGGTGATCCAGTTCGTGGACTGGTACGCCGACACGATGACCCGCCGCCTGACAGGGCGCGGCATGATCGCGGCGGAGTAGGCGGGACATGATCCCGCTCCCGCGCGAGGACACGCCGGTCTGGACCGACAGCGAGCCGCTGCGCTGCGTCGCGGTGATCCCTGAAGGCCCGAACGTGATGACCTTCGCGTTCCGGCCGCCGTCGGGAGCGACGTTCGTCTATCGGGCCGGGCAGTTCATCACGCTCGAGATCCCCGTGCCGGGCGGACCGATCCAGCGGACCTACACGATTTCGTCGAGCCCGACCTCGAACGCCTACATCTCCGTCACGGTCAAGGCCCAGGCCGAGAGCGTGGCGACGCGCTGGATGCTCGACAACCTCAAGCCGGGGATGGAGCTGCGGGCCTGGGGGCCGGCGGGGGTGTTCCACCTGCCGCGCCAGCCCGACGACCGGTATCTGTTCATCGGGGCGGGGTCGGGAGTGACGCCGCTGATGTCGATGCTCACCGTGCTCTTCGAGCGGGGCGAGGAGCCGGATGTCAGCTTCGTGCTCTGCGCGCGGCGGCCCTCGGAGCTGATCTTCCGGCGCAAGCTCGAATACATGGCGAGCCGGGCGCCGGGCATAAAGCTGCACTTCGTCGTGGCGGAGGACGATCCCTTCGATGTCTGGACCGGCTATCGCGGGCGCTTCAACCAGCTGATGCTCGGCCTGATGACGCCGGACTATCTGGAGCGCAAGGTCTACTGCTGCGGGCCGGACGGGTTCATGCAGGCGGTGCGCGACGCGCTGATCAGCCTCGGCTACGACATGGGCGACTACCATCAGGAAACCTTCGCAGCGCCGGTGGCGCGGGTGGAGGATCTCGAGCGCTTCGACGACGTAGTGCCGTCGGAGGACATGCGCGCCGAGGTTGTCTTCGCCGCCTCGGGCGCGGCCGCCGCCTGCCACGAGACCGACACGATCCTCGCGGTCGCCAAGTCCGCCGGCCTGAACCTGCCGTCCGGCTGCACCTTCGGGGTGTGCGGGACCTGCCGGGTTCGCAAGGTCTCGGGCGAGGTGCACATGGTCCACAATGGCGGCATCGCCGAAGAGGACATCGCGGCGGGTTACATCCTCGCCTGCTGCTCCAGGCCGATCGGGCGCGTCGAGATCGACGCCTGAGGCGCGCGCCCGGAGCGGAGCCGCCTGCTGGCGGCGCCGGCGGTCGGCTGACCGCGCGGGGGTCCTGCGACATCCGGTCAAGCCAGACGCGCAAGCCACACCTTGCGCTGTCTCTCTGCTTTGGGCTCTACTTGGAGAACAAAGTATTGATTGGCTGATTCGACTGTGTGTGATTGTCGTATAGCGATTATAGATTCGTTCAATTTGAGGCGGCGGAGATGAATACGGTCTCCGGCAGGCCACGCGTCGCGATCGTGGACCTGTGTTTCTCCGAGCGCATTCCGAACGTCGCGGTGGGCTATCTCGTGGCGGGCATGCGGCGGGCGGGGATCGAGGTCTCGGTGATCTCGCCGTTCTCGCTGGGCGCTCGGGGCTATCGGCGCGACCTGTGCGACACCCGCAGGGACGACCTGCTTCGGCGCCTCTATTTTTCGACCAACCCCGTGACCGTGGGCCTGCACGAGACGATGCGCAGGCTATGGTCGGCGCGCACGCTCGGACGCACCGATCCGGCGGTGCTTGCGGCGATCCGCGACGCGCTCGGCCCCGGCGGCGCGGATCTGCTGATGGTCACGGCCTATCTCGAGCAGCACCCTTCTGTCGTGCGCATCGGCCGGCTCGCCGCCGAGGCGGGCAAGCCCTTCCTGCTCGGCGGGCCGGCCTTCAACCTGCCCAGGACCGTGCGGGCCTGGAGCGACGTGCCGGGCCTGACCGCGATCGTCGGCGCGGAGATGGATCTGGGGATCGCCGACCTTGTCGCCGCGGCGGTGTCGGGACGTGATCTCGCGGGCATCGCCGGCGTGCATCTGCCCGACGGGCGTTCGGGCGGGCCGGCGGCGCCCCTGGGCGATCTCTCGCGGCTGCCCGCGCCGGACTACAGCGATTTTCCCTGGTCCCGATACGAGCACCGCATCGCGCCGGTGATGACCGGGCGGGGCTGCGAATGGGGCAAGTGCCTGTTCTGCTCGGACGTGACGTCGGTCAACGGCGCGGGCTTCCGGTCGCGGGGCTGGCCGCATGTGGCCGAGGAGCTCGCCGCGATCCCGGAGCGCTACGGGACGGGGGAGGTGATGTTCATCGACATCAAGCTCAATTCCGATCTCGCGGTCTGGTACGGGCTGGCTGAGCACTATCAGGCCCTGCTGCCCGGTGGGCAGTGGATCGGCACCGTGCATGTCGACCGGCGCGCGGACAACGGTCTCTCGGCGCGCGCGCTCGAACGGGCGCGGGCGTCGGGCATGGCGCGGATCAGCTGCGGGCTCGAGACCGGCAGCCAGCGGCTGAACAACCGGATGGCCAAGAACACCGACGTCGAGCGGCTGGGGCGCTTCTACCGCGACGCCAAGGCCGCGGGCATCTCGACGCGGGCGAGCATGATGGTCGGCTTCCCCGGAGAAACCGCCTCCGACCTCGACCAGACGGTGCGGTTCCTCGAAGACCATGCGGCCGATCTCGACCGGGTGCGGCTCAGCCGGTTCAAGGCGATCCCGGGCACGGAGTTCGAGCGGCAGCACCGCATGAAGCCCGAGCTCTTTCCCGGCCTGACCGAGATCACCTGGGACCATCGCCAGGCGCGGGGCGTCTATCGTTACCTGCCGGCGAGCAGGCGCGACTATCGCCGGTCGAAGGCGCGGCTGCTCGACATGGTCCAGACCATCAACGCGCGCCCGCTTCCCGAGGAAGCGCGTGTCTTCAACGGGCTGATGTGAGGGCGGCCGCCCTCAGCGGTTGCCGCGCAGCAGGTCGGCGGCCTTCTCGCCGATCATGATCGCCGCGGCGTTGGTGTTGGACGCGGTGATCGCGGGCATGATCGAGCTGTCCGCGACGCGCAGCCCGTCGATCCCGCGCAGGCGCAGGCGCGGGTCGACGACCGCCATCTGGTCGTCCGCCGGTCCCATGCGGCAGGCGCCGACCGGATGGTGCTGGGTCTTGGCGTTGGCGCAGGCGTAGGCGATGAGCGCGGCGTCGTCGCCGGCCTTCGGGCCGGGCAGGCGCTCGGCCTTCAGGAAGGGTGCGAGCGCGGGCTGGCGCATGATCTCGCGGGCAATCTTGAGCCCCTCGATGGCGCGGCGTCGGTCGTCGGGCTCGGCCCAGTAGTTCGGGTCGATCAGCGGCGCATCGGAGGGATCGGCGGAGGCGAGCCGAACGGTTCCGCGCGACTTCGGGGCGACGTGCGCGGCGTTGAGCGTGACGCCGTTCTTCATCGCCGCGACCCCGGCCTCGATGCCAGATCCCTGGCCGAAGTGCATCTGCAGGTCCGCGACCGCGTCGGGGCCAGTGCGCCAGAAGGCGCCGGTCTCAAAGAGGCTGGAGGCCGCGGGGCCGCGGCCGAAGAGGTAGTACTGCGCCCCGGCGAGGGCGGCGTAGTGCGGTTTGGCGTAGTGGTCGTAGCTGTGCGGGCCCGAGCACTCTGCGATGACGAAGAGGTCGATGTGGTCGTGCAGGTTCGCGCCCACGCCGGGAAGGTCGTGGACCGGCGCGACCCCGACCGAGGTCAGGTGGTCGGCGGGGCCGATGCCCGACAGCAGCAGGAGCCGCGGCGAGCCGATGGCCCCGGAGGTGATCACCACCTCGGCCTCGGCGCGAGCCTCGACGCGCTCGGCCCCCTGCGCGTAGCGCACGCCGACCGCGCGGCCGTTCTCAACGACGATGCGACGGGCCTCGGCGCCGGTGGCGACGGTCAGGTTCGGCCGCGTCCGCGCCGGCGCGAGGTAGGCCTTCGCCGTGGAGGATCGGCGGCCGCCGCGCTGGGTGACCTGGTAGAAGCCGCAGCCTTCCTGGCGGGCACCGTTGAAGTCTTCGTTCAAGGGGATGCCGTACTGCTGGGCGGCGCGCAGGAACGCGTAGGCGACCGGCAGGGGCGCCAGCGGGTCGGCGACGCCGATGGGCCCGTCGGCCCCATGGAAGCCGTCGACGATCCGGGCGTTGCCCTCGGCGCGGCGAAAGTAGGGCAGCACGTCGGAGAAGGCCCAGCCGTCGCAGCCGTGCTCGGAGGCCCAGGCGTCGTAGACCTCCGCCTTGCCGCGGGTGTAGACCTGCGCGTTGATCGTCGATCCGCCGCCGAGCACGCGGGCCTGGGTGTACCAGAACACCCGGTCGTTCATGTGGCGCTGCGGCGTGGTCGACCAGCCCCAGCTGGCGATGCCCTTGGTCATGCGCGCAAAGCCCGCGGGGATCTCGAAGAGGCGGCTGTCGTCGGGGCCGCCGGCCTCGAGCAGCAGCACGCGCACGTCCGGGTCCTCGCTGAGCCGCGCGGCGATCACGCAGCCGGCCGAACCCGCGCCGGTGACGATGTAGTCGTAGCTCTTCATGGCCGTCCTCCCCGGCGCAACCTTGGGGCATCGCGCGGCGCGCGCGCAAGCGGGACGCCGCCCGCCTCAGCGCTGGCGATCGGCCAGGATCGCGCGCGCGGCGGCGTCGTCGGTGACCAGCAGGTCACAGCCGATGCGCCGGACCGCGGCGCGGATCGCCGGTCCGCGCGCCCTGCCGCCGCTGGCGATGATGCGCCGCGGCGCGCGGGCGAGCGCGTCGAGACCGACCGCCATCACCCGCTCGGCGATCGGGTGGTCGACGCTCGCGCCGCTGGCGTCGAGGAAGTGGCACATCACGTCGGCGACGCAGCCCGCGGCGACCAGTTCGTCGAAGTCCCGGGGGCTCATGAGCGTGCGGCTGAGCGACGAGCAGCCGGGCCCGATGTCGCCGACGCTGACCACGGCGGCGTCGATGCGCTCGGCCAGCGCGTAGATCCGCTCGAGGCCGCAGTCCTCGATGAGCGCGCGGCGCGTCCGCGGAGAATCGACGATCAGCGGCGCGGGAAAGAGGTAACATTCCGCCCCGAGCGCGCCGGCGACTCGCCACGCGACCTCGGCGGGATTGGCCTCGCGGGCCTCAACGGCGCCGCCAAGCAGCGAGAGCACCCGCGCGCCCGCCAGCCGGGGCGGGCGGAAGGCGCGCAGCGCGGCGGTGAGCGTGCGCCCCCAGCCGACACCGAGGGTCACCCCGTCGGCGAATTCGCCCGAGAGCCGCGCGCCGAGCGCCAGGCCGACGGCGGCCGCTGTGGTCTCGGGCGTGTCCCCGCCGGGGACGACGATGACCTCGGGCGCGCCGAGCGCGGTCTCCAGCCGCACCGCGAGTCCGGCGCAGTCGGCGTCCGCGCCCTCGATCCAGAACCGCACCTCGCCGCGGTCGCGCGCCTCCTCGAGCAGCCGGATGATGGTGGCGCGGCTGAGGCCGAGCCGGTCGGCGATCTCCTGCTGGGTGAGGCCGTGGCTGTAGTACATCCAGGCGGCGCGCAGGCGCCGGGCGGCGGCGTCGGGACGCGGCGTCTTCACGCGAACCCGGCGAGAAAGGCGGCGAGGCGCGCGTTCACGGCCTTCGGCGCCTCGATGTGGGGCAGGTGGCCGGCATCGGGGATCAGGTCGTGGGGCGCGAAGCCGGCGAGCCGGTCGCGGGCCTCGGGGTTGATCGCGTCGCGCGCGCCCCAGACCACGTGGCGGGGCAGATCCGTGGTCGCCAGGGTTTCGGCGGCGGCCGCGAAGCGCGCCTCGCCCGCCGGGAAAGCCGCGGCGATGGCGCGCAGGCCTGCGCGCGCGCCGGGCCGCGCGAGCTGGTCGAGGGCGTAGCGGGCGGTCATCTCGCTGATGAGCGTCGGCCGGGCGACGAGGCGTTCGAGCGCCGCGCGCATTGCGTCCGCCCCGCCGATCTCGGGGTAGGCGGCGAGGTAGTCCGCGTCCACGCCGGCGCCGAGTCCGGCCGGCGCGATCAGAAAGAGCGATGCGACGCGCTCGGGCGCGGCGGCGGCGGCGAGGAGCGCCAACCCGCCGCCGAGCGAATGGCCGACGAGATGCGCCGGCGCGTCGAGGGTCTCGAGATAACCAAGAAGCGGCGCGAGCAGGGCCGCGGCCGACCCGTCGCCGACCTCCGGCCCGGCGGCGCCGTGGCCGGGCAGGTCGAGCGCGTGGGTGCGCGCCGCAAGCCCGGGATCGGTCGCGGCCCAGGAGAGGCGATCGGCGCCGAAGCCGTGCAGGTAGACCAGGTGCGGCCCCGACGCGCCGGCGCTGCGGGCCGCGACCCGAGGGCCGTCCCGTCCGGTCGGCTCAGGCGGTCTCGATGATGGCGAGTTCAGCGCCGACATTGGCCAGATCCCCCTCCGCCACCAGGATTTCGGCCAGCACGCCCGCAGTCGGGGCCTCGAGCTCCATGGTGACCTTGGGCGTGGTGATGCTGACGATCGCCTCGCCCTCCGCCACCTCGTCGCCGGCGGCCTTGAGCCAGAAATCGATCTGCGCCTCGATGATCTCGTTGCCGAGTTGCGGCATGTAGAGCGGCGTGCGCGCCATGTTCCTCTCCTCCATCAGAGCCCGCGCCGGGCGAGGTCGCGGTCGTCCCAGGTCCGGATCCCGCGCCGCGGCGCGCCGATCCCGGGCATGAGATCCTGCGTCACCGCGTCGACGATCGCCTCGGGTCCGGGGAAATGGGCTTCCTCGAGATCGGCGCCGGGCACGATCCAGTTCGGCGCGCCGAGCACGCGGGGCGGGGCCTTGAGGTCGGCGAAGCCGAAGCGGGCGAGGTTGGCGGCGAGGGTCATGGCGAATCCGCCGCGCTCGCAGGCCTCCGACACGACGAGCAGCCGGCCGGTGCGGCCGAGCGACGAGAGGACGGGGTCGTAGTCGAACGGCACGAGACAGCGCGCGTCGATCACCTCGGCCTCCACGCCGTGCGCCTCCTCGAGCGTCTCCGCCGCGGCGAGCGCGGGGTAGAGCGAGGGGCCTATGGTCAGGATGGTCACGTCGTCGCCGGGTCGGCGGATCTCGGGGACGCCGAGCGGCAGGCGGTAGGGCTCCTCGGGGACGCCGTCCGGGTGGAAGAGCTCGACCCGGTCATAGAGCCGCTGGCTCTCGAAGAACACCACCGGATCGTCGCCGGCGAGCGCCTCGGCCATCAGTCCCTTGGCGTCGTACGGGGTGGCGGGGTAGGCGACCTTGAGGCCGGGCACATGCGCGCAGAGCGCCGACCAGTCCTGGCTGTGCTGGGCGCCGTACTTGCTGCCGACCGAGGCCCGCAGCACCACGGGGACCGAGAGCAGCCCGCCCGACATCGCCCGCCACTTGGCCATCTGGTTGAAGATCTCGTCGCCGGCGCGGCCGATGAAGTCGGCGTACATCAGTTCGACCAGCGCCCGGCCGCCCTCGAGCGCGTAGCCGACGGCGGTGGCGACGATGGCGGCCTCCGAGATCGGGGCGTTGAAGAGTCGCGCGTGCGGGAAGACGTCCGCGAGCCCGCGGTAGACGCCGAAGGCGCCGCCCCATTCGCGACATTCCTCGCCGTAGGCGACGAGGCGGTCGTCGCGCAGCATGCGGTCGAGGATCGCCTCGAAGAGCCCGTCGCGCAGGGTGATCGCGCGCATCGGCGAGAGGGCCTCGCCGTCGGGGCTGCGGCCGGAGCGGGACTTGCGGGCGTGCTGGCGCAGGCGCGGAGTCGCGTCCGGGGCGGCGAGAAGCCGCGCGGCGGGGGCGGGCGGCGGCGTGGCGCGGTCCGCGAAGGTGAAGCCGCCGATCAGCGTGGGCGTCGCGGCGAGGTCGATGAGCGGCGAGACGGCCGGATCGGCGGCGGCGCGGGCGATGGCGGCGACGGTGTCCGCGGCCCGGGCGGCGATGGCCTCGCGGGTCGCGGCGTCGAGCACGCCGCCGGCGACGAGCTTCGCCGCGAAGCTCTCCAGCGGATCGTGCGCCGCCCAGGCCGCCATCTCCTCCTTCGAGCGGTAGGCGTTGACGTCCGAGGACGAATGTCCGCTCGCCCGGTAGCATTCCACGTCCAGAAGCGCCGGCCCGGCGCCAGCCCGAAGGAGCCCGGCCTTTCGCCGCACCGCGTCGGCGACCGCAAGCGGGTCGCCGCCGTCGACGGTCTCGGCGTGCAGCGCCTCGGGGTTCAGGCCCGCGCCGATGCGCGCCAGCCGGTCCCAGGCCATGGTCTCGCCCATGGTCTGCCCGCCCATGGCGTAGAAGTTGTTGACGAAGAAGAAGAGCGCCGGCAGTCCGCCCGCCGTCGCGCCGTCCTCGCCCGTGTGCAGTGTGTGGAACTGGCGCATGGCGGCGAAGTTCATCGCCTCCCACACCGGGCCACAGCCGGTGGCGCCGTCGCCGACCATCGCCACGGCGATTGCGTCCGCCCCGCTGTGGCGCATGCGCAGCGCGGCCCCGGCGGCGATGCCGGCCGAGGCGCCGACGATGGCGTTGTTGGGATAGGCGCCGAAGGGCGGGAAGAAGGCATGCATCGAGCCGCCCATGCCGCCGTTGAAGCCGCTCGCGCGCATGAAGATCTCCGCGAGAAGCCCCAGGAGCAGAAAATTCTCGGCCCGCCGGCGCGGATCGTTCTCGGGGATGGCGCGTTCCACCGCGCGCAGCAGCGCGCCGCCGGCGTGATCTTCCATGATCGCCTCGGTCTGGGCCTCGTCGAGCGCCGCGATGGCCGAGAGGCCCTTGGCGATGAACTCGCCGTGGCTGCGATGGCTGCCGTAGATGTGGTCGCCGGGTCCGAGCGCCAGGGCCGCGCCGACCGCTGCGGCCTCCTGGCCGATCGAGAGGTGCGCGGGACCCTTGTAGGCGTATTCGACGCCGCCGTAGCGGCCGGTGGCCTTGAGCGCGGTCAGCATCGCCTCGAACTCGCGCACCAGCGCCATGCGCCGCAGGATCTCGACGAGGCCGGCGTCGCCCCATTCGGCGCGCTCCTCGGTGAAGTCGCGGGCGTAGGCGCGCACCGGAATCTCGGGAAAGGCGAGCGCGTCGCGCCGGCGCAGGCGCTCGGGATCGACCATGAGGCTCTTGGGCATGCGCGCGCTCTTTCCCGGACGCGGTGATGTTACATTTGTCGGCTAGCATGGACAAATGTAGTTGACAAGCACCGGAGCGCCGCGACAGTTTCGGCGCAAGAGCGCAAGGGAGGCGCGCGGATGATCGCCTGCGGCGGGGACGCACTCATCGACTTCGTGCCGGTGCGGGCCGCGGACGGCGGCGAGGCCTTTGCGCCGCGGGTGGGCGGATCCTGTCTCAACGTGGCGGTGACGCTGGCGCGGCTCGGAACGCCCACCACCTTCCTCGGCGGGGTGTCGCGCGATCTCTTCGGCGAGATGATCACCGCCCACATGGCCGCGGCCGGCGTCGCCACCGACCGGCTGACGCGCAGCGACCACGAGACGACGCTGGCCTTCGTGCGCATGATCGGCGCGGACGCCCGATACGCCTTCTACGACGACAACACCGCCGGGCGAAACTGGACGGCCGATCCCGACGGCGGGGCGCTCTATGGCCTCGAGGCGCTGCATGTGGGCTCGGTGACGCTGATCTGCGATCCCTCGGCCTCGGCCTACGAGGCGCTTGCGGAAACGGCGCGGGCGCGCATGGCGCTGTCCTTCGATCCCAACTGCCGTCCGAGCCTTGTCGCCGACCGCGCCGCCTATGTGGCCCGCATGGAGCGGCTGGCGGCGATGGCGCATGTGGTGCGCTATTCCGAGGAGGATCTGGCCTGGCTGCGGCCGGAGGCGGACGAGGCGGCGGTGGCGGCGGCGCTCATCGACGCGGGCGTCGGCGTGGTGCTGATCAGCCGCGGCCCGAGGGGCGCGACGGCCTACGTCGCTGCTGGCCGGGTGGATCGCCCCGCCCGCGCGGTGGCGGTCGCGGACACCATCGGGGCCGGAGACACGTTTCACGGCGCGTTCCTGCACGCGGCCCGGGTCGCGGGGCTGCTCGCGCCCGAGCCGCTGCGCGACCTCGACCGAGACACCGTCGGCGCGCTCCTCGACTATGCGGTGTCGGCGGCCTCGGTGACCTGCGGCCGGGTCGGCTGCGACCCGCCGACCGGGGCGGAACTCGCCGCCCCGTCGGTGGGCGCGGCGCCCCGCCGCGCGGCGCGGGCGACTGCCGGGGAATAGCCATGCGGACGACGCTTTACTTGCGTGGGCTTCCCGGCGAACATGGCTACAAGGCGGTCGATCGAACAAGGCCGTGTAATCAAAAGCATAAGCAACCCTAGGGAGAGACACATGCTGAGACTCGACAAGACAAGCCGCAGGCTGGCCGGCTGCGCGCTCGCGGTCGCGGGAGCCATCGCGGCCGCCGCGCCCGCCGTCGCGCAGGATGCGCCGGACTACAGCGGGATCACCATCAACGTCCTGACCCGGCCCGGACCGGTGATCGCGCAGCGTCTCGTCGAGCGCGGCGCGGAATTCACCGAGATGACCGGCGCGGAGATCAGCGTCAGCGAGGTGCCCTTCGCGGAGCTGTTCCAGAAGATCCTCACCGACTGGGCCTCGGGCACCAACTCGATCGACGTGGGCGTCTTCGCGTCCGGCTGGGCGACCGAGCTCGTCGACGGCGACCTTGTCGAACCGCTCGATGACTACATCGCCGCAGACACCAAGATCGACGTCGACGACATCGCGCCGTATTTCCGCGACTACAACCAGAAGATCGGCGGCACCACCTACCTGATCACCGTCGATGGCGACTTCCAGATGCTCTACTATCGCCGGGACGTGCTCGAGGAACTGGGACTGGAGCCGCCGCGCAACTGGGACGAGTACATGGCGGTCGCCGAGGCGATCAACGGCAAGGACATCAACGGCGACGGCGAGCCCGACTACGGCTCCTGCATCTTCAAGAAGCGCAACGCGCAGGGCTATTTCGCGGTCATGTCGATCGCGGCGGCCTTCGTGCAGTCCAAGGGCACGTCGGAGGGCATCTTCTTCAACCAGGAGGACATGACGCCGAAGATCAACAACGAGGCCTGGGCGGAGGCGTTCCGCATCTACAAGGATACCGGCAAGTACGGCCCGCCGGACGAGCTGAACCACGACATCGGCGATACGCGCGCGCTGGTTCAGTCCGGCCGCTGCGGCCTCGCGATCGACTGGGGCGACATCGGCCCGCTCTCGATCGACGAGAGCGGGGCGGCGATCCGCGACAAGATGGGCGCGGTGATCATGCCCGGAACCTCGCGGGTGCTCGATCCGGCCACCGGGACCCTGGTGGACTGCACGCCGGAAATCTGCCCGAACGCGGTCGACGGCATCAACTACGCGCCGTTCGCGGCCTTCGGCGGCTGGTCCGGGGCGATCAACAAGAACGCCGATCCGGCGGTCAAGCAGGCGGCCTACGACTTCCTGAGCTACGTCAACCAGGCGGCGCAGTCGAACGTCGACGTGACCATCGGCTGGACCGGCTACAACCCCTACCGGAACTCGCAGCTCGAGAACACCGAGCTGTGGATCGAGGCGGGCTTCTCGCCGGAATTCGCCGACAACTACCTCGGCGCGATCAAGGATAGCCTGAACAACCCGAACATGGCCTCCGACATCAAGATCCCCGGCGCCCAGCAGTACACCGGCGTCGTGCTCGACCGTGAGCTCGCCCGGTTCCTCGCCGACGAGATCACCGCCGAGGAGGCGCTGGCCAACATCGAAGCCGGCTGGGAGGAGATCACCGAGGACTTCGACCGCGACAGCCAGCGGGCGATGTACGAGGCCTCGCTCGGCATCACCAACTGATCGGACGGCGCCCTGATGTCAGTCACAGGGCCTGTCGAGAAGACCGACCGGCCGGGGCTCTCCGCCCCGGCCGGAGTCGCGATGGACGCCCCCCGGTCCGGGGGCTTCAGCGAATGGCTGGACCGCCATTCCCGCCAGCTCTTCATCACGCCCGCCGTGGTGATGATCCTGGTGTTCTCGATCTTCCCGCTCGTTGCGTCGCTGATCATCGCGTTCTCGCGGTTCCGCCTGCGCGGCGGCTCGTATCAGGTGCGCTTCGTCGGGTTCGACAACTTCAAGAAGCAGCTCTTCGGTTCCGAGCAGTTCCATTTCCTCGGCACCTTCACGACGATCTCGGCGCTGGGCTGGGTGCTGGGCCTGTCGGTGACGGCCGCTGTGCTCTGGTGGCTCTGGCGCTATGCGACGCAGGCCTTCACGGTGATCGGCTTCGTCGGACGGCTGATCACCGCGGCCTTCATCATCGCCGTCGCCTTCATGTTCGCCGCCACCACCTTCAGCGGCAACCCGTTCGGCACGCTCGGGGTGACGCTGTTCTACGTCTTCGTCGGCTGCACGATCCAGTTCGCGATCGGGCTTGGCCTGGCGTTCCTGTGCTCCCAGCCGATCTGGGGGCGGAACTTCTTTCGCGTTGCCTTCTTCGTGCCGCTGATGATCACGCCGATCGGGGTCGGCTACGCCTTCCGGATGATGGCGGATACGTCGAAGGGCCCGTTCGCGCCGGTCTGGCAATGGGCGGGGCTCGGCGACTTCGCCTGGGCGGCCGACCCCTGGGCGGCGCGGGTCTTCATCGTCATCGGCGATTCCTGGCAGTGGATCCCGTTCATCTTCGTGGTGATGCTGGCCGCGCTCGAGAACGTGCCGCGGGACTTCGTGGAGGCGGGACAGGTCGACGGGGCGTCGAGCTGGCAGATCTTCCGCGAGATCACCTGGCCCACGATCATGCCGGTGGCCGCCACGGTGATGCTCATCCGGGTGATCGAGGCGTTCAAGATCGTCGATCTGCCCAACATCATGACCTCGGGCGGGCCGGGGATCGCCACCGAGTCGATGACGCTCCATTCGCTGTTCTCGTGGCGCGCGCTCGATCTGGGGCAGTCGGCCGCGGTCGCCTACCTGCTGCTCTTCGTGACGGTGGTGACCACGGTGTCGTTCTTCAACCTCGTGGTGCTGCGCCACCGCCGGGCGACGGCGTGAGCGACGTCGGCCCGCCGCGTCGTCGGTCCCTCGGGGCCCGGCTCTTCGAGCCGCCGGCGATCGGGCGCATGGCTCCGGGAACCAAGGTCATCGTCTTCGCGCTGCTGGCGTTCTGGACGCTCTTCGTGCTCTTTCCGATCTACTGGGTCTTCATCACCTCGTTCAAGACGGCCGTCGACGTGAACTCCGGGCCGGTCTACCTGCCGTTCGTGGACTTCCAGCCGAGCCTGCACGCGTGGCGCGAGCTCTTCGTCTTCGACTGGAAGGACACGATGAAGGCCTACACCAACTCGATCATCATCGCGCTGTCGGCGACGGCGCTGAGCATGCTGGTCGGGTCCATGGCCGCCTATGCGCTGGCGCGCATCGAGTACCGGCCGAGGTTCGGCGTCATCATGATGTTCGTGCTGCTGATGGCTGCGGCCTTCGTGGCGGTGGGGGTCTTCGGGGTGGACTGGCGGTTGTCGGTGGCGGCGGCGCTGGCGGCGTTCTATTTCCTGGCCCGCGCGATCGGCAGCTACTTCAAGGCGCGGCTCAGCAACGGCGACATCCTGTTCTGGATGATCTCGCAGCGCATCCTCGCGCCGATCGTGGTGGTCGTCCCGATCTACCTGATGTTTCAGACCGTGGGGCTGCTCGACACGCACCTGGCGATCATCCTGACCTACAGCGTCGTCAACCTGCCGATCGTCATCTGGCTGATGTACGACTTCTTCAAGTCGATCCCCATCGATCTCGAGGAGAGCGCGCAGCTCGACGGGGCGACGCGGCTGACGACCTTCTGGGAGATCGTGCTGCCGCTGTCGCGGCCCGGTCTCGCGGCGACGACGCTCCTGGTGATGATCCTCGCGTGGAATGAGTACCTGCTGGCGCTCTTTCTCTCCACCAGCCGGGCGCAGACGATGCCGATACTGGTCGCGGCGATGAACGCCGGCGAGCGCGGGATCCTGTGGTGGAGCATGTCCGTGGTGATCATCGTGATGATCATCCCCGTGGTGCTGATGGCGATCGTGCTGCAGCGCTTCATTTCCAAGGGTGTGTTGCTGGGAGCGGTGAAGGGATGAACGCGACGATGGAGGAGCGCGGGCCGCGGGCCGGAGCAGGAGCGAAGCGGCTGTCGATCCGCGCGCTCAACAAGTCGTTCGGCGCGGTGCACGTGGTCAAGGATCTCAACCTCGATGTGCGGGCGGGCGAGTTCCTGGTGCTGCTCGGCCCCTCGGGCTGCGGCAAAACCACGGCGCTGCGCATGATCGCCGGGCTCGAGGAGGTCGACAGCGGCACGATCCAGCTTGGCGACGTCGACGTCACGCGCGTGCTGCCAAAGTACCGCGACGTCGCGATGGTCTTCCAGTCCTACGCGCTTTATCCCCACAAGACCGTCGCCGAGAACATCGGCTTTCCGCTCAAGGTGCGCGGCGTCGCGCCGGATGCGCGCGCCGAGGCGGTGCGCGAGGCGGCGGCGCAGGTGCACATGGAGAGCCTGCTCGACCGCTTCCCGCGCCAGCTGTCCGGCGGCCAGCGGCAGCGCGTGGCGCTCGCCCGCGCGATCGTGCGACGGCCGTCGACCTTCCTGATGGACGAGCCTCTCTCGAACCTCGACGCAAAGCTGCGCGGGTTCATGCGAGCCGAACTCAAGCACATGCAGCATGCTCTCGGCGTCACCACGATCTACGTGACCCACGACCAGATCGAGGCGATGACCCTGGCGCACCGGGTGGCGATCATGTCCGGCGGCGTCATCCAGCAACTCGGGGCCCCGCGCGAGGTCTACAACAACCCCGCCAACCTCTTCGTCGCCGGCTTCATGGGATCGCCGCCGATGAACTTCATCGAGGGCGAGATCCGGGATCGACGGTTCCGGTCGCACGGTGTCGACCTGCCGGTGACCACCGGCGAGGCGATCCCCAGGGTGACGCTCGGCTTCCGGCCGGAGGACGCGGAGGTTGCGCCCGAGGGCGCGGGGCTGTTCGACGGACGGGTCTACGCGGCCGAGCTCACTGGCGAGGTCACGCTGGTCACGGTGCAGAACGGCGACGCGACAGTGCAGATCAAGATGCCCAAGGACTTCGAGATCGACTTCGACAGCACCGTCGGCGTGCGGTTCCCGATCGAGCACGGGTTTCTCTTCGACACGGGGTCCGGCGAACGTCTGGCCCACGGTGTCGCCGCCGCCTGAGGCGCGGCCCCGATCATCCGTGCAGGGCGTCGGCGTCGGGCGGGCCGACCTTGAAGGCGGTGAAGCGCACGCGAAAGCCGGCGCGCTCGGGCGAGCAGGCCATCGGCCCGACGCGGAGCGGGGCGTCCACCGCGAAGGGCGCCAGCCGCATGAGCGTCCAGCCGTCGCCGTCGTGGAACTGCGCCAGGGCCGCTCCGCGAACGAGGGTGAGGCGCACCGACTGGACGCCCGTAGCGCCCTCGCGGCGCACCACCGACCAGTCGGAGCGGCCGTCGGTGACGACGATCGAGAACTGGGTCGCGCCGTCGGTGTACTCGATCCCGAGCTTGATCCATCGCTCGGCGTCGGCGCGCACCATGAGCCCGGCCTGGTCGTAGAGATGGCGATAGCCGCCCTCGAAGGCGATCTCGGCCGTGAACTCCGGCGGCGCGGCGCTTCCGTAGAAGTGACCGTTGTCGCGGTGGAAGCCGTACCAGGTGTCCTGCCAGAAGTCGGTCTGGTCGCCGGTCACGACCCGCAGCCCGCCGGCGTCGCGCGTCCATTCCGGTGGCGGGTTGAGCCAGGCGGCGTCGTCGAGGTCGCGCAGGGTCATGGGCGGGCTCCGGCGGCTTGGGCGCAGCCGAGCGGAGCACGCGGCGCGGCGGCAATCAAGCCCGTGTCAGGCCCCGGTGGCGAAGAACTGCGACAGGGAGCGGTTCTTCTGCCGCAGCGGGAGCGCGAACCAGAAGGTGCTGCCGCGCCCCGGCTCGGTCTCCACGCCGATCTCCCCGCCCATCAGCTCGACGAGATCCTTGCAGATGGCGAGGCCAAGGCCGCTGCTCGCCGCCGGGCTGGCCAATGCGCCGGGTCGCGCATCCTTGTTGAAGCGTTCGAAGAGGCGCGGGAGCACCTCGGCGGCGACGCCCGGGCCCTGGTCTGACACCTCGAAACGCAGGCGCCGGGCCGGGTCGCGCGCGACCGTGACGGTGATCTCGCCGCCATGGCCGAACTTGATGGCGTTGCCGAGGAGGTTGGTCAGCACCTGCTTGATGCGCTGGCGGTCGCCGATGAAGATCGCGTCGGGGTCGATCTCGATGCGGCTGGCGATGGCGACGCCTCTGCCGACGGCGACGCCCTGCACCAGCGCGAGCGCCTCGCGCACCGTTTCGGCGATATCCATGGGATCGCGGGTCAGGCGCACCTCGCCGGCCTCGATCGAGGCGGACTCAAGCAGGCCGTTGATGATTTCCAGAAGCCATTCGCCGGAATCACGGATCACTGCAAGCTTCTGGCGCTGCTCGGGATCGAGCGCGCCATGCTCCATCAGCGCGGCCATGCCGAGGATGCCGTTGAGCGGGGTGCGCACCTCGTGGCTGATGTTGGCCAGGAATGCGGATTTCGACAGGCTAGACGCCTCGGCCGCGTCGCGGGCGGCCGCAAGCGCGGCGGTGCGCTCGCGCACCTTGGCCTCGAGGGCCGCGTTGTCGGCGAAGAGCCGGCGCTCAAGATGGGCCTTGGCGCAGACCGCCGACAGGAACTGCCGGATCTCGGCGGCGTAGAAGGGCTTGTAGAAGATGAAGAACCGATCGTCCGCAGCCAGCGATCCGAGGCTTTCGGGCAGCCGTGCGTCCTGGGCGCCGGTGACGAGCACCACGATCGTGTCCGGGTCGAGGCGGCGGATCTCGCGCGCCACGATCAGCCCGTCGATGTCGTCGGGCATCGACTTGTCGAGCAGCACCGCCGCGAAGGGCGCGTCGGCGCGCCGGGCTTCGGCGATCAGTTCCAGCGCGTGCGTGCCCGACCGGCAGCAGGTCAGGGCGAATTCGCCCTGGAGCGCGCTCGGCGTAGTCCCGCCGTAGAGGTCGCGCTCGAGCGCCTGGAGCGGGGCCGCGGCGCTTGTGGCCAGCGGAACCTCAAGACTGCTGCGGTAGGTGTCGAGGATCTCCGCCTCGTCGTCCACCGCGAGGATGCGGTAGGGCGGATCGGTCCGTCCGGCGTGCGCGTCGAAGTGCATGGGCTTGGTCCGCCTCTGCTCAGGCCGGCTCGGGGTCGGCGGCGCGGGCGACGCCCGCAGTCACCGCCGACCTGATCTCGGCGCGGTCGAAGGGTTTGCGCAGGAAGAAGAGCCTGCGCGCGGGAGGGATGCGGGCGGCGATCTCGGTGAAGTCGAGATCCGAATAGCCGGTGACGATTCCGATCAGAAGCTCCGGGTCGGCGTCGCGCAGCCGCGCCGCGGTCTCGACCCCGCTCAGCCCTGGCGGCATGCGCACGTCCAGAAGCGCCGCGTCGAAGCGGTCGCCGGCGGCGAGGGCCGCCTCGTGGGCGGCGATGGCGCCGGCGCCCTGGTGCTGGACGTTGGTCTCGAAGATCGGCTCCTCGCCGCGCGGGGCCCCGGCCGCCGCGCCGAAGAGGCTCGTTTCGAGCGCGTCGAGCGCGCAGCGCCGCCGGCGGCCCTCGCCGGTCTCGGGCGCGAAGGCGCGCAGGTAATCCTGGGCGACCGCCGGGTCGTCTTCGGCGACGAGCACGCGGATGCGAGGAGAGCGCGGGAAGGCGGACGCGACCATGTTCAACCGGCGCGCGGGAGGAGGACGTTGAGCTGCGCGCCCTGGCCGGGGCCATCGGACTGCGCGAAGATGCGACCGCGCATCCGGCCGACGGTGTTGGCGCACCAGTGCAGGCCGAGCCCGCCGCGTCCGTCGGGCTTGCGGGTGAAGCCGGAAATGAAGATCTTCTCGATCTCGCCAGCCTCCATACCGACCCCGGAATCGCGCACGCTCACGCGCACCATCGGCTGGCCTTCGACCTCCTCCTCGGTGGCGGCGATCGCGATCCGGCGCAAGCTCGAGCCCGAGCTCCGCAGCGCGTCCACGGCGTTGGCGAGAAGGTTCTGGAGGACCTGGAGCATCAGGAGCCGCGACGCCCGGATCGCGCCGACGCCGTCGACCGAGGCGTCGATGTCGACCGTCACGTGCTCGAGCCCGTCGATGGCGACAAGCTGGAGCGCCTCGTCGATCAGCGGGCGCAGCTCGACCAGGGTGATCACCGGCGGCTCGAAGCTCGATTGCTCCTCGGCGATCAGGATCTCCTTGATCCGCGCGAACTGAGTTGTGGAGACCTGAAGCGTCTCGGCGAGGCCGGCGCGCCAGCGCTCAGCTTCCTCCACGCTCAGCCGGCAGTATTCGATCAGCCGCGACCGGCGGTCTTCGGGCGTCTGCGGATCGGAGATCTCGGCGAGCGCGTCGCCGAGCCGACGTCCGGGCGCGTCGGCGAGAATGGCGCGGGCGTCGGCGACCCGGTTGATCAGCGGGTTCATTGCGTTGCGGATGTTGTGCAGCGCGCTCGCCGCCATGTCGGCGTGGCCCGAGCGGTAGGATTCCTCGATCATCCGGTCCTGGGCCGCCGCGAGTTGCGCCGACATGGCGTTGAAGCTCTTGCGGAGGTTGCCGAGCTCCCGGATGCGGATCCGAGCCCCCGAGGGCGGCACCTGGACGCCCGCCGCCCCTTCGGCCATGCGGGTCGTCGCCGCCTCGATCCGTCGCATGCGCCGGGTGATCTGGGTGGCGATGAGTGTGGAGAGGCCGACGGAGAACAGGATGGACACCGCGAGAACCGTGAAGCTCTCGCGGTTGATGCGCGCGGCCACCTCCTCGAGCTCGGCGATCGGCTGGGGCACCATCACGCCCCAGCCCGGTCCCCGGACGGTGGTGAAGCCTGCAACCACGTCGGTCCCAAGCGACGGCGAATGGAAGGTGGCGACGCCGGTTTCACCCGCCAGCATCCGCCTGACGGCCGAAACCTGCGAGATGTCGCGGGCCTCCTGCTCCCAGGCGTCGCGCGGGTGGGCGAGCACCCGGCCGTCCTGGTCCACGATCGTCGCGTGACCCAGCCGGCCGAAGCTGACCCGCTCCTGGAGATTGCGGAAGAAGGTCGTGGAGAGCGCGCCGACCACAAGACGTCCGTCCGTCTCGGTGACGATGAAGAGCCGCGGATCGCCGTCGTCCGTCGCCATTACGCCCGAGATCGCTATGCCGCCGCCGGCCGCCAGCTCGCGGAGCATCGCCAGACGATCCGTGGGAATGCGCGCGGGGCAGGGGGCCGCCTCCGCGAGCGCCGCTCCCAGCACCTCTCCGGTGGCGGGATCGGCGACGCAGATGTGGCGGAAGTGCAGGCTGCGGAACAGCGGCGCGGCGTCGCCGCCCTCGCCACGGGCGATGAGCGGCGCGAAGGTCGCGAAGAGCGTGGTGACGTCGCGATGGTAGAGTTCGAGCGCTGCGCCGAGATTGTCGGCGATCAGGAGATGGCGTTCCTGGACCTCTTCGAACTCGCCGGAAAGCACCGAATTGTGCGGCCAGAACCAGAAAACCGTCAGCGGCAGACTTGCGGCGATCAGCACGGTTCCCACGATCGCGGTGCGGAGTCCGATCAGCATGCGACCGCGTCCGACCCCATGCGTCGACATGCCCGCAAGAGACGAGCGCTCAGAGCATTTTTCGTGTCGTCCGATGACGCGAGCACCGGTCCTACTCCGAGTTGTTCCGGGCAACTGGCTAATTTCGCCCGAAAATCCTGAACCGAAGCGTTGGTTCGTTAAGCGCCGATTAATCAAATATACTCTCGCGAAGGTTGAAATCAACTTGGAACTTTATTCCTGGGAATGCGAGGGCGGGTTTCCGCGCGCGCTCCGGTCTCCTGGGCGGGCGGCGGCGCGTTGCGCAGGGCGGCGCAACCGGTCAAGAAGGGTTGGGTTCGGACCGTCCGGAGGCGAGACATGCGCGGCGACCTGACGCTGGTGATCGGCGGGGCGCGGTCCGGCAAGAGCCGGCACGCGGAGGCGCTCGTCGCCGCCGAG
Organism: uncultured Alphaproteobacteria bacterium; assembly: GCA_963700835.1. Classification (GTDB taxonomy): domain Bacteria; phylum Pseudomonadota; class Alphaproteobacteria; order Rhodobacterales; family Rhodobacteraceae; genus Amaricoccus. The sequence goes on from CAVOZD010000031.1 coordinate 59,351, forward strand.
CCGGGACCGTGGCTCTATGTCGCGACCGCCGAGGCCGGGGATGTGGAGATGGCCGCCCGCATCGCCGAACACCGCGCGCGTCGCGGCGCAGGCTGGCGCACGGTTGAGGCGCCGCGCGATCTCGTCGGCGCGCTCGGGACGGCGCCGCCGGGCGCGGCCGCGCTGGTCGACTGCCTCACGCTCTGGCTGAGCAACGCCCTGCTCGCCGAGGCTGACCTCGACGCGGAGGCCGACCGCCTTCTCGGGGCCCTGGCGGCGCGGACCGGTCCGGTTTGCCTGGTCTCCAGCGAGGTCGGGCAGGGGATCGTGCCCGACAATGCGCTGGCGCGGCGCTTTCGCGACGCCGCGGGTCTTCTGAACCAGCGCGTCGCGGCCGTCGCCGACCGCGTGGACCTGGTGACCGCGGGCCTGGTTCTGAGGCTCAAGTGAGCGCCGCCAGCGCGAGCGCCCAGAGCGCGATGGCGCAGATGAGAAGTCCGTCGGCGATCCGGCAGAGGCGAAGCGCGCGCCGGATGTCCGCCGGGCCCGCATCACGGCGCCCGCCGGCGTTCATCTCTGCGTCCGCGACCATCTCGCCGCCATAGCGCCGGGGTCCGGCGAGGCTCAGTCCGAGCGCGCCGGCCATCGCCGCCTCGGGCCACCCGGCGTTGGGCGAGCGGTGGCGGCGCGCGTCGCGTCGCATGGCCGCCCAGGCGCGGCCGGGCGCCGCCCCGGGCGCGAAGTCGGGCTGCGAGCGTGATCAGCCCGCCGGAGAGCCGCGCCGCCGGCCAGTTGACCGCGTCGTCGAGCAGCGCCGCCGTCCGCCCGAAGTCGCGGTGGCGCGGCGTGAGGTGGCCGATCATGCTGTCGGCGGTGTTGATCGCCTTGTAGGCGCAGCCGCCGGGCGCGCCGAGCGCGGCGAGCCAGAGCGCCGGCGCCACGATCCCGTCCGAGAAGTTCTCCGCAAGGCTCTCGATCGCCGCCCGGCAGACGCCGGCCTCGTCGAGCGCGTCCGGGTCGCGGCCGACGATGCGCGCCACCGCTGCGCGGCCGGCGGGCAGCCCGCCGGTCTCGAGCGCCTCGGCCACTGCGCGCACGTGCGCCTCGAGGCTGCGCTGGGCGAGAAGGGCGCTCGCGGCCAGCGCCGCGGCGACAAAGCCGGCCCAGCCGAGGCCGGCGAGCGCCTGGAGCGTGGCGCCGGCGGCGAGCGCGACGGCGAGCGTCAGGCCGATCGCCGCCTGCCCGGCGCGGCGCCGGCGCGCAGGCGGGTCGCCGTCATGGTTCCAGTTGCGGTCGAGCGCGGAGATCAGCGCGCCGATCCAGGTCACCGGATGGCCGATGCGGCGAAAGAGCCGGTCGGGGTAGCCGACGCCGGCCTCGAGGAGCAGCGCCGCAAGGGCGAGCAGCGGGCTCAATCTCTCAACCGAAAAAGCGCGCGTCGCCGCCGGCGAGGAAGCCGTCGGCGAGCGCCACCGTGCCGGCGGTGAATCCCGGTCCGCCGAGCGCGCGGGCGGTGTCGCTCTCGGCGCGGCTGCCGATCCAGGCGGTCAGTAGCAGCCGGCGGAGCATGACGAGGGCGGGCAGAACCGCGGCGTCCTCCTGCGCGAGCGGCGCGACGGAGCGGTAACCCTCCGCCCATCTGGCGGCGAGGTCGCCGAGTCGCGGGTCGTCCTCGATGAAGCTCACCGCGGCGGCGAAGTCGTACATGCGCCAGCCAAAGCCGCAATCGTCGAAGTCGATCACCGCAAGACGGTCGCCATCCTCAATCAGGTTGGCGAGCCGCAAATCGGCGTGGATGAGGCCGAAGCGCTGCGGGCCGGCGCCGTACCTGGCGAGGCGCGTCTCCAGCGTCTTCGCGAGCCTTCCGAGGACCGCGGCTCCGGCGTCATCGAGCCCGGGCGCCGCGCGCCAGTCTCCCCAGTGCGGCGCCGGGCCGAGGATGGTCTCGACGTCCCAGCGCTTGCGCGCGAACCCCGGCGGCGGCGTCCACGCGCCGGCGTGGGCGTGGAGACGCGCGGTGATCGCTCCGAGCCGCGCGAAGGCCGCGGGCAGGTCAGGGCCGGGATCGGGTTCGCGGCCCGCAATTTCGGCGAAGGCGACGAGCCGGCGCCGCGCGCCCGCGTGATCGACAGTCTGGATCAGCGCGCCGTCGGACCCGGGCAGCGGCTCTGCGCAGTCGAGCACCCGATCGCGCCTGAGCGCCTCGATCCAGGCGAGTTCGGATCGGATCTCGGCGTCGCTGTGGTAGCCGTTCCGGTGCAGCCGTATGATGCGCGCCACGTCGCCCTCGCGGGCCCGGAAAGTCATGTTCTCGGAGACGTTGATGAGCGTGATCTCGGCGCCGTCGCCGAGACCCCAGCGCGGCAGGTGGCGGGCGAGTTCCGCCGGGGTCACGCGCTGTCCTCCGCGCTCCGAATCCGCCTAAGAAGATAGATGTCCATGATCCATCCGTGTCGGGCCCGCGCCTCGGCCCGCGCCGCGACGATGGCGGGGCCGACATTGGCGAGCGGACCGGCGCGCAGGATCTGGCCCGGCATGCCCAGATAGGCGCCCCAGAAGATCTCGACGTCGGCCGGAGGCACGGTCTCGAAGGCGCAGCCGCCGTCGAGCATGACGGCGACGGCGTCGGCGCAGGACGGCCAGCCGCCGTCGCGCAGCCTGCGCCCGGTGGTGATCAGGACCGGAGCGCCGAGCGGGTTCAGCGGGATTGCGAAGGCGGCGGTCAGAAGCTGGAGGCTGGTGACGCCCGGGATCACCGTGGCGCGCGCAGCCAGGCCGAGCGCCGGGAGACGTCCGGCGATGCGCAGGCTGCTGTCGTAGAGCGCGGGGTCGCCCCAAATCATCAGGGCCGCCTTTCCGCCCTCGGGCAGCGCCTGGCGCAGCGCTGCGGCCCAGACCCGGGCGACGGCGTCGTGCCAGTCGCGCACGCCGGCGAAGTAGTTGCCCCCCGCTGAACGGACGGGCAGGTCGAATTCGACGATGGGCGCCGACGGTCCGAGAAACCTGTCGCAGATCACGCGGCGAGCCTCGGCGAGGTCCGCCTTGTCCGGGCCCTTGCGCGGGATCAGGATCGCTTCGGCCGCCCGCAGCGCCGCGACGGCCTCGCCGGTGAGGTGCGCCGGCGCGCCCATGCCGACGCCGACGAGGGCAAGCTCGATCATTCCCACCCCTCCGCCAGAGGTCCGAAGAGGACCAGCGCCGGCGCGTCGGAGGTTGTGACCTCCGGGGATCTGGCGAGCGCCAGCAATCCCGCCCGGGTCAGGCGCTGGTCGGGACGGCTGACGTTCTCGGCGAGGAGCGCGGGCGTCTCCGCGGGCAGCCCGGCGGCGACCAGACGGGCGGCGAGCGCCGCCAGGGTGCGCTTGGGCATGAAGACGACCGTCAGGGCGCCGGGATCGGCCAGGGCTGCGATGTCGAGATCCTCGGGCAGCGCGCCGGCGGTGTCGTGGCCGGTGACGAACTGCACCCGGCGCGCGGTCAGCCGGCGGGTGAGCGGGATGCCGGCCGCGGCCGCCGCCGCGGTGGCGGAGGTCACGCCCGGCACGATCTCGAAGCCGATTCCCGCGGCGCGCAGGGCCGAAATCTCCTCCTCCAGCCGCCCGAACACGCCGGGGTCGCCGGATTTCAGCCGCACGACGCGCGCGCCGTCGGCGGCGTAGTCGAGCAGGAGCCGGCTGACGTGGTCCTGTTTCGGCGAGGGTCGTCCGGCGCGCTTGCCGACCGCGACGAGATCTGCCCCCGGGCGCACGTGGCGCAGGATCGGCCCTGAGGAGAGGTCGTCGAAAAGCACTGCGTCGGCCGCGCGCAGCCGATCGACCGCCCGCAGGGTCAGGAGCTCCGGGTCGCCGGGACCCGAGCCGACGAAGCTCACGAAGCCGCTCACGGCTCCGCGGCGATCAGGTGAAAGAAGGTGCCCGTGACGGCGCCGCGGCGTGAGCCGGTCTCGGCCGTGGGCGCGCCGTCGGCGTCGAGGACATCGGCCAGCGGCGCGTCGGGTTGCTCCAGGATGGTGGAGTAGTGGAATTCGTGCCCGCGCAGGCGCGCGCCCGCCGGGTGGCCGGGCATCGCCTCGCGCAGGGTGGCCCGCCGGTAGCCAAGGTGCATGCGCCGGGTCTCGTAGCTGGTGACCAGTCCGAGCAGGCCCGCCATGCGCCGCCGCGCGCCGCCGGCGTCCACCAGCCCGGCGCCGAGCGCCATGTAGCCGCCGCATTCGCCGTGCACGGGCCGGGTCTCGGCGAAACGGGCGAGCCCGTCGCGGAACCGGTCGGCGGCGGCGAGCGCGCCGGCGTGCAGTTCGGGATAGCCACCCGGCAGCCAGGCGATGTCGGCGGCCGGGTCCGGCGGCTCGTCGGCAAGGGGAGAGAATGGCAGGATCTCTGCGCCCGCCCGCCGCCAGTCGTCCATCAGATGCGGGTAGACGAAGGAGAAGGCGGCGTCGCGTGCGAGCGCGATGCGCTGGGCTGGCGGCGGCGCGGCCCGGCCGGTCCGCGCCGGCCCGCCGCCGGCGGCCAGCGCGCGCACCGCCGCCACGTCGACATGGGCCGCGAGGAAGTCCGCGTAGGCGGCGATCGCAGCCTCGAGGTCGGGATGCTCCGCGGCCTGCACCAGGCCGAGGTGCCGCTCGGGTATGGCGAGGTCGCCCCGGCGCGGCAGCGCCCCGAGCACACGGACGCCCTTGGTCTCCATGCCGAGGCGAAGCAGCCGCTCGTGCCGCTGGCTTGCGACGCGGTTGAGGATGACGCCGGCGATCGCGAGGTCGGGCCGGAAGTCGCGAAAGCCGGTCGCGATGGCGGCGGCCGACTGGGCCTGGCCGCTGGCGTCGATCACCAGGACGACGGGCCAACCGAGCCGCGCGGCGACCTCCGCGCTGGCCCCGGTTCCCGTCGCGCCTGGATGGGCGACGCCGTCGAAGAGCCCCATCGAGCCCTCGGCGAGCGCGAGGTCCGCTCCCGCCGCGCGACCCGCGACGGCGTCTAGCAGGGCTGGGTCCATCGCCCAGGTGTCGAGGTTGAACGAAGCCCGTCCGCAGGCGGCGCGGTGGAACGCGGGGTCGATGTAGTCGGGGCCGCTCTTGAAGGGCTGCACCACGGCGTCGTGCGAGAGCGCGCGCAGCAGGCCGAGCATGACGGTGGTCTTGCCGGCGCCCGAGGCGGGCGCCGAGATCATCACGCCGGGCGGAAGCGTTCCGGGCTCAGCCATCGCCGCCCCGCTCCGCCGCCGCGCGGGGGCGGAACCTTCGATCGTAGTCGGGCGCGTAGAGACGGCTCTCGGAGAAGTCCTGCGCCGCCAGCGCCGGGCCGACGAGGATGAGCGCGGTGCGCTCCAGGCTTCCCGCGACAGCCGTCGCGATGGTCGCCAGATCGCCGCGCACCACCCGTTCGTCGGGCCAGCTCGCGCGCCAGACCACCGCGACCGGGCAGTCGTCGCCATAGAACGGCGCGAGCTCGGCGGCGACGCGCTCGAGGACATGGATCGAGAGATGGATCGCCAGCGTGGCCCCTGTCGCCGCGAAGGCCGCCAGCGTCTCCCCCGGCGGCATCGCCGAGGCGCGGCCCGAGGTGCGGGTGAGCACGACCGACTGGGCGACGCCCGGCAGGGTCAGCTCGGCGCTGAGGCTCGCCGCTGCAGCGGCGAAGGAGGGCACGCCCGGCGTCACCGTGAAGGCGATCCCCAGGGCGCGCAGCCGCCGGACCTGCTCGCCCAGCGCCGACCAGACGGAAAGATCGCCCGAATGGAGGCGCGCGACATCGAGGCCGGCCTGATCCGCCGCGACGAACTCCGCGACGATGGCGTCGAGATCCAGCGGCGCGGTGTTGATGATGCGCGCTCCCGGCGGGCAGTACGCGAGCACCGCCTCGGGCACCAGCGAGCCGGCGTAGAGGCAGACCGGGCAGCGGGCGACGAGGTCGCGCCCGCGCAGGGTCAGCAGATCCGCGGCGCCGGGGCCCGCCCCGATAAAATGCACGGTCACGGATCCGCTCCCTCGGCGATGGCGCAGGCGGCGAGGCGGTCGCGCGACACCGTGCGAGGCGCCAGCAGCCGTGCGTCCGGACCGGCGGCAGCGAGCGCCGTGGCCTCGGCGAGGCTGCCAGCGCCGCGGGCCGACAGCGCCGCCGGCGATCGGGTGAGCGTCGGGGCCGCGCGCGCCGTCGCCGCTGGGACGGGGGTGACCGGCAGCGCAAGGTCCGTCGCGAGCGCGCGCAGGCAATCCGCGCCGACGCGGTCGTCGACGGCGGCCAGCGCGTCGAGCCCCGTCGGTCCGCCTGCGCCGTCGAGCGCGTCGCGCAGCGAGGCGATGGTGGCCGCAGCGCGGAACCCGAACCCCGCCACTCTCATCGCGCGCCGCTCCACTGGGTCACAGGGTAGGCCGCGCGCCAGGCGCTGCGCCCGCCGAGCGGGATCGCCTCGGAGACCTCGACGCGCGCCAGCGCGCCGCCATGGGCGGCCCGCCACTCCGCAAGCAGCGCCTCGGATTCGAGCGTGACCGCGTTGGCCACCACCCGCACGCCCGGGACGAGAAGGGTCCAGAGGCGGTCGAGCAGCGGGCGCGACAGACCACCGCCGATGAAGACCGCCTGCGGTGTTGGCAACGTTTCGAGACCGTCCGGCGCCCGGAGCGTCGCGACTTCGATGCGGTCGACGCCGAGCCGGTCGGCGTTGCCGCGCAGGCGCTCGGCGCGCGCCGGATCGGCCTCGACGGCGATCGCCGCGTTGGCGGGATGCGCGAGCAGCCACTCGATCGAGATCGAGCCTGCGCCGGCGCCGATGTCCCAGAGCCTTTCTCCGGGCTGCGGGGCGAGGGTCGCGAGGGTCAGCGCCCGGATCGGCTGCTTGGTGATCTGCCCGTCGTGCTGGAAGAACGCGTCGGCGAGCCCCGGGACGCAGGGGATCGCGGGTCCGTCGCCGGCGACCTCGATCGCGACGGCGACCGGGTGCGCAGCGTCCTTCAGCGGCGGGGCGTCGGCCCGGGTTGCGCGCACGCGTTCGCGCGGCCCGCCCAGCGCCTCGAGCACGTGGAGACGGGACGCGCCGAAACCGGCCTCGACCAGGTAGGCCGCCACGTCCGCGACCGAGGGGCCGTCGCGCAGGAGCGCGATCAGCCGCCGTCGGGGGGCGAGCCGCGGCCGCAGGCGGGCGAGCGGCGCCGCGTGCAGACCAAGGCAGTCGGTTGTCTCCAGTGGCCAGCCGAGTCGCGCGGCGGCCAGCGCGAAGGTGGACACGGCGGGAAGGGCGCGCCATTCGCCGGGCGCGAGCCTGGTTGCAAGCGCCGAGCCTGCGCCGAACCAGAACGGATCGCCGGACGCGAGCGCGGCGACGGGCCGGCCGCGGGCGGCCAGCACCTCGCGCAGCCCGTCGGCGAAGGGCGTCGGCCAGATCCGCGCCCTGGGGGCGAGCGCCGGCAGGAGCGCCAGGTGGCGGGGCGCGCCCCAGACGATTTCCGCCGCCTCCAGCGCGGCGCGGCTTGCGGGCGAGAGCCCCTCCGGGCCATCCTCGCCCACACCGACGATGGTGAGCCAGGGCGCATCAGCCATGCGACGCAACATCCTCGTCCTCGGCGGCACGACCGAGGCGAGCCGCCTCGCCGAGGCGCTTGCGGCGCGCGGCGAGCGGGCCACCCTCTCCTATGCGGGGCGCACGGCGGCGCCGCGGGCGCAGCCCGTTCCGGTGCGGATCGGCGGCTTCGGCGGGGTTGCGGGGCTCGTTGCCCACTTGCGCGCGGAAGGGATCACGCATCTCGTCGACGCCACCCATCCCTTCGCCGCCGAGATGAGCCGCAACGCCGTCGCGGCCTGCGCGCAAAGCGGCGTGCCGCTCATCGCGCTGGTCCGACCGCCCTGGCGCGCGCGGGACGGCGACCGTTGGACGCCGGTCGCCCGACGCGGAGGCCGCCGCCGCCGCGCTCGCCGGCCCGCCCCGCCGTGTCTTTCTGGCCCTGGGCCGGCAGCGGCTGGAGGCGTTCGCGGCGCAGGCTGCGCACTGGTATCTGCTGCGGCTCGTTGATCCCCCCGATCCGCCGCCGCCGCTGCCGCGCCGCCATGTGGTGCTCGCGCGCGGGCCCTTCGACGCCGACAGCGACCGCGCGCTCCTGCTTGCGCATCGCGTCGACATCGTCGTGGCGCGCAACGCCGGCGGGGCCGGCGCCGAGGCGAAGCTCGACGCCGCCCGGGCGCTGGGCCTGCCGGTGCTGATGATCGACCGGCCACAGGCGCCTGCGCGCCGCGAGGCCGTCGAGGTCGCGGAGGTGCTTGCCTGGCTCGATCATTCCTCGGCCGATCTTGGCGTGTAGACGAAGGGCGCGCCGGCTCCGCGCGGGATGAGGCGGGTGCGGCTCGAGCCGAGGATGACGACGGTGCGCATGTCGGCCATGTCGGGCTGGACCTCCTGAAGCCCGAGGATCCGGATGTCCTCCTCCGGGGTGTAGACGGCGCGCGCGAAGGATCACCGGGCGGTTGTCGGCGCAGGCGCCGCGCAGCACGTCGAGCGCATGCGCGAAGCCCTCCGGCCGGCCCTTGGAGCGGGGATTGTAGAGCGCGATCACGAGATCGGCCTCCACGGCGAGGCGCAGGCGGCGTTCGATGATCGACCAGGGCTTGAGATTGTCGCTGAGGTTGATCGCGCAGCAGTCGTGACCGAGCGGCGCCCCGACCCGCGCGGCGGCGGCGAGCATGGCGGTGACGCCGGGCAGCACCCGGATGTCGAGATCCCGCCAGGCGGGAGGTCCGGCGTCGAGGGCCTCGAAGACCGCCGAGGCCATGGCGAAGACGCCGGGATCGCCGGAGGACACCACGACCACGTGGCGGCCGGCCTCCGCCATGGCGAGCGCCTCGCAGGCGCGCGCCAGTTCCTCGCGGTTGTCGGAGGCGTGCAGCTTGACGTTGGCCCGGGGCGCCACGCGGGCGATGTAGGCGGCGTAGCCGACGACGTCGGTGGCCACGGAGAGCGCAGCGGTGACTTCCGGCGTGATCAGCGCCTCGTCGCCGGGCCCGAGGCCGGCGATGACCAGGGATCCGCTCATGGACGCCGCCCCCTTCCATGCGCGATGACGATGGAGAAATACGGCGTCGCGGCCGGCGCGTCCATGTCCACGAGTCGGGTGATCCTCTGGTTGGGCATGGCCGCGAACTCCACGAGCCAGGCGTCGCGGCGACGGCCCGCCGCGTCGAGCGCCCGCAGCACCTTCGCAAGGTTGCGGCCGAGCTTCATCACCACGACCGCGTCCGCGTCGGAGATCCGTCGGGCCAGTTCGGCCTCGGGCAGGGTGCCCATCAGCACGCAGAGCACGTCGTCGCCCCAGGTGACCGGCAGTCCGGTGGCCGTCCAGGCGGCCGACATGCCGGTGATCGCGGGGACGACCTCGACGCGGGCGACGTCCGCCAGCCGTGCATGCAGATGCATGAACGAGCCGAAGAAGAACGGATCGCCTTCGCAGAGCACCACGACGTCGTCGCCGGTCTCCGTCTGGGCGCGCAGATGGGCCACGCACTCGGCGTAGAACGCCGCCAGCAGCGCGTTGTAGCGCGGGTCCTCGAAGGGTATCTCGGTGGTGACGGGATACTCCATCGCGTATTCGATGGCGTCGGCGCGCAGCATGCCCTCGACGATGCGCCGCGCCTGGCCGGGGCGTCCGGCCTTGCGGAAATAGGCGACGCGCCGCGCGCCGCGCACGAGGCGGTCGGCGCGCACGCTCATCAGGTCCGCGTCGCCCGGCCCGAGGCCGACGCCGTAGATGGTGCCCGGGACTGTCATTCAGCCCGGCTCGCCAGCGCATTGATCGCGGCGACGGTGACGGCGCTGCCGCCCAGCCGTCCGTCGACGATGACGCAGGGCGCCGGCTGCGCCGCCCAGAGCGCGGCCTTCGATTCCGCCGCACCGACGAAGCCGACCGGGCAGCCGATGATCGCCGCCGGGCGCGGGCAATCCGGGTCCTCGAGCATGTCGAGCAGATGGAAGAGGGCTGTCGGGGCGTTGCCGATGGCCACGAGCGCGCCGGCGAGGTCCGGCCGCCAGAGTTCGAGCGCCGCGGCGCTCCGCGTCGTGCCCATCCGCGCCGCGATGTCCGCCACCTCGGGCGCCCGCAGGGTGCAGATCACCTGGTTCCCGGCGGGCAGGCGCGCCGCGGTCACGCCTTCGCTGACCATGCGGGCGTCGCAGAGGATCGGCGCGCCGGCGGCGAGCGCGCCGCGCGCCGCCGCGCCGAACCCGTCGGAGAAGCGCAGGTGCGGCGCAAGCCCGACCATGCCGGCGGCGTGGATCATCCGCACGGCCACGGGCTCCTCTTCGGGGCCGAAGCGGGCGAGGTCCGCCTCGGCGCGGATGATGGCGAAGGATTGGCGGTAGATCGCCGCGCCATCGGTCTCGTAGACATGCGGCATCAGCGTGGCTCCGAACCGGAGGCGCAGATCCTCGGCCGAGAGACCGGCCTCGACCGGTGCGTCCCAGGGCGCGCCGTCGCGCGACAAGGTCGAAGCGTCCGTCCCGGCCGGTAAGCGTGATCGCCGCGGGCGCGCCGCGCGCGCAGCCCTTGGCGCATCCCGAGACGTGCAGACGACCGCCGCCGGTCCGGCCGGCGAGCGTCCGGGCCAGCGTCCGGGTCTCCACGCTCGCGGAGGCGCAGAACGGCGCGCCGGGACAGGCGTCCACCGCCAGGAGCGCCGCGTCGGGTTCGACCAAAAAGCCAGGCGCCTCGGCCGGCGCGCCGCCCTCCAGGATCACCAGTCGCCAGGGCGTGAGGCGCAGATGCGACGCGCCGCTCGCCGCCATCGTCGCCGCAAGGTCGCGCGCCGTCGTCTGGCCGAAGGCCGCCCCGAGGACCGGGCCGAGCGGCGAGGGTCCGGGCGTCGCCGCCGCCGCCGCCGGGACGGCCGGCTCCACCGGCATGGCGATCTCGGGCGGCGCAGTCGCGGCGAGCAGCCGCGCCATCCGGCCGGCCGCGCGCCCGCCGTTCTCCGCGAACCAGCACGCCAGCGTGAGCGCGTCGTCGATGGCCCGCCTCTCGGCGACCGGCCGCCCGCCTGGAAGGCCGTCGGCGCGCAGGATGAGCCCGCCGGACCGTCCCCGCTCGATGCGGACGTCCGCCGGGCAGGCCGACAGCGCGCGCTCGGGCCCGCAGTCGATCGCGAACCCGAACTTCGCCGGAAGCTCGGGAAGCCCGGCGAGGCCTGCGGCGAGGGCGGAGCCAAGCCGCTCGGTGGCGTCGCCTGGCCGCCAGAACGGCGCGACGAGGATGTTGCGTCGGGCCTCCGAGACGGCGTCGGGGTCGACGAGCCCCAGCGCGTCGAGGGCGTCGAGGAGCGGCGCATGGGTCTCCGGGCGAACGCCGCGGATCTGCAGGTTTGCGCGCCGGGTGATCTCCAGAACGCCCGATCCGAAGGCCTGCGCCGCGGCGCAGATCTCCCGGGTCGCATGCGCGCTCAATCGGCCCAGCGGCGGGCGCACGCGCACGATCAACCCGTCCCCGGCGGCCATCGGCCGGTGCGCGCCGGGGCACCACCCCCTGGGCGCCGGGCGGTTCACCGGATGCCTCCCAGCGCCGCGCCGATCGAGTTGCTGCGGGTCCGCCAGAGGCCGGCGTCGCGAAGCCGGTCGAAGCGCGCGCGCATCGCCGCCAGCGCCTCGGGGTTCTCGCGCGCAAGGAACGCCGCGACCTCCGGCCGGCCGAGCGTCGCGTCGTGATAGAGGTCGAAGAGATGGCCGTCCACCACGCGGGCCAGATGCGCGAAGGCGGCGAGGTGGTCGAGGGTCGCGGCGATCTCGGCCCCGCCGCGATAGCCGTGGCGCATCATCCCCTCCGCCCAGGCCGGGTTCGCGGCCCGACCGCGGACCACGCGCGCGATCTCTTCGCGCAGCGTGCGCGCGCTTGGCCTTTCGGGATCCGTGGCGTCGAGATGATAGAGGGCCGCCGCCCCGCCGAGCGACGCCTGGGCCGCCGCGAAGCCGCCCTCGTGGCCGGCGTAGTCGGCCGCGAGCAGGAGGTCGGTCTCGGGAAGATCCTGGGTGTGGGCGAAGGCGTCTGCCGCGGCGACGCGCGCCCGAATGCCCGCCGCGTCCGGGGCGGGCTCGGTCCCGTCAAGGCTCCAGGCGCTCGCCGCGAGCCAAGCCTCGCCCGCCGCGCGCCGTCCTTCGTCGCGGTAGTCCTCGGCCGCGGGGCCGAGCCCGAGCCCGTAGGCGCCCGGTGCCGGACCGTAGACGCGCGCCCCGGCCTCGCGGCCCGCGAAGGGATTGAAGTCCGGGGCCTCGTCGCGCGCCGCAAGGGCGCGGACGGCCTGCCCGAAGAGCGTCGCCAGCCCAGGAAAGACGTCTCGAAACAGGCCGGACACCCGCAGCGTCACGTCGATGCGCGGTCGGTCGAGGAGCGCGATCGGCAGGATCTCGACGCCCGAGACCCGCCCGGAGCCGTCGTCCCAGACCGGCCGCGCGCCGATCAGATGCAGCGCCATCGCGAATTCCTCGCCCGCCGTGCGCATCGTCGCCGATCCCCACAGGTCGACGACAAGCCCGCGGGGATAGTCGCCGTGATCCTGCAGGTGGCGGCGGACCAGCTCATCGGCGAGCCGGACGCCCTGGGCATGGGCGTTGCGGGTCGGCGTGGCGCGCGGGTCGGTGGCGTAGAGATTGCGTCCGGTGGGCAGCACGTCCGGGCGGCCGCGAAACGGCGAGCCCGACGGGCCGGGCGGCACATGGCGGCCCGCGAGCGCGCGCAGCAGCCCCTCGCGCTCTCCCGCGCCGTGGCCGTAGACGTGCAGCCCGTCGCCGAACTGCGCGTCCTTCACGTCGCACACAAATCGGTCGATGCGGGTGATCGCCTCGGCGGCGTCCGCTGCGTCCGGGAGCCCCAGGTCGTCCTCCACCCCAAGCGCGCGGGCCTCGGCGCGGATGTCGCCGGTCAGCCGGTCGCGGCGGCGCGGGTCGAGCCCGTCGGCGCCGGAGAACTCGTCGAGCAGCGCTTCGAGACGCGCGAGCCGTCCGGCCGTCCCGCCGCGACGCAGCGGCGGCGGAACGTGGCCGAGCGTCACCGCCCCGAGGCGGCGCTTGGCCTGCGCCGCCTCGCCGGGATCGTTGACGATGAAGGGATAGATCACCGGCAGATCGCCGACGAGGGCTTCGGGCCAGCAGGTCTCCGAGAGCGCCACCGCCTTGCCCGGAAGCCACTCGAGGGTGCCGTGCGCGCCGACATGGATCAGCGCGTGGATGCGCTCGGTGCGGCGCAGCCAGAGATAAAAGGCGACATAGGCGTGGCGCGGCGTGCGGGAGAGATCGTGGTACTCCGAGTCGCGACCGCCGCGATCGCCACGCTCGGGCTGGAGCGCCACCAGCGCGTTGCCCCGGCGGACGGCGCGGAAGCGGAACGCGCCGTCGCGCGCATCCGGGTCGTCCTCCGGGGCGCCCCAGGCCGCCGCGAGTTCGGTGCGCAGCGCGCCCGGGATCGCCTCCAGCGCGGCGCGGTACTCCCCGAGCGACCAGGCCAGCGTCTCGTCCCGCAGCGCTGCAGCGAGCGGCGCACCGCGCGCCGTCTCGTGACCCGCCGCCTCGAGATCGGCGAGCATCTCCTCGGCGGACGTTAGCGCGTCGAGCCCGACGGCGTGCGCCATCTGGTGCGCCTTGCCCGGATAGGTCGAAAGCACGATCGCGAGCCGCTTGTCGGCCGGCGGGGTGGCCGCGAGGCGGATGCGGGACGCGATCCGGTCGGCGATCGCGTCGATCCGCTCCCCGTGCGGGCGATGGGAAACCCGCGCGAACTCCAGCGACGGATCGCGGGGGCCGGGTTCCTTGAACGAGGCGACGCCGGCGAAGATCCGACCGTCCACCTCCGGCAGCACCACATGCATCGCCAGATCGGCGGCGGAGAGCCCGCGCACGCTGTCCGCCCAGGCCTGCCGGGAGGCGGTGGAGAGCGCGATCTGGAAAACCGGAGCGTCCGCGACCTCGAGGACCGATCCGCCGGCGTCGTCGCGGGCGGAAAAGGCGGTGGCGTTCACCACCGCGGCGGGCGCGAGCCGCGCGATCCAGCGACGCAGCCAGGCCCGCGCCTCGGGCGCCTTGAGCGAGGGCGCGAAGAGCGCAAAGGCGTCGCAGCCCCGCAACTCGAAGGCGTTCAGGACCGCGGCGACCGGCGCCATGTCGGCGGCGGCGAGGTAGGCCCGGTAGAAGGTCACGATCACGCGCGGCCGGATGCTTGCGAGTTCGAAGGCCGCGGGGCAGGCGAGGCCGTCTGGCGCGGACCAGCCGCCGACCTCCGGCAGCGCCCGCGCGCCGCGAACCGGTCCCGCATAGAGACCGGCGGCGAGGGCGAGCTGGGCGAGCGCCGCCTGCGCCGCCACCGCGCCGCCGGCGTCGCACAGATGACCGAGCCGGCGCAGGGTGGAGACCGGCACCGTCGACGCCGCGTCGAGCGCCGGATCGGGCCGCCCGTCGGCGGGCAGCACCGCCAGCGCGATGCCGCGGCTGCGGGCGAGCGCGGAGACCTGCTGAAGGCCGTAGGACCAGTACGGCGCGCCGCCGATCAGCCGGATCAGCACGCCGCGCGCGCCGTCGAGCGTGGTCTCGACATAGGTGTCCACCGAGAGCGGGTGCGCGAGATCGGCGAGATTGGCGAGGCGCAGGGCGGGAAGGCGGCCCTCAGCCCGGCGCCAGCCCTCCGCGAGCGCGCCCAGATCGCTGTCGGAGAAGGACAGCGCCACGAGCGACGCGGGGGTCTGGCCGAGGTCGCGCGCGACCGCCGTCTCCTCGATCCCGTGGCTCTCGCGGAAGACGACGTGCATGGCGCGGACTCAGACCCCCAGCACCGAACGGATGGCCGCCGGGTCGAGGTCGTCATGCTCGGAGATCACCACCAGCCGACCCCGGCGCGCCTCGCCCGCCGCCCATGGCCGGTCGAACTGCGCGCGCACCCGGGTTCCGACCGCCTGCACGAGCAGGCGCATCGGCTTGCCGGAGACCGCGGCGTAGCCTTTCACGCGCAGGACGCGCTGGTCGCGGGCGAGCGCCTCGATCCTGGCCGAGAGCGTGGCGGCATCGCTCTGTTCGGGCAGGTCGATCACCACGCTGTCGAAGTCCTCGTGGTCGTGATCGTCCTCGCCATCGTGATGGGAGGGCCGCGCGGCGATGTCGTCCTCCGCCGCGGCGCCGAGGCCGAGGATGACGCGGGCGTCGATGGCGCCCTCGGTCACCTCGATCACCGGCAGCGGGCGCGGCGCCTCGGCGGCGATGACCGCGCGCGCCCGCGCCACGCCGTCGGCGCCGGCCAGATCGGACTTGGTCAGCAGCACGATGTCGGCGCAGGCGATCTGGTCCTCGAAGACCTCCGAGAGGGGCGTCTCGTGGTCGAGCCCGGGGTCGGCGGCGCGCTGGGCCTCCACGCGCGCCGTGTCCGGCGCGAAGCGGCCGGCCGCGACCGCCTCGGCGTCGGCGAGCGCGATCACGCCGTCGACGGTGATGCGCGAGCGGATGGCCGGCCAGTCGAACGCCTTGAGCAGTGGCTTGGGCAGGGCCAGCCCGGATGTCTCGATCAGGATGTGGTCGGGGCGCGGGTCGAGCCGCATCAGCGTCTCGATGGCCGGGATGAAGTCGTCTGCCACCGTGCAGCAGATGCAGCCGTTGGCGAGCTCGACGATGTTCTCCTCGGGGCAGCCCTCGATCGCGCAGCTCCGCAGGATCTCGCCGTCGACGCCGACGTCGCCGAATTCGTTCACGAGCACCGCCAGCCTCCGGCCGTTGGCGTCGCGGAGCAGCTGCGTGATCAGCGTCGTCTTGCCAGCGCCGAGAAAGCCGGTGATGACGGTCACGGGTATCTTGGCGAGATCAGTCATCTGGGGCCTCCATGGGCGGGATGCGGGCGATGCAGTTCTTGCGGAAATGCTGTGGGCGCTCCCGCCAGGGGACGAGGCCGTCGACGGACGCGCGATAGCGGCGCGCGCCGTCGCGCAGCGCCTCCAGATCGGCCTCGGCGTCGGGGTCGAGGTTGCCATAGACGTAGGTCCAGCGCCCCGGGCCCCGAAGCGCCACCGTGCAGCCGTGATCGCAGTTGGACAGGCACTCGACCGCGCGGATCGCTACCCCTGCCGGCGGGGAGTCGCCGCGGAGGCGCTCGAGCAGCCGCGCGCCCGGGCGCGGCTCTGACACGTCGCCGTCGCCGGCGCGCGCCGCGGCGCTGCGGCATGTGACGCAGATCAGCAGCTCGGCCGGGGCCAGATCGCCCGCCGCGCCGTCCATCACCGCGCGTCCCCGGCGGGACGCGCGGCCCCGGGCTCAGTCGATCGCATCGTGTCCCTCCCGTGGGGCGAGGGCCTGATGGCGGGGCTGCAAAGCGCGCGGACCCGTCACCGGAACACCCCGTCCGGCTGCGTCACTCGTCGCTGGCAGGTCTCCCGGCTTGCGGATGTCGGGACTTGCGTCCCGGCGGCGCTCCGACCTTCCCAGCGTTTCGGCCAGTGGTCCGCAGAGCCCTCTCCGGTCACGGTCGCGGGGGCGGCTGCGCTTCCGGCTTCCCGCCCTAGCGCATTCCCTCTTCGCCTGTCATAGACAGGAACCAGCAGCGGCGATTTGCACCGAGCGCCGGGCGGGTGTCAAGCAACGGAACGGGGCCATGACCGCCGAAAACGACCGGCACCGCGAGAAGATGCGGAAGATCAAGGCCGCCCGCGACCGGATGATGGCCGGCAAGATCGGCGAGAAGGGCCTGATCATCGTCCACACCGGGCCGGGCAAGGGCAAGTCGAGCGCGGCTTTCGGGATGATCTTCCGCTGCATCGCCCACGGGATGCCCTGCGCGGTGGTCCAGTTCATCAAGGGAGCGATGGCGACCGGAGAGCGCGACCTGATCGAGACCCATTTCGCCGATCTCTGCCGCTTCCACACCATGGGCGAGGGGTTCACCTGGGAGACCCAGGACCGCGCCCGCGACATCGCCGCCGCCCGGGCGGCGTGGAGCAAGGCGCAGGAACTGATCGGCGACCCCGCGATCCGGATGGTGCTGCTCGACGAGATCAACATCGCGCTGCGCTATGGCTATCTCGACGCCGGCGAGGTCGCGGCCTTCCTCCTGGAGCGCAAGCCCGAAATGACCCATGTGGCGCTCACCGGGCGCAACGCCGCCCCGGAAATCCTCGAGATCGCCGATCTCGCCACCGAGATGACGCTCCTCAAGCACCCGTTCCGCTCCGGCGTGAAGGCTCAGGCGGGCGTGGAGTTCTAGGCGACGGCGCGCGCCGTCTCGAGAAGTCCGTCGCAGTCGAGATGGGTCTCGACGTGGTCGGCCAGCGCGTCAAGCGTCGCCTCGACCCCGGCCGCATAGGCCGTGTCGGACGTCGCGGCCCCGAGCCCCCGCAGGAAGGCGGCCCGGAAGCCGTCGGCGGCGAAGACGCCGTGCAAGTAGGTCCCCATCACCCTGCCGTCGGCGGAAACGGCGCCTTCCGGACCCTGCGCGGTCTCAAAGAACGGCCGCGCGCGGTCCGGGCCCTTGGTAGCCCCAAGGTGGATCTGGTAGCCCGCCACCGCCGTTCCGGTTTCGACGTGGACCGCCTGGGTCAGGTCGAGGCGCTTTTCGGGTCGCATCTCCGTGCTCACCGCGAGCAGGCCGAGGCCGCGGGCGACGCCGGGCGGGCCTTCGAGCCCCTCGGGGTCGGCGATGGCCTCGCCGAGCATCTGGTAGCCGCCGCAGAGGCCCAGCACGCGGGCCCCACGGCGCAGCGCCGCGGCGATGTCGATGTCCCATCCCTGGGCGCGCAGAAAGGCGAGATCGGCCCGCGTGGACTTGCTTCCGGGCAGGATCACCAGATCGGCCTCGACCGGGATCGCGCGGCCGGGCGCGATCATCTCGATCCCGACGCCGGGCTCCTGCGCAAGAGGGTCGAGATCGTCGAAGTTGGCGATCCGCGACAGCATCGGGACCGCGACCCGGAACGCCCCGGTCGAGCCGCGATCGGCGAGATCGAGCGCGTCCTCAGCCGGAAGCCTTCGGGCCTCCGCGAACCACGGCGCCACCCCGAAGCCGCGCCAGCCGGTCCGTTCCGCGATTCCGGCGTATCCCGCGTCGAACAGGCGCGGATCGCCGCGGAACTTGTTGATGATGAAGCCCCGCACCAGCGCCGCGTCGGCGGGATCGAGCACCGCCATGGTGCCGACGAGCTGCGCTATGACCCCGCCGCGGTCGATGTCGCCGACGAGCGCCACCGGGACCTGGGCGGCGCGGGCGAACCCCATGTTGGCGATGTCGCCCGGACGCAGGTTGATCTCCGCGGGGCTGCCCGCGCCCTCCACGAGCACCAGATCCGCCGCGCGCGACACCTGCGCGAAGCTCTCGAGCACGGCCGGCAGCAGCGTCGGCTTGAGACGCGCGTAGTCGCGGGCGCGCGCGGTGGTCAGCCGGCGGCCCTGGACGATGACCTGGGCCCCCGTCTCGCTCTCCGGCTTGAGCAGGACCGGGTTCATGTGAACCGAGGGCGCCGCGCCGCAGGCGATGGCTTGGAGCGCCTGGGCGCGGCCGATCTCGCCGCCGTCGACGGTGACGGCGGCGTTGTTGGACATGTTCTGCGGCTTGAACGGACGCACGGCCAGGCCGCGCCGGGTGAAGGCGCGGGCCAGGCCCGCCACCAGCAGCGACTTGCCGACGTTCGAGCCGCAGCCCTGGATCATGAGGCGCGCGACCATGGACTCTCCCCGCCGCCGCGTGCCTATCGGCGCGCCGGGGCGCGCGCAAACGGAATCGCGGCAAGCTGGACGGCGGAGCGGGGTCAGATGTCCTGGTTCTGGGGCAGGATCACCACGTCGCGGATCGTGACGCGCTCGGGGCGGGTGAGCATGAAGATGACCGCGTCGGCCACGTCCTCGCTCAGCAGACCCGCGTGCGCGTCGGCCTTCGCGGCGATCTCGGCGGGATCGGTCAGGCCCCAGAGCTCGTTGAGCACCACCCCCGGCGAGACTTCCCCGACCCGCAGCCCGTGCGGTGCGACCTGGCGGCGGAGCCCGTGCACGAAGGTCTGGATGGCGTGCTTGGTGGCGCTGTAGACCGGCTCCCAGTGCAGCGCCGAATGACCCGAGATCGAACTGGTCACGATGATGTGGCCAGACCCCTGTGCGATCATCCCTGGCAGCACCCGGCGGATGGCGCGAAAGACGCTCGAGACGTTCACCGCGATCATCCGCTCCCAAGCGTCCGGATCGCCGTCGACCACGTCGCCGGGCACGTAGATCCCGGCGTTGGCGAGCAGGATGTCGATCCGGCCGAAATGCCGCTGCGCCGCCTCGACCATGCGCTCCACCGCCGCGGGGTCGGCCAGATCGACCGGCAGGGCGATCGCCTCGGTGGCCGCCGCCGCCCGCACCGCCTCGAGCCGTTCGGCCGAGCGCGCCGCGAGCGCGAGTCGCGCGCCCTCAGCCGCCAGCGCCTTGGCCATCGCGCGCCCGATGCCCGAACTGGCCCCGGTGACCAGTGCGACCTTGCCTTCCAGCGAGATGCTCATGAGCGGCTCCTTTCCGTCTTCATCGGGTTCATCCTCCTTGCGATCCGCCACCATCGGCGGCCGGCGTTCCTCTCCTCCAGCGCGCCGCCCGCGTCCGCCTCAGTCGAAGAAGCCCGCGTCCTCGGGCCTGAGATATGCCGCGGCGCGCTCGGGATTGATCTCGACGCCCATGCCGGGGCGGTCCCAGACCTCGATGAAGCCGTCCCGGACAAGCGGATCGGGCAGGCCGTCGACGATGTCGAACCACCAGTCCGGCTTGCCGGTGGGAAGCTCGAAGGCGATGTAGTTCTGGGGCAGCGTCGCGCAGACGTGCACCAGCGCCGCGAGTCCGAGCAATCCGTTGCCGGTTCCGTGCGGGGCCATCATGATCCCGTGCAGGTCGGCGTATTCGGCGATCCACTTCAGTTCCGCGATGCCGCCCACGTCGCAGGGGTCGGGCCCGATCACGTTGACCGCGTGCCCCTCGATCAGCGCCTTGAAGTTCTGGCGCAGGTAGATCTGCTCGCCGGTGTGGATCGGCGTCGTCGTCGAGCGGGTCACGTCGGCGTAGACGTCCGCGTTGACGAAGGGCGTGTAGTCGCCGGTGATCATGTCCTCGAGCCACATCAGGTTGAAGGGCTCGACGGCCCGGGCGAACTTCTTGGCGTCGATGGCGGTGAA
The DNA here is from genome assembly GCA_963700835.1 of uncultured Alphaproteobacteria bacterium. GTDB lineage: Bacteria > Pseudomonadota > Alphaproteobacteria > Rhodobacterales > Rhodobacteraceae > Amaricoccus. The sequence continues at coordinate 79,447 of CAVOZD010000031.1, forward strand.
ACCCGGCCCGCAGTCGAGGGCGAGCCCGACCGCGTCGCCGAGCGCCTCCTTGGCCGCCGCCACGCAGTCGATCAGATGCGCCATGCCCCGCTCGGTGATCAGGCCCGAGGTCGTGAAGCCGTGGTAGGGCGTCGCGCCCATGCTCTCCCCCATGTGGAAGTCGGCGACGTCGTCCTTCATCGGCGAGTGGAAGGCCACGCCCATCTTCACGAAGGAGAAGCCATGGGGCAGGGCCCGCATCCTGCGCGCCTCCGCGGCGTAGTCGTCGGGGCTCGTGCCCGTCATCGGCTCGCGGATCGCGCCGTTGTAGACACGGACCCTGTCGCGGACCTTGCCGCCGAGCAGCTTGTAGACCGGCACGCCCGCGGCCTTGCCCGCGACGTCCCACAGCGCATGCTCGATGGCGCTCACGGCCGCGCCCCAGGGCTTGAACGCCCCGCGCTTGCGGATGCGCTGCATCACCCTTTCGACGTCCGTCGGGTCGCAGCCGAGCACGCCGTCCCGGAAATACATCACATGCGGCTTGAGATAGGGCTTGTAGCTCTCCACCGACCCATACCCGGAGACGCCCTCGTCGGTGACGATGCGCACGATCGGGTTGTCGCCGATCACCGCGCAGCGCAGGTCGGTGATCTTCATTTCGTCCGCTCCCGCGCCGTCAGCCAGGCCTCGTATTCCGGCCGCGCCCCGTCCGACAGCGGATAGTAGATGCGCAGATCGCCGCCTTCGGACAGGCGCTGGCGCGAGAAATCCTCCCAGCCATGGGCGACGTGGGCCTCCTCGATCAGGCGCGCGGCGAGGCCCGCGGGCACCACCACGGCGCCGTCGTCGTCGGCGACGATGATGTCGCCGGGCATCACCAGGCAGCCGCCGCAGGCGACCGGCGCGTTCACCGCGAAGGGCATCAGGTCGATCTGGGTGTGGAAGTTCGGCGTGACGCCGCGGATCCAGCAGGGAATGTCGAGCCCCTTGATGTTCGGCCAGTCGCGCAGGCAGCCGTCGATGACGACGCCGGCGCCGCCGCGGCCCTTGAAGTAGGTCATCATCATCTCGCCGAAAACGCCGGCGCTCATGTCGCCGCGCGCGTCCACCACCACGATGTCACCGGGCTGCGTGTGGTAGAGCACGTGCCGGTGCAGCTGCAGTTCGGGCTCGGCGTACTCGGTGTTGGAATAAAGATCGGCGCGCAGCGGCATGAACTGCAGCGTCAGCGCCGGCCCGGCGATCGCCGCGCCCGGCTTCCGGGTCACCGGACCGACCATGTGCGAATTGGTGATCCCGGCCATGTGGAAGAGCGTGCTCGCGGCGGTGGCCGCGCCCATGCGCCGGACGCCCTCGATGATCTCGGGCGGCGGCCGGGTGATGTCCTGGGTCTGGGGGATCTTGCCGGGTTCAATCATGTCGGGCGTCCTCGGCGTTGGCCTGCGCTGCGGCGGGATCTGGTCGGGCGGTCGTCATGGGCGGCGGGCTCCAGGATCTTGGGGATCAGTGTGACACGAGACGGACGCCGGTGGCGGCGTCAAAGAGATGCAGCCTCGCCTGGTCGAAGCCGATCCAGACCGGCTGGTCGGCGCGCAGGCGCAACTGCGGGTTGGCGCTGACCACCACGATCGAGGAACCCAGATAGACGTGGGCGTAGGTGAGATCGCCGGTGGGCTCGACCGTGTAGATCCGGCCCTCCACCCGGTCCGGTCCGGGCGCGTCGTGTATCGACATCGTGCTGTGACGGGACCCGAGAACCAGTCTGGCCTGGGTGGCCCGGCCGGCGCGGGCCGCGTTGGCGGTGGTGAGCGGGAGGCTCCATCCGTCGGCCTCAAGCCGCGCTTCGTCGCCCTCCCGCACGAGTCGCGCCTCGACGAGGTTCATGGCGGGGCTTCCGACGAAGCTCGCGACGAAGACGTTCGCGGGCTCCTCGAAGACGCGCTCGGGCGTGTCGTACTGCTGAAGGACGCCGCCCTGCATCACCGCGATGCGGTCCGCCATGGTCATCGCCTCGAGCTGGTCGTGGGTGACGTAGACCACCGTGGCGTTGAGATCCTGGTGGAAGCGCTTGAGCTCGGCGCGCATCTGCACGCGCAGTTTCGCGTCGAGGTTTGACAGGGGCTCGTCCATCAGGAAGACCTGCGGATCGCGCACCAGCGCCCGCCCGAGCGCGACGCGCTGCTGCTGGCCGCCCGAGAGCTCGCGCGGGCGGCGCTCCAGCAGGTGCGTGATCGCGAGAAGCTCCGCGGCGGCGTTCACCTTGCTTTCGATCTCGCGCTTGGGCAAGCGCCGCATTCGCAGCGGGAAACCGAGGTTCTGGCGCACCGTCTTGTTGGGGTAGAGCGCGTAGTTCTGGAAGACCATGGCGATGTCGCGATCCTTGGGATCGAGGTCGTTCACCGGCCGATCCCCAATTCTGATCTCTCCGGAGGTGATCTCCAGCAGGCCCGCGATCAGGTTGAGCGTCGTCGTCTTGCCGCAGCCCGACGGGCCGACCAGGGCCACGAACTCGCCGTCGCCGACGGTGAAGGACACGTCGTCGACCGCGACGACCCCGCCATACTCCTTGTAGATGTTGCGCAGCTCAAGCTCAGCCATGGTCTGTCCGCACGCCGCGCGGGGCGCAAGAGTCGTTCCGTGAACGCATGCGCGCCACCCTCCGCATTGCGTCTGTGACCGGTCCGCTCACGCCTTCACCGCGCCTTCGGTGAGCGCCCGCACGAAGTATTTCTGCAGCACCAGGAACATCACCACGACCGGCACGCTCATGATGAAGGAGGCTGCCATCAGCCCTGGCCAGTTGGTGGCGTACTCGGTGAAGAAGCGCTGCAGACCGACGGGCAGCGTCAGCTTCTCGTCGCTGTTGAGGAAGGTCAGCGCGTAGACGTACTCGTTCCAGGCGGTGATGAAGGAATAGATCGCCGTGGCGATGATGCCCGGCGCCGACAGCGGCATCACCACAAGGAAGAACGCCTGGAATCGCGTGCAGCCATCGATGCGCGCGGCCTGCTCGAGCTCCACGGGGATGTTGTCGTAAAAGCCCTTCAGCAGCCAGATTGAGAGCGGCAGCCCGAACGTGAGGTAGGTGATGATCAGTGAGGAGTGCGTGTTCACCAGCCCCAGCCAGCGCATCATGATGAACAGCGGCATCAGGAAGACGACCGCCGGGAACATGTTTCGAAAGAGCACAGAGAAAAACAGTGCGTTGCGTCCGGGGAAACGGAACCTCGAGAAGGCGTAGGCTGCCGGCACCGCCACCGCCACGCCGAAGATCGTCGTCGCGGTCGAGACCCAGATCGAGTTGATCATGTAGCGCAGGAACTGCGCGCCGACCTCGTTTGTTGGCGACAGCAGCCGCGCGTATTGCTCGAAGGTGGGGTTGGACGGAATGAATTCGGGCGGATACTGGATTGCGGCGAACTGGCTCTTGATCGAGGTGATCAGCATCCAGAGCATCGGCAGCACGGCGTAGAGCAGGAGCAGAACCAGAAAGATCCAGCCCGTCACGCCCCAGGCGTTGACCCGCCGCCCTCTCACGACCGCCTCCCGTCGTCGCCGGCGGTTAGCGCGCGCACGTAGAAGTAGCCCAGCACGACCATCACCACGAAGAGGATCACCGAATAAGCGGACGCGATGCCAAAGCGGATCCGACCGAAGGCGATCTGGTAGATCTGGGTGATCCAGATGTCGCTCGCCCCCGCCGGCCCGCCGCCGGTCATGATCCAGGGGATGGTGAAGTGGTTGAGGTTGGCGACGAAGAGCAGCAGCACCGTGATGATCAGCACGCCCTTGAGATGCGGCAGGGTGACGTGGATGAACTGGCTGAGCGGCCCCGCCCCGTCGACGCGGGCGGCGCGCAGAAGCTGTTCGGGCACCGTCTGCAGGCCCGCGAGGATCATGATCATCGCGAAGGGAAACTCCTTCCAGACGTTCACGACGATGAGCGCTGGCAGCACCCGGTCGACATCGTCGAGCAGGTTGAGCTTGCCGTCGATCAGCCCCATGCGGAACAGGACCGAGCCCAGCACGCCGAAGTCGCTGTGATAGATCCACCGCCAGATGTAGGAGGCGGCGACGGCGCTGATCACGTAGGGAATGAGCAGGAGCCCGCGCAGGATGCCCCGCCCGACGAAGGCGCGGTTCAGGACCAGCGCCGCGCCGAAGCCGAGCACGACCGCGAAGAAGGTCGACCAGATCGTCCAGACCATCGTGTTGATCGTGACCTGGTGGAAGCCGCTCGACGTGAGCAGGCGCACGTAATTGTCGAAGCCCACGAAGATCTTGTCCGCCATGGCGAGGCTGGGCGGGGTCTTGTAGAAGGAAAGCACGAACGTGTAGTAGATCGGGTAGGCGATCACCAGCATCATCACCGCCAGCGCAGGCAGGATGTAGAGATAGTCCCATCGCGCATCGACGGCGCGGCCGAGAAAGCCGCGCGGCGGCTTGCGCCCGGGCCTCGGCGGCGCGCCGGTGTCTGCGGTCTTGTTCACTCGGGTGTCCCTGTGCCTGGCGTCCGGCCGTTTGCCGGCCGGACGAAGGTTCGCGTCAGACGGCGCTCAGATGCCGTCGAGCAGGCTTTGAATCCGGGCCTCGGCGTCGGCGGTCGCCTCTTCGACCGACATCTTCTCGGTGAGCACGTTCTGGAGCATCTCCGGGATGATGATATTCATGATCTCGGTGCTCTCGGCCACGACCGGGAACGGGATGCCGCTGGGCAGCATCGAGGTGGAGACGTCGAGGAACTTGATGTTATCCAGCCGCTCCTTCATCCACTCGGTCCGGAAACCGCGGATGTTTCCGGGGTTGGACCCGGTCCACCAGGTCTTCGTCGACCATTCCGGACCGGCCATAAAGCAGATCAGCGCAAGCGCCGCCTCGCGGTCCATCTCGCCCTCGACGTTGTCGGGGTTCATCAGGTGGACGTTGCCGCCGCCGAAGACGACCGCCCGCCTTTCCGCGCCGCGCGGGATCTTGCCGTAGCGCATGTTCTCCACGACCTTCATCGCCGCTTCCTTGTCGCTGCCGGTGGCGCTGTTGGCCCGGTCGAGCATGGTGCCGTATTCGCTGGGATGCGCGATCACCATGGCGAGCTGGTTGGCGAGGAACGGGTCCTGGTTCTCGGTCTGGGTATTGGTCAGCGCCGAGACCGGCACCGACTTGTCGCGCACGTACATGTCGTAATAGTGCTGCACGGCGCGCCTGGCGCCGTCGGTGTTGATCTGGATCTCCTGGAGCGTCGGCTCGACGTCGGCCTCGTCGAGCGCGCCGCCGCCCTCGCCCCACATCATCGGCATGAAGCGGAACGGCGTGTTGCCGGCGTTGACGCGGGCGACCAAACCGTAGCCGCTCTTGCCGGTCTTCTCCTTGATCTGCCGCGAATACTCGACGACGTCATCCCAGGTCTCCGGCGCCTTCTCGGGTTCGAGGCCGGCCTCCTCGAAGATGCCGGCGTTCCAGATGAAGGCCATCGTCTCGTTGTTGGTGGGAATGCCCCAGGTCTCACCGTTCAGCGTGACCGACTTCATCGCGCCGGGCCAGAAATCATCGGTGGAGTAGCCGACGTCCTCGGGCTTGAGCGGGCTCAACTGGCCCTTCGACGCGAATTCCGCGCCCCACAGGATCGGGAGGCGCGCGACCATCGGGGCCGCGTTGCCGAGCGCGGCGGTGCGCAGCTTGTTGAGCAGGTCGTTGTAGCCGATGTTCTGGGCGTCGACCTCGATGTTGGGATAGGCCGCCGAGAACGCCTCGAAGAACGCCTTGTCCATGTCGCGTTCGATCTGCGGGTTGGCTTCCGTCGGGCCGTAGTACCAGTAGGTGACCTTGCCCTCGTAGTCCGACGGGACGACGGCCGCGCATTCGGCGGCGGTGTCGACGGTCTCGGTGCCGGCGATGCTCTTGACGAACTCTGGGGTCCACGTCTCCGGATCCACACCGGTCTTCTCGCCCTGGGCGAGCGCCGGGACGGTCGAGAGGACGGTCGTGGCGAGCAGGGCTCCGCCGAGGCCGGCCGTCCGGATGATGGACGCGCCAAGGCGCCCTTGCGGATGGTGCATTGTCTTCCTCCGGTGTAAGTTTTTTTTGTGAGACAACTTTTCAGCGAACCATCCGATGAGTCAACGATTTTGCTGCGCGAAGGTCCGGCCCGCGAACATCTCGGGGGGTGGCGTCAAGGCGCTTGATGCGGACCGGGCGCGCCGGCGACGCTGAAGGCGTGAAACGATCGGAAGCATCCCTGGGCGCGCGGCTTCGGATTGTCCTCGGCCCCGACATCGCGATCGGGCCGGGCAAGGCGGACCTTCTCGAGGGGATCAGGGCCACGGGTTCGATCGCCGGAGCCGGACGCGCCATGGGCATGAGCTACAAGCGCGCATGGATGCTGGTCGAGAGCATGAACGCCCGTTTTCGCGCGCCGCTGGTGACCACGCGCCGGGGCGGCGCGGCGCGCGGTGGCGCGGTCCTGACGGAAGAAGGCGCGCGCGTCCTGGCCGTCTACCGTCGGATGGAGGCGGAGACCGGGCGCGCGATCGCGGACGATCTGGCGGAACTGCGGCGCATGCTCCGGCATGACGACGCCACCTAGCGATTGCCGGGGCGGGGGGCGACCGATATGTTTCGAGATACATGTCGTGGAGTGCGGGTCATGCGCAGCCGACCAGGTCGACGCCGGACGTTCGCCGCACTGGCGCTGGCGGCTGCGGTCGCGTTGGCTCCGTCGGTGACGCCGGCCCGCGCCCAGCCGGACGACGCGCCTGTCATCGCGGTGGCGGCGAACCTGCGCTTCGCGGCCGAGGAGATCGCGGCGTCCTTCCGGCGCGAGACCGGCATGGACGTCCGGCTATCCTTCGGCTCGACCGGCAACTTCGCGCTCCAGATCCGCGCCGGCGCGCCGTTCGAGATGCTGATGGCCGCCGACGAGCAGACCGTGATCGACCTCGCGCGGGACGGTTTCGCCCGCGATCCCGGCGAGGTCTACGCCGACGGGCGGCTGGTGATCGCCGTTCCCGATGGCGGCTCGCTGAAGGCGGACGGCACGCTCCGGGATCTCGGGCGCGCCCTGCGCGGGGGCGCTGTGTCCCGTTTCGCGATCGCCAACCCCGAGCACGCGCCCTATGGGGTGCGGGCGATGGAGGCGCTCAGGCACGCCGGGCTCTGGGAACAGGCGCGGCAGGTCCTGGTGATCGGCGAGAACGTCAGCCAGGCCGCGCAGTTCGCGCTCTCGGGCGACGCCGACGGCGGTATCATCGCCTATTCCCTGGCGCTTGCGCCGGATCTGGCCGACAAGGGCGCGTTCGATCTCATCCCGGCCGAATGGCACGGACCCCTGACGCAACGCATGGCGCTCATGCCGGACGCCGGCGCGGCGGCCGAAGCCTTCTACGACCACGTCCGTTCGCCGCAGGCCCGCGCGATCCTGCGCAGACACGGCTTCTTCACGCCGGAGTGATCCCATGGACTGGACGGCGCTCCTTCTCTCCCTGAAGCTCGCGGGCTGGACGGTGGCGCTCCTCTTGCCGGTGGCGGTCGGGATGGGGCGGCTGCTGGCGTTCCGCGACTTCGCGGGCAAGGGGCTGGTCGAGGCGCTCGTGATGCTGCCGCTGGTCCTGCCCCCGACGGTGCTGGGCTTCTACCTGCTCGTCGCGTTCGGCCGGAACTCGCCACTGGGCGACCTGTGGAACGACCTCTTCGGCGGACGGCTGGTCTTCAGCTTCGAGGGGCTCGTGCTGGCGTCGGTGATCTTCAACCTGCCCTTCGCGATCCAGCCCGCGCAGCGGGCGTTCGAGGCGATCCCCCGGGATGTCCGCGAGGCGGCGGCCTGTTCGGGGCTCTCGCCGCTCCGCGGGCTCTGGCGGGTCGAGCTGCCGCTGGCATGGCCGGGGCTCCTGACGGCGATGGTGCTGACATTCGCCCACACGCTGGGCGAGTTCGGCGTGGTCCTGATGGTCGGCGGCTCCATTCCGGGGGAGACCCGAACGATCGCCATCTCGATCTATGACCGCGTGCAGGCCTTCGACATGAACGCGGCCGCGACGATGTCCGCCGTCCTCGTGATGATCTCGCTCCTGACGATCGCCACGACCTACATGCTGTCGGCCCGCGTCGGGCGGCGGTTCCAGTGAGGCGCGCCCGATGGGGACGTTGAGCGTCGTCGTCCGGGGCGAGGCGCCGATCCCGCTCGATCTCGCGTTCGAGGTTTGCGCCGGCGAACTGCTGGCGCTGGTCGGCCCGTCCGGTTCGGGCAAGACGACGACGCTGCGCGCCATCGCCGGGCTGTGGCGGCCGGCGCAGGGCCGGGTGGCGGTCGGGAACGAGGTCTGGCTCGACACCGCGACCGGCCGCGACCTGGCCGCGCACCGCCGCAGCGCCGGCGTCGTCTTCCAGAGCTACGGCCTCTTTCCGCACATGACGGCGGCGGGCAACGTCATCGCCGCGCTCGACCGGCTTCCCCGGGCGGCGCGCCGGCGGGAGGCCGAACGGCTTCTGGCGCTGGTCGGTCTTGGCGGCCTCGCCGAGCGCCTTCCATCGGCGCTCTCCGGCGGGCAGCAGCAGCGCGTCGCGCTGGCCCGCGCGCTCGCGCGGGGACCGGCGGTGCTGCTGCTCGACGAGCCGTTTTCGGCGGTGGACCGCGCGACGCGCGAGAAGCTTCACGAGGAACTCATCGCGCTGCGGCGCAGCCTGCCGATGCCGGTCGTGCTCGTCACCCACGACATCGGTGAGGCGCAGCTTCTCGCGGACCGGATGGTGGTGATCGACCGTGGCCGCTGCATCGCGCAGGGCTCGACGGCGGCGGTGATGTCCGACCCCGCGGCGCTGCGCGGCATGGGCCTGCGCGAGGTCGCGGCGATGCTTCCCGCCACGGTGGTGGCGCAGGAACCGGACGGGACCACGCGCCTCGACGCCGCCGGCGGCCCGATCTGGCTGCCGCGGGTCGCGGCCGACCCCGGCGATCGGGTGCGGGTGCGCATCCTCGCGCATGACGTGATCCTGTCGCGCGCCCGCCCCGAGGGTCTCAGCGCGCAGAACATCCTTCCCGCGCATGTCGTCGCCGTGAGGCCCGGCGACGGTCCCGGGGTGATCGTCCGGCTGGCGGTTGGCTCCGACGAGATCGTCGCCCGGATCACCCGCAGGGCCGCCGACAGCATGGCGCTTCGCCCGGGGGACCCGGTGCACGCCGTGATCAAGTCGATGTCGGTGGCGCGCGACCATGTGTCCGCCGATCCCTACGGCGCCGGGCCCGGACGCCCTCCGGGCATGCCGGACTGATGCTTGAGGTCGTCCTCACGCTGGCTCTTGTCGCCATCGGCAGCGGGCTCGGCGGCGTCGCCCGGTTCGTCGTCTCGGTTCTGGTCGCGCGGGCGGCGGGCGAGGCCTTTCCCTGGGGCACGCTCGTGGTCAACGTCAGCGGCTCCTTCGCGGTCGGCGTCCTCGCGCAGCTCCTGGAGGTCCAGCAGGGCGCCGGATGGCCGGCGCTCTGGCCGCTCGCCGCCGTCGGGTTTCTGGGAAGCTACACCACGGTCTCCTCCTTCAGCTTCCAGACGCTGGCGCTGGCGCGCAACGGGGCCAGGTCGCAGGCCGCGATGAACGTCGTCCTCTCCCTCGTTCTCTGCCTGGCAGCCGTGGCGCTCGGCCTGATCGCCGGCCAGGCCGCGCTTCCGGCTCCGGCATGACCGTTGCCCGGCGCGCCCTTCCGGACGGTCTGGCGAGCCATCTTGCGGTGGCGCTCGGCGCGGCGATCGGCGGCGTCCTGCGCGCGGGCCTGTCCGTCGCCATGGTCGAGCTGGCCGGGCCCGGATTCCCGTGGGGCACGCTCGCGGTCAACGTGCTCGGCTCCTTCGCGATCGGCGTCTACGCGGCGCTCACCGGACCGGAGGGGCGGCTGGTGGCGAGCGCGCGCCAGACGCAGTTCGTGGTCGTGGGCCTCTTCGGCGGGTTCACCACCTTCTCGCTCTTCAGCCTCGAGACCCTGCGGCTGGCGGCCGCCGGCGAGGCGGGCCTCGCGGCGCTCTACGCCGGCGCATCGGTGGTCCTGTGGCTGCTGGCCGTCTGGGCGGGGCACGCGCTGGCGATGCGGTTCAATCGCGCTGGCGGCGCGCCCGGCTAGCCGGGGTTCGACCCAGGACGCGGCGAAATTGAATTGTGCGGGAGACGCCGCTCGCCATACGGTCGCGCAGGCGCGACCGTGGCGCGGTGACGCCCGCCCCGCTTGTCCCGGAGGAGGTAAGCATGATCCACGCGTACGTGAGCGACGCCGGCCGCCTCCGGGTCGTCGACGGATTGTTCGAGCCGATCGAGTTGCTGGTCTGGATCGATCTCCTCGACCCGACGCCCGCCGAGGAAAGCGCCGTCGAGGAGCGGCTGGGGATCGACATTCCGACCCGGGAGGAAATGAGCGAGATCGAGATCTCGTCGCGCCTCTACACCGAGGAAGACGCGGTCTTCATGACGGCGATGCTGCTCTCGAAGGTGGACGCCGACGACCCGCTGATCCTGCCGGTCACCTTCGTTCTTTCCGGACACCGGCTGATCACGGTGCGCTACCACGAGCCGCGCGCGTTCAGGACCTTTCCGGCCCGGGCGGGGAAGGTCCCCATGGGCTGCGACTCCGGGGAGGGCGTCCTTCTGGCGCTCCTGGAGGGGATCGTGGACCGGCTGGCCGACATCCTGGAGCACGCACACCGCGAGACCGACGAGATCTCCGGCGGCATCTTCCGCCGGCGCGGCGCGAAGCCGACCAGCAGCCGGGACTTCCAGCTTGTGCTCGAGAAGATCGGTCGCAAGGGCGATCTCGCCTCGGACATCCGCGAGAGCCTCGTGACGCTCGATCGCCTGATCGGCTTCTTCGGCCAGGTCACCCTCCAGCGCAAGGCCGGCAAGGACGCGCGCGAGCGTCTCAAGACCCTCGGGCGCGACGTGCGGTCCCTGGCGGACTACGTCACATTCCTCTCCCAGCAGATCACCTTCCTGCTGGACGCCACCCTCGGCATGATCAACATCGAGCAGAACGGCATCATCAAGGTGCTGTCGGTCGCCGCGGTCGTCTTCCTGCCGCCCACGCTGATCGCCTCGGTCTACGGAATGAACTTCAGCTCCATGCCCGAACTGGACAACCGGTACGGATATCCGATGGCCATCGGGCTGATGGTCGTCACTGCGATCCTTCCCTACCTCTATTTCAAGTACCGCGACTGGCTGTGACCTGCGGCGTCAAGACGCGGGCCGCCAGGACGGGCGAAGACGATCCTTGAAACCGTCGGACCGGATCGCCCGGCGACCGGCGCGACCGAACAGGCAAGAAGGGACTCCCTCGATGAAATCCACGTTCGACTACACCGGCGCCGCCGTCTTCGTCGCCGGAGGCACCAGCGGCATCAATCTCGGCATCGCCAGGGCGTTCGCCGCGGCCGGCGCGCGCCTCGGCGTGGGCAGCCGTAGCCAGGACAAGGTCGACGCGGCCGTGGCCGCGCTGGGAAGTCCGGCCGGCCCGGCGCTCGGCTACGCCTTCGACGTGCGCGACCATGCGGCGGTCTCGGCCGCCATCTCCGCCTTCGCCGGGGAGGCCGGGCCCATCGACGTGCTGGTCTCTGGGGCCGCCGGGAACTTCCCGGCCCGCGCCATCGACATCAGCCCGAACGGGTTCAAGGCGGTCGTCGACATCGACCTGCTCGGCACCTGGCACGTCATGCGCGCGGCCTATCCGCACATGCGGCGGCCCGGCGGCAGCCTGATCAACATCTCCGCCCCGCAGGCCTCGGTGCCGATGGCGCTGCAGGTCCATGTCTGCGCCGCCAAGGCCGGCGTCGACATGGTCACGCGCTGCCTGGCGATCGAATGGGGCGGCGAGGGCCTTCGGGTGAACAGCGTGGTCCCGGGCCCGATCGACGGCACCGAGGGCATGGCGCGCCTGGCCCCCGACGCCAGGACCCGGGCACGCGTGGCCGCATCCGTGCCGATGGCGCGTCTCGGCCTGCCCGAGGACGTTGCGGCCGCCTGTCTCTTCCTGGGCTCGGACGCGGCGGGCTACGTCAACGGCGCCATCCTTCCCGCCGACGGCGGCTGGGCCCTGCGCGGCGCACCGCTCGGATGACCCCGGGCGCGGGCCCCGGCCGGCCCTCGGGGCTCGTCATCGCCGGTCGGGACGCGTAAAGAGGCGGCTTCTCTGAAGCAGCGGCAGGGGCGCCATGGAGAAGGTTTCGAGCGGGAATGTGGTCACCCGCGCGCTCAGGGAGCCGCTGCTCCATTTCCTGCTGATCGGCGTCGCGGTGTTCGCGCTCTATCGCGGCGAGGCGGGTCCGACCGTCGCCGAGACGCAGCGCGTCATCGAGGTCACGCCCGCGACGCTCGATCGGCTGGCGGCGCAGTTCGAAGCGGTCTGGCGGCGGGCGCCGACCGATGACGAGCTCGCGGGGCTGGTCGAGGACCACGTCCGCGAGGAGGTCTACTACCGCGAGGCGCTCGCGCTGGGTCTCGACCGGGACGACACGGTGATCCGGCGGCGGCTGCGCCAGAAGATGGAGTTTCTCGGGGACGTGGGCGCCGGCGCGCTCGCGCCGGACGAGGCGGCGCTGCGCGCGCATTTCGAGGCGCACCCCGATCGCTTCACGCCCGATCCGCGCATCACCTTCCGGCAGGTGTTCCTGGGAGACGCCGACCCCGCGCCCGCGCTGGCGGCGCTGGCCGCCGGCGCGGACCCGAACGGCCTCGGCCGACCCACGCTTCTGCCGCCTGCGCTGGAGGGGGCGACGCCGACGGCCGTGGACGGGACGTTCGGCGCGGGATTCTACGAGGCCATCGCCGGTCTGGACGCGAACGCCTGGACGGGCCCGGTGATCTCGGGTTTCGGCGCGCATCTGGTGGAGGTGCTCGGCAGCGAGCCGGCGGCGACGCCGCCCTTCGAGGCGGTCAGGGCCGCGGTCGAGGAGGACTGGCGGCGCGACTCGGCCGATGCGCTGCGCGAGGCGCAGTTCCGCGCTCTGAGGGACCGCTACCAGGTGATCCTGCCGCAGGAGGACGGATGACGCGCCTCTTCGCGCTGCTGGGGTTCCTGCTCCTGCTGGCCGGCCCGGCGACCCCGCACGCGCTTCAGCCCGGGTTTCTCGATCTCAAGGCGCTCGGCGGCGACGCCTGGCGCGTCTACTGGAAGGTTCCGACCGCCGGGGGCGGCGCGCTGCCCATCGACGCTCTGCTGCCGGAGGCCTGCGCGCCGCGGCGGGCGGAGGGGGGGGTGCGCTTCGACGGCGCGGCCTTCGTGGGCGAGTGGGTTGCGACCTGTCCGGGCGGGCTTCAGGGCGGCGACATCCGCATCGAGGGGCTCGAGCGGACCGAGACCGACGTGCTGGTCCGCTACGAGCTCGCCCCCGGACAGGCGGAGAGCCAGCGGCTGACCGCGGCTACAACCGCCTTCACCGTGCCCGCGCCGCAGGGCCGTCTCGGCGTGCTCTCCACCTATTTCGCGCTGGGCGTCGATCACATCCTGCGCGGGATCGACCACCTGATGTTCGTCTTCGCGCTGATCCTGCTGATCCGGGACCGACGGCGGCTGGTCTGGGCGGTGACCGCGTTCACCGTCGCGCATTCGCTGAGCCTTGCGGCGGCGGCGCTGGGCTGGATCGTCGTGCCCGCGCCGCCCGTGGAGGCGGTGGTCGCGCTCTCGATCATGTTCCTCGCCGCCGAACTGCTGCGGCCGGCCGGGGCTCGGGAGGGACTGACCGCGCGCTACCCCTGGGTGGTCGCCTTCGCCTTCGGGCTGCTGCACGGGCTCGGCTTCGCGCGGGCGCTGCTCGAGGTCGGGTTGCCGGAGGGCGAGGTGCCGCTGGCGCTCTTTGCGTTCAATCTCGGGGTCGAGGCCGGGCAGCTGATGTTCATCGCGCTGGTGCTGGTGCTGGGCGCGCTGCTCGGGCGGCTCTATCCGCTGCTCGTGGCCGCGGTGACGCGTCCCGGCGGGCGCGGGCTCGGGGCGGTGAGCTACGCGATGGGCGGGCTCGCGGCGGTCTGGTTCGTCCAGCGCCTCGCGGTGTTCTAACCCCCGCTCAGGCCGGCAGGGCCGCGCTCATGACGCCGATGGCGGCGATCCAGGCGCCGGCGACCGCTCCTGCGATCGGCCCGAGACGGCGGCTTGCGAAATCCACCCCGCCCCAGACCAGCAGCGCGAAGAGCGCGATCCCGGCCGCGCCGCCGAGGGCCGAGAGCATGGCGGCGCGGCCGGCCTCGGGCAGGTCGATGGTCAGACCGGCCGCGACCGCGACGGCGGCGGCAAGCAGGGCCGCGAGCGGCGCCGGCATCCTCCGCCCGGTGACGGCGATGAGGCCGAGCGCGGCGACGACGAGCCCGGTGGCGCGCAGCCCGAAGGGCGGCGCGCTGGCGACGGCGTGGCTCGCCACCGCGAGCGCCCCGCAGAGCGCGAGCGCCGCGTAGGCCGGCCGGACCGTGGCGAGCGGCTGGCGCGCGAGCAGGACCGCGACCGCGGCCAGAAGCAGCCCCTGCGCCGGATCGGCAAGCGGGTGCAGCAGGCTCGCGTAGAAGGGCCCCAGATCGCCGAAGGCGTCGTGGGCCACCGCCCCTCCGGGCAAGAGCGCAAGCGCAAGCGCGAGCCGGCCGCCCCTCACAGTGTTCCGGTCATGAAGCCGAGGCCCGCCACCGCGATCAGACCGCCCGCCACGCGAACCGCCAGAGCCCCGCTCTGCGACCGCGTCATCACGCCAAAGCCGATCCCGGCCAGATGCAGGAGCCCGGTCGCGATGACGAAGCCTGCTGCGTAGGCGAGCGGGTTGGCCGCGCCCGGCATCTCGACGCCGTGGGCGTGGCCGTGAAAGATCGCGAAGAAGCCGACGACGACGGCGGCGACCACGAGCGGCGGGCGCAGCGCCAGCATCACCGCCAGCCCGATGACCAGCGCCGAGGCGGCGATGCCGAACTCGACGCCCGGCAAGGGCGCGCCCGCAACGCCGAGCGCGCCGCCCAGCGCCATGACCACGGGGAAGGCCACCGGCAGCGCCCAGATCGCCGGCGGACCGAGAAACGCCCCCCAGAGGCCCACCGCGACCATGGCCGCGACGTGGTCCCAGCCGAGCAACGGGTGCAGAAAGCCTGTCGCAAAACCGCCGCCGGCCGCCTCGCCGGTATGGGCCGCAGCTGCGCCCGCCGCGAGGGCAAGGAACGCGCCGAGCGCCAGGACGCGCGCACCGACCGCCGCGCGGCCTGGCGGCCCGGCCGGTCCTTCCGGGGATTCGTGAACGGATCGTCTCATCTGGGCGTCCTCTCCTGTGACGGCCTCGTCGGATGGGCCTCCGGCGCACGAACGTCGCACAGCCGGCCGGCGCCGTGAAGGCGGTTTCCGCGCGCGGTCGCGGCGGGGCGAGGCCGGGCGCGCCTCATCCGCCCAGCAGCATCGGCAGCCCCAGCGTCACGACCGGAAACGCGATCAGGATCGCCACCCGGAAGAGTTCCGAGGCGAAGAACGGCGCGACTCCGCGAAATGTCGTCGCCATCGAGACGTCTCCGGCGATCGCGGAGATCACGAAGACGTTCATGCCCACCGGCGGGGTGATCAGCCCGAGCTCCACGACCACCAGCGCGAGGATCCCGAACCAGATCTTGAGATCCTCGGTCGACATCCCGAATCCCGCGCCCTCCGCCGGCTGGGCGGCCCCGCCGTTCATCGCGACCATCACCGGCCAGAAGAACGGCAGCGCCAGCAGGATCATCGACAGCGAATCCATCAGGCAGCCGAGCAGGATCAGCGCCACGAGCAGCGTCAGCAGGACCGCCATCGGCGACAGGCCCGAGGCGAGCGCCCAGTCGGCGGCGGCCTGGGGGGCGCCGGCGCGCGACATGAAGATCTTGAGCAGCTCCGCGCCGAGCAGGATCAGGTAGATCATCCCCGTGGCGCCCGCGGTCTCGAGCGCCGCCGCGCGCAGGCCGGAAAGGCCGAGCCGCCGCGCGGCCAGCCCGTGGAGGAACACCGCGAAGACCCCGATCGCCGCGGCGGGCGTGGGGTTGTAGAGCCCCGCGTAGATCCCCCCGATCACCAGGCCGAAGACCACCACGACCGGAACGACGCCCCGGGTCGCGGCCAGGAACTCGGCCCGGTCGACGGCGCCCTGCGCGGGCCCGGCGTCCGGCGCGACGCGCACGTAGACCGCGATCGTCGCCATGAAGAAGGCCACCGCGAGCAGGCCGGGGATCAGCGCCGCCATGAACAGGGTGACCACGTTGGCCTCGACGATGATCGCGTAGATCACCAGCACCACCGACGGCGGGATCAGGATGCCGAGCACGCCGCCCGCCGCGCAGCACCCGGTGGCGAGCGCGGGGGAGTACCGCTGGCGGCGCAGTTCCGGCAGGGCGACCTTGCCCATGGTCGCGGCCGTCGCCAGCGAGGACCCGCAGACCGCGCCGAAGCCCGCGCAGGCGGCGACCGCGGCCATCGCCGCGCCGCCGCGCATCCAGCCGACCCAGGCGTTCGCGGCGCGAAAGAGATCGCGCGACAGGCCCGTGCGGGTGGCCAGCGCGCCCATCAGGATGAACATCGGCACGACCGACAGGTCGTAGAGCGAGAACTGCCCGTAGCCGAGCGTCTTGAGCTGCGAGAGCAGGACGCCCGGACCGTCGATCAGCGCGGTTCCCGCCCCGCCCACAAGGATCATCGCATAGGCGATCGGCAGGCGCAGCGCGATGAGCGCAACCAGGACCGCGAGCCCCCCAAGCCCCAGCGCGACCGGCTCCATCACGACGCGCCGCGGAGATCGTCGGCCAGCGTCAGCGCCGCCGCCGCCGCCAGCAGCGCCAGCGAGACGAGGATGGGAACATAGGCCCACCAGATAGGGATCTGCAGGATCGCGCTGGAGAGCCCGTAGAGCTTCTGGTCGAGCATCCCGAGGGTCATCCGCCACAACAGGATCGCCGCGAACGCCAGCGCCACCGCCGAGGCGGCGGCGTCGAGCGCGCGTCGGCCGCGCGCGCCGATCCGGGCGCTGAAGATGTCGGCGGTCACGTTGCGCCGGCGGAGCTGGCAATGGGGCAGGAACATGAAGACCGCCACCGCGACGCAGATCTGGGTCAGCTCGAAATCGCCGGCGAAGGACAGTCCCGCCAAACCTCCCACCACCGTCCAGACGTTGATCAGGACGAGCAGGGCGAGCACGGCCCCGCCGAGGACGGCCCAGCCGTCGATGAGCCGCCCGAGCCGCTCCACGGCCGGCGCCGCGCCGACGCGCCCGGGGGCTATGGCGCGCGCCCCGCGACCGCCGGCCGCGCGTCTGCGGCGCTCGGCGTCGCCGGTCGCGCGCCGCACGTCCGGATGCGGGCGTTCCACGCTTCGGCCGTCAGGTCGCCCGTTCCCATCAACGTCCTCCCCGAGGTTCGGTCCGCGGCGCCGGCCGCCGCGACGGGCTCGCGCGCGTCGGAGCCGGCCGCGGAGCCGCTCATCGTCAACATCCCGTCGCGCTTGGCAAGCGCGCGCTCGATCCCGGCCTGCTCCGTCGCGGCGCATCATCGCGCTTGCCGCGCCGGTCCCTGCGGCTTAACGTCTTGGCCGATGGTTTCGCCGTGCGCGGCGGAGGAAAGAGGGAATGCGGTGCGGGGCGGGTGCGTCCCCAGTCCGTGGCTACCCCCGTAACTGTGAGCGGTGAGCGAGCGCCCGAACGCCACTGGACCGAGGTCCGGGAAGGGGGCAGGAGCGACGATCCGCAAGCCAGGAGACCTGCCATCGCCCGCCGGCGCGCCGCCCGCGCGTCACGTTCCAGCCAGCCGCACGGAGGGTGCGGGAAGGAGACCGAGAATGCACATCAACCCGGGCGTCGTCGACGGCGCAAAGATCGTCCTGAGCTACGCCACCGCCGCGGGCTCCTTCGGGCTCGCCGCCGCGATGGCCGCGCCCGCGCTGTTCCGCGACGGGGGGCCGGCGGCGCTCGCCGCCCGCTCGGTGATGGCCACGGCGATGGTCTTCAGCTTCTTCCAGGTGTTTCCGCACTATCCCGTGGGCGTCTCGGAGGTGCACCTGATCCTCGGCGCGACGCTCTTCCTGCTTCTCGGCGCGGGCCCGGCCGCGATCGGGCTGGCGGCGGGTCTGCTCCTGCAGGGGCTCTTCTTCGCGCCGTTCGACCTGCCGCAATACGGCATGAACGTCACTACCCTGATCGCGCCGCTCTGGGCCGTGAGCCTGGTCGCGCGGCGGATTATCCCGGCGGGAACGGCCTACGTTGATCTGAAGTATTCCCAGGTTCTGGCGCTGTCGGCGACCTACCAGGGCGGCGTCGTCGCCTGGGTGGCGTTCTGGGCCATCTACGGTCAGGGCGCGGGCGCGGAGAATCTTGCGGCGGTCGGCGCCTTCGGCGCGGCCTACCTGACGGTGATCCTGCTCGAGCCGGTGATCGACTTGGGGCTGCTTGCGGGCGCCAAGGCGCTCAAGCCGCTGCGCGGCTCGACGCTGGTGACCGGGCGGCTGCTGCGCGCCGAGGCCTGAGCGGGGCGGCCGACCGCCGCCGCAACGGCCTTTCAAGGCTCGGGGAGGCCGGCGTCGCCGGCCTCTTGCCGTTTGGAGGCAACGGTGGTGAGGTGCTCCCCGACGGCGGTGGCCCGCAGGCGGGGCAGGGCGGAATTGGGAGACGCGGATGAGCAAGGTCATCAAGGGCGGCACGGTGGTCACGGCCGATCGGACGTGGAAGGCCGACGTGCTGATCGAAGGCGAGACGATCGCGGCGATCGGCGAGAGCCTGAAGGGCGACGAGACCATCGACGCCACCGACGCCTACGTTATTCCCGGCGGCATCGATCCGCACACCCACCTCGAGATGCCCTTCATGGGCACGACCGCGGCGGAGACCTTCGAGAGCGGCACCTTCGCCGCCGCCTCTGGTGGCACGACCATGCTGGTCGATTTCGTTCTGCCCGGGCCCGACGGCAGCCTCGTGACCGCGATGAACGACTGGGACCGCAAGTCGGCGCCGCAGATCTGCGTCGATCTGGGCTACCACATGGCGATCACCGGCTGGAACGAGCAGATCTTCGCCGAGATGCCCGAGGTGGTGAAGCGCGGGGTCAACACCTTCAAGCACTTCATGGCCTACAAGGGCGCGCTGATGGTCGAGGACGACGAGATGTACGCCTCGTTCCGGCGCTGCGCGGAGCTGGGCGCGCTGCCGCTGGTGCATGCCGAGAACGGCGACATCGTGGCGGAGTTGCAGAAGAAGTACATGGAGGAGGGGCTCACCGGCCCAGAGGGTCACGCCTATTCGCGGCCGCCCGAGGTCGAGGGCGAGGCGGCCAACCGCGCGATCATGATCGCCGACGCCGCCGGCGTGCCGCTCTACATCGTGCATGTCTCCTGCGAGCAGGCGCACGAGGCGATCCGGCGCGCGCGCCAGAAGGGGATGCGGGTCTACGGCGAGCCGCTGATCCAGCATCTCACCCTCGACGAGCGGCGAGTACTTCAACCGCGACTGGGACTACGCCGCCCGCCGGGTGATGTCGCCGCCGTTCCGCGACAAGGCCCATCAGGACAGCCTCTGGGCGGGACTTGCCGCAGGCTCGCTCCACGTCGTGGCGACCGACCACGCCGCCTTCACCACCGAGCAGAAGCGCATGGGGCTGAAGGGCTTTCCGATGATCCCCAACGGCACCGGCGGGCTCGAGGACCGCATGCCGGTGCTCTGGACGAAGGGAGTGGACACCGGGCGGCTGACGCCGAACGAGTTCGTGGCCGTCACCTCGACCAACATCGCCCGGATCCTCAACGTCTATCCGCGCAAGGGCGCGATCGTGGAGGGCGCGGACGCCGACCTGGTCGTCTGGGACCCCAAGCTCACCAAGACGATCAGCGCCGCGAGCCAGAAGTCGATCATCGACTACTCGGTCTTCGAGGGGGTCTCGGTGAGCGCGCTGCCGCGCTACACGCTAAGCCGCGGCGAGGTGGTCTGGGCCGACGGCCAGAACAGCCAGCCGCAGCCGGGCCGCGGGCGCTTCGTGCCGCGTCCGGCGTTCCCGGCGGCGCACCGGGCGCTGTCGCAGTGGAAGGCGCTCAATTCGCCGCGCAAGATCGAGCGCGATCCCCAGAACATCCCGAGCGGCGTGTGAGGCCTTGAGCGGGTTCGACACGGACGCGGCGGCGGCGTTCGACGCCGCGGCGGCGATCGCGAAGGCGTATCGCGCCGGCGCGGGTGATCGTCCCGTGCGTCCCGATATCGACTACGCCACGGCGCTGCGGCGCTTCGCCGAGCGCTTGCCCGGCGCCGGAGTTCCGGCGACGGACGTGGTGCGGGAGCTGGCGGAGAAGGCCGAGGGCGGGCTGATCGGGATGGTCTCGCCGAATTTCCACGGCTGGGTGATCGGCGCTTCCCACCCCGCCGGGGTCGCGGTCGACTGGCTGACCTCGGCCTGGGGGCAGGCGGGCGGCTTCGCCGATCCGACCCCGGTCGCGGGCGCGGTCGAGGAAGTGGCGGCGGGCTGGATCCTCGATCTGCTCGGACTGCCGGCGGAGGCCGGCGTCGGCTTCGCCACCGGCGCGACCATGGCGAACTTCACCGCGCTGGCGGCGGCGCGAAACGCGCTGCTGGCGCGGCAGGGCTGGGATGTCGAAGCGCGCGGCCTGTTCGGCGCGCCGGACATCGCCGTCGTCGTCGGCGGGGAGACGCATTCCTCGGTGTTCCTGACGCTGCGGCTGCTGGGTTTCGGCGCGGAGCGGGTGCATGTGGCGGCCTCCGACGACCAGGGGCGCATGACCGCGGACGGGCTGGCGGGGACGCTCGAGGGTCTCGCGGGGCCGATCGTGGTCTGCCTGCAGGCCGGCAACGTCAACAGCGGCGCGTTCGATCCCTTCGAAGAACTGATCCCGCTGGCGCGGGCGAAGGGGGCGTGGGTGCATGTCGACGGCGCCTTCGGGCTCTGGGCCGCGGCCTGTCCGGCGCTCGACGGCGTGACGCGGGGACTCGCCGGCGCCGACAGCTGGGCGGCCGACGGCCACAAGTGGCTGCAGGTTCCGTATGATTGCGGCTTCGCCATCGTGCGCGACGTCGCGGCGATGCAGCGGGCGATGAGCATCACCGCAAGCTACCTCCCTTCGAGCGTGCATCGCCAGCCGGAGGCGTTTTCGCCGGAGATGTCGCGGCGCGCCCGCGGCTTCGCGGTGTGGGCCGTCCTGAAGGCGCTCGGGCGCGACAGGGTGGCGGAGATGATCGGGCGGCACTGCGCCGTCGCGCGGCGCATCGGCGACCGGCTGCGGCGGGAGCCGGGCCTGAGCGTGCTGAACGACGTGGTCCTGAACCAGGTGGTGCTGGCCTGCGGAGACGAGACGGATCCCGAGCGCGACGCGCTCACCCGCGCGACGCTTGCGGCCGTCCAGGCCGACGGCGTCTGTTATCCGAGCCAGGGACGATGGCGCGGCCGCGAGATCATCCGCATCTCGGTCAGTTCGGGGCCGGCGACGCTGGAGGACGGGGAGCGCAGCGCCGAGGCGATCATCTCGGCATGGCGTCGGGTGCGCGGGCGGGCGGCGTGAGCGCCGGCGTGGCCGCGCCGGTCATCGAGGCGCGCGGGCTCGATCTGACCTTCCAGACCGCCGACGGGCCGGTTACGGCGCTCTCGGACGTGAACCTGACGGTGAATTCCGGCGACTTCGTCAGCTTCATCGGCCCCTCGGGCTGCGGCAAGACGACCTTCCTGCGGGTGACGGCGGATCTCGAACGCCCCACCGCCGGCGCGATCACGGTCAACGGCGTGAGCCCCGGCGGAGGCGCGGCGGGCGCGCGCCTACGGCTACGTCTTCCAGGCCGCGGGCCTCTTCCCGTGGCGCACGATCGCGGCGAACGTGCGCCTGCCGCTCGAGATCATGGGGTTCTCGCGCGCCGAGCAGGAGGCGCGCGCGGCCCGCGTGCTCGAGATGGTCGAACTGACCGGGTTCGAGAACCGCTATCCCTGGCAGCTGTCGGGCGGCATGCAGCAGCGCGCGTCCATCGCCCGCGCCCTGGCCTTCGACGCCGATCTTCTGCTGATGGACGAGCCCTTCGGCGCGCTCGACGAGATCGTGCGCGACAAGCTCAACGAGCAACTCCTCGCGCTCTGGGACCGCACCGGCAAGACCATCGCCTTCGTGACCCACTCGATCCCGGAGGCGGTGTTCCTGTCGACGCGCATCGTGGTGATGAGCCCGCGTCCCGGGCGGGTGACGGACGTGATCGAGAGCGGCTTGCCCCGCGAGCGGCCGCTCCACATCCGCGAGAGCCGGGAATTTCTGGAGATCGCCGCACGGGTGCGCGACGGGCTCAGGGCGGCGATCGGCGATGAGGTCTGACGACGCCCTGATCCTGCGGCCCGGAGGCCCGGGCGATGCGGAGGCCTGCGCGGCGATCTTCGACGACTGGGCGGCCGCGACCGACTGGATGCCGCGCGTCCATCCCCTGCCGGAGGTGGAGCGGCACTACCGCACGCAGGTCCTGGCGGTCTGCGACACGCTGGTCGCGGAGCGGTCGGGGCGTATGGCGGGCTTCGCGGCCGTCGATCGCGAGGGCCTCATCGCGGCGCTCTTCGTCGCGGCCGACGCGCGCGGCCGGGGCGTCGGCTCGGCGCTGCTGGAGGCGGCGCAGGCCCGGCGGCCCGAGGGTCTGGCGCTCTGGACCTTCGCCGCGAACGCCGGCGCGCGGCGGTTCTACGCGCGCCACGGTTTCATCGAGGAGCAGGGGACCGACGGCGACAACGACGAGGGCCTGCCGGACGTGCGTCTAACCTGGAGGAGGGCCGCGTGAACGGCGTGCGCGCTGCGGTGCTGCCGGTGCTCACGGTCGTCGCGGGCATCTTCGTGATCTGGTACGTCGCCGCGGTTCTGCTCAACGCGCCATGGGCGCGCGACCAGGCCGGGCGCGACGGGGTGACGCTGTCTGCGGGCGAGCTCATCGCCGACACCTGGAGCCAGGAACGTCCCAAGCTGCCCGCGCCGCATCAGGTGGCGGTCGAATTGTGGAAGACCACCGTCGAGGTCGCCCCGACATCCAAGCGGAGTCTCCTGCGCCATGCGGGCATCACGCTCTCCGCGACCCTGCTCGGCTTCGCGCTCGGGACCGCGCTGGGGATCCTGCTCGCGGTCGGGATCGTGCACAACCGGGCGATGGACGGCTCGGTGATGCCCTGGGTGATCGCCAGCCAGACCATCCCGATCCTCGCCATCGCCCCGATGATCATCGTGGTGCTCAACTCCGTCGGCGTCTCCGGACTGTTTCCCAAGGCGCTGATCTCGATGTATCTTTCATTCTTTCCGGTGGTGGTCGGCATGGTGAAGGGCCTGCGCTCGCCCGATGCGATCCTGCTCGACCAGATGCGCACCTGGAACGCCAGCGAGCGGCAGACGCTCCTCAAGCTGCGCTGGCCGGCGGCGCTTCCCTACCTCTTCGCCTCGCTCAAGGTCGCCGTCGCCGCGAGCCTCGTGGGCGCGATCATCGGCGAGCTTCCCACCGGCGCGGTGGCGGGCCTGGGCGCGCGCATGCTCACCGGCAGCTACTACGGGCAGACCGTGCAGATCTGGTCGGCGCTGGTGATGGCCGCGATCGTCGCCGCGGCCCTCGTCGGGACGATCGGGGTGATCGAGCGCGTCACCGCGCGGGCCATGGGCGCCCGTCCATGAGCCCGGGTGAAGCGATCGTCGCGCGGTGGAGTTCAGTCGCCGAACTGGAACGCCGCGAAGCGCGTCAGGGCCGTGTCGATGCGCCGCCGGTCGGCCTCGCGGGGGCCGTCGATCCAGGTCCACTGCTGGATGCGGAGCGCGCCGGCGGCGCGGTCGGCCTTGATGTCGATGGCCGCCGCGATGCGGTCGCCGATGAGGACCGGCAGGGTGAAGTAGCCGAACCTGCGCTTCGCGGCGGGCACATAGGCCTCGAACGCGTGCGCGTATCCGAAGAAGGCCGCGAGGCGCCTGCGCTGGATGATCAGCGGATCGAAGGGCGAGAGGATGTGCGTCCCCTCGCAATCGGGCGGTTCGGACGCCAGCGCCTCGGGCGCGGCCCAGTGGGGCTTCATGCCGTCCAGCGCGACGGGTGCGAGCCTGCCGCGGCGGACCCGCGCCTCGATAAGCGCGGCCATCGCCTTCTTGCGGGAGGCGTCCATGTAGCAGATCGACTCGAGGCTGACCGTTCCCTGCGCCCGCAGCGCCCTGTCGAGGAGGTGGTCGAGGATCTGGGCCTTGGTGGCCATGCGCGGGCGCGGCGGCCAGCCGAAGTGCCGGTCGGCGAGGTCGTAGGTCTTGACCATGCCGTCGCGGGCCGAGACCGTGATGGTGCCGCCGAAGAAGGCGTGCTGGAGCGCCCGCTTGGAGGGCTTGCGGCTGGCCCAGGGATGGGTCTTGTCGACCAGAACGTCGTCAGAGATGTCCCGGATCGTCAGCGGGCCCTCGCGGCGGACGCGGGCGTGGATGCGGCGCAGGTCGGCCGGGGCGACCGACCCGAGCCAGGCGGAGGGGTTCTCTCGATGTCGCCGCATGGCGGCGATGTGGAAGCGGTAGTCCCGGGTCGGGATGTAGGCGAGCGCATGGGCCCAGTATTCGAAGACCGACTTCTCCGCGCTCAGCGCCTGGCCGAGATCCGCGCGCCGGTAGCCGGGGATGCGACTCCACAGGATGTGGTGGTGCGCGCGCTCCACGACGTTGATCGTGTCGATCTGCACGTAGCCCAGATGCTCGACCGCCGCGCGGGTCGCGTCCGGGCCTTCGCCGAACGGCGCCGCGACGTCGAGCCGCTGGGCGCGCAGCCACAGACGCCGGGCCGCGGCGAGCGGCAGGGGGTGCGGACGGGGAAGCGTGCGGGGCATCGGGCTCGGCGCGTGGCTTGTCGCCCTTCTAGCATCGTTCCGGCGGGGCGGGGCAAGTGACGCTCTATCTCCTGGCGGCGCTCGCGACGTGGCTCGGGGGCTGGGGCCTCAACGTCGCGCTGACGCGACGGCGGCTCACCGGCGCCGCCAGGCTTCTGCCGCCGGTGATTTTCGGGATCACGGTGCTCCTGATGTGGGAGTTCGTTGTGCGCGGGCTCCAGGTCAGCCCGGTGCTGCTGCCCGCCCCGAGCGCGATCGGGGCGCGGATCGGGGCGAGCCTTCCAATTCTCTGGGGCGACTTCATGCAGACCTTTGTTCGCGGGGCGCTCTCGGGCTACGCGATGGGCTGCGGGGCGGCGATCCTGACCGCCGTCGCGGTGGACCGGATGCCGTTCCTGCGCCGCGGGCTCTTGCCGGTGGGCAATTTCGTCAGCGCGCTGCCCATCATCGGCATGGCCCCGATCATGGTGATGTGGTTCGGCTTCGACTGGCATTCGAAGGCGGCCGTGGTGGTGCTGATGTGCTTCTTTCCGATGCTGGTGAACGCGGTCCAGGGCCTCCAGGCCAGCGAGCCCGCCCAGCAGGACCTGATGCGCACTTACGCCGCGAGTTACTGGCAGACGCTTTTCAAGCTCCGGTTGCCGGCGGCTGCGCCGTTTCTCTTTAATGGCTTGAAAATCTGCACGACATTGGCTCTGATCGGGGCCATTGTCGCGGAGTTCTTCGGCTCGCCGACGTCCGGCATGGGCTTTCGCATCTCGACCGAGGTCGGAAGGCTGGCGCTGGACATGGTCTGGGCGGAGATCGCCGTGGCGGCGCTGGCGGGTTCGGCCTTCTACGGCGCGGTGGCGCTGGTCGAGCGGGCGACGACCCACTGGCATCCGTCCCAGCGCCGGGCATGAAGCGCATGACATCGGCCGATTGGCCAAACATGGAGACTCGACGAATGAAGAGATGGCTTTCCGGAGCGACTCTCGCCACGACGCTGCTCGCGGGCGCGGCATGGGCCGAGGACGTGACGCTGCAGCTCAAGTGGGTCACGCAGGCGCAGTTCGCCGGCTACTACGTCGCCCAGGACCAGGGCTTCTACGAGGAGGAGGGCCTCAACGTCACGATCAAGCCCGGCGGGCCGGACATCGCGCCCCCGCAGGTGATCGCCGGCGGCGGGGCGGACGTGATCGTGGAATGGATGCCGGCGGCGCTGGCGGCGCGCGAGGCGGGGCTGCCGCTGGTCAACATCGCCCAGCCGTTCAAGTCGTCGGGGATGATGCTGACCTGCCGCAACGATTCGGGGGTGACCGAGGTGTCCGAGTTCCCGGGACACACGCTCGGAGTCTGGTTTTTCGGCAACGAATATCCGTTCCTGTCCTGGATGAGCACGCTCGGAATTCCGACCGACGGCGGGCCGGAGGGCGTGACGGTTCTCAAGCAGGGCTTCAACGTCGATCCGCTCCTGCAGAACCAGGCGGCCTGCATCTCGACGATGACCTACAACGAGTACTGGCAGGTGATCGACGCGGGGCTGGCGCCCGAGGACCTGACCGTCTTCAAGTACGAGGACCAGGGCGTCGCGACGCTCGAGGACGGGCTCTACGTGCTCGAGGACCGGCTCTCTGACCCGGCTTTCGTCGAGACCATGGCGAAGTTCGTGCGCGCGAGCATGAAGGGCTGGAAATGGGCAGAGGAAAACCCCGACGCGGCGGCGCTGATCGTGCTCGAAAACGACGAGACCGGCGCCCAGACCGAGGCGCACCAGAAGCGGATGATGGGCGAGATCGCCAAGCTGACCGCCGGCTCGAACGGCGCGCTCGACCCGGCAGACTACGAGCGCACGGTCAAGACGCTGCTCGCGGCGGGCTCCGATCCGGTGATCACCAAGGCCCCCGAGGGCGCATGGACCCACGCCGTCAGCGACATGGCGCTGAACTGAGCGACCGTCGCGCGCCCCGGGCCCGCCGGGGCGCGCGCGCCTCCCACCGGGCGCGGCGATGACCGCGCCCGTCGCGCCGCGGCGATGGACGCCGCTCGCGCTGTCGCTCGGCGTGCTCCTGGCCACTGGGGCGATCCTTCTGGCCATGGGCCGGGTTCCGATCTGCGAGTGCGGGACCGTCAAACTCTGGTTCGGCGAGACGATGACCTCGGAGAACTCGCAGCATCTGAGCGACTGGTACACGCCGAGCCACGTCATCCACGGGTTCGCCTTCTACTGGCTCACCGGGCTCGTGATGCCGCGCGCGGGGCTGGGCTGGCGACTGCTGGCCGCCATGGTCGTCGAGGCCGCCTGGGAGATCCTGGAGAACACCGACCGGGTGATCGAGCGCTACCGCGAGACCACGATCTCGCTCGACTACTATGGCGACAGCGTCATCAATTCGCTCGCCGACATCGGGGCGATGGCGATCGGCTTCTGGCTCGCCGCGCGGCTGCCGGTGCGGGTCACCGTGGCGTTCGCCATCGGCCTCGAGCTCTGGACGACGCTCGCGATCCGCGACGGGCTGACGCTGAACGTGCTCATGCTGTTCTGGCCGATCGAGGCGGTGCGCGTCTGGCAGGCGGGGGCGTGAGGCGCGCGCCGCGCCCGGGCTCAGTCGAGGGGCGGTCGGCTGCGCGCCCAGCGCAGGAACCCCGCCACGCGCGGGGTTGTCGCGTTCCGCGCGTCGGCGATCATCCAGACATCCGACGCTGGTGGGACGGGCAGATCCAGTCGCGTGAGACGCGGATCGGGGTCGCCCAGGAGCCGGGGCAGCAGCGCGACGCCCTGGCCGCGCGCGCAGGCCTCAAGTTGCGCCGTCGGGCTCGACGCCCGCATCGCGATGTCGCCGCCCTGGGCCGCGAACCACGCGTAGGCGTCGGTTCGGGACAGCGATCCTGAGGCCTGGATGACCGGCAGTCCGTCGAGCCCGGTCGCGACCGGCGGCCTCACCCGTCTTGGGGCCGAGCCTGCGGGCGCTGTAGAGGCCCCAGGCCATCGCCCCGAGCCGCACGCCGGCCTGGACCTCCTCCCGTGCGCAGGTGGGCGTGACGATCACGTCATAGTCCGAGCGGCGCACCGAGAAGAGGTCGTCAAGCACATCGATGTCCAGGGGCGGCCCGCCACGGCGCGCCCATTCCGCCGCGGCGTCGGCCAGGAAGAGGTGGGCGGTCACCTCACAGGCCGCCACCCTGATCGGCGGCGGCGCGGCGGCCAGGATCGCCTCGACTTCCGCGAAGGCGGCGCGCATCGCCCGCGCCGCCGCCGCCAGTTCCGCGCCGAGCGGGGTCGGCGTCGGGGGGCCGTCGCCGGGTTCGAAGACCGCGAGCCCCCGCGCCTCGATCGCGGCGATGCGCCGGGACATCGTCGACTGGCTCACGCCGAGGCTACGGGCGGCGGCCGAGAGACTGCCGGCCTCGACGACGCTGAGCAGGTCTCGCAACTCGTTCCAGTCGAGCTTGACCTGGGGGATCGGACGGGACGCGCACATCGGAATGGCATCCGCAAACGCATGGACGCTTGCAGGATCGCGGATTGCCCGGGACACGTCAATCGCGCGAGATCGCCGGCGTTTTCCGGCACAAGGGAGGAACCCCGCCATGTTCGATCTTTCCGCCTATCTCGCCCGCATCGGGGCGGCGCCGGAGGCGCCGTCGGCTCGCGCGCTCGCGGCGCTTCAGGCGGCGCAGATGCGCGCCATTCCGTTCGAGAACATCGATGTGCTGCTCGGGGCCGTGCCCGACCTGGATCCCGACGCGCTGGCGACCAAGCTCGTCGACCAGCGCCGGGGCGGCTACTGTCTGGAACTCAACGGCCTCTTCGGGCGGGCGCTGGCGGCGCTCGGTTACCCGGTGCGTCCGGTGCTCGGACGGGTGCGCATGGGCGCCGCGCAAGGCGGCCCGCGGGCCCACCTGGCGCATGTCGTCTCCGTGGGCGGCCGCCGCTTCCTCGCCGACACGGGCTTCGGCGGCCCCGGGGCCTCGGTCCCGCTGGATATCGACGCGCGGACCGCGATCGAGACGCCGCTTGGAGTCTATCGGCTGCGTGTCGACGCGGCGTCCGGTGAAAGGGTTCTGGAACGGAGGGAGCAAGAGGCGTGGTTCGCGCTCTGGAGCTTCGACGATGTGGCGGTGCAGCCGCCCGACGTGATCGCCGCCAATGTCGTGTGCGCGCGCTGGGATGGCGCGCCCTTCCCGGCGCATCTGATGGCGAGCGTTCTCCGGGGCGCCGGGCGGGCCAGTCTCTTCGACCTGACGCTCAGCCTTGACGGCGCGCGAAGGACCCTCGCGTCGCGCGCCGAGCTTGCGGCGGCGCTGTCGGAGGTTTTCGGGCTGACCCTGGACACCGCGCGCGTCGCGGCGGTCTGGTCGCGCCTGGCGCCTGCCGCGCGCGCCGCGGCGTGAGCCGCCGGGCCGCAGGGGCGCCGATTGCGGTTCAATGGGCTTGGAGCGCGCGCGCGCGCTCCCTATTGTCGCGTCATGACCACCGCGCTCCTGACCCACCCCGCCTGCCTCCAGCACGTCACCCCCCCGGGCCACCCCGAACGGGTGGACCGGCTGCGGGCGATCAGCGCCGCGCTCGAGGCCGAGGAGTTCGCCTATCTGGTTCGCGAGGAGGCGCCGCGCGCGGCTGACGCGGAGATCCTGCGCGCGCACACGCGGGCCTATCTCGACATGCTCGAGGCGCGCGCCCCGGCGCAGAGCTTCGCCGCGATCGACGCCGACACGTTCCTCTGCCCGGCTTCGCTGGAGGCCGCGCGGCGCGCCGCAGGCGCGGTGGTGCGCGCCGTCGACATGGTGCTCGCCGGCGAGGTGCGCAACGCCTTCTGCGCCGTCCGCCCGCCCGGCCACCACGCCGAGCGCGAGACAGCGATGGGGTTCTGCTTCTTCGGGAACGTGGCGATCGGGGCGATGCACGCGCTCGACGCGGGCGGGCTCGCGCGCGTGGCCATCCTCGACTTCGACGTGCACCACGGTAACGGCACCCAGGACCTGATCTGGAACGACGCCCGGGTGTTCTTCGCCAGCACCCAGCAGATGCCGCTCTATCCCGGGACCGGGTCGCCGGCCGAGCGCGGCGCCCATGGCCAGATCCTCAACGTGCCGCTCGCCCCGGGGGCCGGCGGCGCGGAGTTCCGCGCGGCGATGACCGAGCGCATCCTGCCGGCGATGGAGTCGCACGGGCCGGAAATGATCCTGATCTCGGCGGGCTTCGACGCCCACGCCGACGATCCGCTGGCGAACCTGAACTTCCGCGAGGCCGACTACGCCTGGGCGACGGCCGCGGTCTGCGACCTCGCCGCGCGGGTCTGCGATGGCCGGGTCGTCTCAACTCTGGAGGGTGGATATGATCTGGCCTCCCTCGCGTCGTCGACTGCGGCGCATGTGCGGACGCTGATGGAGCGGGGACATGGCTGAGAAGGCGCCGCGGCCGGTGGCCGAACTGAGCTTCGAGGAGGCGCTCCAGGAACTCGAGGCCGTGGTGAAGCGCCTTGAGGACGGCGAGGTTCCGCTCGATGCGTCGATCCGCGCCTATGCGCGCGGCGAGGCGCTGCGCAAGCACTGCCAGTCGAAGCTCGACGAGGCGCAGGAGCGGGTCGCGGCGATCACCGAAGGGCCCGACGGCGCAAGGACGGCGCGGCCCGTCGACCTGTCCTGAGGCGCGGGCGCGCGGGATGGACGCCGACCAGCTGCAGTTCCATGCGCGCCTGAGCCAGGCGGCGACCAGCGCCGAGGAGACGCTCGAGCGGCTGCTGCCGGCCGACGACACCACCCTGGGCGAGGCGATGCGCTACGCGGTGCTCTCGGGCGGCAAGCGGCTGCGGGCGTTTCTCGCGCTCGAGAGCGCCGCGCTCTTCCGCGCGCCGCCGGCGCAGGCGCTGCGCGCCGCGGCCGCGGCCGAATGCGTGCACGCCTATTCCCTCGTGCACGACGACCTGCCCTGCATGGACGACGACGACACCCGCCGGGGCAAGCCGACGGTGCACGTGAAGTGGGACGAGGCGACCGCGGTGCTCGCCGGCGACGCGCTGCAGACGCTCGCCTTCGAGATCCTCGCCGCGCCGCAGTCGGGCATCGACCCCCGCATCCAGACGCGGCTGATCGCCCGGCTCGCCGACGCGATCGGCGCGCGCGGCATGGTCGGCGGCCAGGCGCTCGACATCGCCGCCGGGACCGCCGGGGCGCCGCTGGACCTCGGCGCGGTCACCGACCTGCAGGCGCTCAAGACCGGGGCGCTGATCATCTGGTCGGCGGAATCGGGCGCGATCCTGGGACGCTCGGACACCGCGCCGATGCGCGACTACGCCGCGGATCTCGGCCTCGCCTTCCAGATCCGCGACGACATCCTCGACGTGGAGGGCGACGCGGATCTGGCCGGCAAGAAGCTGCGCAAGGATGCGGACGCCGGCAAGGCGACCTTCGTCTCCCTGCTCGGCATCGACGGGGCCCGCGCGCGCGCCCGTGACCTCGTGGCGCGGGCGTGCGATACTCTGGCCCCGTACGGGTCGGCGGCGGAGAACCTGCGGCGGGCGGCGCGGTTCGCGATCGCCCGCGAGACCTGACGGGCCGCCGGCCCGCGGAGGAGGGGAATATGGACGACAAGCGACCCGACACGCCGACGCTCGACCGGGTGCAGTCGCCCGCCGACCTCAAGGGGCTGAGCAACGCCGAGCTGCGCCGCCTGGCCGACGAGTTGCGCGCCGAGACGATCTCGGCGGTCTCGGTCACCGGCGGCCACCTCGGCGCCGGGCTCGGCGTGGTGGAGCTGACCGTGGCGATCCACGCGGTCTTCAACACCCCCCGCGACAAGCTGATCTGGGACGTGGGCCACCAGTGCTATCCCCACAAGATCCTCACCGGGCGGCGCGACCGCATCCGCACCCTGCGCGCCGGCGGCGGGCTCTCGGGCTTCACCAAGCGCGCCGAGAGCCCCTATGACGCCTTCGGCGCGGCGCATTCCTCGACCTCGATCTCCTCGGCGCTCGGCTACGCCGCGGCGCGCGACCTCGGCGCCCCGGACGTGGGCGACACCATCGCGGTGATCGGCGACGGGGCGCTATCGGCGGGCATGGCCTACGAGGCGCTCAACAACGCCGGCCACATGAAGAAGCGGCTCTTCGTCATCCTCAACGACAACGAGATGTCGATCGCCCCCCCGACCGGCGCCATGTCCACCTATCTCTCGCGCATGGTCAGCGGCGCGCCGTTCCAGGACATGATGTCGGTGGCCGAAGGCGCGGTGAAGATGCTGCCCCGCCCGATGATCGAGGGCGCCAAGCGGGCGCGCGAGCTGGTCAAGGGCATCACCATCGGCGGCACGCTCTTCGAGGAGCTCGGCTTCAACTACGTGGGCCCCGTCGACGGCCACGACCTCGACTGGCTGCTGCGGGTGCTGCGCGACCAGAAGGTGCGCGCCGACGGGCCGGTGCTGATCCACGTGCGCACCGTCAAGGGCAAGGGCTACGCGCCCGCCGAATCCTCCACCGACCGCTACCACGGCGTCTCGAAGTTCGACGTGGTCACCGGCGCCCAGGCCAAGGCCCCGTCGAACGCGCCCTCCTACACCAAGGTCTTCGCCCGGGCGCTGATCCGCGAGGCCGAGGACGACGACCGCGTGGTCGCGGTGACCGCCGCCATGCCGGACGGCACCGGGCTCAACCTCTTCGCGGAACGGTTCCCCAGGCGCTGCTTCGACGTCGGCATCGCCGAACAGCACGGCGTCACCTTCTGCGCCGGGCTCGCGGCGGCGGGCATGAAGCCGTTCTGCACGATCTATTCGACCTTCCTGCAGCGCGGCTACGACCAGGTGGTGCACGACGTGGCGATCCAGCGCCTTCCCGTCCGCTTCGCCATCGACCGCGCGGGCCTCGTCGGCGCCGACGGGCCGACGCACGCCGGCGCCTTCGACGTGGCGTTCCTCGCCAACCTGCCCGGCTTCGTGGTGATGGCGGCCGCCGACGAGGCCGAGCTCGTGCACATGGTCGCCACCGCCGCGGCGATCGACGACCGCCCCAGCGCCTTCCGCTATCCCCGCGGCGAGGGCGTGGGCGTGGAGATGCCCGAGCGCGGCAGCCCCCTCGAGATCGGCCGCGGCCGGATGGTGCGCGAGGGCGCGGGCGTGGCGATTCTGTCGTTCGGCGCCCGGCTCGCGGAATGCCTCAAGGCCGCCGAGGCGCTCGAGGCGCGCGGCGTCCGGCCGACCATCGCCGACGCGCGCTTCGCCAAGCCGCTCGACCGCGACCTGATCCTCGACCTCGCGGCGCGCCACGAGGCCCTGATCACCATCGAGGAAGGCGCCATCGGCGGCTTCGGCAGCCATGTGGCCCAGCTCCTCGCCGAGGAGGGCGTCTTCGATGCCGGCCTGAAGTTCCGCAGCATGGTCCTGCCCGACGTCTTCATCGATCAGGACAGCCCCGAACGGATGTACGCCGTCGCCGCGATGAACGCCGCAGACATCGAGGCGCGCGTCCTCGCCGTTCTCGGGGTGGAGCGGCTCGGCGCGCGCCGGGCCTGATCCGGCTCAGAGCAGCAGGTCGGCGGCGCCGAGGTCCGGGCTGTCGCTGAAGGCGACCTCGAAATCCGCCTTGCCGTCGCCGGTCACGTCGCCCTCGAGCCGCCCGCCGGCATAGCGCAGCTGTCCCGCGACGCCGGTGAACGCGGCGTCGCCGATGAAGTCGAAGGCCTGGTTGCCCCTCTGGGTCTCGTTGGCGTCGATGCGGATGAGGTTGACGAGATCCTCGCCGGGGTCGAAGTCCCTGATCCGGTCGCGGTCGTCGGATCCGGGCTCGGAGTCCTTGATGGAATTGAAGCGGAACACGTCCGCGCCGTCGCCGCCGAAGAGCAGGTCGGCGCCCAGGCCGCCGACCAGAAGGTCGTCGTCGTCCTCGCCCCAGAGCGTGTCGTCATGCTTGCCGCCGAAGAGTCGGTCGTCGCCGTCGCCGCCGCGCAGCCGGTCCAGCCCCTTGCCGCCGGTCAGGCGGTCCGCGCCGTCGACGCCGTAGAGCAGGTCCTGCCCGCCGCCGCCATTGAGCCGGTCGTCGCCGTCGAAGCCCCAGATCGTGTCGCCGCCGGAATACCCCCAGAGCCGATCGTCGAAGGCGGAGCCGAACATCGTGTCGCGCCCGGCGAAGAGCAGCTTGTTGAAGAGGCTCGCGTCGTCGCGGTCGAAGGCGGCGAAGGCCAGGCGGGCGTCGAGCGAGAGATCGGAGACCGCGAAGGTCCGCAGCCCGTCCTCGCGCAGCTCGTAGCCGCGCAGGGTCCCGGTGGTTCCGGCCAGCGCAACCGGCGCGGGCGCGCGAAAGGCAAAGGCGTCGTCGAAAAGCGAGGCCCCGAAGAGCGGGACCGCGGCCCCGACCACCGGCGTGACCACGCCGGCGAACGGCAGCCGGAACAGGCCGGTGAAGCTCGCCGTCATGTCGCCGTCGGTGACCCGGATCTCGCTCCGGTCCGCGTCGAGCACGATCGGGTCGTCGAGCACGCTGTCGCGCAGATCGCTCGCCCGAAACGCCCGCAGAATCGCCATGCCATGCCCCCGCTTGCCCAGCCGCGCGCAATGCTAGGGGCGGGCGGGCGCGGGCGACAACCGGTCAATTTGCGGTTAATGCTCGGAAAAACCGCAAAGTGCGCGGCGCCCTTGAACCATGGGTTGAGGCTAGCGGTCCCGGACGCCGCAGGCGGCCCCCCGGGACCACCCGCCTGTGGTCCTGTCGCGCGACGCGGCCTGTCAGGCCGCCCGCCGCCGCGCCGCCACCCCCAGGCCGCCGGGAAGCAGCAGGTTTGGGCTGTCAATGGTCCCGCACAACCCTCCCCGGGCCCGCCTTTCCGCCGCGCCGCCGCCTGCCGCATGGCGGGCCGTCCCGGGCGGGCCAAGGCGCGCGCCGTGCGGATTAATCTTCCTTAACGCCAATTATTTCAATGATTTAACTGGAATTGCACGCGTGTTACGCGCCGATAACACACCTCGGGCGGGGTCTCGGCGCTTGCCTTCCCGCCGCGGCCGCCCGAGGATCGGGGCGCGCGCCCCCGGGGGTGCGGACGGGAGCGGGCTTGGGCGTCACCCTGATCAGCATGGCCGGCCGGGCGTTCCGGCGGCTCGGCGGGCCGCGGGCGAGGCGCCCGCTCTTGGTGATCGCCGTCGCCATCCTGATCGGCGGCGGGCTGGCGCTCTGGGCCCGCATCGGCCTCAACCGCCTGCTCCACATCGGCCCCCCCGCCGTCATCGCCGTGACCGTCGAGGCCCGCGGCGAGTTCTGCGGCACGCCGAGCCTCTATCTCGTCCCCGTCGCCGGGGGCGGCGACCGCACCGACTACCGGGCGGTCGTCGACGTGCTGGGCGGGCCCAACCGGTTCCCGGGCCTCGCCGGCGAGATCGCCGCCCCGGTGCTGGCGCTGCCCGAGTCGCGGCGGCCGGGCGTCGGGCTCGGCCGCGGCCTGCCGGACCGCTGCGCCGAGGTCCGGCTGCGGATCGAGGGCGACTTCGGCGCGGTCGGAGAGATCGAGGACGGGGCCGCGACCACGGTGGTTTCCGAACGCCCGGGCCTCGCCGTCGTCAGCTACCGCCGGCCGGAGGAGCCCGGCCCCACCGCCGCCACCGCCACCGCCACCGCCCGCTTCACCCTCTTCGGCGTCGACGACCTCTGGCAGTTTGGCCACAAGCGGGCGCAGTTCCTGAACGGCGGCCGCGAGGGGGTGAACGTCTTCCTCTACGAGGAGGAGGGCTATCTCTTCCTCAACGAGAACTTCGCCTTCGTCCGCCCCCCGAACGTGCGGCGCGGCTTCGTCGACATCCATCTGGAGCGCATGGGCGGCCGCTACGCCTCCAGCGCCGACGTGGTCCGCCGCCGGCCGACCTCCGATCTCGAGCTCCAGCAGTCCCTGATCAACCTGTCCACCGTCTTCGGCATCGGCGTCTCCCTGCTGGTCGAAGGCGTGCTGATCCTCCTCGTCTCCGCGGTCGGCGCGATGCGCCCAACGGACGGCGACGGTCCCTGACGCCTCCGGCGCGGCGGGGCGCTTGCTACTCTCGGATAGGTTGCTCAGGAATGCGCTGGCGCCGAGCGGCCAAATTTGGGAGTCCTGCAAGCCCCGAGCCGGTCAGATCGCAAGGAGCCAAGAGCGCAGATGTCGAAAACCCTTGGACTTGCCGCCGCGACCCTGTTCGCGCTGTTTCTGCAGCCGCTGGCGGCGCAGGAGGTGGCGGCG
The DNA here is from genome assembly GCA_963700835.1 of uncultured Alphaproteobacteria bacterium. Taxonomy (GTDB): domain Bacteria; phylum Pseudomonadota; class Alphaproteobacteria; order Rhodobacterales; family Rhodobacteraceae; genus Amaricoccus. The sequence goes on from CAVOZD010000031.1 coordinate 115,381, forward strand.
CCGGAAGAAGATGCCCCGGTCGTCACCACCCAGGACGTGCAGGCGGCCCTCGAAGAGTTGCTGGCGTCCGGAGGCCCCGAGCCGTCCGATGCCGTCAGCACGGCCGATCCCGACATTTCGCTTGTGGAGCTCGACATCGTGCTCGAGCCGCTGATGCTCAGTGATCTGAGAAACGAGATTGCGGGATGGAGCGATCTGCTGCGCGGCGCCGTGGAAGACCTGTCTGCGGCCGAACTCCAGCTCTTCGAGATCAATCAGGCGGACACGCCTTCACAAGATGGCGGTGAAGCATCAGGCGGGGACGGCGCCGCCACGCCGGCCGTCCAGGATCCCGAGACGGTTCAGCTGGTTGAGCGGATCGGCGAGCTTCGCGAGACCCGAACCGCGCGCGCTGACCGCTTCAAGCATGTGCTCGACACGTTCGTGGGCCGCGGCGGGGATCCGGCGGAGACCGACGAGGCCCGCGCCTACATCGCCGATGTCGGCGGGGTCCGGGTCGATACCCGCAACATCCAGACGACGCTGCTGACCGTGCGGGAATGGGCGCTCTCGGAAGATGGCGGACTGCGCATCGCCCGCAATGTGGGCATCGTGCTCGCCTCGCTGCTGGGCGGCCTGGTGATCGGCTGGATCGCCGGTCGGGTCGTGAACCTCTTCCTGAAGGGGAGCGAGCTGACATCCAACCTTCTGCGCCGGTTCCTGCGCAAATGGATCACGCGCGTCGGCGGAGCGGTCGGCTTTCTTGTCGGCCTGTCGTGGATCGGCACCAACATGACGCCGATCCTCGCCGGCCTGGGCGCCGCAGGCTTCATCCTCGCCTTCGCGCTTCAGAACAGCATCGGCAACTTCGCGAGCGGGCTTCTGATCCTGCTTCAGCGTCCCTTTGATGCGGGGGACGACATCGAGGCGGCCGGCGTTTCGGGCGAGGTGGAGAGCGTGTCGCTGTTCTCCACACATCTCAAGACCGACGAGAATCGCAAGGTGATCGTGCCCAACAACATGATCTGGGAAGACGTGGTGGTGAACTCCACGAGCGCGGCAACCCGACGGCTCTCGATCGAGATCGAGGTGAACGCCGAGGAGCACGATATCGACGACTCCGAACGCATCCTGATGTCCGCGATGGAGCATCATCCCGGCGTGCTCGACGATCCGCAGCCCGAAGTCATGCTCGACACGGTGACCGCGGAGAGCTTCACGTTCACGTGCCGCCCGTGGGTCGCCACGCAGGACAAGGACAAGATCCGTCGGGAACTGGTGGCCCGCTTCAGCCGGGACCTCGCCTTGGTCAAGGGTGCGACCAAGGCCAAAGCCTGAACCCCGCCGTCGTGGCGAGGCCCGGTCCGGGCGCGCCGCCTGACCGGACGACCGCCGCCAGTCGGGCGACCTTGCGGGGCGGCCAAGGTTGGCGGGTCGGCAAGTCGCTGATTTCAGTCGGAAAAAGTGTTAACGCCCCCGAGCTTGCGCGGACGCTACGTCGCCGGAGACCCCGCGGTTTCACCGCCTCGCCATCTCGTGAGAACCGGACAAGGCTCCGTGAAATGGCGAAACAATCTCATGCTCCAGGCCTAATTGTTTCTCGAGAGCCAGCGAGGCTCCCCGCCGGAACGCAGACACCCCCCCGGCGGTCACCCACGAGAACCACACGAGAGGGAAACCAGACCATGACCAACCGCCGCTTCGCCTTCGCCGTCGCCGCCGCGCTCGCCGCCGCCGTCCCGGCCTTCGCCAACGACCAGCTCATCGCCAGCGCCGGCCTCACCGCCACCGAGGCCGAGGGGCTCACCCTCAACCAGATCGCCGCGGCCAAGTACAACCGCGGACGCTCCGCCACCGACCAGCAGGCGGTCCGCATCGACCGCGGCGGCGATGCGGTCGCGCTCAACGCTCAGGCCGTCGCCATCTACAATTCCGGCAAGGGCGCCCAGGACGTCCAGCCGGTCCGCGACGCGACCGCCATCACCAAGGCCACCCGCTCCGTCGGCGGCTCGGTCGCCAGCGACCCGCTCGAGGCGCTCGCCATCGACCTCTACAACCGCGGCAAGCCGGTCACCGACCGCCAGAGCCTCTGAGCGTCCGGACGGGCCAAGGGTCCCGTCCCTCGATCCCGAAGGCCCCGAGGGCCCCGGTCCGGATTGGACCGGGGCCCCTTCGCATGGCCTTGGGTGCGACCGTCCGCCGCAGTCGCCTGCGGCGTCTCCGGCGCTTCCCATGTCCGACAGTGTCGTGTTAGATTGACACATGAGCGCGAATGTGGAGTTGACACATCCCGGCCTGCCCCAACCGCGGGCGGCGCTCGAACTTCTCAAGCCGATCACCTGGTTTCCGCCGATGTGGGCCTACATGTGCGGGCTGGTGTCGTCGGGCGTGGCGTTCTCGGGCAACTGGGGCCTGATCGTTCTCGGCGTCCTTCTGGCCGGGCCGCTGGTCTGCGGGATGAGCCAGGCGGCGAACGACTGGTGCGACCGCCACGTCGACGCGATCAACGAGCCCGACCGACCGATCCCCTCGGGCCGGGTGCCCGGACGCTGGGGCCTGTGGATCGCGCTGGCGATGTCGGCGCTGGCGCTGGTGGTCGGGGCGGGACTCGGACCCTGGGGCCTTGGGGCCACGATCGTCGCGGTGATCGCCGCCTGGGCCTATTCCGCCGAGCCGGTGCGGCTGAAGCGCTCGGGCTGGATCGGGCCGGGCGTGGTCGGGCTCTGCTACGAGGGCCTGCCCTGGTTCACCGGGGCGGCGGTGCTGGCGCAGGCGTTTCCCGGCTGGCAGGTCGTCGCGGTGGCGCTGCTCTACAGCATCGGCGCCCACGGCATCATGACGCTCAACGACTTCAAGGCGCTCGAGGGTGACCGGCGAACCGGGGTCAATTCGCTGCCCGTGACGCTCGGGCCCGAGCGCGCCGCACGGGTGGCCTGCGCGGTCATGGCCGCGCCCCAGGCCGTGGTGATCGGTCTCCTCCTCTTCTGGGGCGCGCCGCTCTTTGCGGGGATCGTCGTGGGCTCCCTGGCGCTGCAGCTTCTGGCGATGCGCCGGTTGCTCGGCGATCCGCGCAAGCTCGCGCCCTGGTACAACGGCACCGGCGTTCTGCTCTATGTGCTCGGCATGCTGGCTGCGGCCTTCGCGCTGGCGCGGATCGGAGCCGCGGCATGAGGCGGCTCGGCTGGCTCGACATCTTCCGGCTGGGCCTCGTGCAGATGTCCATCGGCTCGATCGTGGTGCTGACCACCTCGACGCTCAACCGTGTGATGGTGGTCGAACTGGCGCTGCCGGCGATGCTGCCCGGCGCGCTGGTGGCCCTCTACTACGCCGTGCAGCTCAGCCGGCCGAACTGGGGCTACCGCTCGGACGCCGGCGGGGCGCGCACGCCCTGGATCATCGGCGGCATGGGCGTGCTGGCCCTCGGCGGGCTCGGCGCGACGCTCGGCACGGTCTGGATGGGGACGTCGCTCGCCGGCGGGCTGGCCCTGTCGGTGGCCTCGTTCCTGCTGATCGGCGTCGGCGTGGGCGCCTCGGGCACCTCGCTGCTGGCGCTGCTCGCCACCGCCACGGCGCCCGAGCGGCGGGCGGCGGCGGCGACGATCACCTGGCTGATGATGATCCTCGGCATCGCGCTGACCGCAGGCGGGGTCGGCGCGGTCCTCGATCCGTTCTCGCCGGCCCGTCTGGTCAGCATCGTCTGCGCGGTGTCGGCGGGCGCGGTGGCGCTGACGGCGCTCGCCGTCTGGGGCATCGAGCGGCGCCTGGGCGGCCTGCCCGAGCCGCAGGAGGCGCACATTCCCTTCCGGATCGCCTTCGCCGAGATCTGGGAGGAGCCGCGGGCGCGGCGCTTCGCGGTCTTCGTCTTCCTGTCGATGACCGCCTATTTCATGCAGGAGCTGATCCTCGAACCCTTCGCGGGCCATGTCTTCGCCTTCACGCCGGGGCAGTCGACCTCGATGGCGGGGCTGCAGAACGGCGGCGTCTTTCTTGGGATGCTCACGGTCGGCGTGGTGGCGAGCGGGCTCAAGCGCGGCGCGCTGGGGCACTGGACGGCGGCGGGCTGCGTGGGCTCGGCCGCTGCGCTGGCCGCGATCGCCTTCGCGGGCTTCGCCGGGCCGGGCGCGCCGCTCCTGCCCTTGGTCTTCGCCCTCGGCTTCTTCAATGGCGTCTTCGCGGTGGCGGCGATCGGATCGATGATGGCGCTCGCCGGTGACGGCCGACCGGGCCGCGAGGGCACGCGGATGGGGCTCTGGGGCGCCGCCCAGGCGATCGCGGCGGGCTTCGGCGGCTTCGCCGGCGCCGCGTCGGTCGATCTGATGCGGCGGCTGGTGGCGGACCCGGCCGAGGCCTACGGCGCGGTGTTTCTCGCCGAGGCCGCGCTGTTCTTGGTCGCAGCCGCGCTGGCGCTGCGGGTGGCGGCGCAGGGCGCCGCGCGACTTGTTCCGGGGGAGTGAGCGATGGAGCGGACGGATTTTGACGTGATCGTCGTCGGCGGCGGGCCCTCGGGCGCGACGGCGGCCGAGGACCTTGCGCGCGCCGGACGGCGGGTGGCGCTGCTCGACCGGGCGGGCCGGATCAAGCCCTGCGGCGGGGCGGTGCCGCCGCGGCTGATCGCCGACTTCGCCATCCCCGACGACCAGATCGTCGCGCGGATCAACACCGCCCGGATGATCTCGCCGGCGGCCAACCATGTCGATATCCCGATCGAGAACGGCTACGTCGGCATGGTGGACCGCGAGCACTTCGACGAGTTCCTGCGCGCCCGCGCCGTCGCGGCCGGAGCGACCCGGATCACCGGAACCTTCCAGCGCATCGAGCGCGACGCGACCGGAACGCCCTCGGTCGTCTATCGCCCCAGGGGCGGCGAGCCCGTCTCGATCTCGACCCGGCTGATCGTCGGGGCGGACGGCGCGCGCTCGAACGTCGCCAAGGCCGAGGTGCCCGGCGGCGAGAAGATCCCCTATGTCATCGCCTATCACGAGATCATCAAGGCGCCCGCCAACGGCGGCGCCTACGACAGCACGCGCTGCGACGTGATCTACGACGGCCGGATCTCGCCCGACTTCTACGGCTGGGTCTTCCCGCACGGCGCCCAGGCCAGCGTCGGCATGGGAACCGGCGTCGACGGCGTCGATCTCAAGGACGCGACCGCGGCGCTGCGCCTGGCCTCGGGCCTCGCCGACTGCGAGACGATCCGCCGCGAGGGCGCGCCGATCCCGCTCGAGCCGCTCAAGCGCTGGGACAACGGCCGCGACGTGGTGCTCGCGGGCGACGCCGCCGGCGTGGTGGCGCCGTCCTCGGGCGAGGGCATCTACTACGCGATGGTCGGCGGGCGCTGTGCTGCGACCGCAGCGGAGGCCTGTCTCGCGAGCGGACGCGCCAAGGATCTCAGGCTTGCGCGCAAGCTCTTCATGAAGGAGCACAAGATGGTGTTTCGGGTGCTGCGTATGATGCAGGACACCTGGTACCGCTCCGACGACCGGCGCGAGCGCTTTGTCACGCTCTGCCGCGACGTCGACGTCCAGCGGCTGACCTTCGAGGCCTACATGAACAAGAAGCTGGTCCGCGCGAAGCCCCTGGCGCATATTCGCATCATGGCCAAGAACATCGCGCACCTGACCCGGCTGATCCCGGCGGCATGACCCAGACGATCCCTGCCTGGGTGAACGGACGCCTGCGTCCGGTCGAGAAGATCGAGGCGCATCGCCGGGGGCTGCGGCATCCGGCGGTGTCGGTCTTCGTGATGGACGGGCAGCGGACGCTGATCCAGCGGCGCGCGCTGGAGAAGTATCACACCCCGGGGCTCTGGGCGAACGCGGTCTGCACCCATCCGCACTGGCGCGAGGAGCCGGTCGCCTGCGCGGCGCGGCGGCTGCGCGAGGAGCTCGGGATCGAGGGTTTGCCGCTGACGGCCCGCGACCGGGTGGAGTACCGCGCCGAGGTCGGCGGCGGGCTGATCGAGCACGAGCGCGTCGACCTCTTCACCGGCGACGCCGGGCCCGACCTCGCGGTTGCGCCGAACCCGTCGGAGGTGATGGAGGTGCGCTGGATCGACCTCGAGGCCCTGCGGGCGGAGATCGCGGCCCGGCCGGAGGCGTTCACGCCCTGGCTCCGCATCTATCTCGAGCATCATCACGGACAGATCTTCGGCGAAGCGGCCTGACGGCCGCCTCACGGACCGAAAGGGTCGGCGGGCCCGGCACGCTGCGGCGCGCCCGGGCGCGACAGGCCGGCTCAGGAGGCGGCGGGCATCATCTTGGCGGGGGCCTTGCCGTTGGCCTTCATCCGCACGGCGGCAGGAGCGGGTTTCGCGGCGGCCTTCTTGGGCGTCGCCTTTGCGGCGGCGGCCATGGGCTTCGCCTTCGCGGGGGCCTTGGGCTTGGCGGGTGCCTTGGCCTTCGCAGGGGCCTTGGTCTTGGCCATAGCCTTCGCCGGCGCCTTCGTCTTGGCCATCATCATCTTCTTGGCGGCCTTTTCTTCGGCCATCAACATCTTGACGGTGGCGGCCTCGAGCGCGCGGATGCGGACAAGCAGGGCCTTCAGTTTGGTAGCGGACATGCGCAGATACTCCTCATGCGAGGTGGATGATCCGCCAGCGGGAGCATCCCTTCTGGCGCTCCCGTTATTTTCCGCAAATGTTACTAAATTGTTTCTGAAGAAAAAAACCGCAACAGACGCGTGCGATTGCGTTGCCCGGGCGCAATAGCGCCGCTGCGTCTCGAAGCGCGGCGGTCGCGGCCCGACTTCGTCCAAAGGAGGCGTCGATCCGTCTCGCCGTTACTTGGCTGTGCATCCGCCCAAATGGCGTCCGCTCAGCGGATCGCGCCGGCCTCCCGCAGCGCCTCATACCGTTCGGCGTCCGCCCACCAGATCGAGCTCGATCCTATCCCGTAGTCGGGCAGAGGCTCCGGGTGGCGATAGTAGTCGTAGTAGGCGACCCAGGTCTCGGGCCGGACCCAGTAGGGGATGCGCAGGTGCATCGCCCGCAGCACGCGGTCGAGCGCGCGCACCCGCACGGTCAGTTCCTCGCGGGTCTCGGCGGTCTCGATCAGCTCGATCAGACGGTCGATCGCCGGGCTGGAGACGCCCGAGACGTTGAGCGCGCCGCCGGTCGTGGCGAACTCCGAGCCGAAGGCGTCGCGCAGCTCCGCGCCCGGCGTGTCGCTCATCGGCACGAAGACGTGGACCGCATCGAAGTCGAAGGTCTCGGCGCGCTCGCGCCACTGCGCGCTGTCGACGAGGCGCAGCGAGGCGTCGACGCCGATGGCGCGCAGCATCTGGCTGAACGGCGAGAGGTACTGCTCGGCGTCCGGGCTGGAGAACATCATCTCGAGCCGAAGCTGGGTTCCGTCCGGCCCGAGGAGCCGGCCGCCCTCCTGCACGTAGCCGGCCTCGGCGAACAGCGCTACGGCCGCGCGCTGGCGGGCGCGGTCGCGCTGGGCGCTCGCGCCCTCGAAGGGCCGGGCGGCGTCCGCCTCGAGGATGTCCTCGAGCCCCGGCGGCAGGTCGGCCGCCAGCGGCTCGAGGATCAGGCGCTCCTCCGGGCTCGGCGGCCCCCCGGCGGCCATGTCGCTGCGCTCCCAGTAGCTCGCAGCCCGCGCCTCGACCCCGTGAAAGAGCGTGGCGTTGACCCACTCGAAATTGAACATGATCTGGAGCGCCTCGCGCACGCGGGCGTCCTGAAAGGCGGGGCGGCGCAGGTTGAAGTAGAGGCCGCCGGCGTTCGGCACGGTGCGCGCGGCGATCTCGTCGAGCACCACCTCGCCACGGGTGACGGCGGGAAAGTCGTAGCTGCGCATCCACCGATCGGCGTTGGTCTCGCCGCGGAAGGTGTATTCGCCGGCCTTGAACGCCTCGAAGGCGCTCGCCTGGTCGGCGTAGTAGTCGATGCGGATCCGCTCGAAGTTGTTCTGACCGACATTCACCGGCAGGTCCTTCGCCCAGTAGCCCTCGTCGCGCCGGTAGATCACGAAGCGCCCGGCTTCGGCCCGCTCTACCTGGTAGGGCCCCGAGCCGAGCGGCGGGTCCATCGAACTCTGCGAGAAGTCGCGGCCCTCGTAGTAGGCGCGCGAGAAGATCGCCGTGCCGGCGACGATGGGCAGGAGGTCTCGCGTGGAGATCCCTTCCGCAAAGGTGAACTTCACCTCGTGCGGGCCCAGCGCCTCCACGGTCTCGATCCCGCCGAAATAGGCGCGATAGCGCAGCTGGGCGCGGTTCTTCATCATGTCGAAGGTGAAGACCACGTCGTCGGCAGTGAGCGGGCTGCCGTCGGAGAACCGCGCCTCGGGACGCATCCGGAAGCTGATCCAGCGCTTGTCCTCGGGCCAGGTCGCGCTCTCCGCGACCAGCCCGTACATCTCGTCGAGCGTGTCGAGCGTGCCGACCATCAGGCTGTCGAAGACACCCCAGGATCCGGCGGCGGGGTTGCCCTTCTCGGTGAAGGGGGTGAGCGAGTCGTAGCTGCCGAGCGTCCAGGAATGGTGGACGCCGCCCTTGGGCGCGTCGGGGACCACGTAGTCGAAATGCGCGAAGCCCTCGGGGTAGCGCAGCGCGCCGAAGGTCGAGAGGCCGTGGCTGGTGACGGTCGCTTCCTCCCCGCCGGCCCCGGGCGCCGGCGCGACGAGCCCGAGCAGCAGCGCAAGGGCTGCGGCGCGGAGGGCGGGGCGGGAACGCAGGAACGCGGCCATGGTTGAGAGCATAGCCCGGCCGCGCCGGCCCGCCACCGGATTTCGCGCCGACAGAGCCTGCTCCGGAACGCATGCGGCCGCCCGGAGGCGGCCGCGAGGGGAGGGAAGGAGACGGCGTCCGAGGGGAGGACTACTCGTAGACCGGCTCCGGGCCCGCCAGTTCCGGCCAGTTGGCCAGCATCGACTGGCCGAGCAGCGGCTTCGCCGCGCCCTGGTGGCATGTCGTGCAGTTGGCCTTGGCCACGTCGCCGAGCGGCCCGAGCCTTTCGGCCGGCAGCAGGTCGAGGTTTACCGGGATGTGGACGTTGTTGATCTCCTGCACCATCGACCGCCCGAGCTGGGCCGTCGCCCACTGCGGGGTGAACCCGGCCGGATCCGCCGGAGAGCGGGTGTTGTGGCAGTAGGTGCAGTTCACGCCCAGGCTGTTGGCGAAGTGCATCATCAGCGCGTAGGTCTGGTAGGTATGATAGATCGAGGCGTTCGAACTGTCGTCCTCGTCGCGCGAGGAGTAGCCGTGAACGACGACCTCCTGGTCGGATTCGAGCAGGTAGGTGCGCAGCGCGTCGATCGGCAGCGCCGTGGAGTAGTTGGCCGGCACCGCGCGGTTCTGCATCATCGCGCTCGGCCCTGCCCAGCGGCTGTGCGGCTCTGGCAGGAACCAGTGGTTCTCGGGAACAGCGTTGCCGCGGTGGCAGGTGTAGCAGGTCACCCCGGTCGCGGCCACATGGCCGTCCCAGTCCTGGTTGATCGCCCAGACCATCTCGATCATGTTGCGCGCGACCGCAGTGGCGTAGGTCTCCTCCTCGCTGAAGAGCGTGTCGTTGCCGACCCATTCGCGCATCGCCGCGACCAGGCGCTCGTAGTTGCGCGCGGTCAGATGGCCGAGCGGTTCGGAGTTGGGATAGACGTCGCGGGCCAGCGGCTCGCCGGGCTCGGGCGGGATCGGCGGCGCGGCCGAAGCCCCGGCCGGAAGCTCGTTGCTCATCGCCAGCGCCGCTGAGTTCGCGTCGAAGGAGACCACCTCCATGCCCGTGCCGCGAAAGCCGGTCTGGACCGTGCTGGTGGGCCAGATCTCGCCCAGTTGGCGCGGCACCACCATGAAGGCGATGGCGATCAGGAAGGCGACGACCCCGATGAGGCCCCCCTTGAGCAGGAGGCCGGTCATCTCGTCCCGGATCTGTTTGCGCGATTTGCTCATGTCAGCCTCCCGTGCCCACGGGGACGCCGTACGCGCCTGCGCCCCCCATCGGCGGATATTCGGGCGCGAAGTTGTGCTCCACCGCCCAGAGGTACCAGTTGTCGACGACCGTGCCGGTGAGCAGGATGCCGATGCCGCCGGTGATCGGCGTCAGGATCGCGAACCACCAGATCCAGCGGTGGATGCCCTCCGCCGTGGCGTTGAAGCCCATCGTCCAGCGCCAGAAGAGGGCGCCGCGTTCGTAGGCCGTGCCCCGGTCGACGATCTGCTCGATCTCGCGGTCGCCGCCGAGGCGGCTGATCGCCAGAACGGTCGCGCCGTGCATCGCAAAGAGCATGGTCGAGCCGTAGAGGAAGGTGATCGAGAGCGCGTGGAACGGGTTGTAGAAGAGGTTGCCGTAGCGCAGCGAGAACGCTGTGGTCCAGTCGAGATGCGGGAAGATGCCGTAGGGCACCGCCTCCGACCAGGAGCCCATCAGCACCGGCCGGATGAGGCCCAGCACGAGGAAGAGCCAGATCGCCGCGGCGAAGGCCCAGCAGACGTGATAACCCATGCCGAGCGCCTGGGCGCG
>CAVOZD010000032.1:0-45034 GCA_963700835.1 uncultured Alphaproteobacteria bacterium
TGAATAGCAATCCGTGGTGATGTCTTGCGCTCCGCAACGCGGACAATCGGTGACGAAGTCAGCCATTTCCTAACTTCAAAGCCCCCTCGAACTCCCGCCACTCCCCCTTGCTCATGCCGCTGGTCTCCTGCGTCACCGTCTCCCCCTTCAGCATCCGCCGCAGGCACTCCATCCCCTTCGCCGAGAAGCTCACCGCCCCGAGCCGGTAGTCCTCGAAGGCGCCATACGCCGCCGGCACCCAGTCGCGCACCACGTCGCAGAGCGCCTCGGCGTAGACGCGGATCTCGTACTGGGCGTGGGCGTCGGCGCGCAGGCGCAGGAAGTGGAAGAGGTTGTGCAGGTCCACCTTCCAGTACCATTGCGTGTAGACGTTGGCGGGCAGGTTCATGCGGGCGAGCTCGCGGGCGAGCCCGGCCTGGCCGTCCTGGGACAGCATCGCCTCGTAGTGGTCGTAGGCCCGGCCGGCGTCCGCGCGCAGCATGTCGAGCACCCGCGCGGCCTCGTCCCCCTCCAGCGTCGCGCCGCGGCCCTGGTTGTTGACGGAGCTTGCGCGGCGAGGTGCTCGGGCGCGGGGATGTAGAACTCCCGGTCGAGGATCGAGTAGCGCGCCGAGTACTCGTTGACGTTGGCGGTGCGGTGGCGGATCCACTGCCGCGCCACGAAGATCGGCAGCTTCACATGGAGCTTGATCTCGCACATCTCGAACGGGGTCGAGTGCCAGTGGCGCATCAGGTAGCGGATCAGGCCCGCGTCGTCGCGGGCGGCCTTGGTGCCCTGGCCGTAGCTGACCCGGGCGGCCTGCACGATGGCCGCGTCGTCGCCCATGTAGTCGATCACCCGGATCATGCCGTGGTCGAGCACCTCGACGGGGCGGTAGAGGTGTTTCTCCATGCCCGGCGCGGTGGCGCGCAGGGTGGGCGTGGGCGCGGCGCGGGCCGCCTCGATCTCGGCCTGCTGTTGCGGGGTGAGCGACATGCGTTACCTCGGGCGGCTCTGCGGTGGTATCACTGGACGTGGTCCCGGGCTTCGGGATTCGGTTCAACCATATGTTGCATGTTACGTCGGGGAGGACGCAAGATGAAGGTGAAATATCTGCACACCATGGTCCGGGTGAAGGATCTCGACGAGTCGCTGCGGTTCTGGAAGCTGCTCGGGCTCGAGGAGACCCGGCGCATCGAGAACGACAAGGGCCGCTTCACGCTGGTGTTCCTCGCGCCGCCGGGCCAGCCGGAATGCCCGGTGGAGCTGACCTACAACTGGGACGGCGACGAGGGCCTGCCGTCCGACAGCCGGCATTTCGGCCATCTCGCCTATGCGGTCGAGAACATCTACGACATGTGCGCGCATCTGCGGGACAGCGGCGTGACCATCAACCGGCCGCCGCGCGACGGGCACATGGCCTTCGTGCGCTCGCCCGACAACATCTCCATCGAGCTTCTGCAGATGGGCGAGGCGCTGGCGCCGGCGGAGCCCTGGGCGAGCATGGAGAACACCGGCCACTGGTGAGGCGATGCGGGGGCGGCGGGCGGTGATCGGCGCGGCGCTGGCGCTGGCCTGCGCGCCGGCGGCAGGGGCGCAGGAGTGCCGGCTGGCGTTGTCGCTCGGGCTCGACGTCTCCAACTCGGTCGACGCGCGGGAATACGCGCTGCAGACCCGCGGGCTCGCCGCCGCGCTCGAGGCTCCCGAGGTGGCGGCCGCGTTTCTCGCCGCGCCGGGGCGATTCGTGGCGCTGCAGGTGTTCGAATGGAGCGGCCGGCGGCGGCAGGCTGTGCGGATCGACTGGACGGCGGTGCGAAGCCGGGGAGACCTCGCGCGGGTGGCGGCGCGGCTGCGCGGCCAGCGGCGCAGCTTTGCCGCCTACCCCACCGCGATCGGGCGGGCGCTCGCCTTCGGCGCGGCCGAGATCGCCCGCGCGCCGGCCTGCGCCCGGGCGACGCTCGATCTCTCCGGCGACGGCGAGAACAACGACGCCGAGCCGCCGGAGGAGGTGACGGCGACGGGGATCACCGTCAACGGGCTCGCCATCGGCGGGCCGGCGATCGCGGACTACTACGCCGAAAAGGTGGCTCGCGGCCCGGGCGCCTTCGTGGAGACCGCCCGCGACCATGCCGACTTCGGCCGGGCGATGCGGCGCAAGCTGCTGCGCGAGTTGACCGAGGCGCAGCTCGCCGGATGTGGGGAGGCGCTGCGGTGGCGGCGCGGCGGCTGATCGCCGCGGCGCTGGCGGCGGGTCTGCTCGCTCCGGCCGCCGGGGCGCAGGAGTGCCGGATCGCGCTGTCGCTCGGCCTCGACGTGTCCTCGTCGGTGGACGCCGGCGAGTACCGGCTGCTGACCGGGGGGCTTGCGGCGGCGCTCGAGGCGCCTGAGGTGGCGGCGGCGTTCTTCGCGGCGCCCGGGCGCTTCGTGGCGCTGCAGGTCTTCGAGTGGTCCGGCGCGCGCCAGCAGGTCGTGCGGCTGGAGTGGACCGACGTGACCACACCGGAGACGCTTGCGGCGGCGGCGGCGCGGCTGCGGTACCTCGAGCGGTCATTCGCCGAATACCCCACCGCGCTCGGGGCGGCGCTCGGCTTCGGCGCCACCCAGCTCGCCCGTGGCCCGGCCTGCGCGCGGCGCACGCTCGACATCTCCGGCGACGGCGCCAACAACCACGGATACGCGCCGCCCACCGCCTACAAGGTCTTCGATTTCGAGGGCGTGACGGTGAACGGGCTGGTGATCGGCGAGAGCGCGGCGACGCTGGCGCGATACTTCCGCACCTTCGTGATTCACGGGCCCGGCGCCTTCGTGGAGACCGCCGACGACTACGCCGACTTCGAACGGGCGATGCGCCGCAAGCTGGTGCGCGAGCTGACCGAAGCGCAGCTGAGCGGGACGGCCCCCGCGCGGGCGCTGCGCTGACGCGGGACAGGCGGCGCGGCGCCCGGATCGGATCGACCACGCGCGGGCGATGGGCGCGGAAAGACCTAGCCGGAACTTGTTGACGAGATGTCTGACAAATGTAGCATGGCGCGACAACGGAACCGGGGAAACGCCCCGGACCACACCCTGGGAGGAAGAACCATGAAGATTGACCGCCTCATCGGCGCAGCCTGCGGCGTTGCCCTGCTCGCCGGCTCGGCCGCGCCCGCTTTCGCCGCGGACTGGCGCGGGTGGAACATCCATCCGGAGGGCTACCCCAACACAATCGCGCTAGAGCAGTTCGTCGCGGACGTGAACGAGAAGACCGAGGGCCGCGTGACGGCGACTCTCTTCAACAACGGCGTGCTCGGCTCGCAGCCCGACGCCATCGAGCAGGTCCGCGCAGGCGCACTCGATTTCGCCAACTTCAACATGGGTCCGATGGGGCCGATCATTCCCGAGACAAACGTGCTCTCGCTGCCCTTCCTGTTCACGGGAACGGACCAGATGTTCAAGGCGCTCGACGGCGAGGTCGGACAGGCCTTCTCCGACGCCATGCAGGAAAAGGGCCTCGTGGCGCTTGCCTGGTACGACAGCGGCGCGCGCAGCTTCTACAACACCAAGAAGCCGATCGTGACGCCCGCCGATCTCGAAGGCATGAAGATCCGCGTGATGAACAACGACCTCTACGTCGACATGATCGCGGCGCTCGGGGGCAACGCGACGCCGATGGCCTTTGCCGAGGTTCTCCAGTCGCTCAAGACCGGCGTCATCGACGGGGCGGAGAACAACTGGCCGTCCTTCGAATCGACCAGCCATTTCGAGGAGGCCGGCTTCTACTCGCTGTCCGAACATCTGATCATTCCCGAATGCGTCTGCATCTCGACCGCAGCCTGGGAGGCGCTATCGCCCGAGGACCAGGAGATCGTGCGCCAGGCCGCGATCGACTCCGCCGTGCTCCAGCGCGAGCTCTGGGCCGAGCGTTCGGCGGCGAGCCGCGCCAAGGTCGAGGAGGCGGGCGTGCAGATTAACGAGGTCGAATCCAAGGCGGCCTTCCAGGAGGCGATGGAGCCGCTTTACGCCGCGTTCATCGACGAGAACCCGGATCTCGCCGGGATAATCGAACAGATCCGCGCCACCGAATGAGCGCCTCGGGCCGGGCGCCGACGCGCCCGGCCCGTTTCGGACGGAACCCCAGAACATGGCCATCGACCCCCTGAAATCGCCGAGCCGCGACGCGACCGGCCCGATCGACCGCGCGCTCGACGCGGTCGCGCGCCTCGGCACCGCAGTGTCGAGCGTCCTGCTCGTCAGCCTGATCGTGATCTTCGGCTGGCTGGTCTGGGGCCGCTACGTGATGAACGACACGCCGACTTGGGTCGAGCAGGCGTCCCTGATGATCGTCTCGTGGATCGTGTTCATCAGCGCCGCCGTCGGCGTGCGCGAGCACACGCATCTGCGCATCGAGTTCATCAGGGATCTCTTCCCCGACCCGATCCGGATCACGCTCGAATACGTCGCCGACCTCATGATGCTGGCTTTCGGAGCCGTGATGTTCTGGCAGGGCCTGGGCCTTTTGGGACCGAACTGGTCGCGGGCCGTGCCGATGCTCGGGATATCCGAGAGCTGGCGGTTCCTCGCCTTCTGCGTCTGCGGCGGGCTGATCGTGGTGTTCTGCCTCGCGCGGATTGTCGACCGCATGCGCGGGATCGGCCGGGACGGTCCGAAGGCCACGCCCGCCGACGGAGTTCTCTGACCCATGGGGCTTTTCATCCTTTTCGGGCTGTTCTTCTTCGGCCTGATCGCCGGCGTGCCGGTGGCCTTCGCCCTCGGCATCGCCACGGTGGCGGGGTTCCTCTACGAGGGCCTGCCGCTCTTCGTCGCGTTCCAGCGCATCATGTCGGGCATCTCGGTCTTCTCGCTTCTGGCGATTCCGTTCTTCATCTTCGCGGGAGAGTTGATGCTGCATGGCGGCATCGCCACGCGGCTGGTGCGTTTGGCGGCCGCCGCCGTCGGCGCGATGCGCGGCGGTCTCGGCGTGGTGAACGTCGCGGCCTCGATGCTTTTCGGCGGCATCTCGGGCTCGGCGGTCGCGGACACCTCGGCGCTCGGTTCGATCCTGATGCCGGTGATGAAGGAGAAGGGCTACGACCCGGACTACGCGGTCAACGTCACGGTGACGTCCTCGATCGCGGGCGTGGTCATTCCGCCGAGCCACAACATGATCCTCTTCGCGGTCGCGGCGGGCGGCGGCATCTCGGTCTCGAAGCTCTTTCTCGCCGGCGTCGTGCCGGGGATCCTGATGTGCCTCTGCCTCGCGCTCGCAGCCTATCTGGTCGCGGTCAGGCGCGGCTACCAGGCGGAGGTCTTTCCCGGCTGGACGTCGCTCGCGATCAGCTTCGCGGTCGCACTGCCCGGTCTCTTCACCGCGGTGATCATCGTCGGCGGCGTCCTTTCGGGCGTCATGACGGTGACGGAATCGGGCGCCTTCGGCGCGATCTACGCCATCATCGTCACCGCGCTGGTCTATCGGGAGCTCACCTGGGAGGGGTTCTGGACAGCAGTGGTGCGTGCGGTGCGCACGACCTCGATGGTGATGATCCTCGTCGGCTGCGCCAGCGCCTTCGCCTATCTCCTGGCGATCTACCGGGTGCCGGACCACCTCGCCATGGCGCTCTATTCGGTGTCGGAAAACCCGGTGGTGATCCTTCTGGCGCTCAACGCCATCCTGCTCGTGCTCGGCATGATCATGGACATGGCGGCGCTGATCCTGATCTGCACGCCGATCTTCCTGCCCGTGGTGGTGGGCCTCGACATGGACCCGCTTCAGTTCGGGATCATCATGATGATGAATCTCGGGCTCGGCCTCTGCACCCCGCCGGTCGGGGCCTGTCTCTTTGTCGGCTGCGCCATCGGCGGCGTGAAGATAGAGGACGCGGTCAAGACCATCTGGCCGTTCTACCTCGCCATTCTCGTGGCCCTGATGCTGGTGACCTACGTGCCGGCGATCTCGATGACGCTGCCGGGGTTGATCGACTAGGGTTTTGTCCCGAAGTTCGATGGTCGGCGGAACCCCGCTCTACGGCTCTGTCCGAGACAGGGAAGCGATGCTCGCCGGGTTCCGGCGGCGCACGCTGGCGCCGCAGGATGCTTTGCCTCCATCCTGTCATGGATCGCAGGCGCGGCCGTCGCGGTGGCGCTGGTCGATGCGCTTACCGGCTGGCGCGGGCGGCCTCAGGCGGCGGGATCGAGGATCGCGTAGATCTTGAGGACCGGCTCGAGGGTCTCCCAGATGCCGGCGAAGCCCGCCGCGACGACGAAGGCGTCGCCGGGGCCGAACTCGACGGCGCCGCGAGCGTCGGACAGGCGCACGCGGCCCTCGAGGATGACACAGAGCTCGTCCTCGGCGTAGGCGACCGACAGCGCGCCGATCTCGCCGCGCCAGTGCCCTGCGTGGAAGCGGCCCGAGCGGTCGGTGAAGGCGTTCCACACCGTTGCGGCGCCGGAGCCCGCGCGCACCTTCTCAGGCCCTGCATCGGCGGCGTCGCCCGGACCGGATCGGGTCACTCGCGTCACATGCTGCGGAACCATGGCACCCCCTTTCGTTTTCTAAGACGAGGCCCTATATTAGCAATGCTCCGCAAGGGGCTATGGTGATAAACGCGCATGCAATAAGCGGATCGGACCCGGGGGCGGTACCCGGCGGCTCCACCAGACTCCCTCATTCGGGGAAGACGGGGCCGAAACAGGATCGACGGACGTCTAAAGATGTTAGCTTTCACTCGGCGGGTCGCCACCGTTATCGGCACAAGAGCAATAGTTGCGAATGACAACCGTGCTCCGGTCGCGCTCGCTGCGTAAGCAGTGCGCAAGACCAACTACCTAAGTCCAGCGCCTTAGCCGGCGTTGGCGGGGCTCGCAGGCGCCTGGCAACAGAAGCCTGCACCCAATCCCTCCGACGTGGTTCCCGCAGCGTGCGCCCCCTTTCGCGGCGTGCGGAATTCAGTATGCTCCTTTACGACTTAACCTCTCCAGAGGCGCGAGGAGCAGCGTGGCGAAATCGATAGACTACGGCCAACTGACCCTCACCGCGTTTCGCAGGCTGATGGCGGACGTGCTGAGCGACGTGGCCGCGAACGGCCTTCCGGGCGATCATCACTTCTACATCGTGTTCGACACCCGCCATCCGGGGGTCGACATGGCGGCGTCGCTCAAGGAGCGCTATCCCGACGAGATGACCATCGTGCTGCAGGAGTGGTTCGAGGATCTCGCGGTGATGTCGGACCGGTTCTCCGTGACGCTGAACTTCGGCAACGTGCCACAGCCCATCGTGGTGCCGTTCAAGGCGGTCAAGACCTTCGCGGATCCTTCGGCGGAGTTCGGCCTGCGCTTCGACGGCAAGTCGGACGACGACGAGCGCGGCGAGGTGGAGGCGTTCATGAAGGCGGCCGGGCTCGACCGCGCGCAGTCGGGCTCCGATGACGACGAGGAGCGCGGCGAGGGCACGGAGCGCAAGGCGGAGGTGGTCAGCCTGGACAAGTTCCGCAAGCACTGAAGCCCGTCGGCGGCGACGCCGGTTCTGGCTGGCCATCGGGCTCGCGCTGGCGGCGCTGGCGCTGGCAGCGCCCTTCGTCCTGATTCTGGCGACAGGCTGATCCCGCCGGCTGACCGGGTCTCAGTATTCGCCTGTGTCCATCAGGTCGGTGCCGTCGAGCAGCTTGTCGAGACCGTCCTCGATGTCGTCGGCGACCTGGGGATGGGAGAGCAGGTAGGTCGAGGTCGGCCCCTTTCGGCGCTCGTCGGCGAGCACGAGCGCGTCGGCCCATTCTTCGGGCTCCATGTCGCCCCGGCCGATCCACATCAGCGCGACCAGCTGAGCCTGCTGGTCGGGCTCGAGATCCTCGATCCGGGTTGTCAGTTCGGCGCGCACGTCGTCGTCCGCCGCGTCGTCGGGGTCGTCGATGTCGGCAGCGTCGCCCCAGGGATCGGCCTCGGGATCGGGGATCATCGATCCCGCCTCGGCCATGTAGGCGCGCAACTGAAGGATCAGGCTGCGCAGGAATTCCGGATTGAGCGTCGGTCGGTCCATCTTCACCTCCGCGGTCCGCGCGCGCACCGGCGACGGTCAGGCCGCATGTCGCGCCAAGCGCCGGCAGGTGTCAATGCCGGGGAAGTCACGCGCCGGCACATTTGAGCGTTGGCCTCCGGGCCCTGCGGACGATATAGGTTTCGCGGTTTTGCGAGGAGATGAGGGATCCATGACCGCGACGCGCACCGAGACCGACAGCTTCGGCCCGCTCGAAGTCCAATCCGACCGCTACTGGGGGGCGCAGACCCAGCGGTCGATCCAGAACTTCCCAATCGGATGGGAGCGGCAGCCGGTCGCGATCGTGCGGGCGCTCGGCGTGATCAAGCAGGCGGCCGCCGAGACCAACATGGAGTTGGGCTCGCTCGATCCCGAGATCGGCGCGGCGATCTCCGCCGCCGCCGCCGAGGTGGTGGCCGGCAAGTGGGACGACCATTTCCCCTTGGTCGTGTGGCAGACCGGCTCGGGCACCCAGTCGAACATGAACGCCAACGAAGTGATCTCAAACCGGGCGATCGAGATGCTCGGCGGCGAGATCGGCTCGAAGAAGCCGGTGCATCCCAACGACCACGTGAACATGAGCCAGTCGTCGAACGACACCTTCCCGACCGCGATGCACATCGCCGTGGCGATGGTCGCCAATGACGTAACGCTGCCAGGCCTGCGGAAGCTGCACGGGGCGTTGGCCGAGAAGGCGGAGGCCTTCAAGGACATCATCAAGATCGGACGCACCCATACCCAAGACGCCACGCCGCTGACGCTCGGCCAGGAGTTCGGCGGCTACGCCTTTCAGGTCGAGCAGGGCATCAAGCGCGTGACACATGCGCTGCATAACATCTATCCGCTGGCCCAGGGCGGCACGGCGGTCGGGACCGGACTGAACACCAAGAAGGGCTTTGCGGAGATGGTGGCGGCGCGGATCGCGGCGATCACCAGCCTGCCCTTCGTCACCGCGCCCAACAAGTTCGAGGCGTTGGCCGCGCACGACGCCATGGTGGAGATGTCGGGCGCGCTGAAGACCGTCGCCGTCTCGCTCTTCAAGATCGCCAACGACATCCGCCTGCTGGGCTCGGGGCCGCGTTGCGGGCTGGGCGAACTGATCCTGCCGGAAAACGAGCCGGGCTCTTCGATCATGCCGGGCAAGGTCAACCCGACCCAGGCCGAGGCGCTGACCATGGCCTGCGCCCAGGTGATGGGCAACGACGCCGGCGTCGGCTTCGCCGGTAGTCAGGGGCATTTCGAGCTCAACGTTTACAAGCCGATGATCGCCTACAACGTGCTGCAGTCGATGCAGCTGATCGGCGACGCGGCGGCGTCGTTCACCGACAACTGCGTGGCAGGCATCGAGGCCGACGAGGACCGCATCTCCAAGCTGATGTGGGAGAGCCTGATGCTGGTGACCGCCCTGGCGCCGGAGATCGGCTACGACAACGCCACCAAGGTCGCCAAGACGGCCCACAAGAACGGCACCACGCTCAAGGAAGAGGCGATGAACCTCGGCTTTGTGGATGCGGAGACGTTTGATAGGGTCGTGCGACCCGGCGATATGCTCGGACCGAAGGACTAGGGGAGTGGCGGCATGAAGTGGAAAGGGCGCAGGACCAGCGACAACATCGTCGATCGCCGCGCCGGTGGGGGCGCGGCGCGCGCAGGCGGCATCGGACTCTTGGGGATCATCATCGTGCTCATCGTGGGCATGCTGTTCGGCGTCGACATCTCGCCGCTGATGGGCGGTCGCGGCAACGTCGAGGTCGCCGCGCCGTCCGGTCCGAACCAGATCGACGACCAGACCGAGGAGTTCGTCGGCGTGGTGCTCGCCGACACCGAGGTGATCTGGCGAGACATCTTCGAGCAGTCGGGGCTAGAGTACCAGGATCCCAAGCTCGTGCTCTTCCGCGGCCAGACGGTGTCGGCCTGCGGCGGGGCGAACGCGGCGATGGGGCCGTTCTACTGCCCGGTTGACCAGAACGTGTTTCTCGACACCGATTTCTTCCGGGTGATGAGCCAGCAGCTCGGCGCGAGCGGCGACTTCGCCGCGGCCTACGTGATCGCCCACGAGATCGGCCACCACGTACAGAACCAGCTCGGGCTGCTCGACCGGGTCAACGCCCTCCGCAGCCGGTCGAGCCAGCGGGTGTCCAACGAGCTTTCGGTGCGCATCGAGCTGCAGGCCGACTGCTACGCCGGTCTCTGGGCGCGGCACTCGCAGGAGCGGCTCGGCACTCTCGAGCCCGGCGACATCGAGGAGGCGCTCGACACCGCGGCGCGCATCGGGGACGACACGCTGCAGCGGGCGGGACCGGGCCGCGTGGTGCCCGACAGCTTCACCCACGGGTCCGCCGAGCAGCGCCAGCAGTGGTTCTACCGCGGCTACGAGACCGGCGACCCGCAGGCGTGCGACACCTTCGAGGGCGTCAACCTTTGAGCGGGACGATCAACCTGCGTCGCGCGCGCAAGCAGGCCGCGCGCGACGCCCGGCGCAGGGCTTCCGCCGAAAGTGGCGCAGCGGCGGGAGAGGACGCGGCGACGCGGGCGGCGCGCGTCGCGGAGGCCGAGCGCCAGGCCCGGGCGCTCGAAGGGCACCGGCGCAGGACCGACGACGGCGCGGGCGGCTGCGGCGCGGGCGGCGGCGATTGAACAGCCGAGGCCGGCCGCAGAAGCACTCGCTGACGCTGCGCGGCCATCGCACGTCGGTGAGCCTCGAGCCGGCGTTCTGGCTGGCGTTTCGCGAGATGGCGGCGGCGCAGGGCCGGCCGATCAACGCGCTGGCCGCGGAGATCGACGCCGAGCGCGGGATGGACATCGGGCTCGCCACCGCGATCCGGCTGCATGTGCTCGCGCATTTCCGGGCCCGGGCGGAGGCGGCGGCCACCGGCGGCGATCAGCGAGCAGGAACCTCGAGGGTCTGAAGCGACCCGGGCGGCTCGCCCGCTATGGCGCGTAGGACAGCCCGGGCGAGGCCCTCGCCAGCGGCGCGGAAGTCCTCGCGAACCACCATGACCGGCGCGCGGAACCGCGCCATGAGGTCGAAGGACTCCTTGACCACCACGTCGAAGTCCACGCCGATGGCGCGCCCGGCCGCCTCGGCCCCCAGGATCGCGGCGATGGCGGCGGCGGCGCTTCCGCAGATCAGCCCGTCGGGCCGGCGGCGCGCGCTCATCAGCCGGGCGATCTCGGCCTCGATCTCGGCGCTGGCGCTGTCGGTGGTGACGGCACGGATCGGTACGTCGACGAGATCATGCGCCTCGACGGCGCGCTGGAAACCGCGCGACATGTGCCCGGCGTAGGTCAGATGCGCGGGCGGCCCGAGCAGCGCCAGCCGCTCGCGCCCGCGCGCGGCGAGGCGCGCAACCGCGATCTCGGCGTAGGCGGCATTGTCGAAGTCGTGGTAGGCGTGGGCCCGGTCCAGATCGGTGCGGCCATGGGTGACGAAGGGAAAGCCGCGCTCGACGAGATAGCTCACCCGCGGATCTAGGGGCTCGGTGCGCGACAGGATCACACCGTCGGCCGACCCCGTCTCGACGATGTAGCGCACCGGCCGCATCGGATCCTCGCGCGGGTCGTAGGGCGTCACGATGAGATGATACGGCGTGCCGGCGAGATGCCGCGACACCCCCTCTACGAGGTGCGACGTCAGGCCCATCGCCTCGGTCTCGACCGGCAGGATCAGGCTGATGACGTTGGTCTTGCCGGTGCGCAGGCGCACGCCGGCCCGGTTGGGCCGATAGCCGATCTGGCGCGCGACCAGCCGCACGCGCTCCTTTGTCGCCTGTCCGATGTCGGGCGCGTCGTTGAGCGCCCGCGACACCGTTGTCACCCCAAGGCCGGTCATGAACGCGATGGTCTTGAGCGTCGGCCGCTCGGCCCCGGCGACGCCCTTCGGATCGGGCTCGACGACGGGGGGCGCGGGGTCGGTCATGCTATGGTGCTCCGGTTTTCTGAAACGATACAGTCGCCGCAGGCGCTCGGCAACCGGGAGCGACGCGCGAGCGTCATCCCTGGCGCGGCCAGACCCGACGATCATCAAGATCCCTTTAGATTTCTGTTTTAATTCCAACAAATGGGATGAACGCCTCTTGCGTCTCGAACCGGCGCGCTTCCTGCCCGAAGCCAGTACGCGGCGACCCAGAAAACCGTTGCGCGCCGGCGGAGCCTCCCCTAGCATTTCCCTACAACGATATAGTCCCGGGAGGACCCCAATGCGTCTCTGCTCCTGCCTGGCCGCGCTCGCCGCGTCGGCCGCCCTGCCCGCCTTCGCCACCGACCTGGAGGTCACCCACTGGTGGACATCCGGGGGCGAGGCGGCCGCCGTCGCCGAATTCGCCAAGGCGTTCGACGCCACCGGCAACAAGTGGGTCGACGGCGCCATCGCCGGTTCCGGCGGCACGGCGCGGCCGATCATGATCAGCCGGATCACCGGCGGAGACCCGATGGCGGCGACCCAGTTCAACCATGGCCGCCAGGCCGAGGAGCTCGTCGAGGCGGGGCTGATGCGCGATCTGACCGACATCGCCGAGGCCGAGGGCTGGGCCGATCTCGTCAATCCGCCGGCGCTGCTGGACGCCTGCACGCTCGACGGCCGCATTTACTGCGTCCCGGTCAACATCCACTCCTGGCAGTGGCTCTGGCTGTCCAACGGCGCCTTCGAAGAGGCCGGCGTTCCGGTCCCGGCCAACTGGGACGAGTTCGTCGCAGCCGCCCCGGCGCTCGAGGCCGCGGGCAAGATCCCGCTCGCCATGGGCCAGCAGCCCTGGCAGACCGCGGGCGCGTTCGACGTGCTGATGGTCGCGCTCGCCGGACCCGAGATCTACAATCAGGTTTACGGCGAGAAGAACGCCGAGGTTGCGGCGGGGCCGGAGATCGCCCGGGTCTTCCAGGCGGCCGACGACGCCCGCAAGATGGCGGTGAACTCCAACGTGCAGGACTGGAACCAGGCGACCAACATGGTCATCACCGGCGCCGCCGGCGGCCAGATCATGGGCGACTGGGCCCAGGGCGAGTTCCAGGTCGCCGGACAGGTGGCGGGCGAGGACTACACCTGCCTGCCCGGGCTGGGCGTCAACGAGATCATCTCCACCGGCGGCGACGCGTTCTACTTCCCGGTCGTCGACGACCCGGCGATCACCGAAGCCCAGGGCGTCCTGGCCTCGGTGATGATGGCGCCGGAGACGCAGGTGAACTTCAATCTCAAGAAGGGCTCCCTGCCTGTGCGCGGCGACGTCGATCTGACGGCCGCCAACGACTGCATGCGCAAGGGCCTCGAAATCCTCGCGTCGGGCAACGTGATCCCCTCGGTCGACCAGCTTCTCGATCCGGACACCAACACGCAGAAGGAAGACCTCTTCGTCGAGTTCTTCAACGATCCGAGCATCACGCCCGAGGCGGCGCAGGAGCGTTTCGCGGACCTGATCTCGAACGCCAACTGATCCGTCCGAGCCGGAGGGCACCGGTCCCGCGCGGGACCGGCGCCGCCTGCCGGCGCGCGACCAGCCAGAGGCCCCGCATGTCCGCCAACGGGCGACCCAGCCAGTTCCTGAGAAACCTGAGCGCCAAGATCGCGTCCATTCCGATGGTCCTGACGGCGCTGGTGATCTTCGTGGGCGGGACGGCCTGGACGGTGCTCTATTCGTTCACCAATTCGAAACTCCTGCCGAGGCTGCGTTTCGTCGGCCTCGATCAGTACGACCGGCTCTGGAGCACGAGCCGCTGGCTGGTCTCCATCGAGAACCTGGCGATCTACGGGCTCCTGTCGCTGATCTTCAGCCTTGTGATCGGGTTTCTTCTCGCGGCGCTTCTCGACCAGAAGATCCGCTTCGAGAACACGTTCCGGACGATCCTGCTCTACCCGTTCGCGCTCAGCTTCATCGTGACCGGGCTGGTCTGGCAATGGATCCTGAACCCCGATTTCGGCGTGCAGAAGGTCGTGCGCAGCCTCGGTTTCGAGAACTTCGTCTTTGATCCGCTCTACGATCCGGACATCGTCATCTATGGCGTGCTGATCGCCGGGCTCTGGCAGGGAACGGGGCTGGTGATGTGCCTGATGCTGGCCGGACTGCGGGGCATCGACGAGGACATCTGGAAGGCCACGCGGGTCGACGGCATCCCGCTCTGGAAGACCTATCTTCTGGTGATCATCCCGATGATGCGTCCGGTCTTCATCACCACGCTGGTGATCATCACCAGCGGCATCGTGAAGCTCTACGACCTTGTGGTGGCGCAGACCGGCGGCGGGCCGGGCATCGCCTCGGAGGTGCCGGCCAAGTACGTCTACGACACGATGTTCCGCAACCAGAACCTCGGCCAGGGCTTCGCGGCCTCGACGATGATGCTGTTGACGGTGGCGATCGTGGTGATCCCCTGGGCCTATCTCGAGTTCGGAGGCCGCAGGCGTGGCTGAGGCTGCCGCGATCCCGGACGCGGGGCCGCGGGGCCCGAAGCCGAAGCGGCGTCTCTCGCGCCGCAACATCTTCCTCTACGGGACGCTGATCCTGATCGCGGTCTACTACCTTCTGCCGCTCTACGTGATGGTCGTCACCTCGCTCAAGGGCATGCCCGAGATCCGCATGGGCAACATCTTCTCGCCGCCCGTGGAGATCACGTTCCAGCCCTGGGTCAAGGCCTGGTCGGAAGCCTGCACCGGGCTCAACTGTGACGGACTGAGCCGCGGGTTCTGGAACTCGGTGCGCATCACCGTGCCCTCGGTGATCCTCTCGATCATCATCGCGAGCGTGAACGGCTACGCGCTCGCCAACTGGAAGTTCAAGGGGTCGGAGACCTTCTTCACCATCCTCATTTTCGGCGCCTTCATCCCCTATCAGGTGATGCTCTACCCGATCGTGATCATCCTGCGCGAGATGGGGCTCTACGGCACGCTCTGGGGGCTGATCCTGGTGCACACGATCTTCGGCATGCCGATCCTGACGCTGCTGTTTCGCAACTACTTCACCTCGGTTCCTGAGGAGCTGTTCAAGGCGGCCCGCGTGGACGGGGCCGGGTTCTGGGGCATCTACTTCAAGATCATGCTGCCCATGAGCCTGCCGATCTTCGTGGTGGCGATCATCCTGCAGGTGACGGGCATCTGGAACGACTTCCTGTTCGGGGTCGTCTACACCAAGCCCGACGTCTATCCGATGACGGTGCAGCTGAACAACATCGTCAACTCGGTGCAGGGCGTGAAGGAATACAACGTCAACATGGCGGCGACGATCCTGACCGGGCTGGTGCCGCTGATCGTCTATTTCGTTTCCGGTAAGCTCTTCGTGCGCGGCATCGCGGCGGGCGCGGTGAAAGGCTGAGGCATGGCGAGCATCGACGTCCGGGAACTCACGCTCGCCTTCGGCGCGACCAAGGTGCTCGACCGGCTCGACCTCGAGATCGCGGAGGGCGAGTTCCTGGTTCTGCTCGGCCCCTCGGGATGCGGAAAGTCGACGCTGCTGAACTGCATCGCGGGTCTTCTGGAGATCACCGACGGGCAGATCTTCATCAACGGCAAGAACGTGACCTGGGAGGAACCCAAGGACCGCGGCATCGGCATGGTCTTCCAGTCCTATGCGCTCTATCCCCAGATGAGCGTGCGCGGAAACCTGAGTTTCGGCCTGAAGAACGCGGGCCTTCCGCGCGAGGAGATCGAGAAGCGCGTCGATCGGGCGGCGGAGATCCTGCAGATCCGCCCGCTTCTCGAGCGCAAGCCCGGCGCGCTCTCCGGCGGCCAGCGGCAGCGGGTGGCCATCGGCCGGGCGCTGGTGCGCGACGTGGACGTGTTCCTCTTTGACGAGCCGCTCTCCAACCTCGACGCCAAGCTGCGCTCGGAGCTGCGGGTGGAGATCAAGCGGCTCCACCACAACCTCGGCAACACCATGGTCTACGTCACCCATGACCAGATCGAGGCGCTGACCCTCGCCGACCGGATCGCGGTGATGCGCGGCGGGGTGATCCAGCAGCTCGACGATCCGCACACGATCTACAACAAGCCCGCGAACCTCTTTGTCGCAGGCTTCATCGGCTCGCCGGCGATGAGCATGATCCACGGCCGCCTTGCGCACGGCCCCGGCGGCATGCTCGTCGAGGCGGGCGATCTCGCGATCGACCTTGCGGGCTACGACGGCGTGGCGCCGGACGATCCCGGCCGCGAGGTAATCCTCGGCGTGCGGCCCGAGCATGTGGAGCTCCACGTCGACGGGGAGGATGGCGCGCCGGCAGTCGTCGACATCGACGAGCCGATGGGATCGGACAGCCTCGTGTGGATCACGGTGGCCGGCCAGCAGGTTTCCGCGCGGGCCGCCACCGATCACGGCCTGCGCCCGAAACAACCGGTGCGGGCCCGCTTCAACATCGGACGCGCCTCGCTCTTCGACACCAAGACCGAACAGCGGCTCTGATGACCGGCCGCGCCGGCCTGCAGTTGGCTCCGCGGGTCGCCCGCCGCCGTCTCGACCTGCGCCCCGCCTTCACGCTACACCGCCCAAGACCGACCCGAGGGGAAACGCCATGACCGACATCGCCTACCAGCTCTACAGCTCGCGGAAGTTCCCGCCGCTCGCCGACACGCTCGCGATGCTCTCGGGTATCGGCTACGCCGCCGTGGAGGGTTACGGCGCGCTCTATGCGGACGCAGCGAAGGTCGAGGAATTGAAGGCGCATCTGGGGGCGAGCGGGCTCCGGATGCCGACCGGGCACTTCGGGCTCGACATGCTCGAGGGCAACCCTGCTGGCGTGATCGAGATCGCCCGCTCGCTCGGCGTCGAGACCATCCTCTGCCCGCATGTGGCGGCCGACGCGCGGCCCGACACCGGCGCGGGCTACGAGGCCTTCGGGCGACGGCTCGCCGAGGCGGGCAAGCCGTTCCGCGACGCGGGCTTCGGCTTCGGCTGGCACAACCACGATTTCGAGTTCATCGTGCTCGATGACGGCGCGATCCCGCAGGCGGCGATCTTCGAGGGCGCGCCGGACCTGCTTTGGGAGGCCGATCTCGCCTGGGTGGCGCGCGCCGGGGTAGACCCGGTGGCGACGGTCGCCGACTTCGGTGACCGGCTGGTCGCGGTGCATCTCAAGGACATCGCTCCGGCCGGTCAGGCGACCGGCGAGGACGGCTGGGCGGACTTCGGGGCGGGCGTGGTCGACTGGCGCGCGCTTGTCCCGGCCCTCAAGAAGACCCGGTGCAGCCACTGGATCCTCGAACACGACAACCCGAGCGACGACGCGCGCTTCGCGCGGGCCTCCTACGTCGCGGCCCGCGCGCTCATCGACGGTGAATGAGATGGACGCGCAACTCGGCGTCGGCATCATCGGCTGTGGCAACATCTCGACCACGTATCTGAGGCTCGGGCCGCTGTTTCGCGGTCTCGAGATGCGCGCAGTCGCCGACCTGGACATGGCCGCGGCCAAGACGCGGGCGGAGGAGTTCGGCGTCGCGGCGCTGTCGGTCGAGGACCTGCTCGGCGATCCGGGGATCGACGTGGTGATCAATCTCACCGTGCCGGATGCGCACGTTCCGGTGACGCGCGCGATCCTCGAGGCCGGCAAGCACGCCTATTCGGAGAAGCCGCTGGCGCTGTCGATCGAGGACGGCATGGCGCTGCGGGACCTGGCGGAGGCCAGGGGCCTGCGGGTGGGAAGCGCGCCGGACACGTTTCTCGGCGGCGCGCACCAGCTGGCGCGGCGGCTCGTCGACGATGGCGCGATCGGGACGGTGACGGCCGGCACCGCCCATGTGATGAGCCACGGCATGGAGCACTGGCATCCCAACCCGGACTTCTTCTTCCAGCCCGGCGGCGGACCGATGCTCGACATCGGCCCCTATTACATCGCCAATCTGATCAACCTGATCGGCCCGGTGCGGCGGGTGGCGGCGCTGGCCTCGGCGGCGACCCCGACGCGCACCATCTCGACGGTGGGGCCGCGGCGCGGGGAGGAGATCGGCGTCGGCACGCCCACCAACATCCACGCGCTTCTGGAGTTCGCGAGCGGTGCGACAGTGACGCTCTCGACGAGCTGGGATGTCTGGGGGCACCGGCACGGGCCGATGGAGCTCTACGGGACAGAGGGCGCGCTCTTCGTGCCCGACCCGAACTTCTTCGGCGGCGGCGTCGAGCGCGCCGGACGCGACGGGAAGATCGCGGCCGAGCCGGCCTGGGCGCATCCGTTCGCCCGGCCCAACTGGCAAAGCAAGAGCGGGGACATGCTGGCGAACTATCGCTCGAGCGGTCTGGCCGACATGGTCGCGGCGATCCTCGAGGACCGGGACGCGCGCTGCTCGCTCGACCGGGCGCTGCACGCGGTCGACGTGATGACCGGCGCGCTGCGCTCCGGCGCGACCGGCGAATTCGTGGAGATGCGCACGACCTGCACCCGGCCGGCGCCGCTCGGTCTGGAGGAGGCGCAGGCGCTGCTCGCCACGGACGGGGGGAAGGGACGATGACCTACGTGGCCAATGAGAGCCGCTATGACGCCATGCCCTATCGCCGCTGCGGCGCCAGCGGGCTGATGCTGCCGGCGATCTCCCTGGGGCTCTGGCACAACTTCGGCGAGGATACGCCGCACCGCAACAAGCGCGCGATCTGCCGCACGGCGTTCGACCACGGGATCACGCATTTCGACCTCGCCAACAACTACGGCCCGCCGCCGGGCTCGGCAGAGACGGCCTTCGGCGAGATCCTGCGGACCGACTTCGCGCCCTACCGCGACGAGATGATCATCTCCTCAAAGGCGGGCTACCGGATGCAGGCGGGGCCCTACGGCGAGTGGGGCAGCCGCAAGTATCTCGTCGCCTCCTGCGACGCGAGCCTCAGACGCATGGGGCTCGACTACGTAGACATCTTCTACAGCCACCGGTTCGATCCCGACACGCCGCTGGAGGAGACCATGGGCGCGCTCGACCACATCGTGAGCTCGGGGCGGGCGCTCTACGTGGGGATCTCGTCCTACAATTCCGAGCGCACCCGGCAGGCTGCGGCGATCCTCAAGGGGCTCGGGACCCCCTGCCTGATCCACCAGCCGAGCTACAACATGATCAACCGCTGGGTCGAGCGTGACGGGCTCAAGGAGACGCTGAAGGCGCTCGGGATCGGGTCGATCGCCTACACGCCGCTGGCCCAGGGAATGCTCACGGCCAAGTACCTCGGCGGCGTGCCCGACGACAGCCGCGCCGCACAGGGCAAGTCGCTCCGCCGCGAGTTCCTCAATGCGCGCGCGATCGAGAAGATCCGGGCGCTGAACGACATCGCCGCACGCCGTGGCCAGACGCTGGCGCAGATGGCGATCGCCTGGGTGCTGCGCGACGGCGGGATCACCACGGCGCTGATCGGCGCGTCGCGGCCGGAACAGGTTGTCGATTGCGTCGGCGCGGTTGGAAATCTCGAGTTCACCGACGAGGAACTTGCCGAGATCGACCTTCACGCCGACGAGGAGAACATAAACCTCTGGGCGCAGTCTTCGGAAGGCGCATGAACGGTGCGCGCAGCTAGCGCACGGGCGGGACCGAGCTTCCCCCACCCGTCTTCTGCGCGAGCGCCTTCTTGAAGATGAAGAGCGGCAGGACGAGCATGGCGATGACGCCGAAGAGCCAGACGATCAGCGTGGCGATGACCCAGGTCGACAGTCCCGAGATCGTCAGCCCGTCGGTCAGCCAGGTGGTGACGAGGAGCCCCACGAAGGTCGTCACCAGAGCGATGCCGCCGGTGATCGCGCGCACGTACTTCAGCGACAGCTTGAAGATCATCGGCGCAAGGATGAACCGCGCGGCGGTGAAGATCACGATGACCCACAGGAAGCCGGACGGTGTGATCACAAACCCCGGCAGCAGCCATTTCGCCACGAGTAGGCCGATGGCGTTGGCGGCAAGCTCGACGACGGTCTGGGCGAAAAGACGAAGCATCGACACCTCCGTTTGGCCGGACCCTAGCCGCGGCCCCAGTCGCTGACAAGCGCGCGCCATGCCGCAAGGAGCAAGAGCCATGATCCGCAACCCCGTCCTGCCTGGCTTCAACCCCGACCCGTCGATCTGCCGGGTGGGCGCGGACTACTACATCGCGACCTCGACCTTCGAATGGTACCCGGGCGTGCAGATCCACCATTCGCGGGACCTGGTGAACTGGACGCTGGCGCGGCGGCCGCTGGAGCGCGCGACCCAGCTCGACATGCGCGGAAACCCCAATTCGTGCGGCGTCTGGGCCCCGTGCCTCAGCCACGCGAACGGGCGGTTCTGGCTGGTCTACACCGACGTGAAGCGGCTCGACGGCGCCTTCAAGGACGCCCACAACTACGTGGTGACCGCCGGTCGGATCGACGACGACTGGTCGGACCCGGTCTATCTCAACTCCTCGGGCTTCGATCCCTCTCTCTTTCATGACGAGGACGGGCGCAAATGGCTGGTGAACCTGCAGTGGCGGCATCTTCCCGCGGACGCCGGCGCCGAAACGCGGCATCCGGCCTTCGATGGGATCCTCCTGCAGGAATACGACGCGCGGGCGGAGCGCCTCGTCGGACCGATCCGGCGGATCTTTGGCGGCTCGCCGCACGGGCTCACCGAAGCGCCGCATCTCTTTCGCCGCGGCGGGTGGTTCTATCTCACGACCGCCGAGGGCGGCACCGGGTACGAACATGCGGTGACGATAGCGCGGTCTCGCGACATCGCCGGTCCCTACGAGCTTCATCCCGAGACGTTCCTGCTGACCTCCAAGGACGCGCCGGAGGCGGCGCTCCAGCGCGCAGGCCACGGCCAGATCGTCGAGACCCCCGACGGCGTGGTCTATCACACCCACCTCTGCTCGCGGCCCCTGCCCGGCCTGCGGCGTTCGCCGATGGGCCGCGAGACCGCGATCCAGCGCTGCGTCTGGGGCGAGGACGGCTGGCTGCGGCTGGCCGGGGGCGGGCTGGTCCCCGCGCCGGAGGTCGAGGCGCCGCCGGGCGCGGCGGCGGCGGAACCGGCGTGGGCGGTGCGCCGGCGTTTCGACGGCGACGCGCTGCCGGCGGAGTTCCAGTGGCTGCGCACGCCGGAACCCGCCCGCATCTTCCGGCTCACCGGATCGGCGCTGCGGCTGATCGGACGCGAATCGATCGGAAGCTGGTTCGAGCAGGCGCTGGTGGCGCGGCGGCAGGAGCATTTCGTCTATCGCGCGGAGACCACGCTGGACTTCGACCCCGACACCTACCAACAGGCGGCTGGGCTGGTGACCTACTACAACCGCCACAAGTTCCATTTCCTCGCCGTGAGCCACACGGAGCAAACGGGGCGGGCGCTGATGGTGATGAGCTGCGAAGGGGACTGGCCGGACGGTCGGCTCGGCTTTCCGATGACCGCTCCAGCCGCACTAGCCGACGGGCCGGTCGATCTGGCGGTCGAGGTCGATCACGCGCGCCAGCGGTTCTTCTGGCGGCAGGGCGGCGCTTGGACTCAGGCCTGCCCGGACCTTGACGCGAGCCTGATTTCCGACGAGGCCGGACGGGGCGAGCATGCGTCGTTCACCGGGGCCTTCGTCGGCATGGCGGCTTTCGACGTCTCCGGCCGCGCGCGGCACGCAGACTTCACGCGGTTCGACTACACGCCGGGAGCGTGACGAGCGGTCGATCCGCGCACAATGCCACATCATGCGCGCGGCGCGCGCCCAGCGAGGAACGACGATGACGAAACCGAAGGTGACCTATTTCGACCTCGCCGGGAGCAGGGGCGAGGAGGTGCGGCTGGCGCTGGTGGTCGCGGACGTCGCGTTCGAGGACAACCGCATCGGGCGCGGCGATTTCGCGGCGCTCAAGCCGGAGCTGCCCTTCGGGTCGCTGCCGGTGCTGGAGATCGAGGGACGCGGCGTCTTTGCGCAGACCAACGCCATCCTGCGGCTGATCGGCCGGACGCATGGGCTCTATCCGGAGGATCCCTACGAGGCGGCGCGTTGCGACGCGCTGATGGACGCCTGCGAGGATCTGCGCCAGCGCATCTCGCCGTCGATGCGCATGGAGGATCCCGAGGCGAAGGCGGCCGCCCGGCGCCGGCTCGCGACCGAGGACGTGCCGCAATGGGCCCGCGGCGTCGAGCGGTTGATAGGCGACGGACCGTTCGCCGGCGGCGCGGCGCCGAACGTGGCCGACATCAAGCTCTTCATGCTGGATCGCTGGATCGCCTCCGGCGGCCTCGACGGGATCCCGACTGACACGCTCGATCCCTTCCGCAAGCTCAAGACGGCGACGGCGGCGCTGCGCGAACACCCCGCGGTGAAGCTCTGGTACGCAGTGAAGGCGTAGCCGCATCAAGCCCGCGCGCGGCTCCATGGCCTCGGGACGTCTGGTAAGCATGCCGCCACGAAAGCGCAGGCCTTCGGGTTGCCCGATACTGCGGTCCGGATCACCGTCGAGGTCGTACGCTCCATGCCGGCGGATCGCCGGCGCTCCGCAGCCTCAGCCCGGATCGCGCCACTTGTTGACGATCGGATAACGCCGGTCGAGCCAGAAGGCGTGGCGGGTGAGGCGCGTGCCGGGCGCGGACTGGAACCGCTTGTACTCAGAGAGATAGAGCAGGCGCTCGACCTTCTTCACGGTCTCGCGGTCGAAGCCCTCGGCGACGATGTCCGCTACCCCGGCGTCGCCCTCTATCAGCCGCTCGAGGATCGCATCGAGAACGGCGTAGGGCGGCAGGCTGTCCTCGTCCTTCTGGCCCGCGCGCAGCTCCGCGGTGGGGGGCTTGTCGATGACGCGCGGCGGGATGACCTCGCCGCGCGGTCCCATCATCCAGGCGCGATGGTTGGCGTTGCGCCAGCGGCAGCTCTCGAAGACGCGCGTCTTGTAGAGATCCTTGAGCGGATTGTAGCCGCCGGCCATGTCGCCGTAGATCGTGGCGTAGCCGACCGCGACTTCCGACTTGTTGCCGGTGGTCAGCAGCATCTCGCCGAACTTGTTGGAGAGCGCCATAAGAAGAAGTCCGCGCAGGCGCGACTGGATGTTCTCCTCGGCCACGTCCGGGGCGCGGCCCTCGAAGAGCGGCGCCAGGGTCGTCTCGATCGCAGCGCGCCCCGCCTCGATCGACAGGGTGTCGAGCCGGCAGCCGAGCGCGCCGGCGACTGCGGCGGCGTCCTCAATGCTCGCCTCGGAGGTGAATTCCGAGGGCAGCATGACGCAGCGCAGGTTCTCGGGTCCGAGCGCGTCGGCGGCGATTGCGGCCACCAGCGCGCTGTCGACGCCCCCCGAGAGCCCGAGCAACGCACGGGAGAAGCCGGACTTGCCCATGTAATCGCGCAGCGACAGGACCATGGCGCGATAGTCGAGTTCGGTGACGCCCGGAAGCGTCTCCAGGGGACCGGCCGCGGCGCGCCAGCCGGCGTTTCCCTGCGCGAAGTCGACATGCGCGATCGCTTCCTCGAAGACCGGGAGCTGGACCGCCAATCCGCCGCCGGGATTGAGCACGAAGGAGCCGCCGTCAAAGACCTGGTCGTCCTGGCCGCCGACGAAGTTGAGATAGGCGAGCGGCAGGCCCGTCTCGACCACCCGCGCCACCATCAGGTTCATGCGCACGTCGAACTTGTTGCGGCGGTAGGGCGAGCCGTTCGGCACCATCAACAGGTCGGCCCCGCATTCGGCCATAGTCTCGGTCACGTCGTCGTACCAGGCGTCCTCGCAGATCGGCGTGCCCATGCGCAGCGGCCCGATGGCGAAGGGCCCGGAGATCGGCCCCGGAGCATAGAGCCGCGGCTCGTCGAAAACGTTGTAGTTCGGCAGGTGATGCTTGCGCGCGATCGCCTCGATCCGCCCGCCCGCAAGGATGGCGTAGACGTTATGGAGCTTGCCGCTCTCGGCCCATGGCAGGCCGATCCCGAGCGGCGGGCCGTCCGCGCATTCCGCGGCCAGCGTCGCCACCTCGGCCATGGCGTGGGCGGTGAAGGCGGGTTTGAGGACGAGATCCTGGGGCTGGTAGCCGATGAGAAACATCTCGGGCAGCGCGACGAAGTCGGCGCCTGCGGCTGCACCGTCGCGATGAGCGGCGAGCGCCTTGGCGCGATTGCCGGCCAGATCACCGACGGTCGGGTTGAGCTGAGCCAACGTCAGCCGGAACCGCCCTGCCATCGCCCCTCTCCCTCGCCTGCGCCGAACACCGCATAGCCTCCGCCGACGCGCCGGCACAAGCCCCCGCCCCGAGACTTAGGGCATTGTCGCCTGCGCGCCATCGCCCTAGTGTTTCGCCTCAGGCGACGTCGGGCCCTGCGGCATGCGTTCGCCGCAGCTCAGAGGGGGACGCTGTGAGACCACCAAAGGTTGCATTGGCCGCCGCCGCGATCGGCGCGATGGGCGCGCTGGCCGGACAGGCGATCGCGCAGAGCGAGAACCTGACCAAGGAATACGACAACGGCGCCGTATACGAAGGTGAGTTCGTCGACGGCCGCCAGCACGGCCAGGGCACCTATCGGCTTCCGAGCGGCTACGAATACACCGGCCAGTGGGTCGAGGGCCGGATCGAAGGCGCGGGCGTCGCGACCTTCCCCGACGGCTCGGTCTACGAGGGGGCGTTCCTGAATGGCCGCCCCCACGGCCAGGGCAAGATCACCTACGCCGACGGCAGCACCTACGAGGGCGGGTGGTCGGAAGGTCAGATCAACGGCGAGGGCGTCGCCGTCTACGCCAACGGCATGCGCTACGAGGGATCGTTCGAGAACGGCAAGCAGGCGGGCGCGGGCGTGCTCACCGGGCAAGACGGCTTCGTCTACGAGGGCGAGTGGATCGCCGGACGGCAGGCTGGCGCCGGCAAGATCACCTATCCCGACGGCCGGATCTACGAGGGTGAGATGGCCAACGGCGCGCCCGAGGGCACCGGCGCGCTGATGACGCCTGACGGAGCGCGCTACGAGGGGGCCTGGAGCGGAGGCGAGATCACCGGCGAGGGCGTGCTGGTGCTGCCCAACGGCGATCGCTACGAGGGCGCGTTCGTGGCCGGCAAGCGCGAGGGGCTCGGCCGGCAGACCTTCGCCAACGGCAACGTCTACGAGGGCGGCTTCGTCGCCGACCAGCGCGCGGGCGCAGGCACGCTGACCAGCCCGGACGGTTACAGCTACACAGGCGACTGGGTTTCCAATCGCATCGAGGGCCAGGGCGTGGCCCGCTACGCCGATGGCTCGATCTACGAGGGCGGCTTCGCCGACGGGGTCCCATCGGGCGCGGGCAAGATCACCTACGCCTCCGGCGCGACCTACGACGGGTCATGGCTCGACGGCCGCTGGCATGGCGAGGGCGTCGCCGTCTTCGAGGACGGCAGCCGTTACCAGGGGGGCTTCGAGGAGGGCCGTCACAGCGGGCCCGGGCGCATGACGTGGCCCAGCGGCTTCGTGCTGGAAGGGACCTTCCGCGACAACCTGCTCGAGGGCGAGGGCCGGGCGGTCTATCCCAACGGCGACGTCTATGAAGGCGAGTTCGTGGCCGGCAAGCCGGAGGGCCGCGGCCGCATGGTCTTTGCGGAGGGCCAGGAGTTCGACGGAGTCTGGCAGGAGGGCCGTCCGGTCACGGTCGGCGGCGACGAGCCGATCCCGACCCCGGCGCAGTCGCCGGCGCAGTCGATCACCACCGCGCCGCCCGAGGAGGCCTCCGACGGATGACGTGCCCCGCGGGCTTCAGCCCGCGAAGGGGTCCGCGGAATATGCGACCGCATCGAGACACAGCCCGCTGGGCGGCGCCACCGGGCCGCAGGCGGCGCGGTCGCGCGCCGCGAGCGCCGCGGCCACCTGATCCGGCGCCCACGAGCCGACCCCCACCCTTTCGAGGGTGCCGACGATGCTGCGGACCTGGTTGTGCAGGAAGGACCGCGCCCGCAGGCGAAACGTCACCACCTGTCCGGCAGGGGACGCCTCCTCGGCGATCTCGATCAGGTCAAGCGTTTTCACCGGGCTCTTCGCCTGACACATCACCGAACGGAATGTGGTGAAGTCGTGGCGGCCGATCAGGTGCGCGGCACCCACGCGCATCGCAGCGACATCGAGGTCCCGGCCGACCCGCCAGGCGCGCCCCCGCGCCAGCGCCAGCGGCGCGCGGCGGGCCACGATCGCGTAGCGGTAGTCGCGGCGGATCGCGGAGAAGCGGGCGTGAAAGCCCGGAGCCGCCGGCGCCGCGGCGAGCACCGCCACCGGATCGGGGCGCAGGTGCGCATTGAGCGCTCCCGCGAGCCGGAACGGTTCCCAGTCGCGCGCTAGGTCGAGATGCGCGACCTGGCCCGCGGCGTGCACGCCGGCGTCGGTGCGCCCGGCGCCCGTCACCGCCGGCGCGCCGGCGTCGATCCGCGCCACCGCGCGTTCGAGCGCGCCCTGCACACTCGGCCGGTCGGGCTGGCGTTGCCAGCCGCTGAAGGGCCGGCCGTCGTATTCGATCAGGAGAGCGTAGCGCGGCATGGATCGCGCCCTAGCCGCTGGCCCGGGCCTTGCCAAGTCCCGCCCGTTGCGGGGCCGCGGCAAACTGCTTAGGTCTGACCCGACCGCCGCTCCAGGACGCCTCCCGTGGACCTCTACCGCCTGACCGACCGCATCACCCGCACGATCGAGGACACCCTCGAGGACGTGAGCGAAATGGTCTTCGATCCGGTCGTGCGCCTCGGGGTCACCGGTCTCAGCCGGGCAGGCAAGACGGTCTTCATCACCTCGCTGGTCTCCAACCTGCTCGAGCGCAGCCGGATGCCGCAACTGCGCGCAGAGGCCGACGGCCGCATCCGGTCGGTCTATCTCCAGCCCCAGCCCGACCACACGATCCCGCGCTTCGGCTACGAGGATCACATGGCGGCGCTCACCGGGCCCGATCCGCACTGGCCCGAGAGCACGCGGTCGATCTCGACGCTGCGGCTGTCGCTGAAGGTGACGCCGGCGGGGTTCCTGACAGGCCTCACCGGGGTTCGCACGGTGCATCTCGACATCGTCGACTATCCGGGCGAATGGCTGCTTGACCTGCCGCTGATGAGCCAGAGCTTCGAGGACTGGTCGCGGGCCGCGACGGACCTGGCCCGCTCTCCCGCGCGGATCGCGCATTCGGGCGAATGGCTGGCGCTGATGGAGGCGAGCGCGCCCGCGGACCGGCTCGACGAGGCGACAGCGCGGGCGCTCGCGCAGGCATTCACCGGCTATCTCGCCGCCGCGCGGCGGGCGGGACTGTCGAGCGTCGCGCCGGGTCGGTTCCTGATGCCCGGCGACCTGGAGGGATCGCCCGCGCTCAGCTTCTCGCCGCTGCCGCGCCCGCAGCGAACGCCCGCGAATTCGCTCTGGCGCGCCTTCGACAAGCGATTCGAGGCCTACAAGCGCGTGGTGGTCGGGCCGTTCTTTCGCAACCATTTCAGCCGGCTCGACCGCCAGGTAGTACTCATTGACGCGCTCGGAGCGATCCATGACGGGCCGCAGGCGGTCGAGGACCTGCGCGTGGCCATGGCCGAGATCCTGGGGTGTTTCCGGCCCGGCCAGAACTCCTGGCTGGCGCCGATCCTCGGGCGTCGCATCGACCGGATCCTCTTCGCCGCGACCAAGGCCGACTACCTGCACCACAGCCAACACGGGCGGCTGTCGGCGATCACCGAGGCGCTGGTGGAGGACGCGCGCGCCCGCGCCCGGTTCCGCGGCTCCGACACCCGGGCGCTGAGCGTCGCGAGTCTGCGCGCGACCGTCGAGCAGACGCTGACCCGCGACGGGCGCGATATCGATGTCGTGCGGGGCCGGCGCCTGGACACCGGCAAGGAGGCGGCGCTGTTTCCCGGCGCGCTGCCCGAGGATCCCGCGGCCCTGCTCTCTCCGGCGCGACAGGGCGCGGAGGGCTGGACCGACGCGGCCTACAGCGTCGCGGCCTTCGCGCCGCCAAGACTCGACCGCGGGCCCGACGGCGGCCTGCCCCACATCCGCATCGACCGCGCCGCCGAATTCCTGATCGGAGACAAGCTGGCATGACCCGTCGCGACGAGCCCTTCGTGATCGGGGTGGACGACCTGCCCGCGCCCGAGGCCGCCAGCCCAGCCGACGCCCCGCCGCCGCCGGACGCCCCCGAGCGCGACGCCGCCATGGTGACCGCAACGCGGCTCGCAGCGCGCCGGCCGGGGCGGTGGAGCCGCTGGTTCTGGGGCGCGCTCAGCGGCTTCGTGAGCCTCGTGGTCTCGGTGGCGGCATACGATTACGTGACCGGGCTCATCGCCCGGAGCCCGACGCTCGGGCTGGTTGCGCTGGTCCTGCTCGCCGTCGTGACGCTGGCCGTGCTCGTGCAACTCGTGCGCGAGGCCTGGGCCTTCCGGCGGCTGGCGCGCATCGACGGCTTCCACGCCGAGACGCGGCGGGCGCTTGCGGCCGACGACCTCGCCGCGGCGGCGGCGCTCTCGGACCGCATCGCCGGCTTCTACGCCGGGCGGCCGGAACTCGCCTGGGCGCGGGAGACGCTGAAGGATCGGCGGGACGCGGTGCTCGACGCCGATGCGATGATCGCGCTCACCGAGCGCACGCTGCTCGCGCCCCTCGACGCGGAGGCGCGTCGCGAAATCGAGACGGCGACCCGGACCGTCGCCGGCGCGACGGCGCTGATCCCGCTGGCCTTCGCCGACGTGCTCGCGGCGCTGTC
The DNA here is from genome assembly GCA_963700835.1 of uncultured Alphaproteobacteria bacterium. Lineage (GTDB taxonomy): Bacteria > Pseudomonadota > Alphaproteobacteria > Rhodobacterales > Rhodobacteraceae > Amaricoccus. The sequence continues at coordinate 28,523 of CAVOZD010000032.1, forward strand.
GATGAACGTGCGCATGATCCGCCGCATCGCCGAGGTCTACGGCGCCCATGCGGGCTTCTTCGGCTCCTGGCGCCTGCTGCGCTCGGTGGCGACGCATCTGATCGCCACCGGGGCGGTGGCGGTGGGCGACGACATGATCGGCTCGGTGGCCGGAGGCAGCGCGCTCGCCCGGGTGTCGCGCCGCTTCGGCGAGGGCGTCGTCAACGGCGCGCTGACCGCCCGGGTCGGCATCGCCGCGATGGAGGTGTGTCGGCCCCTGCCCTTCTCGGAACTGCCGCGGCCCAAGGTCACCAACCTGATCAGCCGGGCGCTGACCGGACTGTTCGGACAAGCCAGGGACTGAGCGGATCATGGAAAGCCTGGCGGAAGACCTCAGGACGATGGTGCGCCGACCGCTGGCCGAGAGCCATGTCGCGGCCCTTGGCGCGGCCGGATCGCATCGCGACATCGCGGCCGGGGAGCTGCTTGCCGACGCAGGCGACGGGATCGACACTTTCCATCTGGTCGAGACCGGCGAGATCGAGATCGTCGGCCGCGACGGCGCGGCCACGCCGGGGCCGGGGTAGTTCGCGGGCGACACCAATTTCCTGGGCGGACGCCGCTACCTCGCATCGATACGCGCCGTGCGCGACAGCCGGGTCCTCGCCGTGCCGCGCCAGGGTAAGGTCTGAAAGCACATCACCGGCCAGGGCATGACGCCATCGGCAAAAGCCAATTGATGCGCCGATTGCTTGGGTCTATATCCGGCCGCATGGTCCAGGTCTTCGGCATTCGCATACGAATTATCGCCCCGGCGCTCTGACGATCGGAGCCGCCGGGACCGCGCGAACGCCTCACTTTCCCGCCGATCAGGACGGAATCCAACCCATGTCAGCCGAAGCACCCGACTACAAGGAGACGCTGTTGCTGCCGCGCACGGAGTTTCCGATGCGCGCCGGCCTGCCGCAGCGCGAACCCGACTGGCTCGCCCGCTGGGAACGGATCGGCGTCTATGAGCGGCTTCGCGAGAAGGCGGACGGACGGCCGCCCTTCGTGCTGCACGACGGCCCCCCCTACGCCAACGGGCACCTGCACATCGGCCACGCGCTCAACAAGCTGCTGAAGGACTTCGTGGTGCGGTCACGGCAGATGATGGGCCATGACAGTCGCTACGTGCCCGGCTGGGACTGCCACGGCCTGCCGATCGAGTGGAAGATCGAGGAACAGTATCGCGCCAAGGGCAAGTCCAAGGACGAGGTTCCGGTCGCGGAACTGCGCGCCGAGTGCCGCCGCTTCGCCGAGCACTGGATCGACGTGCAGCGGTCCGAGTTCAAGCGGCTCGGCGTCACCGGCGACTGGGAAGACCCCTATCTGACCATGGACTTCCACGCCGAGGCGGTGATCGCGTCGGAGTTCATGAAGTTCGTGATGAACGGCAGCCTCTATCTCGGCTCCAAGCCGGTGATGTGGTCGCCGGTCGAGAAGACCGCGCTGGCGGAAGCGGAGGTCGAGTACCGCGACCACCAGAGCCACCAGATCTGGGTGAAGTTTCCAGTCACGAACGGCGTGAGCGATCTTTCGGGCGCCAAGGTGGCCATCTGGACCACAACACCCTGGACGATCCCTCAAAACCGCGCCATCGCCTTCAACTCCGACCTGTCCTACGGTCTCTACGAGGTGTCCGGTCGCCCGGAAGAGTGCTGGGCGCGGATCGGCGAGCGCTATCTGGTCGCCGACGCGCTGGCCGCGCAGGTGTTCGCGCAGGCGCGGCTCGAGCCCGACATGCTCCGCCGGCTGCGCGACGTGGGCGCCGACGAACTCGCGGCCCTGGTCGCGGCCCACCCGCTGCGCGGCGCAGAGGGCGCGAATGGAGAGTGGGACTACGACGTCCCGCTTCTACCCGGCGAGCACGTCACCGAGGATGCGGGCACTGGCTTCGTGCACACGGCCCCGAGCCACGGCGCCGACGACTACCTGCTCGGCATCCGCCACGGCCTGCCGATGACCTTCAACGTGCTGGAGGATTCGAGTTTCCGCCCCGACCTGCCGCTCTTCGGGGGCGCGGTGATCTTCGACCAAAAAGGCCGCGAGAAAGACGCCAACAAGCGGGTGATCGACGCGCTGGTCGAGGCGGGTGGCCTTCTGGCGCGCGGCCGGCTCACCCATTCCTACCCGCATTCCTGGCGCTCCAAGGCTCCGGTGATCTACCGCAACACCCCGCAGTGGTTCGTCGCCATCGACCGGCTGCTCGACGACGGCCTCGGCGACTACGGCGCCACCATCCGGGAACGGGCGCTGGCCTCCATCGACCAGTTGGTGACCTGGACGCCGCAGTCGGGGCGCAACCGGCTGCATTCCATGGTCTCGACCCGGCCCGACTGGGTGCTGTCGCGCCAGCGCGCCTGGGGCGTGCCGCTGACCTGCTTCGTGAAGCGTCTGGGCGAGGGGGAGGTGGAAATCCTGCGCGATCCGGCGGTCAACGCCCGCATCTTCGAGGCCTTCGAGGCGGAGGGCGCCGACGCCTGGTACGCCGAGGGCGCGCGCGAGCGGTTTCTCGGGCCGCTGTCGAACGAGCCCTGGGAGCAGGTGACCGACATCCTCGACGTCTGGTTCGACAGCGGCTCCACCCACGCCTTCGCGCTGCGCGACCGCGCCGACGGGCTGTGGCCGGCCTCGCTCTATCTGGAGGGCACCGACCAGCACCGCGGCTGGTTCCAGTCCTCGCTGCTGCAGGCCTGCGGCACCATGGGCCGCGCGCCCTACGAGGCGGTGCTGACCCACGGCTTCACGCTCGACGAGAAGGGCATGAAGATGTCCAAGTCGCTCGGCAACACCGTGGCGCCGGAGGACGTGGTGCGCCAGTACGGCGCCGACATCCTGCGGCTCTGGGTCGCGCAGTCCGACTACACCGCCGACCAGCGCATCGGTCCGGAGATCCTCAAGGGCTCCGCCGACGGCTACCGGCGGCTGCGCAACACCCTGAGGTTCATGCTGGGCAACCTCGACGGCTTCGACAAGGCAGAACGCGTGGACCCCGCCGAGATGCCCGAGCTCGAGCGCTACGTGCTGCATCTCCTCGCCGAGCTCGACGTCGTCGTGCGCGAGGGCTACGCCGCCTACGACTTCCAGCGGGTTTTCCAGCGCCTCTTCCAGTTCGCCACGGTCGATCTCTCGTCGGTCTATTTCGACATCCGAAAGGACGCGCTCTACTGCGACGGGCCGGGCAGCCTTCGCCGGCGTTCGGCGCGCACCGTGCTCGACCTGCTCTTCCACCGGCTGACCACCTGGCTGGCGCCGATCCTCGCCTTCACCATGGAGGAGGTCTGGCTCGAGCGCTTCCCGGGAGAGACGAGTTCGGTGCATCTGCAGGACTTCCCCGCGACGCCCGCCGCCTGGCGCGACCCGGCCCTCGCGGCGAAATGGGAGCGCGTGCGCAAGGTTCGGCGCGTCGTGACCGGCGCGCTCGAGATCGAGCGGCGCGACAAGCGCCTCGGCGCCAGCCTCGAGGCGGCCCCGGTGGTGCATGTGGCCGACGCCGAGATCCGGGCGGCGCTGGCCGGCGTCGACTTTGCGGACGTGTGCATCACCTCGGCGATCACGGTGACGGACGCGCCGGCGCCAGCGGACGCCTTCGCGCTCCAGGACACGCCGGGGATCGCCGTCGCTCCCGCGCTCGCGGAGGGGGAAAAATGCGCCCGCTGCTGGCGCATCCTGCCCGATGTCGGCACTCATGCGCATCCGGAAGTCTGCGAACGCTGCGAGGCGGCTCTGGCGTGAGGCGGGTTCGCCGGACCGTGTGAGGCCGCCAGAGGCTATCCGACCGAAAGCGCCGTCTTGCGGCGCTGGCCGAACTGCATCACCGCGCCGACGGCGATCAGCCAGAGGCTGGTGCCGAGCAGGAGAAGCTTGACCGGCTCCGGCGGCTGGAACTCCGACCAGACCGACCACGCTGCCAGCACCACCCAGGCCAGCAGCAGGCCGAGATTGAGCGGCCGCCAGCGCACGGTGCGCACCGGGTGGATGAACTTGACCGGCACGAACTGCGCGACCGAGAGCGCGACCACGACCGCGAGCGTCACCCAGACCGCGGGCATGAAGGTCAGCAGCACCAGAACCACCATCTGCCAGGCGGCGGGGAAGCCCACGAAGCAATTGTCGGGCGCCTTCATGCGCACGTCGGCGAAATAGACCACCGCCGTTGTGGTGATCAGCATCGCGCTCAAGAGCCCCCAGGGCGAGGGCAGAAGGTCGGAGTAGATGAGCGCATAGGCGGGAATGAAGACGTAGGTGAGGTAGTCGATCACCAGATCGAGCACTCCGCCGTCCCAGTTGCTGGCGTTCTTCTTGATGTCGACCTTGCGGGCCAGCGGCCCGTCGATCCCGTCGACGATCAGCGCCACGCCGAGCCACATGAACATCAGCCGCCAGTTGGCCTGCGTGGCCGCCATCAGGGCAAGCAACGCCAGCGCGGCTCCCGAGCCGGTCAGCAGGTGCACCGAGAAGGCGATCGGCTTGGTTTTCATCCCGACCGGGATACGGCGAATGACCGCCGATATAAAGCCAAAACGTCACATGGCCGTCGCATCAGGCGGCGGGCGCCTGGGCTTGCCCTGCCTGCGCCGCTGCCGCATTGTCGGTCGCGAACGCCGCTTTCCGCACCCCGGAGACCCACATGCGCACGATCGTCCTGACCGCCGCCTTCGCCGCGACGCTGGCCACGGCCGCCTTCGCCGAGCTTCCCGATCTGGGCGGCCGCGAGGTCGTCGTCGTCACCGAGAACGCCTACCCGCCGCTGCAGTTCGTCGAACCGGGCTCGGGCGAGGCGATCGGCTGGGAATACGACGCCATGGCCGAGCTGGCGGCGCGGCTGAACTTCACGCCGATCTACCAGAACACCAGCTGGGACGCGATGATCGCGGCGGTGTCGGAAGGTCAGTACGATATCGGCATGACCGGGATCACCATCCGCGACGACCGCGCCGAGATGGTCGATTTCTCGGATCCCTACATGCGGTCGGAGATGTTCATGCTGGTCCGCGCCGACGAGGAGAGGTTCGCCGACGAGGCGAGCTTCCACGCCGCGAGCGAGGACATCCTGATCGGCGCCCAGGCCGGCACGACGCCGTTCTACGTCGCGGTCTACGACCTGCTGGACGGAAACGAGGCCAACCCGCGCATCCGGCTCTACGAGACCTTCGGCGCCAGCGTCCAGGCGCTGCGCGCGGGGGACGTGGACCTGGTCCTCACCGACGCGACCGCCGGCGCGGGTTATGTCGAGGCGAACCCGGATGTCTTCAAGCTGGTCGGCGAGCCGATGGCCTCGGAAGATTTCGGCTTCATCTTCCCGAGGGGCTCGGACCTGGTCGCGCCGATCAACGCGGCCATCACCGAGATGCGGGCCGACGGCACGCTGGACGCGCTCGATGTGAAGTGGTTCCTCGAATACACGATGGGCGAATAGACTCCAGCCGCGCGGTCGGGCCATGGGCTCGCGGGACCCCCATGCCGGCGACTTTCCGTGGTGGCTGCTGGTCGCGGGGCTGATTGCCGCGGCGATGCTCTGGCGCTTCGTCACCGACGACGTCTACGCCCAGATCCTCGACACGCTGTCGCGCGGGATCACGATCACGGTCTTCGTGACCCTTGTCGCCTTCGCGCTCGCCTCGGCCCTGGGGTTGGCGCTGGCGGTAGCGATGCTGTCGGGCTCGCTGGTCCTGCGCCAGACGGCGCGCTTCTACGTCGAGATCGTGCGCGGCCTGCCGATGATGGTGCTTCTGCTCTACATCGCCTTCGTCGGCGCGCCGGCGCTGGTGGCGGCGTGGAACTGGGCGACCGCGCCCTTCGGGATCGAGCCGGCGCTGACGCGCGATCTCTCCTATCTCTGGCGGGCGATCATCGCGCTGACCATCGGCTATTCGGCCTTCATCGCGGAGGTGTTCCGCGCCGGCATCCAGTCGGTGGATCCGGGCCAGGTCGAGGCGGCCAAGGCGCTGGGGCTCAACGGCTGGCGGCGGTTCCGGCTGGTGGTCTTCCCGCAGGCGATCCGCATGATCCTGCCGCCACTCGGCAACGACTTCGTGGCGCTGATCAAGGACAGCTCGCTGGTCTCCGTGCTGGGCGTTGCGGACGTGACGCAGCTCGGCAAGATCTACGCTGCAGGCTCGTTCCGCTACCTCGAGACCTACAACGTCGTGGCCTTCATCTATCTCCTGATGACGCTCGGGCTCTCGCTGGCCCTGCGCGGGCTCGAGCGGCGCCTGCGCGAGGCCGGACGCTGACGCCGGACCTCAGAGCACGAGGTCGATGTTCCAGAAGCGGCGGATCTGCGTTTCGCAGGCGGCGCGCCGCGCCTCGTCCTCGCCCGCGACCCTCTCGACCCTGAAGCCGAAGCGCTCGAGCCCGCTGTCGCCATCGCCGTCGAGCACCACCACCTCGACGTCGCGCTCGAGCGCGAAGGCCGCCAGCCGCATCGCCTGTTCGGCGGCGTCCGCGGGCCCCCGCGCGCGCAGGCCGATGCAGACCTCGTCCACGCGCTCGACCCCCGGCGAGGGCGTCAGCGCCGCCTCGACTTCGGGAAAGAGATCCTTGCCGACCGGGTCGCGGGCCGGATCGAAGCGTCCGGCGATCTCGTCGAAGTCATCCGCGTCCTGCGGGACGATGCGCGACAGGACCATGTTCCAGCGCTGGGCGTGCATCGCATTCCTCCTCGATTAGGCGCGCCGCCGCCGCGCCGCCGGTTTCCGGCAGCTCGGCGGCGGCCAGCGCCGCGCGCATCTCCTCCGCCCCCGCCCCATCGAGCAGCCGTGCGACCTCCCGTTCGAGGCGCATCATCTCGTGGGCTTCGACCATGCCCGCGAGACCGCGCTCGACCGCGGCGCGCGCCCGCGCTTCCTGGTCGTCCATGAACGACCCGGTCTGCGGCACGAAGACGGTAGGAATGCGGTTGTAGAGCGCCTCGTGGAACGAATTGTAGCCCGCGGCGCTTACGCAGAGATCTGCCGCCGCGGCGAGCGCGCTGGCGTGATGCGTCTTGACCACCCGGCTTCGCTTCCACTGGAACCACGCCGGCTGGATCACCGCCGAGGGCCAGACGATAACGAGGTGGAGCACGTCCGTCCGCCGTTCCATCATTCCGCAGAGCGCCTGGGTCTGCGCGCCGCGGTCCGCCGCCACGCCGCCGCCAAGGAAGGAGACCACCAACCGTTCGAAGGCGATCCCGTAGCGGTCCGCCAGCTCGGCGCGCAGCGCTGTGCGCCCCTCCGCGCCAAGATCTAGCTGGCGCACGACCGGCCCGACATGGGCGACGCGGGGTCCGCTCGAGTAATCCACGTTGAGTTCGTCGAAGGCGTCGCGCGGCACGATCACCCGGTCGAAGACCTTTTCGCGGTCGAGCGCGACGGTGTTGTCCTGGTGGCTCTGCCAGAGCCCGCGCCGTATCCAGACCGCGCGCAGCCTGTGATCGAGGATGGTCCGGTAGATCGGAATCGAACACATAGCCGCCGTCAAAGACCAGCGTCGTCGATCCCGCGCTGAGCGCGCGCAGGCGCAGGTAATTGACCAGGTCGTTCTCGTGCGGCTCGCGGTGACGGGCGCTGCGCGCGATCAGCGGCATCGCGTCATAGCCATAGGCCTTGACCAAGCGGGTGCAGCTCGGAAACGCGGCGAAGGCGATCTGGTCGCGAGGCGTCGTCAGTGCTCCTGCGACCAGCACGCAGCGCTGCGCATGGCCGAGGCCGACGCCGTTGGTGGGCATGAAGACGATCGCGCGTCCCGGCGGCCGCGTCGGCGCCGGCTGCGCGGCGGGTCCCGAGCCGAGGCGCGCGATCGCCCGGATCAGCCGGGAGGGCGCCTGCGCGGCGGCGGTTTGCGAGCGCCGCGCCGCCGCGCCCAGCGCCGCCCGGTTGGGCAGGATCTCGTCGGCGAGGAACCGCGCCAGCGGGACGAGTTCGGTCGGGCCACGCACGAAGGCGTCGTTCCCCGCGGCGATCTCGTGGCCGATGGTGCCGTCGACCAACGCCACGCCGGAGGCGGCGAGATCGGCAAAGAGGCACTGCGCGCGGTAGTTGCCACGCGGCGCCGCGAAACTCACGCAGACGTCGACACGCTCGGCGAGGTTCCAGGGAAGGATCTCGCTGTAGTGGAAAATCGGGAGGCCCGGGCCCCGCAGCCCGATCCAGCTGGTCTTGGCCTGGCCGCTGGTGAGCACGGCGAGCTGGACGCGGGCCGACAGCGCCAGCGCATCGAGCGCGCTGACCTGGGTGCGCTCCTCGAGGTCGGGGCCGATCACCAGCAACCGCGGCGCACCGGCCGGCGACGCCGGTCGCGCCGCGCCGAACACCGGATAGCCCTCGTCGGCGTGAGGCTCGCCGGACTGCGGCTCGGGCAGGTCGAAGAACTCCGGCTCGCGCTGCAGCACGTAGGAGAGCTTCGCCGCCACGCCGAGCCGGTCCTGCCGCCGCACGAAGCGCCCCATGGCGAGGCAGGCCCGGGTGCCCGGGCCCGACAGGCGACGCAGATACGCGAGCCTATCGTCGTTCAGGCGGTGCGCGCCGGCCAGCAGGATCGGCGCGTCCGGCGGCAGCGGCCCGTCGAAGACGTGCGGCGCGAGATCGAATCGGGTGTTGCGCCCGAGGTCGGGAGGGATCGAACGCGCATGGACAACCCCGCGGATCCCGATGGCGTCAAGCTGGCTGACCAGGACCGCGAGGTCGGCGAAGTCGCGATCCTCGACCCCGGCTGTTTCACATATGAGCATGCCGTCTCGTTCCGGATGGCAGCGCCCGGGTCAAGACCAGATCGACGAACGCCTCCGGCCCGAAGCGCGCAAGCCCCTGCTGGGCCTGGCGGACCCGCCTGGCGTAGAGCTCCGGCCGGGCCAGATGCTCGTCGATCGCCCGATCCACGTCGTCGATCTCGACCGCCACCACGCCGTCGCCGAAGGCCTCGGCGGTCCCGGGTCGGTGATCACGAGCTTGCCCGCGGCGGTCGCCTCGGCGATCACCCGCCCGAAGCTCTCGCGCCAGAGAGGGTGGGTGAAATAGACGAAGACGTCGATCTCGCGCAGAAACGCGCCGACGTCGAGGTCGCCGAAACGATGCAGGCTCCAGTGCCGCGGGATCGGACCGGCCTCCGACAGGAACGCGTCGGCGCCCAGTATCACGCATCTCTCGGCATGCGGCGGGAAATGCTCGAGCATCGTCTCCATCGGCGGGAACTTCTCCGGGCCCGGGCGCGAGTGCCGCCCGCGCCGGTCCCGCGGCGCAGGGTTCGGCGGCAGGACCGGGTGGTCGCAGATGTTAAACCAGTCGAAATCGGCGATCTCCCAGTCCGCGCCCGTCTCCGCCCGCCACGCGCGCACGCCACGGCGGTTGTGCGGCGAGACCGGCGCGAGCGCCACCTCCTCGGCCACGAAAGCCCTGCGCAGGAGGTCGAGGCAGCCGTCGACGTCGAAGCCCTGCGCGCCGCCGGGGCGCAGGAAGTTCTCGTGGGTCACCACGAGGCCGCGCTGGCAGCTGAAACGGGTGGCGAGGTGGTCATCGAACTTCAGGCAGGAGGGGTTGTGGAAGATCACCGTGTCGGCGCGCACCACCGGCGCGTTCCAGACGATCTCGATCCCGGCGGCGTCGAGCGCCCTTTCCAGCGCCGGGTTCACCCGGCGCCCGCGGAACATGCGGGTCTCGATCCCGTGCACGCTGAGATCGACCCGTCCCGCCAGAGCCCGGACCTCCGCCGCCACCGCCGAGCCCGTTCCGCCTGCGAAGCGGGGGTCGAGCGCGAGCGCGACCCGCGCGCGCGACGCTAGGCCCGCCGGCCTCGGCGCGGGCCGGGGCGGATCGGTCGCAGACGCGGCGTGGGCCGGCATCGGGTCGCCGCGTCAGTAGATCTCGCCCGAGGGCGGGGCGAAGTCGCTGGAGATCTCGCCCGAGGCCGGGGCGAAGTCGCTGGTCTGGCTCGGGCCGTCGGTGAAGTTCGGCGAGCCGATGATGTCTCGCAACCGGGGCGAAAAGCCAAGGAAGGCCGTGACGTCCGCCGACTCCGCGTAGAATTGGGTGAGCAGGATCGCGATCTCCGAATCGCCGCTCATCAGCTGCGGGTTCGCGTCGAGATAGAGGCGCAGGGCCTCGACGTCGTTGCTCTCCAGAAGCGAGGCGATCTGCGCGAGCTGCTCCACGGTCGGATCCTGCGCGGACGAGGGCGCGCCCATGCTCGAAGCCAGCAACATCGCCGAAACCAGGACCGCAACCTTGCGCTTCATCGCCCCACCCTCACATGACGACCGCAGCAACTCGTGTAACCGTCGAAATCCAAAAAGAAAACCCCACTCGTATCACGACGCTCACTGACGCTGCCGCGCGCGCAGCAGCTCCTCCACGCGCCGCTCGAGCAGGATGCGGGTCTGTTCCTGCGACCGTTGCCGGACGGCCGAAGACGCCGCGGGCGACTGCCGGGCCGGGGTGGCCCGCGCCGACTGGCGCGCTGGCGTGGCGCCGCCGTCGCCTGCGAGCCAGACCTCCACGAGCCCCAGGTCGGGCTGCGGCCGGAAGTCGGTGAAATCGCGCAGCTCCGTCTCCTGGCCCTCGGCGCGAAGCACCTCGGCCACCTTGGCCGCCGCCGCGGAATCCTCGGCGTGATAGAACCGGATGTTGGTGCTGCTGATCGAAAAGCCGACCGGAACCGCGGTCGGTGATTCGGCCCCGGAGGCCTGAAGCGCGCTCACAAGCGCCTCTGCGTCGCGCGCACCGCCGGACGGGAAATGGATCAGTACCCGCGCGTCCAGGGGAGCGCCGCCGTCCGCTGGCGGTTGCACGACGCCGGCTTCCTGCGGCGCGGCGACGGACGCGGTCGGCGGCGCGAGCGCTGCGACATCGGACCCCACCGCCTCCGGCTCACCCGGGCCCCGCGGCGCTGGCGCTGCGACCGCCGGAAGCGACCCGGACGGGGCGGTCGCCGGTTCGGACGGCTCGGGGGCCGCGGCGACGGCAGGATCCGTGCGCTCCGGCGCGGGAACGGCCGGCGCCGCGATCTCCGGAAGCGCGGCGCGCGGATCATATCCGGAGCTCGGCGGCGCCGCGGGACGCTCCAGCGTCGCGAGACCGGGCGCTGCGTCGAAGGCTCGCGCGTCCGGACGTTCGGCGCGCGGCGCGACGACGAGGCCCGGCGGCGCGACGCCTCCGGCAAGGGTGCGCGCAGCCGCGGCGGTGGCCGCGTCGCGCTCGGGACCGGCAAGCACGGGCGGCGGCGTCAGCGCCGCGGGAGCCGCCAGCGGCGCGAGGGCCGCCTCGGGCGCGGGCCCCGCGGGCAGACCGACGCGCGGAGGCGCCGGCGCCGCCGGCGTCGAGGGCCCGCCGAACTGCGCCACGCGGATCAGCGTCGCTTCGCCCGGCGCCAGCTCCGTGGCGCTCAAGGCGGCGGTCGCGGCCGGGCCCGGTGGCGCAGACAGGACCTCGTCGGTCCAGCCCTGCGCCGCCTCCAGCGCCGCCGGCGCATTTATGGCCGGGGCGTCTAGCGCGGCGAGGACCTCCATCGCAACGGTCGGATCGGCGACCGCCTCGGCGGAGCCCGTCGGTTCCGGCGCTGAAGCGGACGCCACTACCGGCATCGGCGCCGAAGCCCGATCGCGCAGAAAGGAGGCGCCGAACCAGGCGACGACCAGCCCGGCCGCTAGGCCGCCGGCGAACAGGCCGATGGCCAACGCCTTGGGAGCGCGCGCGCTCCGCACCGGCGCGACGGTCGGGGCTGCGGGGGTGTGCGCGTCCGTCCGCAGGCTCGGAAACACGAGCGTCGGCCCCGGCGCCGGCGCCCCGACCGCCGCGGCGGCGCGCCGGCGCAGCGCCTCGGCGCGGCGGGCGCGCGCCTCCACAAGCCGCCGCTCCATGGCGACCAAGTCGATCATCTCCGCCGCCGACATGTCCTCGTCGGCGTCGTTGATCAGAAGCGATTGCAAGGCTCCGCCTCGCTCGGCCATGGCACGGTCCCCACCAACCCGTCTTCGTCGGGGCGCGACGGCGCAAATCCCAACCTGCGGAAAAGACTCACGTCTTCCGCCATACCGCACTGTAGGGCGCTGCGGCCTACCGCGGCAAGGCAATTGGCCTCGGCCGCGCCCCGCGTTGGCGGATCGCCGCCCGGCGACGGCGCGCTGGCGACCCCGGTAGGACTTGAACCCACAACCTCGGACTTAGAAGGTCCTTGCTCTATCCGGTTGAGCTACGGGGCCTTGCGCTCAGTGCGTCCACGCGCCGCGGCGATTCGCGGAGAAGTTGTCGCCATAGCCGTTCTGCCGCAAGATGTGCCGGCGCTTCTTCGGCTCGAATACCTGGAAGGCGATACCGTGCCGCTCGGCGTAGGCGATCGCCGCCTCGCGGCTGTCGAAATTCAGGCGCACCTGCTGGTTCATGTCGCGCGATCCGGTCCAGCCCATCAGGGGATCGATGACCTTCGCATCCGCAGGAAGGAACTCCAGCACCCAAGACCGGGTGTTGGCCTGACCCGACTGCATCGCGCTCCGGGCCGGCTGGTAGATCTTGGCGATCATGGACTTTCTCCGCGCCGTTGCAGACGCTGTATCGCCAATCGGCGAACAAGGATCAAGCGGGCGCTTGAACAAGCGCCCGCCCGAACTTGTCGAGTGAAGAGAAGGCGAGCAGCGGATCGTCAATCGAGTGCGAGGGAGCGAGGGGTGGGGTGGGTGTACGCACCCGACTGACGATCTCTGTGCTGCTTGCGACACCCTTATACCGTTAACGCGCGACCACACGCAAGGGTTTAGTCGAGTCGAGATCAACTCAATTTGAGCGGAAATCCGCCGATCGCGGGAGGTCAGGCGGCGGGTTGCATTTCGGCGGCATTCGCCCAAGTCTCTCTCCGAAAGCGCGCAATAGCGACCAGTGAGCCATGGCCCCCGACACCGATATCGCCGACCCGCGCCAGCGCGACAAGCTGGAGGGGGGCGGAATTTCGTTCTGCACTCGGCGTTTGAGCCGGCTGGCGACCAGCCCACGGCCATCGCCGAGCTTGTCGCCGGCGTCGCGGCCGGCGAACGCAACCAGGTGCTTCTGGGCGCGACCGGAACCGGAAAGACCTTCACCGCCGCCAAGATCATCGAGGCGACCCAGCGTCCCGCGATCGTGCTCGCCCCGAACAAGACCCTGGCGGCTCAACTTTACGGCGAGTTCAAGGCGTTCTTCCCGGAGAACGCCGTCGAATATTTCGTGTCGTATTACGACTATTACCAGCCCGAGGCCTATGTCCCGCGCTCCGACACCTACATCGAGAAGGAAAGCCAGATAAACGAGGCCATCGACCGGATGCGCCATTCGGCCACCCGGGCGCTGCTGGAACGCGACGACGTGATCATCGTCGCCTCGGTGTCGTGCATCTACGGCATCGGGTCGGTCGAGACCTACGGCGCGATGACCCAGGACCTCGCGACCGGGCGGTCCTACGACCAGCGCCGGGTGATTGCCGACCTGGTCGCCCAGCAGTACCGCCGCAACGACGCGGGCTTCCAGCGCGGTGCCTTCCGGGTCCGGGGCGATTCGCTCGAGATCTGGCCCGCCCACCTCGAGGACCGGGCCTGGCGGCTCAGCTTCTTCGGCGAGGAGCTCGAATCGATCGACGAGTTCGACCCTCTCACCGGCGCGCGCACCGACACGCTCGAGCGGGTGCGCGTCTACGCCAACTCGCACTACGTGACGCCGCGCCCGACTATGCAGCAGGCGATCAAGGGCATCCGCGCCGAACTCGCCACCCGGCTCGACCAACTCGTCAAGGAGGGCCGCCTGCTCGAGGCGCAGCGGCTCGAGCAGCGCACCGCCTTCGACCTGGAGATGCTCGAGGCCACCGGGGTCTGCAACGGCATCGAGAACTATTCGCGCTACCTGACGGGCCGCAAGCCGGGCGAGCCGCCGCCCACGCTCTTCGAGTACATCCCGGACAACGCCATCGTCTTCGCCGACGAGAGCCACGTTTCGGTCCCCCAGATCGGCGGCATGTACAAGGGCGACTACCGGCGCAAGTTCACCCTGGCCGAGCATGGCTTCCGGCTGCCCTCCTGCATGGACAACCGCCCGCTGAAATTCGAGGAATGGGACGCGATGCGGCCCCAGTCGGTTTTCGTCTCCGCCACGCCGGCGGCCTGGGAGATCGAGCAGGCCGGCGGCGTCTTCACCGAGCAGGTGATCCGCCCCACCGGACTCGATCGACCCGCCCGTGGAGATCCGCCCCGTCGCGATGCAGGTCGACGACCTGCTCGACGAGGTCCGCCGCGTCGCCGCCGCCGGCAACCGCGCGCTGGTGACCGTGCTGACCAAGCGCATGGCCGAGGACCTGACCGAGTACCTGCACGAACAGGGCGTTCGGGTGCGCTACATGCATTCCGACATCGACACGATCGAGCGCATCGAGATCCTGCGCGACCTGCGGCTGGGCGCCTTCGACGTGCTCGTCGGCATCAACCTGCTGCGCGAGGGGCTCGACATTCCCGAATGCGCGCTGGTCGCGATCCTCGACGCCGACAAGGAGGGGTTCCTGCGCTCGGAGACCTCGCTGATCCAGACCATCGGCCGGGCGGCGCGCAACGCCGACGGCCGGGTCATCATGTACGCCGACCGGATCACCGGCTCGATGGAGCGCGCGCTCGCCGAGACCGAACCGCCGCCGCGAGAAGCAGATCGCCTACAACGACGCCCACGGCATCACCCCGGCGACGATCCGCAAGAACGTCGAGGACGTGCTCGAGGGGCTCTTCCCCGCCGACACCGATCAGGCCCGGGTCACCGCCCGCATCGACAAGCCCCTGGTCGTCGCCGAACCTCGCCGCCCATCTCGACCATCTGCGCAAGGAGATGCTCAAGGCCGCCGAGAACCTCGAGTTCGAGGAGGCGGCCCGCCTGCGCGACGAGGTCAGGCGCCTCGAGGCGGTCGACCTCGCCCTCGCCGACGATCCGCTGGCCCGCCAGTCCGCCATCGAGGCGGAGGCGGCGAGCGCGCCGAAGTCGCGCGGCCGCTCGACGGCGGGGCGCGGAGGGCAGCGCGGCGGCAACGTGAAGCGGCGGGGCGGTGAGCAACGCCCAAACCGCCTGGCTTTGCCTCCTGAGCCCACCTGAAGGCTCGCTCTCACCCCGCTCCGCCGGGCGACCGTCCCAGGCCGCGCCCCGCCCGTCCCGTCAGGCCGGAGCCTGCCTTCTGCACGACGAGGGAGCTCGGCGAAGTCGTCCGCCCCGAAGCCGCAGTCCGGGGCCTGACCGTGGATTGCTCTCCGCAAGCGGCCCCCTACCCGTCCTCCAGCAACCGCTCCGACAGCGCCAGCGCCTCGGCGAGGACCTCGTGCGAACTCGACTGGCGCGGGTTGCGATAGCGCGCGGCGAAATGGCGTTCGGCGGCCTGCAGGACAAGGTCGGCGTCGAGCGCCACGCCTTCGGCGGCGAAACCCGCCACATAGGCCTCCACATGCGGGCGCAGGTCGAACGGCGCCGCGCCCGGGGCCCGTCCCCAGCGCAGCACGCTGTGCAGGTCGGCGCCCGGCGCGGCCGGGGCGGCATGGCCAAAGTCCTGCACGATCACGCGACCGCCGTCCGGTGCCGCGTTGGTCGTCCCGAAGTCGAGATGCGCGATATGGGTCGCCGGCAACGGGTCGAGCCTGCTCGACGCCGCCTCGACCGCGCGGAGCCGGGCGGCGAGGCGCGCGGCCTCCGCCGGCGCGACCCCGAGCCGCCGCCCGAGCGCGGACGGCCCGAGCGGCCGAGCCCCGCCCGCCGGCCAAGAGGCGGCGGCAGCGGGACCCGCGCGGCCGGGTGAATTGCGGAGAACTCCGCGATCGCCCGCACCACCGATCCACGAATGCTGCAGTAGCGCTTTCTGCTTCGCCGACGCCGCTCGAGCGCGGGCACTTCCGGAAAGACCAGAAGCGTCACCGCCCCGGGCACCGGCCTGCGCGAAGAGGCCGGCACCGAGGCGGAAGTGCGCGCCTTCGACCACCACACCACCCTCGGCCCAGGCGCGCCAGAACGCCCGTTCGCGACCGCGCGCGCTCACCGCCTTGGCGAAGAACCGCGCCCCGTCAGCCGCAACCACGATCGTCGAGAACCATCCCCCGCGGGTGCCCGACACCGGCTCGACTCCGGGCGACGGGGGCCCGAAGCCACGTCGGATCGGCGCCGAAGGGTTCGATCCGCCGCGGCCAGACGAGGCCGAGCGCGGTTTCCACGGCGCGCGCGTAGGCCCCGAACGCGCCGCGGAGCCGCGACGCCCGCGCTGCGCCGGCGGCGGCAACGAACAGCTGGTCGGAGATCGGCTGCCGGCATGGGCGAGGGCTTAACCTCGACGCGGCGGCCCTGTCGACCCGGCGCTCGCGCGCCACTCAGCGGGAGAGCAGCCGCGTCTCCGGCATCGGCAGCGCGGTCGCCGCGCCGGGATCGTGCGGCTTCCGACAAGCGCGAGACGTTGAGCGAGCACCAGCGCGCCCGCCAGCAGCAGCGGCCCGAAGTTCGAGCGCCTCGTCGCGCGCCATGGCCAGCGCGCCGTTCCATCGCA
>CAVOZD010000033.1:0-12451 GCA_963700835.1 uncultured Alphaproteobacteria bacterium
CTACTTCGCCGGGGTGCGCGAGACGCTGAGCGCGCGGGGCGTGGCGCTGGTGCTTCTTCATCGCGATGCGGGGCCCGGTGCCGACAGGTCCTTTCGTACGCAAGTACATCTTTCCGGGCGGGCATCTGCCGTCGCTCTCGGAGGCTGCGCCGGCGATCGAGCGGGCCGGGTTGTGGCTGCTGGACGCGGAGATCTGGCGGCGGCACTACGCCTTCACGCTCGATCACTGGGCGCGGCGGTTCGCGGCGAACCGCGACCGAGCCAGGGCGCTCTACGACGAACGGTTCTGCCGCATGTGGGAGTTCTACCTGCGCGCCAGCCAGGTCGCCTTCGAGGTGGGCAATCTTGCGGTGATGCAACTCCAGCTCGGGCGCGAGCGCGACGCGGCGCCGTTGTCGCGCGACTACATTGGCGACGCGACCGAGCGCCTGCGGGCCCGGGAGGCGGAACTGGGAATCGCCTGAGCCCGACACTCGGCGCGTCAGAGGCCGCGGGCGAGCTCGAGCAGGCGCGGGTCGTCGGGGTTGGCGGCCAGCGCCGCGTCGAGCGCCGCGCGCGCCTCGTCGGGACGCTCCAGCGCCGCCTCGATGCGCACCACCATCACCCAGGCGTCGACGAGCTGCGGATCGAGGCGGGTGGCGGCGGTGAAGGCGTCGATGGCCGCGTCCCAGTTTCGCATGGTCAGCGCCGCGCCGCCGATCTGGAGATGGGTCTCGGGGAAGTCGGCCCGCGACGAAAGGCTCGCCTGCCATTCGTTGAGCGCGCCCCGCAGCGCCGGGAGCGCCGCCGGCGGCGCCTCGGGCAGCGCGTCGAGGAGCGCCTTGGCCGCGCCTCGTCGCACCGACCGCGTCGGGTCGCCCAGGAGCGGCACGAGCGCGTCGACCCGGTCGGTCGGCGCGCGGCCGCTGGAGACCGGCTGCGGCGGCGCGCACCAGCGGGTCGGGGTCGTCGAGCAGCGGCGCGAGGCGTCGGCGATCGCCGGCTTCGCCACCTGCCCAGCAGCTCGAGCGCGGTCGCGCGCACGATCCCGGCCGTTCGGCGCGGAGGCCAGCGCGATGAGGCCGCGGCCGCCCTCGGGTGACCAGCGCCCGCGGCGAGCGTGCCCGGAGTGCGGGCCGCGGTGCGTGCTGTCGGGATACCAGGCGGCGATCTCGGGGCCGCCCAGCCGGCGTCGCGCTCGGCGTGGCAGTCGGTGCAGGCGTCGGGTGAGCCGGTCTCGGCGGCGAGATCCGGGCGCGGCATGCGGAAGGAGTGGTCCCGCCGGCCGTCGTTGCCCATGTAGACCCGCTCGACCATGTGGCAGCTCCTGCACTGGGCGCCTCGCGTGCCCTGTTCGTGGAAGTGGTGCGCGGGGCTGTCGTAGTCGGCCGGCTTCAGCGTCGGGAAGCGGGGTTGCCGGCCGGCGAATGGCACTGGGCGCAGACCGCGTTGCCCTCGGCGACCAGTTCGCCGCCGTGGGGCTCGTGGCAGTCGGTGCAGCTCACGCCGTGGGCGTACATCTTCGATTGCAGGAACGAGCCGTAGACGAAGACCTCGTCGAGGATCTGCCCGTCGGCGTGATAGAGCCCGGGGCGCAGGAGCGCGAGGGTGTAGGCGTCGTGGTAGGGCGTGCCGGGCACCGGATTGCCGTCGCCATGCGCCTCGCGCCGGGAATGGCAGGTGGCGCATTGCTGGATCTCGTCTCGGCGTCGGCGGCGGCGAGATCGACGGTGAGACCGAGCGCGTCGACGCCGGCGTGGTCGCCCGGGTCGAATCCGTCGGCGTCCTCCGCCCAGGCGACATGCGCGCTTCCGGGGCCATGGCAGGCCTCGCAGCCGACACCGATCTCGGCAGTCGCGGGGCGTAGAGTCGGCGTCGGCGTCGTAGTTGCGGGTGTAGCCGGTCGCGTGGCACTCGGCGCAGCGGGCGTTCCAGGTCTTGTAGGGGCCGGTCCAGTGCAGCCCGTCGCCGGGCGGGAGGTCCTGGTCGGGGTAGAGGGGGTACCAGCGCGCGCCCTCGGTGTCCCAGGCGACGTCGAAGCTCTGGGTGCGGCCGGGCTCGGTCTCGAGCAGATACTGCTGGAGCGGCTCGATCCCGACGACGCCGACGACGGGGAAGCTCCGCCGCACGCCGTCGCCGTCCTCGGTCTCGATGACGAAGTCCGCGCCGTCGCGGCGGAAATGGCTGACGACGCCGTGATGCTCGAAGCGGGCGTCGTCGAAGTCGCCGAGCACGGTGTCCTCGTCGGCTCGGTCCAGGCGAGCGCGTGATGGGAGCCCGACCAGGCTTCGGCGGCCTCCACGTGGCAGTCGGCGCAGCGCTCGGAGCCCAGATAGGCCAGGCCGGGCATCTCGGCCGCGTCGGCTTCGAGGGTCCAGGGCTGAGTGAGGCGGCGAGCGCCAACAGGAGCGCGGGAAGGGATGGGAGCATGGCGTTCCGTTCGGGCGGCGCGCGGCGGGAGAGGTCGTCGCGGCCGAGCCTATCGGCTCGGGCGACGGGCGCAAGGCGCGGGGCGCGCCGCGTCGTCGCGGCCCGCCCGCGTCAGAGCTTCCTTAACGGGGCGCGGCTAGGGTGCGGCGCCATGCAGGACCAGGCTCGCCCGCGACGCGGACGGTTTTCCCACGGGTAAGAATGGCTTGCGGGACGCGACGTTTCGCACGATCATCGGCGCGGGAGCGAATGGATTGATGGCCGAGGGATGGGGGTCGCAACGGACCTCGAAAATGCGCGGCTCGAAGTCCGGCGGGCTTCACCCATCGGCAGGTTGTCTGTAGGAGGAGGCGTCTCCGTCCGGGAGGACGCCGGCGTGGTTCAGGGTGCGAGCGGATAGGGTGATGTCCACCGAGGCAGTGACACGGGCGCCGTCGACCGACGGATACGGTCGGCGCGGCGCGGACGCGCCGAGCATGTCGGTCGTCATTCCCGTCTTTCGCGCCGAATCGCTGATCGGCGACTGCCTGCGCGGGCTCATGAAGGCGGGGTTCGACCGCAGCGAGATCGTGGTGGTCGACGACTGTTCGCCCGACCGCAGCGCCGAGGAGAGCCGGGCGCTCGGCGTGCGGGTGCTCCGCACCGAGAGCAACATCGGCGCGGCCAATGCGCGAAACCTCGGTGCGCGGGAGACCTCGGGCGAGATCCTGGTGTTCGTGGATCAGGACGTGGTGGCGCACCGCGACGTCCGCGCGGTGATCGCAGACTTCTTTGGCGAGCACCCCGGATATTCGGCGCTCTTCGGGGCCTACGACGACGCGCCAAGCGCGCCGGGACGCATCAGCCGCATCCGCAACCTGCTGCACCGCCACGTGCATGTGCGCGAGCGCCGGCGACGCGGTGACCTACTGGACCGGGCTCGGCGCGATCAAGCGCTCGGCCTTCGAGGCGGTCGGCGGCTTCGATCCCGGGCAGTACATGATGGAGGACATCAAGCTCGGGCTCGACCTGACCCGGGCCGGCCACAGGATCCGGCTGGTGCCGGAACTCGAGGGCACGCATCTGAAGAAATGGACCCTCGGCGGCATGTTGCGGACCGATCTCTGGGACCGGGCGGTGCCATGGAGCCGGCTGCTGCTGTCGGGAGCGGGGCGCGACCTGCCGCGTTCGCTCAACGTCGGCCTCACCGGTCAGGCGTCGGTGCTCCTGGTGGCGATCGGAATCGCGGCGCTGGGCCTCGGGGCGATCTTCCAGTCGTGGACGGGCGTCTGGATCGCGGCGCTGAGCGCCCTGGGCATGGCCCTGGTCAACCGGGCCTTCCTCGCCGACCTCTGGCGGCTGGGACGGCCGCTCGACGCGCTGGCCGCCATTCCAGTCCTGTGGCTGCACTACCTGTGCGCGGGGACCGGTTATGCGCTGGTGCGCGCCGGCTACCGGAGCCCGCCGCCAAAGACCTGAGGTTCCGGCCGGAAAAGGTTGCGGCTATTGCGTCGCCGATCGCCTCGCCTTTTCGCTCAACGTGAACTCCTCGTGGTAGGAGCGCTCGACGTTGACGTTCCAGACGTCATGATCCTCGCCGAGCACGTTGCGCGCCGCCAGCATCGCCGAGAGCATCGAGTGGTCCTGGTTGTTGTAGCGGTGCAGGCCGTTGCGCCCGACGGTCTGGAAGTTTTCCAGCGACAGGAGCCAGGCGCTGATCACGTCGAGGGCCTCCTTGTAGTGCTCGTCGTAGACCGGATAGGCCTTGGGCTGGCGGATCACGGTGGAATCGACGACCTGATCGGCTGTCGCCAGCCCAAGCTGTTCGAGCTCCCGCGTGGCCAGCTCGCGCAGGTCGGCGTCGTCCATTGTCCACAGGCCGTCGCCCTCCTGGCAGAAGTACTCCATGCCGATCGAGGCGGTCTTCGGATCGGGCACCATCTCCTTCGACCAGGCGCGGAAATTCTGGATGCGGCCGACCTTCACCTCCGGGCTGTGCACGTAGATCCAGTTGTCTGGGAAGAGGTCCTTGGCCTTGAGGACCACCGTGACGATCAGGAAGTCGCGGTAGCTCAGGTGGTCGGCGGCCTCCATCACCTCGGGTGGCGGCGGCGGGTCGAAGGCGTGCAGGAGATCGCGGATGGCCATGGTGTTGATGACCTGGCCGTCGCCGACCGCGTGGGTCTCGACCGGTTCGGTGCCGTCCGGCGACCAGGTCCGCACCCGCAGGCCGGTGACGCGCAGGCCGTCGCGCTCCACGCCGTCGACCACGCTGCGCATATGCACCTCGCCGCCGTCGGCGACGATCAGGTCGCGGGTCTTTTCCCACATCATTCCGGGGCCCAGGCGGGGATACTGGAACTCCTCGATGAGGCTGGTGGTGTTGTTGGCGCCGGAGATGGCGTTCCACACCGCCTTGGGCAGCGAGAGGTTCTTGATGCGCTGCGCGGCCCAGTCGGCGCGGATCTTCTTGGGCGAAATCCCCCAGACCTTCTCGGTGTAGCTGGCGAAGAAGTGCATGTAGAGACGGCCGCCGAAGCGGTTCATCACCCATTCCTCGAAGCTGTCCTCGCGCTTGTGGGGGCGGATCTGCCACTTGATGTAGCTGGCCATGATCCGCGCCAATTCGTAGACGCCGACATTGCTGAGCGCGTTGAAGATCTTCAGCGGGTAGGAGAAGAAACGGCCGCGGTAGTAGATTCGGCTGAGCCGGGGCACGGTGATGAAGTCGTCGCCCATCACCTCGCGCCACATGTCGCGCACCTCGTCCACCTTGGTGAAGAACCGGTGCCCGCCGATGTCGAAACGGTAGCCCTTGTAGCTTTCCGTCCGCGAGATGCCGCCGACAAGCTCGCCGCCCTCGAAGACGATCGGCTTGTGCGCCTTGCTGTTCTTCTGGAGTTCGTAAGCCGCCGTAAGGCCCGCCGGACCGGCTCCTATGATGAAGACCGGTGTCTTGATCGGAACCACGCTGTTCTCCATTACGCCACCCCAACTCACTTCACACGACGCGCGGATGGCCGCGAGACGCCGCAAGAAACACAAATGGCTGCAGTGATTGGCTGCAGCGGTTCACTCTCTCGAATGTGGTGTTTCTATAGCACAGGGATTGCGATCTGTAAGCACTCTTTACGCTTTGCAGGTTAGCGACTAATGCTCGCGCCCGTCCGCATGCGCGGGAGGCGTCGCAGCGTTCGACGCTGGCGTCCGTTGTCCGGGGTCGGCGGCGGTTGGACAGTCGGAACTGGAGCGCCCCGCTCGATGTTGATGTGTAAGGCGGTGAAGAGATGGATCCGGCTCAAGGCGATCCGTGTGCGTCCGCACAGGGCAAGAGCCGTCACCGTGATCGGGAGGGTGGCGGCGTGAGCCAGAACGACGCCGCGCCTTGGCTGTCCTGGCGGGGATTCGCCGTCTCGATCGGGCTGGCGGTGCTGCTGTCGTGGCCGATGCTGCTGGTGACGGCGCCGCTGATCTATCACGACACGATCGAGTACTACGAGAGCGGCGCGCGGATCGCCGGGCAGGTTCTGGGTCACTTCGGGATCGACCTCGCGGCGGAGGGGTCGACAGAAGGCGCTGTGCGCGCCTTCGCCTATTCGGCGTTCCTCTATGTCACCGCACAGACGCCGATGGGGCTGGTGCTGACCACGGTGCTGCAGGGCGCTCTGGCGATCTTCGCCTGCATGGCCTTCGTCCCTGCGGGGCTGCGGGCGACGCCGCTCGAGGCGGCCGCCTGCGCGCTGATCGTGGGCGTGCTGAGCACGCTGCCATGGTTCGTCTCCTACGCGATGCCCGACATCCTGGGCGCGGTCGTGCTTGTCTATTACGCGCTGCTGGTGCGCAGGATCGACATGTTCGGCGTCTGGCGGCAGCTTGTGCTGCTGGCGCTCGCGACCTTTGCGGTGTCCTGCCACTACGGACATCTGCCGCTCGCCGCCGGACTGGCGGTCGCAGCGCTCGGGTGGCGGCTCATCGCCTGGCGGCTGACTCTCCGGGTCGTGGCGCTGGCCCTGCTTCCCATCGCGCTGACCCTGTCGGGCAATCTCTTTGGCAGCACGGTGGCCCTCGAGGAGGCCAGCGTCGCGCCCAAGCGGCTGCCGATCCTGCTCGCGCGCTCGCTGGCGGACGGACCGGCGCGCTGGTATCTCGACGAGGCTTGCGACACCGAGCCCTGGGCGATGTGCGAGGTGTTCGACGCGGCGCCGGCGAGCGTGAACGCGTTTCTCTGGGCCGAGGACGGGCTGCGGTCGGCGACGCCGGAACAGGTGCAGCGGATCCGCGAGGAGGAGGCCGCGGTGCTGTTCGCGGCGTTCCGAGCCTACCCGGTGGCGCAGCTCCATTCGCTGACCTCCAACGCCCTGGTGCAGACGGTCAAGGTCGGGACCGACAAGATCATGCCATACCTGCCCGGCGCCGAGGACGGGACGGCGGCGCCGTTTCACACCTCGGTTCCCTCCAAGAGGGATTACTGGGCGCTGACCGCGTTCGACAACATCGCCAAGATCGGGACCGCGATCGGGATCATCGGGCTGATCGTGGCGTTCCTGCGCGGCTGGATCGCGCGTCCGATGTTCGAGATCGTGGCGATGGTGGTCATCGGCCTGGTGGGCAACGCGGCGATCTTCGGGGGGCTCTCGGCGCCGGTGGACCGCTATCAGTCGCGGGTGATCTGGCTTCTGCCGGTGCTGTTCTGCCTCGTGATGCTCGAGCGGCGACACAGTCCGGCGGCAGCCGACGCCGCCGCGCCGGCGAAAGCGCGCAGGGCGGCCTGACGGGCGAGGGAGAGGGTTCTGACGAAATCGCAGGACATTGAGCACGAGCCGGAGGAGGCGAGCCCGTCGGTCTGGCGCGAGGCGATGGTGCTGTCGCGGGAGTTCCCTTCGCGCACCTGGGTCGCCGCGCTGGTGATCGCGCTCGGCGTGGCCGCGGCGGTGGGCGAGACGCTGAGCGTCGGGCTGGCGGTTATCCTGCTCTTCAGCCTGTTGCGGGAGAAGGACCAGATCACCGAGGCCGGCGGGCTGCTGAGCGAGGTCTATCTCTGGGTCGAATCGCTCTTCGGCGGCAACCTCTGGCTGATCTCGGGCGTGTTCCTGGGGCTGATCCTGTTCACGGCGCTGCTCTTTTACGCCAACCAGGCGCTGACCGGGGTGATCCTCAACCGGGTGGCCGAGCGGATGCGCGACAGCGTGCACCGGGTCTATGTCCGCGTGGGCTACGACTATCTCCAGCGGCGCGACCACGGCGCGTTGCTGCACACGCTGACCACGGCGAGCTGGACGGTGTCGGAGGCGTTCGTTTCGATCGTGCGGATCGCGGTCAACGCCTGCGCGGTCGGTGTGTTCGGGATCGGGCTTTTCCTGCTGTCCTGGCAGCTGGGGCTGGCGGCGCTGGCGGGCGCGCTGGTGGTGTTCTTCCTTCTAAAGCTGATCTCTAGGCCGGTGCGGCGGCTGGGCGAGCGCACGCTCGAGGCCAACCGCACACTGGCCGAGCGCATGCTGATCAGCATGCACGGGATGCGGACGCTCAGGGTCTATGCACTCGAGGACTTCATGCTGGACCGCTTCGATGCGGCCTCCGCGACGGTGCGGCGGCGGGCGACGCGGATGGAGGTCGTCAAGGCTGCGATCGGGCCGCTCAACCAGATCTCCGGGCTTGGCATCCTGCTGCTGTTCGTGATCGTGGGCGGGTTCTTCGGGGTGAGTGCGGCGACCATCATCGCCGCAGTGCTGCTGCTGTTCCGGCTTCAGCCCTACATGCAGGAGATCGAGGCGCACCGGGTCGCGCTGGCGGGCATGGGCGCCTCGCTGCGCGACGTGCGCGAGGCGATCGAGGTCGAGGGCAAGCCGTTCCCCGCCACCGGCGGCGCGACCTTCGAGGGGCTGCGCGAAGCTCTGCGCTTCGAGGCGGTCAGCTTCAGCCACGATCCGCGCAAGGCGCCGAGCCTCGACGCGGTCTCCTTCAGCATTCCGGCCGGGCGCACCACCGCGCTTCTGGGCCCGAGCGGATCGGGCAAGACCACGATCCTGAACATGATCCTGCGGCTCTACGAGCCCGACAGCGGCGCCGTGATGGCGGACGGCCGCGACATCGCGGGCTTCTCGCGGGCGAGCTGGCTCGGCAAGGTGGCGATCGCGGGGCAGGACGTGGACTTCCTGGAGGGCACGGTCCTGCAGAACATACTGGTCGCGCGGCCCGACGCCGACATGGACCGGGTGCGCGAGGCCTGTCGCTGGGCCGAGATCCTTGACGACCTGGAAGGGCTGCCCGACGGCCTCGACACCCGCATCGGCGCGAACGGCATGAGCTTCTCGGGCGGCCAGCGCCAGCGCATCGGGCTGGCCCGGGCGTTCCTGCGCGACCCGGACGTGCTCCTGCTCGACGAGGCGATGAGCGCGCTCGAGGCGGATCGCGAGATCCGCATCCGCGAGCGCATCGTCGCGCACATGCGCGGGCGCACGGTCATCGTGGTCTCGCACCGCACCAACACCATCGAGATGGCCGACCACGTGGTCCGCATCGCCGGCGGCCGGGTGGTGGCGGATGCGCCGCGGGTGGTCGCGCAGGCCTGAGCCTCGGGCGGGTTCAGGTGGCCCGGCGCAGGCGAAGTGTGACGATCAGCTCGAAGCGAGGGTCGCGGCTCGCCATCTCGTCTGCGTCGAACTCCTCGACCGCCAGCCCGTGAAAGAACGCCAGCGCGGCCAGGACGTTGCCGCGCCTTTCGATCTCGATAGCGTCGCCTGGAGCGGCGCAGCCCTCGGCGAGTTCGCGCAGCGCGTGGGAGGTGAACCGCCAGCGGTCGTCCCAGTTGGTCTCGGGATCAAGCGGGCTGATGCAGGGCACGGTCATCAGGAGCGTGCCGCCGGGCGCGAGGATGCGCCGCAGCGTCGCCATCGCCCGGGCGGGGTCGGTGACGAACTGCAGCACCTGGGTGCAGATCACGCAGTCGAAGCGCGCGTCGTCGATCTCGGGGGCGTCCACCAGATCGGCGACGATCGTGGTTCCGGGCAGCTCCACGTAGTTGAGAACGTCGCGGGTGGTCGCCCGCGCGCCGGCGAATTCGCGCGTGTAGCGCTCGTCGCCCACTTCGAGGATGCGGCCCGCGATGTCGTCGCGATGCCGGGCCAGGAACTCGGCGATGTAGTGCCGGTCGACGGGCGTGCCGCGCGCGAAGCCCCACCAGCGGCTGATCGGCGTGCTGCGGCGCAAATCGCCGAGATCGACCGCGCCGACCCGCGGGCTCTGGATCGCGCGCTTGATGAACGCCTTGAGCCCCGGCGGCGCGGCCGCTTCCGCCGACTTGCGCAGACGGGTCAGCGCTGAGGTCCGGCGGGCGGGCGTCGCATCGGTCTCGGGGCGAGGCATGGTGGGGCTCCGGGCTGGGTCAGGCGTCGCTGGCGTCGAGGGCGGGGGGCCGCCTTCGGCCGCGCAGCGTGTCGTAGAGCTTCGGGGTCAGCATCCAGATGATCGCCTGCCGGGCGTCCGGCCCCAGCGCCTCGACGGCGGTGTTGGGCAGGTTGAGCGCGCGCCAGAGCCGCGGGTTGTCGAAGCGCCACATCTCGCCGCGCAGCGCCTTCCAGAGCTCGGGATCCTTCACGCCCTCCTCTATCAGGTAGTCCTGGAGCCAGGCGAGGAAGGCGGGGCGCGCCTCCACGTGGCCGCTGGCGCCGCCGTCCTGCCAGCAGGCCGAGCCGGCGTGCTGGCGGTAGCGGTCGAGCACCTCGCCGGTGGCGACGACGGGAAAGCGCAGCAGGATCTTGAAGATCAGCACCTGGTCCTCGTAGAGGCGGCGGAAGCTCTCGTCGAAGCCGCCCACCGCCTCGAGCGCATCGCGACGGATCATCAGGCTGCAGACGCCCGGGATGCCGTCGCCGCCGTTGGACAGGTAGTGGGTTGCGAGCGCGTGCGGCGCGATCGGGCGGTCCAGCGGGACGCCGAGATCGAGCGGGTAGTCGGCGCCGCGCCAGGGCTTGAAGCGCGGCCGGTTGGCGGCGTCCCAGCTCGACCAGTAGAGGAAGGGCGAGAAGGTCATCGCCGCCTCGGGATGACGCTCGAGCACGGCGACCTGACGCTCGAGCTTCTCCGGCAGCCAGATGTCGTCGGCGTCGAGCAGGGCGACGTACTTGCCCGAGGTGGCGCGAACGCCGGCGTTGCGCGAGGCGCTCATGCCGCGGTTGGCGTGGCCGGGATGCTCGAGGTAGCGGATCCGGTCGGGGTGCGCATCGGCGTAGCGTCTGGCGATGGCGGTGGCGCCGTCGGTGGTTCCGTCGTCGACCAGCGCCAGCTCCCAGTTGGGGTAGGTCTGGGCCAGCACGCTCTCGATCGCCTCGGCGATGAAATCCTCGCCATTGAGGAAGATGATCACGCAGGATACCAGAGGGGCGTCGGGGTCTTTGGTCATGCGTCGTCTTTCTGGCGCCTCTTCCGCCGCGTCCCGACGGTCCCGCCGCTGTTTCGCCAGCCGCGGGGTCTTCGTCAACTCCCGTCCTCGGTTCGCCGCAGGCCGGGGCTGTCAAGGCGGGGCGCGGGCGGCGTCGCGCCAGCGGGTGTGTTATGCGGATTTCAACCAAAGCGCCCCTAAGCGTGTCGCCAGACGGCGAATCCCGGAGGTCAAAGCCATGACAAATGAACGCTCCTTCGCCGTCGGCCCGGTCGGGTCCGCGGGGCGGCGCTTCCCGGGGGGCCTGGCGTGGCCGGCCTGAAGGCGAATCTGCGGCGCACAGCCGAGACGGCGAAGCGCCGCTTCGACAGGGTTCGGTTTCGGGGCGAGCCGACGGGCGTGGTCCTGATGTATCACCGTGTGGCGAGGCCGGCCTCTGACCCATGGGGGCTGGCCGTCAGCCCGGAGAATTTCGCGGAGCAGATGGCCGTGCTCGCCCGGCGAGGGCAGGCGGCGACCGCGAGCGGCTTCGCCGGCGGGCTGGGGGCAGACGCCCAGCCGACCCGGTCGGTGGTGGTGACCTTCGACGACGGATATCTCGACAACCTGCGCACGGCGCTGCCGGTTCTCGAGCGCGAGAAGGTTCCGGCGACGCTCTACGTGATGGCCGGCGCGGTGGGCGAGCCGCGGGCCTACTGGTGGGATTTTGTCGCGCGGGTCTTTCTGGAGACGCCAGCGCTGCCGGCGGAGCTGCGGCTCGAGGCGGGGGGCGCGTCGCAGGTCTGGCGGCTAGGGGCGGCGATGCGCGCGGACGCCGCAGAACTGGCGGCGGCGGCTCGCTGGGACTATCGCGATCCGCCGGGCGCGCGGGCGCGGATCTTTCTCGAGGTCTGGACGCATATCGTGGCGCTTTCCCCGGAGGGCCGCCGGGAGGCGGTCGACGCGCTCGAGGCCTGGTCGGGCGTCGCCGCGGCGCCGGAGGAGGAGACGCTGGCGCGGCCGGTGACCGAGGCGGAGCTGCGCATGCTTGCCGCCTCGCCGGTGATGGAGATCGGCGGGCACACGGTCAGCCATCCGGACCTGTCGCAGATCTCCGTAGAACGGGCGCGCAGCGAGATCGTCGAGGGGCGCGGGCGGCTGCGCGAGATGACGGGTCTGGAGGTGGTGAGCTTCGCCTATCCGTTCGGGCGGTATCGGCCGGAGACGCCGGCGATCGTGGCGGAGGCGGGCTTCACCAACGCGGTGACCACGGCCTACGGGCTGGCGAGCCGGCGCAGCGGCCTCCATGAGTTGAACCGGATCGAGGCGCGCGACTGGACCGGACCGGAGTTCGAGACGCTGCTCGACGGTATGCTCGGCCCGGCGCAGGCGGCCTGAGGGGAGCGGCGGACGATGGCGAACGAGGCGCAGGGACGGCCGACGGTGCTGATCACCGGGGTGGCGGGCTACATCGGCGGGCACACGGCGCTCGCCTGCCTGGACGCGGGCTGGCGGGTGGTGGGGATCGACGATCTCTCGGTGGGACGGCGCGAGACCGTGCCCGATGGCGTGGAGTTCCATGCGCTGGACTGCGGGGCGGCGGAGGTGGCCGGCCTGATTGCGGCGACCCGGCCGGCGGCGGCGATCCATTTCGCCGCATTGATCAGCGTCGAGGAATCCGTGCGCGAGCCGCTGGCCTATTACGAG